>JACKMC010000024.1 GCA_024235595.1 Zoogloeaceae bacterium | reverse complement strand
CCCCAAGGAGACTGCAAGTGGATATCCGTTCCGTTCTGGCCGCCAGCCCGGTGATGCCGGTGATCGTTCTCGAAGAGGTGGCCCATGCCGTGCCGCTGGCCCGTGCCCTGGTGGCCGGTGGCATCCGGGTGCTCGAAGTGACCCTGCGCACCCCGGTCGCGCTCGAGTGCATGCGCGCCATCGCCGCCGAAGTGCCCGAGGCGCTGCTCGGCGCCGGCACCGTGCTGAGCGCCGCCGACCTCGACGCGGCGGCCAAGGCCGGCGCCGTCTTCGCGATCAGCCCGGGCGCCTCGCCGGCGCTGCTCGAGGCGGCCCGCACCTCGCCGATTCCCTTCCTGCCGGCGGTGATGACCCCCTCCGACGTGATCACCGCGATGGACGCCGGCTTCGACACCTTCAAGCTCTTCCCGGCGGCCCAGGCCGGCGGCATGGCCATGCTCAAGGCCATGGGCGGCCCCTTCCCGCAGGCCCGCTTCTGCCCCACCGGCGGCATCGACGCGGCCAGCGCCCCGGCCTTCCTGGCGCTGCCCAACGTGGCCTGCGTGGGTGGCTCGTGGCTGTGCCCGGCCGAGCTGGTGCGCGCCGGCAACTGGGACGCCATCACCGCGCTGGCCCGCGCCGCCGCGGCGCTACGCCCGGCCCCGCAAGCAAAGGCCTGAACACAGTGACGACACAGCCCGCCGCCGTCCGGCAGCTCGGCTTTGACGTGAGCCGCGAGCGTTTTCGCGGCATCGACGCGCTGAGGCTGGCAGATCGGGCCGGTAGCACCGAGGCGGTGTTCGCACTGCAGGGCGCGACCCTGCTCGACTGGCGGGTGCGCACCGCCGACGGCCTGCTCCAACTCATCGACGGCTATCAGTCCGCGGCAGAGCTCAGCAGCCAGCATGGGGTGCGCAACGGCTTGATGGCGCCCTTCCAGAACCGCATCGCGGACGCGCGTTACCGCTTCGACGGCGTCGACCACGACCTCATGCCCGGTGCCGAGGGCGATGCGCGGCTGATCTACCACGGCCTCGCACGCACGCTCGACTTCCTGCCCTTGCACATCGAGGAAGGCCCCGATGGCGCGTCGGTGCTGTTCGGCTGCGAGGCGATCCGTCCCGGCGCCTTTGCCGGCTATCCCTTCGCCATCTCGCTGCGGCTGAAGGTCAATCTGTCGGCAAGCGGTCTGTCACTGTTCCTGAGTGCGGCCAACGTCGGCAACCAGGACGCGCCGGTGACGCTCGGCTGGCACCCCTATTTCCGCCTTGGCGATGCCGGCATCGATGCGCTCGAACTCAAGGTCCCCGCGGCGCAGCTGATCCTCACCGACGATGCCCTGATTCCGCTGGCGGGCGACGCGGCGCGGGCGCCGCTCGGCGAACATCCGGAGCAGGACTTCAGCATTGCAAGACCGATCGGCAAGGCCGTGCTCGACTGCTGCTATGCCGACAATGCCCCCTCGGCCGACAAGCTCGTCCGCAGCACACTGCGCGACCCGTCGACCGGCAACACCCTTCGCATCTGGCAGGACGGCGGGCTGGTTCATGTATTCACCGGCGACACCCTGGCCCGCGATGCGCGCCGTTCGATCGCCATCGAACCGGTCGATGCACCTACCGACGCCTTCAATCGCAGTGACTGCAGTGAATCGATCCGCCTGCCGGCCGGAGGCAGACGAACATTCTCATTCGGCGCCGAATTCGTGGCCGCCACCCCAAACAACGCCTAGAGGCAGACCCCACCATGACCCCCACCAAGTTCACCAAGATCCTGTCCACGCTGGGCCCGGCCAGTGCCAAGCCGGCGACCATCCGCGCGCTGGTCGAGGCCGGCGCCGACGTGTTCCGGCTCAACTTCAGCCACGGCAGCCACGAGCAGCACCGCGAGGTGCACGCCATGATCCGCGCGGTCGAGGCCGAGCTGGGCCGCCCGATCGGCATCCTCATGGACCTGCAGGGTCCCAAGCTGCGCCTGGGCACCTTCGCCGAGGGCAAGGTGTCGCTGCCGGCGGGCCACCGCATCCGCTTCGACCTCGACCGCACGCCGGGCGACGCCACGCGGGTGGCGATCCCCCACCCGGAGATCATCGGCGCGGTCTCGGCCGGCCATGAACTGCTGATCGACGACGGCAAGATGCGCCTCACCGTGGTGGCCAGCGGCGAGGGCTGGGTCGAGGCCCAGACCCAGACCGCCGGCGTGCTCTCCGACCGCAAGGGGGTGAACGTGCCCTCGGTGACGCTGCCGCTGTCGGCGATGACCGACAAGGACCACGCCGACCTGCTGTTCGGGCTCGGGCTCGGGGTCGACTGGGTGGCGCTCTCCTTCGTGCAGCGCCCCGAGGACCTGATCGAGGCGCGCGCGATCATCGGCGAGCGGGCCCTGCTCATGGCCAAGGTCGAGAAGCCCGCCGCGCTGGCCTGTCTCGAGGGCATCATCGCCGAGTCCGACGGCATCATGGTGGCGCGCGGCGACCTCGGCGTGGAGCTGCCCGCCGAAGAGGTGCCGGTGCAGCAAAAGCGCATCGTCGCCGCCTGCCGCGAAGCGGGCAAGCCGGTGGTGATCGCCACCCAGATGCTCGAATCGATGATCACCGCCCCGAGCCCCACCCGCGCCGAAGTCTCGGACGTCGCCACCGCGGTGTTCGACGGCGTCGATGCGGTGATGCTGTCGGCCGAATCGGCCTCGGGCGCCTACCCGGTCGAGGCGGTCTCGATGATGGCGCGCATCATCGCCCGCACCGAAGCCGACCCGCTGCAGCGCAAGCTCATGGAGGCGATCAGCTCGCGCGTCGCCGCCACCGGCACCGATGCGGTCGGCACCGCCATCCGCGCGGTCTCGGCCGCGCTGCCGGTCTCGGCCACGGTGGCCTTCACCGCCTCGGGCTCGACCACGCTGCGCATCGCCAACCAGCGCCCGCGCTCACCGGTGGTGAGCCTGTCGCCGCGCGCCGAAGTGGCCGGGCGCCTGGCGCTGGTGTGGGGGGTGCGCTCGCGCCGCTGCGACACCGAATGCGCGAGCGACGCCGAGATGGTGGCCGAGGCCACCGCCGCCTGCCAGGCCGAGGGCCTGATCAAGCCCGGCGCGGCGGTGCTGCTCACCGCCGGCGTGCCCTTCGGCACCCCCGGCAGCACCAACCTGATGCGCGTGGTGTGGCCGGACTGAGCCGCGCGCCCGCACCCCCCGCCCCAACACGCAATCACACCAACATCGACCCACAGAGACGAACGAGGAGATCCCGACCATGAACCCCACCGAACTGCAGCACTCGCTGCGCGAGTGCTTCCCCGAGGCGGACGCGATTCCGGAGGAATGCCGCATCCACGCCCCGATCCACCAGCGCTCGATCCTGCTCAACGGCCAGATGCAGATCTGGAAGGGCCAGACCCGCCCGGTGTTCTCGCCGGTGCGCACCCGCGCCGCCGACGGCACCCTCACCCCGGTCGAGCTGGGCAGCTTCCCGGTGACCGGCATCGAGGAGGCCGACGCCGCCATCGAGGCCGCCTGCAAGGCCTACGACAACGGCCGCGGCACCTGGCCCGCGATGTCGGTGGCCGAGCGCATCGCCTGCGTCGAGAACTTCACCAACCAGCTGGTCACCCGGCGCGCCGAGATCGTCAACCTCATCATGTGGGAGATCGGCAAGAGCCTGGCCGACTCGCAGAAGGAGTTCGACCGCACCATCGACTACATCAAGGCCACCGTCGCCGAGCTCAAGCAGCTCGACAACTCGAACTCGCGCTTCCAGATCGTCGACGGCACGATCGCCCAGATCCGCCGCTCGCCGCTCGGCATCGTGCTGTGCCTGGGCCCCTACAACTACCCCATGAACGAGACCTTCTGCACCCTCATCCCGGCGCTCATCATGGGTAACGCGGTGCTCTTCAAGCCGCCACGTTTCGGCGTGCTGCTCTACAACCCGATGCTCGAAGCCTTCAGGAGCGCCTTCCCGGCCGGGGCGATCAACATCGTCTATGGCCAGGGCAGCGTGGTGGTGCCGCACATCATGGCCTCGGGCAAGGTCAACGTGCTGGCGCTGATCGGCACCAGCAAGGTCGCCGACGGGCTCAAGAAGGCCCACCCCAAGACCAACCGGCTGCGCGCGGTGCTGGGCCTGGAAGCCAAGAACGCGGCGATCATCCTGCCCGACGCCGACATCGAGCTGACGGTCAGGGAGTGCCTGGCCGGCAGCCTGTCCTTCAACGGCCAGCGCTGCACCGCGCTCAAGATGATCCTGGTGCACCAGTCGATCGCCGAGCAGTTCCTGCGCCGCTTCAGCGACGAGCTCGCCAAGCTCAAGATGGGCATGCCCTGGGAGAAGGGCGTGATGATCACGCCGCTGCCCGAGATGGGCAAGGTCGCCTACATGAACGAGTGCATCGAGGACGCCGTGGCCAAGGGCGCCAAGGTGCTCAACGCGGGCGGCGGCACCTCGGTCGAGACGATGTTCTATCCGGCGGTGCTGTTCCCGGTCACCGAAGGCATGAAGCTGTACCGCGAGGAGCAGTTCGGCCCGGTGGTGCCGGTGGCCCCCTTCGAGGACCTCGAGGAGGCCCTGCAGTACGTCATCACCTCCGACCACGGCCAGCAGGTGTCGGTGTTCGGCAAGGACCCCGACCTCATCGCCAGGCTGGTCGATCCGCTGGTGAACCAGGTCGGCCGCGTCAACATCAACTGCCAGTGCCAGCGAAGCCCCGACGTGTTCCCCTTCGTCGGGCGCAAGGATTCGGCCGAGGGCACGCTGTCGGTGCATGACGCGCTGCGCTCCTTCTCGATCCGCACCATGGTCGCCGCCAAGCAGACCGAGGCGACCAAGAAGCTGCTCGACGAGATCGTGCTCGGCAACAAGTCGAACTTCCTGAACACCCGCTTCATCCTCTGATCCCCTTCGGGCCGGCACGCCTCGCTCCCCCTCTCCCCACACGATCGAGCGCGCCGGCCCTTTTTTTTCTACGGACACTGACATGGACAAGATCAAGCACCTCTCCGGGCTGGAAATCCTCGACTCGCGCGGCAACCCCACGCTGCAGGCCACGGTGCGGCTCGAATCGGGCGCGCTGGGCACGGCCTGCGTGCCCTCGGGCGCCTCGACCGGGGCGCGCGAAGCGCTCGAGCTGCGCGACGGCGACAAGGCCCGCTTCGGCGGCAAGGGCGTCCTCAAGGCGCTGGCCAACATCGAAGGGCCGATCGCGGCGGCGCTGGCCGGCGCCGATGGGCGCGAGCAGGCGGCGATCGATGCGCGCCTCATCGAGCTCGACGGCAGCGACGACAAATCCGCGCTCGGCGCCAACGCGCTGCTCGCGGTCTCGCTCGCCACCGCCCACGCCGGCGCGAGCTCGGCCGGCCTGCCGCTGTACCGCTACCTGGCGACCGGCTCGAGCAGCCTGGTCCTGCCGACCCCGCTGATGAACGTCATCAACGGCGGCGCGCACGCCAACAACAGCCTCGACATCCAGGAATGCATGATCGTGCCGAGCGGCTTCGAGCGCTTTGGCGAGGCGCTGCGCGCCGGGGTCGAGACCTTCCATGCGCTGCGCGCGCTGCTCGACAAGCAGGGCCTGCCGACCTCGGTCGGCGACGAGGGCGGCTTCGCCCCCAACCTGGCCGGCACCCGCCAGGCGCTCGAGCTGATCCTCGAGGCGATCGAGAAGGCCGGCTACAAGCCCGGCAGCGAGATCGGCCTGGCGCTCGACTGCGCCGCCTCGGAGTTCCACCGCGACGGCCACTACCACCTCGCCGGCGAAGGCGAGGTGCTCAGCCCCGCCGACTTCTCCTCCTACCTCGCCACCCTGGTGGGCGACTACCCGATCGTCAGCATCGAGGACGGCATGGCCGAGGACGACTGGGCCGGCTGGGGCATCCTCACCGACCGTCTGGGGCGGCGCACCCAGCTGGTGGGCGACGACCTGTTCGTCACCAACACCGCGATCTTCGCCGCCGGCATCGACAAGGGCATCGCCAACGCGATCCTCATCAAGCCCAACCAGATCGGCACCCTCACCGAGACCCTGGCGGCGATGGCCATGGCCAGCAAGGCCGGCTACGCCTCGATCGTCTCGCACCGCTCGGGCGAGACCGGCGACACCACCATCGCCGACCTGGCGGTGGCCACCGGCTGCGGCCAGATCAAGACCGGCTCGGCGAGCCGCGCCGACCGCGTCGAGAAGTACAACCGCCTGCTCGCCATCGAGCGCGAGCTGGGCAGCGCCGCGCGCTTCGCCGGCACCGCCAGCTTCGCCACCCGCTAGCCACGCACGAGGCGAAGCCCACACCACACCGCGACTCCTCTTGGCCGGCATCGGCCCCCCTGATGCCGGCCTTTTTTACACCCTGGATCGATACGCTCATGAACGACACCGCCCATCCTGCACCGGCCCCCGCGTCCCCAACCCCCGCCGAGTCC
>JACKMC010000023.1 GCA_024235595.1 Zoogloeaceae bacterium | reverse complement strand
AGCGCTGCCGGCTCGGCTTCGCCATTGCCGGCACCGTGCCGAGCCAATGTTTGCATTGTCACTGAGTGTCCGGCACCTTCGTCCCGGGTGCGGCATTCGGAAACGACTTGTCACTCCGGCCACGGGCGCTATCCGCGGCGGCGCTGCCCTGCAGGGGGTTTGCGGTTGCGCAGCGCGCAGTCGATGGCGAGCCGCGCCCAGGGGGCCATGGCGGCGGGGCTGTCTAGTGCCTCGTCGGGTACGGTCCAGTAGCCCATCGAAAAAGTCTTGCCGTTCGGCTGCCGGTAGATGAAGCGTTCGCAGCCCGCGTCGACGAAGGGCCGTTCGCTCTCTGCGTCGGCCTTGAGGTAGAGCGTATCCCAGGCCTCGAGGGCGAAGAACAGATCGTCCACATAGAAGCCCCAACCACCGAACATCGGCTTCACGCGCAAGGTTCCGAGCGGGGCGAACAACTCGAGCGCGTGGCTGACGATCTCTGGCGGTGGCTTGCGGGGCATGGGCGCTCCGGGAGCGGAGGTGGCAAACGGGTCCAAGTGTAGTGCCGTCGTGAGCGGGGGGCCAGCATCCCTCACGAATCACCAATCACCTATCACAAGCCAAGGCGCTGCACGATCGTGCTCACCGGGCCGGCCTGGTTCATGCAATAGAAATGCAGGCCGGGCGCACCCTCGGCGATCAACGATTCGCACAGGTCGGTGACGACGTCGAGCCCGAAAGCCTTGATCGAGGCACTGTCGTCGCCGAAGCTTTCGAACTTGCGCCGCATCCAGCGTGGAATCTCCGCGCCGCAGGCATCGGAGAAGCGCGCCAGCTTGCTGAAGCTGACGATCGGCATGATGCCCGGGACCACTGGAATCACGATCCCGAGCGAATCGCATTCGTCGCGAAAATGCAGGTAGGCGTCGGCATTGTAGAAATACTGGGTGATCGCGGAGTCGGCGCCCGCATCGACCTTGCGCTTGAAAGCCTGCAGGTCGTCGCGCGGTGAGCGGGCCTGGGGGTGGTATTCGGGGTAGGCCGCCACCTCGATGTGGAACTGGTCGCCGGTCTCGGCGCGGATGAATTCGACCAGCTCGTTGGCATAGCGCAGCTCTCCCGGATTGACCACGCCGGAGGGCAGGTCGCCGCGCAGGGCGACGATACGCCGGATTCCCGCATCCTTGTAGCGGGCCAGGATGTCGCGGATCTGGCTGCGCGACGATCCTACGCAGGAGAGGTGGGGCGCTGCTTCGAGGCCTTCGCGCTGGATCTCGAAGACGGTCTCGAAGGTGCGCTCCTGGGTCGAGCCGCCCGCACCGTAGGTGACCGAGAAAAACTCCGGCTTGAGCTGCGCCAGCTGGGCGCGCGTGGCGCGCAGCTTTTCCATGCCTTCGGGTGTTTGCGGGGGAAAGAATTCGATCGAGAAGTTGGTTTGGCGCATGGTTCTGTTCGCTTTATGAGTCAGCCGCCCACGTGGGTGGCGTGGACGAAAAATTCGCGGTTGCCGTCGCCGCCGGTGATCGGGCTGTCGAAGAAATCGACCAGCGCGAGACCGGCCGCCGCGGCGGCTTCGCGGATACGCGCTTCGACTTCGGCAAAGCGCGCGGCATCACGTACGATGCCGCCTTTGGCAAGTCCGCCCGGGCCGACTTCGAACTGTGGCTTGACCAGAGCCAGGATCTGGCCGCGGGGCGCCAGCAAGGCTGGCCACTGCGGCATCAGCAGGGCGAGCGAGATGAAGCTTGCATCGCAGACGATGAGCTCGAAGCCGCTCGCGGGCATCGCCTCGCCCAGGTCGCCGGCGGTGAGGCCGCGCGCGTTGAGGGCTTCGAGGCAGAGCACTCGCGGGTCGCTGCGCAGGCGGGGATGAAGCTGGTCGTGCCCGACCTCGACGCCGACCACCTTCGCCGCGCCGGCCTGCAGCAGGCAGTCGCTGAAGCCACCGGTGGATTGACCGACGTCCAGGCACTGCATGCCGCGCGGATCGATACCGCTGTGGGCCAGCGCGCCGGCCAGCTTCAGCCCGCCGCGGGAGACGAAACGGTCTTCCTCGTTGGCGATGATCTCCAGGCTGACGCTGTCTGCCACCGCCTGCGAGGCCTTCGCCACGGTCTCGCCATCGACCCGCACGCGGCCGCCGGCGATCATCCGCTGCGCAACCGTGCGCGAAGGCGCGAGGCCCTTCTCGACCAGCAGGCTGTCGATTCGCGCCAGACCGTGGCGCTCGACCGGCACTGCCTCGTGATGCACGGGATGCGGCGCCGGGCGGGCAGTGCGGCGGTGAAAGGACTTCAAGCCGTTCAGCCTACCTTGACCACTTCCACCGGGTGCTCGTAGACGTCCTTGCGTTTGTCGTACAGCGGGATGGTGGTGCCGCTCAGGCGGTTGCTTTCGAGGTCGGCGAGGTCGACATCGGCGACGACGATCTGCTCGATGTTGGCCGTGCCTTCGGCGGCGATGCCGTCGCGGGCGAAGGAGAAATCCGACGGCGTGATGATGCACGCCTGGCCATAGTGCAGGCCGAGCCCTTCGACGGCCAGGTTGCCGACGGTGCTGGTCATGACGACGAAGACCTGGTTCTCGATGGCGCGCGCATGGCAGCAGTAGCGCACCCGCAGAAAGCCCTGCCGATCGTCGGTGCACGAGGGTACGAAGAGGATGTCGGCGCCGGCTTCGCAGACCATGCGGGCAAGTTCCGGAAACTCGATGTCGTAGCAGATCAGGATGGCGATCTTGCCGAAGGGGGTCTCGAACAGGCGCAGCTGGTCGCCGGCGTCGGTGTTCCACTTCTCGCGCTCCCAGCGGGTGCGGTGGATCTTGTCCTGCTCGTGGATTTCGCCCGTCGGGGTGAAGTAATAGGCGGTGTTGAGCAGGCGGCCGTCGTCGGTCAGGGTGGGGTGGCTGCCACCGATGAGGTGCACATTCCACTGCGCCGCGAGTTCCTGCATCAGGTCCTTGTAGCGCTTGGTGTAGTCGTGCATGTTGCGCACTGCGTCGCGCACGTCGGTGGTGTCCATGAAGGACAGCAGCTGGGTGGTGAAGATCTCGGGCAGAAGCACGAACTGGGGCTTGTAGTCGCCGGCCGCCTTCATGATGAAACGCACCTGGTTCTCGAAGCCGGACCAGTCGTGGATCTGGCGCAGCAGGTATTGGACAGCGGCGATGCGAACGATCACAGGGGAATCTCCTCGGGGATGAGGGTGGGGAGGTTGGGGTTGTAGGTCGGATTGAGCCACACGATGATCGAGGCGCAGCCGCGCGACTCCTCGTCTTCGGGGATGTAGTCCTCGATGACGCCGCAGTAGCTGAAGCCTTCCTTGATCTGGAAGCTCAGTACCTGGTCGTGCAGATCGCCCCATACGACTTTCTGGGCATAGAACTCCGCACTGAACTCATCCGCATAGCGGTGGTAGCCGGGCAGGCGGCCGCAGGCGATGATGCGCTTGAGGTTCATGGCGCGGCACAGTGTTCGCCTGGCTTCGTAGAGCAGGTGGCCGACGCCCTGCCCCTGAAGATCGGGGTCGACGAATACCTCGGCACCGTAGAGCGTCTTGCCATCGGGGTTGTGATGCTCGAAGGTGCCGGCTCCGGTGATCTCCTTCCACGAATGCGATTCGGCCCAGTCGTTCCACATCACGATCATCGAGCTGGCGCAGCCGACGATCCCGTCCTCGGATTCAGCGACCACCTGTCCCTGCGGAAAGACTTCGAGTTGCTCGCGCAGCTTGCGACGACTCCACGGCGGAATGGCAGGATAGACGCGGGCCTGCAGCGCGATCAGCTCCGGTATGTCGTCCGCACGCGTCTGACGAACCCATGGACGCTTCATGTCTGTTCTCCTGTTATATGCGGTGGCGGGTGCGCTTGCGGAATTGCGCCCCGCCGCCACTGTACTGTCAATCAGTAACGGTAGTGCTCGGCCTTGTACGGGCCCTGTTTCGGTACGCCGATGTAGGCCGCCTGCACGTCGGTCAGCTCGGTAAGATGCACGTTTAGCTTCCTCAGTTGCAGGCGTGCGACCTTCTCGTCAAGGTGCTTGGGCAGCGTGTACACACCTACAGGATAGTCCGAGGTGCGGGTAAATAGCTCGATCTGGGCGATCGTCTGGTTGGCAAAGGAACTCGACATCACATAGCTGGGATGGCCGGTCCCGCAGCCCAGGTTCACCAGCCGGCCCTTGGCCAGCAGGATGATGCGCTTGCCGTCCGGGAAGATCACGTGATCGACCTGCGGCTTGATCTCCTCCCATTCGTATTTCTCGATCGAGGCGACGTCGATCTCGTTGTCGAAGTGGCCGATGTTGCAGACGATCGCCTGATCCTTCATGGCGGCCATGTGGTCGTGGGTGATGACGTGGAAGTTGCCGGTGGTGGTGACGAAGATGTCGGCCTTGTCGGCGGCATATTCCATCGTCACCACGCGGTAGCCTTCCATGGCGGCCTGGAGCGCGCAGATCGGGTCGATTTCGGTGATCCACACCTGGGCCGATAGGGCGCGCAAGGCCTGCGCCGAGCCCTTGCCGACGTCGCCATAGCCTGCAACCACCGCCACCTTGCCGGCGATCATCACGTCGGTGGCGCGCTTGATGCCGTCGACCAGCGACTCGCGGCAGCCGTAGAGGTTGTCGAACTTGCTCTTGGTGACCGAATCGTTCACGTTGATCGCCGGGAACTTGAGTTCGCCGCGCGCATGCATCTGGTAGAGGCGATGCACGCCGGTGGTGGTCTCTTCGGTGACGCCCCTGATCTGCGCCAGGCGGGTGGAGTACCAGGCCGGGTCGGTGGCCAGCTTGGCCTTGATCGCGGCGAACAGGATGGTTTCTTCCTCGCTGCCGGGCTTGGCCAACACCGCGAGGTCCTTTTCGGCCCTGGCACCCAGGTGCAGCAGCAGGGTCGCATCGCCGCCGTCGTCGAGGATCATGTTCGAGTAGCCGCCGTCGGCCCATTCGAAGATGCGGTGGGTGTAGTCCCAGTAGTCCTTGAGCGACTCGCCCTTGACCGCGAAGACCGGGATGCCGGCGGCTGCGATGGCCGCGGCGGCATGGTCCTGGGTCGAGAAGATGTTGCACGAGGCCCAGCGCACCTCGGCGCCGAGCGCGGTCAGCGTCTCGATCAGCACCGCGGTCTGGATGGTCATGTGCAGCGAGCCGGTGACGCGCGCGCCCCGGAGCGGTTGGCTGGCCGAGAATTCCTCGCGGATGGCCATGAGACCGGGCATTTCGGTCTCGGCGATGCGCATTTCCCTGCGTCCCCAGTCGGCAAGCTTGAGGTCGGCGATTACATAGTCTTGAAAGTCAGCCGCAGCGTTCATGATGAACTCCTTGTTCATTGCTGAGGCCGGCGGGGAGGACGGGCTTATGCTCACGCACCTCCCGTGTCCGGCACGGGTTGATGTCGCGAGCGCCGTTGAAACTGGACCGCCGGATGGGCGGCTTCCGAGCCTGGGAGGCGGACCGTGTTCGATCGACTCTCGCAGCGCTCCTCGGAAAGGAGGGATTATAACGGGCGAAACAGGGGAATGTTCAAGTGCGCAGTTGGGCGGCTGCGCCGGCAGCTCTTTTCGGCCTGTCTCAAGGCGGTGGCAGGCTGTTCAGCAGTCGGCGCATCTCGCGGTCTAGCGCGGCGGTACCGCCCTCGGCTTCGAGGCCACGTTCGAGCAGCGTGCGAGCCGGATCGAAGCGGTCTTCGGCGAGGTTCTCGAAGGCCTCCTTGAAGAGCCGCAGCGCGTGTGCCTCGGGCAGCGCATCGAGGGCCTGCCAGCTGGCCCGCGCTTCGGCAAAGTTGCCGCGCATGACCTGCAACAGCCCGAGATGAAAGCGGGCGAGGTGCTGGCCGCTGTCACAGGCCAGCGCATGCACCATTTGCGCAACCGCGGCATCGAAGAGGTCCAGGTGGGCATATTCCGCGCCGAGGCGGTAGGCGATCTCGGCATCATCCGGAAAGCGCTCGGCAGCGGCCTTGAGAAGTTGCACGGCGGTGGTGTGATCGTCACGTGCAATCGAGCCATCTGCCCGAGCGAGAAGTTGTGCGGCAGTATCGGTCATGGTGGGTTGCGCAAAGCTGTGTCTATCACCGTCATTGTGCCGGAATCCCTCGCGGCCTGGCTGCCGAGCATGCCGCCGGTCGGGCTCCCGCGGGCTGTCACTCGATGATCGGGGTGCCCTTCTGCGAGGAGACGAAGATCTGCGCATCGCTCAGCGCGAGCACGTCGTGCTCCTCGCCCGGCGCGGTGAACAGGTAGTCGCCAGCATGCAGTTCGACGCCGCCGATCGCCACCGAGCCGGACAGCACCAGCACCTCTTCGCTGCCTTCGTGGGCATGGCGCGGAAAGCGCGCGTGCCGCCTGAGACGGACGACCGACGAGCGGCCGCCGCTGTCGTTGTTCCTGAACAGGCTGCGTTCGATTCCCGGGTAGGGGGTGGCCTGCCATTCGCGCTGTGCGCTGCTTTTGACCAACATCGGCGTCTCCTCGATCGGTGCTCGCTTGCCGGGCCGGAAGGGAAGGGCAGTGGGGATTGGCCCCCGGCTGTCTTCAGCCATCAGTATCGTTCATCTTGAGCGCTCGCGCAGCGGCTGCATGCGCGCTCTCGCCGCGCTGGATGCTGCGCTTGGCTTAGCCTTCGCATTGTCGGTGGGTGGTCGTGCCTTCGTTTCTGGCGCGGCATTCGGGCACGATTCGTCGCCCCGGCGCAGGCCGGGGTCCAGTGCCTTTGGTCTTTATCGTTTGCTTGGTGGCGTGCTTTCGGC
>JACKMC010000022.1 GCA_024235595.1 Zoogloeaceae bacterium | reverse complement strand
TGGAAACGAAGATAGAATTGGAGTGCAATTAATTCGGCATTTTCATACCAGGACAAAATGCCCTATGGCACGACCAAGAAGGACTGATACCGAACGAAAGCGCGGACGCATGCGAGCGGCGGCATCAATGAATTCGCTTGCCCGAAAAATTGGTGTGGCGAACCCGCACCAATTCGCGCTTCACTTCGACGCACTTACCGGGATGAATACCCAGTCATCCGGAAAATGGCGCTCGAGCTTCAACGGCGAAAAGGCCCTATCGACACAGCAACTGCAGCTGCTGTCGCGCATCGACCCAGAAGTGTTTAAACGCCACGAAATGGGACCGGCGAACCTCTGGCAGGCCATGTGGGCGCCGCTGCAAGGCCTCAGGTCGATCGTCTCGACTGAACTCGCCTTATGGCCAACGCTTGAGGTCCTGGTGGCCGAGTTCGAGGGCGACCTTCTGCTGGCAGAGGCCTATCACGAGCCACTGACCATTGCGCATCTCGCCAAGGCAGTCGCATTGCATCGATTGGTGCATGAGCTGAACGCCCGGATCATTCCCGTCGGAATTGACGGCGAGGGCACCTACCGAGCTATTCGGCGCTGCCTCGATGACACGTCAGTTGCGGCGGCGTTGGCGTCGCTCGGGATCTTCGACGACGTGGACGCGGAGCTCTCAGACTGGCTGGCCGGACACGAGGAGCTCGCCTCGACACCCGCCGCCGCAAGGTGGAATGCGCTGGCATCGCGTCTAGACTGGATTGCATGAGGCGCCGCGCCGTGTCGGCAGCAGGCCGCCATGCGACGGGCGTCGCTCAACGAGCCCGCAGAACTTTAGCGGCTAAAATTTTCTGCCGCGCTCAGCAAGCCCAGCATCAAGGACACCGACCGTGGACGCGATCGTCCGCATCCGTTCCCGCAGCGCCGACCTCGGCGAAGGCATGATTGTCCGCCGCACCCTCCCCAATCGCCAGCAGCGGATGGTGGGGGCATGGTGTTTTCTCGATCACGTCGGCGCGCACCCGCACATCGGCCTGCAGACCTGGCTGATCGAGGGCGAGGTCTTGCACCGCGACAGCCTGGGCAACGAGCAAGTCATCCGCCCTGGCCAGGTCACCTTGGCAAGGGACACGGCGACCTGCACCTTGCTCTACCCGCAGGCGCTCGGGTGTTGATCCTGGGGGGTGAGCCGTTCGAGGCGCCAGTGCTGATGTGCTGGAATTATGTGGGCTTCAGCAAGGAAGACATCGCGCAGGCACAGACCGAGTGGGAACAAGGAGCCACCCGATTCGGAGCGATCGGCAACGGCCAGCCACCGCGACTCGTTGCACCGCCCCTGCCGTGGTGAAACGGTGGTTGACCGCGCTCGGACTCAGCCGCAAGGAAGAGACCGCCAACCTCGACGGGCACTCGATCTCTCGTGCCGCTCCAAAATTGGGCAATGCTCGAATGAGGCTTGGCCTCAACGGCTTGACCGAGTTATCCACACTCCCTCCCACAGCCCTGTCCCCATCGGCTGGGGACAACGAGAGAGGCTCTGGAAAAGCTCGCTGGTGTGACTTGCCACAGAATATGACGCCATCCAACCGTCAGCAGCAGACCCTGTGCTGTCATACACTGCTCTTCGAAGTCGACTATCACCATGACCGTATTCGAAGCTGACATGGGTGCCTACAAGGAGGAGCCTCACGGCCGCTCTCAGCGCCAGCTCTACGCGACAGCGTCGTTCGATGCCCCGAGCATACGCGGCAAAATCAACGTGAACATCCTGCCTTGCCGAAAATTGTCTCAAAGAGCCTTGTTGATATGGCCGAGGAGCTCCTGCAAGAGCTCATCGGACTTCATCTGGTCCTCGTCGTCGAGCCATTCCGCTTCTACACATTCAGTTTCGGTGGCGATTGTGATGGCCAGGGCGTTCTTGATCAGGCGATAGAACGTCGAAGGATCCTCGGGATTAATCGCCCGCCGCGAGTGAAACGCATCCAGATCAATGTCGAGGATATAGGGCGCCGCTTCAAGACCTGGTAAGCCAAAGCACCTGGAAATCTCCGAGCCCCGCGCGATCTGGTCGTCGAGATACCTTGCCTCGATGATCTCGTCGGATTGCTGCACAAGGCAATCGTCGTTGTGCGGCCTGGCTTGGCAGCCAATGAAGCAGTCGAAGGGCAGCGCGTAAACTCGGTTGGGGGCCGGATCATAGGTCATTGGGCGCCGCGGCTTCGGGACTATGGGCGGATTGGGCCAGTTCTCACGCATGCTTGCTTCAAAAGCAAGTTGTTCAACCGCGAGCGTGCCCTCCGAGTCACTCAGTTGGATGCAGAAGGCATTGTCCAGCACGCCGGAGCATGTGGCCGCGTCGATGTGTTCGTCGTGCCGCAGGTTGCCAATAGCTTCGGCGATGCTTGCATCGTTGCGCCAATCAATCCGAGCCACGAGCCCAACTCGGAACTCCTCTTGGCCTTCCACGCGCCCCTCATAGGCCTCGCAATGGGCATAACCGAGGAATGCTTCGTGAGTGTCGGTGTGGTGGTCGATCGTGATCAAGTTTGGCGCGAAGTCCAGCGACCGACGGACGAGAACCCAGGCGGCCAGGGCTTTGTGATGGTCATCGACGACATAGATGTCTTTACCTTTGGCGGAAAGGTGTTTGACGAAAGTGTTCAGCGGCATGGCCATGCATTTGGTCCGCATAGGTCAGAACGGAATGCCATCCGACACGTCGGACACAGCGCGGGCTGGTACCCCCTGCGTCTGCGCCGGTGCCAGAGTGCCCGCAGACATCAAGCGATGGAGCTCTTTGAGCTTCTCCAACAGCTCATCGAATGTGACGACCGACACGTCCTTCGACGAGTGACGGAAGAGATCCAGCGAGCGGATTTGCGCAGCATCCGTCGGCAGCGTCCCCACTACTACGATGCAGTTGACCGAGGACACATGGGCATCGGCCAGCGCCTTGTCCTGTGACTTCTTAGCGGCGAAGTGATGCAGCAATTGCGCCCGCTGGTCCAGCACCTGAGCCATCGCCGCGGTCAGATCCCGGTGGGGCCCATGCAGGTCACCCCGGTAGGCCTTGGATTCCACCAGCGCAGTAGATGGGCGCTTGATCTCGATGAGGGCTAGGTTCCCCGTGAACCGCTGTGCCATCAGGAAGTCGACGATGCTCTCGCCGTTACCACGGATCGTAGTTCCTCCGACGCTGGCTTGATCTTGGAACAAGATGAGCGGATAGGGGAAGGCCAAACCAAGGATGAAAGGGTTGGCTTTGAAGAAGGTATGCCACTTCGGCTCGGCCAGACCTCTCTGCAGCATGGATTCAAACTCGCCAATGAGCTGGGCCAAGGTAACCTGCTCAATGACGGCTTTGAGCTCGAACAATTTTTCCGGCTCATCGCTGGCGATCTTTTGCGCGGCTTCTCGAACCACTTCAGCAGCGGCTAGACCATCCTTCGCGCTGTGATTCGCCGCTCGGCCACGCAGTTGAACCAGCTCATAGATCTCGCCGGCCTTGACCTCTGGATAGCGATGTTCGAATTCGTCAGGGCGTGCGGCATGGAGCGTCGCATTGTAGGCAGCCAAGCGGCGAGCCTTCAGCGAGCGAGACGTCGCCCTCCGCGAGATGGTGTCGATGGCCTTCCGGATCCTCGTGAAGCGATCAATGCCGAGTCTGAACGTAGGAAGCTCGGCGCTGGCGCCATCTCCCGGCTCGATGACCAGCTCGGTCACGCCAACCATTTCGACGATGGCCTCTGGAATAAGTCGGTATTCCCACTTGAACCCAAGTCCGTATATGGCATGCCGCGCGAAGCCTGTCGGCAGTTCCGCGAGCATCTCATCGAAATCTCGGACCGACTCAGGCAGCGACCACGGCTTGTGCTCTTCCGCGACAACGGTTACGGATCTGAGCTCGTCGTATTTTGGTTCCAGGAACGAAGCCCGATGCACGTCCACTTCTAGCGGGAACATCGTTAGCTCCCGCGCCGATACCCGAGCGAGCAGCACAGCTTTTTTGGCCATCTTCCCGGTCTCAGCCAAAAAAGCATCGCCATGCGCGTAAAGCTCTACGCAATCCTCGCCATCGATGGTGGACGCTTTCAAGGTCAGGGGCAACTCGTTGGGGTCTCTGCTTTCCCCAACCCCCTCTTCCGGGTCGCCCTCGCGCTCTGAGGTCCGCGCCCCTCCCGGGTCGGCAGAATCGACCCAACCCCAATCGAAATCGTCGTGGCCATCGTTCTGCTCATTATTGTCCTTGATCACTTCCCTGGTTCCCCCTTGGCGTGTGGTTCATCGACTCGCCTCCCGGCGCAGCCGATGCAGCGTCAGGTCAAAGTCCTCGCGGAGCGGCCAGAGCCTTCGCAACTTTAGGAGAGTGCGCGCTCTGGCGATGGTTACGGCCAGCCGGATAGGCCCACGTCACTACACAAAGTCGTTATCGCCCTTTAGCCGCAGATCAAGATGGGATCGCCGGTCGTTCCCGATCAACCTGCCGCCAACGACCGCAAACCGGAAGAATGACTCACAACGGCTCATGGCCGGACTGTTACCACCCCCTGGAGCGGGCTTAACCACCCGTAAGCGCCGCCTGAACGGCCGCCGCAGCATGAAGCCCCGTCGTATCAAACAACGGCACCGCGGCGTCCTCAACGCCTACCAGCATCGATATCTCCGTACATCCCAGAATTACACCCTGCGCGCCTTGCGCGACCAGACGCTGAATCACATCGCGATACGCCAGGCGCGACGCCTCCTCAACGCGTCCCAGGCACAACTCCTCATAAATCACCCGATGAACCAGCGCTCGGTCATCATCGTCAGGAATAACGACGTCGATGCCGTGGCGATCGGTCAGCCGGGCGCGATAGAAGTCTTGCTCCATGGTGAAGCGCGTACCCAGGAGCCCCACGCAGGACAAGCCCGCCTGGCGGATCGCTGCCGCCGTGGGGTCGGCGATATGCAGTAGCGGGATCGCCACCGCGGCCTCGATGGCCGGCGCCACCTTATGCATCGTGTTCGTGCACAGGACGACAAAATCGGCCCCAGCCCGCTCCAGCGCTCGGGCAGCGTCTGCCAGCAGTGCGCCAGCCTCATCCCATTCTCCACGGTGCTGCAGTCGCTCGATCTCCGCGAAATCGACGCTGTAGAGCACGATCTTCGCCGAATGCAGACCACCCAGCCGGGCCTTCACCCCCTCGTTGATCAGGCGGTAGTAAGGCACGGTGGATTCCCAGCTCATGCCACCGATGAGACCGATAACTTTCATGAGGACGCTGCCGCCAATGGAGATGAGATGCAGATGATGCCATGGTGATCGTCGGTAGGGTCACCGCTTGGCACGTACCCAGCGCCTTCCCCATCCTCTCGTGAGCATCGTGCAGTCGGCTCGCAGCACGCTTATCCCTGGCGTCAAAACCGGCGCATCGGTGGCCCCGCGCTACCAAACGCCCTACCACGAGCCTTTCTGCCCCACCCCGATTTCGGCAGTTATCCACAACTGCCTTCTGGTAGAAATAAGGTAGAAATAGGTAGACGGTCATTTGCGGCCCTGAATCCCAGCGCCGGCGCGGGTTCCAGAGAGTGGGGAGGAACGCTATCCCGATAAAACGGAACGCTATCCCGACTAGGCGGAACGCTATCCCGATCGAGGTGGAACGCTATCCCGATGGGCGAGCTCGAGTTACCCACAGGACGAGCTGAGCGCTGCCACGCCTGCCGACGTCAATTTCACCCCGCGCGATGACGCCGACCCGCTTGAGCTCGTCCACGGCCGCCGAGACCGCCTCCCTGAACTTCCGCATCGGACTGGCGTACTGCATCTTGTCTTTCAGCCAGGACATCGCATAGGCCTGCACGGGGTCGGCCGACGCCGCAATCAGACGCTGAAGCGCCTTGGCCATGTCCTGGCCGCGACCGATCTGCAGGCGCTTGTTCCAGTCGATGAGGGCGAACTCCTGGTTCTCGAAAAGTTGACGCCAGCGCGGATCGAGCGTGACCGTGTAGCGCTCGTTGTCGGCGTCGTAGTCGAGATCGGCGACGATGCGGAAGACCTTTGTGTCGCCGACGCAGTACTTGGTGGATCCGTCCCGACGCTTGACCTCGATGATGAAGCTGGCCTTGTAGAAGGCCTTCATCACCCGATGCAGCCACTCGTAATCGTGCTTGCCAGTGCTACGCCCGATCGCACGCAGGAACGCCGCTCGGTTGATCCGGATGGGAACGCCAAGGGGGATGCAGCGCGCCTCGTAGATCAGCTGCAGCGCGACGTCCGCCTGGGATTCGTCGAGCTGCTCACCGGTGTAGGTCAGCACGACGTCGGATCGCGTGATGAGCGGTTCCTCGTTGTAAAAACGCTTGCGTCCCCGGGCGACGGGGGCGAAGAGGCTGGAGCGGGCGATGTGGTTCGGCATGGCCCGTACGAAGGCCTCCATACCGGGCAGGAAGAGCTGGACGGGCTCGGCCGCCCTCCGGTGCTCCATCCGCATGCGCGCCACCCTCGCACGCTCCTGCAGCTTCGACATGGTCTCGGCAAGGCCATGCCCCGGCGCGGAAGGGGCGAGGGTCGGAAGGGCCGGCTGAGGACAGCTCGCCTTTCTCTCGATCGTGGTTCGCATTGCTCAGGCCCGTGCGGACGATGAGACTCCTCGACCGGTGGCAGACGCCTGGAGCTGCCGCTGCCGGGCGAGTTGCTCCGCCTTGGTCGGACGCCCGCGTCTGGGCTTGTGATCGTCGAACGCGACGGTCGGCCGCTGGAGCGGGGCCACGCCCTCGACGTGCTCGGCGAGCCAGTTTTCGACGTCTTCAGTACGCCAGAGCAGGCGCTTGGTGCCAGGTAGCCGGCAGATCGGCGGAAGGGACTGGGGATTGCGGCTGGCGTCGCTGCGGATGCTGGCGACGGATTTGTGCAGGTACTGGGACAGCTGATCTACGGTCAGAAGGGCCTTCATGGGCGAACATCTCCGAAACCGACCGGCCGAAGCCGGTCATGTCGGATGAGTCCGCGGTTCCGTATCCAGCTCAGTTGACCGGAGATTTACGCCCAGTGCCACTGCAGCCAACTTAGCAACAAGCCAAACACGGCGGGGTTATCCCCCATGGTGCCCTCGCTCTCCTGGGTAGCGCAGCCAAACCGGCCTCATCACAACATCCGGCAGGGCGCTACCAGGCGATGCCTGTCGGCATCCTTTCCTACCTATCCTCCGATCCGCTTACGGAGGCGGCCGCTGAACAGTCCGTGGCTTTCGCTTGTTGGGCAAGGTTCAGCTTGCAAGGCCCCTTGTACCCTTTGCTTTTTTCTCGAAGCCGTTCACAACGTCCTCAGCGCGAGTGGCGCCATCCTACAACGCGTTATTGCGCAGTGTCACGCAGTGCATGACTGCTGCAAGCCCAGTCTTTGCCACAAATTTGCCACACTGAGTTTGCAAAAACCTGCCTTACAAAGCAAAACAGCGCATCACACTGCAAAGTGTAATGCGCTGTTTTTACTATGAATTCTTGGTGGACCGAAGGAGGATCGAACTCCCGACCTCTGCATTGCGAACGCAGCGCTCTCCCAGCTGAGCTATCGGCCCTGACAACGCGATTATATCGACCGGCTTCGGGGAAGAGAAGCGTCGGTATGCTTGCGGCCGGAGGGCGGACTTTCAGCCCCCACCGTTTTCGCCCGAGCCGACCGCGGCGCGGCCGAGGCGATCCGCAACGGCCTGCCAGGATGGCGATGCTTCCGGAGCTTCGACGAGAATCCGCGCCGCACCCAGATGATCGAGATCGCGCAGTGCCGCATACAAGGCGTGGGCAAATCCGGCAGCATCCGCGGGAGCCTCGCGCCACACCATGCAGCGCGAACCACCGGGGGGCGGGCGACGTGCCAGCACAGCGGTCGCTTCGGCGCGGCCGGGCACGGCAAGTGCGGTGAGGATTTCTTCGAGTCCGAGCACTTGAAGCGGCGTGCGCGGAGCGTAGTGGGCCGCCAGGGAACCCGAGACGCGCGGCGCGTCCACATCGGCCGACGCTGCTGCGCAACGCTGCTGCGGCCTGCGCCCGATCACCGCCGCGATGTCGTCCGCGGTGATGGCGCCCGGCCTGAGGATGACCGGCGTGTCGCGCGAGAGGTCGAGGATCGTCGATTCGATTCCGACGTCGCAGGGGCCGCCATCGAGAATCATGCTCACCTGCCCGCCCAGTTCCTCGCGCACATGCTCGGCGGTGGTCGGGCTGATGCGCCCGAAGCGATTTGCCGACGGCGCGGCGATGCCCGAACCGAACGCCCGCAGCAAGGCGAGCGCCACTGGATGACCCGGAACACGCAGGCCAACGGTATCTTGTCCGCCGGTCACGATATCCGGCACTTCGTCGCTGCGCTTGAGGATCAGGGTCAGCGGCCCCGGCCAGAATGCGCGCGCCAGGGCGAGCGCCTCCCTGGGGATGCTGCGCGCCCACACATTGAGCTGCTCGGCGTCGGGCAGATGCACGATCAACGGATGGTCGGCGGGCCGGCCCTTGGCAGCGAAGATCCTGGCTGCCGCTTGTGGATTGAGCGCGTCGGCGCCGAGACCGTAGACGGTTTCGGTCGGGAAGGCGACAAGTTGCCCCGCGCGCAGTGCGTCGACGGCCCGCTGGATATCGTGCATCGACTCAGTCCGTGACGCCGATCGCGGCCCGCGCGGCCAGGGCAGTGGCCAGAGCCGCGTCGGGATCGTCGTCGACAACCACGAAGTGACCCATCTTGCGGCCCGGCCGGGCATGGTGCTTGCCGTAGAGATGCAGCCGGAGGCTGGGATAGGCATGAAGCGCACGCCAGTCGGGCTCGCGATACACACCCTGCGCGCTGCCGCCCTCGTACCAGAGCTCACCGAGCAGATTGACCATCACCGCTGCCGAATGCATGCGCGGCTCGCCCAGCGGCAAACCGCACAATGCGCGCACCTGCTGCTCATACTGCGACGTGACACAGGCGTCGATGGTGTGGTGGCCGCTGTTGTGCGGCCGCGGCGCCATTTCGTTCACGACGAGCTGGCCGCCACTGACGAAGAACTCGACTCCGAGGGTGCCGACGTAGGCGAGCCGTTCCGCGATCCGCTCGGCCACCTGCCGGGCGGAATCCTGCTGGCAGGCCGAGGCGCGGGCCGGGGCGATGGTGATGTCGAGAATGCCGTGGCGATGGCTGTTCTCGCCAGCGGCAAAGCATGCGATGCGGCCGTCCTCGTCCCGCGCAAGTACCACCGAAACCTCGTAGTCGAGCGTAAGCATCTTCTCGAGCACGCAAGCCTCGCCCTTGAATTGATGAAAGGCACGCAGCGCCTCGGCGCGATCGGCGACCCGCGCCTGGCCCTTGCCGTCGTAACCGAAGCGCGCCACCTTGAGCACGGCCGGAAACAATCCAGCATTGGCGTCGGCGATATCCTCATCGCTACGGATCACCGCGAACGGTCCATGGGGGATTCCGTTGTCGCGCAGGAAGGTCTTCTCGGCGATGCGGTTCTGGCACACCGCCACGGCTTGGGCGCCCGGGCGCACCGCCACGAACTTGGCGAGGTATTCCAGGGTTTCGGCGGGCACGTTCTCGAACTCGGTGGTCACCGCGGCACACATCGCAGCCATTCGATCGAGCGCAGCGTAGTCCTCGTAGGGCGCCACCAGATGCTCGTCGGCGATCAGGCCGGCGGGACTGTGCGGGTCGGGGTCGAGCACGCACACCTTGTAGCCCATTTCGTGTGCGGCCGAAACGAAGAAGCGGCCGAGCTGGCCGCCGCCAAGCATGCCCAGCGTCGCGGGGGGCAGGATCGAGGTGGACGAGTTAGACATGACGGGCCTCAATGGGCAGAGACGTCGGAAAACAGATTGATCACCAGCACGCCCGAGACGATCAGACCGATACCCATCATCGCGGGCAGGTCGAGGCGCTGGCCGAACAGAAAGACGGCGGCGATGCTGATCAGCACCGTGCCGACGCCAGACCAGATCGCATAGGCGATACCGACCTGCATCTGCCGCAGCGTGAGGGACAACAAGAAGAACGCCACGCCATAGCCGAGCACCACGAGAAGCGACGGCCAAGGACGACTGAAGCCGTCCGACGCCTTGAGCGCTGCCGTGCCGAGGACTTCGGCAAGGATCGCGCAGAACAGATAGGCGTAGGTGAGCGACATGACGCGTGGCGCCGGCTCAGGCCGGCGGTGGCAGTTCCATCGCCAGCACCGCTTCGCTCTGGCGAGCACGAAAAGCCGCAAGGCGCTCGGCAAGCTGCGCATTCTCGTTGGCGAGCAGCGCGACCGCAAACAGGGCCGCGTTGGCCGCCCCCGCCTCGCCGATCGCAAAGGTTGCCACCGGTACGCCCTTGGGCATCTGGACGATGGACAGCAGCGAGTCCTTGCCGGAGAGCGCGCGCGACTGGACCGGCACGCCGAGCACCGGCAGGGTCGTCTTGGCGGCGACCATGCCCGGCAGATGCGCCGCCCCGCCCGCGCCCGCTATGATCGCCTTGAGGCCCCTCCCACGGGCGGTTTCCGCGTACTCGAACATCAGGTCGGGGGTGCGGTGTGCGGACACCACCCGTGCTTCGTAGGCAACCCCGAAGTCTTCGAGGATGCGCGCCGCCGCCTGCATGGTCGGCCAGTCGGAGTTCGAGCCCATGATCACGCCCACCAGGGGCGATGGGGGGGGGGCGGATTGAGAGGGCTTGGTCATTGGGGCGTCCAACCTGGGTAGCGTTTCGAAATCGAGCTTTGCGATCGGCGTGGCGAGGGGCCAGGCTCAGCGCTTGTCGGCCACACGACGCGCGGCCTCGATCGTGTTGGCGAGCAACATGGTGATGGTCATCGGGCCAACCCCGCCGGGCACCGGCGAGATTGCCCCGGCCACGGCGCTGACCGACGCGAAGTCGACATCGCCACACAGCTTGCCCGCCTCGGGCCCGTCCTGGATACGGTTGATGCCCACGTCGATCACGGCAGCGCCCGGCTTCACCATGTCGCCGGTCACGAAACGCGGCCGGCCAACCGCAGCGATCACGATATCGGCACGCCGGGTATGCGCGGCGAGGTCACGGGTCTGCGAGTGACAGACGGTCACCGTGGCGCCCGCGTTGGTGAGCAACACCGCCATCGGCTTGCCGACGATGTTCGAACGGCCGATCACCACCGCGTCGGCGCCCTTCACCGCGATCCCGGCCGACTCCAGCATCTTCATCACGCCATGCGGCGTACAGGGAAAAAACGCCTCCTGGCCCTGCGACAGGCGACCCACGTTCTCGGCGTGGAATCCATCCACATCCTTGCCAACCGCGATCGCCTCGAGCACTGCCTTTTCGTTGAACTGGCGCGGCAGCGGCAATTGCACCAGGATGCCGTGCACCGCAGGATCCGCGTTGAGCGCCGCGATCCGCTCAAGCACACTCGCCGGATCGGCGTCCTGCGGATAATCGAACCTGAGCGATTTGATCCCCGCCTTTTCACACGCGGCCACCTTGTTGCGGACATACACCGAGGAGGCTGGATCGCCGCCCACCAGGATCACCGCGAGACAGGGCTGGACACCGCGCGCAGCAAGCGCCGCAGCGTCGTCGGCCAGGCGGCCACGCAATTGGGCCGACAGGGCATTTCCATCAAGAATGCGAGCCGACATTGGGCAAGTCCCTGAGCTGAAAAACCCGAGATTTTACCAGAGCGCAGCGCGATTTCGCAGCCAGCAGGAGGACTGAGTGGTTTAATCTCGCCACCAGAGCCGCGGCCACCGCTACGCCCGCCGTAGCGCGGCCTGCTCCCGCAGGGATGTGTCAACGTGGCGGCCGCGTCAGCACCGGGCACTTGAGGCCGATCTGCGTGACGGTGCCACGTTCGTCGATGTCGCGCACCGTGAGCACCAGCCCGCCCAGCGAGAGGCGGTCGCCCACCACGAGGGCGCGCCCCAATCGCACGCGAATCAATTCGCGCAGCGGCAGCGCCACCTCATGCTGCGGCAACGACACCCCGTAGTTGCTGACCAGCGCGCTGGCCGGACAGGCGGGGTCAACCACGAACTCGCCGAAGAAGCCCGCGTGGGCCGAGAGCTCGTCGCCGGCGCCCGCATTGAAAAGACGTGCCAGACGCTCCGCATGGCTATCCGAGGCCACGAACCACACCGAATCACCCTCGCGCAGACGGGTGTCGAGCCGCAGCGGCTGGATCCTGCCGCCGCGCACCAACGATACGCAGCGCACCGAGATCCCTCCCACTTCCGCAGCCACCTCGTCAGGGTGGCGCCCCTGGGCGTTTGCACCAGCGGCGACGCGGTACTCGAGGAGGTCGAGCGAAGCCTCGTCGCCCACCCACACTTCGCGCCGATCCACCGGCTCGTCGGAGGCCGGCACCTCGATCTTCAACCAGCGCGCGGCGACCGGCACGGTCGCCCCCTGGATCAGCAGCGACACCAGCACCACCGCAAAGGCCACATCGAACAACAAACGCGAGTCCGGAATGCCCATGGTCACGGGCACGATGGCGAGCACGATCGGCACCGCGCCACGAAGGCCGACCCAGGCGACATAGCCAATCTCGCGGGGCTGATAGCGAAATGGCAGCAAGCCGCTCAGAACTGCCAGCGGCCGCGCTACCAGCATCAGAAAAACTGCCATGACGAGCGCATGGGGAAGCGATTCAAGTAAGTGCGAAGGGGTCACCAGCAGGCCGAGAACCAGGAACATTCCCGCCTGCGCCAGCCAGGCGAGACCGTCCATGACCCGCAGCACGTGCTCGGTGGCATGACAGCGGCTGTTGCCGACCATCAGCCCGGCCAGGTACACCGCGAGGAATCCGCTGCCACCAATGAGATTGGCAGCAGCAAAGATCAGCAAGCCGCCGGACACGATGAGCAGCGCGTAGAGGCCTTCGGCGAGCCGCATGCGGGTCAGCAGGCGACGCAACACCCAACCCCCTGCGCCGCCGAACAGCACGCCGATGCCGAGCTGTGCGACCAGCATCAGCATGAAGCGGCCGAAGCCTGCCTTTTCGGGTGTGAGCAGCATCTCGACCAGTACGGTGACCAGCAGGATTGCCATCGGGTCGTTGGCGCCGGACTCGATCTCGAGGGTCGCCTTGACTCTTTCGTTGAGCCGGACACCACTGTTGCGCAGCAGTGCGAAGACCGCCGCGGCGTCGGTCGAACCAACGATGGCTGCGAGCAGCATCCCCATCCGCCAGTCGATGTCCATCAGCCAGGTTGCGAACAGGCCGAGCACCAGCGCGGTCGCAACCACGCCCCAGCTCGCCAGCACGGCTGCCGGCCAGAGCGCGACACGGAAACTGCTTACCCGGGTACGCAGGCCGCCATCGAGCAGGATCACCGCAAGCGCCAGATGGCCGACCAGCGTCGCGAAAGCGAAATCGTCGAAACGGATGCCGCCTGGACCGTCCTCGCCGGCCAGCATGCCAACGACGAGAAACAGCAGCAGCAGCGGCAGGCCGAGCCTCGCCGAGACGGTGCTGGCGAGCACGCTGACAAACAACAGCAGTCCGGCGAGAAGGAAAAGTCCGTTGATGGCAGTCATGCGCAGAATCTACCATCTTGTCATCACCTACGTGTTTCACGGCCGAGCGGACCGCACAGGCCGGCTCAGCGTGGTGCCGACTGGGGCTCCAGGGCCACTACATGCTGCACCAGCTCGGCCAGCGAATTCGCGCCCATCTTTTCCATTACCCGGGCACGATGCACCTCGACCGTCTTGATGCTGATACCCAGCGTATCGGCGATCTGCTTGTTCAGCTTGCCGGCGATGATGAGTTCGAGGACCTCGCGCTCGCGCTGCGTGAGCTGGTCCAGCCGGCGCGCCACCTCGGCATCCTGGCGGCGGCGGTCGCGCTCATCGCGCTCGACCGCCAGGCACTGACGTATCAGCGTCAGCATGTCCTCGTCGTTGAAGGGCTTTTCGATGAAATCGGCAGCGCCGCGCTTGAGCGCCGCGACCGCCATGGGGACATCGCCATGGCCAGTGATGAAAATCACCGGCAGCGTGGCGTGCAGCTCGCACAGGCGATCGAAGAGCTCGAGCCCGCTCATGCCCGGCATGCGCACATCGAGCAGCACGCAGCCGGTGAGCCCGTCGTTGTATCCGGCGAGGAAGGCCTCGGCCGAATCGAAGCTCTGCGTCAGGTAGCCAGCCGAA
>JACKMC010000021.1 GCA_024235595.1 Zoogloeaceae bacterium | reverse complement strand
CGGCCGCGGGCTCCTCTCGGCACTGCAGAAGGGGAAGGCTTCTGCCGGCTCGGCTTCGCCATTGCCGGCGGCTAGTCGTGCCTCTATCGCGGGCACGGCGGTCGGTAACGATTCGTCGCCCCGGCGCAGGCCGGGGTCCAGGGTTTGAGCTTCGGCGGATTGCTTGTCGCGTGCTTTTGACGGCCGATCATGGTCGACCGAGTTGGAGATCTCGGGCTACAGGCGCGGGTGCCGATGCAGGTATGCTGGACCGACTGCGGGTCGCAGTCAGCGGCCGGCGCTCTGGCAGGAGGAATCAAGATGGATTGCATATGCCCGACCAGGCCGCAGCGGCCGGCGCCCTCGATTGCGAATCGCGGTCTTGGTCTGCTCAGATCGATGGCGCTGGCCGTGTTCATGTTCGGCGGGGGCGGCGCAGGTGCCGAGCTGGCCCCGACCGCGCCGACCGGCGGCGTGCCTGACGTCAAGGTCGCCGAGCGCATCGACACGCATCCGGCCAGTGGCGACGAGGCCATCGATCGACGGCTGTCCGGCATTCTCGAGACCACCGGCTGGTATCCCGATATCGCCATTCAGGTGCGCAATGGGGTGGTGTTTCTCGACGGCCGGGCCAGGACGGAGGAGGGCCGGGTCTGGGCAGGGGAATTGGCGGCAAAGACCGCCGACGTGGTGGCGGTGGTCAATCGCATCGAGACGATCCCGGACTCCGGATGGAACCTTGCGCCGGTGTTCAGCGAAATCCGGAGCCTGTGGACGCATGCCCTGCAGAGGCTGCCGCGCCTCGCCCTTGGAGTACTGGTGCTGGCACTGGCAGTGCTGGCCGCATGGATGACGGCCACCACCACCAGCCGGGCACTCGACGGACGGCTCAAGCCCTTGTTGCGCGATGTCGCCGCGCGCCTGCTGAGCATCCTCGTCTTTCTGGTCGGTTTCTATCTGGTGTTGCAGCTTGTGGGCCTCTCGGGGCTGGCGGCGACGATTCTGGGCGGCACCGGCCTCGCCGGGCTGGTGGCCGGTTTCGCCTTTCGCGACGTGCTCGAAAACTATCTCTCGAGCATCCTGATCAGCACCCGCAACCCGTTCCGCATTGGCGATCTGGTCGACATTGCCGGCCATACCGGCATCGTGTTGCGCGTCACCACGCGTGGCACGGTGCTGATGAGCCAGGATGGCAATCACGTGCAGATCCCCAACGCCACGGTCTACAAGAGCATCATCCTCAACTTCACCGCCAATCCGAATCGCCGCGAGGTGTTCGAGGTCGGCATCGGCTTCGACAACGAGGTCTCGATCGCCCAGGAGCTCGCGCTGGCAGTGCTCAACCGCCACGCCGCCGTCCTCAAGGAGCCCGAAGCGCTGGTCCTGGTCGACCGGCTGGGTTCGGCCACCGTCAATCTGAAGCTGTATTTCTGGTACGACGGGACGATCTACAACGGGTTGAAGCTCAGGTCGGCGCTGATCCGCCAGATCAAGGGCGCTTTCGAATCGCACGGCATCTCGATGCCTGACGAGAACCGCGAGATCCTCTTCCCCGAAGGCGTGCCCGTGCGCATGCTGGACGGCCCACTCGCCCCGGAAACGCCAGTGCCTGCGGCCCCGGCTCCGGTTGTCGCGGGCGACACCGCGGGGAGCGAGGCCGAAGGCGGCCTGGTCAGTGAAGACCCGCAGTTGCAGGCACAGGCCCGCAAGGCCCGCCTTCCCGAAGAAGGCGCCGAGCTGCTATGAATACACCCAGGGCAGGCTGGATTGCCCTGCCCTTCAGGCAAGCGTAGCCGCTCATGCAAGCGGACATCCACCTCTGCGATCCGCCCTGATTGCTCGCCTCTCGCCCGGGCTGGCGCGGACCTCAGCCTTTGACCGAAGCGCTGATCAGCAATGCCGGCATCGCGAACGAGACCCATCCGGTGGCGTCGGCGAATGGTGCGAGCACGGCCTCGGCTTCGAGCAGAAGCCGCTTGAACTGGTCATCGTCCAGGAGCCCGCCGAGGGTCCACACGCAGGCGCGTTCGGTCGACACGAGCGCCTCGATCGAGCGGAAGCGCACCGTGCCTTGGCGCTGGGTGACGACCGCATCGGCAAGGCCGGCCTTGGCGCACAGGGTCCGCAGAGCGCCAGCATCGCCCAGGGCGAAGGGCGCGCGAAAGGCATCGGCGACAGGCTTGCCGAACAGCCGCTCGAGCGCTCCGGCGAGCGCCGCGTAGCCCGGCGAATTGTCGACCGAATCGCACACCGCCACGGCGAGCCGGCCAGCGGGGCGCAGCACGCGCTGCATTTGTGCAAGGGCGCGGGACCTGTCGTCGAAGAACATCATGGCGAACTGGCTGGCGACGGCGTCGAAGCTTGCGTCGGCGAACGGGAGCGCTTCGGCGCGGCCGTGTTGCCAGTCGACCCGCGTGTGCTTGCGCCGCGCGACGGCCAGCATCTCGGGATTCGCGTCGAGTCCGGTGACGGCTCCATCGGGCCCGGCCATAGCGGCCGCCGCGAGCGTCAACGCGCCGGTGCCGCAGCCCACGTCGAGCACGCGCTGTCCCGGCGCTACAGCGGCGGCGTCGCAAACGATCGGGCCCCACTGGCGAAACAGCGCGGGCACGAACTGTTCATCGTAGATATCGGCGGGCGAACGCGCGGCCGATCGGATCTCCTCTGCATGGACCTGGCTCATGGCTCGACTCCCTCGTTGGGCAGGGTTAGTATCGAACGGGCAATGAACGAGGGCCATGACCAACCGTCCGGATCGCCTGCCCCGTCGTCCGCCATGGACGTGCTGTCGGATGTGCTGCGCTCGATCCACCTCAGCGGCTCGATGCTGTTCCTGGTCGACGCGGTAGCGCCCTGGGTAAGCTGGGCGCCGCGTGCCGAGGTGTTCCGGCCTGCCGTGCTGCCGGCTTCGCAGCACCTGGTGTCGTATCACATCATCATCCGGGGACAATGCTGGGCGGGGCTGCGCGACGCGCCGCCCGAGCGCTTCGCCGAGGGCGACATTCTCGTCGTGCCGCATGGCGACGCCTACTTTCTCGCCAACCCGCCCGATGCCGAGATCACCTACGGAACCGACGAGGCGGTGAGCTTCTTTCGCCGCATGGCTGCGGGCGAGTTGCCGACGGTGGTGGCGCAGTGCGGCAGTGGAAGCGAGCCGACGCAGTTCATCTGCGGTTTCCTGGGCTGCCAGATGCGCCCCTTCAACCCGGTGCTCGCCGCGCTGCCGCCGATGATCCACCTGCGCGCGACCACACCGCAGAACCAGCGGATGCGCCATCTGGTCGATTTCGCGCTGTGCGAGCTGCGCGAGCCTTCGCCGGGCGGGCGTGGCGTGCTGCTGCGCCTTGCCGAGCTGATGTTCATCGAGGTGGTGCGCGCCTGTGTCGAGGACGTGGACGATAGCCGCACCGGCTGGCTGGCCGGATTGCGCGACCCGCTGATCGCGCGTGCGCTGCATTTGCTGCACCAGGCGCCGGCGCGGCGCTGGACGCTGGAATCGCTGGCCGAGCAGGCGGGCGCCTCGCGCTCGGTGTTGGCCGAGCATTTCGGGCGGATCGTGGGCCAGCCGCCGATGCATTACCTCATGGAGTGGCGTATGCAACTGGCGAGCCGGCTGCTGGCCGAGCCCGGGTCGAAGGTCGTCGCCGTCGCGGCCGCCGTAGGCTACGATTCGGAGTCGGCGTTCAGCAGGGCGTTCAAGAAGCTCGTCGGTGTTTCGCCGGCGCGCTGGCGGCAGCGCGGCGAGGCTTGAGTCCCGCTGGACGGGGGCGCGAGTGCTTCCGGCAGTGTCGGCCAAGCGCGCCATGGGGGATGTCCGCGGCGTTCCGGGGCGAGGAAAATGGCAAGCGAAGGCTTGCCTAAGCGCCCCGGTTTGCGCATGATGCAGTGCAATAACGTGTGTGCCGGGCGAGGCGCCCGAGTGCCGGGCAGAATCTTCAAGAGGTGGCTGAAGCGATGATCGAAACCCCCTATCTGCTGTTTCTCGGCGATGCCCCGGACGGCCTTGCGGCCAAGGTTGCGCAGGGCATCAAGGACTGGCGGCCCGAACATGCCATCGGGCAGTTGCGGCTGGCCGGCTGCAAGGCGGATCTCGGCATACCGGACCTGAGCATCGCCGAGGCGATAGACAAGGGTGTCAGGACGCTGGTGATCGGCGTCGCCAATCGCGGCGGGATCATCTCGGCGAGCTGGAAGTCGGTGCTCCTCGAGGCGCTCGATGCGGGTCTCGATCTCGCCTCCGGCCTGCACAACCTGCTGCGCGACGAGCCCGAGCTGGTGGCAAGGGCGAAGGCGCTCGGCCGCAGCCTGCACGATGTGCGTATCCCGCCGCTCGCCTACCCGATCGCCAACGGCAAGCGCCGCAGCGGCAAGCGGGTGCTGGCGGTGGGCACCGACTGCTCGGTGGGCAAGATGTACACCGCGCTGTGCCTGGAAAAGGCGATGCTGAGCCGCGGCCAGCGCGCGACCTTCCGCGCCACCGGCCAGACCGGCATCCTGATCACCGGCGATGGCGTGCCGCTCGACGCGGTGGTGGCGGATTTCATGGCCGGCGCGATCGAGCACCTGACGCCCGACAACGCGCCCGACCACTGGGACCTCATCGAAGGCCAGGGCAGCCTCTTCCACGCTTCCTATTCGGGCGTGACCCTGGCGCTGATCCACGGCGGGCAGCCGGACGCGCTGATCCTCTGCCACGAGCCCAACCGGCCGCACATGCGCGGCCTGCCGGACTACCAACTGCCCAGCCTGGAAGCCCTGCGCGACACCGCGCTGCTGATGGCGCGCATCGTCAATCCGGCCTGCCAGGTGGTCGGCATCTCGCTCAACACCGCGGCGATGGGGGCGGACGAGGCGCTGACGCTGTGCGAGGCGACCGAGGCGCGCATGGGGCTGCCCACGGTCGACCCCTTCCGCCATGGCGCGCAGCGCCTGGCCGAGGCGCTGGACGGATTGTGAGCACGATTGCCCTCACGGTCTGCGAGGAGCGCTTCCCGGTGGCGGGGCGCTTCACCATCTCGCGCGGCTCGCGCACCGAGATCCGCGTGGTGACGGCGACGCTTGCGGCCGGTGGCCTGGTCGGTCGCGGCGAATGCGTGCCCTATGCGCGCTACGGCGAGACCGTGGAGAGCGTCATCGAGACCATCCAGGGCGTCGCCGAAGATCTGCGACAAGGGCTCGACCGCGCCGCGCTGCAGCAGCGCCTGCCCGCGGGGGCGGCGCGCAACGCGCTCGATTGCGCGCTATGGGACCTCGAGGCCAGGCAGAGCGGCAAGCCGGTGTGGGCGCTGGCCGGCCTCGCGGCGCCGGCGCCGATCACCACCGCCTATACCCTCTCGCTCGGCGAGCCCGCCGAGATGCGCGAACGTGCGGCCGAGAACGCCCATCGGCCGCTGCTCAAGGTCAAGCTCGGCTCGAGCGGCGATCTGGCGCGCATCGAGGCGGTGCGGGCGGGGGCGCCGGAAGCCGCGATCATCGTGGACGCCAACGAGGGCTGGAGCGTCGACGAATACGCGGCGCTCGCCCCGGAATTCGTGCGCCTCGGCGTCGCCCTCGTCGAGCAGCCGTTTCCGGCCGACGCCGACGCAATGCTCGCCGAAATTGTTCGCGTGCTGCCCGTCTGTGCGGACGAGAGCTGCCACGACAGCGCCACCCTGGGCGGGCTCGTCGGCAAGTACGACGCCATCAACATCAAGCTCGACAAGACCGGCGGGCTCACCGAGGCGCTGCGTCTCAAGCGGCAGGCGGTGGCCGCCGGCTTCGAGATCATGGTCGGCTGCATGCTCGGCACGTCGCTCTCGATGGCGCCGGCCCAACTGCTCGCCCAGGACGTCCGCTATGTCGATCTCGACGGCCCGCTGCTGCTGGCCCGCGACCGGGACGGGGCGATTCGCTACGAGGGCTCCCTGATGGCGCCCGCATCTTCATCGTTCTGGGGTTGATTGAATGCGTCAGGTCTATCTGAATGGGCAGTATCTGCCCGAAACCGAGGCCAAGGTCTCGATCTTCGACCGCGGCTTCGTCTTTGGCGACGCGGTCTATGAGGTCACCGCCGTGCTGGAGGGCAAGCTGATCGATTTTGCCGGCCACCTGGCGCGCCTGCATCGCTCCTTGAGCGAACTCGACATGCCTTTCTCGATGGACGACGCGAGCTTGCTCGCGGTGCATCGCGAGCTGCTGAGCCTCAACCAGGTCGACGAGGGCCTCGTCTACCTGCAGGTGACGCGCGGCGCCGCGGATCGGGATTTCCTGTTTCCGGCTGCCGATACGCCCAACACCATCGTGCTGTTCACCCAGAAAAAGAAGTTCTCCGACAAAACGCCGGAGCAACTCGCGATGCGCGTCATCACCCTCGAGGACCAGCGCTGGCTGCGCTGCGACATCAAGACGGTGCAGCTGCTGTATTCGTCGATGGCCAAGAACATCGCCAAGAAGGCCGGCGCCGACGATGCCTGGCTGGTGCGCGACGGCCTGATCACCGAAGGCTCGTCCAGCAACGCCTACATCGTGACCGCCGACGGCGCGATCGTCACCCGCGGCATCTCCAACCTGATCCTCAGCGGCATCACCCGCGCAGCCGTGCTCGAGTGCGCCCGCGAGCTCGGGCTGAGGCTCGAGGAGCGCGCCTTCGATGTTGCCGAGGCGAAGGCCGCCAAGGAGGCGTTCATCACCTCGGCGACCACCTTCGTCTCGCCGGTGGTGCAGATCGACGATGCCGCCATCGGTGACGGCAAGCCCGGCCCCGTGGCGGCGAGGCTGCGCGAAATCTACCTGGCGCGGAGTCGACAGGCCGCCATCTGATTTCAGTATCGACGATACGGTGGCAACAGCCTTACCCGGCCGGATCTCGCTCGGTGTAGCCGGCCTCGGGCGGGCTGCGGAGCGCCAGCACGAACACCGTATCGATCTCGGGGACATAGCGATACAAGGCCACATAGCCATGTGAATGGCGGCCGATCACCAGTTCGCGTTTGCGGTTCGCCAGCGGATGACCGATCAGCGGGTTCTGCTCCAGAATTTCGACGGCAGCAATGATTTCGCCAATGCGCTGGCCAGGATCCTCTACCTCATGGCTGGCCAGATGATCGAGGATGCGATCGAAATCCTCCGCAAGCTCCGGTGCCAACTCGATGCGGGGCACCTTCAGCCTGCCAGCTTGCGCCCAACGGGGCGCTTCGCGGTCTTGCCGTCCATGCGGGCTTCCAGATAGCCGCGCATCTCCGCCCACGGAATGGTTTTGCCGGTGGCTGCAATGCGAGCATAACGAGCTTCCGCTACCGCATCGAAATCAGCACGAAGCTCCGCTTGCCCGGCTTTCTCGGCGATCGCTTCGAGAATGAAGGCATGAGCGGTCGTTCCCGCGTGCTTTGCTGCCGCTGCGACGCGGGCTTTCAGGTCATCCGGGAGGCGAATGGTGGTCGTGGGCATGCCAGACTCCAGAGAATGTACCGAAAGTCACTGTAGCACAAGGGTGCTACAGTCGCGGATGCCGTAATTCCGCAAGGATTGGAGCGGGCGCGGCGGCGCATCGAGGACGCCGGGCAACAGCTTTTCGATGGCTTCGGACCTTGGTGGTGGAAGTCCGCAACCTTCCGATCTGGCGGGTCGCCCGAGTTGGTGAGAGGCCGTTGTGCAGCGACGCGATTCGGCCGTTGACAGCAGCATCGAAAGCGGCGCAATGTGCTTTGAAATCTTTCCACCCTGCCCCCATGGAGGCGCGTAAATGGATCGCGTCGATCATTGGCTGCGCGAGGCCTCGCGCGGCATGAGCCCGGACGCTGCGCTGGCGCAGCCGGTTTTGCAGCTTCAGGGGGTTGGGGACGAAGCGGCGGCAGCCCTCGCCGACGCGGGCATCGCCAGCATCCTGGATCTCGCGGCGTCGGCCCTGTTCGCCCTGGCGCGCCAAGTGGTCGAGACCGCGGACGGCGAAGGGTCGCTGGCACTGCTGCCGCTGCCCTCGGACCTGATCGACGACAATGCGCGTGGCCTGACAGCAACCGCGATTGCCCAGAGCGATCTCGTTGTGCTGCGCCCCGTCGATGCTCCGCTGGCCGCGCGCCTGCAGATCGCATTGCCCGCCCCCACCGTGCGTGATCTGGCGCTTTGGCCACCCGCACTGAACGCCCGGCGGATCCTGCAGATCGCATACGGGGGGCAGGATCCGGCCGATGACCCGGAGGCACCGTTTGAACTGCGTCCGCGGATGGGGCGCCTGCCGGTGGAGCGGGTCCAGCACGAACAGCTGTATTTCGAATCGCTGCTCGAAGACCTCGGCAACGGCGACGACATCGGACGCGACGCCCCGCCGGAGCTCTACAGCCTGGAGGGCGTCGATTGGCCTTTGGACCTGACGGAGGCACTGAGCGGCCGGGGATTCGAGCGCCCCGGTCTGGGCATGCAGGTGACGATCACCCAGAACTGGACACCGGTCGGGCTGGCGCTGGGGCATCTCCTGCACAGCCTGGCACTCGCCCCCGGAGAGGCTACCCGTCTGGCGGTCGTCGACTGGACGCGCCGGGTCACCGCAGGAACGGCAGAAGACATCGCGGAGAACGAAGCACTCTCCAACAATCTCGCCCGCCAGCGTTCGGTGAGCGAGGTGGTGGACGTCGTTGCGAGGGAACTCCAGCAGGGCAGAGCGGGCTTCACCACGACGGGGGCCGGCTGGGGCATCGGAGGCGGCGTGGCCGGTGGTGTAAATGGCGGCGACAAGCAAGGCACGGCCGCGCTGGGCTTCGGCTATAACCGCAACGACGTCCAGGGCTCGACGATGGCCTCGTCCCAGGGGCAGCGCGACCTCGGCTCCAAACTCTCGCAATTCGTGCAGGACCGCAGCGAGCAGGAAGCCAGCATGGCGCGTGGCCGTCGTGCCAGCGTGGTCACAGAGGTCTCGGTGAGCGAAGCCGAGCGCCTGAGCACCCGCGTTGTTGCCAACTACAACCACATGCATGCGCTGTCGGTGCTTTACTTCGAGGTGGTGCAGATCTACCGGTTGCTCACCGAAGTGACCCAGGTCGAGCCTTTGCTTTACCTGCCGATCAGGCCGCTGGATTTTGAGAATCGCGACCTGGTGGAGCGCTATCGCGGCCTGCTGGCGGAGGTGGCGCTCAATGGCGAGGCGCGCAATGCATTGCTTGGCATACCCCCCGCGGCCAGCAAGCCGGCCGAAGCTGCGGTTGGCCTCTCCAGGATGATTCTTAGCGGGCTGACAGCGGCCAATCGGCCCGAACAAGGCAATGCTGCACTGGATGATGCCGGGTTGCGCTCGGCGCTTGGCAAGAGCGCGGCCTGGTCACCACCGACCGAACTCGCGCTCCATAGCGCCGAGGCGGCGCTGGTCGAGGTGCGGGCGAGCGGCTGGCACAATCCCGCCGGGCAGCCGATGGGACCGGTTCTGAGCGTGCTGAACCGCAGCAGCACCCTGGGGGTCGAGCCGTTCGGATTCAAGGCCTGGGCTCAGCCCCGTGACAAACGATATCCGCTGGCCCCGGGCCAGTCCGATACGCCCTACTCGGTGGACTTCACGGGCGGCGGAATGCGTCTCGATGAGCTCCGCTCGATGAGCGTCGGGATTCTGGGCGGCCAGGACAAGAACACCATCGAGGTCGCGTTGCTCTTCAAGCGCCTGGATCCCCGCGGCCGCCCAGTCGGCGAACCGGTGACGTTGCGCGGCTACCTGGCCATCGATGGAAAGTCCGCCGAAATCCCGCTGTTGAGCGCGAAGTTCCAGCCCGATACCGTGTCCGCAAGCACCGCGTTGCCGCCATTCGACCTGGCCGCCCACCTTCAGTCCAACGCCCTGCATTACACGATGGCCTTGCTGCAAAGGGCTGACCCGGCCCTTCTCGGCTTGTTCCTGGGCCGCATCAAGCATGGCAGCCTGCCGCTCTTGAGCCAGATCGACCCGCAACCCATTGCACATGTGGGCAATTTTCTGGTCTTCCGCTGGCCAGCGGTGCGCGAGTCCCGCTGGTGGCGCCAGCTTCTGAAGGCCCGGGGCCTGCCGGGCGCGAGCCGGCGAGAAAGTCTGGTACCGATGCCCACCGGCGGGGTCTTCGCCGAGGCGGTCCTCGGCCGTTTCAACAGCGCCGAAAAGCTGGATCTTTCCCGCTTCTGGAACTGGCAGGACAGCCCGATTCCGCTGACCCCTTCCGAAATCGCACCGCTGGAAGCGGGTCTGCGACAGGGCACGCAGGCGCCAGCAGTCAATCCGCTGGGTACGGCGCAACTGCAGCAATCGGCGCCGCTGGGGATGCCCGAGCTATCTGTCGCAGTTGGCAAGCTGGCCGAAATTGCGGGCAAGGGGGACAGCTTCCGCGACATGAGCGGCATGAACGCCCTGCTGCAACAAGGCGGGACCGCAATGACGCTGGCGGCACAGGGCGCGCGCGATTTCATGTCGAAAGCCATGGATACCGTCTCGGCCTATGGCGCCCGGGTCAATGAAGGCAAGAAAATCGACGACGACAAGGCGGCCGCAGCGAAACAGGAGGCTGCAAACAAGGGGGCATCGCCCGGCGCCGCTTCGGGAGCGTCCAGTGGCGGTTCGGGCGGCCCAGGTGGCGCCGGTGCGAGCGGACCCGGCCCGGGTGGAAGCGCTGCGCCCGCGGCCGGAAAATCGACCACCCCATCGCCGGCTCAGCCAAGCAAGCGCGAGGAAGCCTTCCTGGGCCCGCAGCCGGCCAATCCGACTCCAGCGGCCGACGAGGCGGCCAAGCCCGGTCTCTTGAGCCTGCTTGTCTCCGTGTTGCCCCCGGAACCGAAGACAAGCCCTATTCTCGATTTGTCGGGTCGGCTGGATATGCGGGGTCCCTACGCAATCGAAATCCCCAACGGCGACTGGAAGATTCAGGTCCAGGGTGGCGTTGGCAGCCTGGCCGCCCGGCCAACGAGCGGCGCGCGTGCCACACTGGTTGGTGACCTCATCGTCAGTTCGTTCGGACCCGCTCAGTGGGACGCTGCGCCGGGCATCCAAGTCCCCGGCCTGCCGGCCGGATGGCTGGACGACCGGCTCGACGACTTGAGGATGCGCAGCAGCATCAACACAGTGCCCATGAACAGCGTCATCCTGCCGGGCGGCAGCGGGGATCTGGAAGTCGATCTCGACCTGCGCCTGCAGTTGTCCGGCCTGCTGATGGTCCGCCGCCAGTTCCAGCTATTGGGCCTCGATGAGACCACGCTCGATGCGCTGACCGAAACCTTCCAGATTTCCCTGGCTTCTCGCTTTGCCGGGCTGACCGCAACGGCTGCCGAGCTCGATGCGCTCTTTGAGGACATCGTCGGCAAACTTGTTGGCCTGCGTCGCGGATTCGTCAAGTGCATCCTCGCCTTACGCGATACAAGCACCGTGTGGCCGATTCTCGCGGCGTCCATCGAATATCAGTCCGGCTCGCAGGCGCTAGAGATGACTCCACGCTGGGCATTGATTTCCGAACCGACACTGTCGATCCGGAACGGAGGCTGACAAGCTCGTAGCGCCGAAGAGTGGGCCTGTTGCGTCCCTGTCGGCGGTAGCCCCAATCGCTCAGGGCAGCGGGGAAGAACGTTCACACGCCTTGGCGGCGAGCCAAGGCTCAAGGCGATACCCGATGCGGACAGAGCAAGAGAAGGGGCGAAAGAGATCGAATCCAGAACAGTCGCGTTCCCGGCATCCTGATCGACACTCGATCCATGAGCAGGAGCCGCCGCTCGACTCCGCCCGGAGCACGCGCTGGCGCGCTGGCAGATCAAGAGCCTGGCCGCGCCGGACGCCGCCTAAGCGCGTCGTTCCCCGCCGCATCGAGACCGACCACGACGCGTTGCTTCGGCTCGTCGGGTCAGAGGCGTCGAACGCCTGCCATGGGTCGCCAGGCGACGGCCAATGCGTACCGGACGACGCCCCGCGATCCCGGCTTCGCTGCACCGCTACGCATGAGGGGCTTGAGGTCGTGGCGATGGCTCACGCACCGCGAGGGCGCAGGAACTCCCGGAGCCGTGCAAGCTCGGCGTCCACTTCGCGGCTGAATACGGGGTCACGCGGCGCCTGGCCGCTGACGTAGCCGAGTTGGGCGTTCAGCTTGCCATCCACTGCCGTCACGTTTGCCCATCCGATCACCGCATCACGCCACAACAGTGGCAGCGCGTAGTAACCCAGCTTGCGCTTCGAGGCGGGGGTATAGGCCTCGAAGCGGTACGCCCAGCCCCAGAAGAGCTCGAAGCGGCGCCGGTCCCAGACGACGGGATCAAACGGCGCGAGCAGCCGAACCGTGTCGTCGGGTTCCCCGCGCCGCAGGCGCTCAGCGGCCGGCCAGTACCAGTCGACGCCATCGATCCTCGCTTGCGCGAGGCGCTGTCTGGCGCGTTGCAACGCGGTGTTCCGCTCACCGCGCCACTGCGGCGCGCCGATGCACAAGTGAGTGAGCAACTGAGCGAGCGTGGCGGCCGGCAGCGGCGCATACTTGGCCACGACCGCGTCGACCAAGGAATCGAACGCGGCCTGCGGATCGGCTTGTGCGGGCGTGGCCATGCGGGCCACGTACAAGCGAATCCCTCCCTCGCGCCGCGCGACCCGCAGCAAACCGCGGTAGTGCATCGCGTCGAGTAACTGCGTGGTCGCGTTCGACGAGCCACCGAACCAGTTCTTCACCTTGCCATGCGCGAAGTGCGCATTGACCTCGCGCGGGTGCACGACGCCGCGCGCGGCGATCCAGTCGAGTACGGCTTGCGCCTGCTTCCAGCGCGCCGGCGCCCACACCTCGCGCGGGCTGCGCGGGTGCATCAACGCGTGCGTAGCGCGCGGCAGAAAGCCGTAGTTGACGAAGTAGTCTTCCTCGATTGCCAGCTCGGGGTAGCGCTGTTCCAGGTCACCGGCCCGGTAATCCCTGACACGCTGCCTGAGCGTCAGGTCCTGCGCGCGCGCCGGCGCGCGGATCGGATCGGCCTGCACGAAGCCGAGCTTGTGGATCGCACGCTCAAGCGTGGTGCGAGTGAACAGGCTGCGCGCGACCGCGTGGCGACGAAGTTGGGCGAGTGTGACGCTCATGACCCGGTAGCCTAGCCCGGCTTGCTCTACGGATAAAGCCATTGACCGAGGGCCGGCGGCTTCAGCGTGCGCTGTCCGGTCTTGCAGCAGGACATCCCAGCCGGTCGGCCCGCATCGGTCAGCTACGGATCCCGCTGAATCGCAACGAACGTCATCTGCGGGACGATAGCAGTTGATGACGTGTGAGCGCTTGTCCGAGGCGAAATCCCACGGACCGCTTTCGACCCGATGCCGCCGGTGAGCTTTGGGGAAAGCAGTCGCTCGACGCCAAGCTCACCGGAAAACTTTACGGAGAGCGTTTTTGTGCAAAAATGAAGCAAAGCGAAATGCACAAAAACGAGCGTAGTAAAATGTTTCCGAGTGCAGCTTTTAGTTAGATTTCCCGAATTTCATCAAATATGCCATCTAGTTGACGAGAGAAATCTTTGGGTAGCTTTACCGCGTCAACTAGATACTTGGCTGCCGATGATGAAAACTGACGAACCCTTTTATTATTTGCAACATAAGCAGAAGTAAATTTATCCTTCTCATTTATTCTTGTCGAAATATTCATAAACGAAATTTCTCTGAGAGGGAGAACACATTTTTGTATGTCTCCTGGGGAGTCCAGAAGCTTTCTTGATAACTCCAAATAGGACGCCCAGCTTTTGATTTCCGGTTCCGGTGCAACGGATGAATTTGTTGAATTAGAATACAACTCTGTCAATTTATTCTTTAACAAAAAGCTGTCTCTCCCTCCCCATATGTAATATTTCATCAATTTTCCATAATCACTTTCAGTTATCTCATAGTCAATCACTGCTCGGAAGTCATGAATAATTTTCGCCATCAGATACAAAAATATAGATAGCGAGTAATTAAACAGCGCTTTATGCTTGTTTTTATCAGGATCGAGCTCGCCCTTTGCTTTATCCAACCCAACCAGAAACTTCCGAAAAGCTTTGGTTACATCCTTTTCAGCAGGCAAGTCATTATTAAGAAACGCAACAAACTGCTCTAGCATAGGATTTCCCGAAGCCGAAGAAAACAAGCCGATCCAATTTGAGATGGATGTGGAATAGCAATAGTCAGAACAAAAATCCAATGAGAAAGATTCGGCATAGCTACCAAATTGTCGCTCATCAAACAAATGCACGCCTATTTGTCTTGCTGATAGCCTGTGTGCTTCAGAAGCCTTCTTTCGAAGAATGACGAACGCCTCAGAGCATCCAGTAAATTGCATCAATCCAGACGCCCAAAAAGCTCTGTTTATAGGGCTAGTTTTACCTAATGTCTTGCAATCGAAGATAACTTTGTTCTGCTTTCCTGAAGATTCCACCTTGACTCCGAGAACATCAATATCGGTTATTAACGTGGATGTATCGGATAGCTCTCTATAGTTTTGTATATTTACCTCGAGAAATGGAACCATTTCATTTACCAGGCAATATCTAATCGCCATTTCTTTCTGATGTATATCTTTATCAAATTTTGCCATTTTACTCGTATGTCATAATCAGCTGTTCAAATTGGCTAGCCGCCTCGGCATTGAGCGCTACTTTTTCTCTCTTTTTTAACTCTGCAGAGGAAATGATTGACTGTATATATTTTTCATCTTTCGACAACGCCAACCGCGCGTCCTGATTAACATCTAAACTAGACATCTCACCAGTTCGTAACAAGCTAATTGCTAGATTTAGCGCCGCTACGTTTTCTTCTGTTTTGTTAAGATGAAACTGATATCTATCACCGTTTGTATTCTTTAGGAAACCCACCTTAAGGAAGACAAGATTTCGATATTGGTTCGCCGCCTCCGAATTTGAGCCTATGTAACCTTTATCCCTCAACGTTTCCAGAATTCTAACTGGCATCTTGATTCGATACTGATCAGCTAGTAGTTGCCCCTTTCGAACACATGACACTAAGGCCATAGCTCTTTCATAAATTTCCCGATTAGCTGAATCCAAGCGAAAGCCACCAGGTCGTGGAGTAAAAACAAACGTTTCTTTAGATGTCTTGAATTCGATAGAT
>JACKMC010000020.1 GCA_024235595.1 Zoogloeaceae bacterium | reverse complement strand
TTTTCGATTTTGGGGCGAAGACCCAGGAGATCATCGATGAGCCGGGCCGCTACGGCATCACCAACAGCACAGATGCGTGTGAGACGACCTTTCCAGTGCCCATGCCACCGTGCGCGAATCCGGATGCCTACCTGTTCTGGGACGAATACCACCCCACACGGCGCGCACACGAAATTATTGGGTCCATGATGGAGCAGGCGGTCCTTAAGCGTGGAGCCGCCGGCCATCATTATCCTGGGCATTCAGCTCGCCCATCTTTCCCGTGGTGACCAAACGGAAAAGATGGGGTCAGGGCGCGCTGCGCCAGAATGGCGGGTCGCTTGGGAAGCTCCGCGATGTTTGCCGGCCGGAAATTGCGATTGGCGTGCAGTGGGAGTCAGCCCCGCGCGGCAAGGCTTCGCCAGCAGCCGGTAGCGAGTCTCGCGTGGTGTTCGCGCAACCGACACTGCGAAGCGTAGACAGCGAGTGAGAAGCCTGCAGGGTCAGGCCGCGCGTTGTTGCACAAACGCTGGACGAACGATGGCCGCGCTCGGTGCGATCGTGTGGCGAGCAAGGGATTTCGAATCAAGGCAATGATTCGAGCCCCGGTCCAAAGGAAGTCGGCTGACAGGGGCGAGACCCGCCGTCAGCCGACTGCGTGGGCCCGGGTACTCAGTTGCGGCGACGGGCGATCAGGCTGAGCATGCCGAGACCGGCGAGCAGCATGGCATAGGTTTCGGGTTCCGGTACTGCGGCGGCGATGCCGTAGTTGATGCCCGCGGACGAGACCAGGGTAGTGCCTTCGGCGGCGGACATGGCGAAGCTCGCGGTGTGGCTGAAATCGGCAATGCCGCCATCGGATGCGCTGACTCCGAAGTTGGCGACGATGGCATAGGTCTTGCCGTATTCGAAATCGAATTCGGTCTCAAAGGTATCGTTCACGCTTACCTTTTGACGACCGTAGATGCTGCGGTTGTCGCTGGCAAGCGCCTGGCTCGCGCCGAGGTTGTAGCCCCACTCATAGGTGTCCACCTCGTACAGCGAAACTCCGAGGCTGTAGCCCGCATTGCCGCTTCGGCCGCCGGTGAGCGTGCCGTTGAGCATGCTCAGGAAACTGGCAACGCCGGTGCCGCTTCCTCCCTGAAACGAGACGAAGTCGGTGAATGACGCGTTTGCGTTGGCGTAACTGTATCCGTAGCCGGACGCGTCCGCCGGGTTGTGGGTCGTGGCCGCGTAGGCCTTGAGCTGTCCGTTGGCGGACTCGGCGTTGGCGTCGAAGCCGTAGCCGTTCTTTGATGCGCCGACGGTAACGAGGCTACCGGTGATATCGCTTTCAGACGTGCTTAGCGAGCCGGACGTCGCGCCGAGTGAATAGTAGTAGCTGCCCGAGGCCGAGCTTTGAAACTCGGCGGCGGGCATGGCCAGCGCGGCAGGTGTCACGCCGGCGGCCAGGGTGCCTGCGGCAAGCGCAAGAAGGGTAGTGCGACGCATCTAGGAGTCCTCGATGATTGTTCTGAACGGTCACGGCGACCGTTGCCGGGTCAGAGCAATCGGCGTGCCAGGTACGCGCAAGTTTCAAGGACGCCAGCGCAAGGTCTTATTTGGTAAAGAGGTTTGCATCTGGACGTTTCGCAGGGTTGTGTGAAATTGAATTTACCCAAATGTAATCTTATGGCGGGGTGTAAAAGGGGCCGACAGGAATTGCCGTTGAATTCGCTCAATGTGCAAGGCTGCCGCGAGCATGTCGATTTCCGTTCGCGGCATGGAGGTCGTCGCGTGCCGGGCCCCCACGGGCACAAGGCAACATACAGAGCGCGGGCCCTACGGGCAGGGCAATCGCACCTTCATGTCACAGCTCCGAGCAATTCGGCCCGAAATCGATCCGAGGTGGCGGCCAACTGTCGTTTGGTCTTGATGCTGCCCTTGCGGGGTTTGGGGTCAGGGCTCGCTTGGTAACACAAGGCCAAAGGACGCGCTGTCGATTAGCCAATGGTCTGGGTCAGGGCTCGCTTTGCTACATGAACCGAGAATGAACTCCGATCGCGCTCGATGCGATTATGCAAAGCGCAATATTATTTCGAATTTGATGTAGTGAAGCGTGAGCCTGTGGCCGACTTGCACTTGCCTTCGGGGCCCAGCAGATCTTTGGGCGATTCCTCCGCTCCGAGGCCGGCAGGTCCGTGACCGCAGTCCCGGCATATGGACGGGGAGGTCAGTCATAGAGTTCGCCTTTTTTGTGGCCCGTTGCGGCAGCGCTCGGCCAGGTCCCGCGAACCGCGGTCGGCGAAAAAGACGACGCCAAAGCCCACTCGCCGCGCCTCAAGTGAGATGTCGTAGTAGTTTGGCGGGTGCTGTCAGCAATGGGATCGCGATGAATGAAAACGTGCCGACCGCCAGCAGCAGGCCGGCGACAACCGCGCTGAACTGGCGAAAGAAGGTAATCTGGTGAAGTCTCATCTGATAGCGCTCCGAACAGTTTCAGTTGGCCGCCCTTGAGTTCCCGGCAGCATGTTTTCAGAATGCGCCGAGCCGCCTGAACGCCACTTGAAGCAGCCGTTCACATGAAGTTAATGGAGCCGACGCAGATGGGCACGATCAATCGTCTTCGTGTTCTTCCCCCTGACGATAAAGGGGCCTTTCGTGCTTCGGCATCAACCGCGGACCGAATGCGGCTCGGAACGCCTCGGGGGAGGTAAAGCGACATTCGGTGTGTGCCGCTATCTTGTCGAGCAGTTCAACGTCAGGTTTGTCCCGCACCGTGGTTTGCCCCCTGATCGCAGCCCGGATTTCTTCACAGGGAGCGCTTCCCACCGGCTGAAGTGTCGGTGGCTCGGCAGCGTATAGGGGGCCCGCAGCAATCGCTGAAACGACGAGGAGCGGAAGATAATTTACGACTGAACGAAAAATCATGACGGCCTCACTAATGCGAACGAATCGTGGGCTCATTCTTTGTGGGGCGCGCTGAACGGGCGCTGAAGTCGCCGTTCATTCACGGTTAATCTTGTAGCGCGTGGGGTCTTACCTTGTTACCGATCCCCCGAACCGACCTCGACCTCTTGCGATGCAAGGGGCGAGGGGTCACCCATGAGCCACCTCCGTCAATAGGGACGAGCGGGCTTCTGCGGTTCGTCCCGCACCTTGTCTCTACTTTGCCCGGCCGTCGACCGCCCCGTACGGGTGTGCCAAAACGGCCTTACACTCGTCGCATCGAGGTATCCGACCCGAAACAGCGCCGCGGCCCGCATGACGCCCTTGTCACCGATCACTTCCCGCATCCAGCGGATAGCAGAGTTGCTCAGGCGCTATCCTGGCGCGGTCGCGGCCTTCGGCTTCGTGTCGGGACTCGCGAGCTTCTTCCTGATCGAACGCCACCGCGGCTCGGTCCGTGTGATCGCGGTGCTCTTGTTGGCGAGCTGGGTCTGGCTGGTCCTCGAACGCCTGTTGCGCACCAGGCTGAAACGGCGCTTCGGTATCGCGCTGCCGCCAGTCCTTCTCAACTACGCGATGCAGTTGATACATCAGGAAAGCCTGTTCTTCACGCTCCCCTTCTTCATCGTTTCGACAGCCTGGAACACCGGCCAGGCGGTGTTTACCTCGTCGCTGATCGGCGCCGCACTGATCGCCATCATCGACCCGATCTATTATCGACGCCTGGCGCCGCGACGCTGGCTATACCTTGCCTACCATAGCCTGACCCTCTTTGCGGTACTGCTGGTGGCGCTGCCCTTGATCGTCCATCTGCCGACCACGCAAAGCTATGGGATCGCGCTTGGCAGCGCTGCGCTACTGTCTTTCCCGAGCCTTGCCGCCTCGGTGCCGCAACAGCTCCGCCGCAGGGGCCTGGCGGTCATTGCCCTGATGGCGACGCTTGCCGCCGGCGGCTGGTTTGCGCGCTCCGCAGTACCGCCGGCAACACTGTGGCTCGCTCGTGGCGCGATCAGCCTCGAAGTCGACAGTGCCGCTCGCCAGCCGGGCCCCGCGCTGAAAACGCTGACTGCCTCGCAGCTCCATGGCGACGGACTCTATGCCTTCACCGCGATCAATGCGCCGCTCGGCCTGACCGAACGCATTCACCACGACTGGGTGCACAACGGCAAGGTGGTTGACAGTATCGAACTGGATATCAGCGGTGGGCGCGAGCCGGGCTATCGCGCCTGGACCCACAAGACGAATTTCCCGGATGTGCCGAACGGTCGCTGGGAAGTGCGCGTCGTCACCGCGGGCGGGCAGCGGATCGGAACCCTGAGGTTCCGGATAGCTGCCGACGCCTCACCGCCCGCACCGGGTCAGGCCTGATATCTGCGTGCTCACCCATCGGCCATCCCCGTCAGCAGGGACGAACGAGCCTTTGCGGCTCGTGCGGCGCTGACTTCCAGGGGTCAGGTCGAGCATGCTTGCACTTGCGCAACGCCCGTTGCACTCAAGCGGCGTGCCATGCTTCCGGACCTGGCGCTGCGGATGCACTGCGACGGCCGGTGGCGAGGGTGTCAAATTGCGCGCAGATGCTCGGCCAGCGCGTCGCCCACGTGCTGCATGAAAGCGCGCACGCGCGCTGTCTGCCGCAGGTCGGGGTGGGTCAGCATCCAGATCGGTGCCGCCAACTCGGGAATCGGCTCCGACACGGCCACCAGTTCGGGATGGGCGGCCTCCATGAAGGTGGGGAGCAAGCCGATACCGATGCCGGTGCGCAGCATGGCGGCGGTCGCGTTGAAGATGTCGACGCGGACCTTGACGTTGGCCTGTTCCATCCGCGACCGCATCCAGCGGTCGTAGATCCGGTCCTGCTGGTCCTTTTCGAAGGCCACCCAAGGCGCATCGCGCACCAGCGCCTGCAGTGGCTGCACATTTTGCGGAAGCCCCGGCGCGCCGCGACGGGCATAGATGCGGCACTGCGTCATGCCCAGATTGCGCCCGACCAGGTGTTCGGCAACATGGCCGGAGAGGCGCAGCGCCACGTCCGCCTCCCGATGCGCCAGTGACTGGCCGACGACCTCGGGCCGCTGGCGCGACAGATCGACGAGAAAGGCATTCTCGGTGACCTCGACCTCGATGCCGGGGTAGGCGCGGGCGAAGTCGGCCAGCGGCGCGGGCAGCAGATGTTCCATGATGACGAAGGCCGTCGCCACCCGCAGCACCCCGGTGAGTTCGCGATCGCGGCCGAGCACCTGGCGCTCGATTTCATCGACCCGATCGGCCATGTGGCGCGCGTGCGCCAGCACGGCCTGCCCGGCGTCGGTGGGCTCGTAGCCGCTTCGCTTGCGGTCGAACAGGCGAGTGCCGAGAGTCGCTTCCAGGGCATCGAGCCGGCGCAGCACGGTGGTGTGGTTGACGCCGAGCTGGCGCGAGGCGCCGGCCAGCGAGCCCGCCTCGGCCACCGCGAGCGCGTGCTTGAGGTCACTCCAGTCGAGATCGGGCATGGCAAGTCCTTCGTTGAGACTTTGCAAATACGCAAAGTCGCTTCGCAGTTTGCCCAATTGTGTGCGCGAATGTCCATATCTACAATGCAGGCATTCTGGAACTGGAGCTTGCAATGAACGTCTTCTCCCTCCCTCGCATCGTCGGCATTTCGTCGCTGCCGAAGCCCGCGCTGCAAAGCACCCGTCATCGCATCACCTTGCTGGAACGCCTCGCCGCATGGGCCGATCGACAGCCGCAGCACCACCGCCTGGGCAGTTGGACTGCACCATGACCCTACGGTTTGGGTGAAGGCACAGGGTCGACCTGCAGGGCGCGAAACGCCGGGTCGAAGACCACGACCGCGGTGTCGCCATAACTGCGGAAATCAGAGTGGCAGTGGGATGTCTTGGGGACATCGCGGAAAAGCGCCGAAACCCCGCGGCCACAATTCACTCATCCGGACGATGTCCAGATTTGCGCGCCACGCACCTGGCGGCCCAGCATCGAAGTCGAGTCTGCCGGTCGCGAGGTTCGCCGCGCGCCAGGGAAGGAAAGGTGAATGCGTTCAATCCGTACGCAATGATTCTTGACTCGACCCTGCATACCCGATTCTGGAGCCGTTCGTTCTACAGAAGACCCCACATGATCTTGATGGCGGTCCCTAACAGGACGAATCCAATGATGTATTTGAGCTGTTGCCCTTTGAGTTTTTCGCTCATCAGCCACGCGCCGAGTGCGGCCCCTCCCGCCGAGCCGATTCCGGTGGCGCCGACCAGCGAATAGTCCATTCCAGAAAGCGTGGCATGGGCAAAGAAACCTGTCAGTGAAGCAAACACGACAACGAAAGAAGCGGTTGCCGATGCGCGTTTGGGTTCAAGCCCGGACCCTACCAATGCCGGCACGATAATGCTGCCGCCGCCAACTCCGAGCAGACCGCCGACAAAACCCGCCACACCGCCAAGGGCCGAGCCACTCAACATCTGGCTTGTCGCACTTCGCTGAGTTGCGCGTGATCTTGGCACGTACAACAGCATCATGAGGCTGGCAAAAATGAGAAAACCGGAGAACAGCCACAACAGAAAATGGCGGTCTAGCCCTTGGCTGACGTGAACCCCGACTGGTGACAACGCCACTGCCACAATCAAGATGGGGAGTGCCAATCGCCATTCGACCAAACGCTTGCGAACGAATGTCGTGGTCGATACGCTCGTCGAAATGGCATTCAACAGTAAGGCGGTTGCCATCGCAGCATGGATTTCAACCCCCAGTGCCAGGAAGATTGGAACGAGGATGAATGCGGCTCCGACTCCGGCCATGGCCATGATGGCGGTCAGAAAAAACGTCGCAATAGCAGCGATGGCAAGCATTTTACTTCCCTAGCAACATGAAGTCGCAGCATGTCCAGCCAGCTTTTCCTGGCAAGGAACACAGACTCGTCCAGCTTTCGAATCGAACAGTTTGTCGACGAAGACACGTTCGCCACATTTGGCGCACAGGCCCGTGTCAAAGCAGCCTTTGCCGCGCGGGAACTCAAACCGCTCCTTCGGCCCTGTTTCCAGAAATATTTCCTCAGGCATCGACATGACCTTGTTAACCAGAGGATCCGTGACTTCGGCGGGGATGTCCTGCGGTGCTACGCCTTGTTTGCGCTGGGCAACGAAAGGCGAATTGAGCATGTTGCCGAAGAATTCATCCTTCAGTCGTACGCGCACGGAATACCCGGCCTTCACGTCAATCAAGGTAAAAGCCATCTTGTTGTAATAGCGCTTTTCGATGTTCGATTTGCCGTAAGTGCAACCTGTAGCCGACATCACGCCATCCAGAAAACAACCGGCGGCATGGCCTTTCCCAGTTTCTGAAATAACGTGCAGTTCCTTGTCTTGTGCCCGTTTTACTCCGAGCGCGTGCATCGCTGCTTGCGCCGCGCGAAAGCCTAACGGCATTGCTGGGCATTTGTGACCATGAAAGGCCAAGGCCATTTCGAACTCTTCCGCTGTCATTGCATTCTCTCCTTTGCGAGTCGAGAGGCTTCCTGATGAAGCCGCTATCCAGAAGACGAATGAACTCGCAAAAGGATGCAAATCTGCTCGAGGCTGATTTCGACAACTGCTACGCCGAGGGGCGCGGCATCAAGCAGAGGCGTGGAGCCGCCCATCGGCAACCCCCGTCAATAGGGACGAGCGAATTTCTGCGGTTCGTCCCGCACCATGTCTCTACGGTGCCGGACCGACGACGGCCCCGGGCACTTGCTTCTCGTAGTGTGGTTGGGAGCTCGGGGTCAGACGCTCGGGGTCAGACGCTCGTGAGACGCTCGGGGTCAGGTCCATCATGGTTGCATCGCAGGAGTCTTGTTGCACTCACTCAGTATGCAATTATCCTGGATTCGGTCCCGCAGGCACGCGGCTGAGCATGGTTTCATCTCCGGGGGTCTCGTTCAGCCTGCAGAGTCGTCCTGGCTGAACCGTGTGTGGAGCAGACGAGGCGACCCGCAAAGGGAGTCACTCTGAATTTCGGGGAATGTAGCAGCAGACCTGGCCGACGTCGTCGAATCGAACCTGACAGTTGCGTACCAGGCTGTCGCGCAAGCGCTTGCGCGCCCGCAGCAGCCGCGATTTTCCGGCCGCCAGGCTCAGGTCGTTCGCCTCGGCGTAGCTGCGAACCGTCTGCCTGTTCAGGTCGCAGGCTTCGATGATGTGCCGGTCCTCGGCATCGAGCTCACCCAGGTTGCGCGACAGGCAGGCATCGAGCTCGTCCACCGGCGCCCGCTCGGCAGCCGTTTCGTGGGGCAGATCTTCGGCCAACGCGACGAACGGCCGGGTGGTGCGCGCCGCGTCGATGAGCGCATTGCGGGCCACCTGGAACAGCCACGCGCGCGGGTTCTCGAGCGAACAAAAACCCTTGCCCTGGCGCATCGACTTGAGAAAGACATCCTGCAGCAAGTCTTCGGCGTCATGCCGGTCGCGGGTGCGACGGATCAGGAAGGCCAGCAATTCGTGTTCGTGTGCCTGCCATGCCCGCAGCACGCATTCGAAGGCGGTGGCGGTCGTCCCGCTCATTGGCGCTCGGGCCGGGTGTGGGAGCGATGCTCATCGCGCGCTAGCGACATCGTCAGTGGAGCCTCCATCGGGTCGCCCCCGCTCGCCCGACGCGGTTTGCTGCGGGCCGATTCAGGGGAATGGCCGTAGTTTGCCTCAGCGGCCGCGTTGCCGAAAGTACCAGGCGCCTCAGCGGCCGGCCCCGATCGTGGTCGCGGCGCAAGACCGCTACGCGGGCGCCCCGCGAGGCCGGACGCAGCCTTTTCAGCGCCGAGACTGTTGTGGAGCTCACCGCGGGCTTTGCGGCTGGACTGGATACCGGCCTTCGCCGGCATGACGAGCACTAGAGCCGGCCCCGGGCGCAAGGGTCGGTGGCGTCTCCAGCCGGCGCCGCAGAAGGGAATGCCACTGCCGGCTCGGCTTCGCCATTGCCGGCGGGTGGTCGTGCCTCAATCGCGGGCATGGCGGTCGGTAGCGATTCGTCGCCCCGGCGCAGGCCGGGGTCCAGGGCGGCCTGCGAGGCCCGATGCACGCACGAACGGGACAAGGTCCCGGCACGATGATCCAGGCGGGCTGGTCACGACTTCCGCCCGGGAAAGCGAAGCGCTACGCTCTCATTGCAGCTGCGGGCGGGTGGATCGGGTGGCGGCAATGTGGCAGGCTCTGCCGGGTGCCCCTTGGCTTCCTGCCCCGTCGCGGCCAAGGTAAATCGCGCGCAAAAGCGCGGCTGGCCCGAACCTGTCCCAACGACGATGCAAGCCGACAACCTGGAGTCCAAAATGAGCCTTTCTCCTTTCCATCTCGCCATCCCGGTCTACGATCTGCCCGCCGCGCGACGCTTCTACGGCGAGGTTTTCGGCCTGAGCGAGGGGCGTTCGAGCGAACAGTGGGTGGACTTCGACTTCTTCGGCCACCAACTCGTGATCCACGAGCACCCCCGGACCGCGGCGCAGGAGCACGCCCACACCAATCCGGTGGATGGCCACGACGTACCGGTTCCGCACTTTGGCGTGGTGCTCGACTGGGCCCAGTGGGAGGCTCTCGCCGAGCGCCTCGAGTCCTTCGGTACCCGCTTCGTGATCGAACCCTACATCCGTTTCAAGGGCCAGGTCGGCGAACAGGCAACCATGTTCTTGCTCGATCCTTGCGGAAATGCGCTTGAATTCAAGGCCTTCAAGGACATTGGCCAGCTCTTTGCAAAATAGGACGGGGCGCGCGGATCCAGCGCGATGTCGTGCATGATGCGCTCGCCACCGTGGTCACCCGGCCTGCGCCCCGCGCTTGAGAGGGCCTGGACAAGCCCGTTGGCGGGGGCCACCATCGCAGGCAGTCGATCCAGGGTGTGCAGGCCTCGGCATGCGACCCTGGGGACTCCCTGCCTGGCGAAGCAGGTTGTGCCCATCGCCGGCCTGGCGGAGCCCGGGCCCGATCAGTTTGTTGACGGAGACAGACCTTGGGTATCGAAGATCATCAACGCGCCGAGCGTGAGGGCTATTCGGGCGTGCACTCGGCGCCTGCTTCCAACATCGACGAGGCCATGGGCCGGGCGGCAGGCGAGGCGCGCCGGCATGCCGAGCAGCAGGGCGCGCACCAGGCCACGTCAGGCTACGATTCACTCCGTCTTCCGCTGCGCTTCGTTCCGCTCGTCCTGGGGGCTGCTATCGCGCTGCTGTTGGGCGTCAGGCCGGCGCTGCTGCTGCTTCTGGGAGCGGCCCTGGCGGGGCTCGCGTCGACCAGCCTGGTCCGCAGGCTGCTCGGCACAGCCACGCCGGTGTATGCAGGTACCCTGATCGGGCTGTGCATGAGCGCAGTGTCGCTGATGGGCGGGGATGCGCCGCTGATCGCTGAGAATATCCTCATCTATCCTGCCCTGGGTGCGCTGTTCGGCGGCGCGTATGCCCTGATTCGCTGGTTTGTGCGGCGCTGAGGCCGGGGGCTGTGCGAAGGCAATGAGTCCCGGCGGCGGACTGGTCGTATCTTTGACGGCCGCGAAGCTCGTCTTGGCCTTGCGGTCCGGCGTATTTCCGACAAGAGATCGAAAGATGAAGAAAGCGCTGCTGATTGCCATCCTGGCTGCCGCCTGTCTGGGCAGCTTCCAGGCCCTCACCGTGCGGGCTGGCGCCGCCGCGACGGCCGAGCGCGCCGCGTCCTCGGACGAGCGCCTCGCCATGGCCTTCAGGCAGCGGCAAGGCGATCTCCAGGTGCGGGGCAGTGGCACGGTGCTCAGAGTCCTTGCCGACGACAATTCGGGGAGCCGCCACCAGCGCTTCATCCTGCGCCTGGACTCCGGGCAGACGGTGATGGTGGCGCACAACATCGACCTGGCGCCGCGCATCGCGTCGCTCAGGGCGGGCGACAGGGTTGGGTTCTCCGGCGAGTACGAATGGAACGCGCAGGGCGGGGTCATCCACTGGACGCACCACGATCCCGCGGGGCGCCACGACGCAGGTTGGCTCGAGCATGACGGGCGGATGTACCATTGAGGCCGATGGGCCCGAGAGGAGGTGATCGACCATGAGTCAATTCGATGCCAAGGCTGCGAGCTGGGATGCCGATCCGGTCAAGGTCGCCCGGGCCAAGGCTGTTGCAGAGGAGATCCGGCAACGCGTGCCGCTCTCGCGCGAGCTTCGGGCGATGGAGTTCGGCAGCGGTACCGGCTTGCTGAGCTTCTTTCTGCAGCCCGATGTGGGACATCTCACCCTGGTGGACAGCTCGACCGGCATGCTCGAGGTGGCGGAGCGGAAGATCGCCGCCGGCTCGATCGACAACATGCGTACGCTCGGGCTCGATCTGGCCACCGATCCGCTGCCTGGCGAGCGCTTCGGCCTGATCTATTCGTTGATGACCGCGCATCATGTGCCGGACACCGTGCGCCTGCTTCGCGACCTGCATGCCCTGCTCGAGGCGGGCGGCTATCTGTGCCTGGCCGACCTGGATGCGGAGGACGGCAGCTTCCATGGCGACGGCTTCGACGGCCACCGCGGTTTCGACCGCGACCATCTTGGCGGGCTGGCCGCAGAGGCAGGGTTCTGCGAGGTGAGCTTTTCCACGGTGTTTCGCATGCAGCGCATGAGTGGCGTGGCGGCGCGGGAATATCCGATCTTCCTCATGGTCGGGCGCAAGGGTTGATCATGGCGCCGGCTCTGTTCCTGTCCATGCTCCGGCGGCCTGCCGCGAGTCTGCAGTGCGCCATTCGGGCATTGCATTTGCGTGCCGCGGCGCGCGTGCTGCTGAGCTCGTTGCTGTCCATCCTGCTGGTCGGCGTGGTCTCTGCGGCAGAACTGCTCAAATCGCAGGCGCTCGGCGAAGGCGTCTTCGCGTTGATCGGGGAGACCGGCGCACGCAGTCTCGAGAACCACGCGCTGAACGCGAACTTCGGCGTCATCGACACGCCCGGGGGGGCGATCCTGATCGACAGCGGGGCTTCGTTCGAGGGCGCCAGGCTGCTCGACGAGCAGGTGCGCGCGCTGACCGGCAAGCCGGTGAAGTGGGTCATCAACACCGGCAGCCAGGATCATCGCTGGTTGGGCAATGGCTACTTCGCCTCGCAGGGCGCGGCGCTGATTGCCTTGTCGCGAACCGTCGCGACCCAGCGCGCCAATGCGCTGGCCGAGTCCGAGGCGCTTGGCGCGCTGCTCGGCGAGCGCTTCGAGGGTACCCGCCCGGTGCATGCCGACCGGCCGCCGGACGCGGACCGCCTGGTGCTGGACCTGGGCGGTCGGCGGCTGGAGATCCGCTTTTTCGCCGACGCTCATTTTCCCGGCGATGCGGTGGTGTGGCTGCCCGCCGAGCGCATTCTGTTTGCGGGCGACCATGTCTATGTCGATCGCCTGCTCGGGGTTCTGCCGCAAAGCAATGTCGAGACCTGGCTGCAGGCCTTCGAGGGCATCGAGGCGCTCGCGCCGCTGAGGCTGGTTCCGGGTCACGGCAGCGTCACCGACCTTGCGGGTGCCCGGCGCGATACCGGCGACTACCTCGTCTTTCTGGCGCACGGCGTGCGCCGCCTCGCGCAGGACATGGCCGGCGTGGACCAGGCGCTCGCCGCGCTCGGCGATGCGCCGCAGTTCGAGCGCCTGGCAAACTACGCAGCGCTGCATCGGGGCAACGTCAGCCGCGCCTATCTACGGCTCGAAGCGGGCGAGTGAGGCACGGCCAGGGCAAGCGGGCGGATCGTGGCCGCGGCGCCCTGCCTACCGATCGTCCGCGCCGTGCTCGGCCGACTCGGCCTGTTTGCGCGCGGCTTCGTGCTCGCTGGCTTTCACCGCGAGCCACTCGGCTTCGCTCAGGCCGTGGCTGCCGTCGCAATATTCGCGGCGGCCGCAGCCACAGCGTCCCACTTGGGATGGATCCGTTTGTACTCTCATCTGCAACGCCGCTGCGTGAGCGGCTACCCGTGCAAGTCTTCAATGGCGCAAATGTAGCACCGCGGTGGGCGATTGCGACATCGCTGTAGCGCCTGCCCGCTCAGTGGCAGTCCGCGGCGGTGGCATCGCTACCCAGGCTGTATTCGCCGCGCGCCAGGCGGGTCATGGCGCAGGCGAAGCCGCTGACGCCGGCGCCCTTGAAGAAGAGGCAGGGTTTGCCCGAGCGCTTGCAGTGGTTCTTGACCTGGTAGTAGGCGACGTGGCTGATGCAGTCCGTTGGGCACAACACCGCGTCGGCGCCGCTGATGAGTTCGGGCAAGCGCGCCAGCCCTTGCTCGAGGCCGCCGTCGTGGTGGACCAGGCGGATGCCAAGACGCTCGGCGAGCTGGCGGTACTGCGCCACCAGCGAATTGCGCCCGCCGACATAGAGCACGCAGCGATGCGCGGGGTCCAGCGGACAGGCCTCGCAACCTGCCGCATGGTGCGCGGAATGGTGCTCGCCGTGACAGCTTGCCGCGAGCAGGAACTGTTCGAGCGTTTCCAGTTCGGCGAGCGCGCTGTCGCGCGCCCTGGAGGCCGCAGCGAGCTCGGCGCGCAGGGCGAGCAGCGCATCCTCGAGCTGGCCCGCGCGTCTGGCCGAAGCCAGCAGGCCCTCGTGGCTGGCCTGCATGGCGATCATGCGGCGTCCCATGTCCACCATCACCTGGCCCGACTCGAAGGCCTCGACCCGTCGCCGAAGCTCGGCGAGTTCCGAAAGCGGGCGCGCTTGCCCGGCCAGCCGGTGTCGCGCCTCGTCGAGGGCCTGCGTCGACGCGGCGAGGCGTCGCTGGAAGGATTCGCGCTCATCGGCGAGGGTGCGGCGCAGGGCGGCGCGGTCCTGTTCGAGTTCCTGCAAGCGGCGGCTGTCGGCGGCCTGGCCGGCGCCGAGCTGGTGCGAGAGCATGTGGATGTCGGCAAACACGATGTCGCGGGTTTCGGCCGAGCAGGCCTTGTGACTGTACACCGCCCACAGGGGGCCGGCGACCTGCCCGCTCGCGAGGCTGTGTTTCCAGGCCTGGCGCAGCGCCTCGTCGCTGCGCAGCGCGGCGAATCTTTCCAGTGACCGCCGATAGCGCTTGTCGAGCAACCGCTGCAGTCCCTCGCTGACCGGGTTGCGGCTGAGCGACCAGTTCACCGCTTCGACGTGGGTGTCGAAATCGTCGGCCGGCGAAGCGGTGAAGCCGAAGCGATGGGCGATCTTGCGCAGCTCGGGGGCGGGGATGCAGGTGCCGATCAGCGGGCAGTGATGTTTCTCCTCCAGCTCCCAGAGCTTGCGGCGTTTCTGGCCCGCGCCGCCCGCCGGTGGCAGTGCTGCGCGGTGTTTGCCATGGTCGGGCTTCAGGCACATTGGCGGCGCGTCTCCAGGGTGTCGAGGAGGGCCTCGCCCGCGGCATCGAAAAGGGCACGGTTGTCGGCGTCGATGCGCTCGTCGCTGGCGAGGCGACCGAGCAGGTCGGCGGCGCGGCGAGCCGAATGCGGGCAAGCTGTGTGCCAGTGGACGAGAAGCTGGGCGAGTGCGCCGGCGTAAAGCGAGTTCGATGTCATTGCGGACTCCTTCGGGGATGGGGCAGGCGCAGCTTCAGAGCGGGCTCGTGGCAAGCACGGACCACAGGAGCAGGGCGACAAGGCCGGTGGTGAGGAACATGCTGCGCATCGGATTTCTTCATGGCTTGAGTCGGACATACTCTATTGGAAGAATTCCAGAATGTAAACGAGAATCATTCGCAATATGGAATCATGCCGCGACCGTCGCGCGCATGCCCGCCGCGCGGGCCCTGCCGCCCGCGGTGTCAGGCGGCGCTTGTCCGCGCGCTCGCCCGACGCCCCCGCGTGAAGGCCTCGCGGTTGAGATCGAGAAGATGTGGCTTGCGCCGGGCGAAGCGCTCGAGCACGGCGGCCTCCAGCACATCGGCCGGCAGCGGCAGGTGGTCGACCACGGCGCCGAGCATCACGGTGTTGCCGAGCCGGATCTCGCCGAGTTCGCGCGCGATCGTGCTGGCGTCGATGGCGTGCACCGTGCGGCCGAGCGCGGCGATCGCAGCGATCGGGTCGTCGGGATAGTCGAACCTTCCGCCATTGACGATCGGCGGGACGATACGGCCGGTGTTGGCCAGTACCGACGCCCCCGGTCGCAACATGTGCACCCAGCGCAGCGCCTCGGCCGCTTCGAAGCCGACCAGCAGATCCGCCTCGCCGGGCGCGATCTGCGGCGAGCGCACGCGCTCACCGAAGCGCAGGTGCGAGGTCACCACCCCGCCGCGCTGGCTCATGCCCGCGACCTCGGTTTTCTTGACATCGAAGCCGAGCGACAGCGCCGCCTCGGCGAGGATCTCGGTGGCGGTCATGACCCCCTGGCCGCCGATCCCGCACACCAGGATGTTGGTGATGGCCGCGCTCATGCGGCGCTCCCGGGCCGCGGCACGAAGGACAAGGGCTGCACCGTGCGCGCATGCACGATCGCTTCAGGTGCGCACGGCTGCACGCACAGGCCGCAACCGGTGCAGGCTGCGGTGTCGATGCGCACGAAGGCCAGATCCACCACCTTGCCCGAGGGCTTGGTCGCCTGCTCGCGGCGGGTCACATGGATTGCCGGGCAGCCCACGTCGATGCAGTTGCCGCAGCCGGTGCACTTGTCGTCGATCACCCGGTAGGCGGGCGTGGGCCGATAGTCGCCGATGAGCACGCAGGGGCGGTCGGTGATGATCACCGAGGGCTCCTCGATCCTGGTCTCCTCGCGCAGCGCCTTGAACAGCGTCGGCAGCTCGTAGGGATCGACCTTGCGGATGCGCTCACGGCGCACGCCCAGCGCCTCGCACAGCTTGGCAAAGTCCACCCGCGCGGTCTCCTCGCCATGGATGTCGCGGCCCGAGCCGGGGTTGTCCTGGCCGCCGGTCATGCCCACGGCGCGATTGTCGAGCAGCAGGATGGTGACGTTGCCGCGGTTCCAGGTGATGTCGAGCAGGCCTTGCATGCCCATGTGCATGAAGGTCGAGTCGCCGATCACCGCGACGATCTTCTTGTTGGCGTCTTTCTCGCCGCGGCCCTTGTCCATGCCCAGCGCCATGCCCATCGAGGCGCCCATCGAGATGCAGGTGTCGAGCGCGTTCCAGGGGTGGCCGGCGCCCAGCGTGTAGCAGCCGATATCGCCGGAGATGAGGACGTTGCGAAGCTGCGAGAGGGTGTAATACACGCCCAGGTGAGGGCAGGCCACGCACAGCGTCGGCGGCCGCGGAAAGACCGTTTGCGGCGCAGCCGGCTCGGCTCGAGGTAGCGGTTCGCCACGCCGCAAGCGCTCGATCGCCGGCTTGAGCACGTCGGGCGCGAGTTCGCCGAGCCGCGGCAGGATGTCCTTGCCGTGGCAGGCGATGCCCGCGGCCTTGAGCTCGGTTTCGAGCAAGGGTTCGGTTTCTTCCACCACCACCAGTCGCTTCACGCTGCTGGCGAGGGCGCGAATGCGTTCGAGCGGCGGCGGATACGAAAAGCCGAGGCGCAGCACCGGCGCATCCGGAAAGGCTTCGAGCACATGCATGCCGGCCGGCCCCGAGGTGACGAAACCCAGCTCGGTGTCGGTGCCCCCTTCGAGCACATTGAACATGGAGGCCTCGGCCGCTTCGCGCAGCGCGGCTTCGCGCTCGAACATCAGCGGCAGCCGCGGCTTGGCATGGCCCGGCACCATCACCCAGCGCGCCGGATCCTTGTCGAAGCCCCTGGGCTCGACGAGCTCCCGTTCGCCCGGCGTGACCAGCCCCTTGACGTGGCAGATGCGCGTCGTCAGTCGAACGATCACCGCGCTGCGGAATTGCTCCGAGATCGCAAAGGCGGCGCGGGTCAGCGCATAGGCTTCCTGCGAATCGGCCGGCTCCAGCACCGGCAGGTGGGCGAAGCGGCCCCAGAAGCGCGAATCCTGCTCGTTCTGCGACGAGGACATGCCCACGTCGTCGGCCACCACGATCACCAGCCCGCCCTCGACGCCGGTTACGGTGAGCGTCATGAGCGCGTCCGAGGCCACGTTGAGGCCGACGTGCTTCATCGCGCACAGGGCGCGGGCGCCCATCATCGAGGCGCCCAGCGCCACCTCAAGCGACACTTTCTCGTTCACCGACCATTCGGTATAGAGGTCCGGATAGCGCGCCAGCACCTCCAGGATTTCGGTGGACGGCGTGCCCGGGTAGGCGGCGGCCACCCGCACGCCGGCGTCCCAGGCGGCACGGGCGACCGCTTCGTTACCGGAAAGAAATTGCCGGCTGTGCGCCGGCGCGGGGTGTCTTGCTGACATTGGCGCTGTCTCCGGATCCTCGATGGCGGGCGATGGCGGGTTTCGGCAAGGCGCCGAAATCTCGCATCGACCTGCGATGTGCGCCGTCGAAGGTGACGGCCGGCGATTAATTTACCGGTCGGTCAATGAACGACGGTTGATCTTGATCAAGGGAAGCAAAAGAGCGCAGGGTCCGCGGGATGCTGCGGTCGCGTGGCCGAATCCGCTTGTCGTGTGCGGCGAACAGGTATCCTCCCGCCCATGTTCGCGCAAGTCCTAACCAGTGGCATCGCAACCGGCTGTGTCTACGGCCTGGTGGCGCTGTCCTTCGTGCTGATCTACAAGGCCACCGAGACGGTGAGTTTCATGCAGGGCGAGCTGTTGATGCTCGGGGCCTTTGCCGCGCTCTATGTGCATGAGGGCCTGGGCTGGCCCTTGATCGCGGCGGCGGGCGCGGCGGTGGCGGGAATGTTCGTGTTCGGCGCGTTGCTCGAGCGCGGGGTCTTGCGCCGGGCGATCGGCCAGCCGCACCTCACCGCGCTGCTGCTCACCTTCGGGCTCGGCATGATGCTGCGCGGCGCGGTCACCATGGTGCCGGCGGCGAGCCACGAGATGCATCGCCTGCCGCTGCCGTTCGCCGGCGCCCACATCGGCTTCGGCACGGTCGTCGTGGCGGGCGAGCACCTCGTGGTGATCGCGGCAACCGCGCTGCTGTGCCTCGGTCTGAGCCTGTTCTTCCGCTTGAGCCGTGCCGGCCTGGCCTTGCGGGCGTGCTCCGAGAATCCCCGGATCGCCGCGCTCATGGGCGTCTCGGTGAGCGGCATGCACACGCTCGCCTGGGCCCTCGGCGCGGCCCTCGCCGCCTGCGCCGGACTGCTGCTGGCACCCATGACCTTCGTCTTTCCCGGCATGGGGCTGATCGCCCTGAAGGCCTTTCCGGCGGCGGTGCTGGGTGGCATGAGCAGCCTGCCCGGGGCCCTCGCGGGAGGGCTCTTTCTCGGCGTGGTCGAGGCGATCGCGGGCCTCTACCTGCCCGAGGGCGTCAAGGACGCGACCGGCTACGCCCTGCTGCTGCTGGCCTTGCTGGTGTTCCCGCGCGGCCTGTTCGCATCGAGGCGCGCGCCATGAAGGGCTCGTTGCTGGCGCTTGTCATCGGCGCGGCGGCAATCGCCGTGCTCGGCACCAGCTACGCGTTGAGTCAGTTCGCCTTCGTCGCGACCTGGGCGATCGCCGGGCTGGGCCTCAGCCTGATCCTCGGCCAGGCGGGACAGATCTCGCTCGGCCATGGCGCCTTTCTAGGCATCGGTGCCTATGTCGAAGGCGCGCTGGCGGTCGCCGGCTGGCCCGCCTGGGCCTCTTTTCCGCTGGCGGTGCTGGTGGCCGCCGCCGCCGGTTGGGTGGCGGCGCTGCCGGGGCGGCGACTCGGTGGCATGGCTTTCGCGATGAGCACGCTGGCGATCGCCCTGCTGGTCGAGGAGGCCCTGGTGCGCTGGGAGGGCCTGACCCGCGGCGCGGCAGGGCTGGCGATTCCGCCGCTGCAGCTATTCGGCCAGACCGTGAGCGGGCCGCTGGGGCAGTTCGTGGTGAGCGCTTTGCTGCTGCTGGTGGCCTACGGGTGTTGCCGCCGCTGGGTCGGATCGCGCCTCGGGCGGGCATGGCGGGCGGTGCGCGACGATGAGGTCGCCGCTGCCGCAGTAGGCATCGACTGTGGCGCGCTGCGCAGCCTGGCTTTCGTGCTCGGGGCCGGCATGGCGGGCCTCGCCGGGGCGCTGTATGCGCACTGGCTGGCCTATCTGAGCCCCGAGCAGTTCGGCCTGCAGCTCTCTTTCGAGCTCTTGATGCTGGTCTTCATCGGCGGCGTCGGGCGGCTCTCCGGGGCAATCTGGGGCGCCGCCGTTTTCGTAGCCTTGCCGCAGCTGATCGCGCTCGCAACCGACCTGCTGCCGGCGCGCTGGGCCGCGGCATCGGGCACCGAGACGATGGCTTTCGGGGTCCTGATCGTGCTCATCATTCTCCTGAGGCCGGGCGGAATTGCGGGCGGGCGGCGACAAGGGCGGCGCGAGGCGGGATAATCGCGGCAGGCTTCACAACGAAAATACCGGAGAGACGACCATGAAGAGACTTGTTTCCCTGCTGGGGGCGTGCCTCGCGCTGTTCGCGGGGTCGGCTGCCGCGGCCACGCCGGGCGTCACCGCCGACCAGATTCGCGTCGCCACCATCCAGGATCTCTCGGGGCCGATCGCGATCCTCGGCGCACCGATCCGCGACGGCATGGTGATGCGTTTCGACGAGGAGAACGAGCGCGGCGGGGTCCATGGACGCAAGCTGCGCATCGCCGTGGAGGACAGCGGCTACGATCCCAAGAAGGCGGTGCTGGCGACCCGCAAGCTGCTGCAGCGCGACGGCGTGTTCGCCTTTCTCGGCGATCTCGGAACCCCGGTGGTGATGGCCACCATGCCGATCATCGTCGGCGCCGGGCGACCGCATCTTTTTCCGTTCTCGCCGCATGAGGCGACCTACCAGCCGCTCGATCCGCTCAAGTTCCAGCTCTTCGCCCCCTACCAGGACTACATGAGCGCCGCGGTGCAGGAGATGGTCAGGAACAACGGCTACAAGCGCGTCGGCCTGCTCTACCAGGACGACGACTACGGTCTCGAGGTCATGAAGGGGGTCGAGGCGGGGCTGGCGCGGCTCGGCCAGACGCTGGTCGAGAAGACCGGCTACAAGCGCGGCGCCACCGACTTCGCCAGCCAGATCGCACGCCTGCGCGCGGCCGGCTGCGACTTCGTGGTGCTCGCCACGGTGGTGCGCGAGACCGTGGGTGCGGTGAGCGAGGCGCGCAAGCTGGGCTGGAACGTCGACATGCTGGTCACCGCCTCCGGCTATTCGGCGCAGACCCACGAGCTGGGCGGCAAGGCCATGGAAGGCCTCTATGGCGTGAGCGTGATGCCGCACCCCTATCCGGCCGGCGCCAATGAGCGGCTCGGCGAATGGATCGAACGCTACCGTACCCGCTACGACGCCGAGCCCAATGTGTGGAGCGTGATGGGCTACAACGTCGCCGACGTCTTCATCCGGGGCCTGCGCGGGGCGGGTCGCGATCTCACCGTGGCGAGCTTCGTGCATGCGATGGAGAACCTGAGCACCACGCGCGACTTCTTCGGTGGCCCGGCCTACCACTTCAGCGCGCAGGACCATCTCGGCAACCGCCATGGCCGGCTGGCACGCATCGAAGGCGGCAAGTGGGTGCTCATCAGCGACTACCTCAAGTAAGCTTGGCCCCTGGCCATTGCGAGCATGAACCGATGAGCGATTCGCCCCGCACCATCACCGTCGCCTTCACCGGCGCCTCCGGCATGCCCTACGGCCTGCGCCTGGTGGAGTGCCTGCTGGCGGCGGGTTGCCGGGTGTGGCTGCTGTATTCGCAGGTTGCGCAGATCGTCGCCCGCCAGGAGATGGATTGGGCACTGCCTGGCCGTGCGGCCGAGCTCGAGGCCGAACTCGGCGCCCGCTTCGCCACCGAGCCCGGGCAGTTGCGGGTCTTCGGGCGCGAGGAGTGGTTCGCTCCGCCCGCCTCGGGCTCGAACCCGCCGGACGCCATGGTGGTGTGTCCGTGCACCATGGGCACGCTTGCCGCGATCGCCGCCGGCATGAGCCAGAATCTCATCGAACGCGCCGCCGACGTGGTCGTCAAGGAGGGGCGCAAGCTGGTGCTGGTGCCGCGCGAGAGCCCGCTCTCGGCGATCCACCTCGAGAACATGCTCAAGCTCGCGCGCCTCGGCGTGTGCATCCTGCCGCCCAGCCCGGGCTTCTACCACCACCCCAAGAGCGTCGATGACCTGGTCGATTTCGTGGTTGCGCGAGTGCTCGACCAGCTCGGCGTGGCGCACCAGCTCATGGCCCGCTGGGGCGAGACGCCGCCGCAGGCCTGAAGCCCGGTCCGCGCTCGAGCGCAGGGATGTCCGGGACGCCCCAGGCTTCATTGTCGATTCATCGGAGGATTGCCCCTACCGTGACTCCAACTTCACCCCGGGTTCTGCACTTGCTTGCCAACCGCGCCTCCGGCCAGGGCGCCGGCGCAGACCTGGAGGCGCTCGCCGCGGCGCTCTGCGCCGCGCGCGGTGCGCGCCTGCAGATGCACCCGGTGGCCACGCCCCGCGACCTCGAAGAGGCTGCCGCGGCGGCCGAGCGGGCTGCGCTGGCGGACGGTGGGGTGGTGGTGGCGGCGGGCGGCGACGGCACGATTCGCAGCGTCGCCCAGGTGTTGACCGGCAGCGAGGTGCCGCTTGCGGTGGTGCCCGTGGGGACCTTCAATTTCTTTGCGCGGAATCACCACATTCCCGAAGATCCGCGCGCCGCGCTGGCGCTGGCGCTGGACGGCGAGCCGCGGCCGGTGGACCTCGGCGAGGTCAACGGCCATGTATTCCTGATCAACGCCAGCCTAGGCCTCTACGCACGCGCGATCGCCGAGCGCGAGCAGAGCACCGCGCGCTTCGGCCGCAAGCGCCTCGTAGTGATCGCCTCGACGTTGATGAGTTTCCTCAAAGGCCATCCGGCGGTGAAGCTCGAGATCGAGGCGGGCGGGCACACCCGCCGCCTGCGCACCCCGATGGTCTTCATCGGCAACAATGCCCTGCAGCTGCGCGATGTCGCGCTCGACGTGGCCGGCTGCATGCAGCAAGGGCGGCTGGCGGTGGTGGTGATGCGGCCGGTGGGCACCCTGGGGATGCTCAGGATGACCCTCAACGGGCTGATGCGCATGCTTGGCGAGGAGGAAAACCTGCTGAGCTTCTGCGCCGACTCGCTGGTGATCCGGCGCCGCCACTGGAAGATGACGGTGGCGCTCGACGGCGAGCTGTTCCGACTCGCCACGCCGCTCTCCATCCATCGTTCCACCGGCGCCCTGCGGCTCGTCCAGCCCACCGCCGCGGCCCCGCCATGAGCGTGCGCCTCCTGCACCTCTCCGATCCTCACTTCGGCACCGAGCGCGGCGAGGTCGTGGCCGCGGTGAGGGAGGCCGCGGTACGCCTCGCGCCCGACATGATCGTGCTCTCGGGGGATATCACCCAGCGCGCCCGCGACGCCCAGTTCGCTGCCGCTGCAGGCTTCATGGCCAGTCTCGGCGATGTGGCGTCGCTGGCGGTGCCGGGCAATCACGACATCCCGCTGTTCAACCTGCCGCTGCGCCTGCTCGACCCCTATCGCGGTTTTCGTGCCCACTTCGGTGCGCTGCCGCTGCCCGCTGCCAGCCGCCGGGTCGGAGACGTGGAGCTGCTCAGCCTCGTCTCCTGCCCGCCATCGCGCCACAAGAACGGCGAGCTGGACCTTGCCGGCCTTGCCGCGGCCTTGCCTGGCGGCGGGGCGCCGCTGCGGGCGGTGGTGCTGCACCACCCGCTCGATTGCCGGCTGGCGCAGGACGAGCACAACCTGCTGCGCGGCGCCGACGAGGCGGTTCGCATGTTCTGCGCGTGGGGGGTGGATCTGGTGCTCGGCGGCCATATCCACGATCCCTATGTGAGCACCTCGGCGGCGCGCTATCCCGCCGCAGGCGCGCCGGCGGTGCTCGCGTTGGCGGGCACCTGCGTGTCGCATCGCACGCGTCGCGGCATCCCCAATTCCTTCAACCTGATTTGCCTCGAGGCCGGCCCGAGCGCCACCATGCTGGTGGAGCGCCACGACTATGATGAGGGCGCGCGCCAGTTCCGGCTGGCCGCGAGCCTGCGCTTCATGCGTGCAGAACAAGGCGGCTGGAGCGAGTTCGCCGCGCTGTGACGCGCTGCCGCGCCAACCTTCAACCTGCCCCGGCACCATCCGGGTGCGCCCGACAAGCAAGGTCGACCATGCCTGAAGCGCAGAACTTCCCGCTCTTTCCGCTGAATACCGTGCTGTTTCCGCAAGGACTGCTGCCGCTGCGGATCTTCGAGGCGCGTTACCTCGACATGGTGAGCCGCTGCCTGCGCGACGATCGCAGCTTCGGCATCTGCGCGATCGCCGCCGGCGCCGAGGTCGGCATGCCGGCCCTGCCGCGGCTCGTCGGCACCGAGGCGCGGATCGTCGAGTGCGACATGGCCCAGCCCGGGGTGATGGAGATCGTCGTTCGTGGCGAGCGACGCTTTGCGATCGAGGATCACGAGGTCGAGACCAACGGCCTGCTTACCGGCACCGTGCGCTGGCTTCCGGAACCCGCGCCGCGGCCCTATCCGCCGGCGCTGCGCGACATCCTGCCATTGTTGATGCAGATCGTCGCCGAGCTCGGTGAGCGCGTGCCGGCGCCGCATCGCTTCGACGATCCGGCCTGGGTCGGCGCGCGCTATGCCGAGATCCTGCCGGTTCCGCTCGACGCGAAGCAGGCGCTGCTCGAACTCGACGATGTGCGCAGCCGGCTCGAGATCATCCAGAGGTTCCTGCGCGACAACGCGCTGATCGCCGCCCCGGGTGGGGCATGAGCGGTGCGCGCTGTGCCGTGGATACGCTCACGCCGGCGCGGGCAGGCCGGCGTTGGTGGCGCCGGATGGTCCGTGTCGGTGCGTCGACGGCGCTACCCGTCGACACTTTCCACGACGCCGTCGTGTTTGGCAGGATCGTGACCCGCCCTCTCTACATCGAAAGGAACATCTCGTGCTCTATTTCGCCTACGGCTCCAACATGTCCCGCGCACGATTGCTTGCCCGGGTGCCGTCCGCCGAGTTCGTCACCACGGCGCGGCTCGAGGCGCACCGGCTGGCATTTCACAAGGCTGGCGCGGACGGCTCGGGAAAATGCGATGCGCTGGCTACCGGCGACCCGGCGCACTGCGTGTTCGGCGTGGTATTCGAGATCGCGGCCGCCGAGAAGGAACATCTCGACCGCATCGAGGGCCTGGGGGTCGGCTATGCCGAGAAACGGGTGCGGCTGGCTGCTGCCGATGGGGCCGTTCTGGACGCCTTCCTCTATTGCGCGACCCGCATCGACGCCGCCCTTGCGCCGTTTGCCTGGTACCAGGCCCACGTTCTCGCTGGCGCGCGGCAACACGGCCTGCCGGCCGACTATGTGCGGGCGATCGAGGCGGTCACGGTAATCGACGATCCCGACCCTGCGAGGGCGCGGCGCGAGCTGGCGATCTACTGACGATGCAGCCTGTTTGAGCCGGGGCGACGATTGCAGCGCGGGCAGGAGCCGGATTCCACCGGCATTGTTGCACTGCATCTGAGATAATCACGGCGGGCCGACCTGCCGGACCCCGACCCCGTCCAAGCCTCCATCGAAGACTGCCAAGCGCAGCCCGGAGCATCGATCAAGGAAAATCAATGAGCGCCCGACAACTCAAACTCCACCGCTACCCTGCGGACCAACGCAGCGCGCCGAGGCCGCTGTTCTTCGTCCATGGGGGCTATTCGAACTCCCGCCTGTGGGAGGAAAACTTCATCCCCTACTTCCAGGCGAAAGGCTACGATTGCCTCGCCGTGGACCTCTCCGGTCACGGCGAGAGCGGCGGTCGCGAAGAGTTGGACAGCCTCGGGCTGGCAGATTTCGCCGAGGATGTCCGCGATGCGCTGGGCAGTGTCGACGAGGTGCCGATCCTCATCGCTCACTCCATGGGCTGCCTGGTATTGCAGCACTACCTGGCCTCGCAGCGCGAACCGCATGCGGCCGCGGTGGCCTTTCTTGCGCCGGTGCCGCCCAGCGGTACGCTGGGCTCGGTAAATCGGCTGGCGATCAGTCATCCCGCCTTCTTCGAGGAACTGCCCCGGGCGGTGTCGGGGCAGTTCGGTCCGCGCACCCTCGAGGTCATGGCCGCGGTCTACTTCTCGCCGCAGATGCGCAAGGAGGACACCCTCAAGTACCTGCCGATGCTCGAGGAGGAGTCGGACCACGCCGTGGCGGAGATGGTGATGAACCCGTTGCCGTTGTTCAGCAGGCGACCGCGGATCCCCGCGCTGGTGATGGGCGGCTCGGCCGATGCCGTGTTTCCGGCCTCGATGCTTCACTTTACCGCCGGCATCTGGAATGCGGAGAGGATCGTCATCGAAGGCGCGGGCCACATGCTGATGCTCGATCCGCAGTGGCCCGAGGCGGTGACCGAGCTGCGCGGCTGGATCGAGCGGCTCGACTGAGCGCTCGGCCACGCCGGCGGGCGCGGGGCCATACCCCGCCACCCGCCGTGCAATGCGCCGCTCAGCGGCTCTTGAGGTAGTTCAGCATGGTGTCCGCATCGGAGACTTCGAACGGGTCGGTGGGGCAATTGTCCTCGAAGCCTTCTTCCTGGAAGAGCTGCTTGATCTCGCCGTCTTCGACATACATCGAATAGCGCCAGCTGCGGGGCCCGAAGCCGAGATTCGACTTTTCGACCAGCATGCCCATCTTGCGCGTGAATTCGCCGTTGCCGTCGGGCAGCAGGAACACGTTCTTGGCGTTCTGGCTCTTGCCCCACTGGTACATCACGAAGGCATCATTCACCGACAGGCACACCACGGCGTCCACGCCCTGCGCCTTGAATTCTTCGTACAGCTCCTCGTAGCGCGGCAGGTGGGAGGTCGAGCAGGTGGGCGTGAAGGCGCCCGGCAGCGAGAACAGCACCACGTTCTTGCCCTTGAAGACGTCGTCGCTGGTGAGATCCTTCCACTCGAAAGGGTTGGGGCCGCCCAGGGTTTCGTTACGCACCCTGGTCTTGAAGGTGACTTTCGGAACACGATTGCGCATATTGCTTCTCCATTGACGCCATTGAAGGGAATCGGACCCGTCGCGAGGTCTCACGGCGAGCACTCAGGGTCGATGATATTGGCTTTTCCGCTGCGGTGCACCGGACGGGCGAGGTGTGCGCGTTTCAGAGCTGGCCGAGTTCTGGCGGCAGTGCCTCCAGGATGCGGCGCACCGGCGTTGGCAGTGCAGCATCGGCGAGGCGGTCCAGCGCCTGCCACACCGGCCCATCGTCGGCACAGCCCGGCGCCGCGGCGATGGCGTGCATCAGTTGGGGCTCGATTTCGAGCGTGAAGTGGGTGAATGCGTGCCTGAGCGGAGCGAGCGGACGGTGCCCGACAATGGCGAGACCATAGCGTTGCGCGGCCCAGCTCGTCGGGTCGTCGTCTTCCGGGATCTCGGGCAGCGCCAGCAAGCCGCCCCAGATACCGCTCGGCGGGCGACGCTCGAGCAGTACCGCATCGCCGGTGAGGATTACCGCGAAGCGCGCGCTGCGCTTGCGCACCGCCTTGCGCGGCCGCGCCGAGGGCAGCTCGCCAATGCGGCCGTCGCGGCGGGCGACGCATAGCGTCGCCACCGGGCATCGCCCGCAGGCGGGTTTCGCGCGGCTGCAAACGGTCGCGCCCAGATCCATCTGGGCCTGGATGTAGGTGCCGGTGTCGCGCTCGGGCAGCAGGCTTGCGGCCAGCGCCCAGAGCCGGTTCTCGACGCTCCTGGCGCCGGGAAAACCGTCGATGCCGTACACCCTGCACAGCACCCGCTTGACGTTGCCGTCGAGAATCGCAACCGACTCACCGTTCGAAAAGGCCGAGATCGCGGCGGCGGTGGAGCGGCCTATGCCCGGCAGTGTCGCGATCTCCCCGGCGCGGCCCGGAAACTGTCCGCCGTGCCGTGCCATTACCGCCTGTGCGCACTTGTGCAGGTTGCGGGCCCGGGCGTAGTAGCCCAGCCCGCTCCACAACGCCATCACCGCCTCGACCGGCGCCGCGGCGAGGCTTGCCAGATCGGGGAAGCGTTCCAGGAAGCGCTGGTAGTAGGGGATCACGGTGTCGACCTGGGTCTGCTGCAGCATGATCTCCGAGAGCCAGATGCGGTAGGCGTCGCGCGTGCCCTGCCAGGGCAGGTCGTGACGGCCGTGGGCACGATGCCAGTCGAGGAGGCGGTTTGCGAATTCGGACATTCCCTGCTGGTCCCGGAGAGAGGATTACGCACTCTACCCGAGCACCGCATGCGGCGTGGCCTGGAGTGACCGCGACGACGACATGGTCGACTAGGATGTTGTGACTGGCGATAATGCCCGATTGGCGGAAAATCACCGCACACCCGACAGATCAGATGACAGCACACAAGAACAAGGTCGACAGTCGAGCCTTTCGCACCGCCCTTGGCAATTTCGCGACCGGCATCACCGTGGTCACCGCGCGCGCCGCCGACGGCCGGCCCATCGGCCTCACCGTCAATTCCTTCAACTCGGTCTCGCTCGAGCCGCCGCTGGTGCTGTGGAGCCTCGCCAGAAGCCTGCCCTTCGCCGCCGATTTCGAGAACTGCGACCACTACGCGATCAATGTGCTGGCCGAAGACCAGCAGGACCTTTCACAACGTTTCGCCTCGCGCCTCGAGGACAAGTTCGCGGGCCTCGCGTTTTCCGAGGGGCTCGGTGGTGCGCCCTTGCTGGACGGTTGCTGTGCACGCTTCGAGTGCCGCAACACGGTGCGCCATCCCGGTGGCGACCATGTGGTGTTCATCTCCGAGGTCGAGCGATTCGACCGTGCCGAGCGGGCGCCGCTGGTCTTTCACGCGGGTGCCTATCGCCGCCTCGCGTGAGTCCCGATGACCGCGCCGGCATGGATCGAGGCGGGTCGCGGCGACAGCGCGCTGGTGTGCCTGCATGGGGTCAGCAGCAGCGCGGGGATCTGGCAGCCCCTGCTGCCGATGCTGGCGGCGCAGGGGCATCGCGTGCTGGCCTGGGACATGCCCGGCTATGGCGCCAGCGCGATGCCGATCCGCTACGATTTTGCCGCACTGGCCGATGCGCTTGCCGCCTTGCTCGACGAGGCAGGGCTGGCGCGGGCAACCATCGTCGGCCACAGCCTCGGCGGCATGGTGGCGATGGAGTTCGCCTCCCGCTACCCGCAACGCGTGGCGGCCCTGGTGCTCGCCTGCACCACCGCCTCGAGCGGCGTGCACCAAGGGGCGGCGCGCGAGGCCTTCCTCGCCCGGCGCCTGGGCAGGCTGGCGCAGGGCGGCACCATGGCGGAGCTGGCGGACGCGATTCTTCCGGCGATGCTCGGCCCGCGCCCGCCCACGGGGCTGCTGGCAGAGCTTCGCCGGCTCATGGCGGCGATCGCGCCGCCGGCCTATCGCGCGGCGATCAATGCCCTGGTCGATTTCGACCGTCGTGCGGCGCTCGCCGGATTCGATTTTCCGGTGCTGTGCATTGCCGGTGACAGCGACCGTATCGCCACGGTCCCCACCATGCGCCACATGGCTACACGGATCCGCGGCGCGAGCCTTGCGGTAATGCGCGAAGCGGGACACCTTGCCCCGTTCGAGGATGCGCAGGTGTTCGTCGCACTGCTGGCGGCGTTTCTCGATCGGCGCTAGAGGATGGACGCGATGGAGCGTCCGGCGTGCCTGCAGGCGTGGAGCGGGTGAAGGGAACATCACCCCGCACTCAACCCATTGATTGATAACGGGTTTCTTCCGTAAGCACCACGGAATTAGGCCAGATTATGTACCAGCCCCACCTGCCCGGCAACCCGGGATCGTCTGCCATCGCCCAGCAACGTCCATGCACAGCCACCAGAGTCATGTTCAGATGCGCCTATAGGCCGAGACTGTGTTTCGCTGCTCCGAAGTTTGGGGCGTACTCCACACCAACGTCCTCCAGATCGGCAGCGATTTCATCTTGAAGACGTCGGGTGTTCGGCGCGAAATACTCCTTCGTATTCGACGAGGCGAACACGATCGGCGCCGCCAGCCCTGCGGAGCGAAGCTGGCCAGCCGCCTCGATATAGGCTTCGACGATCACGCAATCCTTCATTGATTCTTTACCCAGTCGGGCGGGAGCACGAGGTTCGTTGACTCGCTTGAACGCACGGCTGGCGACTCCATCGTTGTGCGGCACCACGCTGGCAACGTCCCGCCACCTGTTCAGCACTGTCCTGGCCCGCGCGACGTGTCCCTCAAGGTGGTCCAGCGGCAGCATTCCCTGGGCACCGTAGGCCAAGGCCACTTCATGTATACGTTGAGCTTGTGCCTGGAACCTTGCCAAAGCGTTTCGAGCCTCTACCTCGACGCCAGCGACATGAGCAGCAAGCTCGATGGTCACCTGTTCTGCCATCAGAACAATCAGATCGGAGCCGGCCTCGGCTGCCGCAAGCAAGGCAAGCCCGGCGTTGGCATCGTGTGCTACCGCAGTTTCGCGCGTGATGTCACGGATGACGTCAAGGACGGTGCATGTATCCACGCACAACACGGGCGCGTTTAAAGCAACCAAGTCTTCAATGACTGAAGTATTCAGGCTCATGTATGCGACTGGTCATACTGGTCAAGCAGTCCGAGTGCGAATTCATAGTCGATGGCCAAGTCCTGCGCCCGCCCTGCGGACCAGGCCTCCACCTCGACAAGCCACCGTGCCAATTGGTCACTATCCAGTCGTTTCGATGCACGGTGCGCGGCAATCAGGAACGCGTACCAGCGCTCCTTGTCCATGGGATGGGCCGCACCTGTGGACTTATTGGCGAGCCGCGAAAAGCGCCGCAGGGCTGCTGCCGGTTCGGCATCCAGCCAATCCTCAAGAGTCTGGTTGGGAGAGGTCAGTTCGACGCCGAAACCGCCGGCCCGGGACGCCGGTTCCGCGACTTGGGCGACGAAGTCGCGAAGAATCGCGTTGTACTTGTCAATACCAAGCTCACCGACGTTTCGCGGCACGATATTGGAAACCTTGTAGCCATCAGGCTCTTGCCACAGCACCAGAGCCGATTCATCGACGTCGTCGAATGCAGATCGTACAAGCACGATCACATCGTCGTCGCCCATGTGTTGCTTGAGGTCTTCTTCCCGCTCAGCGTCGTGACGCCAAGAGCCCCCCACCTGCGCGAGGATGCCACTGCGCATTGCGGTTGCTGTCTTGCCCCTGAGGTGAAGTTGCTGGAAGACCGTGATCGGCTTTTCTGTCATTTCGGTTGCCCGCAATAGAACGGTTGATATCCTGAAATTTGTCGGCGAATCGGTGAATCGATGGCATTCGCCTGTCATTCCTTCTTGATCTGAACGAAGACCCATGCCGTCTGGCTCGATGCCTCATCGTTGCCCGTCGAGGCGGCGTCGCCGCGTCAGGTGCTACCCGAACCGCGTCTGCTGAAAGACCATCGGCGTCTGACATGCGGGTGATGCCCAGACCTGAAAGCACGTAGACCGAATGCGTCTTTCGCCGCGATGGCATCCGTAGCAAAACCTCACTGCCAAGCCTCCCCGTCATGGGCGAGAAACATCTTGAAGCATACCGCCACGCGGGGGCTCGGTGTCGGTGGACAAGGTGCCACATCGACTGGTTGCTGGGGTGAGCATTGCAGCCATTCGCCGTCACTACAACCTTTCCACAAGCCAAGTCGTCACCGCTCCGCGCCGCGAAGGTGTGGGATGGCGTCGACCAGACCACGAGAAAAGCCGATGTCCTGAACCCGTTTACCAGGGAGTAGCCCATGAGAAAGTCATCTTCTTCCGGCGCCCAAGCCAAGGTCTTCTATCGTCCGATCGAGGCGGCCATCCAATGGGCGGGGCTGTCACGCTTCGAGCGCCGTATCCTTGATGTCGCCGAGGGGATGAACCGGCTGCCGGAGCACGCTGCACTGGCGCGCTGGCCACAGCTTCGCCTGAACGCGGAACGGATCTACGACGCACTGGTGCATCTCGACCTACCCTACGGCAAGGATGGCCTCACGAGCAACGACCCCGCCTTGCTCAATGACCCTGGCCTCACGATCCGCCACGTCGATCTGAAGGCCTGGATGATCCGTTTCTATCCCGACCAGCGACCGGCCTTCCTGTTCGATGCGTTCGAGCGTCAGGTGCATCCGGCCGTCAGTGCCGATGCCGTGCAGGCACTGGTCATGGATCGCGAGGCGTTGAAGCTCCAGCTTGCCGACAAGGTGCAAGCCTGGGACGCGCTCTATGAGCAGTTCCAGACGCTCAGCCAGGAGCACCAGGCGCGCACGGAGCACGAGAAGCGGTCCGGGATGCCGGGCGCCCGCAGTGAATCCACCTACCTGAATATCGTTGGCGGTCTTCTGACCCTGCTGTTGGGCAAGTCACCCAATGGCGTTCCCTATTCGTCTTTCGAGACGCTGGAATCGGTCATCAGTGCGCTGGTTGCCCATTACGGCGACAAATCCGGAATCAGCGAGCGAACGCTGTGGGCGAAGTTTTCGGCAGCCAAGCGTCATCTCGCCACCCAGGACCGCTGACTGCAAGTGCAGACGGCATGTCTGCACTTGCGGTGACTGCGCGGGAACCGCGCTATTGAATACGGGGCACTTCCATCACCGCCGCTACACAGCGCCAAGGAGTGTCCCTCGTGACTGCCCAGACCATCGCCACCGCGACGCCGAACGAACACCGCATCCTGCGCCGCGCGGAAGTCGAGGCCAAGACCGGCTTCAAACGCGCCCACATCTACAACCTGATCAAGGAGGGCAAGTTTCCCAAGCCCCTGCGCCTCGGGGTACGCGCCATCGGATGGGATTC
>JACKMC010000019.1 GCA_024235595.1 Zoogloeaceae bacterium | reverse complement strand
TTCCAACTCACGCCCCGGCCGGCCGCTGCGCGTCCGGCGCCTCATCACACGCCGTACTGGGTACCGGCCTGCGCCGGTACGAGGGGCTGGGGCGCTGGAATGGGGTCATGCGGGTTTGTCGGATGCCTGCCCCGCGAGCGGCTGGCGTGCCCGAAACAGGGCTGTAATGGTTTTGGCGTCGGTGATGCTGCCGTCGAGCACCGCGGCCTCGGCTTCTTCGTAGCTCATCGAGACGATCTCGAGAAACTCGCCCTCGTCGAGCTTCTGGCCTTCGAAGTGCAGATCGCGCGCGAAGAAGATCTCGATCCGCTCGTCGGAGTAGCCGATGCACGGATGCATCACGCCGAGGTGTTGCCAGTGCCCGGCGCGGTAGCCGGTCTCTTCGAGCAGTTCGCGCTGGGCGCAGGCGAGGAGGGTCTCGTCGGGATCGAGTTTGCCGGCTGGCAGTTCGAGAAAGACCTCGCCTACGGGGTAGCGGAACTGGCGCTCGAACACGAGCTTGCCGTCGGGCAGTACGGCCACGATGACGACCGCGCCCGGGTGCTTTATGTATTCGCGCGTGGCGCTGCCGCCGTCGGGCAGCATGACGGTGTCGCGGTACACCTTGAGCAGGCGGCCATCGAAGACCTGCTCGCCGTCGAGGCGCTTTTCGGCAAGCGCCGGATCCTTGTCAAACACACTGCTCTCCCTGCGTCTCGGGGTTGTCACGGGCGGGACTGCAAAGCAAAAACCGGCGCCGCGGCGCCGGTCGGTGCGATCGGGCGCGGGCTTTAGAACGAGCCGGCCAGCGCCGCCACGCAGCTCTCGATGAGCTGCGAGGGCATCAGGCCGAACACCGCGATGGCGAGGCCATTGGCCGAGAGCACCAGCTTGAGGTCTGGCGAGGCCTTGATGGGCGAGGCGTCGAGCGGTTCGTCGAAGTACATGACCTTGACGACGCGCAGGTAGTAGAAGGCTCCCACCAGCGACATCATCACGGCGAGCACCGCCAGCCACACGTAACCGGCGGCGACGGCGGCCTGCAGCACCGCCAGCTTGGCGAAGAAGCCGATGAAGAACGGCACGCCGGCCATCGAGAACATGACGAACATCATCATCGCGGCAAACCACGGGCTGCGCTTGTTGAGGCCCTTGAAGTCGTCCACGTTCTCGGCTTCGAAGCCCGAGCGCGAGAGCAGGATCACCATGCCGAAGGAGGCGAGGCTCATCAGCACATAGACGACCGCGTAGAACATGGCCGAGCCGTAGGCGTTGAGGGCGAGGCGGGAGTCGCCGTCGACTACGCCGGAGAGCAGGCCCAGCAGCATGAAGCCCATGTGGGAGATACCCGAGTAGGCGAGCATGCGCTTGATGTTGCTTTGCGCCACCGCGGCGATGTTGCCGAGCACGATCGAGCCGATGGCGAGGAACATCAGCATCGCCTGCCACTGGTCGGCGAGCTCGAAGAGGCCGTTGACCAGCAGGCGCATGGCCATCGCGAAGGCGGCCAGCTTGGGCGCGGTGCTGATCAGCAGGGTCACCGCGGTCGGCGCGCCGTGATAGACGTCGGGCACCCACATGTGGAAGGGAACCACGCCGAGCTTGAAGGCGATGCCGGCCATCAGGAAGACCAGCCCGAACAGCAGCACCGTGCGGTTGCCGGCCTGGTGGTAGATGGCCTGGGCGATGCCGGAGAGCTCGAGGCTGCCGGTGGCGCCGTAGATCATCGACATGCCGTAGAGCAGCAGGCCGGAGGCGAGCGCGCCGAGCACGAAATACTTCATCGCGGCTTCGGTGGAGCGCGCCGAATCGCGGTCGAAGGCGACCAGCGCGTAGAGCGACAGCGACAGCATCTCGAGCCCGATATACACCGTGAGCAGGTGGTTGGCCGAGATCATCACCATCATGCCGAGGGTGGCGAAGGTGGCGAGCACGAAATACTCGGGACGGTCCATGTTGCGGTCGGCGAGGTAGCCCCTGCTGTAGAGCAGGGTCACCGCCATCGCGAAATACACCATGAGCTTGAGCACATCGCCCATGAGGTCGTCGATGTACATGTTGCTGAAGGTGTACGCGACCTGCCCGTCCATCGTGTACCAGGTTATGTAGGCGGCCCCAAGCAGGGTCGCGAGGCTTGCCAGGTAGGCGAACTGGCGCGCGCTCTGCTTGAGGAATACCGCAACCAGCAGGATCGCCACGCCCATCGCCGCGACGAACAGCTCGGCATAGGCGGGCGCGAAGTTAGGGACAACAAAGTTCATCGTCAGACCATTCCGTGTAATTGACTTGCCGCTCGCCTTACAGCTTGCTCACTGCCACGTGACGCAGCAGTTCGTTAACAGAGGTGTGGAGCACGTCAGTGATGGGCTTCGGATAGAGGCCCATGGCCAGCACGCAGATCGCGAGCACAGCGAGGAACGCGAACTCGCGGCCCCCGATGTCTTCGAGCTCTGCGACATGGTCGTTCGCCACATCGCCGAATACCACCCGCTTGTACATCCACAGGGTGTAGGCGGCGCCGGTGATCAGCGTGGTCGCGGCGGCAAAGGCGACCCAGAAGTTGTACTGGATGGCACCGAGGACCACCATGAACTCGCCGATGAAGCCGGAGGTGCCCGGCAGGCCGGCGTTGGCCATCGCGAAGAGCATGAAGAAGGCGGCGAACTTGGGCATGGTGTTTACCACGCCGCCGTAGTCGGCGATGTTGCGCGAGTGCATGCGGTCGTAGAGCACGCCGATGCAAAGGAACATCGCGCCCGAGATGAAGCCGTGGGAGATCATCTGCACCAGCGCGCCTTCGATGCCGAGCGGGTTGAAGATGAAGAAGCCCAGCGTGACGAAGCCCATGTGGGCGATCGAGGAATACGCCACCAGCTTCTTCATGTCGGTCTGCACCAGGGCGACGAAGCCGATGTACACCACCGCGATCAGCGACAGGGTGATGATGAACGGCGCCATGGCCTGGCTGGCGTCCGGGGCGATCGGCAGCGAGAACCGCAGGAAGCCGGAGGCGCCGAGCTTGAGGGCGATGGCCGCCAGCACCACCGAGCCGCCGGTAGGCGCTTCGACGTGTGCGTCCGGCAGCCAGGTGTGCACCGGCCACATCGGCACTTTCACCGCGAAGGAGACCAGGAAGGCGACGAAGACCGCGACCTGGACCGTCATCGCCAGCGGCAGCTTGTGCCAGTCGAGGATGTTGAAGCTGCCACCCGATTCGAGGAACAGGTAGATCAGCGCGACCAGCATCAGCAGCGAGCCGAGCAGCGTGTAGAGGAAGAACTTGATCGCCGCGTAGACCCGGTTCGGGCCGCCCCAGATGCCGATGATGAGATACATCGGGATCAGCGAGGCTTCGAAGAACACATAGAAGAGGATGCCGTCGAGCGCCGAGAAGATGCCGTTCATGAGGCCCGACATGATCAGGAAGGCCGCCATGTACTGCGCCACCCGCGACTGGATGACCTGCCAGCCGGCGACCACCACGATGATGGTGATGAAGCTGTTGAGCAGCACGAACAGCATCGAGATGCCGTCAACACCGAGGTAGTAGTTGATGTTGAAGTATGGAATCCACGGCGCCAGCTCGACGAACTGCATCGAACTGGTGGTGGCGTCGAAGCCGGTGTAGAGCGGGATCGCCACCAGGAGTCCGGCAATCGCGGTGACCAGCGCAATCGCCCGAGCAAGAGGCGCATTCCGGTCAGAGCCGGTCGCGAGCACTACCAGGCCACCGACAATCGGCACCCAAATAGCGAGGCTGAGGTAAGGCATACCCGTCATCGTCAACATCCGTTTTGTGCGTCGGTCAGGACGCGAGTTCTAGTTCTATCCATCCCTGAACGTCTTTTCAGCCCGTAAACCAGAAGGTCAGGAGCAGGAAGACGCCAATAATCATCACAAACGCATACTGGTAGATGTGGCCGGTCTGGATCAGGCGGGAGAGCTGGGACACCTTGCCCACCAGCGCCGCGCTGCCATTGACCACGAGCCCGTCGATCAGCATGCCATCGCCCCCCTTCCACAAGCCCTTGCCGAGCAGGCGTGCGCCGCCGGCGATGAAGATCTCGTTGAAGCGGTCGAAGAAGTACTTGTTCTCGAGCAGCAGATAGATCGGCTTGAAGATCCGCTGGATGGCTGCCGGGATGCCCGGCGCAATCATGTAGAAGAACCAGGCGCTGGCGACACCGGCCATCGCGAGCATGAAGGGCAGTGTGGTGAAGCCGTGCAGCGCCATGGCCACCGGACCGTGGAACTCGCGCGCGAACTCTTCCATCACCGGATGGGCCTCGGACATGTGGATCGCGCCCTTGAACCATTCGCCGACGAGCATCGGCTCGATGGTCATGAAGCCGATGATCACCGAGGGGATCGCGAGCAGGACCAGCGGCACGGTGACCACCCAGGGCGACTCGTGGGGCTTCTGGCCCGGTGCGAGCCCATGGTGGTGATCGGCCGAGACTTCCTCGTCGTCGTGATCGCCGTGGTGGTCGTGGTGCCCGTCATGCGCCTGGCCGAAGCGCTCCTTGCCGTGGAACACCAGGAAGTACATGCGGAAGGAGTAGAAGGCGGTGACGAAGACGCCCGCGATGACGCAGAAGTAGGCGTAGCCGGCTCCGGGGATGTGCGAGAAATGCACCGCCTCGATGATCGTGTCCTTGGAGTAGAAACCCGACAGGAAGGGGAAGCCGATGAGCGCCAGCGAGCCGAACAGCGAGGTGATCCAGGTGATCGGCATGTATTTCCACAGGCCGCCCATGTTGCGCATGTCCTGGTCGTGGTGCATGCCGATGATCACCGAACCCGCGCCGAGGAACAGCAGCGCCTTGAAGAAGGCGTGGGTCATGAGGTGGAAGACCGCGGCCGAGTAGGCCGAGACGCCGAGCGCGACGGTCATGTAGCCGAGCTGCGACAGCGTGGAGTAGGCGACCACGCGCTTGATGTCGTTCTGGATGATGCCGAGGAAGCCCATGAACAGCGCGGTGGTGGCGCCGATCACCAGCACGAAGGACAGCGCGGTATCGGAGAGCTCGAACAGCGGCGACATGCGCGCCACCATGAAGATGCCCGCGGTCACCATGGTGGCGGCGTGGATCAGCGCCGAGATCGGGGTGGGACCTTCCATCGAGTCGGGCAGCCACACATGCAGCGGCACCTGCGCCGACTTGCCCATGGCGCCGATGAACAGGCAGATGCAGATCACGGTGATGAGCAGCCACGGCGTGCCCGGGAAGAGCTCGATGGTCTTGGCGGCGAGCTGGTCCGCCTGGGCGAAGACCTCGGCGTAGTCGAGGCTGCCGGTGTTGGCGGCGATGAGGCCGATGCCGAGCAGGAAGCCGAAGTCGCCCACGCGGTTGACCAGGAAGGCCTTCATGTTGGCGAAGATCGCGGTGGGACGGGTATACCAGAAACCGATCAGCAGGTAGGAGACCAGGCCCACGGCTTCCCAGCCGAAGAACAGTTGCAGGAAGTTGTTCGACATCACCAGCATCAGCATCGAGAAGGTGAACAGCGAGATGTAGCTGAAGAAGCGCTGGTAGCCGGGATCCTCGTGCATGTAGCCGATGGTATAGACGTGCACCATCAGCGAGACGAAGCTCACCACCAGCATCATCATCACCGTGAGCTGGTCGATGAGGAAGCCGACCTCGAGGTTGAGGTTGCCGCTGTTGGCCCAGGTGTAGACCGTGCCGTTGAAGGTGTTGCCCGCCTGAACGTCCTGGTAGATGACGATCGACAGCACGAAGGCGATCGCCACGCCGAGGATGGTCACCACGTGGGAGCCGGCGCGGCCGATGACCTTGCCGAACAGGCCCGCCAGGATGGCACCGGCCAGAGGTGCCAGCGGCACCATCAGATAGAGTGTTTGCATATCCGACATCGAGACGCTTCCTTAACCCTTGAGGCTGTCGAGGTCATCCACATGAATGGTGCGCAGATTGCGGAACAGCACCACCAGGATGGCAAGACCGATCGCCGCTTCAGCAGCCGCCACGGTCAGAATGAAGAACACGAAAATCTGCCCCGCCGCATCCCCGAGGTAATGGGAGAAGGCGATGAAGTTGGTATTCACCGACAAGAGCATCAATTCGATTGCCATCAGCAGAACGATCAGGTTCTTCCGGTTGAGGAAGATACCGACGACGCTGATCGCGAACAGAATCGCGCCCAGGATCAGGTAATGGGAAAGCGAAAGCATTACGGGACTCCCTTTGCAGCCGTCGTTCTTATTCTTTCTCGGTCGGCATCGACACCATCCGCACACGGTCGTTACGCTTGACCGCGATCTGCTGCGACGGGTTGACACTCTTGGTTCCCTTGCGATGACGCAGCGTCAGCGCCACGGCAGCGACCATCGCCACCAGCAGCACCAGCGAGGCGAGCTCGAAGGGGTATACATATTCGGTGTAGAGCAGGCGGCCCAGCTCGCGGGTGTTGCTGTAGCCGGCCGCGGCGGCGGGCGGTTCGGGCATGCTGTCGAGCCCGAAGTAGCTGCCGCCGAGCACCATCAGCATCTCGGCAACCATGAGCAGGCCGATCGCGGCACCGAGCGGCAGATAGCTCCAGAAGCCTTCGCGGATGCGGTCGAGGTTGATGTCGAGCATCATCACCACGAAGAGGAACAGCACCATCACCGCGCCGACGTAGACCATCACCAGGGTGATGGCGAGGAACTCGGCCTCCAGCAACATCCAGATGCCGCCCGCGGTAAAGAACGCAAGCACCAGGAACAGCGCGGCATGAACCGGGTTCCGGGCGGTGATGACCCGCAACGATGCAAGAATCATGATCGTTGCGAACATGTAGAAAACGAAGGTCTTGAAATCCATCTGTGGCACCCCGGGGCAAGCCTCGCCTGCCCCACTCGGTTATCGGTACTTCGCGTCGGTCTCGCGATCCTTGGCAATCTGCGCTTCGTTGCGATCGCCTACGGCAAGCAGCATCTGCTTGGTGTAGTAGAGATCGCCCCGCTTCTCTCCGTGATACTCGAGCACCCGCGTCTCGACGATCGCATCGACCGGGCAGGCCTCTTCGCAGAAGCCGCAGAAGATGCACTTGGTGAGGTCGATGTCGTAGCGGGTGGTGCGCCGCGAACCGTCGTCGCGCTGGTCCGATTCGATGGTGATCGCCATCGCCGGGCACACCGCCTCGCAGAGCTTGCAGGCAATGCAGCGCTCCTCGCCGCTGGGATAGCGGCGCAGCGCGTGCAGGCCGCGGAAGCGAGGACTTTGCGGGGTCTTCTCTTCGGGAAACTGCACCGTGATCTTGCGCGCGAACAAATGGCGACCGGTCAGCGCCAGCCCCTTCACCAGTTCCTTGAGGAACAGGCTTCCGACGAAATCCATGGCACCCATATAAGCCTCTTACTTCCAGATCGACAGTGGGGAGAGCATCCACACTGCGACGACGATGACCCAGGTCAGGGTAATGGGGATGAACACCTTCCAGCCCAGACGCATGATGTGGTCGTAGCGGAAACGGGGGAACGTCGCCCTCGCCCACAGGAATATGAACAGGATCGCGGCGACCTTGATGAACAGCCAGTGGAAGCCGTCCGGCAGGAAGGCCACGGGCGACAGCCATCCGCCGAGGAAGAGGATCGAGGTCAGCGCCGAGACCAGCCACATGGCGGCGTATTCACCGAGGAAGAACAGCGCGAAGGCCATGCCCGAGTATTCGACCATGTGGCCGGCGACGATCTCCGACTCGCCTTCGACCACGTCGAAAGGCGCGCGGTTGGTTTCGGCGATGCCCGACACCATGAAGACGATGAACATCGGGAAGAGCGGCAGCCAGTTCCAGGAGAGGAAGCCCACGCCCATGTCGGCGAACCGGCCCTGCCCCTGCTGCATCACGATGTCGCTGAGGTTCAGGCTCGCCGAGATCATCAGCACGCAGACCAGCGCGAAGCCCATCGAGATCTCGTAGGACACCATCTGCGCGGCGGCACGCATGGCGCCGACGAAGGGGTACTTCGAGTTCGAGGCCCAGCCGGCGACGATCACGCCGTACACCTCGAGCGAGGTGATCGCGAGCAGGAACAGCAGGCCCGCATCGACGTTGGCCAGCACCATGCCATCCGAGAACGGCACGACCGCCCAGGCCGCGAGCACCGGCGCGAGGGCGAGGATGGGGCCGACGATGAAGAGGCCCTTGCTCGCACCCGAGGGAACGATGACCTCCTTGAGCAGCAGCTTCACGCCGTCGGCGATTGGCTGCAGCAGTCCGAGCGGACCGACCCGGTTGGGGCCGATGCGAACCTGCATGTAACCGATGATCTTGCGCTCGGCGAGGGTGAGGTAGGCGACACACAGCATCAGCGGGGCGATGATCGCGATGATCTTGACCAGCGTCCACACCAGCGGCCAGGTCGGGCCGAACAGATCGGCAACAGGCTGAAGCAATCCGTCCATGTCAGAGACCCTCCACGCTGATCATGCCGCTGAGCGGCCCGAGGGCGGCGGTGCTCTCGTGGGCACCGGCGACCCGCACGCATCCGTTGGCGAGCGCCTCGTCGAGACGGGCGGTAAGCGACACCACGCCGCTGACGGAACGCACTCGCACCGCCTGGCCGTCGGCCACGCCTGCCGCCGCCATGGTGGCCGCGTTCATGCGCGCGAGCGGCGCGGCCGCATCCTTGGTCTTTTGCAGCGACGGCGCGCGGCGAACCAGGGGATCGGCGAAATAGAGCGGGATGTCGGCGACGCGCTCGAGCCCCTGGGACTCGGCGGCGGGCCTGGCCGCCAGCGGAGCGTCGATGAGCCCGCCGAGCTGCTCGCTGACGAACTCGGGCGCACCGCCCAGGGCCTCGGCACGGACTTCGTCCGCCTTGGCGAAATCGAAGCCTTCGAGGCCGAGCAGGTTGCCGAGCACGCGCAGCACTTTCCAGCCGGGACGCGTCTCGCCCAAGGGCTTGACCACGCCGTAGAAGCTCTGCACCCGCCCTTCGCAGTTGACAAAGGTGCCGGCCGTTTCGGTGAAAGGCGCGATCGGCAGCATTGCGTCGGCGTAATCGAGCGCGGCGCGCGAGCGGAAGGCGCTCAGCGACACCACCAGCCCGGCCTGCTCGAGCGCCTTGCGGGTCTTGACCGGATCGGCGAAATCGAACTCGGCTTCGGCGCCGAGCACGAGATAGGCCGCGAGCGGGCTGTCGAGCATCGCGCCGGCGTTGAGTCCGTTGGCACGCGGCACCGCACCGGCGACATGGGCGCCGACGCTGTTTGCGGCCTCGCCGATGATGCCGAAGCTGCCTTCCGCGAGGCGCGCGATTTCCTGCGCCAGGAGCTGGATGGAGGCGGCATCGGGATGCTGCACGGCGAGGTTGCCGAGCCACACCGCGGTCTGGTTGCCGCTCGCCAGGTCGTCGGCGATGGCCTGCGCCGCGGGGCTGATCGCCGCGCCTGCGACGAAGCCGGCAAGCGCCTCGGAGATGGGTTCGGAGACGGCCGCGGCGAGCGCCCTGGCCACCCCGGCGAGCTCGCCGACCATGCCGGCGGGTGCCACCAGCGCGCGACTGCGCACCGGCAGCAGCCAGTCTTCGGCATTGGGGCCGACATAGCTCACGCGCAGTCCGCGCTTGGCGGCCTGGCGAACGCGCTGGGCGAGCAGCGGGTGGTCCTTGCGCAGGAAGCTGCCGATCACCAGCAGGCGGCTGAGATCGGCGACGCCAGCAACCGGCATGCCCAGCCACGGCGCGCCGCTGCGATTCGCGTCGGCCGAGAAGTCGCACTGGCGAAGCCGCGAATCGATGTTCTCGGAGCCCAGGCCGCGCATGAGTTTTTGCGCGAGGTGGAGTTCTTCGAGCGTGGAATGCGGCGACAGCAGCGCACCGACCGATGCCGCGCCGTGTTCGCGGGCGATCGACTTGAGGCCGTTGGCGACGAATTCGAGGGCGGTCTGCCAATCGACTTCCTGCCACTCGCCACCCTGGCGGATCATCGGCCGGGTGAGCCGCTCATCGGAATCGAGGGCTTCGTAGGAGAAACGGTCCTTGTCGGACAGCCAGCATTCGTTGATCGCCTCGTTCTCGAGCGGCAGCACCCGTTTGACGGTGTCGTGCTTGACCTGGACGATGAGGTTGGAACCCAGCGAATCGTGCGGGCTCACCGACTTGCGGCGCGACATCTCCCAGGTGCGGGCGCTGAAGCGGAAAGGCTTGGAGGTCAGCGCGCCCACCGGGCAGAGGTCGATGATGTTGCCCGAGAGCTCGGAATCGACGGTCTTCTCGACGAAGGGCATGATCTCGGCGTGCTCGCCGCGGAAGGCCTGGCCGAGTTCCATCTCGCCGGCGATCTCCTGGGTGAAGCGCACGCAGCGGGTGCAGTTGATGCACCGGGTCATGTCGGTGGCGACGAGCGAGCCGAGGTTCTTGTTGAGCACGACGCGCTTTTCTTCCTGGTAGCGCGAGCTGGAGTCGCCGTAGCCGACGGCGAGATCCTGCAACTGGCATTCGCCACCCTGGTCGCAGATCGGGCAGTCGAGCGGGTGGTTGATGAGCAGGAACTCCATCACCCCCTTCTGTGCCTTTACCGCGGCTTCCGAGTGGGTCCACACCTTCATGCCGTTGGTGACCGGCGTGGCACAGGCGGGAAGCGGCTTGGGCGCCTTCTCGACCTGTACGAGGCACATGCGGCAGTTCGCCGCGATGGACAGTTTCTTGTGATAACAGAAGTGGGGAATGTACGAGCCGGCCTGGGCGGCAGCATCCATTACGGTGCTGCCGTCGTTTACCTGGAGTACCTTCCCGTCGATCTCGATCTCTAGCATGTCGGACCTACGTAGATCTTGCTGCCTTCGTTCTGAACATCAACAGGCACGAGGCACTGCTTATGCTCGATGTGGTATTCGAATTCGCTGCCGAAGTGCTTGATGAAGCTCTGCACCGGCATCGACGCGGCATCACCCAGCGCGCAGATGGTGCGCCCCATGATGTTCGCGGTGACGCTGTTGAGCAGGTCCAGATCCTCGGGCCTGCCCTTGCCGTGTTCGATACGGTGCACCACGCGGTAGAGCCAGCCGGTGCCTTCGCGGCACGGCGTGCATTGGCCGCATGACTCTTCGAAGTAGAAATACGAAAGTCGCTCGAGCGCCTTGACCATGCAGGTGCTCTCGTCCATCACGATCACCGCGCCGGAACCGAGCATCGACCCCGCCTTGGAGATCGAGTCGTAGTCCATGGTGCAGTCCATCATGATGTCGGCGGGCAGCACCGGTGCGGACGAGCCGCCGGGGATCACCGCCTTGAGCCGGCGCCCGCCGCGCACGCCGCCGGCAAGCGCCAGCAGCTCGGAGAACGGGGTGCCGAGACGGACTTCGTAGTTGCCCGGGCGGCCGACGTGGCCGGACACCGAGAAGATCTTGGTGCCGCCGTTGTTGGGCTTGCCCAGGTTGAGGAACTGCTCGCCGCCATCGTTGATGATGAAGGGCACCGAGGCGAAGGTTTCGGTGTTGTTGATGGTGGTCGGCTTGCCGTAGATGCCGTAGCTGGCCGGGAAAGGCGGCTTGAAGCGCGGCTGCCCCTTCTTGCCTTCGATCGACTCCAGCAGCGCGGTCTCTTCGCCGCAGATGTAGGCGCCGTAGCCGTGATGGGCGAAGAGTTCGAAGCCGAAATCGGAGCCGAGGATGTTCTGTCCGAGCAGGCCGGCTTCGCGGGCCTCGGCGAGCGCCTCTTCGAAACGCTCATAGACGTCGAAGATCTCGCCGTGGATGTAGTTGTAGCCCCGCTCGCAGCCCATCGCGTAGGCGGCGATGGTCATGCCTTCGATCACCGAATGGGGGTTGTAGCGCAGGATGTCGCGGTCCTTGAAGGTGCCCGGCTCGCCCTCGTCGGAGTTGCAGGCGAGGTACTTGGCACCGGGGAAGGCGCGCGGCATGAAGCTCCACTTGAGGCCGGTGGGGAAGCCCGCACCGCCTCGGCCGCGCAGGCCGGACTTCTTGACCTCGGCGATCACGTCTTCGGCCGAGATCTTCTCGTTGATGATCTTCTTCAGGGCTGCGTAGCCGCCCCGCGCCACGTAGTCCTGGAGCCGCCAGGTACGGTCGCCATCGAGGCCAGCGAAAATCAGCTCGTGGGTACTCATTTGTCGAGCTCCGCCAGCATTTGATCGATCTTTTCGGGCGTCATCCAGCTACACATGCGGTGGTTGTTCACCAACAGCACCGGCGCATCGCCACAGGCGCCCATGCACTCGCCCTCCTTGAGGGTGAATTTGCCGTCGGCCGTCGTTTCGTTGAAGTCGATACCGAGCTTGTGCTTGATGTAATCGGCCGCATGGACACCACCGGAGAGCGCGCAAGGCAGGTTGGTGCACACCGTGATCTTGTGTTTTCCGACCGGCTCGATGTCGTACATGTTGTAGAAGCTTGCCACCTCGAATGCGGCGATCGGGGGCATGTCGAGATAGCGGGCGACGAAGTCGATCGTCTCGCTGGCAAGCCAGCCCTTCTCTTCCTGGGCGATCCGCAATGCGCCCATCACCGCAGACTGTTTCTGGTCTGGCGGATACTTGGCGACTTCGACGTCGATTCTGGCTAGCGATTCCTGACTCAGCATATTCAGCTCGGATACAGATTCAGCCTTTCGGCCGGTTGTCTTAGCGGTCGATTTCCCCGAACACGACGTCCATCGTGCCGATAATCGCCACCACGTCGGCAATCATGTGACCGCGTGCCATGTCGTCCATCGCGGACAGATGGGCAAAGCCCGGCGCGCGCAGTTTGAGGCGGTAAGGCTTGTTGGCACCGTCCGAGACCGCATACACGCCGAACTCGCCTTTCGGGTGCTCGATCGCCGCATAGACCTCGCCCTCGGGGACATGCATGCCTTCGGTAAAGAGCTTGAAGTGGTGAATCAGCTCTTCCATGTTCGTTTTCATCGCTTCGCGCGATGGCGGCGCCACCTTGTGATTCGGTGTGATCACCGGCCCGGGGTTGGCGCGCAGCCAGTCGATGCACTGCTTGATGATGCGGTTCGACTGGCGCATCTCTTCGATGCGCACCAGGTAGCGGTCGTAGCAGTCGCCGTTGACCCCCACCGGGATGTCGAAATCGACCTTGTCGTAGACTTCGTAGGGCTGCTTCTTGCGCAGGTCCCATTCGATTCCCGAGCCGCGCAGCATGGCACCGGTGAAGCCCCAGGCCAGCGCCTGCTCGGGAGTCACGATGCCGACGTCGACGGTCCGCTGCTTCCAGATGCGGTTGTCGGTGAGCAGGGTCTCGTACTCGTCGACATAGCGCGGGAAGCGATTGCAGAAGTCTTCCAGGAAATCGAGCATCGAGCCCTGGCGGTTTTCGTTGAGCTTCTTGACCGCGTCGGCGCTCTTCCACTTCGACACTTCGTACTGCGGCATCTGGTCGGGAAGGTCGCGATACACGCCACCCGGCCGATAGTATGCGGCGTGCATCCGCGCACCGGACACGGCCTCGTAGACGTCCATGAGGTCTTCGCGCTCGCGGAAGGTGTAGAGCACCATGGTCATCGCGCCGATGTCGAGCGCGTGGGTGCCGATGTTGAGCAGGTGGTTCAGGATGCGGGTGACCTCGTCGAACATCACCCGGATGTACTGCGCCCGCAGCGGCACCTCGACGCCCAGCAGCTTCTCGATGGCCATGCAGTAGGCATGCTCGTTGCACATCATCGAGACGTAGTCGAGGCGGTCCATGTAGGGCACCGACTGGACCCAGGTGCGCGTCTCGGCGAGTTTTTCGGTGCCGCGGTGCAGCAGGCCGATGTGCGGATCGGCGCGTTCGACGACTTCGCCGTCGAGCTCGAGCACCAGGCGGAGCACGCCGTGCGCGGACGGGTGCTGGGGACCGAAGTTGATGGTGTAGTTACGAATCTCAGCCATGGCCGACATCCCCGTATTTCTCTTCGCGAACGATCCGCGGGGTATTCTCGCGCGGCTCGATGCTCACTGGCTGATAGACAACACGGCCCGCTTCGGGGTCGTAACGCATCTCGACATAGCCCGAGATCGGAAAATCCTTGCGGAACGGATGGCCCACGAACCCGTAGTCGGTGAGGATTCGCCTGAGGTCCGGATGGCCCGAGAACATGATGCCGTAGAGATCGAAGGCCTCGCGTTCGAACCAGTTTGCCGAGGGCCACACCGGGAACACCGAGTCGAGCACCGGGAAATCGTCGTCAGCCGCAAAGGCCTTGAGCCGCAGGCGCCAGTTGTGACGAACCGACAGCAGGTGCACCGCCGCGGCGAAGCGCAGGCCTTCGCGGCTGCCATCGCCGTAGGTCGCGTAATCGACGCCGGAGAGGTCGATCAGTTGCTCGAAACCGAGCTCGGCATGATCACGGAGCGTCTGGGCAACCGAGAGGTAGTTCGCCGCAGCCACTTCGAGCGTCACCTCGCCGCGATCGACCACCAGCGACACGACCTGGTCGCCGAAGGTTTCGGTCAGCAACGAGGAGAGTCTTTCGAGTTTGGCACTCATAGGGACGTTTTCCGGATTAACGCGCAATCGTGTTGGTGCGCTTGATCTTGTTCTGCAGCTGAATGATTCCGTACAGCAAGGCCTCGGCGGTCGGCGGGCAGCCCGGGACGTAAACATCCACCGGAACGATGCGATCGCAACCACGGACCACCGAGTAGGAGTAGTGGTAGTAGCCGCCACCGTTGGCGCAGGAGCCCATCGAGATCACCCAGCGCGGCTCGGCCATCTGGTCGTACACCTTGCGCAGCGCCGGCGCCATCTTGTTGCACAGCGTGCCGGCAACGATCATGAGGTCCGACTGGCGCGGGCTCGGACGGAACACCACGCCAAAACGGTCGAGGTCATAGCGGGAGCAGCCCGCGTGGATCATCTCTACCGCACAACAGGCAAGGCCAAATGTCATCGGCCAAAGGGAACCAGTTCTGGTCCAGTTGATCACAGTGTCGAGCGACGTTGTGACGAACCCTTCTTTGAAAACACCCTCGATACTCATTCATCCTCCCAATTCACGTGCAGGGAAACACAGACAGGTTTCTGCCGCGAAAGGATCATTCCCACTCAAGAGCGCCCTTCTTCCAGACCCAAATGTATCCGATAAGAAGAATGCCAAGAAAAACCATCATCTCGAAAAAACCGAACAGGCGCAGGCCTTCGTTCGCGGCGATCTCCTTGAGGATGGTCGCCCAGGGAAACAGGAACGCGATTTCGAGATCGAAAAGAATGAAGAGGATCGCAATCAGGTAGTAGCGGACGTCGAACTTGATGCGCGCGTCCTCGAAGGGCTCGAAGCCGCATTCGTAGGGGGAGAGCTTTTCGGCATCGGGCCGATGAGGGCCGACGATCCGGCCAAGCAGAATCGGCACGCAACCGAACGCGAGACCAACAAGGATGAAAATCAAGACGGGAAAGTAGTTTTCCAGCATGCCCCAGCCATCCAATGTGATTTGAGAGCTTAGCTCCGCATGGAAACGCCCGCAAACGCGGGCGTCCTCCTAATCTGGTGCCGACGGTGAGACTCGAACTCACACGACTCGCGTCACCACCCCCTCAAGATGGCGTGTCTACCAATTTCACCACGTCGGCATCACAAAAATCAGCGAACGCGAGTATATCGTGCTGCACTGCCAAAGAAAAGGCCAGATCACTATTTCGGGATCGATTGAGCCTTGGAATCGGGATTTGCGGCGGGCACTTCCGGGGCGTCTGCCGGCGCTGCCGGAGCAGTGGCGGGAATCGCCTCCATGACGCTTCCGCTCGCCTTGCCGGCGTTGTGTGCAACATAGCTGAGGCCGAGGCTGGTAAGGAAGAACAGGGTCGCCAGGACCGCCGTCATGCGGCTGAGAAAGTTTGCCGAACCGGAGGCGCCGAAGAGGCTGCCCGAGGCTCCGCTGCCGAATGCGGCGCCCATATCCGCGCCCTTGCCATGCTGCATAAGCACAAGACCGATCACAGCGAGACCGATCAGGATGTGCACCGTCAGCACGACCGAAAAAAGATAACTGCCCATGTTGTGTTTCTACCCTGTCGTATTCAAGTTACCAAGTCGCCCGCCGCGCAGATCGCGAGAAAATCGTCTGCAAGCAACGATGCGCCGCCAATCAAGCCGCCGTCAATGTCGGGCATCGCGAACAATGCGGACGCGTTCGCCGCCTTGACGCTCCCGCCATACAAAATCTGCACCAGCTCCGCCGCCGCACCGAAGCGATCCTTCAGCAGCGCCCGAATCTGGCGATGTACTGCCTGAGCCTGCTCCGGCGAAGCGGAGAGCCCGGTCCCGATCGCCCAGATGGGTTCGTAGGCGACCACCATGGCGGCGCACGCGTCGTCCGGCACGGCTTCGAGTACCGCCGCAAGCTGCCGGCTCACGACCTGCGTCGTCCGACCCTCGAGGCGCGCGGCCTCGCACTCGCCGGTACAGACGATCGGACGCAGCCCGGCCGCCAATGCCTGCAGGACCTTGCCGGCCACCTGCCCATCGCTTTCACCGAACAGCGTGCGACGCTCCGAGTGCCCCAGGATGACATGGCTGCAACCGAACTCCGCCACCATGCCGGCGGAGACCTCGCCAGTATAGGCGCCGGATTCGAACTCGCTCGAATTCTGCGCACCGAGCGTGATCGTCGACCCCTGCAGCAAGGCACCGACCTGGCCGAGGTAGGGAAACGGCACGCACAGCACGACCTCCGACGAGAGATCCGAACCGCCCTGGCATACGGCCTCGACAAGCGCCCGGTTGACCTCGAGCCCCCCGTTCATCTTCCAGTTCGCGGCAATCAGCTTCTTTCTCACGGGCGCCTATTGAAACCCTAAACCGCGAAATTGTATGCGCTTGGGTCCCGCACGGTCAAACTGACACCCCTCGGCAAGGAGAAATCCGGGCCATGCCGGCGATACCCGGGACATCGTTCAGCCGGCTGCGGCAGGGTCGCAGGCGCTGGCGACCACGTCGGCGATGCGCTGCGCAAGCCGCTCGACCTGGACCTTGTCCGCCCCTTCCACCATCACCCGCAGCAGTGGCTCGGTGCCCGAGGGCCGCAACAACACCCGCCCCTTGTCGCCGAGTTCGCGCTCGGCATCCAGCCTGGCAGCGGTGATCGCATCGTCACCCGCCCAGTTGAACCCTGCCGGCATGCGAACGTTGATCAGCACCTGCGGATAGAAGGACAGGTCGGAACAGGCGTCGGCAAGGGTCTCGCCCGAAACCCGCAGCGCGGCCAGTACCTGCAGCGCCGAAATGATGCCGTCGCCGGTGGTGTGGCGGTCGAGGCAGAGGATGTGCCCGGAGTTCTCGCCGCCCAGGCGCCAACCGCGCTCCTGGAGCACTTCCATCACGTAGCGGTCGCCGACCTTGGCCCGTGCGAACGGCGCCCCGAGCCGGCAGATCGCATGCTCGAAGCCGAGGTTGCTCATCAGGGTCCCGACCACGCCATCCAGTACGCCGCCGGCATGCCGTGTTCTTGCGATCACGTAGAGGAGCTTGTCGCCGTCGTAGATCTCGCCGTGGCGGTCCACCATCACGACCCGGTCGCCGTCGCCATCGAGTGAGATCCCGACGTCGGCATCGTGCTCGAGCACCGCGCGGCGCACGCTGTCGGGCCGCGTGGCGCCGACGCCGTCGTTGATGTTGAGTCCGTTCGGCTCGACGCCGACGGCCACCACATCGGCCCCCAGCTCGTGGAACACCTTCGGGGCGATGTTGTAGCAGGCGCCATGCGCACAATCGAGCGCGATCTTGATGCCCCGCAGGTCGAGCTCGTTGGGGAAGGTGCTCTTGCAGAACTCGATATAGCGCCCGGCCGCGTCGTCGACACGCCGGGCCCGCCCCAGGCGAGCCGATTCCATGCAGACCATCGGCTGATCCATGCGCGCCTCGATTTCGTGCTCGACCGCGTCCGGCAGCTTCGCGCCGTGGGCCGAGAAGAACTTGATGCCGTTATCCTGATACGGGTTGTGCGAAGCGGAGATCACCACGCCGGCCTGCAGGCGCAGCGCACGCGTGAGGTGTGCGACGGCCGGCGTGGGGATGGGCCCGGCCAGCATCACGTCGACGCCCGCCGCCGAAAAACCCGCCTCCAGCGCCGCCTCGAGCATGTACCCCGAGACGCGGGTGTCCTTGCCAATGAGCACGGCCGGCCGATCGCCGAAGGCGAGCTGTTCGCGCGCCACCAGGGTCAGCCCTGCGGCATACCCGAGGCGCATCACGAAATCCGGTGTGATTGGCATTTCACCGACCTTGCCGCGCACGCCATCGGTGCCGAAATACTGTCTGCTCATTGAATGCTCCACTCTTCTGTTCGTTGCCGCCTGGAGCGCCCGGGGGAATCTCTCGCGGCGCTCGAAAGGTCGGAATTATGACGTCAATCGCTCGTTCGGTCTGTGATTTCCTGAGCGCTCCACTCCTCATCGAGCACCGCGGCACGGACTTTCAGCGCATCGACCGTCTCCCGTACGTCATGCACTCTCAAGAGGCGGGCGCCGCGATCGGCGGCCATCATGGCTGCCGCCACGCTGCCCGACACCCGCTCTGGCAGTGAACGCCCGGTAATCGCCCCGATCATCGACTTGCGGGACACGCCGACCAGCAGCGGCGCCATGCGACCCAGCTCCGGGAGCGCCCTGAACAACGCGAGGTTGTGCGCGAGCGTCTTGCCGAAACCGAAACCCGGGTCGACAACGAGCCGCTCGCGGGCGACGCCCGCCTGCTCGAAGCGGGCCTTTTGCTGCGCAAGAAAGGCCGCCACCTCGGAGACGACGTCTTCGTACTCGGGGTTCTGCTGCATGCTGCGAGGCTCGCCCTTCATGTGCATGATGCAAAGTGCAGCGGAGCTGTTCACCACGGCCTCGAACGCGCCCTCCGCCCGGAAGGCGTTGATGTCGTTGATCATCGCTGCGCCCGCCGCGATCGCGGCCCGCATTACCGCGGGCTTGACGGTATCGACCGAGATCGGCACCGGCCAGGCGGCAAGGCGCTCGACGAGCGGCATGACGCGGTCCAGCTCCTCCTGCTCGGCGACCGGCTGGGCGCCGGGCCGCGAGGACTCGCCACCGATGTCCAGCAGATCGGCGCCGCCGGCGACAAGCTGCTCCGCATGATGCAAGGCGGCATCGAGGTGGTGGCCGTGGCCATCGCCCGAAAATGAATCGGGCGTGAGGTTCACAATGCCCATCACGAGTGGTCGGCGCTGCGCGAGTACGAAGCGCCCGAAGCGCAGGATTTCAGACATCTTGGTGTGCGGAAATGAAAACGGGCGGCAATGCCGCCCGATAAGGGATCCCTGACTCGATCAGGCTACGGAAGCGGCAGCACTGGGCTCCGGCCCGGACGAGCTGTCGTTGGGGCGCTTGGGCTGCTGGCTGGTCGGCTTGGGCGGGCGCGGCGGATTACCGTCCATGATGTCGTTGATCTGGTCGGCATCGAGCGTTTCCCATTCGAGCAGTGCGGCCGTCATCGCCTCGATCTTGTCGCGGCTCTCCTCGATGAGGTTGCGCGCCAGCGAATACTGCTGATCGATGATGCGCCGGATCTCGGCATCGACCTTCTGCATGGTCGCCTCGGAGACGTTACGGTGGGTGGTCACCTGACGGCCAAGGAAGATCTCGCCATCCTCTTCGCCATAGACCATCGGGCCGAGATTGTCGGACATGCCCCACTGCGTCACCATGCGACGCGCCAGGTCGGTCGCGCGCTGGAAATCGTTCGATGCACCAGTGGTCATCTGGTTCATGAAGATCTCTTCCGCGATACGGCCACCGAACAGCACCGCGATGGTCTGCAGCAGACGATCACGGTCCTGGCTGTAGCGATCCTGCGACGGCAGTTGCATGGTCACACCCAGCGCACGGCCGCGCGGAATGATGGTGACCTTGTGCACCGGGTCGGTCTTGTCCAGCAGCTTCGCCACCACGGCATGGCCGGACTCGTGATAGGCGGTGTTGCGACGCTCCTCTTCGGGCATCACCACCGAGCGCCGCTCGGCGCCCATCATGATCTTGTCCTTGGCGTGCTCGAAGTCTTCCATGTCCACCAGGCGCTTGTTGCCGCGCGCGGCGAACAGCGCCGCTTCGTTGACAAGGTTGGCGAGGTCGGCACCTGCAAAACCGGGCGTACCGCGGGCCAGCACCATGGGGTCGACATCGGGCGCGATCGGAACCTTGCGCATGTGGACCCGCAGGATCTGCTCGCGGCCGCGAATATCGGGAAGCGAAACGACGACCTGGCGGTCGAAACGGCCCGGACGCAGCAGCGCCGGGTCGAGCACGTCGGGCCGGTTGGTGGCCGCGATGACGATCACGCCGGTCTGCCCCTCGAAGCCGTCCATTTCGACGAGCAACTGGTTGAGGGTCTGCTCGCGCTCGTCGTTACCGCCGCCAAGCCCGGCGCCACGCTGGCGACCCACCGCATCGATCTCGTCGATGAAGATGATGCACGGCGCCTGCTTCTTGGCCTGTTCGAACATGTCGCGGACACGGGCTGCGCCCACGCCGACGAACATCTCGACGAAGTCGGAGCCGGAGATCGAGAAGAAGGGCACCTTGGCCTCGCCGGCGATCGCCTTGGCGAGCAAGGTCTTGCCGGTACCCGGCGAGCCGACCATCAGCACGCCCTTGGGAATGCGGCCGCCGAGCTTCTGGAACTTGGAGGGATCGCGCAGGAACTCGACGAGCTCCGCGACTTCTTCCTTGGCCTCGTCGCAGCCGGCCACATCGGCGAAGGTGATCGAGTTTGCCGACTCGTCGAGCATTCTTGCCTTGCTCTTGCCGAACGAGAAGGCCCCGCCCTTGCCGCCGCCCTGCATCTGCCGCATGAAGAAGATCCATACGCCGATCAGGAGCAGCATCGGGAACCACGAGACGAAGATGCTGGCGAGGAAGGATTGTTCCTCTTCCGGCTTGGAGGCATTGACCTTGACGCCGAACTTCATGAGATCGGAAACCATCCAGATATCCTGGACGCCCGGGGTGTAGACAGTGATCTGCCGCCCTTCCTGGGTGGTGGCCTTGACCACGCGCCCGTCGACCGTCACCGAGGAGATCCGCCCCGATCGCGCCTCCTCCATGAACTGGGAATACTCCATGGTGCTTTGCGCCACCTGGCGAGTGTTGAACTGGTTGAAGACCGTCATCAAAACGACGCCGATCACCACCCAGATCGCAAGATTCTTGAAGAGATTGTTCAACTCCGCTCCTCGACAGCCCGACAGGGGCTACGGTCTGATTGACTGATTCTAAGTGTGATCGTTCCCCGGGGCAAACGACACATGTATCCGCACGTCAAGGGCGACGCTTGTCGCCCAGCAAATAAACCTCGGGACTGCGATCGCGCGAGGCCTTGGGCTTGCGCACCGCAACGCTGGCGAAGACGCTCGCCATCTGGTTTCGGTACTCGTTGAAACCCGCCCCCTGGAAAACCTTGATCAACATCTTCCCGCCCGGGGCGAGGTGCTCGCGTGCGAATTCAAGCACCAGTTCGGCAAGATAGATCGACCGCGCCTGGTCCGCCGACGGTATACCGGACATGTTGGGGGCGATATCCGAAAGTACAAGGTCCAGCTTGCGCCCGCCGAGCTGGCGCTCGAAATTCGCGAGCACTTCGTCGTCGGAAAAGTCGCCCTGGAGGAATTCGACACCCTCGAGCGGATCGACCGGCAGCAGGTCCAGCGCGAACACGCGCCCCCCGGGGCCGACGCGGCGAGCGGCAACCTGGCACCACGAACCCGGCGCAGCGCCGAGATCGGCGACCGCCATGCCGGGCCGCAGGAGGTGATCCTTGTCGTCGATCTCGAGAAGCTTGTAGGCGGCGCGCGAACGCAGCCCATCGGCCTTGGCGCGTTGCACGAAGGTATCGTTAACATGCTCCTGCATCCAGGACTTGCTGGTCTTGCTACGCTTCATCGGAGTAAAATCACGCCCCTGAATACCATTGAGCCCGCATCATGAACCAATTGTCACCCGCCCGCCGCCGTGAACTGAAGGCACAGGCTCACCACCTGAATCCGGTGGTCAGTGTTGCCGGTAACGGGCTAACCGACAACGTGCTCAAGGAAATCGATCTTGCGCTCAAGGCCCACGAGCTCATCAAGATCCGCGTCTATGGCGCCGAAAAGGCCCAGCGCGCCGCGCTCATCGATGCCATCTGTGCGGCCAGCGCAGCGGCGCCGGTGCAGCACATCGGCAACATTCTCGTGGTCTGGCGCGAGAACCCGGAACCGCCTCCCAGCAAGGCCACGGCCCCGGCCAAACCACTTCGTGCGGCGAAGACGCCACGGCGCAGCGGCCCCGCACGGCCCATGGGCCGCCCGAGCCGGCCGACCCTGCACAAGGGCCCCAAGGGCGCGACCCGTCGTTCGCGCTAGCCACCGTTGCCGCGAGCGGTAGCGCAATGCGCTACGGCTGACGCAGGCCGCGGCCCTGGATCAGCACCAGGATCAGGCCGAAGGCGCTCTGCACCAGGTAGAGCACGCTGGAGATGCCGTGCCAGGTCGCGAAGCGGTCGCGCAGGACGCTCTGCATGACCTCTCGCGGCAGCGCCTCGGCCTTGAGCTGGGCCATGATCGGCTGGATCCCGAAGTGTCCGGCGAGCGTCATCCCGAGCATCGCCACGACCACCCACAGCAGCGGCCCGCGAAACGCCTGGGCGCCGCGCCTGAACAACAGAAACACGATCAGGAAGGTCGCCACGGCGATTCCCAGCAGGGCAACCAGCGAAAACAGCTTGCCCGCCAGCACCCCCGCCAAGCCACGATCGGAAAGGCTCGCAAACAGCACCGGCGCGACCATGTAGCCGACCGTCCACATGGCGCCGACCCACATCACGATCGATACCGAGTAGAGGCCGGAGAAGAAACGGGACATGGGGCGGGAACCCTGCCTCAGACGTAGCGGACTTCGATCACTTCGTATTCGCGGATCCCGCCGGGCGCCTGGACTTCCGCCACATCGCCCGCGTACTTGCCGATCAGTGCCCGGGCGATCGGCGAACTGATGGAGATCTTGCCGGCCTTGAGGTCGGCCTCGTCATCGCCCACGATCTGGTAGGTCACGTTGTCGCCGGTTTCCAGGTCTTCGAGGTCGACGGTGGCAGCGAAAACACAGCGGCCGTCGGCGTCGAGCAGGGTCGGGTCGATGATCTGCGCGGTCGCCAGCTTGCCTTCGAGTTCCTTGATCCGTCCCTCGACGAAGCCCTGGCGCTCCTTGGCCGCATCGTATTCCGCGTTCTCGGACAGATCTCCATGGGAGCGGGCCTCGGCAATCGCCGCGATCACGCTGGGGCGCTCCACCGTTTTCATGCGATGGAGTTCCTCGCGCAGCAGCTCGGCCCCCTTGAGTGTCAATGGTGTCTTGATCATGAAAAGCTCTACTTCAGTTCCGAGTGCAGCGACTGCACGGAATAGACGTCGAGGCCCGACAGGTGACGCATGCCCATGCATGCGGCGCGCGCGCCTTCGATGGTTGTATAGATGGTGATCTTCGCCGCCAGCGCGCTGGTGCGGATCGAGCGTGAATCGGTAATCGCCTGGCGCTTCTCGTCCACGGTGTTGATGACCATGCAGATTTCCTGGTTCTTGATCATGTCCACAATGTTCGGACGGCCCTCGTTGACCTTGTTCACCATCGAGACCGGGATGCCGGCAGCCTCGATCGCGGCGCCGGTGCCGCGGGTGGCGACAATGGTGAAAGCGAGCTCGTGCAGCGCCTGGGCGACCTCGACGGCGGCCTTGCGGTCCGAGGCGCGCACGCTGATGAAGACCTTGCCGGCAGTCGGCAGATGGGTGCCGGCGGCGAGCTGCGACTTGACGAAGGCCTCTGCAAAGGTACGGCCGACGCCCATCACCTCGCCGGTGGACTTCATCTCCGGGCCGAGGATGGTGTCGACGCCGGGGAACTTGACGAAGGGGAAGACCGCCTCCTTCACCGAGTAGTACGGCGGCACGATCTCGGCATGGACCCCCTGCTCCGCCAGCGAGCGGCCGGCCATGCAACGCGCCGCGACCTTGGCGAGCGGCAGCGAGCAGGCCTTGGAGACGAAGGGCACGGTGCGCGAGGCGCGCGGGTTGACCTCGAGCACGTACACCACGGCCTCGTCGCCCTCGCCCTGGATCGCGAACTGCACGTTCATGAGGCCACAGACATTCAGGCCGCGGGCCATCGCCTCGGTCTGACGACGCAGCTCGTCCTGCAGCTTGGGCGTGAGCGTGTAGGGTGGCAGCGAGCAGGCCGAATCGCCGGAGTGGACGCCGGCCTGCTCGATGTGCTCCATGATGCCGCCGATGATCACCTGGGTGCCGTCCGACAGGGCATCCACGTCCACCTCGGTGGCGTCGTTGAGGAAGCGGTCGAGCAGCACCGGCGACTCGTTCGAGACCTTGACCGCCTCGCGCATGTAGCGCTCGAGGTCCTTCTGCTCGTGAACGATCTCCATCGCCCGGCCGCCCAGCACGTAGCTGGGCCGCACCACCAGCGGATAGCCGATCTCGGCGGCCAGCCGGACGGCGGCTTCGGGGGTGCGCGCGGTGCGGTTGGGCGGCTGCTTGAGGCCGAGATCGTTGAGCAGCTTCTGGAAGCGCTCGCGGTCCTCGGCGGCATCGATCATGTCGGGCGAGGTGCCGATGATCGGCACGCCGTTCTCTTCGAGCGCACGCGCCCGCTTGAGCGGCGTCTGGCCGCCGAACTGCACGATCACGCCGACCGGCTTCTCGATATTGACGATCTCGAGGATGTCTTCGAGCGTGATCGGCTCGAAGTAGAGTCGATCGGAGGTGTCGTAGTCGGTGGATACGGTCTCGGGGTTGCAGTTGACCATGATGGTTTCATAGCCATCCTCGCGCAAGGCGAGCGCCGCATGCACGCAGCAGTAGTCGAACTCGATGCCTTGCCCGATGCGGTTCGGGCCGCCGCCCAGGACCATGATCTTCTTGCGGTCGGTGGGCCGCGACTCGCACTCTTCTTCGTAGCTGGAGTACATGTAGGCGGTCGACGTGGCGAACTCGGCGGCACAGGTATCGACCCGCTTGAACACCGGTCGCACTCCGAGCGCATAGCGGTGCAGGCGCACCGCGGTCTCGTCGGCGTTGAGCACCTTGGCGAGACGACGGTCCGAGAAACCCTTGCGCTTGAGCTCGCGCAGCTCGGGCGCGGCGATGTTCTTCAGCGAGCGCCCGGCGAGCGCCTTCTCGGTCAGCACGATGTCCTCGATCTGGGTCAGGAACCAGGGATCGATGCGGGTGAGCTGGTGGACCTTCTCGAGGCTCATGCCCTCGCGGAAGGCCTGCCCCACGTACCAGATGCGCTGGGCGCCCGGGTTGGCGAGCTCGTGCTCGAGGTCCTCCTCGTCGGCCTCGACCTCGTCCAGGCCGTAGACGCCGACCTCGAGCCCGCGCAGGGCCTTCTGGAAGGATTCCTGGAAGGTGCGGCCGATCGCCATGACCTCGCCCACCGACTTCATCTGGGTGGTCAGGCGGTCTGGCGCCTGGGGAAATTTCTCGAACGCGAAACGCGGGATCTTGGTGACCACGTAGTCGATCGACGGCTCGAAGGATGCCGGCGTGGCACCGCCGGTGATGTCGTTCTTGAGCTCGTCCAGGGTATAGCCCACGGCCAGCTTCGCGGCCACCTTGGCGATCGGGAAGCCGGTGGCCTTCGAGGCCAGCGCCGAGGAGCGCGAGACCCGCGGATTCATCTCGATGACGATCATGCGGCCGTCGTCCGGGTTGATCGCGAACTGCACGTTCGAGCCGCCGGTATCGACGCCGATCTCCCGCAGCACCGCGATCGAGGCGTTGCGCAGGATCTGGTATTCCTTGTCGGTGAGCGTCTGCGAGGGCGCCACGGTGATGGAATCGCCGGTGTGCACGCCCATCGGATCGAGGTTCTCGATCGAGCACACGATGATGCAGTTGTCCGCGTGGTCGCGCACCACCTCCATCTCGTACTCTTTCCAGCCGATCAGGGATTCCTCGATCAGGAGCTCGTTGGTCGGGCTGGCCTCGAGTCCGCGCTTGCAGATCTCGACGAACTCTTCCATGTTGTAGGCGATGCCGCCGCCGGTGCCGCCGAGGGTGAAGGACGGACGGATGATGGCCGGGAAGCCGATACCGCCCTGCACCTGCAGCGCCTCTTCCATGCTGTGGGCGATGGCCGAACGCGCCGAGCCAAGGCCGATGCGGGTCATCGCGTCCTTGAACTTGAGGCGATCCTCGGCCTTGTCGATGGCTTCCTGCGAGGCGCCGATGAGCTCCACGCCGTACTTCTCGAGCACCCCGTTACGGGCGAGGTCGAGGGCGCAGTTCAGCGCGGTCTGTCCGCCCATCGTGGGCAGCAGCGCGTCCGGCCGCTCCTTTTCGATGATCCGCTCGACGACCTGCCAGGTGATTGGCTCGATGTAGGTGACATCGGCCGTGCCCGGGTCGGTCATGATGGTGGCCGGGTTGGAGTTCACCAGGACGACCTTGTAGCCCTCCTCGCGCAGCGCCTTGCAGGCCTGGGCGCCGGAATAGTCGAACTCGCATGCCTGGCCGATGATGATCGGACCGGCACCAATGATCAGAATGGTTTTTATGTCTGTGCGCTTGGGCATGATGTTGCCTCGATTTGGAGCACCCGGCCCGCGCGCCGGGAACGCAGTTGCGCTCCGGGCCCGCGGGTCGGAAGATCACTTACGTTCTTCCAACAGTTTGATGAAGCGGTCGAACAGGTAGGCCACGTCGTGCGGGCCGGGACTCGCTTCGGGGTGCCCCTGGAAACAGAAAGCCGGCACGTCGGTTCTTGCAAGCCCCTGCAGGCTGCCGTCGAACAGCGAAACGTGGGTGGCACGCAGGTTGGCCGGCAGGGATTGCGGATCGACGGCGAAACCGTGGTTCTGGCTGGTAATCAGCACCTGGCCGGTATCGAGGTCCTTGACCGGATGGTTCGCGCCGTGATGGCCGAACTTCATCTTCATGGTCCGGGCGCCCGAGGCGAGGGCCATCAACTGGTGCCCCAGGCAGATCCCGAAAGTCGGGATGCCGCGCGAGAGGAACTCCGAAATGGCAGCGATGGCGTAATCGCAAGGCTCGGGATCGCCCGGGCCGTTCGACAGGAAGATCCCGTCCGGCGACATCGCCAGCACTTCGGCGGCAGGTGTCTGCGCCGGCACCACCGTGAGGCGGCAACCGCGCTCGGCGAGCATGCGCAGGATATTGCGCTTGACACCGTAGTCGTAGGCCACCACGTGGAAGCGCGGCGAGTCCTGCTCGACATAGCCTTGCGACAGGCGCCATTCGCCTTCGGTCCAGTCGTACGGCTGCGTCGCCGACACCACCTTGGCGAGATCCATGCCGGCAAGGCCGGGGAACTCGCGCGCGGCGGCAACCGCCTGGTCGACATCGATGGAGCGGACATCGGCAGCGGTGAGGATGCAGCCCGCCTGGGCGCCCTTCTCGCGCAGCACGCGCGTGAGGCGCCGGGTGTCGATCCCGGCAATTGCAACCACCCCCTCCGCCTTCAGATAGGCATCGAGGGTCTGTTGGGTGCGCCAGTTGGAGGCGACGATGGGCAGGTCGCGGATCACCAGGCCCGCGGCGTGGATTTTTCCGGATTCGCAGTCCTCGGCGTTCACCCCGGTGTTGCCCACATGCGGATAGGTAAGGGTAACGATCTGCCGGCTGTAGCTCGGATCGGTGAGAATTTCCTGGTAGCCGGACATCGAAGTGTTGAATACCACTTCACCCACGGTGCGCCCTTCGGCACCGATACCCTTGCCATGGAACACAGTCCCGTCGGCAAGCGCTAGTATGGCGGGCGGGAAGGCAGTCACAACGAAACTCCTGATTGAAGCATTGGGATGAGATTCTGCTTAGCGCACAAGGCGCGCAAAAAAACGGGAGAGGCGACAAGCCCTTCCCGCGTAGCAGCGCATTCTAGCGATTTTCCACATCCGGAGCAACGCAGCGTACGCGGCCCCGGCGCTACTTCGCCGCCCGCAAGGCGGTCGCAAGTGTATTGAGTGCGGCGACCAGAAGGGGGGCGTCGCGGCACGCCCGCTCGGTGTCGGAGGCACGCGCGGCGCTCTCCACGCGCTGCGCTGCGTCCTGCGCCTGCAGCGCATGGAACACTCCCACGGCACCCTTGAGGCTGTGCGCCACCGCGGCGAGCCGCGGCGCGCTGCGCTGTGCAAGCGCTTCATTGAGCTCCTTGAGGTTGCGCGGCAGGTCGGCGATGAACAGACTCACCAGTTGCGAGAGCGCGGCCTCGTCGCCGTCGAGCAAGGCGCGCGTTTCCGCGAGGTCCATGATGCGCGCGGCGCTCGCGGATTCGAGCAGCGAGGAGTCGGTCCCGCCGCGGCCGAAGGAAGCGCTCCGGCCGCAGACCCGCTCGATCGCCGCAAACAGCTCGGCGGGTCGGATCGGCTTGGCGACATAGTCGTCCATGCCCGCATCCAGGCAGCGCTCGCGATCGCCCTGCATCGCGTGGGCGGTCATGGCGATGATCGGGATCGAACTCACCCCCGAACCGGCCGACCAACTGCGGCGCGCTTCTCTCGCCCTGATCGCCTGGGCCGCTTCGAGCCCGCCCATTACGGGCATCTGCACATCCATCAGGATCAGGTTGAAGCGGTGCTGCTCGAGCAGATCGAGCGCCTCCTGGCCGTTGCCTGCGATCGACACCCGATGGCCGGCCTTCTGCAGCATCTTCAGGCCGACCGTCTGATTGACCGGATTGTCCTCGACCAGCAGCACCTCGAGGCCAGCCTGAACCTCGCCATCCTGCACCATCTCGGTGAGGGTCATCTGGGGATCGAATTCCGCCAGGATGTCATCGTCGTCACGATCCCCAAGCACGGCCAGAGCCAGCGCATCGTGCAGATCGGCCGTCGAGAACGGCTTGGCAAGACGACTCGAGATACCCAGCTTGCGGCAGCGGATCGCGTCGTTGCGCTGCGAATGCGCGTTGAGCATCATGACGATGCGCTCGACATAGGGCGTCTGGTCGCGAAAATGGGCAACCAGCGAAAAGCCCTCGTCCTTTTCCAGGCCGGCGTCGACCACCATGAAATCGAACGGCGTGTTGCGTTGATGGCCAAACTTGAGCAGCGCGAGAGCGTCGGCCTTGCTGTTCGCAATCGACGACCGTCCGCCCCAGGTCTCGACCATGCTCGCGATGCTCTGTGCCAGGGCCATGTTGCCGGCCACCACGAGAACCGAGCGCCGCAGCAGCTCGTTGGCCCGACGCGATGGCGCTTCGGACTCGGCGACCGCCTCGAGGCTGACGCTGAACTCGAACAGGCTGCCCTCGCCCGGCCGGCTCTCGACGCGGATGCCGCCATTCATCATCTCGACCAGGCGCTTCGAGATCGCGAGCCCCAGCCCGGTACCGCCGTACTTCCTGGTGGTCGAGGTATCGGCCTGGGCGAACGCACCGAACACCTCGTCGCGCTTTTCCGGGGCGATGCCGACGCCGGTATCGCGCACCGCGATCGCCACCTGAAGCTGCTTGCCTTCGTGGGCAACGATCCTGGCGGTGACCTCGATCTCGCCCTTGTCGGTGAACTTGACCGCATTGCCGAGCAGATTGAGCAGCACCTGGCGGATGCGCCCCGGATCGCCGATGCATTGCCGCGGCACATCGAGCGCCACACCGAAAATCACTTCTATGCCTTTCTGGTGGGCCCGCAGCGCAAGCGAGCGAACGGTCTCCGAGATCACCGAACGCAGCGAAAACTCGATGCGCTCGAGCTCGAGCTTGCCGGCTTCGATCTTCGAAAAATCCAGGATGTCGTTGATGATCGTGAGCAGCGACTCGGCCGACGACTTGACGCTGTGCAGGTAGTCGCGTTGCTCGTGGTCGAGCGTGGTGTCGAGAACGAGCTCGGTCATGCCGAGGATGCCGTTCATCGGGGTGCGGATCTCGTGGCTCATGTTGGCGAGGAAATCGCTTTTGGCACGGTTGGCCGCCTCGGCCGCCTCCTTCGCCTGCAGCAGCTCGAGTTCGCGCTCCTTGCGCTCGGTGATGTCGCGGTAGGTCCCCGCGAGCCGGCCGTAGCGTCCGTCCGGCCGCTTGTCGCTGACCCGCCCCAGGGCCTGGATCCAGCGCCACTGCCCGTTCTTGTGCCGCATCCTGAATTCGGCGTCGAGGACATTGCACTCACCGTGAAAATGGGCTCTCAGAAGCGCCCTGGCCTTTTCCGCATCGCCCGGATGCATGAGCGGCAGCCAGGCCGAGAACTCGTTGCTGAGGCTGCCATCGTCGGCATTGCCGAGCAGCGTGCGCCAGCCGCTATCGAGGTAGATCGAGTTGGTGGCGAGATCCCAGTCCCACAGACCCGACTGGGCGTTGCGCATGGTGAGATCAAGGCGTTCCCGGGTTGCTCTGAGCTGCTCGACCACCTCTGATGCGCGCTCGGCGATCTCCTTTGCAAGCGCCTCCGGGGCCGCAGCCGGCGCGAGCGCGGGCGCGGCGGTTTCGTGCAATTCACCGAGGCAGGAGAGGGCTCGGCCGAGGTTTGCAACGATCGGCGCGTCGGCCGCCTCGAGTTCGAGCAGCGACGCATCCAATGCCGCGAGAAACGACGTGAGCCGTGCCGCGAGCCCGGTTTCGAGCCCGGCGAGCGGCGAAGGTGCGCACGTCAGCGCATCGACCGAGCTCACCTCGAAATGCGCTTGCAGGAGCCGTTCGAGCGTGCGCGAACTCACCATGGCCTCCACGGCCCGCAGCGCCGTTCAGGACGCACGAAGGGGGCGCCGCGCGCCTGGGCAGAGGACGAGGTCGGGACGAAACGGAGCATGAGGTTCTTCTACGGCCCCGGCCAGGGAAGCTTGAGGCCAAGGCAGTCTGCCGCGGATGACGACGGCGAGCACGCTGCGCGGTGGAGAAATCTCGAACAAAGGCGGGGAAAAATCGGCCGCTCGAAATCGCGCCGGTGCGACCTTCCTGACGAGCACGAGCACGCGCATCGAGGATCCCGGCAATCGCCTCTTTTCAGCGCACGCGGGCCGGGCCGCGCCGACGCCTAGCGCAGCCCCAGCACGTCCTGCATGTCGAACAAGCCGGCCTGGCGCCCCTTGAGGAATCGCGCCGCGCGCAGCGATCCCAGCGCATAGGGCATGCGGCTGCCGGACTTGTGCGTAATCTCGATCCGCTCGCCGAGCCCTGCGAAGAGCACCGTGTGGTCGCCCACGATATCGCCGCCACGAATGGTCGAGAAGGCGATGGTGTTGGCATCGCGTTCGCCGGTGACACCCTCGCGCCCATAGATCGCGCATTCTTCGAGGTTGCGCCCGAGCGCTTGTGCCACCACCTCGCCCATGCGCAGCGCGGTGCCGGAGGGGGCATCGACCTTGTAGCGATGGTGCGCTTCGATCACCTCGACGTCATAGCCTTCATTGAGGATTCGCGCGGCCTCGGTCAACAACTTGAAGACCGCGTTCACGCCGACGGCCATGTTGGGTGCAAACACCACCGGGATGTGCTTGCCCGCTTGCTCGATGCCTAGCTTCTGCTGGGCCGAAAAACCGGTGGTGCCGATGACGATGGCCTTGCCGAGTCGCTTGCAGATATCGAGATGCTCGAGCGTTCCCTCCGGGCGGGTGAAATCGATCAGGCAGTCGGCCTCGGCGATCGCCGCAGCGGCGCTGTCACCGATCGCCACCCCGCAGGCGGCGCCCAGCAACTCGCCTGCGTCCCGGCCGACAAAGGGATTTCCCGGTTGATCGAAGGCAGCAACCAGGCGCACGCCGTCTCCCTTGAGGGTCGCTTCGATCAACATGCGCCCCATACGGCCGGTACAGCCCGCGATCGCAATGCGCTGCTCACTCATCAATGGCTCCAGATACAGATTCACAGTCCCGCGGCGCACTCGAGGCGGCCGCGGCTCGACTCACTTGGCTTTCGCCGGCCCGATCTCGATCACGCGGATCTTTTCCTTCTCTTCCGAGGGGTCCGCCGGCTCGATATCACCGATCACCCGGTCGAGCACGCCGTCCTTGAAATAGACGGTGAGGCGGCGCTCGGAGACCTTGCCGCGCCCAGGCTGGAAGCGATACACGTAATCCCAGCGATCCGCGTGGAACACGTCCGTCACCAGCGGCGTGCCGAGGACGAAGCGGACCTGGTCCTTGCTCATGCCCTTCTTGAGCTGAGCGACCATCTCGGGCGTCACGTCGTTACCCTGCCGGACGTCTATCTTGTATGGGGTCAGCCGCTCGGCAAGCGAGCAACCGGACAACGCGACGACGCTGCCCGCCACGATGGCGCAAAGAATACGAAGATGCATGGGATGGGATTTTCCTATATCAACGGACGGCGCCGGTGACGAACATTCTCAGACAGGGGCAAAAAATATATCATAGAGACCGTCAAAAGCCCGGCACAGCCGCAAAGGGCGCAGCCCGATGCCTCAAGGACGGCCGAATCAGACTACCCGGTGCCATTCATGCCCTCCAACTCCCAGAACCTGAAAAGCATCGGCCTCAAGGCAACCCTGCCGAGGCTGAAGATCCTCGATCTGTTCCAGCATGCCGACGAACGGCACCTGACGGCCGAGGACGTATACCGATTGCTGATCAATGAAGAAATGGATATCGGCCTCGCCACCGTCTATCGGGTCCTCACCCAGTTCGAACAGGCGGGGCTGCTCGAGCGCCACTACTTCGAATCGGGCAAGGCGGTCTTCGAGCTCAACGAGGGCCAGCATCACGACCACCTGGTGTGCCTGCAGTGCGGCAAGGTCGAGGAATTCTACGATCCGCAGATCGAAGCCCGCCAGCTTGCGGTGGCTGCGGAGCGCGGCTTCCAGGTGAAGGATCACGCGCTCTACCTCTACGCCGACTGCATCAAGGACGACTGCCCGCACAAGAAGGGGAGCTGAGCCGCCCCACGCTGGCGGAGCCGCTCAGGCGGCTTGATCGGCGATGCCCAGCATCTCGGCAGCGTGGCGGCGGGTGGTATCGGTGATCGTGACGCCACCGAGCATGCGCGCGATTTCATCGATGCGTCCCCGCTCATCGAGCACCATCACCCTGCTCAGGGTGTCACCGCCCTGCTCCTCCTTGGCGATGTTCCACTGCCAGCGTGCCTGGGCCGCAACCTGCGGGAGGTGGGTGACGCACAGCACCTGGCGTTCATCGCCCAGGCGGCGCAGCATCTGGCCGACGATTTCCGCCACCCTCCCGCCAATGCCGACATCGACCTCGTCGAAGATCAGCGTCGGAGTCGTCGAGCTGCGGCTGGCGATCACCTGGATCGCCAGCCCGATGCGCGACAGTTCGCCGCCGGACGCTACCTTGGCGAGCGCCCTGAGCGGCTGGCTGGCATTGGTGGAAACCTGAAACTCGATGCGCTCGAGTCCGCCGGCCGCGCCCTCATCGAGCGGCACCAGCGCGACACTGAACGCGCCGCCGCCCATGGCGAGCAGTTGCATGGATTCGGTCACCGCTTCGGACAGCGCCGCAGCGGCGGCCGCCCGACCTGCCGACAATTCACGGCCAAGCGCCACATAGGCCTCCTCGGCGAGACGCTCGCGCTCCACGAGCTGGGCCGGATCGCTCACCTCATCCATTTCGGCAAGACGGTGCTCGGTGTGGGCGAGCAGCGCCGGCAATTCCTCCGGCTCGAGTCGATACTTGCGCGCGATATCGGAGATTGCGCCGATCCGCCGATCCAGTTCATCGAGCCGCCCCGGGTCGATCTCGAGCCTCTCGCGATAACGCCTCAGCGCATGCCCGGCCTCGTCGACCTGGATGGCGGCCGAGCCCAGCAGCTCGGCCACCGGTGCCAGTGCGTCATCGAAGCCTGCCATCGAGGCGATGCGTGCCGCCAGGCGGTCGAGCTCCGGGCCGATGGCCATGTCCGAATCGAGCAGCGTGGCGACCGCGTTTTGCGCGCCCTCGATGAGGCTCGCGGCGTGGGCAAGGCGCGCCTGCTCGTGGTTGAGTTCGGCCCACTCGTCGGCCGCGTAGGCCAGTTCGCGCAGCTCGTGCAGTTGCCACGCCAGCATCTCGCGCTCGCGCGCCAGGCCTTCGGCATTCGTCGCCGCGGCAATGCGGGCGCTGCGCGCGGCCTGCCACTCGCGCCACCGCGCCGCGACCTTGTCCGCAAGCGCCTCGAGCCCGCCATGGGCATCGAGCAGGCTGCGCTGGGCGTCGCCACGAAGGAGGGCGTGGTGGGCGTGCTGGCCGTGGATATCCGCCAGCCAGTCCGCGGCCTCGCGCATTTGACCGAGCGTCACCGCGGTGCCGTTCAGCCATGCACGGGAGCGGCCGCCGGCATCCACCACCCTGCGCAACAGCACGCAATCGTCTTCGGTCGAGATTTCGTTGGCGGCGAGCCAGTCCGCCAGGCCACCCGTGTCGGGAAGATCGAATTCGGCGACGATCTCGGCGCGTTCGCGGCCGGGGCGAACCACGCCAGGCTCGCCTCTGGCGCCCATGGCGAGACCCAGGGCGTCCAGGAGGATGGATTTGCCGGCGCCGGTTTCGCCGGTAAGCGCGCCAAAAGCGCCACCGAACTCGAGTTCGAGACGGTCCACGATCACGAAATCACGGATTTGAAGACGACGCAGCATGGTTGGCGGGCGCTCAGAATGGGCGCGGCGAAGAGCTCCAGTGAAGCTTTTCGCGCAGCATGTCGAAATAACTGTACCCCTCGGGATGCAGGAGCGTGACGGTGTGCGGCGAGCGCGCGACGCGGACCCGATCCCCGCCCCGGGCATCGAAGCGCGTCTGCCCGTCGAAGTGTACCCGTGCGTCGTGCGGCGGGCCGACGACGATCTCGATCGCACACTCGTTGGGCAAGGTGATCGGCCGCGCGGTGAGCGCATGCGGGCAAAGCGGCACCAGCGCGATGCCAGCCACGCGCGGGTGAAGAATGGGGCCGTTCGCGGAAAGCGCGTAGGCGGTCGAACCGGTCGGCGAGGAGACGATGATCCCGTCCGAACGCTGGGTATAGACGAATTCGCCATCGATGAGCACGTCGAACTCGATCATCCGGCCAAGCTCGCCCTTATTGACGACCACGTCATTGAAGGCGACAGTGTGAAACACCCGGCGACCACCGCGAAGCACTTCGGCTTCGAGCAGGGCGCGATCCTCGCGGGTAAAGCGGCCATCGAGGATCTCGCCTATCCTCAGCAGCACGTCGTCGCGCGCCACGTCGGTGAGAAATCCCAGCCGGCCCTGGTTGACGCCCACCAGGGGTACCGAATACTCGGCCAGCCGGCGGCTGGAATTGAGCATCGTCCCGTCACCGCCGAGCACCACCGCGAGCTCGGCCTTTTCGCCGATCTCATCGTAGGACGCCACCGGGTAAGTCACACCCAGGCCGGTGGAACTCGCTGTACCCTGTTCGATCAATACAGTCAGCGAGCGGGCTCGCAGGAACTCCGCGAGACGGACGACCGACTGGGTAACATCAGGACTCTGATATTTTCCGATCAATGCAATGGTATTGAAAGAGCGCTCCATGGACGGAATTAAACCACATCCGCGGACCTCGATTCCCGCATCCTTGCGTGACGCGCTTCCCCTCCGTCGGCCGCTTTCCTAGAATTGGGCCATCAACTCGACACCCAGGCCATGCCAGTCCTCGACACTCGTTCCCAAATACTGCTCAAGACGCTGATCGAACGCCACATCGCGGACGGCCAGCCGGTCGGATCGCGCGCGCTGTCACGGGTATCGGGGCTCGAGCTTTCTCCGGCGACGATCCGCAACGTGATGTCCGATCTCGAGGAGATGGGCTTCGTGACCAGCCCCCACACCTCCGCGGGGCGCGTACCGACGGCGCAGGGCTACCGCGTATTCGTGGACAGCCTGCTGACGGTGAGGCCGATCGAGGACACGCGCGTGCGCGAGCTTGCCGGGCAGTTGCAGCCGGACCAGCCACGGCGGGTAATCAGCGCTGCATCGAACCTGCTCTCCCAGCTCACGCAGTTCGCGGGCCTGGTGGTGACCCCCGACAAGGATACGGTGCGGATTCGCCAGATCGAATTCATCAGCCTCTCGGAGACCCGCATCCTGCTGATCATCGTGACCACCGCGGGCGATGTCCAGAACCGCATCCTCACCACCAAGCGCGGCTACAGCGCCGCCGAGCTCGCCGCCGCCGGCAGCTATCTCAACCAGCATTTCGCGGGCCAGGATTTCCGCCAGATCAGGGCTCGCCTGCAGAACGAGCTCAAGCAACTGCGAAACGACATGACCGAGCTGATGTCGGCCGCGGTCGAGGCCGGCAACGAGGCGTTCGAGGATAGCGGCAGCAGCTACGTGCTTTCGGGCGAGAACAAGCTGCTCGACGTCGAAGACCTGTCCAGCAACATGGTGCGCCTGCGGGACCTGTTCAAGCTCTTCGACCAGAAAACCAACCTGATGCAGCTGCTCGACCTGTCGCATCGCGCCGACGGCGTACAGATCTTCATCGGTGGCGAATCCGGTCTCGAACCGCTCGATGGCTGCAGCGTCGTCACCGCCTCCTACGAAGTGGATGGCAAGGTGGTCGGATCCTTGGGCGTCATCGGCCCGACCAGGATGGCGTATGAGCGGGTCATTCCGATCGTCGACATCACCGCCCGCCTGCTCTCGAGCGCGCTCTCCTCCAACAACTGACCCCGACACCCACGACAGGAATTGCAATGGCCCGTTTTCGGACCGAACCTGCCCACTCGCACGACCGGGCAACGCGTACCGGCGTGCTGCTGGTGAACCTGGGCACGCCCGAGGCACCCACCGCTGCCGCGCTGCGGCCCTACCTGCGACAGTTTCTGTCAGACCCCAGGGTGGTGGAGATCCCGCGCCCCGTCTGGTGGCTGATCCTCAACGGGATCATCCTCACCACCAGGCCGCGAAAGTCGGCGGAGAAGTACGCGACGGTGTGGACCGACGAAGGCTCGCCGCTCAAGTTCCATACCGAGCGCCAGGCAAAGCTCCTCAAGGGCTATCTCGGCAGCCAGGGGCACGATGCATTGATGGTCGAGTTCGCGATGCGCTACGGCGAACCGTCGATTCCGGCCACGCTGGAGCGCATGCGCGCCGCAGGCTGCACCAGGATCCTCGTCGTACCCGCCTACCCGCAATACGCTGCGAGCACGACCGCGAGCGTCATGGACGAGGTCGCGCGCTGCATGCTCGAGTGGCGCAACCTGCCAGAAATCCGCTACGTGAGGGACTTCGCGGGCGACCCCGGATATATCTCGGCGCTGGCCGCATCGGTACGCGAACACTGGGCGCGCAACGGCGAGCCCGAAAAGCTGGTGATGAGCTTTCATGGCGTGCCGCGATTCTCGCTCGACAAGGGCGACCCCTACCACTGCGAATGCCAGAAGACCGGCCGGCTGCTGGCCGAAGCGCTTGGCCTGCCCAAGGACCGCTACCTGGTGACCTTCCAGTCGCGCTTCGGCCGGGCCGAATGGCTGCAGCCCTATACCCAGCCCAGTCTCGAGGCGATGGCCGACCAGGGCGTGGGCGCGGTCGACGTGATCTGCCCCGGCTTCGTTGCCGACTGCCTCGAGACGCTCGAGGAGATCGCCATGGAGTGCCGCGCGGCGTTCCTGCAGCACGGCGGCAAGCGCTTCCATTTCATTCCCTGCCTCAACGAGCGGGACGACTGGATAAGGGCACTGGCACGGATCTGCACCGAACACCTCGGCAACTGGCTGGCGCTGCCGGCCGAGAGCGTCGAACTGCGACAGCAGCGCGCCGCGCGGGCGCGGGCGCTCGGCGCCACGGAAGGAGAACCACGATGAAGCTGCTCATCCGTTGGGCGCTCAATGCGCTTGCCCTGATGCTGCTGCCCGAGCTGCTTGCCAGCATCCGGGTCGACAGCTATTCCGCTGCGCTTGTCAGCGCCCTGCTGCTCGGGCTCGTCAATGCGCTGATCAGGCCACTGCTGATCCTGGTGACGCTGCCGATCACGCTGCTCACGCTCGGCCTGTTCACGCTGGTCATCAATGCGCTGCTGTTCTGGATGGTGGGCAATGTCGTGGGCGGCTTTCACGTACCCGGATTCTGGCCCGCGTTCTGGGGGGCGATCGTATACAGCCTGCTCACCTGGCTGGTCAACCTGGCGCTGGCAGATTCGGCGCCCGGTCGCGCCAATGCGGGCGGACGCTAGCCTGGATGCCGCCGGGCTTGGGCGTGTTCGTCCGAGCGGGCCGTGGCCCTGCGCTTCGGTCGGCGGCGCTGGGCGCCGGGGTCGAAGGCGCCGTTGAGCTTGTCGAGCGCTTCGGTCCTCGCCTTGAGGGCAAGCTCGAAGGCCCCCTCTTCGCCGTACTTGCCGACCGAATACTTGACCCGCTTGCGACGACCGTCAGGCAGGGGCCATGAGGCAACCCAGAACCAGCGCTGCTTCTCCTCGGGGAGATCGCGGGTCTCTGAGGCGCAGTATCTGCACACCCCGACCACGCCGGAGCGGTTGTTCCGCTTGACGATGCTCGAGTACTCCTGCATCGAAAGTGGCGGATGCTTGGCCACGACCTCGTCACGGTAGCTGCGGGCGGCCTTGAAGGCGTTTCGCTTGCCACCGTGGATCCCGTCGCTGAAATGCTTGCGATAGATCACCCCGCGGCGCTGGATGGTCACCAGCCACCCGTGGGTACGGCTCGCTTCGTTATCGACCCTGCTGATTCCATAAACGCTGCTTTGACTCACATCATCACTCCCGATGCATCCATGCGGATAACACAGGAGTTCTTTCGGCGCGCCGCGCTGAAACTTTAGGCTCTTGCGATAAGCGTCACTTGAAGCGGTGCCGATCGCCCATACTCTATGAGCAATCGCTTATACGGAGAAGCTCATGTCCTCGTCCATCCTGGTGGCCTGTCCGCACTGCCACGGCCTGAACCGGCTCCCGGAGTCGCGCCTCGCGGAGGGCGGCAACTGTGGCCGCTGCAAGAAACCTCTGTTCGCCGCACACCCCGTCGAGCTCGGGCAAGCGAGTTTCGCGGCCCATGTGGAGCGCGCGACACTGCCGGTGCTGGTGGACTTCTGGGCGCCGTGGTGCGGCCCGTGCCGGACCATGGCCCCGGCATTCGAAGCGGCCGCCGCCAGGCTCGAGCCGCAGGTCCGGCTGGCGAAGGTCGATACCGAAGCGGAGCAGGCGCTGGCGGCACGCTTTGCGATCCGCAGCATCCCGACTCTGATCCTGTTCAGGGACGGGCGCGAGCTCGCACGCCACTCCGGCGCCATCAACACCGCCGCACTGATCGACTGGACACGCTCGAAACTCTGAAGTCGTGCGCTGCTCAGTCGTCGACCAGTTGCATCTCGAAGCCGGCGGCAAAACCGCTGCCCTTGGTTGCGACGGCGCCGGTTGAAGAGAGCTGGCGGCTGGCTTCGCCCAGCCGCCGCGCCACCAGCGTGGTCAGCGCCTTGCGCAGCAGCGCCAGGCACTCTTCGGTGGCGAGCGCCAGCGCGGCCGGATTGAACTCGATGTAGCTGGTCGGTTCGAGGGTGACGATCGTCACCATGTGCTTGTGCTCGAGGCTGTCCAGGTAGGCAAGCTCCCCGAACACTTCTCCCTCGCCCAGCTCGGCGATCTTGCGCCCGCCGACCGAAGCTTCGACCTTGCCCTCGATCACCATCCCGAAACGCTGGTCGCTGTCGCCCTCGCGGACCACCGTGACCTTGGCCTCGACCCTGCGCCACGCCGACATGCGCAGCACCTCCCAGATATCCAGGTCGTCGAACTCGGTGAAGAACGCCTGCTTGCGCAGCACCGAGAAGCGGCTGGTGTCGGGCGGCAGATACTTGTCGTCCACGATCTTGTAGCGCACCGCCGACAAGTCCTTGGCGAACTCCGCACCGTTCTTGTAGCGGGAGTAGAGGTCCTTCTCGAGCGCCTTGCGGATCAGGTTGTTCATCTGCTCGGGGACATCCGGATTGAGCTGGCTGACCGAGGGCGGATCGGCATTGATGATCTTGTAGATCAGTTGCGCCGCATTGCGGGCACGGAACGGCAGGCGTCCGGCGAGCAGGTGGAACAGAACCACGCCGAGCGAATACAGATCGGTCTTCTGATTGAGCGGATAGTTCTTGATCTGCTCGGGCGACATGTAGGCCGGCGACCCCACGCCCATGATGAAGGTGGAGTCGGAATGGCTCTGCTTGTTGATGTTCAGGGCCAGCCCGAAATCGGTGATCTTTACGTTGTCCTTGTCATCGACGAGGATGTTGGCCGGCTTGATGTCGCGGTGCACGATCCCCTGACGGTAGGCGTAGTCGAGGGCCATGCAGCACTTGAAGATGATGCCGATGGTGCGATGGATCGGCAGCAGGCGTTCGAAATTGCAGTGCCGCTCGAGGGTGTCGCCCGGGAAGTACTCCATGACCACGTAGGCTTCCTTGCTGGTTACCACCGCCTCGAAGATCTTTATGATGTTGGGGTGATTGAGGCGCTGCGCGACGGCCTGCTCGGCCTTTAGCAGCTTGAGCAGGCGGCGATTCCACTTGGCCTCGTCCCTGGCCTTGTCGTCGAAGCGGATGTACTTGACCGCCAGCGGATCGGGGTAGAGCGGACTCTCCGCCAGATATACGGTCGCGGTCGCGCCTCGCCCTACCTCGCGAATGATCCTGTACTTGCCAACTTTCTCCGGCGCAGCCGACATCTCAATCCTTCGAGCCCCAGTTGCCGGGCCCTCAATATCGATACTGCAATTGTGTCACGAGCGGAGCCGCGGTAAAGCCCCACGATGCATTTCATCAATTTCTTGGTAGGCACTTGAAAACCCGCCGCAACGCCCCCACTAGCTCTAAGGTTGATTTTAGGAGCTTTGTACGATGCAAGACCAGAATCCCGCTTCAGCCGCAGACCAAGCCCCGGAGCAGGCCCAGCCTGTCGCGGAGAACGATCAGACGAATTCCGCCGAAGCCGCTTCGAACGCCGACGTGATGCCGAGCCTTGAAGAAGCGCTGCGCATGGCCGAGCTCAAGGCCGCCGAACACCACGACGCCTGGCTGAGGGCGAAGGCCGACTCGGAAAACATCCGCCGTCGGGCCCAGGAGGAAGTCTCCAAGGCATCCAAGTTTGCCGCCGAAAAGTTCGCCCAGGCGATGCTTCCGGTGAAGGACAGCCTCGAAGCCGCGCTCGCTACCGAGAACGCAAGCATCGAGAATCTGCGCGAAGGGGTCGAACTCACCCTCAAGCAACTGGTTTCGGCATTCGACGCCGCGAAGGTCTCGGAGGAGAACCCGGCCGGCCAGAAGTTCGATCCGAACAAGCATCAGGCGATCAGCGCCGTCGAGGCCGACGGCGAGCCCAACACCGTCGTCACGGTGCTGCAAAAAGGCTATCTGCTCAACGAGCGCGTCATCCGCCCTGCGATGGTTATCGTTTCCAAGGCCAAGGGCGCTTGAAACCCGGCCGCCGCACCCCATATTCAATGCAGACACGATCCGCCCGCGGGTCGATTTGAGAATTCAGAGATAAAGGAACAAGCATGGGAAAGATCATCGGTATTGACCTCGGCACCACCAACAGCTGCGTCTCCGTGATGGAAGGCGGCAAGCCCAAGGTCATCGAGAACTCCGAAGGCGCGCGCACCACGCCGTCCGTCGTGGCCTACGCGGAAGACGGCGAGATCCTGTGCGGCGCCCCGGCCAAGCGCCAGGCCGTCACCAACGCCAAGAACACGCTGTTCGCGATCAAGCGCCTGATCGGCCGCCGCTTCGAAGAGAAGGAAGTGCAGAAGGACATCGACATGATGCCCTACACCATCGCCAAGGCCGACAACGGCGACGCGTGGGTGGAGGTGCGCGGCAAGAAGATTGCCCCGCCGCAGGTTTCCGCCGAAGTGCTGCGCAAGATGAAGAAGACCGCCGAAGACTACCTCGGCGAAGAAGTGACCGAAGCGGTGATCACGGTACCGGCCTACTTCAACGACAGCCAGCGCCAGGCCACCAAGGACGCCGGCAAGATCGCCGGCCTCGAAGTCAAGCGCATCATCAACGAGCCGACCGCGGCCGCGCTCGCCTTCGGCATGGACAAGAAGCCGGGCGACTCCAAGATCGCGGTGTATGACCTCGGCGGCGGCACCTTCGACATCTCGATCATCGAGATCGCGGACATCGATGGCGAGCACCAGTTCGAAGTGCTTGCGACCAACGGCGACACTTTCCTCGGCGGCGAGGATTTCGACCAGCGCATCATCGACTACATCGTCACCGAGTTCAAGAAGGAACAGGGGGTCGACCTCAAGAACGACGTGCTGGCCCTGCAGCGTCTCAAGGAAGCGGCCGAAAAGGCCAAGATCGAGCTCTCCTCCAGCAGCCAGACCGAGGTCAACCTGCCCTACATCACCGCCGACGCATCCGGACCGAAGCACCTCGCGGTGAAGATCACCCGCGCCAAGTTCGAGTCGCTGGTCGAAGACCTGGTGGCCCGCACCATCGAGCCGTGCCGCATGGCCCTCAAGGATGCCGGCGTGAAGATCGCCGACATCGACGACGTGATCCTGGTCGGTGGCCAGACGCGCATGCCCAAGGTCCAGGAGAAGGTGAAGGAGTTCTTCGGCAAGGAGCCCCGCAAGGATGTGAACCCGGATGAGGCGGTCGCCGTCGGCGCGTCGATCCAGGGCGGCGTGCTGCAGGGCGAGGTCAAGGACGTGCTGCTGCTCGACGTGACCCCGCTGTCGCTCGGTATCGAGACCCTTGGCGGCGTGATGACCAAGCTCATCCAGAAGAACACCACCATCCCGACCAAGGCCAGCCAGGTGTTCTCGACTGCGGAAGACAACCAGAGCGCGGTGACCATCCACGTTCTGCAGGGCGAGCGCGAGATCTCCAGCGGCAACAAGAGCCTGGGCCAGTTCAACCTCAGCGACATCCCGCCCTCGCCGCGCGGCATGCCGCAGATCGAGGTGACCTTCGACATCGACGCCAACGGCATCCTGCACGTTTCGGCGAAGGACAAGGCGACCGGCAAGGAGAACAAGATCACCATCAAGGCCAACTCGGGTCTGTCCGACGAGGAAGTCGAGCGCATGGTGCAGGACGCCGCGGCTCACGCCGAGGACGACAGGAAGGTTCACGAGCTGGTCGATGCCCGCAATCAGCTCGACGGACTCGTGCATTCGGTGAAGAAGGCGGTTGCCGAGCATGGTGACAAGGTCGGCGCCGATGAAAAGGCCAAGATCGAGGAAGCCATCAAGGAAGCCGAAGAGGCGATCAAGAGCGGCGACAAGGCAACGATCGATGCCAAGAGCGAAGCCCTTGGCCAGGCCAGCCAGAAGCTCGGCGAACACATGTACGCCCAGGCCCAGGCCGAAGCCGGCCAGCCGCAGGGCGAAGGCAGCTCGCATGGCGGCAAGAAGGCCGACGATGCGGACGTCGTGGATGCGGAGTTTACCGAGGTCAAGGACCAGAAGTAAGCCAGGACATTTGCATCCACCGCAACTCTGAAACACCCGGCCGGGCTGTTCGGTGCTTCTTGCACCGCGCGGCTCGGCCTTTGCACAAGTGAGCCAGAACAACCATGGCGAAAAGGGATTACTACGAAGTGCTCGGCCTCAATCGGGATGCCGGGGACGACGACATCAAGAAGGCCTACCGAAAGTTGGCCATGAAACACCATCCGGACCGCAATCCGGACAGCAAGGACGCGGAGGAAAAGTTCAAGGAAGCGAAGGAAGCCTATGAAGTCCTGTCCGATCCGGACAAGAAGGCTGCCTACGACAGGTATGGTCATGCCGGCGTTGACCCGTCGATGGGCGGAGGCGGTGGCGGCCAGGGCTTCGACGGCTTTGGCGATGCCTTCAGCGACATCTTCGGCGACATCTTCGGCGGCGGCGGTCGCGGTCGCTCGAACGTCTATCGCGGTGCCGACCTGCGCTACAACCTCGAAGTGTCGCTGGAGGAAGCGGCGCGCGGGGCCGAGAAGACGATCCGCATTCCCACCCTGGACAATTGCGAGACCTGCCACGGCAGCGGCGCAAAGCCCGGCACCCAGCCAAAGCCTTGCACCACCTGCGGCGGCGCAGGCCAGGTCCGCATGCAGCAGGGCTTCTTCTCGATCCAGCAGACTTGCCCGAAATGTCACGGTTCGGGCCGCATCATCCCCGAGCCTTGCCCCAGTTGCGGCGGCGCCGGACGTGTCAAGCGGCAGAAGACGCTCGAGGTCAAGATCCCGGCGGGGATCGACGACGGCATGCGGCTTCGCCACGGGGGCCACGGCGAGCCGGGCATCAATGGCGGCCCGGCCGGTGATCTCTACGTCGAGATCCACATCAAGTCGCACCCGGTCTTCCAGCGCGATGGCGACGATCTGCATTGCGAGATGCCGGTCAGCTTCACCACCGCGGCGCTGGGCGGCGAGATCGAGATCCCGACCCTGGACGGCATGGCGCGCATCAAGGTTCCGACCGAGACGCAGAGCGGCAAGGTCTTCCGCCTGCGTGGCAAGGGCATCCGCAATGTACGCAGCCACGCACCGGGCGATCTTCTTTGCCACGTGGTCGTCGAGACGCCGGTCAAGCTGACCGAACGTCAGAAGGAGCTGTTGCGCGAGTTCGACGAAATATCGAACAGCAACGCGGACCGCCACAATCCGAAAGCGCAGTCCTGGATGGATAAGGTCAAGGATTTCTTCGGCGGCTGATCGCTCACATGGGCGAGCGTCGCAGATCCGGCACTCGCCTGCCGCGCCGCCCCTGCCTGCGTCACCTGGCGGACCCGCCAGGTGACGCAGGCAGCTCAAGGCGCAGCGCTTCAGGCTCGCGCTTTCAAGGCATCTTCAGTCCGGCACGTCTCCGTGCGCGATCTGCTCGAGCAAGGCCAGGTCGACCGAGAATTGGTACTGGTTGCGCGACATCGGCCCGAGCACGTGCTCGCGCTTGAGTGCGGCGAGCACCCGGCTTGCGGTCTCCACGGTAATGCCGAGCATGGCGCCGAGGTCCTCGACGCCGAAGCGGAACACCTCGTCCGCCGTGCCCGGTTTGCGCAGCCGCAACAGCAAGCGCGCCATGCGTACCCGCGCACTGGCGCTACCCGCCGCCAGCTCGGACAACCACGCGCCCGCCTCACTGAGCGCGGCCTGATACTTTTCGAAGATACGGTGGCGCAAGGCCTCGTTGCTGTCCGCAAGCGATCGAACCACGGCGATCGGGATACGGCACGCGGTGACCTCACCGAGCGTCACCCCCGTGCACGCAAAACGCTCGTCGGAAAAGGCCTCCAGCCCGGCGAGATCGCCCGGCTTGAGCACTCCGACGATGCGCCGGTCGCCGTTCGGAAGGTAGCGGATCAACTTTATCGCCCCTTCCCTGACGGTGTAGATCGCGTCGGGCAGCGAGCCTTGATGAAAGACCACGCTCGCGGCCGGAAACGCCAGGTCATCGAGCTTGCTGCCGATCTGCGCGACGTCCCCGGGGCCGAGAACCGAAAACAGCGCTGAGCCCCGCACAGGGCAAATCGAGCAATCGCTATGGCCCAGCCATTCCGATCGAATCTTGACGTATCTCATTTCAACCGAACCGGGACATCACATGGCACTCCGCTGAACTCGTGACTGGACCCATATCAAGCGCGTCGCCAGACCGTCCCTTGCGCGCCATCCTCAAGGACTACACCGGCCTCCAGCAGTTCCGCACGAATACGATCCGCCTGTGCGAAATCGCGTGCCTTCTTGGCCGCAGCGCGCAACGCGATGCGCGTCTCGATCTCGGCCGCTTCGAGCACGCCGAGCTGGCCGTTCGCCGCGGCCTGAAGATAGCTTGTCGGGTCACGCTGCAGCAGGCCGATCACGCTGCCGAGGGCACGCAGTTGCAAGGCCTGTTCGACCGAGCGGGTGCGATTGACCTCTCCGGCAAGATCGAACAGTACGGCCACGGCTTCGGCGGTGTTGAAGTCGTCGTCCATCGCCGCAGCGAATCGCTGCCCATGGGAGGCGTCGAAGTCGGCCTCGACCGGCGCCGCGTCCGCTGGCAGAATTTTCAACGCAGTGTACAGCCGGTCGAGCGCATTGCGGGCATCTTCAAGATGGGCGTCGGAGTAGTTGAGCGGGCTGCGGTAGTGTGCGCGCACAATGAAAAAACGCAGCACCTCGGCATCGAAGCGCTTGAGCACGTCCCGGATGGTGAAAAAGTTCCCCAGTGACTTCGACATCTTTTCGTTGTCGACGCGGACGAATCCGTTGTGCATCCAGTAGTTTACGAAGGTGCAGCCGTTCGCTCCCTCGCTTTGGGCAATCTCGTTCTCATGGTGAGGAAACTGCAGGTCCTGCCCGCCGCCGTGGATATCGAAATGGGCACCGAGCAGCTCCGAACTCATCGCCGAGCACTCGATGTGCCATCCCGGACGTCCGGCCCCCCATGGTGAGGACCACTTGACTTCCTCGGGCTCGTCCTCGCGGGCATGCTTCCAGAGGACGAAATCGAGCGGATCCTGCTTGTCGGCGGCGACGTCGACCCGCTCGCCGGCACGCAGGTCGTCGAGCGACTTTCCGGACAGGCGCCCATAGCCCTCGAACTTGCGGACCGAGTAGCAGACGTCACGATTACCCGCCAGGTAAGCCAGGCCGCGGGCTTCAAGCCGGGAAATCATGCTTTGCATCTGTGGCACGAAGTCGGTCGCGCGCGGCTCGTGCTCGGGTCGTAGCACCCCCAAGGCGTCGCAGTCCTCGTGCATTGCCGCGATGAAGCGGTCGGTCAGGGTCCTTACCGATTCCCCGCTCTCGGCCGCGCGGCGAATGATCTTGTCGTCGATGTCGGTAATATTGCGGACATATGTGACTTCATAGCCGGCGGCGCGCAGCCACCTTGCGACAACATCGAAGGTCACCAGCACGCGCGCGTGGCCAAGGTGACAATAGTCGTATACGGTCATCCCGCACACGTACATCCTGACTTTTCCGGGCTCGATCGATGAGAATTCTTCTTTTTCGCGGTTCAGCGTGTTAAAAATACTAAGCATTGCAAGCAGCTCCGCTAAGGAGTTGATCCGATTGAATTTAACCCGAAACGCAAACGGGCCCCGAAGCGAGGCCCGCGTATCGCCGTGCCATTTTTCGCCCTCAGCGTCGAATGCCTGATTGTGAGGGCGTTTACCTTGTTGGTAAAATGCTGCGTTGATTCCAAATAGCGAACCGGCACGTTCTGGCCATAATATCACAATGAAAATTCACCCTTTCCTGCGTCACGTCGTCCCGCTTCTGGCAACCGCCTGCTTCGCATTGACCGCCCACGCAAACCCGGCAGAGGTCCAGGCCCTGCTGAAACAGGGTCAGTTTTCGAAAGCACTCGAGAGTGCCGACCGCCTTCTCGCGGGACAGCCAAAGGATCCGCAACTGCGCTTCCTCAGGGGCGTCGCCCTCACCGAGCTCGGCCGTCCTACCGAGGCGATTGCGGCGTTCCAGGCGCTGACCACCGATTTCCCGGAACTGCCCGAGCCCTACAACAATCTGGCCGTGCTCTACGCCCAGCAAAGACAGTTCGACAAGGCCAAGAGCGCCCTCGAACTTGCGATCCGGACCCATCCCGCCTACGCGACCGCCCACGAGAATCTCGGCGACGTCTATGCGCGCCTCGCAAACGAGGCCTACAACAAGGCGCTGCAGATCGACTCCGCCAACGTCGGCGCCCAGACCAAGCTCGCCCTGATCCGCGAGCTCATCACCGCCTCGTCGAAGCCGGGTGCGACCGTGGTGGCTGCGGCTCCGGCACGGCCTGTCGAACCCGTCTCGGCGCCGAAGGCCGCGCTGGAACCGGTTGCGCCGGTCGCTTCCGAGGCACCGGTCGCGGCGGCCAGACCGCAGGCTGCGCCTGCGCCTGCGCCTGCGCCTGCGCCTGCGCAACCCGCACCCGCCAGCGAAAGTGCAGTGGCCGCCCAGGACGAGCAGGCGGTTCAGCGAGCCGTCCAGAGCTGGGCCTCGGCGTGGTCCCGCAAGGATGTTCGGGCCTACCTCGCAGCCTACGACCGGGACTTCAAGACGCCGGGCGGACGCAGTCGCAAGGCCTGGGAGGACGAGCGCAGCCAGCGGGTCGGCAAACCCGGGTCGATCAGCGTCCAGCTCGAGAATCTCGATATCAAGGTGGATGGCGACCGCGCCGAGGCGCGCTTCCGCCAGCACTACAATTCGAACAATTTCGACGCATCCACGAACAAGCGACTGGTCCTGATCAAGCGCGGTG
>JACKMC010000018.1 GCA_024235595.1 Zoogloeaceae bacterium | reverse complement strand
CCAGGCTCTTTGCCTTGCCGTTCGCCTCGCGTGCGAGCCCTCGGGCCATGCCTGCATCGAGGCGGCGCGCAAATCGACATCGAGGCTGTCCAATCGCTGCGCCTTCGGTAAACTCGCTCCCTTCACTCCAATCAGGCATGTCCCGCCATGACTTTCGTTGAAACCCTCGCGGCCGCGTGGCGCGGCCGCAATTCGCTGCTGTGCGTCGGCCTGGATCCGGACCCCGCGCGTTTTCCCGCTCATCTGCAGGGCAGGCCGGACGCCATCTTCGAGTTCTGCCGCGACATCGTCGACGCCACCGCCGACCTGGTGTGCAGCTTCAAGCCGCAGATTGCCTATTTCGCCGCGCGCCGGGCCGAGGATCAGCTCGAGGCGCTGATCGCTCACATCCACACCGCCCATCCCGGCGTGCCGGTGATTCTCGACGCCAAGCGCGGTGACATCGGCAGCACCGCCGAGCAGTACGCGGTGGAAGCCTTCGAGCGCTTTCGCGCCGATGCGGTCACCATCAACCCCTACATGGGGCGCGATTCGGTCGAGCCCTGGCTGGCGTATCCGGACAAGGGGGTGATCCTGTTGTGCCGCACCTCCAACCCCGGCGGCAGCGACCTGCAGTTTCTCGACGTGGGCGGTGGCGAGAAACTGTTTGAGCGGGTGGCGCGGCTGGTGGCGAGCGAGTGGAACACCACCGGGCAGTGCGCGCTGGTCGTTGGTGCGACTTTCCCGCAGGAGATCGCGCGGGTGCGCGAGCTCGTCGGCGAGGTGCCGCTGCTGGTGCCGGGCATCGGCGCCCAGGGGGGCGATATCGAGGCCACCGTCAGGGCTGGGCGCACCGCCTCGGGTGGCGGCTTGATGATCAACTCCTCGCGCGCCATTCTGTACGCGGGAAAGGGCGAGGATTTTGCTGGCGAGGCGCGTCGGGTCGCCCTGGCGACGCGCGAAGCGATCAACCTCCATCGCTGAGGTGCAAGCCATGGCCTGATGCAAGGACGGCCACCGCGAAGGGTGGCCGTCTGGAGGTCCTGGGGCGGGTTCAGTCTGCCCGGCTGCGGCGCCGCTTGAGGCTGAGGCCCACCAAACCGAGGCCGGCGAGCATCATTGCCCAGCTCTCGGGCTCGGGCACTGCCGCCGCGACCTGCCAGCCGACGTCCGAGAGCGCGGCCCAGTCCAGTTCGGTCATGTGTTTTCGGGTGCCGCCGGCGATGGCGGCGGTCAGGGCGGCTTGCTGGGACAGGCCATCGACAAACGAAGTCGTGCCTGGCGCCCAGTGCGCTGCGTCACCCGTCAGGGGAACGATGCCGCCATAAGCGGCCACGCTTGCGGTGCCGGCGAACCCGGTCGCGGTAACCCGGGCATCCCATGAATCGCTGGTGCCGATACCGAGTACATGGGTGAGTTCATGGACCGCGACGGAATAGAAGTCGAAGCCGCTGAAGGGCTCGAAGGTGGACACGTCGTCGTCCACATACCAGGTGGTCGTGGTGTCGAACGAAATCTGCCCACCCCAGGGTGCGAAGTCGCTGACCCCGACATTCGACTCGCCGCGATCGTTCGCGGTGCCGCCTCCGGGGCCGCCCGCACCAAGCGTGCTGCTGCCCAGGGCGGTAAGGTCGGCGGCCGCGACGAAGACGCGAATCGTGTCCGCCGCGACCGAGAGGTTGCGCTCGGTGACCACATTGGCGACCGATACGGGCGCGACACCGGGATCGTAGAAGGACACCGATCGATAGGTCGCGGCATCGAGAGTGTCGGTAAGGCGCGCCCCGAACTCCGCGGCAATGCTGGAGAGCACCAGTTTCTGGCCATCCGTGAGGCGGGTCGCGCCGTCGTCGTAGCTGTAATCGAACTCGATCGTCAGCGCGCTGGCCTGACCCGCGCCGACGAGACAGGCTGCGGCAAGGAGTGATCTGAGATGTCTGCTGGTCGGCATCCGCTTGGCTCTGGGGCGTTGTGAAGCGCAGATTAAAGCATGACCGCCTGAAATTCGTAAGCCCTTCGGCCTGGGGGTACGCGCTCGAGCGGGCCGGGAACCCTATACTTCGCGCATGCGCCCCCATACCGTCCCGGTCATCGTCATCGCCCAGTTGTTCGGCACTTCGCTTTGGTTCTCGGCCAACAGTGCGGCCGACGATCTGATGCGGGCGTGGGGCATAGGCGCAGCGCAGATCGGCCAACTGACCAATGCGGTGCAGTTCGGTTTCATCTTCGGGACCCTGCTGTTTTCGCTCTCGGGGCTTGCCGATCGCTTTGCGGCGAGCCGCATCTTTGCCGTCTGCGCTTGCCTCGGCGCGGCCTCCAATGCCGCTTTCGCGCTGTTCGCCGAGGGGCTGGCGAGCGGCATCGCGCTGCGTGCGCTGGTCGGCCTGAGCCTCGCGGGCGTCTATCCGCTGGGCATGAAGCTGGTGGTGAGCTGGGTCCCCGAGCGAGCGGGAGCGGCCCTGGCGCAACTGGTCGGGATGCTCACCCTCGGTGCCGCGCTGCCGCACGGCATCCGCCTGCTCGGCGGCGACTTCGGCTGGCAGGCAACGATCCTGGTGTCGTCGCTGCTGGCGCTGCTGGCGGCGGCGATGATCCACCTGCTTGGCGACGGACCGCATCTCAAGCGCCGCCACGACGCGCCCCCGTTGCGGCTCGGCCGGGTGCTGATGGCCTTCTCGATTCCCGAGTTCAGGGCCTCGGCCTTCGGCTATTTCGGGCATCAGTGGGAGCTCTATGCGTTCTGGACCCTGGTGCCGATCCTCGTTCTGCAGGGCGGTCTCGCCGGATCGCCCGGCAGTGTCGCCGGACTCTCCTTCGCGATCGTGGGGATCGGCGCGCTCGGCTGTTTTGCGGGCGGTACGCTGAGCCATCGTATCGGCAGTGCGAGAGTGGCCGCGCTGGCGCTGGCGGTATCGGCGCTGTGCTGCCTGCTCTATCCATGGGTGGTGGGGGGCGCGCCGGTGCTGGTGCTTGCAGTGCTGCTGCTGTGGGGTTTTTCGGTGGTGGCCGATTCGCCCCACTTTTCCGCGCTCTCGGCGCGCGCCTGTCCGCCCGAAATCGTGGGCAGCGCGCTGGCCTTCCAGAATGCCATCGGCTTCGCCATCACCATGGTGTCGATTGCCTGGGGTACGCGTCTGGTGGGAGATTGGGGTGCCTCGATCGCCTGGCTGCTGCTGCCCGGGCCGCTGCTCGGACTGGTCGGGCTGTCGCCGCTGTGGCGAAAGCCGGTACCCGCATGAGCCCGGGTCAGGAACTGTATGGGCACAGGCGGCATCCTATGCGGGCGGGTAGGCTTTCCGCGCGTTTCCAAGGAGACAAGCATGAAGACTCGTATTGCAGTTGCAGCGCTGCTTTTCGCCGCGTCCTCCGGCGCCTGGGCATTTCACTGCCCTGTCGACATGAAGAAGATCGACGAGGCCATGGCGGCCGCTCCCAAGTTGAGCATGGCACAGATGGAGGAGGTGAAGAAGCTGCGCGCCGAAGGTGAAGCCCTGCACAAGGCAGGCGACCACCAGGCTTCGGTCGATACCCTGGCAAAGGCGATGAAGATTCTCGGTATCTGATGTTCTCCATCCTTACCGAACGGGCCGCCCTGTGCGGCCCGTTCGCTTTGCCGGATAATGCCACCGCCCAATTCCGGATCAGATCATGCGCTACGACGACCTTCGCGATTTCATCTCCCAGCTCGAGCGCCGCGGCGAGCTCAAGCGGATTACCGTTCCGGTCGATACCCACCTCGAGATGACCGAGATCGCCGATCGGGTGCTGCGCGCAGGTGGCCCCGCGCTGATGTTCGAGCAACCGGTGACGGGCGGGGTCGTGCAGCCTATCCCGGTGCTCGCCAATCTCTTCGGCACGCCGCAGCGGGTGGCGATGGGCATGGGCGAGGACGTGGAGGACGGCGACTGGAGCACGCCGCTGCGCGAGGTCGGCAAGCTGCTCGCCTACCTCAAGGAGCCCGAGCCGCCCAAGGGCCTCAAGGACGCCTGGGAGAAGCTGCCGGTGCTCAAGCAGGTGATGAACATGTCGCCACGGGAGGTGCGCTCGGCGCCCTGCCAGGAAGTGGTGTGGGAGGGCGACGAGGTCGATCTGGCACGCTTGCCGATCCAGCACTGCTGGCCCGGCGATGCCGCGCCACTGATCACCTGGGGCCTGGTGGTCACCCGCGGGCCCGAGAAAAAGCGGCAGAACCTCGGCATCTACCGCCAGCAGGTGCTCGGCCGCAACAAGGTGATCATGCGCTGGCTCGCCCATCGCGGCGGGGCACTGGATTTTCGCGACCACCAGCAGCGCAATCCCGGCGAGGCCTTCCCGGTCGCGGTCGTGCTGGGCTGCGACCCCGCCACCATCCTCGGCGCCGTCACCCCGGTGCCGGACAGCATCTCCGAATACCAGTTCGCCGGGCTGCTGCGCGGCGCCAAGACCGAGCTGGTCAGGTGCAAGGGATGCGACCTGCAGGTGCCCGCATCGAGCGAGATTGTCCTCGAGGGCGTGATCCACCCGGGCGAAGAGGCGCTCGAAGGCCCTTACGGCGATCACACCGGCTACTACAACGAACAGGCCGCCTTCCCGGTGTTCACCATCGAACGCATCACCATGCGCCGGAATCCGATCTACCACAGCACCTACACCGGCAAGCCGCCCGACGAGCCCGCGATGCTGGGGGTGGCGCTCAACGAGGTATTCGTGCCCCTGCTGCAGAAGCAGTTTCCGGAGATCACCGATTTCTACCTGCCACCCGAAGGCTGTTCGTACAGGCTGGCGGTGGTCAGCATCCGCAAGCAGTACCCCGGCCACGCCAAGCGGGTGATGTTCGGCATCTGGAGCTTCCTGCGCCAGTTCATGTACACAAAGTTCATCATCGTGGTCGATGAAGACGTCAACATCCGCGAGTGGAAGGAGGTCATCTGGGCCATGACCACGCGGGTCGATGCCACCCGCGACACCACCCTGGTGGACAACACCCCCATCGACTACCTCGACTTCGCCAGCCCGGTCGCCGGTCTCGGCTCGAAGATGGGCCTCGACGCCACCAACAAGTGGCAAGGTGAAACCACCCGCGAATGGGGTACGCCGATCGTCATGGACGAGGCCGTGAAGGCGCGGGTCGATGCGATGTGGGACGAACTGGGGCTGGCCTGAGTCGCCTGCAGCGCCGACCGCTGCACTGGGTACCGGCCTGCGCCGGTACGACGGTCTCAAGCGAAGGTGCTTTATCTGGCGACCGTGCCGCTCCCGCGGCCGAACGTTCGCATCTCCCAGCGCAAGCTCCATCCGCTCGTCATTGCCGCGCAGGCCGGAATCCAGAACCCACGCCTGCCATCGCACCACCCGCCCAGACAGGCACCCCGCGGCCGAGGCCCCGCCATGCGCTGCACCGGGTACCGGCCTTCGCCGGTACGACGAAGCGAGCGTGGTGGCGCTTTGCGGCGCGTGTCACAGCACGACGGCGGGGCACACGAAACCAGCATCGAAATCCCACCCGCTTGTCATTCCGGCGCAGGCCGGAATCCAGAACCCACGCCTGCCATCGTACCATCCGCCCAGACAGGCACCCCGCGGCCGAGGCCTCGCCATGCGCTGCACTGGGTAGCGGCCTTCGCCGGTACGACGAAGCGAGCGTGGTGGCGCTTTGCGGCGCGTGTCGCAGCACGACGGCGGGGCACACGAAACCAGCATCGAAATCCCACCCGCTCGTCATTCCGGCGCAGGCCGGAATCCAGAACCCACCTTGGGTGGCGCTGCAAATGTCCGGGGCTGGCAGCGGTCGCGCGTCGCGGATCAAGCGCCGCACCGGGTAGCGGTCCGGGCCGCGCCAATGTATGCAGCTAGTGGCCGGGCGTCATTTTTCCGCTGACCGCTTTCGCCGCCGATGCCGATGCACGAAGTGCAGCGCCAGCGGCACGATCACCAGCAGCGCGAGCAAAATCCACTCCTCCAGGTGCCGCAGGTCGCCCAGGAAGGTTTCGATGACCGCGCCGAAGGTGTATCCGGCGAGTCCGATCACGCACGCCCACACCGCCGCGCCGCAGAGGTTGAGCAGCGTGAAGCGGAGCGGGGCGATGCCGGCCGAGCCAATAAGGATCGGGCCCGCGACGCGCAATCCGACCATGAAGCGGATGCCGAGGATCAGCGGCGTGTGATAGCGGGTGAGCAACTCGTCGATGCGCGGCGCGGCCCTGGCAAGGGCGGGGAAGCGGGCCTTCAGGCGAGCCCCTTGATGACGACCGAGCTGGAAGAAGATCTGGTCGCCGAGCGCGCTCGCCACAAACGCAATGCCCAGCACCGGCCACAAGCCAAGCATGCCGCGATGCGCCGCGAACCCTGCCGTCAGCAAGACCGTCTCGCCCTCCAGCAGGCAGCCTATTGCGACCGCAAAATAGCCGTAGTGCGAGACGAGTTCGGTAACCGACATCGGTGTTCTTCGGCGCAGCCCAGGATGAGTGAAGGCCGATGATCGCACAGCCGCCGCTGCACCGGATTGCCCGGCAATCGATTACATTCACGGTTTGCCGCATCCGGCCCGCACTCCACACGCACCCATGAAGCACACCTTGCCCGGCTGGCGCACCCAGTTCGCCAGCGACAACACCGCGGGGATCTGCCCCGAAGCGCTCGATGCGCTGCAGGCGGCCAACGAGGGCTGGCTGGCGTCCTACGGCAACGACGCGCTGACCCGCGAGGTGTGCGATCGCCTGCGCGAGCTGTTCGAGACCGAATGCGACGTGTATTTCGTCTTCAACGGCACCGCCGCCAACTCGCTGGCACTCGCCACCATGTGCCAGTCCTACCACAGCGTGATCTGTACCGACGCGGCGCATATCGAGACCGACGAGTGCGGCGCCCCGGAGTTCTTCTCCAATGGCACCAAGCTGCTTACTGCGCCGCACAGCGATGGCAAGCTCCAGCCCGCCGATGTACGCCTGCTCGCTACCAAGCGCAGTGACATCCATTATCCGCGTCCCAGGGCGGTATCGATCGCCCAGACCACCGAAACCGGCACCGTGTACCGGCCAGGGGAAGTCGCCGCGCTGTCGGCGGTGGCGCGCGAGCAAGGTCTCAGGCTGCACATGGACGGCGCCCGCTTTGCCAACGCGGTGGCTGCGCTGGGGCTCGCGCCGGCAGACGTGACCTGGCGCGCCGGCGTCGATGTGTTGTGCTTCGGCGGCACCAAGATGGGCCTGCCGGTGGGCGAGGCGGTGGTGTTTTTCGATCGCGGCCTCTCCGAGGAGTTTGCCTGGCGTTGCAAGCAGGCCGGCCAGCTCGCCTCCAAGATGCGCTTCCTCTCCGCCCCCTGGCTGGGCATGCTGCGGGACGATGTGTGGCTGCGTCACGCAGCCCACGCCAACCGCATGGCCGCGCGCCTCGCCGAAGGCTTGTGTGCGCTGCCGGGCGTGAGCCTGATTTCCCCCTGCGACGCCAACGGAGTCTTCGTCGAGCTGCCGGCACCTGCCGTGGCCGCGCTGGGGGATGCCGGTGTGGTCTACTACACCTTCATCGGCGGCGGCGCCCGCTTCATGTGCTCCTGGGCCACGAGCGACGCGGCAGTCGATGAACTGGTGGCGCTGGTGGCTGCAGCCCTGGCCTGATGGTTGAACGCAGGTTTTGGCCGCGGCGGTGGGAAGGGGTTAAAAAAGGTAAGCTCGCTTGAACCCGGGCGCTTGCGCCCGCATTGTCCCTTATGGGCGCCTGCCCGAAATCAAGGAAACCGACATGACCGAGCCAGAGATCCTCCCCGCAGAACGCAGCGAATACCGTCCGGGCGAAGGCATGATCAAGCTCACGCATCTGATCTATGCGCTGCATGCGCTCTCGGTGATCACCGGTGTCGCCACCTCGGCCACCATCGTCGGCAGCTTCGTCGGCGGCATCCCCTCCATCATCGCGGTGATCCTCAACTACGTGAAGCGCGGCGAGGTCCGTGGCAGCTGGCTCGACAGCCACTTCAGCTGGCAGATCCGCACCTTCTGGTATGCCGCCATGTGGATCGTCGTCGCCTACCTGATGTTCATCACCATCATCGGCATTCCCTTCTTCTTCGTCATCGTTGCGCTGGCGGGTCTGTGGGTGATGTATCGCGTGGTGCGCGGTTGGCTGGCGCTCAACGACCGCCGGGCGATGCCGGAGTAAGTCCGATAGGCCATTTCACAGCTTGTCGACAAGCAAGCGCCCCGCATTTTTTGATTGGCGGGGCGTAAAGCGCGCATCGTTTGTGCCTGCCGCAGCGATGCGATAGATGCCAGCCAGTGACTCGGCGGGCATTCGGGCGCGAGTGTGCGGGTTCGCTTCTGTCGGAATAATTTACACTCAGTAACAGTGTCGACCACGGCTTGCAGGGGCGTCGATGTGGCTTCGCCTTCGTCGTTGCATGAATCCCCATACCGGTCAGAGTGGATTTTTTGACCACCGATTCGCTCATGCCTTTGGGCTGAAATGCACGCTGCAAGCCCGTTTGGGCTGGCGCACCGGTCACGCTTGCGAGGCAGCGGGCAAGGCAATGTCCTTCCTTCGGCCTGTCAACCGACAGCTTGACGCAAGTGCCCTCGATGCACTTGAAGAGTGCCCCCGGGGATGCGAACTGGCTAGAACGTCGGAATAATTTACAGAAACCTTTCCGCGCTCCGCCACGCCCCGTCGCATCCTGCTGCATGTACCGTAGATACTCACATGGACTGATTCTTGCGTCATGCGATCCGTTGGTGCGTCGGGCGTCCGTCCGGCAGTAGCGCCTTGTTTGTAGCTCCAACCCAGATAGTTGAGGCGGCCGTGGCGAGATCGGGTTCAAGCAGCGCTTTGCGATGGACCGCACATCGATGCAGCATCTGCGTGTGTCCCGGTTCGCCCGACAGCCTTGTTCCAGGTAAGAAATCTCAGCGCATCCGCCTGTCCCGCTTCGACCTCGCGTCGGCTTCGGGTGCCTTTGCTTCTCATCCCGCTACAGCCGGCGTCCGCAGGCTGAAATTGGTCTCTCGTTTCCCCGCATGCGTTGCGCAGGTGCGCGACGGATTCACAGGAGAATTCTGAAATGGCTGACCCCATCATCACGATCTCGGATGCATCGGTCCTCGAGTCGAACAGTTCGTCCGGCCCGGTAATGAACTTTACGGTTACCCTGTCCGAGGCCGCGGCCACCGATGTGCTGATCAAATTCCAGACCAGTGCCGCAACCGCGACGCAGGGCGTCGATTACCAGGAGCGCAGCGGGACGCTCACCATTGCGGCGGGCCTCACCAGCGGCGTCATCGCGGTCAACACCTATGGCGACAGCGTTGCCGAAGCGGATGAATTTTTCGTCCTTCAATTGAGCGACCCCCAGGGTGCGTCCTTCGCCAATGGCGTGACCACGCTCAGGGCCGCCGGCACGATCCTGGACAACGACGGCACCGGCGACAAGCTGGCAGTGTTCGTCGATGACGTGCGGATCGTCGAAGGCGACGCGGGTCTCCAGGATGCGGTGTTCCAGGTCAGGCTCTCGCGCGATCCTGGCGTGCCGGTGACCCTCGATTTCACCACCGTCGACGGTTCGGCGCTTGCCGGCACCGACTACATCGCAACGGCCGGCACACTCACATTCACGCCGGGCGGTGCGCTTGTTCAGGAGGTGACGGTGCCGGTGCTGGGCGACACGGTGGTGGAGCCGAGCGACCTGTTCTCACTGGCCTTCACGGTGCCGAGCACGATCGTGCAGGCCTCGCTGGGCGAGGCGACGATCCTCGACGACGACGCGGGCACGCCGACGGTGTCGGTATCGGGCGCCTCGACGACCGAAGGTTCGACCGGTGCGGACCCGTTTTATCTCAATTTTGCGGTGACGCTCTCGGCGGCGGCGACCAGTGAGGTGACGGTGCAGTACCGGCTGCTCTCGGGATCCGGGCTGGCGGAGGTGGACGCCTATTTCCCTACGAGTGCACGCAGCGTGACCTTCGCCGCGGGCGAGACCTCGAAGACCGTCAGCGTGCGGGTCAATGCGGATTCGGTGGCGGAGCCCGACGAGGCGGTGGTGCTGGAGGTATTCAGCGCCAGCGGCGGGGCGGCGCTTGCCGGAAACGCGACAGCAGTGCGGGCGACCGGCTGGATCATTGATGATGACGGCACCGGCAATAAGCTGGGCCTCTACAGTTCGCAGCCGGTGCTGGTCGAGGCCGATGCCGGATCGAAACTCGCGTATTTCGAGCTCAGCCTGTCACGGCCGGCGCCCGAAGCCCTTTCGGTGAGCTACACCACCGTGGATGGCACGGCGGTGGCCGGCGAGGACTATGTTGCGAGCAGCGGCACCATCAGTTTTGCCGCTGGGCAGTTGTCTTCGGCCGTACTGGTGCCGGTGCTTGGCGACCCTGACATCGAGCCGAGCGAATTGTTCACCCTTGCGCTGAGCGCGCCCGATACCGTTGTCCAGACCACGCTGGGCCAGGCCACAATACTGGATGACGACGCGGGCCTGCCCACCGTGTCTGTGGGTGGCGCGACGGCGCTCGAAGGCAGCACTGGTAGCGACCCCTATCACCTAAGTTTCGAAGTCAGGCTTTCGGCGCCTGCCACATCGGATGTGACGGTGGACTACAGGCTCCTGTCGGGCACTGGCGAAGCCGATGTCGACGCGTATTTCCCGAGCAGCGCGCGCAGCGTGACCTTCATTGCCGGCGAAGTCTCTAAGATCGTCAATGTCCGGGTGAATGCCGACACCGAAGTCGAGCCTGACGAACGTGTCATTCTGGAACTGACCAATGTGGATGGAGGCGTGTTCGCGGGCGGGCTCGACCTGCTTCAGGCGACCGGCCTCATCCTCGACGACGATGGCAGCGGTAACAAGCTCGGCCTCTTCGTCGAGAATGCCCGGATCGTCGAAGGCGCCGATGGCGTGACGCGCCAGGTCGCGGTGCCGATCGTGCTTTCGCGCCCGGTCGACACGGAACTGACTTTCAGTTTCAGCACCGCAAGCGGCAGCGCGGTGGCCGGCGCCGACTATATCGAGACCGCCGGCACGGTGACCTTCCTGCCCGGGCAGACCCTCGCGGCCGCATTTGTGCCGATCATTGGCGATGGCTTCTCCGAGCCGAGCGAGACCTTCACCCTCACCGTCACCCCGACAGCCGAAATCGCCAACGGATCGGACGGTGCGACCGGTACCGTGACCATCGTCGATGGCAATGTGGCTGGTCCGGTCGATGGCGTCTCTGTGAACGCGGGCCCCGATGCCGTGCTCGATGAAGGGGCAACGTTATCGCGCACGATCATTTTCGGTGACGAGGTCGACCGCGGCGGCGATGGCTGGAGCTACGAAGTGGACTGGGACGGTGACGGCACGGCGGATGAATCCGGAGTGCTCGCCGCAGGCAGCAGCAGTTTCAATATCAGCCGGCTCTTTCCTGATGGACCGGCCAGTCGTACGGTTACGGTCAAGGTGATCGATCAAGCCGGCGTCGATGAGGCTTCGGCGAGTTTCGACGTGACGGTGAATGACGTCGCGCCGATCATTGCGCTTGGCGGCGCCGCGGAGATCGAGGCCGGCGCCACCTACACGCTCGATCTAGGCGCGATAAGTGATCCGGGCACCGACTCAGTGACCGAGTACCTCGTCAGTTGGGGAGACGGCGCGACGACGAGCGTCGCTTCGGGCGGTCCGGTAACCCACGCCTACGCTTCCGCCGGTCCCCGCACGATTACGGTTGCCTTGCGCGATGAGGACGGCCTGCACACCAGCGCCGGCAGCCTCTCTCTGGCGGTGTTGGCCGCAAATACGCCGCCGGTCGGGGCCAACGATACCTATAGCGTGCATTCCGGAGACACCTTGAGCATCGGCGCGGCAGCCGGGCTGCTGGCCAACGACACGGACGCCGACGCAGATACGCTCTCCGTGGTTTCGGTCGGTGCCGCCGCAAACGGGAGCTTGACCGTGGCGGGAGACGGTAGCTTTACCTACGTGCCGAACGCAGGCTTCGCGGGCAATGAATTCGTGACCTACGTGGTGAGTGACGGCGTCGGCACCGCGACCGCGACGCTGGCGATCGAGGTGCAGAACGAATCGCCGACGGCGGTGAACGACAGCTATTCGGTGCACTCCGGCAATACCCTCACGGTTGCCGCGGGCGCCGGTGTGCTGTCGAACGACAGCGATGGCGACGGCGACCCCTTCTCGGTGCTGAGCCACGGCGCCGCAGCCAACGGCACGATCAGCATCGGCGCCGACGGCGCCTTCGAGTACACGCCGAACGCAGGCTTCGCGGGCAATGAATTCGTGACCTACGTGGTGAGTGACGGCGTCGGCACCGCGACCGCGACGCTGGCGATCGAGGTGCAGAACGAATCGCCGACGGCGGTGAACGACAGCTATTCGGTGCATTCCGGCAATACCCTCACGGTTGCCGCGGGCGCCGGTGTGCTGTCGAACGACAGCGATGGCGACGGCGACCCCTTCTCGGTGCTGAGCCACGGCGCCGCAGGCAACGGCACGATCAGCATCGGCGCCGACGGCGCCTTCGAGTACACGCCGAACGCAGGCTTCGCGGGCAATGAATTCGTGACCTACGTGGTGAGTGACGGCGTCGGCACCGCGACTGCGACGCTGGCGATCGAGGTGCAGAACGAATCGCCGACGGCGGTGAACGACAGCTATTCGGTGCACTCCGGCAATACCCTCACGGTTGCCGCGGGCGCCGGTGTGCTGTCGAACGACAGCGATGGCGACGGCGACCCCTTCTCGGTGCTGAGCCACGGCGCCGCAGGCAACGGCACGATCAGCATCGGCGCCGACGGCGCCTTCGAGTACACGCCGAACGCAGGCTTCGCGGGCAATGAATTCGTGACCTACGTGGTGAGTGACGGAGTCGGCACCGCGACTGCGACGCTGGCGATCGAGGTGCAGAACGAATCGCCGACGGCGGTGAACGACAGCTATTCGGTGCACTCCGGCAATACCCTCACGGTTGCCGCGGGCGCCGGTGTGCTGTCGAACGACAGCGATGGCGACGGCGACCCCTTCTCGGTGCTGAGCCACGGCGCCGCAGGCAACGGCACGATCAGCATCGGCGCCGACGGCGCCTTCGAGTACACGCCGAACGCAGGCTTCGCGGGCAACGAATTCGTGACCTACGTGGTGAGTGACGGCGTCGGCACCGCGACCGCGACGCTGGTGATCGAGGTGCAGAACGTCGCGCCTGTGGCGGGTGACGATACCTACAGCGTGCAGACCGGAAATGCACTTGTCATTCTTGCGCCAGCAGGCGTGCTTGCCAACGATGGCGACCCAGACGGTGATGTGTTGTCCGTCGTCTCCCATGGCGACGCGGCCAATGGTGCAATCTCGATCGATGCAGACGGGGCTTTGAACTACACACCCAATCCCGGATTCGTCGGCGCCGAGACGATCAGCTATACGATCAGCGACGGAACGAGCACTGCCAGCGGGCAACTGACCATCAACGTGACCCTGCCCGGGAATACGCCACCAGTGGCGGTGGCCGACAGCTACACGGTGCACGCGGGCGAGACCCTGACGATCGCCGCGGCTGCCGGCCTGCTCGCCAACGACAGCGACGGCGACGGCGATGCGCTGTCGGTGCTGAGCTTCAGCGCCGCAGCCAACGGTACGTTGAATGTGGTCACCGACGGCAGCTTCACCTACGCTCCGAACCCCGGCTTCACCGGTACCGAAACGATCACCTACACGATCAGCGACGGCACCACCACGAGCAGCGGCACCTTGACCATCGAGGTGCAGAACGCTGCGCCGGTGGCAGTCGACGACAGCTACACGGTTCAGTCGGGCGAAACGCTGACGGTGCTCGCTGCCGCTGGCCTGCTCGCCAATGACACCGATGCGGATGGCGATATCCTTCGCGCGATCTCGTATTCGTCACCTTCGAACGGCGTGCTCGACGTGGTGGCCGATGGATCATTCACGTATACATCCAATGCCGGCTTCACCGGCGCCGAGACGATCAGCTATACGATCAGCGACGGAACGAGCACTGCCAGCGGGCAACTGACCATCAACGTGACCCCGCCCGGGAATACGCCACCAGTGGCGGTGGCCGACAGCTACACGGTGCACGCGGGCGAGACCCTGACGATCGCCGCGGCTGCCGGCCTGCTCGCCAACGACAGCGACGGCGACGGCGATGCGCTGTCGGTGCTGAGCTTCAGCGCCGCGGCCAACGGTACGTTGAATGTGGTCACCGACGGCAGCTTCACCTACGCTCCGAACCCCGGCTTCACCGGTACCGAAACGATCACCTACACGATCAGCGACGGCACCACCACGAGCAGCGGCACCTTGACCATCGAGGTGCAGAACGCTGCGCCGGTGGCGGTCGATGACAGCTACACGGTGCACGCGGGCGAGACCCTGACGATCGCCGCGGCTGCCGGCCTGCTCGCCAACGACAGCGACGGCGACGGCGATGCGCTGTCGGTGCTGAGCTTCAGCGCCGCGGCCAACGGTACGTTGAATGTGGTCACCGACGGCAGCTTCACCTACGCTCCGAACCCCGGCTTCACCGGTACCGAAACGATCACCTACACGATCAGCGACGGCACCACCACGAGCAGCGGCACCTTGACCATCGAGGTGCAGAACGCTGCGCCGGTGGCGGTCGACGACAGCTACACGGTTCAGTCGGGCGAAACGCTGACGGTGCTCGCTGCCGCTGGCCTGCTCGCCAATGACACCGATGCGGATGGCGATATCCTTCGCGCGATCTCGTATTCGTCACCTTCGAACGGCGTGCTCGACGTGGTGGCCGATGGATCATTCACGTATACATCCAATGCCGGCTTCACCGGCGCCGAGACGATCAGCTATACGATCAGCGACGGAACGAGCACTGCCAGCGGGCAACTGACCATCAACGTGACCCCGCCCGGGAATACGCCACCAGTGGCGGTGGCCGACAGCTACACGGTGCACGCGGGCGAGACCCTGACGATCGCCGCGGCTGCCGGCCTGCTCGCCAACGACAGCGACGGCGACGGCGATGCGCTGTCGGTGCTGAGCTTCAGCGCCGCGGCCAACGGTACGTTGAATGTGGTCACCGACGGCAGCTTCACCTACGCTCCGAACCCCGGCTTCACCGGTACCGAAACGATCACCTACACGATCAGCGACGGCACCACCACGAGCAGCGCACGACCATCGGGTGCGAACGCGCCGTGGCGTCGATGACAGCCACGTACGCGGGCGAGACCCTGACGATCGCCGCGGCTGCCGGCCTGCTCGCCAACGACAGCGACGGCGACGGCGATGCGCTGTCGGTGCTGAGCTTCAGCGCCGCGGCCAACGGTACGTTGAATGTGGTCACCGACGGCAGCTTCACCTACGCTCCGAATCCCGGCTTCACCGGTACCGAAACGATCACCTACACGATCAGCGACGGCACCACCACGAGCAGCGGCACCTTGACCATCGAGGTGCAGAACGCCGCGCCGGTGGCAGTCGATGACAGCTACACGGTAACCGAGGGGAATACGCTGCTCGTCGACGCGGGCCTTGGCTTGCTCGCCAACGACAGCGACGTCGATGGCGACGCGCTTGCGGTAGTGAGTTTTTCCACACCGGTCAATGGTGTTCTCGACATCGCAGGCGACGGCAGTTTCAGCTATACGCCCAACCCGGGCTTCTCGGGCATCGAGACCATCAGCTACACGATCGGCGATGGCTCCGCGTCATCCACCGCCCAGCTTGAAATAGCCGTTGAAGCCGCTGCCGAGCCCGAGGTGGTGCGCATCGGCGACGCGCCGACCCGGGTCAGTTCCGCCAACCTGAATGTCATCCAGGATGCATGGAGCGGCATGCATGTGGCGTCCATCGAGCACAAGGCGGACATCACCGACGCTGCCGAGCCGTGGTCGGATGTGTCCTTCAGCGGTGTGAATACCACCACCCTCGCCGGCGTCGATCACTTCTCGGGGGATCTCGGCGTCAGCGGGCAGTCGCTTGCGACCAGCAGCATCCGTCAGGAACTCGACGGTCGTGAAGCGCTGCGATTCGAGCTTGATCAGGCGGCAAACAAGGTCACGGTCGATCTTGCCCGCTTCTTCCTGAATGACGATGGCTCGGTATATGCCGAGAGTGGCCGCCTGCAAGTGCTCGATGCCTCCGGAAGCGTCGTTGGCGAGACCGTTTTTTCGGCGACCGCGACGAGCGGTGCGATGACGGTGAATCTCGAGACGGAGGATGCTTTCAGTGCTGTTGAGCTCACGTCAGGCGCATATGACGGAACTGATTTCATCTTCGGTGCCTATGCCGATGCGGGCGGTGATTTTGGCACTGCGCCGTATGCGGATGCTGCAGGGAAGCTACACGGCAGTGATTTCCTGGTCGACTGGGTCGAGTTCGAGTTCATGCCATTGGCTACACCGCCGGCGCCCGATGTTGGAATCGGTTGATCACGGCTCTGCGATAGTGTCGGAAAATCTGACGCCATCGCAGTCGCCTTTCGGCAAAGTATTGAAATAAAGAAGAATCTGTTCCAGGCATTTCTCTTGCTTACTAAAGATGAATGCATATCAAGGAGTCGTCATGTCGTCGTGCCTATCCAAGTTTTCCCGCCCCGTCGGCGCACTCGCGCTCACGCTTGCCGCACTGTTGCCCGCTTCGGCCTTCTCCGCAGTGCTGGCTTCACAGGCACCCGAAGACGCTGGTCTGTCATTCTCGACGAGTGTTACGGTAGGTCTGCAGAACGGAGATGCTTTCAGCCTGGCCGGAAACAGTACGGTCAACACACTGCAGTGGTGGGGCACTTCTGCAGACGCTACGGGATTCGTGGTGCGGCTGTTCGACTCGGCCGCTGCGGCGGCGGCGCCGATTTTTGAATGTGGCGATTCTCTCGGCCTCTCGACCTGTATGGGTGCGGTTTCCGGCTCGGCCACGGGGCTTGCGGATAGCGCGGGCGACGGCATTTCCGCGTTTTCAATCGACCTTGCTGCGCCGCTGTCCCTGGGGGCCGGAACCTATCTGCTGGCCATCAGCAACGAACTCGAGGACTGGCGCTGGCTCGCCAGCGCAGTTGGCGACGGCGTTGGTTCGTATCGCGCCGCTGATGACGAGGCGTGGAGCGAAGCTGCCCCTGATTTCTCGTTCGCGGTAATTGGCGAGCGGGATGTCGTCACGGTGCCCGAGCCGGGCACGCTGGCCTTGCTCAGTGCTGTGTTGTTTGTCGCGGGTGTGGGGCGCTCGCGGCGCAGGAGCATGGCCGCCTGATTCCTGCGGGGCGTCGGAAGGGCGTCCCACGCTTGAAACCGGGTCCCGCCAAGGGTCCCGCATCACAGGAATAACGCATGGCTGCCGGCAAGACCGCCCCGATTGAAACGCCTTTCCGACGCGCCATGGAAGGCGCCCGGGCGACCTTGTGGCGGATCACATTTTTCAGCTTCTTCATCAATCTGTTGATGCTGACCTCGTCGATCTACATGCTGCAGGTCTACGATCGGGTGCTCGCCTCGCGCAGTGAAGCGACCCTGCTCTTCCTGACCTTGTTCGCGGCCGCATGCCTGCTTACCCTCGCGGCGCTCGAGGTGGTGCGTTCGCGGATGCTGGTGCGACTCGGCGCGAGTTTCGATGCAAGGCTCTCGGGCCAGGTGTTCAGTCACACCTTGTCCGCCGGACACAATGGGCAGGCGCTGCGCGATGTCGACACCTTGCGAGGTTTTCTCACCAGTGCCCAGATCCTCAGCCTGCTCGATGCACCGTGGATTCCCGTCTACGTAGCGCTCGTCTATCTGCTGCATCCGATGCTCGGTCATGTCGCGCTGTTCGGTGCCCTGGTACTTTTCGCGCTTGGCCTGTGGAATGAGCGAAGCACCCGGGCGCCACTGAGCGAAGCGGCTTCCGAACTCGCCGCCAGTACCCGTTTTGCAGAACTCAGCGCACGAAACGCCGAGGCAGTGCGGGCCATGGGCATGCTGCCGGGCCTCGCCGCAATCTGGCGCAAGAGGCACGACCTGGGGATGGGTCTGCAGGGCGTGGCCAGCGACCGTGGCGCCAATGTCGCGGCAATCGCCAAGGCCACCCGATTCATGCTGCAGATCGCAATCCTTGGCATTGGTGCGTGGCTCGTCATCCAGGAGCAGACCACCGCCGGGGTGATGATCGCCGCCTCGATCATCATGGGCCGCGGGCTGGCGCCGGTGGAGGCGGCAATTGGTGGATGGCGCGGCTTTCTGCATGCGCGCCAGGCGCATCAGCGCCTATCCGCCGAGTTCGGGGTACGTGCGCAGGATGAGCAGGCGATGCCGCTCCCGGCACCTACCGGGGCACTCGTATTCGAGGGGGTCGCAGGTGGACCGCCCGACGCACGGCGGGTGACGGTGCGAGACCTGAATTTCCGGCTCGATGCCGGAACCTGCCTGGGCATTACCGGGCCGAGCGCCGCAGGCAAATCCTCGCTTGTGCGGCTCGCGGTCGGCGTGTGGCGACCCATGATGGGGGTGGTCCGGCTCGATGGTGTGAGCATCAGCGACTGGCAGCGCGAGGACGTCGGGCCGCATATCGGCTATCTGCCCCAGGACATCGAGCTGTTTCCCGGCACGGTGGCCGAGAACATCGCACGTTTTGGCGAAATCGACGCCGCTAAGGTCGTCGATGCCGCGCAACTGGCCGGCTCCCATCAGGTCATTCTCGAACTGCCCAAGGGCTACGACACCGAAATCGGACCGGGCGCCTTCAGCCTCTCCGGAGGCCAGCGGCAGCGGATCGGCCTGGCACGCGCCTTCTATGGGCGCCCGCCACTGATCGTGCTGGACGAGCCGACCTCCAACCTCGATGCCGAAGGCGAAACCGCCGTACGACAGGCAATGGATGCCTTGCGCGCCGCGGGCCGCACCGTCATCGTCATCGCCCACCGTCCGGCCGTCCTCGGCGGAACCGATCAGTTGATGGTGATCCAGCGCGGGAAAATCACCGGCCTTGGCCCGACGGCCGAAGTCATGCCTCAGATCACCCGCAGGGTCGTCGCGCGGCCGGCGGTGGAAGTGTCAGGAGTGGGCAATGTCTGAAGCCGTGGCGAGCAAACCGCTCAAGGGCATGATCATCGGCGAGGCGGACGCCGATGCCGGCATCCAGCGCTGGCAGCGCATCGGCCTCATCGTGCTGGCGCTCACCTTCGGGGTCGCCTTGCTGTGGTCGTGGCTGGTCCCGCTGTCGAGCGCAGTAGTCGCCGCGGGTACCGTCAAGGTCGATAGCAGCCGCAAGCGTATCCAGCACCAGGAAGGCGGCGTGATCAAGGAGATACTGGTGCGCGATGGCAGCCGGGTGAAGGCCGGCGAGGTGCTGATTCGGCTCGACGAAACGCGCGCAGGAGCATCGCAGGGCGTGCTACAGGCCCAGTACGACGCCGCGCTGGTATTGCAGGCAAGACTTGTGGCCGAACGCGATCGTGCGGCAGCAATCGACTGGCCCACCGAGATCCTCGCCCGGCGAAACGACCCCACCGTGGCCGAGATGATCGACGGCCAGGAATCGCAATTCCGTGCCCGGCGCGCCTCGCTGGTCGGGCAGCTGAGTATCCTCGATAAGCAGATGGCGGCCAAGCGCAGTGAAATCGCGGGTATCGCCGGTCAGCAGGCGGCCAAGGAGGCGCAGCTTGCCAGCCTGCGTACCGAACTCGACGGATTGACCGATCTGCTCAGCAAGGGCATGGTCGAGAAGACCAAGTATCGCAACCTCGAGCGCGAGATTTCGCGCATCGAAGGAGAACGGGCGGAGCATGTATCGGATATAGCAGCGGCGCGCTCGGCCGTGGGTGAGCGTGAGCTGCAGAAGTTCCAGATCCGCAAGAGTTTTCACGAGGATGTCACCGAAGAGTTGCGCAAGGTGCAAACCGAAATCTTCGACTACCGTGAGCGCATGGAGGCCGCCCGCTTCGTGCTGGAGCAGACCGAACTGCGCGCCCCGGTCGACGGAACGGTTACCGATCTGCGGGTGCATACCGAGGGCGGGGTGGTGGCGCCGGGCGAGCTGCTGCTCGAGCTGGTGCCTGCGGACGACCGCCTCATCGTCGAGGCCAGGGTACGCCCGCAGGATGTCGACCGGGTCAGGGTCGGGCTCGACGCCGGCATCAAGCTCTCCGCCTTCGATCAGCGGACCCTTCCCGAACTCGACGGCAAGGTCACCTACCTGTCCGCCGATGCGGTCGAAGATCCGCGCACCGGGCAAGCCTACTTCCTGACGCGTATCGAGGTGCCCGAGGCACAACTGGCTCGGCTCGGTGGTCAGCGCGTGGTGCCCGGCATGATGTCGGAGGTATTCGTGCGCACCGGCGAGCGCAGCTTTGTTGACTACATTCTGCACCCGATCATCGCCAGCTTCGACCGGGCATGGCGGGAGCGCTGAGCCGCTCCATTCTGGAGGGACTGCGTTGTGATGACGATCGGGTGGTGCTCGCGGGCCGCGGTGATGGGCGGCGGCCCTGCTGGTTTGCGGGCACTGCAAGGGCACCGCGCCACAGCCCGTCGTGCCGGCGCAGGCCGGTAGCCAGTGCGGCGACTGCAGGTGCATCGCCGTGCGCAGCCTGACGCTCGCTTGAGGTGGTCCGGCAGGCGAACATCGGCGGCTCAATCGCCGGGGAGTGTTTTCTCCGCTACGCCTATCGTCTCCAGTGCCTCGGCGAGCATGGGTGCCACCGGCAGGGCGTTCGAGGGATGGGGGACGCAGTCGGTGCTCCACACCTCGCCCACGCCGGCGCGGCGCACCGTCTCGAGCGCGTCGCCGGCGAACAGCGCGTGAGTCACGGCCACGTCCACCGAGGCGGCTCCGGCCGTCAGCAGGGCTTCGGCGGCGCGCGCCAGGGTGTGGCCGGAGCTCGCCACATCGTCGACCAGCACCACCTGCCGGCCCTGCACCGCGAGCCCGGCCGGCAGGGCGACTTCCACTTCGCGGTCGCCGTGGCGCAGCTTGCTGCATACGCCGCGGTCCCAGCCATGCACTTCGGCCGCCTGCGCCACCCATTGCGCCGACTCGGCGTCGGGACCCACCAGCAGCGGATTCTTCCGTCGCCCGGCGATCAGCGCGGCGAGCATCGGCGCGCCCGAAAGCGCCACCGCATTTGCGAGCGGTATTGCTTCGTCCAGTGCGTGAATGCGGTGCAGATGCGGGTCGACGGTGACGAGATCGTCGAAGAGCTCGGCGAGGAAGGCGCCCACCACCCGCTGGCTCACGACTTCGCCGGGGTTGAAGGCGATGTCCTGGCGCATGTAGGCAAGGTAGGGGCTCACCAGGGTGAGCCGTCGCGCGCCGAGCTCGCGCGCAGTGCGCGCGACCAGCAGCAGTTCCACAAGCTTTTCGTTCGGCTGGTGAAGGCTGCGGAATATCACTACCTGGGCGGGCAGGTTCGGCGGGAGCCTGAGCCTGAGCTCCTGATCCGGAAAGCGGTGGCGCGCCACTGGCGCCGCATTGAAAGCCGTCGCCTCGGCCAGGCGCAGCGCCGCGTCACGTTCATCCTCGAAGTACAGCAGGGTCGGCTTCATCAGAACTCCACGAATACATGGGCCAGGTCTTCGGCGCCGCCGATCGCGTAGCCGCTGGCCTCGGCGCAGGCGTGGCGTGCGAACTCGAGATCGGATGCGTAGTCGGCATAGACCCGGTACAGCGGCGCGCCCGACTTCACGGTGTCGCCGAGCTTGTGGAGCAGATCCACCCCGGCGCCCTTGACCTTTGGCGCCCCCGCAAGCCGCGCGATGCGCGCGAGCCGCTGGTTGTCGATGGCCGTCACGGTGCCGCCGCGCTGCGACTTGACCTCGAAGCTCAGGCGGGCGAGTTCGGGCGCGTTGCGATCGAAGGGCTTTGCCCCCTGGGCGCGCACGATGTCGTCCATCTTGGCGAGCGCCCGGCCCGATTCGAGAATGTCACGGGCAATCGCGAAGCCGTCGCCACCGCGTACATCCGGATCGAACTCCAGCATCCGCCCGGCAAGTCGCAAGGCCTTCTGGCGCAGGTCGTTCGGTGCCGCGGGGTCGTTCTCGAGCACCCGCATCACGTCGCGCGCTTCGAGCACCGGGCCGATGCCGTTGCCGATGGGCTGGCGCCCGTCGGTGATCACCACGTCGATGGTCAGGTTGCACTGGCTCGCCACGAACTGGAAAAGCTTGCGCAGCCGCTGCGCCTCGGGCATCGAGCGCACCTTGGCGGTGGGGCCCACCGGGATGTCGAGCACCAGGTGGGTGGAGCCGGCGGCGATCTTCTTGGAGAGAATCGAGGCCACCATCTGCCCGGGCGAGTCGATCGACAACGGGCGCTCCACCGAAATCAGCACGTCGTCGGCGGGCGAGAGCGCGGCGGTGCCGCCCCAGGCGAGGCAACCGCGGTGGCTGCGCACCATCTCGGCGAGATGCTGCATCGGCAGCTCCACATTGGCCAGCACCTCCATGGTGTCGGCGGTGCCGGCCGGCGAGGTGATGGCGCGCGAGGAGGTCTTGGGGCAAAGCATGCCATGGGCCGCGACGATCGGCACCACCAGCATCGAGGTGCGGTTGCCCGGAATGCCGCCGATGCAGTGCTTGTCCACCACCGGCTGCTCGTGCCAGTCCAGCCGCTGCCCCACCGAGGCCATCGCATCGGTGAGGTAATACACCTCCTCGCGATCCAGCTCGCCCTGGCTGCAGGCCACCACGAAGGCGGTGAGCTCGATCTTCGAATAGCGCAGCTCGGCGATGTCGCGCATGACCGCGACGAAATCCTCGCGGCCCAGCCGCTCGCCCGCCATCTTGCGATGCAGGGCGGGGATGGAGGAGGCGGGCTGTGCCTGCGAAATCCGCGCGGGATGGCCGTCGGGCAGGGCCAGCAGGGCGAAGGCGTCTTCCGAGAGTCCCACCTCGCCGCAGCCGACGATCTGCGCATCGTCCACCACGTTGAGCGTGGCCAGCACCCGCTGACCGTTGGCACGGACCTCCACCTTGGAGAGCGCCTGGAAACCCTCGGCGCGATAGACTGCGCACTCGCGGTGCAGATAGGCCACGTTCTCGCGGTAGGTGTCGATCGCCACCCGTCGCAGCGAGAGCGGAAAGGTCTCCTTGCCGGGTGCCGGCTGCGTTGCCGGCGAGCTTTTTCTTCGTGTCATTGCGCACCGCCTTTCGGTGATGAGCCACGGCCTGGCCTGCGCCTGCCGCGGCGAGCCGTTCATTCTACGTCGCCGCGGCGCGCAGCGCCTCGCCCGCTTCAGTCGGCGGGAAAGCGCTGCGGCGGCTTGTCCGGCTGCCACGCAGCGTACTTGTGCATGCAACGCGAGAACAGCGGCGATTCGGTAAAACGCGACAGCCAGCCGCTCAGGCCGGGCCACTTCTGGGTCGCGAACCACTGCGCATCGGTGCCGGCAAACTGCCTCACGAATGGCGCGATGGCCATGTCGGCAAGCGACGTGCGGTTGCCGAACAGGTTCGCCGTGCGCTGCAGGCGTGCGTCGAGCCCGAGCAGGAAGCGGCTCGCCTCGGCGCGGTGGGCGAGCGGCTGAGTTCCGGGATAACGTTGCGGGTACTTGTAGCGATCGAGATGATGCTTGAAGCCGCCCTCGCCGGGCGCATCGTTGTGGCCGATGAGGGCCAGCATGTCCGGCAGCGAACCCGAATCCGGCGTCAGCCAGCCCGCGGGGTCGTTCTGCCCGAGTGCCCACAGCATGATCTCCAGGCTCTCGTCGATCACCGTGCCATCGGCAAGAACCAGCACCGGCACCGTGGCCTTGGCCGAAGCCTCGCGCAGCGCAGCGGGCTTGTCCCTGAGCACCACTTCGCGAAGCGTGACCTGCACGCCGCTCACGGCGATCGCCAGCCGCGCCCGCATCGCATACGGGCAGCGGCGGAACGAATACAGCATGGGCGCCTCGGCAGCGCTCACGCGTCGGCGCCCGCTCCGTGGGCCGCCGCAAGCGCCTGCTGGCGTCGTCGCTGGCGAAGCTCGGCACGGCGCGCCTCGGAGGTGTCGGGGTGGCAGTGCGGGCAGCTCACTCCGTGCTCGAAGAGCGCGTTCGCGCGCTCGTCCGCGCTCACCGGATGGCCGCAGGCGAGGCACAGCGCGTAGTCGCCCGGCACCAGCGCATGGCCCACCGACACCCGCTCGTCGAACACGAAGCACTCGCCTTGCCAACTGCTCGCTGCCTCGGGCACGGTCTCCAGATACTTGAGGATGCCGCCCTCGAGGTGATACACCTCGTCGAAGCCCTTCATGCGCATCAGCGCGGTGGACTTCTCGCAGCGAATGCCTCCGGTGCAGAACATCGCCACCCTGGGCTTGCCCGCCAGCAGGCCACCCGGCGCGGACTCCCGGTCCACCCATGCGGGCAGCTCCGAAAAGCTCCGGGTATGCGGATTCACCGCCCCCGCAAAGCTGCCGATCGCCACTTCGTAGTCGTTGCGGCAATCCACCACGACCACCTCGGGATCCTCGATCAAGCGGTTCCATTCGTGCGGCTTCACATACTCGCCCGCCATCTGCGTGGGCGACACGCCCGGCACGCCCAGTGTCACGATCTCGCGCTTGAGCCGCACCTTCATGCGCTGGAAGGGCGGCGCCTCCGAATACGAGCGCTTGTGCTCCAGGTCAGCCAGTCGCGGGTCGCTGCGCAGATAGTCCAGCACCGCCTCGATGCCGTCCACAGATCCGGCAATCGTTCCGTTGATCCCTTCCTCGGCCAGCAACAGCGTGCCCTTCACCTCCGCTTCCTGGCAGCGGGCCAGCAGCGGCGCCTGCATCTGGCGGAAGTCGGGCAAGGCAACGAACTTGTAGAGGGCTGCAGTCAGAAAGTGCGGCATTGGGGCGGTCCAGAGGAAAACAGCAGGATTTTACCCCCGCACCGCCGCTTGCCGTGTCTGCGATCGATGCGTCCCGCTCCGCCATCCGCCGCACTGGATACCGGCCTGCGCCGGTATGACGGGCTGAAACGCTCGTGCCCCGTCTTCGCTGCAGTGCCGGTCGCGCGGGGCAGGCGGCGGTGCCAGTGCGAGGGCGAAACGCCGGGGCCTGCTGCTGGCCGCAGTGGCGACACCACGGGCTGGGGCGCGGTGCCGCTGCAGCGCCCGCAAACCCGCACTGCCGCCACCCACCGCTATCGCCGTCCGCGAGCCCCATCCGTTCGTCATTCCGGCGCAGGCCGGAATCCAGAAACCCACGCTCCTCACTCCGCAACGCGCCGAGCCAGGCCATCAAGCCATCGAACCCGCGTTCGCCGTGCTGCAATGCAATCAGGCCGCCCCAACGTGGTCGGGCGCTAGCGGGCCTGCGATGGTGCCCGGGTGAGCGTCGTGGCGGGGGTCGCGGTGTTGTTGGCCACCCAGACCCATTCGAGCAGTGCGTCCTGGGCGTTGCGGCTCGCCCACGCGTTCGGGTGGTTCACCAGCATGGCCACGACATGGCGCCGGCCGTTGCTGTCGAGGACGTAACCCGCCATCGCGCGGGCGCCATTGAGGGTGCCGGTCTTGATGTGCGCAAAGCCTCGCGCCGGGCTGTCGCGCAGGCGTCTGCGTGCGGTTCCGTCGACTCCGGCCATTGCCATCGAGGAGATGAACTCCGGCATCCACGGTTGCCGCCACGCCGCCTCGAGCAACTGTCCGAGGCTGTGTGCGCTGATGCGCTCGATGCGCGAAAGGCCCGAGCCGTTCTCGATCTCCAGTCCGTCCACGCCTACGCCCATGGTCGCAAGGCGAAGTCTGACGGTCTGCGTGCCGGCGCTCACCGCATCGGGTGTGCCGCCTGCGGCCGCACCGATGGTGGCGAGCAGATGGCGGGCCTGCACGTTGTTGGACCACTTGTTCATGTCGCGAACCACGTCGCCAAGCGGCGGCGAGGCCTCTTCGAGCAGGGTGACCGTGCCGCTCGGCGCGACGCCGTCGGTAGCCCGGCCGGCCAGCTTGCCGCCGAGTTCGCGCCATAATGCCTCGATCAGGCCTGCATCGTAGGCGGTGGCGTTGAGCGGCACCACATGCCAGTCGCGGCGGCCGCAACTGTCGCGCCATGCACCGCGAACCACCAGCCGATTCGTTGCGCCGTCGGGCGTGAGTTCTGCGTCGAGGCGGTCGTCCCAGTCGCCGCACGGGCCGCGCTCGGTGCGCAGCGCGTTGTCCACCACCAGGCCGGCAATCGGCGGATCGGAGGTGAGGCGCGGTGCGCCGCCCTCTTCGGCAGGCACCAGGGTGAGTCGCAGGGCGTTGAAGTTGAGCAGCAGCGCATCGGCGCCTGCGTTGTAGGGGCGCATCGGCTTGCCGTCGAAGGCGCCGGGATCGAAGGGCGGCAGGCGCCAGGCGCTGCGGTCGAGGACGATGTCGCCGCGGATCTCGCTGAGCCCGAGGTCCCGCAACTGGCGCAACACCCGCCAGAGACGGTCGTAGCCAAGCACCGGGTCGCCGCCGCCGATGACGTAGAGGTTGCCCTCGAGCACGCCGTTGCGGGGCGAGCGGTCGGCGGCAAAGCGGGTGCGCCAGGTGTAGGCCGGGCCGAGCATGTCCAGCGCCGCAAAGGTGGTCACCAGCTTCATCACCGAAGCGGGGTTCATCGGCACGTCGGCATTGAGCGCAAGTGAGGGCTGGCCGCCCTCCACCGGTTGTACCCAGATCGAGACGCTGTCTTCGGGCAGTCGCGCCTTGGCAAGCTCGGCGGCCACTTCGGGCGGCAATGCTGCGTGGGTATGCGCGCAGGCCGCCAGCAGGGCGATAAAAAGGCCGTGACGTGGGCGCCGTGCGGCCAGAATGCACAGTCGATCAGCACCGCTACGGGCGAAAATCCGCAAGGTCTTGATGAACGATGAATAGGCAGGGGAGCGTGACTGGGTCATGACGAGTGAAGCAATGAATGGAACGCTGTTCGACGGCAGGCCGGGGCTCGCCCGATCCGTGCCGTTTGCCCTCTACATGCTCTTCCTCGGTTTGCGTCCGCTGCTCGAGCCCTTGTTGCCCGAAGGGAGCGCCCGTTGGCTGTATGCCGCGCAAATCGGCTCGGTGATGCTCGCCCTTGCCCTGTTGTGGAGACACTACCACGAACTCGCCGAAGGTCCTGTGTCGATTGCCCGCAATCTGCTCGCGGCCGTGATATGCGGTGTGCTGGTCTTTGTCCTGTGGATCAATCTCGACCTTCCGCTGCTTTCGTTGGGCCAGCCCGAGGCCGGCGCACCGCTCGACGTCGCCGGCCGGCTCGACTGGCCCTGGCTGGTGGTGAGGGTGTTCGGTGCGGCAGCGGTGGTGCCGGTCATGGAAGAGCTGTTCTGGCGCAGCTTCATCATGCGCTGGCTGCAGAAAGCCGATTTCCGGCGGATTTCCCCCGCCGCGGTAGGGCTGCGCGCGCTGTTCGTCAGCTCTCTGGTGTTCGGCCTCGAACACTCTCTCTGGTTCGCCGGTCTGCTGGCCGGGCTCGCCTACGGTTGGCTCTATCGTCGCAGTGGCAACCTGTGGTGGCCGATTCTCGCCCACGGCCTTACCAATTTCATCCTCGGGCTGTGGGTGATCTCGAGCGGCAACTGGCAGTTCTGGTGATGTGTCGCCGTCAGTGGGCCGGCCGCGCCGCACTGGATACCGGCCTGCGCCGGTATGACGGGATTGGGCGCGGTGCTGGGGGTGCCGGGCTCGCGGGACCTGGCTTGACTTCAACGACGGCGCCGAGTGGCACTGTGCAGCAGCCCGGAAAAACGCCGCCGCAAGCCCCTGCCGCTCGTCATTCCGGCGCAGGCCGGAATCCAGGAAAGCACGCTTCTTGAGAGCACGAGCCGGTGGGGTTTGCCGGCGCCTGCGGGAGCGGGAAAGCGCTGGGCGGCCTCGATCGCCGCACTGGATACCGGCCTGCGCCGGTATGACGGGATTGGGCGCGGTGCTGGGAGTGCCGGATGAAGAAAACGCTCCCGGCCTTGGCTTGCCTACTCAGCCCGAAAGGCAGCGAGGCGTTCGGCTTGCAACTGCCAGGGACGGGTCGCGGGGCGGGTGGCGGCTTTGAGTAGCTCGTACTCGGCGAGCACGCGGGGGACGTATGCCTGGGTCTCGGGGTAGGGTGGAATGCCGCCGAAGCGGTCGACCGCGCCTTCGCCCGCGTTGTATGCAGCCAGCACCAACGGCAGCTCGCCCTTGTAGCGGTCGCTGAGGAAGCTCAGGTGGCGCGCCGCGGCGCGCAGGTTGGGGCCGGCAACGTCGAGTCGTTCGACGCCGTAGCGACGTGCCGTCCCCGGCATGAGCTGGCCGAGTCCCACCGCACCGGCGGAAGACACCGCGTCCAGCCGGTAGTCCGATTCGATTCGCACCACCGCATGCAGCAATGCCGGCTCGATGCCTGCGTCGCCGGCGGCGACGGCAATCGCGTCGGCGAAGGGGCGCGACTCGATGAGGGGGTTGCGTGCCGCTGGCGGGGTGAGTTGCCAGCTTGGATCGAGCCGCAACTGGCTGTCCTGGGCCACGCCGGGAGACAAGCGGTACGCCGCGCTGCTGTCTTCGCCTGCCGTCGCGCTTGCCGCAAGCAGCAGCGAGAGCAGGGCGGCGACGGCGCCGGCTTCAATACGCATGGCGATCCCTGATCACCAGCACGGCGGTCTTGATGATGATCCACACATCCATGCCGAGCGACCAGTTGCGCAGGTATTCCAGATCGAACTCGATGCGCTTTTCCATCTTCTCGATCGTTTCGGTTTCGCCGCGATAGCCGTTCACCTGGGCCCAGCCGGTGATCCCCGGCTTGACCTTGTGGCGCACCATGTAGCCCTTCACCAGCTTGCGATAGGTCTCGTTGTGCGCCACAGCATGCGGGCGCGGGCCGACAATGCTCATCCGCCCCTGCAGCACGTTGAAGAACTGCGGCAGTTCGTCGAGCGAGGTGCGGCGGATGAAGGCGCCGAAGCGGGTGATCCGCTGATCGTCGCGGGATGCCTGCTTGACCACCGCGCCGTCGTCGCAGGTCGTCATCGAGCGGAACTTGTAGACCACGATTTCCTTGCCGTCGAGGCCATAGCGGCGCTGCTTGAAGATGATCGGCCCCGGCGAGGAGAGTTTCACGCCCGCCGCCACCGCCAGCATGATCGGCGAGATCAGAAGAATGATGAGAATCGAGAGCACGATGTCCGAGAGGCGCTTGGCGACGCCGTTGAGCCCGGTAAAGGGGGTCTCGCACACCGCCACCACAGGCATTCCGCCGACGTTGTCCATACGGCCCTGGATCAGGTCGGTGACGAAGATGTCGGGCACGAAGTAGATCGATGCGGTGGTGTCCTTGAGGTCGTCGAGCAAACGCAGGATGCGCGGCTGGGTCGCCATCGGAAGCGCAAGATAGATCGCCTCGACGTGGTGCTGCTTGACGTATTCGGCGATCTGGTTGAGGCCGCCGAGCATCGGCAGCTTGCCCGAGTCGGGCAGGCGGTCGCGACTGCGGTCGTCGAAGAAGCCGAGAAAGCGGGTGCCCAGGTAAGGGTTGGCGACGAACTGCTCGGCAACGCCCAGGCCCATGTCGTTGAGCCCCGCTACCACCGCGAGGCGCTGGTTGTTGCCGATGGCGATCACTTTTGGCAGGACCGCACGGGCCAGCAGGTGCCCGCCGATCAGTGCCAGCGGCGTCACCGTCGCCCAGAAAATCAGCACCTGCTGCGGGAAAAATCTCAGATAGCCGCTGGCGTAGCCGAAGCCGCCGAGAATCGCCACGAACAGCAGCCAGTTGGTAATGGTCTTGCGCACCATGCGCCGCAGTTGTTCGTGAAAATGGATGTTGCCGGGAAAGGTCAGCGAAAAGGACAGCAGGCCGAGGATGATGTAGGGCGCCCTGAGCGGCTCGCCGCAGGCGAGTGCACAGCCAAACAGCACGGCGATGATCACCAGCGGGTCGAGAAAGGACTCGACGAAGCCGGTGAGCGTAAAACTGGTGCGGAAAAAGCCCGGATGTTTGTCCAGCGCAGCAAACATGATTTTTACGTCAATCGAAGGTAAATAGTTGTTATTGCTACGCAGCATAGCGGCTAAGCTAGGGCATGTCGATCACGTAATCCCGAGTCGACGTGAGATTTTGCGCCTAAACCGAGGGCTTTCTTAGCTGAAGCCTCCCTGTCATCCTGCGGTAAGCCGGTGACACATTCATTACGTTAAAATCTGCGCCCATGAACAAGCGAACGCCCCTGCTGCCACTGGCAATTCTCGTACCGGTCCTTGTGGCAGCCGGCCCGGTGCGTGCCGACGATGCCGATGCCCTCAACGTTGTTGTCTCGCAGAGCTTCTACTACGACAGCAACCTCTATCGGCTCGGCGATGGTGTCGAGCCCACCAGCGGCGAGCGCAGCGATACCGTGAGCAGCACCGGCCTCGGCCTGCGCTTCGGTCGCGACTACGGGCGGCAGGGCCTGGCCGCCTCGGTCGACATCAACCACAACGCCTACGCCAGCAACGACCAGCTCGACTACACCGGCACCAATGCCGACCTCGGCTGGAACTGGGTGCTGGGCGACCGCTGGAGCGGCAAGCTCGGTTTCAGCCGCAGCGAGCAGCTCTCGGGTTTCGACGACTACGGCGGGCAGGATCAGAGCATCAATATCTACCGGCGCGCCGAAGCCTCGGCAAACTACTGGTACCACCCCAGTTGGGCGGTCGGTGCCGGTTATGCCCGAATTCGCAGCCGATACAGCAACGGCACGCGTCCGGGCTCCGAGTACGACGCCGATGTCGCCGATGTACGGCTGACCTACCAGCCCAAGAGCGGCAACCGAATCGCCCTCAAGTTGGCCAGCACCCAGGGCGTGTATCCACGTCGCACCGCCACGCTGCTGAGCGATCGTGAATACAGCCAGACCGATCTGCGGGTCGAGGCCGACTGGCGTGTGACCGGGGCAACTCGACTTTCGGGCTACATCGGGCAGACCCGCCGCAGCTACGACTTCACCTCCAACCGCGATTTCTCCGGTCTGACCGGGCGGATCGCCGCCGACTGGGCGGTGAGCGGCAAGACCTTCATCAGTGCGGTGTTCCGTCGGGAAATCGGCGCCCAGGAAGATCTGGTCGACAATTTCGTGGTCACCGAGGCTCTCTCGCTGTCACCGCGTTGGCAGATCACCGACAAGACCCAGCTCGGAGCGGTCGTCGAATGGCGGCGCCGCGACTATGGCGGCGACCCGGGCCTGCTCGCGGGGTCGTTTGGCGACCGCAGCGACATCACCCGCCGCTTCGGGCTGAACCTCGGCTACCAGCCGATGCGATCGCTGAGCCTGTATCTCTCGCTGCAGCATCAGTTGCGCAGCGCCTCGGCGACCAGCAGCGGCTACGACGCCGATTCTGCGAGCGTCTCGGCCAGCTTTACGTTCTGACGGCCGCCGTCCCGGGAGGGGGGCGATTTACACTTGTTTTGATGCGTCGCAGTAAAAAATTGTCAAACTGACGGCGGGGCGGAAATTTTGCACGTCTGCCGCCTGCGCGGGCAGGTTAGGCTGCGTGCGCAAGGTCGCGATTTCGCGGCTCATCGATATCCCAACAATAACAGGTCCAACATGGTCAACAAGCTCGGTACCCTCCGCAATCTGTTTCTCGCCGCCAGCGCCGCCCTCCTCGCAAGCGCGGCGCAGGCCGCACCGGTCAATATCGACGGCGTCGGATTTCAGATCAGTTACGACAACGCCGCGCTGGGCGTGCTCGGGGCCGGCCCCACAAGCCTTGTCGGCAATGTCCTGACCCTGACCCCGGCAGGCAGTCCGGGGCTCTCCGCGAATTCCACCGGCCCGTCGAGCACTGCCGCCGCGGCGAGCTTCAGCTTTACCGCCGACCCCGGCTATGCCATCGCCGGCTTCAGCCTGGCGGCGGGCGGCAGCTACTACTACTTTGGTTCCGCCTCGGTGGCCGCGAGCGGGGCGCTCGACGTCGACCTGGGAGGCAGCACCGAATCGGCCGTGCTGACACCCACGGGGGCGTTCATCGCCAACGCACCTTTCAATTTCACGACCAAAGAGTGGTCCTCGCTGGCCGAGCTCGCCTTCACCCCGGTAACGGCGGCCGACGTCGATCTCTCGCTGCTGATGCAGGCGCTGGCGGTCAGCGGACCCAATTTCTCATACATCAGCACGACAAGTGTCGATCTCGCCGTCATGCTGGTGCCGGCACCCCTGCCGAACAACAGCGTTCCCGAACCCTCCACCGCGCTGCTTGCACTTGCCGCACTCGGTGTGCTCAAGCTGCGTCGTCGAGCTTCCGCCTGAAGACTGTCGGAATTTTTTACAGTTGCACCATTTCAAGGCGCCGTGTTAAAAAGCTCTCGTCATGAATTGCTGCGCTGCGGTCCTTGATCGCATTGAGAATTTTGGTTGGCGCATCATTTTTTCGTGAAGCTGGCAGGGAAATTGCTCATGCTTGCTCAGCCAATCCCATAATAAGCAGGAGGTCTTCGATGTCAGTTCGTATCAATAAACTCGCCGCGGCGGTTGTCGTAGCATTCGCGGCGAGCGGTGCCAACGCCGCCATTCAAACGCTTGACGGTGTCGGTTTCGACATCTCGTACGACGACGCAGCGCTCGGTCTCTTCGGAACCCCCAGCCTGGTCGGCAACAGCCTCTTCTTCGCGCCCTCGGGTTCGCCGGGCTTCTCCGCCCAGACCGCGTCGGGTTTCGACTTCACCAACTCCACCTTCGCATTCCAGATCACCGCCGATCCTGGCTACATGCTCACCGCGTTCACCCTGGTCGAAGAGGGTGACTACTTCTACTTTGGCGACGGCGCGGGCGTAGCCGTTGGCGGCCAACTGCGCGTCAAGTCGCTCGCGCCCCTGTCGGCAACCATGACGTCGGCGATCGAAGCCGACACCAGCATCATGAACGCCCCCCTTTCGATTGCCACTCACAACTGGTCGTCGTTTTCGTCGATCGACGCCGGCAACATTGAGAAGGCCAACGTAAGCATCGAGAACCTCCTTGCTGCCTATTCCTACACCGAGACCGGCCCGAGCTACGCCTTCATCGAGAAGAAGGGTGTCGAGCTCGCAGTCAGTGTCGCAGCCGTGCCGGAACCCGAGGCCTACGCGCTCATGCTCGCCGGCCTCGGCATGATCGGCATGGCCGCTCGTCGTCGCATGAATCGCATGTAATCCAGCCTCGGCTGAGCATCATGCAAAGCGGGGGAAGCCCCGCTTTTTTGCGTCTACGGTCACATGGTTGCGGAGCGTGAGGGGCTTCCCCGTGCCCTGTCCCTCCGGCTCCCGACTTGCGCCGCCAGCCAGCGCGGCCTCCCGGTAGCCACCACGCTCAACCCCGTCATTCCGGCGAAGGCCGGTATCCAGTGCGGCCTATGGCGTTGCCAAAGGGGCGCGGGAACCAGCACGGCCTATGGCGTTGCCGAAGGCGCACCGGAACCAGCACGGCCGTGGTGCGGGCGGCCAGCGGGTGTGGCGGGGCCGGGCGTGGTTTCTGGATTCCGGCCTGCGCCGGAATGACGAGCGGGGGCGGCTTGCGGCGGCGTTCTGCGGGCTGCTGTGCAGTGCGGGTCCGCGCCGCTGCTGAAATACAGCCAAGCCCCGCGACCCCGGCCGCATCCGCCCACCAGCCCCACGCCCAATCCCGTCATGCCGGCGAAGGCCGGTATCCAGTGCGGCCTTTGGAGCTGCCGAAGGCGCGCGGGAACCAGCACGGCCGTGGTGCGGGCGGCCAGCGGGTGTGGCGGTGCCGGGCGTGGTTTCTGGATTCCGGCCTGCGCCGGAATGACGAGCGGGGGTGGCTTGCGGCGGCGTTCTGCGGGCTGTTGCGCAGTGCGGGTCCGCGCCGCTGCTGAAATCCAGCCAAGTCCCGCGACCCCTGGCGCACCAGCCCACCAGCCCACCAGCCCACCAGCCCACCAGCCCACCAGCCCACCAGCCCACCAGCCCCACGCTCAATCCCGTCATACCGGCGAAGGCCGGTATCCAGTGCGGCCTATGGCGTTGCCAAAGGCGCGCGGGAACCAGCATGGCCGTGGTGCGGGCGGCCGGCGGGCTCTTGGCACCGCGATGGTGCCGCGGGGTACTTGATGCACCGCCAGCGGGCGTAAACGGGTGGCGTCGGGCCGGGAACAGGGGTTGAAATGCTGCGGTGCCGCGAAATACGTCACGCTATGTGCCGTGCTTGCGGCGTGAGCATTGATGGCCCTCTTCTTGCTATTGCTGTACTGCAGCATCCCAAAAAACAGCATGAGGTCAGCCATGAAAATCAAACCAGTTGTTCGTGCGCTCGCGGTTGCGGCTCTAGTGGTCTCGGCAAATGCCCAGGCCGCCGTCTTTTCGTCATTCGGTGGCGTTCACGATAGCGTTGAGAGTGGCGCCGAGATTCTCTTTGGCAGTAGTGCATTCACGGGCGTTTTCGAGTTCGTGCTGGATGCACCCTCGATCGTCTCCTACAAGGGCGCGTCGACCCTGCCGTTCCTGGGTTTCGGCCTGTTCGATGCGGGTAACACCTTGCTCTCCGGGGCCTTGTTCTCGCCCACGACCAGCGCATCGCTCACCAGTGTTACCCTCGATGCGGGCAGCTACCATTACGCACCGGTCTTTCCTGCTTCCGGTGGCGTGGGCGCTTCGTACGCGTTCGAATCCTACGCGGCGATGGTTCCCGAGCCCGAGAGCTACGCCTACATGCTCGCGGGGCTGGGCATGCTCGGGATGGTAGCCTACCGTCGAAGCGCCCGACGATAGTGCTGTGCGGCGGACCAGGGCGCCGGTGCTTGCCGGCGGCCTGGTCGGTGGCGAGACCTTGGAGGGCGTGAGCTAAGTCGCAGGCGACCGGGAAATGAATTATTACAATGGCACTAAGATGCTGCAGAGCAGCGTTAGCTGTGTTTCAATTCGATTTCTCGTAACAATTCATCGCTAGCGTTGCGACTCTTGTGCGGGCATATGTCCGCCGTGCTCATTCCAATAATACACATAAGGTCGATCATGCCGAAGTCACTTTTCAACTCCCGCCTGGCAGCAATCGCGGCAGCACTTCTGCTCGCTGCGTGCGGAGGTGATGATGGCGGCACGAAGCCCGCCACTCAGGTTGCCGCCAAGGTGAATTCCGAGGAAATCTCGGTGCACCAGATCAATGGCGCGCTGTCCCGGGTCGCGAACATCAAGCCGGATCAGCTCAAGCAGGCTTCGACCGGCATTCTCGAGCGCCTGATCGACCAGGAACTGCTCGTCCAGCAGGCCAACGAGAAAAAGCTCGATCGCGACCCCCGCGTATTGCAGCTCATCGAAGCCTCGCGCCGCGAGATCCTCGCCCGCGCCTATCTCGACCAGACGCTCGCCCAGACAGGCAAGCCGACCGACGCCGAGGTCAAGACGTTCTACGACGAGCACCCCGACCTCTTCGCCAAGCGTCGCATCTACAACCTGCAGGAGCTCAACATCCGCCTGCCGGCCGAGCGCCAGGACGAACTGCGCGCCCAGGTGGATCAGGCGCGCAATTTTCCCGAGCTCATCAACTGGCTGCGCGCGCAGAACATCCCGTTTGCCGCCGGCGGTGGCGTGAAGCCCGCCGAACAGCTCCCGCTCGAGGCCCTGCCGCGCTTTGCCGCGATGAAGGATGGTCAGATCGCGCTGGTGCGCGGCCCCGAGGGCGTGATCGTCATGTTCCTTGCCGCCTCGCGCGAGCAGCCGCTCGACGAAAACCAGGCGCGGCCGTTCATCGAAAAGTTTCTTGAAAATCGTGCCCGTACCGAGCTCGCCAAGGCCGAGATCAAGCGCCTGCGCGACGCGGCCAAGATCGAATACGTGGGCGAGTTCACCAAGCCGGCCGAGCCGGCTGCGGTGGCGACCGACCCCGCAGCGCCCGCGCCCGACGCGCCGCTCGTAGCCGACCCCGCCGCTGCGCCCGCAGTCGAGGCGCCCGCCGCCGCTGCTCACTCGGATGCACCTGCCGCGCCGATCACCCCGGCCGCCGCTGCAGCCGAAGAAGCCAGCCAGACCGCGATCGAGAAAGGGGTGGCCGGCCTCAAGTAAGCGCCGGCCGACCGGGATCCAACAGGCGGGCGCGAGCGCGCCCTCCGAAGAACACAACGAAGGTGAATGCCTCAATGATCAAACGATTCTTTCAACAGCTTTCCACCCGTCTTGGCGCCATCGCTGCGCTCGTGCTGCTCGGCCTGGCCGGCCCCGCAGCAGCGCAAGACGCCGAATACGCGCTGGGCGCCGGCGACATCGTACGCATTACCGTGTTCCAGAACCCGGATCTCACCACCGAGACCCGCGTCTCCGAAAACGGCACCGTCACCTTCCCGCTCATCGGCAACGTCGAGCTTGGCGGCCAGACCATCGCCAAGGCCGAGCAGACCGTTGCCAGCAAGCTGCGCGAAGGCGGCTTCGTGCTCAAGCCCCAGGTCAACATCCTGCCCTTGCAGATCCGCGGCAACCAGATCGCGGTGCTCGGCCAGGTCAACCGCCCCGGCCGCTACCCGCTCGAAACCTTCAACACCCGCCTCTCCGACATGCTCGCCACCGCCGGCGGCATCGCCGCTTCCGGGGCCGACACCGTGGTCCTCATCGGGGTGCGCGACGGCAAGAGCGTGCGGCGTGAGATCGACCTGCCGACGCTGTTTGCCGCAGGCAGCGACGCCGACAACGAAGTACTCTCCGGCGGCGACGTGATCTACGTCCATCGCGCCCCGGTGTTCTATATCTACGGCGAAGTGCAGCGCCCGGGCGCGTTCCGCCTGGAGCGCAACATGAGCGTGATGCAGGGCCTCGCCACCGGCGGCGGCACCTCCGCGCGTGGCACCGTCAAGGGCCTGCAGGTCCATCGTCGCGACGCCGATGGCAAGCTCCAGGTCATCGAACCCAAGATGGATGACCTCCTCAAGCCCGACGACGTCATCTACATCAAAGAAAGCCTGTTCTGAGCCGGGACCGCACATGACCTTTCAACAATTCCTCCTCATCCTGCGCGCCCGCCTGTGGGTGGTGTTCGGCACCCTCGTGGTGGTGGTGGGCACCGCGCTGGCCGTGAGCCTGCTGCTGCCCAAGCAATACACCGCCGAAACCGCGCTGGTGGTCGACGCCAAGTCGGCCGACCCGCTCATGGGCGGCATGCTGCCCGCGCAGATGATCCCCGGCTACATGGCCACCCAGGTGGACATCATCAACTCCACGCGCGTCGCCCTGCGGGTGGTCGACCTGCTCAAGATGGATCAGTCGCCGGTCATCCAGGAGCAATGGCAAGAAGCAACACAGGGCCAGGGCTCGATCAAGATATGGCTGGCCGAGCTGCTGATGAAGAAGCTCGACGTGCAACCCTCGCGCGAGAGCAGCATGCTCACCATCGGCTACCAGGGCGCCGACCCGCAGTTTGCCGCAGCCGTGGCCAACGCCTGGGCCCAGGCCTACATCGACACCAGCCTCGAGCTCAAGGTCGAGCCCGCCCGGCAGTATGCCAAGTGGTTTGACGGCCAGAACGCCACCCTGCGCGCCGACCTCGAAGCCGCGCAGAAGCGCCTCTCCGACTACCAGCAAAAGCAGGGCATCGTCGCCACCGACGACCGGCTCGACCTTGAAAACGCCCGCCTCGCCGAGCTCTCGACCCAGCTCTCGGTGGCTCAGGCGCAGAAGGTGGACAGCCGCTCGCGCCAGGCGCAATCCGGCAACGCCGACAACCTGCCCGAGGTCATGCAGAACGGCCTCATCCAGAGCCTCAAGGCCGATCTCGTGCGCCAGGAAGGCCAGCGCGACCAGCTCGCCGGCCGCCTCGGCAAGAACCACCCCGAGATCGCCCGCAGCGATGCCGAAATCGCCAACCTGCGCGAGCGCATCGCCGCCGAAACGCGCCGCGTGGTGAGCTCGCTCGGCACCACCAGCCGTGTCAACGTACAGCGCGAATCCGAGATCAAGGCCGCCCTCGAAGCCCAGAAGCAGCGCGTCCTCGCCCTCAAGGCCGAGCGCGACCAGATCGCCGTGCTGCAGCGCGACGTCGAAAACGCCCAGCGCGCCTACGACCTCGTCACCCAGCGCCTCGCCCAGACCAACCTCGAAAGCCAGACCCAGCAGACCAACGTCGTCGTCCTCACCCCCGCCGTCGCCCCGCTCGAACCCTCCAGCCCCAAGGTGCTGCTCAACACCGTGCTGGCCGTGTTCCTCGGTGGCCTGCTCGGGCTCGGCGCGGCGCTGCTGCTCGAGCTCATGGACCAGCGCGTGCGCGGCGAAGAAGACCTCGCCCAGATCACCGGCATGCCGGTGCTCGGCGTGATCCCCGGCTCCGCATGACGACCCACCTGCAAACCCCACTGACCCACGCCCTTGCCCGGATACCGGCAATGGGCGAAGGCCAGTACCCCGGATCCGTCATTCCGGCGCAGGCCGGAATCCAGCGCAGCCGCTCGGCAGGCACCGCCTCCGGATCCGTCATTCCGGCGCAGGCCGGAATCCAGTGCGGCCGCTCAGTGAGCACGGGCGCCCCGGCAACAGCACACGCCCAAGACCTCGCCTTGCCGCGGATATCCCGCGCGCCCACGTCCCGCGCAAGGCGCACCGCATACCCCCACCCCAGCACCACACCCGCTGGTCACAAAGAAACTGGAGTAAGCCTCCAATGAACACCATACAACGCGTCGTCGACCTCGCCGAACGCCATTCCGTACAAGAGCGCTCGATCGGCGCCATTCTCATCGATGCGGGCAAACTCAAGGCCGAAGACGCCGAGCGCGTGCTGCGGCTGCAGCGCGAAAAGGGCATCCGCTTCGGCGATGCCGCCAAGCAGCTCGGCCTCATCACCGACGCCGACATCGAACAGGCCCTGTCGCGCCAGTTCGACTACCCCTACCTCAGCCGCGGCGAAAGCAAGGTGGCCGAAGAGGTGGTGGCGGCCTACAACCCCTTCGCGCCCCAGGTCGAAGCCCTGCGCGCGCTGCGCAGCCAGCTCGTGCTGCGCTGGTTCGATAGCGAGACCGCCCACAAGGCCCTCGCCATCACCAGCCCGGGCCGCCACGAAGGCCGCTCCTGGCTCACCGCCAACCTCGGCGTGGTGTTCTCGCAGCTTGGCGAGCGCACCCTGGTCGTCGACGCCGACATGCGCAGCCCGCGCCAGCACCTGCTGTTCGGGGTAGAAAACCGCGCCGGTCTCTCGGCAGCGCTCTCGGGCCGCGGCACGCCGGACATCATCCAGCGGGTTCCCGCCCTGCGCGATCTCTCGGTGCTGCCGGCCGGCACCGTGCCGCCCAACCCGCAGGAGCTTCTCGCCCGCCCCAGCTTCGGGCAACTGCTGCAACAGCTCGGCGCCGAATACGACGTGATCCTCATCGACACCCCCGCCGGCAGCCAGTTTGCCGACGGGCAGACGGTGGCGGTGCGCGCCGGCGGCGCACTCATGGTCGCGCAGCGCAATACCAGCCGCATCGGTCTCTTGCGCAGCTACGCCGACATGCTGCAACAGGCCGGCGCCAGCGTCGTCGGCTCCGTGCTCACCGACCGCTAAGCCCCGTGCCAACCACCAACACCATGAACACCACCGCCCACCCCGGCACCGACACCAGCCGCGCCCAGCTCGCGCCCTGGCTCATCGTGCTGGCGGGGCTGGCCTTCATGTATGTGCCGAGCTTTGTGGACCTGTTCCGCGGCGTCTGGTCCACCGACGAACAGGCGCATGGCCCTATCGTGCTGGCTCTTTCGATCTGGCTCATGTGGCGCAAATGGCCCCAGGTCGAAGCGCTTGACGATTCGGGATCCCGGCCGATTGCGGCCTGGCCCGTGTTGATATTCGGCTCGCTGCTCTACGCGCTGGGGCGTTCGCAGGGCATTCTGCTCTTCGAGATCGGCTCGCTGGTGTGGATGATCGTAGGCATTCTGCTGCTGCTGCGGGGCCCGGCTGCCCTGCGCCTCTGTTGGTTTGCGCTTTTCTTCATGCTGTTCATGATCCCGCTGCCGGGCGTGGTGGTCGATACGCTCACCGGGCCAATGAAGATGGCGGTGAGCTATGTCGCAGAGCAGATTCTTTACGCCGCCGGTTACCCCATCGCACGAACCGGAGTGATGCTGCAGATTGGGCAATATCAACTGCTCGTTGCCGACGCATGTGCCGGTTTGCATACCCTCTTCACGCTGGAGGCCCTCGGCCTGCTGTACCTCAACGTGGTGCGCCACGCCTCGGTGCTGCGCAACGTTGCACTCGCCGTGCTCATCGTTCCGATCAGCTTCACCGCCAACGTTATCCGGGTGATGGTGCTCACCCTCATTACCTACCACTTCGGAGATGAGGCCGGACAGGGCTTTCTGCATGGCTTCTCGGGCATGGTCCTGTTCATCAGTGCCTTGCTGCTCATCATGGCCGCCGACTCCGCACTGCGATTTGGTGTCAAGGGACGGCTTGCTCAATGAAAGGCGCCGCCATGACCGCTATGACCGGTACCAGCGCCAGGGGGCTCACCCGCCGCGCAATCCTGGCTGCACTCATCATGGCGCTTGGCGCCTTGATCGCCTGGCTTCTGACGCCTACCCTGCGGCTGGCCGACGAAGAGCCGATCAAGCTCGAAAGCATGATCCCGACCGCTTTCGGTGACTGGGCGGTCGACCGAAACGCTTCTGCGGGCGTAGTGAACCCCCAGCAGACCCAACTTATCAATCGCCTCTACAGCCAGACGCTTTCGCGCACCTACGTCAATACCCAAACCGGAACGCGCGTGATGTTATCGATCGCTTATGGTGAAGATCAGCGCGACAGCATGCAACTGCACTATCCCGAGGTGTGCTATCCGGCGCAGGGGTTTCAGATTCGATCCAACCGCAAGGACCTGCTGACGACGCAGTTTGGAGTCCTGCCGATTCGACGGCTCGAGACAGTGCTCGGCGCTCAGCGATACGAGCCCGTGACCTATTGGACGATGATCGGAAGCAAGACTGCTCTTGGGGGGGTTGAAAAGAAGATCGCGGAAATGCGTTATGGAATGAAAGGCATCATTGTCGATGGCTTGCTGTTCCGGGTCTCGTCCATAGACCGCGATAGCGCGGACGCTTTTGTGGTCCAGGGCGGTTTCATCGATCAACTCTTCAAGGCTGTGCCCGCTGACGTCAGGCTTCGGCTGTCCGGTCTCGGCCTTCCGGCCTGATCCGGCAAGGCCATCGCCATGTCCGTCCTTCGAAATGTCGCTCTCATGGGAACAAGCACGGCCCTGAGGCTTGGCTTTGGGCTGCTGACATTCGTTGCGATGGCGCGCATGCTCGGCCCGGAACCCTTCGGTCAAGTCATGCTGTGGCTCTCGGTGGCCACGCTCCTGACACTTGTCGCCAATTTCGGCTTCACGCCCTATGTCTTGCGCGAGATTGGTGTGCGACCGCAAGAGGCGACACGAGTGATGAGCGAAGTGCTCACGGCAAAACTATTGCTGAGCGCCCTGGTCGCTGTGCTTGGGCTGCTTTCTGTTGCCTGGCTTGAGACCGATACGCGAATTGTCTTTGTGGCGCTCTTGGTCGCAACGCTTGCCGATGCGATGACCGAGTTCTTCAACGTAGGGTTCAGGGCTACCAATCGGTTTGCCGACGAGACACGGCTCGCATCAGTTGCCTCGCTGCTCCAGTTTTCGATCGTTGCGCTTGCGGTCTGGTGGGTTCCGAGCGCTGAGGCGGCCGCCGCGGCATTCATGCTGTCGCGGATCTTGGTGCTGGTCATGACCCGGATTTTTCTGGCGCGCTTCTTTTCCGGACTGAGCGCCGGGGCTCTTGCGGCAGGAATCGGCCGCATTCGGGCGACCGCCGCCTACGCGGCCGATTTCGGACTGCAGAGCCTGTTTGGGCAGATCGACAGTCTCGTCCTGAACCACTATGCAGGCTCCGCGGCGGTAGGTATCTACCAAGCGGGGATGAGACTCTTCAATGGCGGCGCCCAAGGCGCCAATGTTCTGGCAAGCGTTTTTCTGCCACGCGCAGCGCGTGTCGCAGACGACGCCGGCAAGCTCGGGATCGAGTCGGCCCGGATGCAATGGGCGTTCGTGGGAATCGGTCTCGGGTTCGGCCTCCTGCTGGCGGTTGCGGCAAAGCCGCTGGTGTTGATCCTGTTCGGCGCCGAGTTTTCCGCCCTGATTGACGTGTTGCCTTGGCTCGGCCTGCTTTTCTTTGTCAGATTCTTCGCGGCCTCATGGGGCGTCGTGCTCACTTCGGCGGGGCAGCAGCGATTTCGCGCGATTGCCAATCTCTTTCAATGGGTGGTGGTACTAGCTTGCGCTGTCTGGCTCGTACCGCGTTGGGGCGTTGTGGCATGGGTCTGGTGCCTTGTGCTTGGCAATCTGATTCTGGCCATCGCCTATTGCGTCAGGGGAATGCAGTTGGCCGGTGTCAGACCCTCGCAGCCGCTGTGTGCGGGCCTTGCCTCGCTCATGTTTCTTCCGTTCTTGCATCTTCCGATGCTGCTTTTGGCACCTTAGGTCGAGCATGAAATTTCATCGGGCGCGAGTGAGCCGCGCTTCAATTGGCATGGGGGAACAATGAATCTTGTAGAGAAGGTCGTCACCGCGGGCCTTTGCACCGGCTGCGGTCTGTGCGAGAGCCTGGGAAACCCCGGCGAGATCACAATGCACATGTCGAGCCTGGGTTATCTGCGCCCGGTCGTTGGTCGTGCCTTTTCGAAGGAGGTCGAAACCGAGATCGCGGCATGCTGTCCCGGCGTCGAGGTTGGTCACGCCGAAGGGTTGGACGGCTACAACGTCAACTGGGGGCCTCTTCGCGGGGTGACCGGCGGGCACGCGACGGACCCTGAGACCCGCCGGCAAGGTTCGTCGGGCGGCGTGCTTTCCGCATTGTGCATCTACCTTCTGGAGTCGGGAGAGGTCGATTTCGTCGCCCAGGTTGCCGCGAGCAAGAGCGACCCGATCTTGAACGAACTGCAGATCAGCCGCACGCGTGCAGACGTACTTCGCGCTGCAGGGTCCCGCTATGCGCCTTCGTCACCGCTGAGATCGCTCCGCGACCTCCTTGCAACCGGTGAACGATTCGCCTTTGTGGGCAAGCCCTGCGATGTTGCCGCGTTGCGCGCGTATATGGGCCGTCATGCTGAGGTCGCAATGCAGGTTCCCTACCTGTTGTCGTTCATGTGCGCGGGGATTCCCAGCATTCATGGCACGCACGAATTGCTCATGGCCATGGGCGCCCGGCTCGAACAACTCAGCACCTTCCGCTACCGCGGTGACGGTTGGCCGGGCATGGCCCGGGCCGTTCAACACGACGGCGCCACTTTTGAAATGGACTACAACCGCTCCTGGGGCGGGATTCTGGGCAAGCACCTTCAGTTTCGATGCAAGATCTGCGCCGATGGGACGGGCGAATTTGCCGACATCGTCTGCGCCGATGCTTGGTATGGCAAGGACGGCTACCCCGATTTCGAGGAACGCGCGGGACGCAGTTTGATACTGGCCCGAACGGCAGTTGGCGAGGCGCTGCTTGAACGTGTCAGGAGCGCCGGCGGGATTGAAGATGAATCCCTTGCCATCGATGAGATTTCCGCCATGCAGCCCTATCAACTCGATCGAAAACGCTTGGCCGCGCCGCGAAGCCTTGCAACGTTTCTGGCTCAGGGCCGCACTACGAAGTACAGACGGCTTGGCTTGGGCAAGGCGACCAGCGAGGCGGGGATCGTGACGTCGTTGCGAAACGCGTGGGGCACCTTTCGGCGCGCCAAGGGTGAGCCGCTAGCTGCTTGCAAGCACTCGGAGCCGGATGCATGAGCCATGTGACCGTTGGCCTCCTCTGGCACTCGTTGGGTTCTGGAAATCTAGGTGTCGGTGCACTTACTGAGTCAAACATCTCGATAATCCGTCGTGTTGTTGAATCGCTTGGGCTGCGCGCAAGATTCGTTGTGCTTGGCTCGAGCGTGGAATCGATCGAGTCGCTTGCAGAGGAACTTCGCGCCGCGGGGCATGAACTCGAATGCCATCGAGTACGCATGTTTCGCAGGAGCTTCCGGGATCTCGTGCGCCGTTGCGACCTCGTTGTCGACATCGGCGAAGGGGACAGCTTCGCTGACATCTACGGCTTTAAGCGCTTCTTCTATTACTGGCTCAGCAAGAACATCGTGTGTTCTCTGCGGAAGCCTTTGGTTCTGGCGCCGCAAACGATCGGGCCCTTTGATCGCCTTGCGTCGCGGGTGCTTGCACGCCAGGTGATGGCCCGTTGCGCACGAGTGTTCTCACGTGACCAGTTGTCAACGGACTATCTTGGTCGGCTTGGGGTTTCAGGAAACACGGATGAAGCGATCGACGTGGCATTCTGCCTGCCATTTTCGCGGACGGAACGCGCCCCGGATGGCAAGACGAGAGTCGGCATAAATGTATCCGGACTGCTATTTAATGGCGGGTATACAGGCGCAAACCAGTTTGGGTTGAGCATCAACTACGCCAGCACGGTGCGCGAGATCATCCGGCACTTCGCTGCCAAGCATGATGTTGAAGTGCACTTGGTTGGGCATGTGATCGAGCCGAACATGCCTGTCGAGGACGATATGCGTGCATGCCGACAACTCGCAGATGAGTTTCCGAAGGTCATCGTTGCGCCATCCTTTTCGAGACCATCAGAAGCGAAGTCTTACATTGCTGGGATGGATTATTTCGTTGGTGCGCGAATGCATGCCTGCATAGCCGCGTTTTCGGCTGGCGTGCCGGTGGTGCCGATGGCGTACAGCCGGAAATTCAACGGCCTGTTCGGGACGCTTGGCTATAAGAGAGTTGCCGACTGCAAGACGGAAAGTCACGATCAAGTGCTTGCGCGTGTGCGGCTCGGTTTTAAAGAGCGCTCGTTGATGGGATTGGAGGTTCAGGACGGGCTACTTGCAGTGAAGGATCGAATTGCGCGCTACGAAGCATCACTGGCAAAAGCTTTGTCTGGAGTATCGCAATGAATTTTGGCAGCGATTATCCGACGGGGCCTACAAGTAACTTCGCGGGCGTGTCGCGTCTTATCCGCAATTTGCTCATTGGGTCTTTCGCTCTCGCTCTTTTCTTTGTCGTCGGGCTTCTCCCGATCGTTCTGCCGTGGCAGTTTGTTGTGGCACTATGCGGCGCGCCAATTTTCGCAATCACGTTGTGGCTGAACCCAACAGTCGGTTTTGGGTTCTATCTGATTGCACTGATGTTGTCGCCGGATTTCAAACTGTCCGACCTGATGACCGTGTCGGCAATGGGCATACTTGCAATACGGCTTTTCGCCGATCGCCACTTGCCACTCAAGTTGCCTCCCGTTCTCTTTAGGCCGTTCTGGCTCCTGATCGCGGTCATCGTATTATCGACGTTGGGGGCAGTCCTGGTTTTTCACAATCAAGTGCCTTTTGTGTACAGGGACGGTCGCGCATTCGTCTACTGGCTATGGCTTCCGCTACTACTGGCGATGAAGTCGTCCGGTCGTATCTCCGCGCCGCAGGTGCGCACTATCGTTGTGATGTTCGCTGCAGCAATCGCCCTGTTGGCCCTATTCCAAGGGGCAAGTGGCATTCAGGTGGTTGCCGAGGGGCGGGTTGTGGTTCTTGAAGGGACGGCAACTCCGTTCGGAGGCATAACCCGCGTCCAGATTCCGGGACTTGTCTTCGTCGCCCTGACAGTCGTTTTTTTGATGATTGAGGTCGCGACCGAAAAGATTCGATGGTGGCTTGCCGGCCCGCTGCTATTGTTGCTGATCGCCGCGCTGTACGTGAACTTCGGCCGGGCCTTATGGGCCTGGACCGCGCTTGCTCTCGTGTTTGGTACCTTTCTTCTTCCGGCCAGAAGAGCGTTACGGCTGAGCGGCCTGCTTGCAGTGGGCTTGGCCATCCTTGTGGTTGCCCTGACGGTCGCCAAGCCGGCCGTATTGCAGAACGTCGTCGATCGTATCGTCAGTGTGCAAAGCGAGGGCGGGCGCGGTTCGTCATTCGGCTGGCGGCGGTGGGAAAACCAAGATGCGATTGCCCGGATTGCGGCGTCGCCTCTATATGGCGTCGGGGTTGGTGGTGAATATCGCCGCTGGATTTCTGAGATCCGGATCTTTGAAGATCACACTCGTTACGTCCACAATGCGTTTCTCTTCTACGGACTGAAGCTTGGACTTCCGGGCCTGTTTGTCCTGCTATGGCTGCTCTGGACCATTTGGCGACAAGCGCTAAACTGCCGCCGCAAGAGCTCGGAAAAGGGGCTCGGTGCCTACGAAACTGCCGTTGCCGCGTTCATTCCTGCGTTCGTTGGACTGAACATGACACAGCCGGAGATTGCCGGACCTTTTGGCGTCTTGTTGGTTTCCATCATTGCTGCCTCGCTGGACTGGGAGCAATCCGACCCCGTGAAGAACCCTCTCCTTAGCCGAGTTGCGGGATGAGTGATCGAGCGCAGTGCTTAGACGGCAAACTGTTACCCAGCGCAAGCAGACCTTTGGGCTGCCTGCCCCACCAACCAGTAACAAAGTTGATAGTCCAGGTTTTGCTCCCATTGAGTACTCGGCGGCCGCAGGTCAGTTTGCTCATTTTTGTGACGACAACTTTCAACTGGCGAACGCTTTTCGCTGCATGGCTGCGAGGTCGCGACGCTGTAGCAAATTTGATCTTGTGTTGCCGTGACGCGTGGGGGTTTCCGACATGAGCCGAGTGGGGGAGTCTGCCGTGCCAACCGGGGCGCGGTATGGTGGTTTGAGTGCCTCCTCAGCTGTTCCCGCGAGGGCGCGGCTAGTCTGGGTTGAACGGCTGCGACTACCGCTGATGATAGGTGTGGTACTAATTCATGCATATGACCCGGTCAGGGCTACCCATGGTGAGCTGATTTCGCTACAGGGGCGAGCGGGGTTTAGCGACTTCGTGATGTTTTTATTGTCCCAAGTCATCGGACGTCTCAGTGTGCCGATGTTCTTCGCGATGTCCGGGTTTTTCTTCGCCACGGCAATACCTTGGCGTAACTCTGAAAAATTGGTTTCTGCGTTAGTTCAGCGGGCGCGCACGCTTCTTGTGCCGTTTCTATTCTGGAATATCTTACTGACAACGATGTTCCTTTGTCTTCATTTCTTGGGATTCTATCAACCGGCTGCTGATAGCAGGTACAGCGGACTATTCGTCTCGAGTTTTTGGGGGCTCATGGACATATCATTGGGCATGACAGGTTACCCGATAGCTTATCAATTTTGGTTCTTGCGAGATCTGATCGTGGTTGTCCTGCTTTGTGCTGTGCCGCTTGCTTTTCTAAGTCGTGTCTCACTTGCTGTGGTGACTGCGATTTTCGGCGTAATGTGGCTCTTGAATATATGGAACTGGGAGATTCCGGCGACAGGATCATTTTTTTGGTTCCTGTTTGGGTGCTCCGTTGCCCGATGGTCACTTCTTGAAAGCGTATCCAGATTGCCGAAGTCCCTTTTTGCTTTGTATGTTTGCGCCGCGTTATCTGAGTTCGCGTTAGTGGAGTATGATTGGTATGTCATCTTTCACAGATTGATATTATTTCTCGGTGTTCTGAATATATACAGAATTGCAACTTATTTTACTGATGGAAGCATTCTTTCCGGATTTTCTGCGCGCCATGGAAATGCTGCGTTTTTCCTGTTTGCATTTCATGAGCCTTTGTTGACGGTTTGCAAGAAAGTTGCATTTTTATGGGCGACCGGTCCTGCACAAGCGCTCGGAGTGTACTTTTTTGTTGCTTTTTTTGTCATCGTTGTTTCGCTTTGGGCCTACCGCATATTAGATGCAGTGGCCCCAGGGATTCTCCGCTTTGCCACCGGTGGGCGGTAGCGAGTCAGCATGTGGTGCATCGAAGTGACGGTGGAGATCACGGGGTGAAAGCATTGAGCACCGTTAGCGCTGCCGAGAGATCGGCCGCTGCAGTTATCCTGAACTGGAATGGCTGGAGAGACACGATCGAGTGTCTCGAATCCCTATTGACTTCTCTGCCGGCGGATGTGGCCGTGATCGTGTGCGACAACGCATCGTCGGATGGCTCGGTCGAGCGGATTCGCGCGTGGGTGGTTGAACATGCGGCTCAATGGGGACCGACCATGCTGACCCGCGATGATGCAGTTGCCGGCGAGATCGCTCAGGCGGGCCGAGTCCACATCGTCGAGAATGGGGCGAATCTTGGTTTTGCCGCCGGCAACAACAGTGGCGTGCGGCTTGCGATGAACAATCCTTCGTGTCGGTATGTGTGGATTCTCAACAACGACACGACCGTCGATTCGGGGACGCTGCCCGCGGCAGTCGCACGGATGGAGGCGGACGACTCCATCGGGATCTGTGGGTCGACGCTGGTGTATTACCACGATCGCGACTCGATTCAGGCGTTTGGGGGGGCTGTGTACTCGCGCTGGACGGGACGCTCGCGACACCTTGGCGCGTTCGCCCGCCGGACGGAGGTGCCGCGCGACCCAAGCGAGGTCGAGGCGCAGATGTCGTATGTAGTGGGCGCTTCGATGCTGGTACGACGGGAGTTCATCGAGCGTGTCGGTTACATGCGGGAAGACTACTTTCTCTATTGCGAAGAGATTGATTGGGCTTCGCGTGGGCGTGAGCATTTTCGGCTCGGCTATGCGCCCGAAAGCATCGTTTGGCACAAAGAGGGGGCGACCATCGGCACCTCCGCCGGTGGCGGCTCGCCACTGTCCCTGTTCTATCTTTTCCGCAACCGCATGCGATATGCGTGGCGGTTCCATCGGCTGTACGTGCCGAGCGTGCTGTACTTCTGCCTGCTCGATGTGGCGAAGCTGATGGTCCGACGGCGGTGGCCGCAAGTACGCGCCGCGATGCGGGGGGTCATGCAGTTACGCGGCCCCCGTCCCGGTGTACGGGCTACCGAGGGAGGGGCTCGCAGATGAGGGTGCTGTGCATCTCGAACGATATTCCGCTACCGGCCAACAGTGGCGGCCGCGTGGACGTCTGGCGCCGTCTTGGCGCGCTGCGGGCTGCGGGCCATACCGTAGCATTGCTGTGCTGGGCGGACCAGGGGCGTGGCGAACAGCCCTCGGCGGCGGTAATGCAGGAACTTCAGGAAGCATGTGAAACCGTGCGGGTGATTCCGATCAGCCGCAGTTTGGCCGAGATCGCGCGACGCTTGCTGCATCTTTGGCGCTGGCCGAGTCATGTCGCGGCGCGATGGGTGACGTCCCGCGGCGCCGAGCTTGAGCGTTGGTGCTCCGAGTTCGCGCCGGATGTCGTGCTGCTCGATGGGCTTTACGGCGGCGCTGTCGCGACCGATCTGAGCCGGCGGGCACGAGTGCCGCTGTGGTACCGCTCCCACAATATCGAACACCGCTACATGGAGGCACAGCGCATGCGGGAAACGCGCGTTGCCCGCCGCATCGGCTTGGCTGCGAACTGCCTGGGTCTCGAACGATTCGAACGCGACGTCATCCGTCGCGCCAGGCGAGTGTTCGACATATCCCGGGACGATGCGGCTTACTGGCGCGAATGCGGCATGGCGCACGTTGAGTGGCTGCCGACATTGGTTGATGAGGACTACATCGCCCGGCTCGAGGCGGCGAAGGTGGACCAGCCCGAATTTGACATCCTCTATTTCGGCAATCTGAACACGCCGAACAACGTGGAGGCCGCGGCCTGGCTCGTCCGCGACGTATTGCCGCACATCGTGAATCCGGGCCTGCGAATTGCGATCGCTGGGTCCCGGCCTTCGGATGAGATGCGTTTCATCCTTCAGCAAGATGCACGCATCGAACTGATCGAGAACCCGGAGGATATGGCGGCCGTCGTCGCGCGCGCGCGCCTGCTGGTGAACCCGATGCGTGCCGGTAGCGGGGTCAATCTGAAAAGTGTCGAAATGCTGTTTTCGCGCGCCGCTCTGGTGAGTACGTCGGTCGGCGTGGGCGGACTGCCGCCCGAGGCCAAGGCGTGCTTCGCGGTTGAGGACGACGCCAAGGCGTTTGCGCGCGCGATCGAGCGCAGTCTGGCCGAACAGGTTGATGAAGAATTGATTCAAATGCGGGCGACGGTGCGAATGGTGTTCTTGTCGAGCGAAGTGAGTTCTTTTTTTGGCGCCCGCAGTATGCCGGGAGGCGTATCGTGCTGAAACAGACAATGCCGAGAATAGGCGTCGACTTCCATGTATTCGACGGCAAGTTTCAGGGCTCCCGAAGTCACTTGATCGGTATTTTCGGAGAGTTGACGAAACTCTGCCCCGAGTTCCGGTTCGTATTCCTGCTTGAGAAGGTAGACGAACTTGGTGCTTTGCCCGGCTTTGCCGAACCGAACGTCGAGCGGATCTTCATGCCACATGCAAATCCCTTGTTGAGGTTGGGACTGCATCTGCCTCGGCTGCGACGTTCCTTGGGCCTGGACCTGATCCACACCCAGTACGTAATTCCGCTGTGGCCCGCACGTGGCAATGCGGTCACGATTCACGACGTATTGTTTGAGCCCTTTCCGGAGTTTTTCAGCCGATTGTTCGTGCTGCGCTCGCGTTTGCTAATGCGCTGGTCGGCACGAGCCGCTGATTTGCTTTTTACCGTGAGCGACTATTCGCGAAAAGAGGTGTCTGCACGATACGGCGCAGATGAACGACGCGTTGGCGTCCTTCACAATGCGGTTGATCGGTCCTTGTTCTTTCCGGGCGAGGAGGGCAGCGACCTGATCCGGGCGCGTGGCCTTGAACCTCGCGGCTACCTGCTGACGGTGGGGCGTATCGAGCCACGCAAGAACCATGGCACGCTATTGAAAGCGTATCGAACGCTTGAGGGATCGCCGCCTCCGCTGGTAATCGTTGGGCAGCGGGATTTTGGCTACGGAGAATTCGAGACGGAGTTGGCGCAAATGCCATCTGATCGGAAGGTCATACTCCTCTCGGATGTTGCGGATGAGGAACTTCCCGTGCTCTACCGTCACGCACAGGTCTTCGTGTATCCATCATTCGCGGAGGGCTTTGGCATGCCGCCGCTCGAGGCCATGGCAAGTGGCGTGCCCGTGATTACTTCCATGTCGACCGCAATCCCGGAAGTCGTCGGGGACGCTGGCCTGTTGATCGATCCTTATGACACCCAGTCATTGAAGTCGGCCGTTGAGCGATTGCTTCGGGACGGCCCCCTTTGCGATGATCTGGCCCGACGTGGCCTGGAGCGCACCAGCATGTTCACTTGGCGATCGTCTGCGATGCGATTGGCTGAAGCATATCGCCAGTTCTTCAATGAAGCGGAGTTTCAATGAATATCCTCGTGCGTTTTCGCGCCTTGCTGCTGGGCGTTTCGATTGCCTGGATGGCTGCTACGACCTATGCCGATGATTTCCGCATTGGCGTTTACTACTTCCCCGGTTGGAAGGCAGGGCAGATGGGCAACGCTCGTGAGTTGCCCTGGGCGCCCATCAAGCCATACACCGAGCGGGAACCCGTGCTGGGCTGGTATTCCGAGGATGCGCCCGGAGTGCTGTCACAGCAGTTGCAGTGGATGCGCGACTACGGCCTGGATTTTGTTGTATTCGATTGGCTGTGGGGCCGCACTGACCGACCCTTTCTGAACCACGCCGTTGATGCATATCTCAGCGGCAAGAGCAAGCAAGACATTGACTTTGCGATTCTTTGGGCGAATCACACCGAGTATGTCTTCTCCGCAGCGCAGTTCGATACGCTGTTTCGCTACTGGGCGCAACGCTATTTTTCCAGGCCTGACTATTTGAAAATTGATGGTAAGCCTGCCGTGTTCATCTTCTCCGCCGAAAAGTTGAACGAGAACGCAAGGAAGATCGGTTTGACTCCCGCCAAACTGATTGCACGCGCAGACGAGATCGCGCGTGAATTCGGGCTGAGCGGGGTGAATTTCATCGGGGGCGTGGGCGCAAACAATGGTCGCGGCTTCGATTATTCGACGGCGAGCGGATATGCCGGGTTCTCGGCCTATAACTTTCATGGCATGGCGACACATTCCTATGAGCCTGGACGCACCATGTCGCATTCGTACGCCGAACTCGATACCGGATACCGGAATCACTGGGCTTGGATGATGACCAACGCCGAAGGGCTTTACGTCGTGCCGATGACCTCAGGATGGGATAAGCGCCCATGGGGAGGCAGCAAGGATCCTGGCCATGACAATAGCCGGTCGACGCCTCTCGAATTTGATCGTCATCTACGTGCGTCCCGCAAATTCATGACGGAGAACCCCGGGCGGACCAAGGGCATTGGTGTGATTTGCTGCTGGAACGAGTTTGGTGAGGGCTCGTTTATCGAGCCAACGCGCGAACAGGGCTTTGCCTATCTGGATATGGTTCGGCGAGTATTTGGAGCAACTGGGCAGTGACGTCTAAAACACTAGCAATCCTCGGCATCCGCGGCATCCCTGCCGCCCACGGCGGTTTCGAAACCTTTGCCGAGCACCTCGCGGTGTTTCTCCGCGATCGCGGCTGGCAGGTGACGGTCTACTGCCAGGAAGAGGGCGAAGGCCCGGTATTCGAGGACTCCTGGGAGGGCATTCGCCGGGTGAACGTGCCGGTGAAGGGCGATGGCCCGGCCAGTACGGTGGTGTTCGACTGGAAGGCGACCAACCTTGCTGCGCGCGAGCGCGGGGGCGCGATCCTGACGCTCGGCTACAACACTGCGGTGTTCTGCGCGCGGCTGCGACTGGCCGGTTTGCCCAATGTCATCAACATGGATGGCATCGAGTGGAGGCGTGCCAAGTGGAGCGGCGTTGCGCGTACCTGGTTCTGGCTCAACGACTGGGCCGGCTGCTTTCTGGGCAACCATCTCGTTGCCGATCACCCGGAGATCAAGCGCCACCTGCAGACGCGGGTGAAGGGCGACAAGGTGACGGTTATCGCCTATGGGGCGGATGGCGTGGTTTCGGCGGATGAGGCTCCGGTGCGGGCGCTCGGTCTCGAGCCCGGCCGCTTCGCCACGGTGATCGCTCGCGCCGAGCCCGAAAATTCCCTGCTCGAGATCGTTTCCGGTTTTTCACGCAAGCCGCGCGGCATGAACCTGGTGGTGCTTGGCAAGTATGACAAGGCGCATGCCTATCAGCGCCGGGTGCTCGAAGCCGCGAGTGATGAGGTGAAG
>JACKMC010000017.1 GCA_024235595.1 Zoogloeaceae bacterium | reverse complement strand
GAGTCCGTCGTACCGGCGAAGGCCGGTACCCAGTGCGGCGGGTGGAGGGGCACGGGGGGTGTGGCGTGCCCCGGGCGTTGTGGGCTGCCCCGGCCGTGGTGGCTGCGGTGGTCGTGGTTTTCTGGATTCCGGCCTTCGCCGGAATGACGAGCGGGTGGGGGTGTTGCGGATGCGCTTCCGTTGGTGCTCGCCTTCGCGATCGCTTCAAGCGCTTTCGGCGGCGATGCTCGAGAGAAGGATGATCTCGATTTCTTCGGTGATCTCTTCCTGGCGGGCGCGGTTGCTGCGGCGGGCGAGGTCTTCGAGCTGTTCGTCGATGCGTTGGCGGGCCTGTTCCATGTGCTCCAGGCGGAGCTGGTTTTCGTGCAGCAGCGCGTCGTAGAGGGCGCAGCCGAGGGCGGATTCGAGAAACTGGTCGATCAGCGCTGCGTGTAGTTGCCGTGGCGGCAGGTTGATCTGCAGCGGATGGCTGCGGCGCGTTGCGCGGACCCTGGGTTGGGGCGCAGGGAGCAGGTTCTGGTGGACCGGGCCGGCGTCGGTCAGGTAGAGGAGACTGAGCGCCGGGTTGCCGAGCATCAACGGGGTGAGGGTGGCGACGAGGTCGGCGAGGATGTTCTGCACTTCGTCCGCGAAGCCTGCGCCTGCCATGGCCGCGGCGGCGTCGCCGCTCCAGGCGTCGGCGAGGCGGCTGCCGACCAGCACGACGCGCGGGGCCGGTGTGTCCGTGGCGATGGCGCTGGCCGCATCGTGGGGGGCGATGAGCGCTTGCGCGGAGCCGATGAGGCGTTGGTTGAGGTCGCCGCAGAAGCCGCGTTCCGAGCCGACGATGCACAGCACCTCGCCGCTGGCTTCGGCCGGCACGATGTGTTCGGCGTAGTCGGCGATGAACTCTGCGAGGGTGCCCTCGACGATGCGGGCGGCGGCGCGTTGGGCGTCGATGAAGGTGGCGATGCGACGGCTCTCGACGAGGGCCAGGTTCTTCATCGCGCCGAGCAACTCGCCGATGTCGGCGAGGCTGTCGCTGTGTTCCTGAAGTTCGCGGCGCTTGCTCATGATTCGGGTTTGCGTTCGGGCTCGGGCTCGGGACTGGCAAGCCAGCCGCGGATCGACGAGAGCCACTGGTCGCGCGGGCTGTCGAGAACGAGGTCGGTGGCGGCGGTGCCTTCGCGCAGCCGCTGCAGTGCCTGGGCGAGCGCATCGTCTTCGAGGTCGTCGAGCAGGCTCTCGTTGCAGGCGATCAGCCAGGCGAGCTGGTCGAGCGGCCTGTGCGGGTCGAGGCGGTCCTGGCCGAGGATGCTGCGCAGCAGGCGGCCGCGGCGGATGCGCGCTTGCATCGAGGCTTCGAGCTTGGCGCCGAAGCGGGTGAACACTTCGAGCTCGAGAAACTGCAGGTAGTCGAGCTTCATGCGGCCGGCTTCGCGCTTGATGGCTTCATGCTGGGCCTTGCCGCCGATGCGCGAGACCGAGCGGGTGATGTCGATGGCGGGCAGCACGCCGCGGGCAAAGAGCGCGGTGTCGAAGTGAATCTGCCCGTCGGTGATGGAGATGAGGTTGGTGGGGATGTAGGCGGCGATCTCGCCCTGCTCGGTCTCGGCGATCGGCAGCGCGGTCATGCTGCCGCCACCACCGGCTGTCGAGAGCCGGGTGGAGCGCTCGAGCAGCCGCGCGTGGAGGTAAAAGATGTCGGCCGGATAGGCCTCGCGGCCGGGCGGGCGGCGCAGCAGCAGCGACAGTTCGCGGTAGGCGCGGGCGTGGGTGGTGAGATCGTCGTACACCACCAGGGTGTCGTGGCCGGCGTGCATCCAGTCTTCGGCGATGGCGCAGCCCGCGAAGGGGGCGAGATAGCGGATGCCGGCGCTGGCGGTGGCTTCGGCGACCACGACCGTGGTGTAGGCGAGCGCGCCGTGTTCGCGCAGCGTGGTGATGGTCTGCACCACCGAAGAGCGCTTCTGGCCGATCAGCACGTAGATGCAGCGCACGTTCTGGTCGCGCTGGCTGATGATGGCGTCGAGCGCCAGCGCGCTCTTGCCGGTGCCGTTGTCGCCGATCAGCAGTTGGCGTTGACCGCGGCCGATGGGGATCAGGGTGTCGACGATCTTGCTGCCGGTGTAGAGCGGGCGGTCGACGAAATCGCGGGCCACGATGGGGGGCGATTCGCCATCGATCGCTCGCCGGCCGCTGCACTGCGGCGCGGCGCCACCGTCGAGCGGGCCGCCGAGCGGGTCGAGCACGCGGCCCAGCAGCGCATCGCCGGTGGGGATGGTGAGGATCTCGTCGGAGAGCCGTGCCTCGCCGCCGGCCATGAGCGCCGGGGTGGCATTGAGCAGGATCGCGCCGAGGCGCTCCGGGGCGAGGTGAAAGACCAGCGCGCTGCTGCCGTCCGAGAGCCTGACGATGCTGTCCATGCGCGCCGAGGGCAGGCCCTCGATCCAGACCACGCCATCGCCCACCGAGCTGACGCGGCCGCGCTCGATGACCCGCAGGCGGGGGCGGTAGTCCGGAGGGGTGACGGGCATGGCGGCGATCTCGGGCTCAGCACGCACGGCGGGCTCCCGAGCGGAAGAACGCCAGCTCGTCGGCGAGGTTGGCGGCCAGCAGCCACGGCCCGATGCCGATCCGCAGCCCGGCCTTGAGGCTCTCGTCGAGCGTCACCTCGAGCGGCAGTTGGCGGCCGAGCACCTCGCCGAGCGCCTGCTCGAGGCGGGCCTGGTCGGCGGCGACCAGCGGCCGCGCGAGGCCGAGCTGAAGCGCCGCCTCGGGCGCAGCGGCAGCTTCGTGCAGGGCGGCGAGCTGTTCGGGCGGCAGGGCCTTGAGGTCGGCGATGAACATGTCGACCAGGCGGCGGTCGAGATCCGGCCCCGAGAGACGGTCGAGCAGTGTGGATACGAAACCCAGGGCTGCCGCGCGCGCCGCGTCGCCGGCCTTGCGACCGGCCTCGGCGGCCTGTTTGTCGGCCAGCGCGGCGTGGCGCTCACGTTCGCTGGCGAGCTCGGCATCGAGCCTGGCCATGCGGCGCGCGCGCTCGGCGGCCACTTCGTCGTTGAGCCGCGACATCTCGGCGGCGTGGGTCTTGTCCTGCTCGGCGAGCTTGCGTTCGTAGTCCTGGCGCAGGGACTCGGCATGGGCCTCGGCTTCGCGGGCATCGGCGAGCGCCTTCTCGATGCCCTCGCGGCGACGGGCGATGACGTCCATCACGGGCCGGTACAGGAAGCGCTTGAGCAGCCACACCAGCACCACGAAGTTGACGATCTGGAGCAGGAAGGTGGTCCAGTCCAGTTGCATGGTCGGGTGTCCTTACTTGAGCATGTATTCGAGCAGCGGATTGCGGAACAGCACGATCAGCACCACAACCAGCACGTAGATGGCCAGCGACTCGATCATCGCCAGGCCGATGAAGAGCAGCCGCGAGATCGACTTCTCGGCCTCGGGCTGGCGGGCGATGGCGTCGAGCGCCTGGCTGATCGCCTTGCCCATCGCCATGGCCGGGAAGAACACTCCCAGCGCGATCGCGAACAGCGCGCCGACCGTGGACAGCGTGGTGAAAAAGGTCATGTCGTTCATGAAGAAGCTCCTGCCTCATTGCGGGAAGAACGGTTCTGGCGCGACTGGATGCCGCCGGAGATGTACACCAGCGCCAGCATGCCGAAGATGTAGGCCTGCACCAGGGCCTCGACGATGTGCAGCAACAGCACCGGCACCGGTACCAGGAAGCCGGCCACCAGCAGTACCAGGATGGCCGCGGTCTCGAGGCTCATCACATTGCCGAACAGCCGCACCGCCAGCGCCACGGTGCGCGAGATCTCGCTGATGATGTGAAAGGGAATCATGATCGGGCTGGGCTGCATGTAGTGGCGCAGGTAGGCGCCCAGCCCTTCGCTGCGGATGCCGAACCAGTGCACCGAGAGGAACACCACGATGGCCAGCGCCGCGGTGGTGGAGAGGTCGCCGGTGGGCGAGGCCGCACCCGGCAGCACGCCGACCAGGTTGGCAATCGCGATGAAGATCCACAGGCTGCCGATGAAGGGCAGCAGCCGCTCGCCGTAGCCGGGCAGGGTGTCCTCGATGGCGGCGTGGATGGTGCTCACCACGCCTTCGAGCATGGTCTGCAAGCGGCCGGGGTCGAGCGTGAGCCGGCGCGTGGCGAGCGCACACAACAGGGTGAGCCCGAGCATGACTGCCCAGGTGGTAACCACCGGTCGGGTGATGGCCAGCGGGCCGATGCTGAAGATGATCGATTCGGTGTCCATGGCGAGGTCAGTCAGTCAAGTCGCGGGTTGGCGGTTGTGCAGGGTTGGCGCGGGTGCAGGCGCAACCCCGCGCGAGCCCGTCGTACCGGCGCGGGTCGGTGGGCAGTTTGGCGCTGGGTGGGGCTTCGGTCGCGGGGTGCCGGTTCGGGCGGCTGGTGCGGCGCTTGATGAGGCTCCGGGCGTTCGTCGCCAGCCTCGGGCGTATGTCGCGGTACCGGACGCGGGTTCTGGATTCCGGCCTTCGCCGGAATGACGGGTGTTTCGGGCTTGCGGGGGCGTTTGCTGTTCTCCGCGCTTGTGGGTGCGATTGGCGTCGGGAAAAGCGCCCGTGTTGGAGACCGTCGTACCGGCGCAGGCCGGTACCCAGTGCGGCGGCCGACAAGGGCTGCCTGTGGGGTGATGCGCGCCGGCTTGAACTCCCTGTCAGAATTCTGCTCTTGTTGAGGACACGCCCGGTGTCGGGCTGGAGATCTGTGTTGTTCCGGTTTTTTGAACGTTTGCTCTACCCCTATCCCGAAGCGGAGCCGAGCCGGCCGCCGCGCGGATTCCTGCGCTTCGTGTGGGCCTGCAGTGCGGGGCTGCGGCCCTACATTGCGGGGATGACGCTGCTTACCGCGATCATCGGTGCCTTCGAGGCCTTGCTGTTCGCAATGCTGGGGCGGGTGGTGGATTGGCTGGGGGCGGTTGAGCCGCACCGGCTGTGGACCGACGAGCGGGGCAGCCTGCTCTTGCTGGCGGGGCTGCTGATCGGCAGTGTGGCGCTGGTGATGCTGCAGACGTTGTTCAAGCACCAGGCGCTGGCGGCGAACTTTCCGATGCGCCTGCGCTGGAACTTCCATCGCCTGATGCTCGGCCAGAGCATGGGTTTCTACCAGGACGAGTTCGCCGGGCGGATCGCCACCAAGGTGATGCAGACGGCGCTGGCGGTACGCGACACCTGGATGATCGCGGGCGACATCCTGGTGTTCGTGACCATCTATTTCGTCACCATCGTCGCGGTGGTGGGCACTTTCAACGCCTGGATGCTGGTGCCCTTCATCGGCTGGGCGGCGTGCTACGTGATGGCGCTGCGCTTTTTCGTGCCGCGCCTGTCGCGGGTGGCACGCGACCAGGCGGATGCACGTTCGCTGATGACCGGGCGGATCACCGATGCCTACACCAACATTGCCACCGTCAAGCTGTTCTCGCACGCCGGTCGCGAGGCGGACTATGCGCGCGCCGCGATGCAGGAGTTCATGGTGCCGGCCTATCGGCAGATGCGGCTGGTGAGCGGCTTCGAGGCGATCAACCACGCGCTCAGCATGCTGCTCATTCTCGGCACGGCCGGTGTCGCGCTGTGGCTGTGGATCGATGGGCTGGTGGGGGTCGGGGCGTTGGCGGCGGCCACGGCGATGGCGCTGCGGCTCAACGGTATCTCGCACTGGGTGATGTGGGAGATGGCGTCGCTGTTCGAGCATGTTGGCACGGTGCAGGACGGCATCAACACCCTCGCGCGTCCGCGTATGGTGGTCGATCGCGAGGGCGCCAGGCCGCTCAGCGTGCCGCGCGGGGAGATTCGCTTCGAGGATGTGAGCTTCAACTATGAAGCGCCGGAGCGAAAGGACGCCCGTCCGGTCATCGAGCATTTTTCGCTGCGGATCCGGCCGGGCGAGAAGATCGGCCTGGTCGGGCGCTCCGGGGCGGGCAAGTCGACCCTGGTGAATCTGCTGCTGCGTTTTCATGATATCGCGCACGGCCGGGTGCTGATCGACGGACAGGACATCGCCCACGTCACCCAGGAGAGCCTGCGCGCGCAGATCGGCATGGTGACCCAGGACACCGCGTTGCTGCACCGTTCGGTGCGCGACAACATTCTCTATGGCAGGCCCGATGCCGACGATGCGCAGATGATCGCCGCGGCGAAGCGTGCCGAAGCCCACGAGTTCATCCTCGGCCTCACCGACCCGGCCGGGCGCCGGGGCTACGACGCGCATGTCGGGGAGCGCGGCGTCAAGCTCTCGGGCGGGCAGCGCCAGCGCATCGCGATCGCGAGGGTGATGCTCAAGGACGCGCCGATTCTGCTGCTCGATGAAGCGACCAGCGCGCTCGATTCGGAGGTCGAGTCGGCGATCCAGGCGAGCCTGTACCGGCTCATGGAAGGCAAGACCGTGGTGGCGATCGCCCACCGCCTGTCCACCATTGCGGCGATGGACCGGCTGGTGGTGATGGACCACGGCCGCATCGTCGAAGAGGGCGACCACCGCAGCCTGCTCGCCCTGGGCGGACTCTACGCGCGGCTGTGGGCGCACCAGAGTGGCGGCTTTCTGGGTGAAGAGGCGGACGACGAGACCGAGCAGGTGCTGGCTGGGTGAGTTCTGGATTCCGGCCTTCGCCGGAATGACGGGCGGCGGGGCTTCGATGGCGGGTCGCTGTTCTCCGCCGTGGTGCTGCGATGTGGCTCGGCAAGGGCGACCACGCTTGATTCCGTCGTACCGGCGCAGGCCGGTACCCAGTGCGGCGCTTGATGGGGCGTCGGACGCGGGGGCGCCTGTCTGGGCGGGTGGTGCAGCGGCGGGCGTGGGTTCTGGATTCCGGCCTTCGCCGGAATGACGGCTGTATGGGGCTCGCGGTGGCGGTGTTGGTGATCAACGGTCGGGGCAGCACGGCCGCCGGATAAAGCACATTCGTTCGAGACCGTCGTACCGGCGCAGGCCGGTACCCAGTGCGGCGGTTGGCGGGGCACCGGGCGTTGGCCGCCAGCCTCGGGCGCATGTTGGGATAGCCGGCGTGGGTTCTGGATTCCGGCCTTCGCCGGAATGACGGCTGTATGGGGCTCGCGGTGGCGGTGTTGGTGATCAACGGTCGGGGCAGCACGGCCGCCGGATAAAGCACATTCGTTCGAGACCGTCGTACCGGCGCAGGCCGGTACCCAGTGCAGCGTCTGGTGGGGCTTCGGACGCGGGGTGCCGGTTTGGGCGGGTGTTGCGATGTCGCGCGTGGTTTCTGGATTCCGGCCTGCGCCGGAATGACGGGCGGCGGGGGCTTCGATGGAGGTTTGCTGTTCTTTACCGTGGTGCTGCGATGTGGCTTGGTAAGGGCAACCACGTGTGATCCCGTCGCACCGGCGAAGGCCGGTAACCAGAAGTGCCCTGCCGGAGGGCGGCGTTTCAGATGATCTCGGCATAGAGGTCCCGCCACTCAGGATTTTGCTTCTCGATCAGCGAAAGCTTCCACTCCCGCCGCCATTCCTTGATCGCCTTCTCGCGGGCGATGGCACTCTCCATGGATTCATGGACTTCGTACCAGACCAGCGTCTTGACGCCATGCTCCTTGGTGAATCCCTCGGCCACGCCTTCCTTGTGCTGCCAGACTCGCTGAACGAGCCTGGACGTGACACCGACGTAGAGCGTGCCGTTTCGTTTGCTGGCGAGGAGGTATACGCACGGCTGCTTCACGGTACCGAGTCCCGGAGACGTGCTGCTACGTCCTTCTGAGTCCAACCTGCGCCGCAATGAAAGGCGCTTTGGGTTTTGCTGAAGGCTATTGGGTTTCCAACGCCGCGCTGGAACCTTGCTCGGCCAAGCGCTGCCGCGCCCGATCCCGTCGTACCGGCGCAGGCCGGTACCCAGTGCAGCATTGGATGGGGCGTCGGACGCGGGCTGCCTGTCCGGGCGGGTGGTGCTGCAGCGCGCGTGGGTTCTGGATTCCGGCCTGCGCCGGAATGACGGACGGGTGGGGCTTGCGGGGGCGTTTGCTGTTCTCTGCGCTTGTGGTTGCGATTGACGCCGGAAAAGGCGCCTGCGCTCGAGGCCGTCGTACCGGCGCAGGCCGGTACCCAGTGCAGCGGTCGGTGCGGCAACACGCGTCGGCTCTGGATTCCGGCCTTCGCCGGAATGACGAGCGGCGGGGGTCTCGATGGAGATTCGCTGCTCCCCACCGTGGTGCTGCGATGTGAATCGGCAAGCGCAACCGCGCTCGAGCACGTCGTACCGGCGCAGGCCGGTACCCGGTGCAGCGTGCGAAGTGGCACCGCAATTCGGGGATCGCCCAGGCCGCCGTTCATTGGTGGTCCTCCAGGTAGCGATACACGTTGATGGCGCCGATGACCACGCCGAGCAGGATCAGGCTCACGGTCCACCGCACCGAGTAGCCGCTGCCCATGGTGTCGAGCCAGCGGCCCAGATAGGCGCCGCCGACCACCGGCACTACGAAGAGGCCGGCGATGGTGCCCATGAAAACCGTGTAGCCGAGCATGCTGCGGCGTTCGCGTTCGCCTTTCTCGATGCGTTCGACGTCCTTTCGTACGGCATCGTTGAGTGCATCGCGCTGTTCGCGGGCGGGGCGTTTTTCGGGGGCGCTGCTCATCGCGGCTCCATGTGCCAGAGGCGGTCGATCAGGGCCTTTTCGAGCTGATCGAGGTTGTGGCGCAGGTCGGCGTGCTGGCGCGCTTCGTGAGCGAGCTGGGTTTCGAGTGCGCTGCGCACGGTATCGAGCTGTTCGCCGACCACGAAGCTGCGGGTGGCAATGCTGAGCTGATTGCCGGCGAAGTGCAGCGTGCCGCCGGGCAGGGCGAGGTAGCGCCAGGTGGAGCGCTCGCCGCATCGAAAGCGGGCGAGGCCGAAGTCGAGCACGGTGGCCATCGGCACGTGACCGGCCATCAGGCCGAACTGGCCCGAGGCGTCGCTGCCGACGAAGCTGGTGACCTCGGTGAACTGTTGCTGCCGGGTGGCGCTGGCGAGCTGCAGGGTGAAGCCGCTCATTCCCTGCTCTCCTGCATGCTGCCACGCATGTAGCAGTCGGCTTCGGCGAGCTGGTCGTAGTCGCCCCGCAGGAAGGCTTCGCAGTCGTCGAGGGTCTGGGCGAGCGGCACCGAGGTGCCGGCGATGCCGGTGTGCTGGGCGACGACATGAAACGGCTGGGTGAGGTAGCGCTGCAGTCGTCGGGCGCGGGCGACGATGCGACGGTCCACCTCCGAGAGCGACTCGATGCCGAGCATGGCGATGATGTCTTCGAGCTCGTGGTAGCGGGCGAGGTGTTCGCGCACCGTCTCGGCGACGCGGTAGTGGCGCTCGCCCAGGAAGTGGCGATCCATCATCTTGCTGCTCGACTTGAGCGGGTCGACGGCCGGGTAGATGCCCTTGGCGGCCTGGTTGCGCGACAGCACCACCATGGTGTCGAGGTGGCTGAAGATGGCGCTCACGGCGGGGTCGGTCATGTCGTCGGCGGGCACATAGACGGCCTGCACCGAGGTGATGCTGCCGGCGGTGGTGGACGAGATGCGTTCTTCGAGCTCGGCCACCTCGGACAGCAGCGTGGGCTGGTAGCCGACGGTGGCGGGCATGCGCCCGAGCAGGCCCGAGATCTCGCTGCCGGCCTGGACGAAACGGAAGACGTTGTCGATGAGCAGCAGCACGTCCTTGCCGACGGTGTCGCGCAGGTACTCGGCGTAGGCGAGGCCGGTGAGGCCGACCCGGAAGCGCACCCCGGGCGATTCGTCCATCTGTCCGAAGACCATCACGGTGCGTGGCATCACGCCGGCTTCGCGCATGTCGTGCCACAGCTCGTGGCCCTCGCGGATGCGCTCGCCGATGCCGGCAAACACCGAGACGCCGGCGTGCAACTGGATCACCGCGTTCATGAACTCGGTGATCAGCACCGTCTTGCCCACCCCCGCACCGCCGAACAGGCCGGTCTTGCCGCCGCGCACGAAGGGGCACAGCAGATCGATCACCTTGATGCCGGTCTCGAGCACGCTCTCGGCGGCGCGAGCCTCGGAGAGCGGCCCGGGCGGCGCGACCAGCGGGCGGTGATCGGTCGCCTCGAAGGGGGCCTCGCCGTCGAGCGGGGCGCCGAAGACGTCGAGCAGGCGACCCAGGCACTGCGGCCCGACCGGGATCTCGAGGGGGCCGCCGCTATCCATCACCGCCAGGCCGCGTGCCAGTCCGGCAGTGCGGTGCAGGGCGATCGCGCGGACATGACGCTCGCCGAGTTCGCGGAACACTTCGAGCAGGCAGGGCTCGCCGTTGGGCTGCGCGTAGAGCGCACGGTGCAGCGGCGGCGGATGATCGCAGACAATGTCCACCACCGGGCCTTGGACGGCCTCGATGGTTCCGATCTGCCGGGGTGCTGCGGGCGAAGACATGGACTTTCCGGGGGATATGCCGTTTGCCAATATCCTACGCCGGTTTCGCGCCATGTGACGCCCGGGGGTGTTGCGATTCGGCACGGAGGGCCGGCTTCGGACGCGGGGTGCTGGTCCGGGCTGTGGTGCCGCGGCGGGCGTGGGTTCTGGATTCCGGCCTGCGCCGGAATGACGAGGGTTTTGGGCTTGCGGTTCGGGTGGTGGGTCTCGGCGGCTGGGGCAGCACGGTGGGCGGAATGAGCACCTGCGCTCGATCCCGTCGTCGCGGCGCGGGCCGGTACCCAGTGCGGCGGTTGATGGGGCCTCGGACGCGGGGTGCTGGTCCGGGCGGGTGGTGCCGCGGCGGGCGTGGGTTCTGGATTTCGGCCTTCGCCGGAGTAACGGCTGCATGGGGTTCGCGGTGGCGGTGTTGGTGATCAACGGTCGGGGCAGCACGGCCGCCGGATAAAGCACATTCGTTTGAGACCGTCGTACCGGCGCAGGCCGGTACCCAGTGCGGCGGCCGACAAGGGCTGCCTGTGGGGTGATGCGCGCCGGCTTGAACTCCCTGTCAGAATTCCGCTCTTGTTGAGGACACGCCCGGTGTCGGGCTGGAGATCTGTGTTGTTCCGGTTTTTTGAACGTTTGCTCTACCCCTATCCCGAAGCGGAGCCGGGCCGGCCGCCGCGCGGATTCCTGCGCTTCGTGTGGGCCTGCAGTGCGGGGCTGCGGCCCTACATTGCGGGGATGACGCTGCTTACCGCGATCATCGGTGCCTTCGAGGCCTTGCTGTTCGCAATGCTGGGGCGGGTGGTGGATTGGCTGGGGGCGGTTGAGCCGCACCGGCTGTGGACCGACGAGCGGGGCAGCCTGCTCTTGCTGGCGGGGCTGCTGATCGGCAGTGTGGCGCTGGTGATGCTGCAGACGTTGTTCAAGCACCAGGCGCTGGCGGCGAACTTTCCGATGCGCCTGCGCTGGAACTTCCATCGCCTGATGCTCGGCCAGAGCATGGGTTTTTACCAGGACGAGTTCGCCGGGCGGATCGCCACCAAGGTGATGCAGACGGCGCTGGCGGTACGCGACACCTGGATGATCGCGGGCGACATCCTGGTGTTCGTGACCATCTATTTCGTCACCATCGTCGCGGTGGTGGGCACTTTCAACGCCTGGATGCTGGTGCCCTTCATCGGCTGGGCGGCGTGCTACGTGATAGCGCTGCGTTTTTTCGTGCCGCGCCTGTCGCGGGTGGCACGCGACCAGGCGGATGCACGTTCGCTGATGACCGGGCGTATCACCGATGCCTACACCAACATTGCCACCGTCAAGCTGTTCTCGCACGCCGGTCGCGAGGCGGACTATGCGCGCGCCGCGATGCAGGAGTTCATGGTACCGGCCTATCGGCAGATGCGGCTGGTGAGCGGCTTCGAGGCGATCAACCACGCGCTCAGCATGCTGCTCATTCTCGGCACGGCCGGTGTCGCGCTGTGGCTGTGGATCGATGGGCTGGTGGGGGTCGGGGCGCTGGCAGCGGCCACGGCGATGGCGCTGCGGCTCAACGGTATCTCGCACTGGGTGATGTGGGAGATGGCGTCGCTGTTCGAGCATGTTGGCACGGTGCAGGACGGCATCAACACCCTCGCGCGTCCGCGTATGGTGGTCGATCGCGAGGGCGCCAGGCCGCTCAGCGTGCCGCGCGGGGAGATTCGCTTCGAGGATGTGAGCTTCAACTATGAAGCGCCGGAGCGAAAGGACGCCCGTCCGGTCATCGAGCATTTTTCGCTGCGGATCCGGCCGGGCGAGAAGATCGGCCTGGTCGGGCGCTCCGGGGCGGGCAAGTCGACCCTGGTGAATCTGCTGCTGCGTTTTCATGATATCGCGCACGGCCGGGTGCTGATCGACGACCAGGACATCGCCCACGTCACCCAGGAGAGCCTGCGCGCGCAGATCGGCATGGTGACCCAGGACACCGCGTTGCTGCACCGTTCGGTGCGCGACAACGTTCTCTATGGCAGGCCCGATGCCGACGATGCGCAGATGATCGCCGCGGCGAAGCGTGCCGAAGCGCACGAGTTCATCCTCGGCCTCACCGACCCGGCCGGGCGCCGGGGCTACGACGCGCATGTCGGGGAGCGCGGCGTCAAGCTCTCGGGCGGGCAGCGCCAGCGCATCGCGATCGCGAGGGTGATGCTCAAGGACGCGCCGATTCTGCTGCTCGACGAAGCGACCAGCGCGCTCGATTCGGAGGTCGAGTCGGCGATCCAGGCGAGCCTGTACCGGCTCATGGAAGGCAAGACCGTGGTGGCGATCGCCCACCGCCTGTCCACCATTGCGGCGATGGACCGGCTGGTGGTGCTGGACCACGGCCGCATCGTCGAAGAGGGCGACCACCGCAGCCTGCTCGCCCTGGGCGGGCTCTACGCGCGGCTGTGGGCGCACCAGAGTGGCGGCTTTCTGGGTGAAGAGGCGGACGACGAGACCGAGCAGGTGTTGGCTGGGTGAGTCGCTTCGCAATGTGGTGCGGCGGCTGGCAGGCCGCGAAAAGCGCGACCCCGCTCGATTCGTCGTACCGGCGCAGGCCGGCACGTGGTTGGGCGCTTGATGGGGCTTCGGACGCGGGATGCCTGTCTGGGCGGGTGGTGCTGCGGTGGGCGTGGTTTCTGGATTCCGGCCTTCGCCGGAATGACGGCTGTATGGGCTCGCGGTGGCGGTGTTGGTGATCAACGGTCGGGGCAGCACGGCCGCCGGATAAAGCACATTCGTTCGAGACCGTCGTACCGGCGCAGGCCGGTACCCAGTGCAGCGCTTGATGGGGCTTCGGACGCGGGCCGCCTGTCTGGGTAGGTGGTGCTGCGGCGGGCGTGGGTTCTGGATTCCGGCCTTCGCCGGAATGACGGGCGGTGGGGCTTGCGGGGGCGTTCGCTGTTCTCCACCGTGGTGCTGAGATGTGGCTCGGCAAGGGCAACCGCGCTTGATGCCGTCGTACCGGCGCAGGCCGGTACCCAGTGCAGCGGTAGATGTTGGCGGGGCGGGGAGGCGCCGGGTATTGCCGTCGTCGATGCAGCTCTGGGCGGGTCGTCGCTCCGTCATCCACAGAAATGTGTGCACAAGCTGTGGATAAGCTGTGAGCCGCCGGGCCAAGGGCTTGCAGGTGCTGAGGTGCCCAAGGCTGCCTTTGAATGAGGCAGCGGGATGGCTGCGGTGGCGGATCGGTAGTGGCGCCATGCGCCGGGATGGGCGTAGGATCGGAGCCTGCATGGCGGACGCGCGGGGCCGAGGACTCTCACGGGCAAACACATTGTTTTGGTATAACCTGCGCGGCGGTTTGCGAAATCGACTACTGGAGTTGTCATGAAGATCACCGTAATCGGGACCGGCTATGTGGGGCTGGTGTCGGGCGCCTGTCTGGCGGATGTGGGTAACGATGTGCTGTGCCTGGACCTGGATCCGGCCAAGATCAAGATCCTCGAGGACGGCGGCATTCCAATCCACGAGCCGGGTCTGCTCGAGATGGTGAGGCGCAACGTCGAGGCCGGGCGGCTTACCTTCACGACGAATGTGGCGCAGGCCGCGCAGTACGGGACCATCCAGTTCATCGCCGTGGGCACGCCACCGGACGAGGATGGCTCGGCCGATCTGCAGTACGTGCTCGCCGCGGCACGCAATATCGGCAAGTACATGGATGGCTACCGGGTGGTGGTCGACAAATCGACCGTGCCGGTCGGCACCGGCGACAAGGTGCGCGCGGCGCTGGCCGACGAGCTCGCCAAGCGTGGCTCGACGTTCGGGTTCAGCGTGGTGTCGAACCCGGAATTTCTCAAGGAGGGTGCGGCGGTCGATGACTTCATGCGGCCGGACCGCATCGTGGTCGGGGCCGAGGATCCGCAGGCGATCGAACTCATGCGCCAGCTCTACGCGCCGTTCCAGCGCAATCACGACAAGCTGGTGTTCATGGATGTGAGAAGCGCCGAGCTGACCAAGTATGCCGCCAATGCGATGCTCGCCACCCGTATCAGCTTCATGAACGAACTCGCCAACCTCGCCGAGACTCTGGGCGCGGACATCGAGCTGGTGCGCCAGGGCATCGGCTCGGACCCGCGTATTGGCTGGCACTTTCTCTACGCGGGTTGCGGCTATGGCGGCTCGTGTTTTCCCAAGGACGTGAAGGCGCTGATCAAGACCGGCCAGGAGCACGGCCACAAGCTCAAGGTGCTGGCCGCCGTCGAGGACGCCAACGATGCGCAGAAGCATGTGCTGCTGGAGAAGATCGAGAAGCGCTTCGGCAAGGATCTCGCGGGCATGCGCTTCGCGCTGTGGGGCCTGGCCTTCAAGCCCAACACCGACGACATGCGCGATGCGCCTTCGCGGGTGATCATTGCCGAACTGATCAAGCGCGGCGCCACGGTGTCGGCCTACGATCCGGTGGCGATGCAGGAGTCCGAGCGGATCTTCGGCGACGAACCGGGCCTGAGCTACGCGGGTCGTCCGAAGAGCGCCCTCGAGGGTGCGGATGCACTCGTGATCGTGACCGAGTGGAAGGAATTCCGCAGTCCGGATTTCGAGTCGATCAAGGCGCGCCTCAAGCAGCCCGTGGTGTTCGACGGTCGCAACATGTACGACCCCGCGGTGATGCGCGAGGCGGGCATCGAGTACTTCGGGATCGGCCGGGCCTGAAGGCAGGCCGTGCGCGGGGCCTGATCCGCCGCGCCAACCGGGGGGCAGCCCAGGGCGCGGAGCCGGATCGCCCCATGCGCGCTTGCCGACCTTGAACAGCGCACCCTTCGGCCGGGCCGGCGGCCGCCTTGCCGGGTGGTGGCGCGGCACGTCGGGAGCCGCTCAAGCTCCTTCGGTGGCGGTTGGTGATGGCTTGATGGCGCCAGCGGTGCGCCTACAATGAGCCGACCAGCCAACCTCGTCTGTTCAGCATGGCGTGTCTATCGTGACCACTCCCCTCTCGCGCGGTGAAATGCTGGAAAAGGTCCTCCCTGTGGCGCGCGCCGCAGGCGATGTGGTCATGGCGGTGTACGCGACCGACTTTTCGGTCCGCGGCAAGGACGACGCCTCGCCGGTGACCGCGGCAGATGAGATGGCCGAGGCGCTGATCCTCCCGGCACTGGCTGCGCTGGCACCGGATATTCCGGTCGTTGCCGAGGAAGCCGTTGCCGCGGGCAGGATTCCAGAGGTGGCTGCACGCTTCTGGCTGGTGGACCCGCTCGACGGCACCGAGGAGTTCATCCGTCGCAACGGAGAGTTCACTGTCAACATCGCACTCGTCGAAGAAGGGGTGGCGGTGCTCGGTGCCGTCTTTGCGCCAGCGCTTGGCTGCCTGTTTGCCGGTGCGGTGGGTTACGGAGCCTTCATCGAGGACCAGGGAGGGCGGCGGGCCATCGCCTGTCGCGTTCCGCCCGAAGAGGGCCTGACCGTGGTGGCGAGCCGGTCGCATGGCGATGCCGCCGCGCTCGATGCCTTTCTCGCCGGGCGCAAGGTGGCCGAACTGCGCCGCGCGGGATCCTCGCTCAAGATCTGCCTCATCGCAGCCGGTGAGGCGGATCTGTATCCTCGCCTCGGACGAACGATGGAATGGGATATCGCCGCCGGCCATGCGGTCCTGTCGGCGGCGGGAGGATGTCTGACCACGGTGGATGGCGGCGCGCTGACCTACGGCAAGCCGGGTTTTGCGAACCCGCACTTCGTTGCCCGGGGCTTCGAGGCGTGAGTGGCCCTGTGGTCGCCGCGCGCTCCGGGTGTCGGCATGTGGCGGCGCCCACGACGGCCTGTGCCACACTCATTGCCGCGCTTTGCGTTCGACGGGATGCCGATCATCGGTTCGGCGTCGCCGATCGCGCGGGTGCCGGTGTTGTTGCCCTTTCATCCCTTAGAGGTCGATGTCCTTCGTGTCCCAGCGGGTATGATGTGCGAGACGGATCGGGTGCGTGCACGGCTTTTTTTGGCAACGCCCGCAAGTGATTTCAGGCAAGTAGAAGGAAGAATATGGCAAAGGCAATGATCCTGGCTGCCGGCCAGGGAACGCGGGTGCGCCCGCTGACGAAGAATCTACCCAAGCCGATGGTGCCGATTCTCGGCAAGCCGGTGCTGGAGTACCTGATCGAGCATCTCGCCCGCTACGGGGTCCGCGAGATCATGATCAACGTGGCCTTCAACCACTGGAAGATCGAACATTACTTCGGTGATGGTCATCGCTGGGGAGTGGAGATCGGCTACTCCTTCGAAGGGGTGAAGGACCATGGGGATATCGTGCCCAGGCCGCTGGGCTCGGCGGGCGGGATGCGCAAGATCCAGGATTTCAGCGGATTCTTCGACGAGACCACGCTGGTGATCTGCGGCGACGCGATCGTGGACCTCGACATCCGCTCGGCGCTCGACGAGCACCGCGCCAAGGGCGCGCTGGCAAGCGTGATCACGCTGGAGGTGCCGCGCGAGCAGGTCAAGAACTACGGGGTGGTGGTGACCGACAAGAGCGGGCGGGTCGAGTCCTTCCAGGAGAAGCCCTCGCCCGAGGAGGCCCGCTCCAACCTCGCCAGTACCGGCATCTACATTTTCGAGCCGCCGGTGCTCGACCTGGTGCCTTCCGGCAAGACCTTCGATATCGGCAGCGAGCTGTTCCCCTTGCTGGTCGAGCAGGGGCTGCCGTTCTTCGCCCAGACGCGCTTCTTCAACTGGATCGACATCGGTCGCTTGAGCGATTACTGGTCGGTGCTGCAGCGCGTGCTGCGCGGCGAGATCGCGCAGATGGAAATGCCCGGCACCGAAGTCAAGCCCGGCGTGTGGGTGGGCCTGAGCACCTCGATCGCGTGGGACAGCGTGCAGATCGTCGGGCCGGTGTATATCGGTTCGGGGGTGCGCATCGACCCGGGTGTGTCGATCATCGGCCCGGCCTGGATCGGTCACGGCTGTCATTTGCGCGCAGGTTCGCGGGTGGAGCGCTCGATCCTCTTCGAATACACCCGTCTCGGCGAGTTCCAGACCTTCAGCGAGGTCATCATGTCGCCGCAGTATTGCGTCGATCGCAACGGCGAGACGACCTACGTGGGCGATGATTCCTGCGTGTTGCGCTGGGGAGATGCGCGCGGCAGCTGATGATCGGGCGCTCGCTCATGCGGGCGCAGGTGGGGCCTGTCGCTGCGGGGCCGGCGACGCGGACGCTTCGGCGAAGAGTTCGCGCCTCGCTGCCTGCTGGATGGCCAGGATGGCGGGCCGGGTGAGCTTTCCTTCAGTGGTGATCGCATAGAGGCGCTCGACCACGGTGTCGATCCGGCCAAGCTCGTCGACGCCATACTGGGCGCACACATAGGCGCTGGTGGCGCGCGGTGCGACAAAGAATCCTGCGCCCGCCTGACCGAAGGCCTTGAGCAGGGCGCTATCGTCGAATTCTCCAACGATCCGTGGACGCAGGCGCTGCGCCGCGAACCAGTCGACGAGTGCGCCGCGAATCGTCACGTCTTCTCCGGGCATCAGGAAGGGGGCCTGGTCGAGGCAGGCGGGAAAAGGCGCCGGGTGGGCCGTGCGCAGTGCCGGGCTGCCGAATACCGAAAGCGTGCTCTCGCCGAGCGGGTGGTTGAATGCGCGGACGCTGAGGCGTGCCGGCATCGGACGGTCGGCGATCACCAGGTCCAGGCGATGGATGGCCAGATCCGCGAGCAGCGCGTCGAGGCGGCCCTCCCGGCACAGCAGCTTGACCGGGTCTTCGAGCCTCATCGCCGGGGAGACCAGCCGGTAGGCGACCGACTTGGGCACTGAATCCGCAATGCCGATGCGCAGCGGCTCGAGCTCCCGGGTGCTCGGGTCGGCGACGATTTCGAGGATTTCGTCGCCGAGCGCAAAGATCTCTTCGGTCTGGGCGAGGATCCGTCGGCCGGTGGCGGACAGCACCAGCCTGCGGCCCTCCCGCTCGAACAGGCGAGCCCCCAGGCCGGCCTCGAAGGCGCTCAACTGGCCGCTGATCGCATGCGGGGTGAGATGCAGCGACTTTGCCGCGCGCGCAATGCTGCCGGCCTTCGCGACGGCCCAGAAATAACGCAGGTGCTTGAAATTGAGTGTCGCCATGGCCTCGATAATCGAAAAAATCGATGTAGGGTGTGAGTATATTCGAGTTTTCTCGATGATCGAGCTGGCTTTAGAGTGACTCCTCGTGATTAGGCAAAAGGAGTCGTCATGCACATCGAGATCACCAGCCAGGGCTTTCCGATGACCAGCGCGCTGCGCACCTATGCGAGTCGGCGATTGCAGCCCTCGCTCGGCCTTGCCCGTGATTGCGCCCGGCGCGTGAGGGTCATTCTTTCGGACCAGAACGGGCCGCGCGGCGGTCTCGACAAACGCTGCCGCATCGCGATCAGTGTTGCGGGCGCGCCAACGCTGGTGATCGATGACGTCCAGGCCGACATGTACAGCGCCATCGATCGGGCCTCGGGCCGGGCGCTGCGCACCCTGGCGCGCCGCCTGTCCCGCCGCCGTAGTCACCGTAGCGCGGCCACTGCGCGCGAGCCGTCCGCCGAAGAGGCATCGAGCGCAGAGGAATGAAGCGCGCAGAGCGTCGAACCCGAAGCGGCTCGGCGCCGGCGATTCATAACCGATATCCGTTTCATCGAACACCGGGCGTGCCGCGCCTCGAGAGAAGGCGATCGCCCGGGAGAACCAAGGAGAATCGATATGCGTAGCTATCCCAACGACAGTGTCGAGGCCGCCGCCCGCATCGTTTCGCTCGCGATGCTTGTGGACGGGGGGCTGGATCCGGCGGAAGCGGCCTGCGTGTCGCGCAGTGGGCGACTCGAGGCGATGGGCCTCACCGAGGCGGAGTTCGACCGGGTGGTGCACGATTTTTGTGACGACCTTTTGCAGTGCTCGGAATACTGGGCATCCGGCCGCCTGAGGCTGCAGCCCGAGCTCATCGAGAGCCTGCTCGGCGAGGTTCGGGATCCGCTCCAGCGGGTGCGCCTGCTCACCTTCATGCTCGAGATCGTGGCGGCCGACGGCCGCGTAACGAATGCCGAGGCTTCGTTGCTGTCGCACGCCATGCGCAGTTGGAGCGAGGGGCTCGAACACTGAGTGGGGCCTGGCCGCTGGCCGGGACGCCCGCATCGCCGGTGGCAAGGTGGTTGCGGGGCGGTGCCGGGTCGTGCTGCCCGGCCGCCCCGCGTGCACGCGGGTATGTGGCGAGCGGCCCCCAGCCGTGCCGCCCGTTTGGAAAAAGAGGAGATGAATCATGCCGAATCGTCCAGTGAGCAAGGTGGTCGAGAACCGTGTCTTCGTGACGGTGCCCTTGGATCTGCCGGTAAGCGAAGCAGCGAAGCTGATGCAGACGCAAGGCGTCGCCGCGGTGCTGGTGGTCGAGGACGGGCGTCTCGCCGGGATCTGTACCGAGCGCGACCTGGTCGTCGATGTGCTTGCGGCAGACCTCGACGCAAGGCGCACGCCGGTGAGCGCGGTGATGACCGCCGATCCCGTTTCGGTGGGAGCGGAGATGCCGTTCGGGCATGCGCTGCACCTGATGTTCGAGGGTGGCTTCCGTCATGTGCCGGTGCTCAACCAGGCGGGGGCGTTGCTTGGGGTGGTGTCGGTACGCGACGCGCTAGCGCTCGATGTGGTGCGCTTTCAGGAGGAGTTGCGCATGCGTGAGGCGCTGGCAGAGATCCTGTAGGGGAAATTCGCTTGGCTCCACCGCGATTGCGGCGGTGACGCGGCGAGCGCCCGCGGCCGGGCTCGACGCCGGGCCGGCGATGTTTTCGCCGCGCACAGCGATGCGGGCGAGCCGCGGGCGGTGGGCGGGAGCTTGCAGGCGGCATGGCGCCGCGGCGGTGGCGAGCTTGCTTGGCGAGGCCGGATCCGGGTTAGCATAGCGCTCGTCGGCGCATCCGCGTCGCCATTTCGCCCTGCGGCCAGACGGAGTTCCCCTTTGCCAATCCTGCGCATAAAGCATGTCACAACCTACCGCTACGCCCAGCCGGTAAAGTTTGCCGATCACCGATTGATGTGCCGGCCGCGTGACTCACACGACCTGAGGCTGCTCGATACCGGGATCAGCATTTCGCCGCCGGCGACGCTGCGGTGGGTCCACGACGTGTTCAGCAATTCGGTGCTGATCGCGAGCTTTGCGGACGAGGCGAGCGAACTGGTGTTCACTTCCACCGTGCTGGCCGAGCACTATCCTTCCGCTCCCGATGTCGATCTGGTCGAAGAGTACGCAAAGACCTTGCCCTTCAGCTACGACGCCACCGAGATGCCCGATCTCGCGCGCAGCGTGGAGCGGCACTATCACGACCCGGAAAACCGCGTCGATGCCTGGGTGCGAAAGCTCCGCGCCGAACTGGGCAGCGACGATACCCTCGACGTTCTGGTGGGCATCACTCAGGCCATCAAGGCCCAGTTTGCCTATGCCGCACGTGACGAGGAGGGCACGCAGACGCCGATCCAGACGCTCGACCTGGGTTCGGGAAGCTGCAGGGATTTCGCCCTGTTCATGATGGAGGCGGTGCGCAGTCTCGGACTGGCGGCGCGCTTCGTCTCCGGCTATCTGTACGACGAATCGCTGATCGGCGCGGATGGCGGCGTGGTCGGTGGTGGCGCCACCCATGCCTGGGTACAGGTCTACCTGCCGGGCGCCGGATGGGTGCCTTTCGACCCTACCAACGCCATCATCGGCGGGAGCAACCTGTTGCGCGTGGCGGTGGCACGGGATCCATCCCAGGCCGCGCCCTTGTCGGGCAGCTATATCGGACCCCCCGATGCCTATCTCGGCATGACGGTGCAGGTCGACGTCAGCGTGGAGCCGGCCGCGGCGCCGGCGACCGAGCAGCGTACCGGCGAAAACTGAGGCGGCGAGCGCCCGGGCGAGTCACAGTTCGCAGTCGCATCGTCCTGCTTGTGGTGCGCCGCAGCATAATTCTGTTATCTTCAGGGCATTGAACGAGCGGGGGAAAGGCGTGATTCTGGTAACTGGCGGTGCAGGTTTCATCGGCGGCAATTTCGTGCTCGACTGGGTCGCGGCGACCGGCGAGGCGGTGGTAAACCTCGACAAGCTCACCTATGCCGGCAATCTGGAGACGCTCAAGTCGCTCGAAGGCGATGCCCGCCACCTCTTCGTGCGTGGCGACATCTGCGACCGTGCGCTGGTCGCGGGCCTGCTGGCGGAGCACAAGCCCCGTGCGATCGTGCACTTTGCGGCCGAGAGCCATGTGGATCGCTCGATCGACGGTCCGGGCGAATTCGTGCGCACCAACGTCGAGGGAACCTTCAGCCTGCTCGAGGCGGCGCGCGCGTACTGGGGTGGCCTCGATGAAGCCGCGCGATCGGCGTTTCGTTTTCACCACGTCAGCACCGACGAAGTCTATGGTTCGCTCGGGCCCGACGATGCACCGTTTGCCGAGACCCATCCCTACGAACCCAACAGCCCCTATTCGGCGAGCAAGGCGGCCTCCGACCATCTGGTTCGGGCCTGGTATCACACCTACGGCCTGCCGGTGGTGACCACCAATTGCTCGAACAACTACGGCCCCTACCATTTCCCCGAGAAGCTGATCCCGTTGATGATCGTCAACGCGCTCGCCGGCAAGCCGCTGCCGATCTACGGCGACGGCATGAACGTGCGCGACTGGCTGTACGTGACCGACCACTGCAGCGCGATCCGCGCGGTGCTGGCGGGCGGACGTCTCGGCGAGACCTACAATATCGGCGGCTGGAACGAGAAGCCCAACGTCGATATCGTCAACACCGTCTGCGCCCTGCTCGACGAGCTGCGGCCCGATCCGGCGGGCAGCTACAGCCGCCTCATCAGCTATGTGAAGGACCGCCCGGGCCATGATCGGCGCTATGCGATCGATGCCCGCAAGGTCGAGCGCGAGCTCGGCTGGCGACCGGCGGAAACCTTCGAGAGCGGCATCCGCAAGACCGTCGAGTGGTATCTCGCGAATCCCGGCTGGGTTGCCAACGTGCAAAGCGGCGCCTATCGCGAGTGGGTCGCAAGGCAGTACGCCTGAGGGGCGGCCGGATGAAGATCCTGCTCCTTGGAAAGAATGGCCAGGTCGGTTGGGAGTTGCAACGTGCGCTGGCGCCGCTTGCCACCCTGGTGGCGCTCGATCGCAGGGGCGAGGGCGGCCTCGCCGGCGATCTCTCCAGGCCCGAGTCGCTGGCCGATACGGTAAGGGCGCTCGAACCCGACGTGATCGTCAATGCCGCCGCCCACACCGCAGTGGACAAGGCGCAGAGCGAGCCCGGGCTCGCCCGTGCGATCAACGCCGAAGCACCCGCGGTACTGGCCCGCGAGGCGGCACGCCGCGGGGCCCTGCTGGTTCACTACTCGACCGACTATGTATTCGATGGCAGCGGCGATGCGCCGCGTGCCGAAGATGCGCCCACCGCGCCGCTGTCGGTGTACGGGCAGACCAAGCTCGAGGGCGAGGAAGCCATCCGCGCAAGCGGCTGCCGCCATCTGATCCTGCGCACCAGCTGGGTCTATGCCGCGCGCGGCGGCAATTTCGCCAAGACCATGTTGCGCCTGGCCCGTGAGCGCGAGCAGCTCAGAGTCATCGCCGACCAGATCGGCGCCCCTACCGGCGCGGAGCTCATTGCCGACGTAAGCGCGCACGCTTTGCGCGCGACGCTGCAAGAGCCCGAACTGTGCGGCACCTATCACCTCGCGGCGGCTGGCGAAACGAGCTGGCACGGCTATGCCTGCCATGTGATCGCTGAAGCGCGCGCGCGTGGCGAGATCCTGGCGGTAACAGGCGATGGCATCGAGCCGATCCCCACCTCGGCCTATCCGACCCCTGCCACGCGGCCGCTCAATTCACGCCTCGACACCGGCAAGCTGTGCCGCGCCTTCGACCTGATGCTGCCGGACTGGCAGCGGGGGGTCACCCGCATGCTCGACGAGATCCTGCCGGGCTGACAGCAGCGCGGCCAACCGAAACGCACATACGCAAAGGCTCAACCCATGACACGTAAAGGCATCATCCTTGCCGGCGGCTCGGGCACCCGGCTCCATCCGGCGACGCTTGCGGTCTCCAAGCAACTGCTCCCGGTCTATGACAAGCCGATGATCTACTATCCGCTCAGTACCCTGATGCTGGCCGGAATTCGCGACATCCTGATCATCTCCACGCCGCAGGACACGCCGCGCTTCGAGCAGTTGCTTGGCGACGGGAGCCAGTGGGGGCTGAACCTCGAGTACGCGGTGCAAGCCAGTCCGGATGGGCTCGCCCAGGCGTTCATCATCGGTGAGAATTTCCTCGGCGGCGCGCCGAGCGCGCTGGTGCTCGGCGACAACCTGTTCTATGGCCACGAGATCGCGAACGATCTGCGCGCGGCTGGCAGGATGGCAGGCGGTGCCACCGTCTTCGCCTATCCGGTGACCGATCCGGAGCGCTACGGGGTGGTCGAGTTCGATGCTGAAGGCAAGGCCATCAGCCTCGAGGAGAAACCGGCCAAACCGAAGAGCCGCTATGCGGTGACCGGCCTGTACTTCTATGACGACCGTGTCGTCGATATCGCCAAGGCGCTCAAGCCCAGCCCCCGCGGCGAGCTCGAGATCACCGATCTGAACCGCCAGTACCTCGAGTGGGGTGAGCTCGACGTGCAGGTCATGGGACGTGGACACGCCTGGCTCGATACCGGCACGCACGAGAGCCTGCTGGAGGCGGGGCTGTTCATCCAGACCATCGAGAAACGGCAGGGACTCAAGATCGCGTGTCCGGAAGAGATCGCCTGGCGCGCGGGCTGGATCGACGAGGCGCAGTTGCAGCGCCTCGCGACGCCGCTTGCCAAGAACGGTTACGGGCAGTACCTGAAGAGGCTGCTCGAGGACAAGGTGTTCTGATGAAGGTCGTTCGTACATCCATTCCCGAGCTGCTGATCCTCGAGCCCAGGGTGTTCGGCGATGCGCGCGGCTTCTTCATGGAAAGCTTCAATGCCCGCACCTTTGCCGAAGTGACCGGCCTCGAGACCGACTTCGTGCAGGACAACCACTCCCGCTCGCAGCGCGGCGTGCTGCGCGGCCTGCACTATCAGCTCAGGCAGGCGCAGGGCAAGCTGGTGCGCGTGGCCAGCGGGCGGGTGTTCGACGTGGCGGTCGACATGCGTCGCAGTTCGCCCACTTTCGGGCGCTGGGAGGGGGTCGAGCTGTCCGAGGACAACCATCGGCAGTTCTGGGTGCCGCCGGGCTTTGCCCATGGATTCGTGGTGCTCTCCGAAACCGCCGACTTTCTCTACAAGACGACCGACTACTACGCCCCCGAGCACGAGCGCTGCCTTGCCTGGGACGATCCCACCGTGGCCGTCGACTGGCAACTCGAAGGCATCGAGCCGCTGCTCTCCGCCAAGGACCGCGTGGGCAAGTCGCTTGCCGAGGCCGAGGCGTTCGACTGACGCCCGCATCGGCCGCGCCGCGCATGACCCATGCCGCGGGCGCGCGGCGCATCCCTTGCCGGCGCCGATCGAAGGCGGCAGGGGCGCCCCCGCCGCCGTCTCCGCGAGACCCCGCCACAGCGCTGCACTCGTGCCGGCAAGGTTCTCGAGCATGGCACTGCCGCGTCGCGCATTCACCCGACGGGTGATCGTCGTCGAGGCCAAACGGCTTCAGCGCGTCGCATCGATACCCGCATGCACGAGCGCTCCACTGCGCTTGCCATGATCATCTGCGCCACCCGGGACGAAGCCCGGCGCCCGGTCTCTGCGCTGCAGGAGTCGCAGCGGGGGCGTGGCGCGCCGATCCTGTGCGTATGCCATTAGGGTTAATTGTTTGACATATATTGGCAGCAATGCATATCCTCGCCGGCGATGCGAATGGCATCAGAACTGGGAGGAGGTTGAAATGAGAAAGACCCTTTGTGCCGGTGCGCTGCTGCTGGCGACGCTCAACGCCCATGCCCTCGAGGCAGGTGATATCGCGTTTACCGCGTTCAACACCGATGAGGACGGCTGGGCCATCGTGGCGCTCGCCGAGCTGCCGGTCGACAGCGTGATCTACTTTACCGAGAACGAGTGGAGCGGTGCAGCCCTCGGTGCTGGCGGTGCCTTCAACAGCGGCGAGGCCGTCTACACCTGGTCGCTCGGTGACGATGCCGTGAGCGCCGGCGAGGTGGTGCGCTTCAGCCGGGTGAATTCGGCAGCCGAGCGCGGGGTTTCGCTCGGCGCCCTGAGCGCCGGCACGGGCGCGAACATTGCGGGCGGCGGGGACAGCCTTTTCGCCTATGTCGGCAGCGACGCGACCACGCCCGCGGCGTTTCTCGCCGCAATTTCGAACGAGGGCTTCGAGGGCGACCAGTTGAGCGGGACCGGTCTGGCCCTCGGCAGCTCCGCGATCGCCCTCGAGGCCGGCACGCGCTTCGGCGAATACGTCGGCGCGCGAAGCGGCGAGGCAGCCTTTGCCAGCTACGCCTCGCCCGTGAACGGGGCGGCGAACTGGTCGGTGAGCAAGCTCAACAGCGCCTCTGTCGCGCCGAATCTCGAGTCGTTCACGATCGCGGCGGCGGTGCCCGAGCCCGAAAGCTACGCCATGATGCTGGCGGGCCTCGGACTGCTGGCCGGCGTCGCACGGCGCCGTCGCTGAGCCCCGACGCCTGATCGGCAAGGCCCCGCTTGGCAGGGCCTTGCCGTGGTCGGCCGCCTGGCTCAGATCGCCATGCGCGCCTTGAGCCAGATGGTACGGCCCGGCTCGTTGACCCGGATGGTCTGGTCGTAGCCGCTGACCATCGCACCGCTGCGCGAGATGTGCTCGGCGTAGGTCTTGTCGAACAGGTTGTCGATGCCGGCGCTGATCACGGTGTCCTTGCGCACACGGTAGCCGGCGTTGATCGAGAACACGCCGAAGCCGGCGGTTGGCCCGATGTCCTGGCCGACCACGTTGCCGGCGCCGACGTCGACCCGGTGCTGCCCGCTGACGAGGCGCCACAGGGCTCCGGCCGACCAGGTTCCGGTGTCGTACTCGAGACCGAGCCGACCTTCGAGCGGCGGGAGCTGTGCGAGCGGCGTGCCATCGGTGTCGTTCTCGCCATGCACCCAGGCGAGCGTCGCGGTTCCGGTCCAGCGCGGGGCGAACTGGTAGGCGACGTCCCCCTCGAGGCCGTAGGTGGTGGCGTCGATGTTGCGCGCATCGCTCGCGTAGCTGCTCACCAGCGGAAGCTGTTCGATGAGGATGTAGTCGCGGTGCTTGGCGTAGTAGAGCGACAGCGACGCTTTTACCGGGCCGGCATGATGAATCGCGCCGATGTCGAGCTGGGTGGTCTTTTCCGGGTCCAGCGAGAAGGTACTTGCGCTGCCGCTCATCATCATCGAGCTCGCGGCGGGGTTCTTGTTCCGCTCCCAGTAGTCGGCCGAGCGTTCGCTGTGGCCGATGCCGGCGTAGAGCGTCTTGCCGCCGCCCAGCATCCGCTCCCAGCGCAGGAAGCCTGCCCTGAGCGTGTCGGTCTCTTCGAGGCCGGAAGTGGTCTTGCCACTGCGCTGGTCTTCGGCCGTGCTGCGGTCGACGCGAAGGCCGCCGATGAGGCGGTTGGCATCATCCAGTTCGTGGGTGAGTTCGCCGAACACCCCCCAGTTCCTGAAGCGCATGTCCGAATTGCGGGCCAGCGAGGTGTAGTCCGGATCGGCCATCATGCTGCTGGCGGAGCGCACGCTATGTTCGTTCTTCTGGAAGTCGATGCCGATATCGAGCATGCTCGTGGCGGCGAGATTGAGCGTCGCCGCGATCCGGCCGCCGGTGGTTTCGCGGTCCGGGTTGCTGACCATCTTCATGCCGGTGGCGTCGCGCAGCGAATAGTTGTCCATCACGTGGTCGACGTAGTTGTGATAGACCTGCGCCTCGAGCTTCGCCAGCAGCGGCGTGATCATGCGCTTCTCGAACTTCAGGCCGACGTTCTCGCGATCGAACTTGACGCCATCCATGCTGCGGTCGGCATAGGCCGCCTCGCCGTCGCTCTTGGCCAGCGAGAGCTCGATCCGGGTGTCGCGGTCGGGCGTCCAGCCCAGCGCCAGGTTGGTGCTCCAGCGGGTGTAGGCCGAATGCACCTCGTTGCCATTGCCATCCGTGTAGTCGTTGGCGTCAGAGCGGGTGGCAGCGGCATCTGCATAGAAGCCCGGGGTGCCGGCGGCGGCGGTGAGGACCTGGTCGTTGCGATCGTTGCTGCCCACCAGCAGGCTGCCGTCGAAACGGGCACCGGGCGTCTCGAAGCGGGGTTGCTTGCGCTCGAAGCGCACCACGCCGGCACTGTTGCCCGGGCCGTAGAGGACGCTCTGCGGGCCCTTTTGCACCACCACCGTGTCGTAGGCTTCAGGGAACACGTAGGCGGTCGGGGGGTCCATGCGCATGCCGCAGCCACCGAGAATCATCTCGCCGTCGAGCAGGATGCCGAGGCGGGAGGCGGCCATGCCGCGGAACACCGGATCGCCGTCGGTGCCGCCTTTGCGTATCACCGAGAAGCCGGGAATGTTCTTGAGCAGGTCCGCGCCGTCGTGGGCGGGAACGGGTTGGCGGGCTGCCTTCGGGTCGGTGCTGACCGTAAGCGGGCTCTCCATTGCCGGGGCGGTGACCACGACGGCGTCGAGGGCGACGTCGTCGGCTGCCTGCGCCGGTCCGGATTGAAGGGCTGTTAGGGCCAGCGCCAGCGGGCTGAGTCTCGAAACCGTGATGCGCATTGCGTGCTCCCGTAATCGTGCCCGGAAAGCGTCCGGGCGCGGCGGGCGCAACCATACGGTATGGTGTCGCGGTTTGTCGTGCGACATGGTGTCGCACCGCGACCAGCGGCGAGCTCGGGCCGGTGGTCGCGTCGCGGCGCTCAGTCGGCGGCGAGCACCTGCTCGCCGCGGTACAGATCCGCAACCTGCTCGCGCTCGCGGATCAGCCAGCTGCGGTTGCCGTCCACCATCACCTCGGCAGCGCGCGGACGAGTGTTGTAGTTGGAGCTCATGGTCATGCCGTAGGCGCCGGCCGAGAGCAGGGCCAGCAGCTCGCCCGGGGCCACGTTCAGCTCGCGGTCGTGGGCGAGGAAGTCGCCGCTCTCGCAGATCGGGCCGACGATCTCGTAGCGTTGCGGCGTGCCGCGGCTGCCCGGGCACACCGCCACCACGTCGTGGAAGGCGTCGTAGAGCGCCGGGCGCGCGAGGTCGTTCATGGCGGCATCGACCACCGCGAAATTCTTCTCTACGCCGGGCTTGAGATACTCGATTCTGGTCAGCAGCAGCCCCGCATTGCCGATCAGCGAGCGTCCGGGTTCGAGGCAGATCTCTTCGCTGCGGCCGCTGAAGCGCTCGAGCAGTGGCGCCAGGTAGGCCGCCGGCGAGGGTGGCGTCTCGTCCTTGTAGCGGATGCCGAGGCCACCCCCCAGATCGATATGATCGAGCGCGATGCCTTCGGCCGCGAGGCGGTCGACCAGGCCGAGAATCTTGTCGGCGGCCTCCGCAACCGGCGCGGGGTCGAGCAGTTGCGAGCCGATATGGCAGGCGATTCCGCTGACCTCGAGCCCCGGCAGGGTTGCGGCGCGCCGATACAGCGTCATCGCTTCGTCGAAGGCGACACCGAACTTGTTGCTGCGCAGCCCGGTGGAAATGTAGGGGTGGGTCTTGGGGTCGACGTCCGGATTGACCCGCAGCGCGATCGGCGCCACCTTGCCCATCTGCGCGGCGATGGCAGCGAGCCGCTCGAGCTCGGCAGCGGATTCGACATTGAAGCAGCGAATCCCCGCCTCGAGTGCCTGGCGCATTTCGGCCGCGGACTTGCCGACGCCGGAGAACACGACCTCCCCGGCCTTGCCCCCGGCAGCCAGCACGCGCGACAGTTCGCCGCCCGAGACGATGTCGAAACCCGCACCGAGGCGCGCGAAGAGGTTGAGCACGGCGAGGTTGGAGTTGGCCTTGACCGCATAGAAGATCCTCGCCCGGTGGCCCTCGAGCGCCGATGCGTAGGCGCGGTAGGCGGCGCTCAGGGCTTCGCGGGAGTACACATAGCTGGGCGTGCCGTGCCGTTCGGCCAGCGCGACGAGCGATACGCCCTCGAGTTCGAGGCCATTGGGGCCCTCGTGCAGGGTGGGATTGGGGTAGGCGCTCATTGCGGGGCTTCCTGTCGGGGTTTGTTATGATCCGCCGGCGTTTCTGCCGTCTTGCCTGCGGTGGTGCGGCCGTCGGGCAGGTACAGGGGGCCCTTGATGCCGCAGGCCGTCAGCGCGGCCAGCAGGGACAGGGAGCAGAGCAATCGAAAAGCGCGCATGGCGGATCCGGAAAAAACGCCGATGTTAACAGATGGAGTGAAGCAAATGGATGAGGCTGCATTCAACGCCCTGGCCGAGGCCGAACTTGCGCGCATCGAGCATGCGCTCGAGGCCTTCGAGGACGATATCGAACTGGAGGTGCAGGCCGGCGGCGTGCTCGAGCTCGAATTCGAGAACGGCAGCAAGGTGGTCATCAACCGGCACACCGCGGCGCGTGAGATATGGGTTGCGGCAAAGAGCGGCGGATTCCACTTCCGTCCCGAGGGCGGGCGCTGGCTTGGGACCCGCGACGGCGTGGACCTCCATGCCACGCTGGCCCGCGTGCTGAGCGAACAGGCTGGCCGGCGGATCGACCTTGCGATGGGCGAATAGCCGGGGTCGGCGGCATCGTCAGGGCTGCGCCAACCGCTGCGCCTGCTTCGCCACGGCACGATGGATGCGGGGGGCTGCCCTGCATGTGCCAGCCACCGGGGTGGCTGGCACGCGAGCTCAGTTGCGCTTGATCGGCCTTGGTGCCAGGTCATAGACCGGCGCCGGTGTGCTGCGCTGCGCGGGTGGCGGCGGGGTCGGTGCGGGTGCCGCAGGCGGTGCCGCCTGCGGGACCGGCATCGGGAAGAAGCCTGGGCCGTAGCTGAACGGCTCCTCGCTGGGCGGAGGCAGGGCGTCGGGGTCGATGATCGATTCGGGCGGAATCGGCGGCAGGTTCTCCTGATACATCAGTTCGTTGCTGTCGCCATCTTCGGTCACGATGCGGATCAGGCCCGGCGGCTGGTCCAGGCGTGTTTCGGGCACGCCCTTGAGCGCCGAGCGCATGAAATCGATCCAGATCGGAAGCGCGGCGGCGCCGCCGGTTTCGCCGCGACCGAGGTTCTGCGGCTGGTCGAAACCGACCCAGCTGATGGCCACCAGGCTGGGCGAATAACCGCAGAACCAGGCGTCGACATAGTCGTTCGTGGTGCCGGTCTTGCCCGCAAGATCGCTGCGGCCAAGGCTGCGGGCGCGGCTGCCGGTGCCGCGCCGGACTACGTCGCGCAGCATCGAGTCCATGAGAAAGGCGTTGCGGGGGTCGATGACCCGGGCTGCCGATTCGCTCGCCACCGGCGGGTCGACCCGCGCCAGCACCCGGCCATTGCCATCGACCATCTCCTTGACGATGTAGGGTTCGACCCGGAAGCCGCCGTTGGCGAAGACCGAGTAGGCGCTCGCCATTTCCCAGACGGTCGCAGAGCCGGCCCCCAGCGCCATGGTGAGGTAGGGCGGGTGGCGCTCGCGCTCGAAACCGAAGCGCGTCACATAGTCCTGCGCGTACTCGGGGCCGATGGATTCGAGCAGGCGGATGGAGACCATGTTCTTGGACCGGGCCAGCGCATTGCGGATGGTCATCGGACCCTCGTAGCGCCCGTCGTAGTTCTTGGGCTCCCAGGCCTGGCTGCCGGTGACGCCGGCCGAAAAGCTCAGCGGCGAATCGTCGACCCAGCTCGCCGGACTGTAGCCCTTCTCCAGCGCGGCGGAATAGATGAAGGGCTTGAAGCTCGAGCCCGGCTGGCGCCAGCCCTGGGTGACATGGTTGAACTTGCTGAGGTCGAAGTCGAATCCGCCGACCAGCGCCTTGATCGCGCCGGTGTGCGGATCGGTCGCCACCAGCGCGGCCTGCACTTCGGGTAGCTGGAGAATTTCCCAGCCCTTGCCGGTATCGCGGATGCGCACGATCGCCCCGCGACGGACCCGCTTGCCCGCCGGCGCGCGTTCGGAGAGCATCGGTGCCGCGAAGCGCAGGCCCGAGCCTTCTATTGCGATGGTCGTGCCGCGCCGATAGACGGTGACCTTCTTCGGTTCGACCTTGAGCACCAACGCGGCCAGCAGGTCGTCGTGGTCGGCCACTTCGGCCAGGATGTCGTCGAGCGCCTCGTCCTGGTCCGAGCGGATCTCCTTCATGTCGGCGAAGGATTCGGGGCCGCGGTAGCCGTGGCGGCGATCGTAGTCGAGCACGCCTTTGCGCAAGGCCTCGTAGGCGGCCTCCTGATCCTCGCTGGTGATCGTGGTGGTAATGCGGATGCCCATCTCGTAGGCGGCATCCTTGAACTGCTCGACGGCAATGCGCCGCGCCATCTCGGCAACATATTCGCCGTGCACGCTTATCCGGTTCGGATTCCTCCGCGCAGTCACGGTTTTCACCGCATTTTGCGTCGCATCGAGAAATTCTGCCTCGGTAATGAAGCCGAGTTCGCGCATCCTGCGTAGAACATATGCTTGACGAAGGGCCGCGCGCTTGGGATTGACTACCGGGTTGTAGGCCGAGGGCGCCTTGGGAAGGCCCGCGAGCATTGCCGCTTCGCCAATGCTCAAGTCTTTCACGGATTTGTCGAAATAGGTACGAGCGGCGGTTGCAAACCCGTAGGAGCGTTGCCCGAGGTAGATCTGGTTGAGGTAGATCTCGAGGATCTGGTCCTTGGTCAGGTTGCGTTCGATCTTGATGGAAAGAAGGATTTCGTAGAACTTGCGGCTGAAACTTTTCTCGCGTGTCAGAAAGAAATTGCGGGCCACCTGCATGGTGATGGTGGAGGCGCCCTGCGCCTTGCCGCCGGAGGTCAGGTTGGCGAGCGCGGCGCGCAGGATGCCGATGGAGTCGACACCGGGATGCTCATAGAAGCGCTCATCTTCGGCCGCCAGCACCGCGTTCTTCATGATCGCGGGAAACTCCGCGATCGGCACGAAGGAGCGACGTTCCTCGCCGTATTCGGCAAGCAGGTGGCCGTCGGCGGTGAAGATTCGCAGCGGAATCTTGGGGTGATAGTCGGTGAGGATGTCTACCGACGGAAGGTTGGGCCAGGAAAAGGCAGTAAGCGCCGCAACGCCGGCCACTGCGATGAGGGCGAGCGAAAAGATGACGGCAATCGGATATAGGACCCAGCGCATCGGGTTTCCAGTGGCAGACAAAGAGCGGGATTATAGAGCGGCGGGCAAATGCGTACCAACGCAAGTGCTTGACCCGATTTAACTTTACACTCGAGTGGCTTGTTGTTAGCATTTCAAGCGAATTATTGTTTGTGCGCGTAACTAACGGAAAATAAAGGGAAATTCACGTGCTTGATTTCTCGCTTTTTGCTCGAAAGGCGCGCCCTTTGATCGGTCTGGATATTTCAACGTCTTCGGTGAAGATGGTGGAGTTGTCCGGCGATGACAAACTGGGCTACTGCATCGAGCGTTACGCCGTCGAGCCGCTGGTGCGCGAGGCGGTAGTTGACGGCAACGTCTCCAATCTCGAGGCGGTTTCCGATTCGGTGCGGCGCGCACTCCGTCGCATGGCGAGCAACGCCAAGCTGGTTGCCATGGGCCTGCCGGCCTCTTCGGTCATTACCAAGCGGATCGTGCTTCCCGGCGGCCTGCGCGAGCAGGAAATGGAAGTGCAGGTGGAGGCCGAGGCCAACCAGTACATTCCCTTCGCGCTCGAAGAGGTCAACCTCGATTTCCAGGTCATCGGTCCGGCCGGCGACAGCGACGACGTCGAGGTGCTGATTGCCGCGTCGCGCAAGGAGAAGGTCGAAGACCGGGTGGCCGCTGCGGAAGCGGCCGGCCTCAAGGCTCAGGTCGTCGATGTCGAATCCTTTGCTTCGCAGGCGGCCTTCGAACTCGTTGCGAAGAACATCAAGGGCGGCATCGAGGGCAAGATCATCGCGCTGGTCGACATCGGCGCGACTTCGCTGGACGTCACGGTGCTGCGTGATGGCAACCAGATCTACGCCCGCGAGCAATCCTTCGGCGGCAACCTCCTCACCCAGGACATCGCCCGCCAGTACGGCATGAGCTTCGACGAAGCCGAGGCCGCCAAGCGCAGCGCGAGCCTGCCCGAGAACTACGAGACCGAGCTGCTGCGCCCGTTCATGGACAGCCTGGCACTCGAGATCTCGCGCGCCCTGCAATTTTTCTTTACCTCCACTCAATACAACCAGGTCGATCAGATCGTCCTCGCCGGAGGCTGCGCGGTCATCGCGGGTCTTGCCGAGGTCGTTTCCGGGCGCACCCAGGTGTCGTGCATGGTGGCGAACCCGTTTGCCGGCATGACGCTGTCCCAGAAGATCCGCCCCAAGAACCTCATGGCTGACGCGCCCAGCCTCCTTGTTGCCTGCGGTCTGGCATTGCGGAGATTCGACTAATGATTCGCATCAATCTGCTGCCGCACCGAGAGCAGAAGCGCAAGGAGCGGCGCCAGCAGTTCTACGGTCTGGTCGGGGTCATGTTCCTGGTCGGGCTGGTGATCGCATTCCTGGTGCATTCGGTGATCGGCGGCTCGATCGAGCGCCAGGAGTCCCGCAACGGCTACCTGAAGCGCGAGATCGCGGTTCTGGACGGCGAGATCGCCGAGATCAAGCGGCTCAAGGAACAGATCGAGGCGTTGCTCTCCCGCAAGCAGGTCATCGAGTCGCTGCAGACCTTCCGCACCGAAGGCGTGCACCTCATGAACGAGATGGCCCGCCAGATGCCCGAAGGCGTCTACCTCAAGTCGGTGAAGGAAACCGGAGACAAGGTCCAGTTCGTCGGTTATGCCCAATCCAACGCAAGGGTGTCGATGTTGATGCGCAATCTCGAAGGCTCGCCAGCCCTCAAGGAGCCGCAGCTGGTCGAGACCAAGGCGGCGATCGTCGATGGCCGGCGCGTGAGTGAATTCAACCTGATTGTCAGCATCGACCGCAAGGTCGAGGCGGACGGTGACGCGAAGGAGGAGGCCAAGTGAGCGCGAAGTCGGCAATGGAAAGCCTGCGCTCGATCGACTTCGAGCGTCTTGGTCGTGATTTCAAGGGGCTTGACCCGAACGATCCGGGCATGTGGCCCTTGGCGCCGCGCATCGCGGTGCTTGTCGTGGTTTTGGTGCTGACCATTGCCGGGGCGTGGTGGTTCGACTGGAGCGACCAGCTCGATCAGCTCAAGTCGAGCGAGAGCGCCGAGGTGGCGCTGCGTGAAGAGTGGAAAAGCAAGAAGCGCATGGCGGTCAATCTCGATGCCCACCGCCAGCAACTGGCCGAGATCGATCGCCAGTTCGGTGCCCTGCTGCGGCAGTTGCCGAACAAGGCGGAAATGGATTCCCTGCTGGCCGATATCAACCAGGCCGGCTTGGGAAGGGGGCTGCAGTTCGACCTCTTCAAGCCGGGCTCGGACGTGGTGCGCGATTTCTACGCGGAGATGCCGATTGCCGTGAAGGTGGTCGGCGCATACCGCGACCTGGGGGCTTTCATTGGCGACGTAGCCAAGATGCCGCGCATCGTCACGATGCAGGACATCGCGATCGCTTCGGACAAGGATGGCCGTCTGACGCTCGACGGCAAGGCGGTGACCTACCGCTACCTGGACGAAGACGAACTGGCTGCCCAGCGCAAGAAGGCCAAGGATGCACAGAAGAAATGATTCAGCAGACGGGGCCAAGATCATCATGACGTTCCGGACCATCGCCACAATCCTGCTTGTGCAGCTGCTGGTGGCTTGCTCCAGCCCGGAGCAGGACATCCAGGAGTGGATGGCCGGTGAGGCCGCCAACATGAAAGGCGGCGTCAAGCCATTGCCCGAGATAGAGCCCGCGCCCGTTGTCGAGTTTGACGAGGCGCTGGTTACCGATCCGTTCCGGCCGAGCAAGATGGAGCCCGACAAGCGGGCCACCGGCGGGCTGCGGCCGGATGTCAATCGTCGGCGCGAGCCACTCGAGGCCTACTCCCTCGAGACGCTCGCCTTCGTCGGCGTGATTCAGCGAGGCAAGGAGAATCTGGCCTTGGTCAAGGCCGGTGATGCGCTCTATCAGGTGCGCAAGGGAAATTATCTGGGCCAGGATTTCGGCGTCGTGACCAACATTTCGAACAGCGAAGTGTCGGTCAAGGAGCTCGTCGAAGACCTGAACGGTGAATGGGGCGAACGCGTCAGCACTCTGCATCTGCAGGAGCAGGAGAACAAGAAATGAGAAGGGGAATCCTAAGACTGGTCTGTGGTGCGATGTGCGCCACATCGATCCTGTTTCCTGTCGCGGGTCATGGCGCCACCGAAGCGGCCACGGCCGAAAAGGTGATCGTCGGCAACAGCATTGAAGCCTTGCAGGTCAATCAGAATGGCAGCGAGGTGGTGGTGCGCCTGACCATGCAGAAGCCAATGAGCGCGCCTCCGCCGAGTTTCAGCGTGATGACGCCGGCGCGCATCGCTTTCGATTTCATGGACACCGGCAATGGCCTCGGCCGCAGCGTCCAGAGCCTCGATGCGGGCGATCTGCGCAGCGCCAATATCGTGCAGGTCGGCGATCGCACCCGGCTGGTGCTGAACCTGAATCGCTCGGTGCCCTATGAAACCCGGCTTGACGGCAAGTATGTGTTCATTACCGTCTCGCCCGCAGAAACAGCCGCCCGGCCCGCCTCGGCTGCGGCGTTCTCGAGCTTCAATTCCGAGCCCGTGGCGGCGACCGCTGGGGCCGATCGCACCATTCGCGATATCAATTTCCGCCGCGGCGCAAATGGCGAGGCGAGAATCATCGTAGACCTGGGCTCGCCGGACACCGCGATCGATATCCGTCGCAAGGGTGCCAACCTCGTGGTCGACCTGATGAAGGCCAACCTGCCGGAGCCGCTGCGTCGTCGCCTCGATGTCACCGATTTCGGCACCCCGGTCACCAGCGTGGTCTCCCAGGAGCAGGGTGGCAACGTACAGATGACCATCTCGCCGCAGGGATTGTGGGAGCACAATGCCTACCAGAGCGACAATCAGTTCGTGATCGAGGTCAAGCGCGTCGTCGAGGATCCGACCAAGCTGGTGCAGGGCGGCGACAAGGGCTATCAGGGCGAAAAGCTCTCGCTCAACTTCCAGAACATCGATGTGCGTTCGGTTCTGCAGGTGATCGCCGATTTCACCAACTTCAACATCATCACCAGCGAAACCGTTCAGGGCAGCCTCACGCTGCGCCTCAAGGACGTACCCTGGGATCAGGCGCTCGACATCATTCTGCAGGCCAAGGGGCTCGACAAGCGCAAGAACGGCAACGTGATCTGGATTGCGCCGCGTGACGAGCTGGCGGCCCGCGAAAAGCTCGAGCTCGAGGCCAAGGCCCAGATCGGCGACCTCGAGCCGCTGGTGACGGAAACCTTCCGCATCAATTACCACAAGGCCAAGAACGTGGCCGAGTTCCTGCGCGCCAAGGACCAGACCGTGCTCTCGAAGCGCGGCAACCTGGTGGTCGATGAGCGCAGCAACAAGCTCTTCGTGCAGGACGTGGCTGCGCGGCTGGACGATGTGCGCCGCCTGATCGCCGAGATCGATCTGCCCGCCCGGCAGGTTCTCATCGAGGCGCGGATCGTCGAGGCAACCGACACTTTCTCGCGCGAGATCGGTGCGCGGCTGGGCTTCGGTGGCGTCTTTGGCAGCACCAATGCTGCGGGCATTCCCCGCACCGCGATCGGCGGCGGACTGAATTCAACGGCTTATCAGGCAGGTCTGGTCGAAGACGTGCCCGACCTTTTCGCCGATGGACAGGCCGTCAACCTGCCGGTCAATACCACCACGAACTTCCCCGGCCAGCAGGCTGGCGCGATCTCGCTGGTGCTGTGGAACAGCGCCGCGACGCGTTTCCTGGACCTCGAGATCTCGGCGCTCGAGGCCGATGGCCGCGGCAAGGTTGTGTCGCGACCCAAGGTCATGACCGCTGACCAGATCGACGCGATCATCGAGCAAGGCGTGGAGATTCCCTACCAGGAAGCCTCGAGCTCGGGCGCCACCAGCGTGTCGTTCAAGAAAGCCAACCTGTCTCTCAAGGTCAAGCCGCAGATCACCCCCGACGGCCGTGTGATGCTGAGTCTGGACGTCAACAAGGATACCCCCGACTACACGCGACAACTGGCCGGCGGCATCCCGATCAATACCAAGCACGTGAAGACCGAGGTGCTGGTCGAGAACGGCGGCACCGTGGTGATCGGCGGCATCTACCAGCAGACGATCAACAACTCGACGAGCAAGGTGCCGTTCCTTGGCGACGTTCCCGTACTCGGACGGCTGTTCCGCAACGACTACAAGAACGATGCGAAATCGGAACTGCTCATTTTCATTACCCCCCGTGTGGTCGAAGACCAGTTGGTCAACCGCTGATCGCGGTGACCCGTATCAAGGAGCGTGAATGTTTAAGTCATTGATCCAGCGCTTAGGCGTTGTAGTTGCTGTTGGTTTTCTCGCTGCATGTGGCGGTGGCGGCGGGGGCGACGGATCCTGTAACCCGCTCGCGAACACGACCTGTTCGTCTACCTCGTCGGACGGCGGCAGCACGGTGGTGTCGAACGGCGCAAAAATGACCCTCACCGTCGACTCGCCGACGCTCGCCACCGACGGCGTCGGGACCGTCACTGTCCGCGCGACGGTGAAGGACTCGAGCAACGCGGCCGTCGCAGGCGAGACGGTGACCTTCAGTGCGGACAGCGGCACGCTCTCGTCGGCCTCGGAGACCACCTCTACCGATGGTGTCGCCACAGTCACCTTCAATACCGATGATGACAAGAGCAACCGCATTGCGACAATTACGGCGAAGTTCGGCTCGCTGACGGCTATCAACACGGTGTCGATCCAGGGCACCACCCTGGCGTTCGGGGGCGATCAGGCCGGCGTCGTCGGCCAGAGCATGTCGATGGTCGTGACCCTCAAGGGCGCGGACAACAAGGCGATAGCGAGCACCCCCGTCACCCTGAAATCGACACTCGGAAACCCCGTGCCCGCATCGGTAACGACCGATTCCCAAGGCCAGGCAACGTTCAGCTTCGTTCCGACGGTTGGCTCGACCACCGACGATGTCATCTCGGCTTCGGCGCTCGGTGCCTCGGCATCGCAAAGTGTTTCGATTTCATCGGTCAACTTCAAGTTCACGAACCCCGCGGCGGGGTCGACCGTACCCGTATCGTCGGACGGTGGATGCCAGCGTGTCGACATCGGCCTGTCGGGCTTTTCCCCGGCCACGGTCACGGTCACCAACCCCCGCGGCACGGTGCATTCCGACGCGGCCTGTTCGGTGGGCTCGGCCTCCTCGCTGAGTGTGACGGTTTCCGGTGGTGTGGCGAGTGCCTATGTGAAGGCCTCCAGTGCCGGTTCGACGACCTTGCTCGCAACCGCGCGGGCCGGATCCGTCACCGCCTCGACGAATCTCGCGATTTCGTTCGTGGCCGAGACCCCGTCGTCGATCGTGGTGCAAGGCACGCCCTCGACCGTTTCGGTCAATGGCAACAGCAACATCACCGCACTCGTCAAGGACGCGAGCGGAAACCCGGTGACAGGCAAGACGGTGACCTTCAGTGCCCCCAGCGGTGGCGGTACACCTTCTCCGGTTGTATCGGTGACCGACGATGCCGGCCGTGCCTCGACGGTGTTTACTGCCGATTCGACGATCAGCGGCAAGGATTCGGTGGTCATCAAGGCAACCGTGTTCGGCACCTCGATCGAGGGACAGACGGAACTGACGGTTTCCGGGCAGGCGGTGAACGTGGTGCTCGGTACCGATAACGTCATCGCCCTGGTCTCGCCGGTCAAGTATCAGAAATCGTATGCGGCTTTCGTGACCGACACCGCGGGCAACCCGGTGGCGAACCAGACGGTGACCATCGCGCTCAACTATGTCTCATTCGGCAAGGGCTATTGGTATTCCCTCACTGGCACCACCGCAACGATCAAGTGGGCGAAGGTCCTGAACGCAACCTGCCTGGCGGAAGATCCAAACAACAATGGCATCAAGGAAAGCGGCGAGCCTGGTGCGGAATCCAACGGAAACAGCACCTTCGAACCCAATGGCAGCGCGCTTGTTCGCCCCAGCTCCGGCACGGGCTCGAGCCTCGTGACCGTGACCACGGACAGCACCGGATCGGCCGAATTTCTGCTCGAATATCCGCGCAACTATGGCAGCTGGGTGACCGTCGAGATCATTGCTACGGCGGTCGTCGCAGGAAAGAACAACATTTCGTCCATCGTTACCGCGTTGCCGGTACCGACCAGCGAAATCTCCGACGAGGCCATCACGCCGCCGTTTGCGACTTCGCCATTCGGCACGGAATCGAGCTGTTCGGATACCCTCTGATCGCCGACCTTTAGAAAGGGGCCGCAAGCTGCGGCCCTTTTTTTCGACTTCGCGCGCGGCCACCTCGCTGCGCCACGATCACCGGCCGAGCCCCTCGCCCCGGTGCCAATTCGCGTCGCGGTGATGCCTCGATGCTCGCAATCCATCTCGGCGCACGGCCTCGTGGAGAATTCGAGCTGCGCGCACCCGGTGCATGCGGTGCCGTTCGAGTTTCGGCCCGACGAGCCCCGCCACCGGCGTTGCAGCGGCTTGCCGCGACATGCCAATGGCTGCAATCGTGCGGGCCGCGACGCATCGGTTGCGGTTACAATTCGCCCATATGGAGCCAGAAACCCCAATCTGTCTCGTCGGCATGATGGGTGCCGGCAAGACCACCGTCGGCCGGGACCTTGCGAGGCGTCTCGGCCGACGTTTTGTGGACATCGACCAGGAAATCGTCGCCCGGACCGGGGTGCAGATCCCGGTGATCTTCGAGATCGAGGGTGAGGAGGGCTTTCGCAAGCGTGAAACCCTGGTCCTCGCCGAGCTTCTTGGCACGCCGGGTGTGGTAATCGCGACCGGCGGCGGTATCGTCCTCGCCGAGGAGAACAGGGCGCTGCTGCGCGAGCACGCCTTCGTGGTGCTGATCGAGGTGTCGCCGGAGGTGCTCTGGGAGCGCACCCGTCACGATCGCAACCGGCCGCTGCTGCAGGTGGAAAATCCACGCCAGCGGATTCGCGAACTTCATGCCCAGCGCACACCGCTCTACCGCGAAGTGGCGAATCTGGTGATGAGCGGTGGTCGCGGCTCGGCGCATGCCATGGCGCGCAATATCGAACGGGAACTCAGGCAGTCATGCGAACGTTGAACGTCGCGCTCGGCGAGCGCAGCTATCCGATTCATATCGGGCGGGGGTTGATCGACCGGCCGGAGCTCATACTCGATGCGCTCAAGGCGCCGCGGGTGGCGATCATCAGCAACGAGACCGTTGCACCGCTCTACATGGCGAGGGTCGCCGAGCCGCTGGAGGCCGCCGGCGTCAAGGTGACGCGCGTGGTATTGCCGGATGGCGAGCAGTACAAGAGCTGGGAGAGCCTCAACCTGATCTTCGACGCGCTGCTCGGCGCCCGTTGCGAGCGTTCCACCACCCTCATCGCGCTCGGTGGCGGCGTGGTCGGCGACATGGTCGGCTTCGCGGCGGCGACCTACCAGCGTGGCGTGCCCTTCATCCAGATCCCGACCACGCTGCTGTCGCAGGTGGATTCCTCGGTGGGCGGCAAGACGGCGATCAACCATCCGCTCGGCAAGAACATGATCGGCGCCTTCTACCAGCCGAAGCTGGTGCTGGCCGACATCGCCACCCTCGACACGCTGCCGGCGCGCGAGCTCTCCGCGGGCCTGGCCGAAGTCATCAAGTACGGCCTGATCCGCGATCTGCCCTTCTTCGAATGGCTCGAGGCGCATCTGCCGGCACTGGTGGCGCGCGACCCCGAGGCCTTGATCGAGGCGGTCGAGCGCTCCTGCGCCAACAAGGCCGAGGTGGTGGCCGCCGACGAGACCGAGCAGGGCGTGCGCGCCACCCTCAACCTTGGGCATACCTTCGGTCACGCCATCGAGGCGGGCATGGGGTACGGTGTCTGGCTGCATGGCGAGGCAGTGGCGGCCGGGGCGATGATGGCGGCGGAGCTTTCGCGGCGGCTCGGCTGGCTCGACGCCGAGCAGTTGGCGCGCATCGAGCGCATTCATCTGCAGGCGCGCCTGCCGGTGCGCGGCCCCGATCTCGGCGCGGATCGCTATCTGGAGCTGATGGCGCACGACAAGAAGGTCGAGGACGGCAAATTGCGACTGGTGCTCCTCAAGGCCGTTGGCGAGGCGGTGATCCACGGCGGCGCAGGCCGCGGGGATATCCTCGCGGCAATCGAAGCACGGCAGGGAGACTGAAGATGGATCTGGCAGGCTACGCAGTAACCGAGGCCTGCTCCCGTGGGCGGACCAGAGCCGAATCGGCACCGCTGGCGCGCTGCGAGTTCCAGCGCGATCGCGACCGTATCGTCCACTCCACGGCCTTCCGGCGCCTCGAATACAAGACCCAGGTGTTCGTCAATCACGAGGGCGACCTCTTCCGCACCCGGCTCACGCATAGCCTCGAGGTCGCCCAGATCACCCGCTCGATCGCCCGCGCGCTGCGGCTCAACGAGGACCTCGCGGAGGCGATCGCGCTGGCTCACGATCTTGGCCATACGCCATTCGGCCACGCCGGCCAGGACGCGCTCAACGAGTGCATGAAGGACTACGGCGGCTTCGAGCACAACCTCCAGTCGCTGCGCATCGTCGATGCGCTGGAGGAGCGCTACGCGGCCTTCGACGGGCTCAATCTCATGTACGAGACCCGTGAAGGCATCCTCAAGCATTGTTCGCCGAAGAACGCCCGCCTGCTCGGCGAGCTCGGCCAGCGCTTCATCGACAAGCGCCAGCCCTCCATCGAGGGCCAGCTGGCCAACCTGTGCGACGAGATCGCCTACAACAACCACGACATCGACGACGGCCTGCGCTCGGGTCTCATCAGCCTCGAGCAACTGGCCGAGGTGCCGGTGTTCGCCCGCAACCGGGCCGCGGTCGAGGCCGAGTATCCCGGCCTGGCAGGGCGCCGGCTCATCCACGAGACGATCCGCCGCATGATCAACCTCATGGCGGTGAGCCTGATTCGCGAGACCTCCGGAAACATCCGCCGCCATGGGGTCGAGACGCTGGCCGACGTCCATGCCGCGCCGCGCCTGGTCGCCTACGGCGAGGCCTTGCAGGAAGACCTGCAGGCCCTGCGGGTGTTCCTGCGCGAGCAACTCTACTGGCACTACCAGGTGCTGCGCATGACCGACAAGGCGCGACGCATCATCCGCGACCTGTTCGAGGCCTTCATGGGCGAGCCGCGCCTGCTGCCGCCCCAGGACCAGGCACGCGCGAGCCAGGACAAACCGCGTGCAATCGCCGACTACATTGCGGGCATGACGGACCGCTATGCGATGAAGGAGCACCGGCGCCTCTTCGCGGTTGGTGAAATCCATTGAAGTTTCAATTCCTTGCCGCAGCGCAAAAAAACTTGAAAGGAAACGTCACGCTGGGGTAAATTCAAGCGTCCGCCAGTAGTGACAGAAGCCTTGGAAAGGCCATGTAAAGCCGGTGAGTTCGTGCGCTCCGGCTTTTTTTGACGCCCGCACGGTTCGTGCGACTCATAAGCCGGCGACGCGGCCCTGTGCTGCCGGCATGTACGTGTTGTCGAGGAAAGACAGGATGGATCTCCCCCAGAAGCAGGGTCTATACGACCCAAAGAACGAGCACGACGCATGCGGCGTCGGCTTCGTGGCACACGTCAAAGGCACTAAGAGCCATGACATCGTTACCCAGGGCCTCGAGATTCTCAAGAACCTGGACCACCGTGGCGCCGTTGGAGCCGACCCGCTGCAGGGTGACGGCGCCGGCATCCTGATCCAGATTCCCGATGCGCTGTACCGGGAAGAGTTTGCGGCCAGGGACGTGAAGCTGCCGGCTGCCGGAGAATACGGCGTAGGCATGGTGTTCATGCCCAAGGAGATCGCCTCGCGGCTTGCATGCGAGGAAGAGATCGAGCGGGCGATTCGTTCCGAGGGGCAGGTGCTGCTCGGCTGGCGCGACGTGCCGGTCAACCCGGACATGCCGATGTCGCCGACGGTCAAGGCCAAGGAGCCGGTGATCCGCCAGGTGTTCATCGGTCGCGGTCCCGACATCATGGTGACCGATGCGCTCGAGCGCCGGCTCTACGTGATCCGCCGCCGCGCCGCCAATGCCATCAACGCGCTCAAGCTCAAGCACGGCACCGAGTTCTACATGGTCTCGATGTCGGCCCGCACGGTGAACTACAAGGGGCTGCTGCTGGCCACCCAGGTCGGTGAATATTTCAACGACCTCAAGGATTCGCGCTGCGTCTCGGCGCTGGCGCTGGTGCACCAGCGTTTCTCGACCAATACCTTCCCCAAGTGGAACCTCGCCCATCCGTTCCGCATGATCGCCCACAATGGCGAGATCAACACCCTGCGCGGCAACTACAACTGGATGCGGGCGCGCGAGAAGGGCGTGCATTCGCCGCTGCTGGGCGCCGACCTGGAAAAGATCTGGCCGCTGATCTACCCCGGCCAGTCCGACTCCGCGGCCTTCGACAATGCCCTCGAACTGCTGGTGATGAGCGGCTATTCGCTCGCCCACGCGGTGATGATGATGATCCCCGAGGCGTGGGAATCGCACACCTACATGGACGAGCGCCGGCGTGCCTTCTACGAATACCACGCGGCGATGATGGAGCCGTGGGACGGCCCCGCCGCGGTGGCCTTCACCGATGGCCGGCAGATCGGCGCCACGCTCGACCGTAACGGCCTGCGTCCGGCGCGCTACCTGGTTACCGACGACGACATCGTGGTGATGGCCTCCGAATCCGGCGTGCTGCCGATTCCCGACAGCAAGATCGTCAAGAAGTGGCGCCTGCAGCCGGGCAAGATGTTCCTCATCGACATGGAGCAGGGCCGCATCATCGACGACAAGGAGCTCAAGCAGTCGCTCGCCGCCGCCAAGCCCTACGCCGAGTGGATCCGTCGCATCAACATCAAGCTCGACGGCCTCGATGTGCCGGCCGACGCATCCGCGCCGGATTGCAACGCAGCGATGCTCGACCGCCAGCAGGCCTTCGGCTTCACCCAGGAAGACATCAAGTTCATCCTCGAGCCGATGGGCAAGGCCGGTGAGGAGACCACTGGCTCGATGGGCAACGATTCGCCGCTGGCGGTGCTGTCGTCGCGCGAGAAGCCGCTCTACAACTACTTCCGCCAGCTCTTCGCGCAGGTCACCAACCCGCCGATCGACCCGATCCGCGAGCAACTGGTGATGTCGCTGGTGTCCTTTATCGGGCCCAAGCCGAACCTGCTCGAGATCAACGAGATCAATCCCCCGTACCGTCTCGAGGTCAGCCAGCCGGTGCTGGACTTCGCCGGCATGGCGAAGATCCGCCAGATCGCGCGCTACACCAACAACAAGTTCCGCTCGGCCGAGCTCGACGTCTGCTACCCGGTGGCATGGGGCAAGGAGGGCGTCGAGGCCCGTCTCGCCTCGCTGTGCGCCGAGGCCGAGGATGCGGTGCTGCAGGGTTACAACATTCTCATCGTCTCCGACCGCAAGGTCGATGCGGAGCATGTCGCGATCCCCGCCTTGCTCGCGCTGTCGGCGATCCACCAGCACCTGGTCGACAAGGGCCTGCGCACCCGCGCCGGCCTGGTGGTCGAGACCGGCACCGCGCGCGAAGTTCATCACTTCGCGGTGCTGGCGGGCTACGGCGCCGAGGCGGTGCACCCCTACCTCGCGCTCGAGACCCTGCAGCAGCTCGCAGGCGATGCCGAGACCGGCGACAAATACGTCAAGCACTTCCTCAAGGGCGTCGGCAAGGGCCTCATGAAGGTCATGTCGAAGATGGGCATCTCGACCTACATGTCCTACACCGGGGCGCAGATCTTCGAGGCAGTGGGTCTCAAGCAGGCGATGGTCGACAAGTACTTCACCGGCACCACCAGCCAGGTCGAAGGCATCGGTGTGTTCGAGGTGATGGAAGAGGCGATCCGCCTGCACCGCAAGGCCTTCAGTCCCGACCCGGTGCTCGCCAGCATGCTCGATGCGGGGGGCGAGTACGCCTTCCGCATTCGCGGCGAAGAGCACATGTGGACGCCGGATGCGATCGCCAAGCTGCAGCACGCAACGCGTGCCAACAAGGCCGAGAGCTACAAGGAATACGCGCAGATCATCAACGACCAGAGCAAGCGCCACATGACGCTGCGCGGCCTCTTCGAGATCAAGCCGGCGGGTGCGCCGGTGCCGCTCGACGAGGTCGAGCCGGCCAAGGAGATCGTCAAGCGCTTTGCCACCGGTGCGATGTCGCTGGGCTCGATCTCGACCGAGGCACACACCACCCTGGCCATCGCCATGAACCGTATCGGCGGCAGGTCGAATACGGGTGAAGGCGGCGAGGACCCGAAACGCTTCCTGCCGATCACCGCGGCAAGCTCGCTCGCCGAACAGATCGGCGCTGGCCGCATCGAGCGCGACATTCCGCTCAATGCCGGTGACAGCCTGCGCTCGTCGATCAAGCAGGTGGCCTCGGGTCGCTTCGGTGTGACCACCGAATACCTGGTCAACGCCGACCAGATCCAGATCAAGATGGCCCAGGGCGCGAAGCCTGGCGAGGGCGGGCAGTTGCCCGGCCACAAGGTTTCCGAGTACATCGGCTTCCTGCGTCACTCGGTGCCGGGTGTCGGCCTGATCTCGCCACCGCCTCACCATGACATCTATTCGATCGAGGATCTCGCACAGCTCATCCACGATCTGAAGAACGCCAACACCAGGGCCGACGTCTCGGTCAAGCTGGTGTCGGAGATCGGTGTGGGCACGGTTGCCGCGGGGGTCGCGAAGGCCAAGGCCGACCACATCGTGATCGCCGGCCATGACGGTGGCACCGGCGCTTCGCCGTGGTCGTCGATCAAGCACGCCGGTTCGCCGTGGGAGCTCGGTCTTGCCGAGACCCAGCAGACCCTGGTGCTGAACCGACTGCGCAGCCGCATCCGCCTGCAGGTCGATGGCCAGATCAAGACCGGTCGCGACGTGCTCATCGGCGCGCTGCTCGGTGCCGACGAGTTCGGCTTCGCCACCGCGCCGCTGGTGGTCGAAGGCTGCATCATGATGCGCAAGTGCCACCTCAATACCTGCCCGGTCGGTGTCGCCACCCAGGATCCGGAGCTTCGCAAGAAGTTCTCGGGGCAGCCGGAGCATGTGGTGAACTTCTTCTTCTTCATCGCCGAAGAGGTGCGCGAGCTGATGGCCCAGCTTGGCATCAAGAAGTTCAACGACCTGATCGGCCGCGCCGACCTGCTCAACATGAAGAAAGGCATCGAGCACTGGAAGGCCAGGGGGCTCGACTACAGCCGCATCTTCCATCTGCCGGACGTCCCGGCGAAGGTCAGCCGCCGTCACACCGAGACCCAGGATCACGGTCTCGACAAGGCGCTCGACAACGAACTCATCAGGCTCGCCGAGCCCGCGCTCGAGCGCGGTGAGCGGGTGTCGATCGATCTGCCGGTGCGCAACATCAACCGCACCGTGGGTGCCTCGCTGTCCGGCGCGGTGGCCCGCAAATACGGTCACCAGGGCCTCCCGGAAGACACCATCCACATCAGGCTCACCGGCACTGCCGGTCAGAGTTTCGGGGCCTTCCTGAGCCGCGGCGTCTCCCTCGAGCTGGTTGGCGAGGGTAACGACTATGTCGGCAAGGGCCTCTCGGGCGGTCGCATCGTGGTGCGTCCGCAGGCCGAGTTCCGCGGCGTGACCTGCGAGAACATCATCGTCGGCAACACCGTGATGTACGGCGCCACCGAAGGCGAGAGCTTCTTTGCCGGGGTGGGAGGCGAGCGCTTCTGCGTGCGCAACTCCGGCGGTACCGCGGTGGTCGAGGGCGTGGGCGACCACGGCTGCGAATACATGACCGGCGGCACCGTGGTGGTGCTCGGCCAGACCGGCCGCAACTTCGCCGCCGGCATGTCGGGCGGCGTGGCCTATGTTCTCGATGAGGCAGGCGATTTCGAGCAGCGTTGCAACATGGCCCAGGTGGCCCTGGAGCCGGTGCCCGAAGAGATCGAGGCGCGCAAGGGCTCGGAGTCGGGCGATGAGCTCGAGTCGCACGGCCGGGTGGAGATCGATCACCTCGAGATGGCCGACGAGTACATCCTCAAGAGCCTCATCGAGCGCCATGTGCGCTTCACCGAAAGTCCAAGGGGCAGGGAAATCCTCGACAACTGGGCCAGCTATCGCGGTCGCTTCGTCAAGGTGATGCCGAACGAATATCGTCGCGTACTGGCCGAAATGGCCGAGCAGAAGCAGAAGCAACTGGAGGCTGCGTAATATGGGTAAGCCCACCGGATTCAAGGAATTTGAGCGCCGCCCGGAGCCCTATGTGCCGGTCGGAGAGCGACTCAAGCACTACAAGGAGTTCGTTCTCGCGCTGTCGGACGAGGACGCCGCGGTGCAGGGCGCGCGCTGCATGGACTGCGGCATTCCGTTCTGCAACAACGGCTGCCCGGTCAACAACATCATTCCGGACTGGAACGATCTGGTGTACCGCGGCGAGTGGCGTCAGGCCATCGAAGTGCTGCACTCGACCAACAACTTCCCGGAGTTCACCAGCCGCATCTGCCCGGCGCCCTGCGAGGCCGCCTGCACGCTCAACATCAATGACGACGCGGTGGGCATCAAGTCCATCGAGCGGGCGATCATCGACAAGGCCTGGTCCGAAGGCTGGATCAAGCCCGAGGTGGCGGCTGTGAAAACCGGCAAGAAGATCGCGATTGTCGGCTCCGGCCCGGCGGGTCTTGCCGCGGCCCAGCAGCTCGCCCGCGCCGGTCATGCCGTCGTGGTGTTCGAAAAGAACGACCGCATCGGCGGTCTGCTGCGCTACGGCATTCCCGACTTCAAGATGGAGAAGTCGCTGATCGATATGCGCATGGAGCAGATGGCGGCCGAGGGCGTGGAGTTCCGCGCCGGCATCTATATCGGCAACACCGACGTTCCGCGTGGCGTGAAGAACTACGCCCGCGAGCGCATCAGCCCCGAGCAACTGATCAAGGACTTCGATGCGGTGATCCTCGCTGCGGGTTCGGAAGTGCCGCGCGACCTGCCGGTGCCGGGCCGCCAGCTCGAGGGCGTGCATTTCGCGCTCGAGTTCCTGATCCCGCAGAACAAGGAGGTGGCTGGCGACGAACCCAACACCATCTCCGCCAAGGGCTGCAACGTGATCGTGATCGGCGGCGGCGATACCGGCTCCGACTGCGTCGGCACCAGCTATCGCCATGGCGCCAGGTCGGTGACCCAGTTCGAGCTCATGCCGCAGCCGCCCGAAGAGGAGGACAAGCCGCTGGTGTGGCCGTACTGGCCGATCAAGCTGCGCACCTCTTCGTCGCACCGCGAAGGCGACACCAAGCGCGAGTTCGCGATTGCCACCAAGGAGTTCGTGGGCGAGAACGGCAAGCTCAAGGCGCTGACCACGGTGCGCCTGGAGTGGGTCAACGGCAAGATGAGCGAGGTGCCGGGCAGCGAAGAGACCTACCCCGCCGAGCGCGTGTTTCTCGCCATGGGCTTCACCAATCCCGCCGCCTCCCTGCTCGAGGCGTTCAGCGTCGAGAAGGATCCGCGCGGCAATGCCAAGGCAACGACCGATGGTGAGGGCTGCTACTCGACCAACCAGCCCAAGGTGTTTGCCGCGGGTGACGTGCGCCGTGGCCAGTCGCTGGTGGTGTGGGCGATCCGCGAGGGGCGTCAGTGCGCCCGTGAGGTCGATCAGTTCCTGATGGGAAGCACCGTGCTGCCGCGCTGATACGCTGCGTCCGAGCGAATGCAAGGGGGGCGGTCGCAAGACCGCCCCCCTTTTTTCGAACGAAGCGCTCCCTCCGATCGTCCGCAGGCCCGCATTAGCGGCCCTCAACGAAATGCCGGTAGCCGTCGCGAAGAGGCGCCTGCCGGCATCGGGAGGGACGGGGAGCTTCGCTCCCCTGTGCGTGAATGCCCGCTCTACAGCCCCACGATCTCCATGGTGTGTTCGGCGATCATCCATTCCTCGTTGGTCGGCACGGCCAGCACCTTCACCTTGCTGTTGGCCGCAGAGACCACGGTCTCGTGGCGGTCGTTGGCGGAGGCGTCCAGCGTTGCGCCCAGCCAGGCGCACTGCTCGACGATACGCGCGCGCACGAAACCCGCGTGTTCGCCGATCCCGCCGGTGAACACCAGTGCGTCGATGCCACCGGCCGCGGCGGCCAGCGAACCCACCTCGCGCGCGGCGCGATAACAGTAGAGATCCACCGCCTCGCGGGCTTCCGGGGCCTCGCTTGCCAGCAGTTCGCGCATGTCCTGCGAGATGCCCGATACGCCAAGAAGGCCGGACTGCTTGTACAACAGGTTGGTCAGCGCCTTCACGTCCATGCCCTTCTGTTCCATCAGGTAGAGCAGCACGCCGGGGTCGAGGTTGCCGGTGCGGGTTCCCATCACCAGGCCATCCACGGCGGTGAAGCCCATCGACGAGGCCACGCTCGTGCCATTGCGGATGGCGCACATCGAGGAGCCGTTGCCGAGGTGGGCGACGATCACCCGGCCGTCCGCCTTGTCACCGAGCAGTGCGGGAAACTGACGGCTCACATACTCGTAGGAGAGGCCGTGGAAACCGTAGCGCTTGATGCCTTCGGCCGACAACGCGCGCGGCAGCGCGAACATCTGCGCCAGCGGCGGTTGGCTGCGGTGGAAGGCGGTGTCGAAACAGGCAACCTGGGGCACGTTCGGCATCAGGCTGGCAACCGCGCGGATTGCGCGCAGGTTGTGAGGCTGGTGCAGGGGCGCCAAGGGCAGGAACTCGTCGAGCTGGGCGAGGATGGCGTCGTCCACCTTCACCGGGGCGCTGTAGAGATCGCCGCCGTGGACCACACGGTGGCCTGCAGCCACGATCTCGAGATCGGGGTTGTGGCCCTGCAGCCAGCCGAACAGGTGCGCCAGCGCGGCGCGGTGCTGGGCCTGCTGATCGTCCGAATTGACCACCGACACCCGCTCATCGTAGCGCTTGCCGTCGGCATCCTTGGCGAGCAGATGCGGCCCGGCACCGATGCCTTCGACCTGGCCGGACAGCGCAGGCTTGCTGGACAGCTCTCCGTTGATCGGGAAGAGCGCGAACTTGAGGCTGCTGGAGCCCGCATTGAGGACCAGAATGGCTTTCATGAGCGGATCTCCTCGCGGCGCTTGTGGGCCATGACCTGGGCGATGGCACACGAGGCGGTCCGGGTTTCGGCGGTATCGGCGCGGCTGGTGAGCACGATCGGCACGCGGGCACCGAGGACCACGCCGGCCATCAGCGCGTCGGCAAGGTACTCGAGCTGCTTGGCAACCATGTTTCCGGACTCGAGGTCGGGCACCACGAGAATGTCGGCATTGCCGGCCACCGCCGAGCGGATGCCCTTGGTCTTGGCCGCGACGAGCGAGATCGCGTTGTCGAAGGCCAGCGGGCCATCGAGCAGGCCGCCCTTGATTTGGCCACGGTCGGCCATCTTGCACAGCGCCGCTGCATCGATCGTCGAGCGGATCTTGGAGGTGACGGTCTCGACCGCAGAGAGGATCGCGACCTTGGGTTCGTTGAGTCCCAGAACATGTGCCAGGTCGATGGCGTTCTGGATGATGTGCATCTTGTCCTCGAGCGAGGGCTCGATGTTGATGGCCGCATCGGTGATCATGAGCGGGTGCGGATAGGTGGGGACGTCGGCAAGGAACACGTGGCTGAGGCGGCGTGCGGTACGCAGACCGTGGTCCTTGGAGACCACTGCGCTCATCAGCTCGTCGGTGTGCAGCGAGCCCTTCATCAAGGCCTCGACCTCAAGACTGCGGGCCATCGCCACTGCAAACTCCGCCGACTGCACGCTGTGGATCGTATTCACGATGCGGATGCCGGTAAGGTCCAGGCCCTCTTCCTCGGCAACCGCGCGGATGCGCTCTTCCGGGCCGACCAGGATCGGCTCGACGAGGCCCGCCTCGCGTGCCTGGAGCGGGCCGCGCAGGGATTCCGCATCGCAGGGGTGGGCGACCGCGATCTGAATCGGCGAGAGGCCGTCGGCAATCGACAGCAAGTGGCGATAGCGCAACTCGCGGTCGGAGAAGTGGGCTTCGGGAAGATCGACGCGCGGGCGCTTGATCTTTTCGGTGGGCGCCTGGACCTCGGCGGTGCCGTCGATCACCTTGAGGCCGTCCTGGTTGATGCACAGGCAGTCGAGCAGCAGGTGATGGTTGTGCTCGAACTTCTGGCGGCAGGTGACGGTGACGGTGAGGGTGTCGCCGACGCCTACGGGGCGCCAGAAATTCAGCCCCTGCGACACGTATACCGTGCCGGGGCCGGGGAATTCGGTGCCCAGGATCGAGGAGATCAGGGTGCTGCCCCACATGCTGTGGCCGACCACCTCGCGAAACTGGCCGGAGCGGGCGAACTCGGGATCGACGTGGGTCGGATTGACATCGCCCGACATCAGGGCAAAGAGGTGGATGTCGCCCGGGCGCAGTGTCCGCACGAGTTGTGCGTGATCACCCACCTGAATCTCGTCGAAGGTCTTGTTTTCTATGAACTGTAGCGCTGGGGTCTGCATTTTTTCACTCTCTATTTTGCGTTGCAACATAACCATATTAGCGGCATTGGATTGAAGAAACTTAGACAAAAGTCAAAAAATGTCTGCGATGCACAAAAAGCTACCGTTGAACAGGCCGCGGCTTGGCCAAAGTGCCAACTGCATCGCATGGGCAATCCGGGCGGCATGCTAGAATCCGCCGCACTTACCAGTATTCCCACGGGTTTCCAGATGGAAGTCGTCGTCCTAGCCGCCGGGCAGGGCAAGCGCATGCGCTCGGTCCTGCCAAAAGTTCTTCAGCCGATTGCCGCCAAGCCGATGCTCGGCCATGTGCTCGAGGCCGCGCGTGCGCTCGAGGCCAGCCGCATCTGCGTGGTGTATGGCCATGGTGGCGAAGCGGTGCGCGAGCGTCTCGACGCACCCGACATCGCCTGGGCCCGCCAGGAGCCGCAACTGGGTACCGGCCATGCGGTCATGCAGGCCTTGCCCCATCTTGCCGACGGCGAAATGGCGCTGGTGCTGTACGGCGACGTTCCGCTGATCGCGGTGCCGACCCTGCGCAGGCTCGAACAGGCCGCGGGCCGCGAGCGGCTGGCGCTGCTGACCGTCGACATGGACGACCCCAGCGGCTACGGGCGCGTCATTCGCGACGATGCCGGCCGGGTCATCCGCATCGTCGAAGAGAAGGACGCCACGCCTGCCGAGCGCGCGGTGCGCGAGGTCAATACCGGGGTGCTGGTCGCGCCGGTGGCACAATTGCGGGCCTGGCTCGGCCGCCTCACCAACGATAATGCCCAGGGCGAGTACTATCTCACCGACATCATCGGCATGGCGGTGGAAGGCGGGGTCGAGGTGGTGACCGAGCAGCCGGACCATTTCGCCGAGACCCTGGGCGTGAACAACAAGGCCCAGCTCGCCGAGCTCGAGCGCATCCACCAGGGCATGCTCGCGCGCCGGCTGCTCGAAGAGGGCGTCACCTTGCTCGATCCGGCGCGCATCGATGTGCGCGGCCACCTGGCATGCGGCCGCGATGTCGAGATCGACGTCAATTGCGTCTTCGAGGGTGATGTGGTGCTCGGCGACGGGGTGCGGGTGGGCGCCAACTGCGTGATCCGCAATGCCCGTGTCGGCGCCGGCACCCGCATCGCCCCGTTCTCGCACATCGAAGACACCGAGATGGGCGAACTGTGCGTGATCGGGCCCTACGCACGCACCCGGCCGGGTACGGTGCTGGCCGACGACGTGCATCTGGGCAACTTCGTCGAGGTCAAGAACAGCCGCATCGAATCGCACTCCAAGGCGAATCACCTCGCCTACGTGGGCGATGCCGACGTCGGTCAACGTGTGAACATCGGTGCCGGAACGATCACCTGCAACTACGATGGAGCCAACAAGTTCCGCACCACCATCGAAGACGACGTCTTCATCGGCTCCGATACGCAGCTCGTGGCGCCCGTGACCGTTGGCCGTGGCGCCACGCTCGGCGCCGGCACCACCCTTTCGAAGGACGCGCCGGCGGGCCAGCTCACGGTGTCGCGCGCAAAGCAGATCACGATTCCGGGCTGGAAACGCCCGGTCAAGCGCAAGCCCGGCGAAGCCTGAACCGCCGCGAGCTTTCCTGGAACCGAATCACTGAGATCCGAGGCTTTACATGTGTGGCATCGTTACCGCAATCGCAACCCGCAATATCGTGCCGGTTCTTCTCGAGGGGCTGCGCAAGCTCGAATACCGTGGCTATGATTCGGCCGGGCTGGCCGTGCTCCATGATGGCGAAATGGTGCGGCTGCGCTCCGCCGGTCGGGTGGCCGAACTCGCCGCGCTGGCCGACAAGCGCGCGCTGAGCGCCAACATCGGTATCGCCCATACGCGCTGGGCCACCCATGGGGTGCCCTCCGAGCGCAATGCCCACCCGCACGTTTCGGCAGGACTCGCGGTGGTGCACAACGGCATCATCGAGAACTTCGAGAGCATCAAGGCCACGCTGCAGGGCGAGGGCTATGTCTTCGAATCCGAAACCGACACCGAAGCCATCGCGCACCTGCTGCAGCAAAAGCTCAAGGGCGGCGCGGATCTGTTCGAGGCGGTGCGCCTCGCCACCAACGAGTTGCACGGCGCCTATGCGATCGGCGTCGTCACCGAGGCGGACCCGTTCCGGGCCATCGTCGCCCGTCGCGGCTCGCCGCTGCTGCTCGGCGTCGGTGAGGACGGCATGTACGCCGCCTCCGACACCGCTGCGCTGCTGCAGGTCACCCGCAGGATCGTCTATCTGGAAGACGGCGATCTCGCCGAACTGCGGCTCGACAGCTACCGGGTGGTCCTCTCCGACGGCAGCCCCGTCGAACGCCCGGTGCATGTCTCCTCGCTGTCGGCCGATGCGGTCGAGCTCGGCAAGTACCGCCACTACATGCAGAAGGAAATCTTCGAGCAGCCGCAGGCACTGGCCAACACCCTCGAGATGATCGCCGGCGGCGGCTCGATCAGCCCGCAGATCTTCGGCGCGCGTGCAAGCGACTGCCTCGCCGCGACCCGCCGCGTGCTGGTGCTGGCATGCGGTACCAGCTATCACTCCGCGCTGGTGGCGCGCTACTGGATCGAGTCGATCGCCCGCATCCCCTGCAGCGTCGAGATCGCCAGCGAATACCGCTATCGTGAATCGGTGCCCGACCCCGACACCCTCGTCGTCGTCATCTCGCAATCCGGCGAAACCGCCGACACGCTTGCCGCCCTCAAGCACGCCAAGAGCCTCGGCATGGACAACACCCTGGCCATCTGCAACGTGCCAGAATCCGCCATCGTGCGCGAAGCCGCGCTGCGCTTCATCACCCGTGCCGGCCCCGAGATCGGTGTCGCCTCCACCAAGGCCTTTACCACCCAGTTGGCCGCACTCGCGCTGCTGACGCTGGCGCTCGCGAAACAGCATGGCCGGCTGCCCGCTGCCGAAGAAGCGCGCTACCTTACCGCACTGCGCCACCTGCCCGTGGCCGTCGCCAAGGTGCTGGAGCTCGAGCCGCAGATCGAGCAATGGGCACAGAAATTCTCAGGCAAGCAGCACGCACTCTTCCTCGGCCGCGGCCGCCATTGGCCGATCGCCATGGAGGGGGCGCTCAAGCTCAAGGAAATCTCCTATATCCACGCCGAGAGCTATGCCGCGGGTGAACTCAAGCACGGCCCGCTGGCCCTGGTGGACAAGGACATGCCCGTGATCGCCATCGCCCCGGCCGACGAGCTGCTTGAAAAACTCAAGAGCAACCTGCAGGAAGTCCGTGCCCGTGGCGGCGAACTCTACGTCTTCGCCGATGCCGGCTCCGAGATCCCCGAGAGCGAAGGCGTGCACATCCTCCACATGCCGGAACACTACGGCATGCTCTCGCCGGTGCTGCACGTGATCCCGCTGCAACTGCTCTCGTACCATGCTGCGCTGGTGAAGGGGACGGATGTGGACAAGCCGAGGAACCTCGCGAAATCGGTGACGGTGGAATAGGGCGTAGAGAAGCGGCCCGGTTGTTCCTGACAATTAAAGTCGAAAACTCGCCATTAAAGTCGAAAACTACGCCGAAACCTTGAGCGGGCCGGCCGCGAGGGTTTCTCTTGCCTTCTCAATAGGTTACGAGAGGTTGTGGCACTGCTTCCAGCTTCTCGGTTTTCGACTTTACGTGTTCGTGCCGAATCCTGCGGAATTCCTACACCCGGTACCGCCCAAAAATCTCGGATCGCAGGGCATGACAGGCATGCAGGTGCGCGGATGCGCGCACCTGCATGCGATCGTTTCGCCGAACGACGTCGTCCTTCTGCGACGACTGGCATGATCGTGGGTGTCGGAGCGTTGTTGAAATGCCTCTGAAACGCTGTACTCGGCCCCGTGCTGCCGTCTGCTTGTGCAAGATCTTGGCCTATGAGACGGTCAGCCGTCGTAGCCCAGAAATTTTGGTCGAGTGACCGCTTGGCACTTCAGGCTACTTCCGGATCCGACCCCAAGCTGCCGGATGAGTCTCTCCCGCTCCAGTGGCAGGTATATGGGGGGAGCGGCCTCCCGCGAAAATAGCTCACGGACAGAGCCTCGGCCTGACCTGCCGGCCAGCTTGCTCAAATTGAGTGGCGGCAATCCGGCCGACATCAGCTGCACGATGCTCAGCTTGGGCGAACGGCAGCTGTTTTGTTCGACGCTTGCCTCAAGCGGCGCGGGCTCGTGATCGCCAACCGGTGCTCGCGGGCGGGTGTTGGACAAACTGAAGTACATGCGGGCAATGCGCACCGTGGCGCTCGCGGACCAGAATCCTCGAAGGTCTGACACTTCGACGACCCTGTATGGACCCCGCGCGACAAAGGCCTCGTCCACTGTCAAGCGACATCCAGATATATGCATCGCCGCTGTTTGGCTATGACGTGTTCGTATCCTTTGCGCTAGGCGGACCGCCGCGCGGGTCCCTAAGCTATGCTCCAGTCGTC
>JACKMC010000016.1 GCA_024235595.1 Zoogloeaceae bacterium | reverse complement strand
TTTTTTGTGTTTTCAGGCCAGCGGCCTGTCAGGCTTTAGCGATCGTCGCGAGCCGAGTGGGGGGGCGAGGCGGAATCTGGACGGATTCGAGTCGCCTGGTTGGGCCATGCAAGGCAAAGACGCGCGGATACTGGCCGCATCTCCCACCAGCGCAACGGACCCGTTTCAAGTCTGACAGGCCTCGACGGGGCCGGGCAGGGTCGAGCCGAAGGTCGATCCACCCTGTTCGGCGCCGATCGCGTTGGCCCGGAAATTGACGAACAGCTCGCGGCCACAGCCGTGCTGGTTGGCGGCGAGATCGCGTGTTGCGACCTCGCGCTTGTCCCATTCGGCGGCAGGCACCAGCACTTCGAGGGTGCCGGCTTCGGCGTCGAGGCGCACCAGGTCGCCGTCGCGGACCTTGCCGAGCGGCCCGCCGTTGGCGACTTCCGGCGTCACGTGAATGGCGGCCGGAACCTTGCCGGAAGCGCCCGACATGCGACCGTCGGTGACCAGTGCGACCTTGTGGCCGGCATCCTGGAGCACGCCGAGGATGGGCGTCAGGCGGTGCAGTTCGGGCATGCCGTTGGCACGCGGGCCCTGGAAGCGGATCACCGCGATGAAGTCGCGCTTGAGTTCGTCGCGCTTGAAGGCCTCGCCAAGCGCCTCCTGGCTGTCGAAGATGATCGCCGGTGCCTCGATCACGCGGTGCTCGGGCTTGACCGCCGAGACCTTGATCACCGCCCGGCCGACATTGCCGGCCAGCAGGCGCAGGCCGCCATCGGCGCTGAAGGGATTGTCGGCACGGCGCAGCACCTCCTGGTCGAGGCTCTCGGCCGGCGCATCCTTCCAGGCAGCGACCTCGCCGTCGAGCCAGGGCTCGCGGGTGTGGGCGCGCAGGCCCTTGCCCATCACCGTGGTGACGTCGTCGTGCAGCAGGCCGGCATCGAGCAGTTCGCGGATCAGGAAGCCCATGCCGCCCGCGGCGTGGAAGTGATTCACGTCGGCGCTGCCATTGGGGTAGATGCGGGTCAGCAGCGGCACCTCGGCCGAGAGCTCGTCGAAGTCGGTCCAGTCGATATGGATGCCGGCTGCCGCGGCGATGGCGACCAGGTGGATGGTGTGGTTGGTCGAGCCGCCGGTGGCCAGCAGGCCGACGATGCCATTGACGATGGCACGCTCGTCGATCACCCGGGCGAGCGGGATGTATTCGTCGCCCAGGCGGGTGATCTTCGCGATCCGCTCGGCCGAGGCGGCGGTGAGGGCGTCGCGCAGCGGGGTGCCCGGATTGACGAAGGCCGCGCCGGGCAGGTGCAGGCCCATTACTTCCATGAGCATCTGGTTGCTGTTGGCGGTGCCGTAGAAGGTGCAGGTGCCGGGGCCGTGATAGGCGCCCATTTCGGCCTCGAGCAGTTCCTCGCGGCTTGCCTTGCCCTGGGCGTGGAGCTGGCGGATGCGCGATTTCTCGTTGTTCGACAGGCCGCTGGTCATCGGGCCGGCCGGCACGAAGATGGTCGGCAGGTGGCCGAACTGCAGCGCTCCGATCAGCAGGCCCGGCACGATCTTGTCGCACACGCCGAGGCACAGGGCGCCATCGAAGACCGCGTGCGACAGTGCCACCGCGGTAGACATGGCGATCACGTCGCGCGAGAAGAGGGACAGCTCCATGCCCGCCTCGCCCTGGGTCACGCCATCGCACATCGCCGGCACCCCGCCAGCGAACTGGGCGACCGCACCGGCACGGCGGGCGTGCTCCTTGATCAGCGCCGGCATGTGCTCGAGCGGCTGATGGGCGGAGAGCATGTCGTTGTAGGCGGAGACGATGCCGAGGTTGGGCTGGCGCGCCTGACGCAGAACGAGCTTGTCATTGGGTTCGAAGGCGGCATAGGCGTGGGCCTGGTTGGCGCAGGAGACCCGGCTGCGGGCGCTGCCGCCGGATGCCGCGGCATCCATGCGGGCCAGGTAGGTGGCGCGCGATTGGGCACTTCGGCTGCGGATGCGTTCGGTAACGCGAGCGAGTGTGGCGTTCAGGTTCATGCGGTCTCCTCTTGGATCTTGGTTCGCCAGCGGCAGTGCAGATCGGATTCCAGCTCTTGCCGGCCAGGTTTGATGCAATTGTAGAATTGCTACATGGAAAACCGCAAGCTGTTTTTGTGTTTTTTCTACATGACGGATTCCAAAAAAGCCCGAATCCCTTGCTCCGCCGGCGTTATGCAGGATTGGTGTGCTTTTCGCGCTGGCCGGGTATTCGTTTCGAGCTTGTTCATTTTCAAGTTGCTGTTGACTTTCAGGCGCCCGCTTTGTTTAATGCATGTAACTTTTATACATACCGCTGGCCAGACGCTGTCATCGGCATACAACAAGAGAGGCGACACCCGTGATTTCGCTAGATGCATTTGATTTGATCCTGTTTGGAGGCAGTGGCGACCTGGCCATGCGCAAGCTCCTGCCGGCGCTCTATTTCAGGCACCGCGATACCGCCGAGACCGGCGGCTGGCGCATCATCGGGATCGGCAGGGAAGATCTCTCGCGTGAGGCTTACGTTGCCAAGGCCGAGGCCAGTTGCCGCAAGTTCGTGCCCGCCAAGAACTTCGACGAGTCCGCGTGGACCGCCTTTGCGGGTTGCCTCGACTACGTCAAGGTGGATGCGCGCGAGGCCGCCGATTTCACTCGCCTGGGCGAGGTCGTCGAACAGCGTCCGGCCGACACCCGGGTGTTCTACCTGGCGACCGCGCCGAGCCTGTTTGCCGCCATCTCGGAGAATCTCGGCGCAGCCGGCCTGGTGACCCCCGACAGCCGGGTGGTGCTGGAGAAGCCGCTGGGTCGCGATCTGGCCTCGGCCGACAAGATCAACGAGGAAGTCGGAGCGGTGTTCGACGAGCACCAGATCTACCGGATCGATCACTACCTCGGCAAGGAAACGGTGCAGAACCTCATCGCGCTGCGCTTCGGCAATGCCTTGTTCGAGCCCTTGTGGAGCCGCGCCTCGGTGCGCGACGTGCAGATCACGCTCGCCGAGACGGTCGGCGTCGAAGGCCGCGGCGAGTTCTACGATGGCACCGGCGCGCTGCGCGACATGGTGCAGAACCACCTGCTGCAACTGCTGTGCATCGTCGCCATGGAGCCACCTTCGAGCATCGACGCCGACGCCATGCGCGACGAAAAGCTCAAGGTCCTGCGCGCCTTGCGTCCGTTCACCCCGGCCGACGTCGCCACCCGCACGGTGCGCGGGCAGTACCGTGCCGGCGCGATCGACGGCAAGCCGGTACCGGGCTATCTCGAGGAGCCGGGGATCCCCGCCGACAGCCGTACCGAGACCTTCGTCGCGATCAAGGCCGAGCTCAACAACTGGCGCTGGGCCGGCGTGCCGTTCTACCTGCGCACCGGCAAGCGCATGCAGGAGCGGCTCGCCGAAGTGGTGGTCAATTTTCGCGAAGTCCCGCACGCGCTGTTCGGTCACGGTGGTGGCGACCGCGTGCCCAACCGGCTGGTGATCCGCCTGCAGCCCGACGAGAGCCTTCAGCTCCACCTGATGGCCAAGGTGCCGGGCGACGAGATGCGTCTGCGACCGGTTTCGCTCAACCTCGATTTCGCCGATACCTACAGCGGTCGCCAGTGGGATGCCTACGAGCGTCTGCTGATGGATGTGATCCGCGGCAAGCTGACGCTGTTCATGCGGCGCGACGAACTCGACGCCGCGTGGCGCTGGATCGAGCCGGTCCTCGACGGCTGGGAGCAGGATCCCAACTCGCCCCGCTCCTACACCTCCGGCACCTGGGGCCCCGCGGCCGCGAGCGGTCTGCTCGGCCGCGACGGGCACGAATGGCGCCAGGATTCATGAGCATGAGCGTGCTCCCACAGCTGGCGCTGCCCGAGCACATCGGCCAGCGCGCATTCGAGGATGCCGCGGCCGCGGCCACGGCGCTCGCCGAGCGGGTCGCGGACGCGCTTCGTGCGGCGCTGGCACAGCGCGAAGCGGCCACGCTGGTGGTCTCGGGCGGTCGCAGTCCGGCGGCCTTCATGGCCGCGCTGTCGTGCCAGTCGCTCGACTGGTCGCGGGTCACCGTGACCCTTGCCGACGAACGTTGCGTGCCGGCCGGGCATGGCGACAGCAACGCCGGCATGGTGAAATCCACCTTGCTGCAGAACGAGGCCGCGCGGGCCCGCTTTGTCGCCCTGTATGACGACGGCCTGAGCCCCGAGGCCGCCGCGAAGCGCGCCGCCGAACGGCTCGACGCGCTGGCGCGACCGCTCGACGTGGTGGTGCTGGGCATGGGCGAGGACGGACACACCGCCTCGCTGTTCCCGCAGAGCACCGCGCTGCCCGGCCTGCTGGCGGCCGATGCGCCGCTGGCCGGCGCGGTGCGGCCGCCGCATGCCGCGCACCCGCGGGTCAGTCTGAGCCTGCCGGCCTTGTTGGATTCGCGCCTGATCCTGTTGCCGATTGCCGGTGCGGGCAAGGCGGCGGTGATCGAGCGGGCAGCGAAAGAGCGCGATCCGCTGAAGATGCCGGTCGCCGCGGTGCTGATGCAGCGCCGGACCCCGGTCGAGGTTTTCCATGCTGGCGCCGCTTGAGCGCCTCGTGCGCTCGCAGATCGCATTGCCATACCGGCCCGGCAGCCCCCTTTTGTTTCTGGATGAACAGGCATGACCATCGAACACTCCGCGCAAGAAGTCCTCAAGTCGGACGAGGCGGTCGCCGCTTCGGGCAGTGAGAACAGTCCGGTCCTGGCGCGCATCGAGGCGAGTTTCGATCAGCTGCGCAGATCGGAGCGCGCGGTGGCCGAGTTCGTGCTCGCCCAGCCCAACGATGTGCTGAGCATCTCGATCGCCGAGCTGGCCTTTCGGGTGGGGGTCAGCCAGCCGACCGTGGCACGGTTCGTGGCCGCGCTGGGCTTCAACGGCTTCAAGGACTTCAAGTTGCGCCTGGCGCAGAGCCTCGCCACCGGCGTGCAGTTCGTGCATCGGGACGTCTCCGCGGGTGACGCCGTCAGCGAGGTCGCGCCCAAGGTCTTCAATCGCACCATCAACGCCTTGATGGGTGTACGCAACCAGCTCGACGGGGCGCGTTTCGAGCGTGCCGTCGACATGCTGGCCAGCGCCCGACGGGTCGAGTTCTACGGCATTGGCAACTCCGGCATCGTCGCGGTGGATGCGCAGCACAAGTTCTTTCGTTTCGGCATTCCCTCGGTGGCCTACAGCGATCCCCACACCCAGGGCATGGCGGCGACCCTGCTGCAGGAAGGCGACGTGGTGGTGGCGATGTCGGCCAGCGGTCGCACCACGGACCTGCTGCGTGCCTGTGAGCTGGCGCTCGATGCCGGGGCGACGGTGATCGCCATCACCGCCGGCGGCTCGGAGCTGTCGCGCATCGCGACCCTGACCCTGGCCGCCGACGTCCAGGAAGACCCTGACGTCTATGCGCCGATGAGCTCACGCATCGTCCATCTCACGATCATCGATGCCCTGTCGGTCGGGGTCGCGCTTGCCGGCGGGCCCGAGTTGCTGGCGCGCCTCGAACGAACGAAGAAAACCCTGCGCGACAAGCGCATCCGCGGATTTGGTGAATGACATGAACACGAGCACCCAGCACTCGCCCTGCGAGACCCCGGCCTGGCAGGCCCTGGCCGCCCATGCGGCGGCCCTCCGCGATACCCGGCTTCGCACCCTGTTCGGCGAAGACCCGCGCCGCTTCGAGCGCTTCTCGCTCGCCGCCGCGGGCCTGACCCTCGACTATTCGAAGAACCGCGTCGACGCCAGGGCGCTCGAGCTGCTGTTTGCGCTGGCGCGTGAGCGCGGGCTCGAGGCCGCCCGCGACCAGATGTTCGCCGGCGTGCCGATCAACAACACCGAAGGCCGCGCGGTGCTGCATGTGGCGCTGCGCGCGCCGGCGGGCGCGCGCTTCGAGGTCGATGGCGAGGACGTGATGCCGGCCGTGGCGGCGGTACGCGAGCGCGTCGGCGAGTTCGCCACAGCGGTGCGCGAGGGGAGCTGGCGCGGCTATACCGGCGAAGCGGTCAGCGACGTGGTCAACATCGGCATCGGCGGCTCGGACCTGGGCCCGGCGATGGCCTGCCAGGCGCTCGCCGCCTATGGCCATGCGCGCCTCACCATGCACTTCGTCTCGAACGTCGATGGCGACCAGCTCGCCCAGGTGCTGGCGCGGGTGAACCCCGCACGGACCCTGTTCGTGATCGCCTCGAAGACCTTCACCACCATCGAGACCATGACCAACGCGGCCAGCGCCCGCGCCTGGTTCCTCGCCGGCGGGGCGGCCGAGAAGGACATCGCGCGCCACTTCGTGGCGGTGTCGACGAATGCCGCCAAGGTGGCCGAGTTCGGGATCGACGCGGCCAACATGTTCGGCTTCTGGGACTGGGTCGGCGGGCGCTACTCGATGTGGTCGGCGGTGGGCTTGCCGATCGCGCTGTGGGTCGGGCGCGAGAACTTCGAAGCGATGCTGGACGGCGCCCACGGGATGGACCGTCATTTCGCCGAGGCGCCGCTGGAGGCCAACATGCCGGCGATCCTCGCCCTGCTCGGGGTGTGGTACCGCGCCTTCTTCCATGCCACCAGCGTGTGCATCGCGCCGTATTCGCAGGCGCTGGCGCGCATGCCGGCCTACCTGCAGCAGCTCGAGATGGAGAGTAACGGCAAGTCGGTGACCCGCGACGGCCAGCCGGTCGCGATGTCGACCTGCCCGGTGGTGTGGGGCGAACCCGGCACCAACGGCCAGCATGCCTTCTTCCAGTTGCTGCACCAGGGCACCGACCTGATCCCGGTCGACTTCATCGCCCCGCTCAAGGCCGCGCACACCCTGCCGGGCCATCATCGCCTGCTGCTCGCCAACTGCATCGCCCAGAGCAAGGCGCTGATGGTGGGCAAGACCGCCGACGAGGTGCGTGCCGAGCTCACCGCCGCGGGCATGAGCGGCGCGGCGCTCGAGGCGCTGGTGCCGCACCGGGTGTTCCAGGGCAACCGCCCGAGCAACACCATCCTCATGCCGGCGCTGTCGCCGCGCAGCCTGGGCGCGCTGATCGCGCTCTACGAGCACAAGGTCTTCGTGCAGGGAATCATCTGGGACGTGAACAGCTTCGACCAGTGGGGCGTGGAGCTCGGCAAGCAGCTCGCCACCCGTATCGTGGGCGAACTGGCGAGCGGCGACGCCGAGCACGAGGATGCCTCCACCCGCGGCCTCATCGGCATGGTGCGGGCGGCAAGCTGATGACTGCGGCACTCAGGTTGGCGCTGCTTGGCTACGGCTTTGCCGGCAAGACCTTCCATGCGCCATTGATCCGCAATACGCCTGGCCTCGAGCTGGATGCGGTGGCAAGCAGCCGGCCCGCGGCGGTGCTGGCCGAGCTGCCCGCGTCGCGCCCGTTCGCCGATTTCGCGCAGGTGCTGGCAGATCCGGCGATCGATGCGGTGGTGATCGCCACCCCGAACGATACCCATGCCGCAATCGCCGAAGCGGCCTTGCTGGCGGGCAAGCACGTGGTGGTCGACAAGCCTCTCACGCTGACGCTTGCCCACGCCCGCCGCCTCGGCAAGCTTGCCGAAGAATGCGGGCGCGTGCTGTCGGTCTTTCACAACCGGCGCTGGGACAGCGACTTCCTGGCTCTTCAGGAGGTGCTCGGTGCAGGGCTCATCGGCCGCCCGACCCATGTCGAGTCGCGCTTCGACCGCTTTCGTCCCACCGTGCGTGAGCGCTGGCGCGAGAAGGCCGAATCGGGCGGTGGGGTGTGGTTCGATCTGGGGCCGCATCTGGTCGACCAGGCCTTGCAGCTGTTCGGCCTGCCGCTGCGCTTGGGCGGCAGCATCGCCCACCTGCGCGATGCTGCCCAGGCGGACGACTGGTTCCAGATCCTGCTCGACTACGGCCGTGTGCAGGTCACGCTCTCGTCCTCGATGCTGGTCGCCGGCGGCATCCCGCGCCTTGCCGCGCACGGCACGCGAGGCAGCTGGATCAAGCATGGCCTCGACGCGCAGGAGGATCAGCTGCGTGCCGGCATGGTGCCGGGAGAAGCCGGCTGGGGCGTCGATCCGCAGGCGGCCGTGCTGTTCTCGCAAGAGACCGGTGTCGCGGGGCAGCCCTGGGCGGTGCCGGCGGGCGACTACCTGCGCTATTACGCCGGGGTGCGCGATGCGATGCTCGGCCGCGGCGCCAATCCGGTCACGCCGGCGCAGGCCATCGCCACCATGGCGGTGCTCGAAACCGGGGTCGAGGCGGCCCGCTGCGGACGCTGGCTGGAACTGCCGCTGGTCGACTCGGAGCGCCAGGCATTCGGCGGCGCGCGCTTTGCCGAGCTCGTCGCACCCTGAAAAAAACAATACCGACTACCCAAACCAAAGGATCCCCGCACCATGTACAAGATCGTCCTCCTGCGCCACGGCGAATCGACCTGGAACAAGGAAAACCGCTTCACCGGCTGGACCGATGTCGACCTCACCGAGCACGGCGTCGGCGAAGCGGTTGCCGCCGGCAAGCTGCTGGCCAGCGAGGGATTCGCATTCGACCTGGCCTATACCTCGGTGCTCAAGCGCGCCAACAAGACCCTCAACTGCGGGTGCAGATGCGCATCGAGATCGCTCGCATGCACCATGATTTCGACGCCACCATGATCTACGTCACCCACGACCAGGTCGAGGCCATGACCATGGCTGACAAGATCGTGGTGTTGCAGGGTGGAGTCATCGAACAGGTGGGCACGCCGCTGGATCTCTACCACCATCCGGTGAACAAGTTCGTCGCCGGCTTCATGGGCTCGCCCAACATGAACTTCCTCGAGACCACGATCGAGCAGGTCGAAGCCGAGTCGGTGACCGTCGGCCTGCCCGGCGGCGGCACCGTCAGCGTGCCGGTCAAGGGCGGGAAGGCCAAGGTTGGAGACAAGGCCACGCTGGGTGTGCGCCCCGAGCATTTGATCGAGGGTGGCGGCGGCGACGGTGAGGTGAGCGGCACGGTGCTGGTGGTCGAGCGTCTCGGCGGCGGCACCCTGATCTACGCCCGGCTGACCGATGACCAGACCATCAGCGCACAGATCGACGGCGATAGCGCGATCAAGGTGGACGACACCATCAAGCTCGGCATCCGCAACGAAACCTGCCACGTCTTCACCGCCGATGGACTGGCCTTGCCGCAGATCGACCGTCACCCGCTGGCCGATGTCGGCCGTGGCGTTCCAGCCGCGCATTGATGCTGCGCTGCGCGCCTGTCGAGCGGGCCTGCTCGTAGGTTTCAGGCGCATCACGGCAGCGATGGCTTGCCGGCCTTGTCGATTTGAAACGTCTTCCGGCCGCCGCAATAGTGGACATGCATCGTTCAATATTGCGGCGGCCGGCCTGTTTGCGGGAAAGCGTTCAGCCGCGGGCTCCAGGCTGAGCGGCGTTGTGTCCTATTCGGAGTCGTATCCCAGCAGCCGGCCTTCGATGATGCGTGCGGCCACCCCTTCGGGGACATCCTTCTCCCACGCGCCGGGGCCGCGGCGCAGTGCCGCGAGCGTTTCGGCGGCGTCGATGCCGAGGTGGTCGGCATCCTGCGGTTCGATCGCCACCAGCTTGCCGTTCTCCTTGAGAAAGGCGAGCAGATGCCGCAGGTGCCCGGGGACGGGCACGTTGTCGAGCATGATCATTTCGTTCTCGCCATGGCGGCGCGAGGGATAGACATAGACGTGGGTGTTGTCGGGAAACAGCTTGCCGAAGGCTTCGAGGATGCCGCCTTCGAGGCCTTCGTAGTATTTCTCGTCGAACAGCGCCTCGAGGTCGCGCACGCTCATCACGATACCGATCGGCTTTTGCGTGTAGCGCCGCAGATAGGCGCGCAGGCGGAAGAAGCGCAGGTAGTCGGAGATCATCACCGTGTAGCCCTGCGAGCCGAGCAGGTCGATCCGGGCGAGAAAGTCGGCGCCGTCGATGTTGTCGCCGCTGACCAGCGAATTCATGGTGATCTCGGCCAGCGACAGGATTTCCGGTTCATCGACCGCGGCGATCTGGCTGAACTGCTTCTGCCCGCCCTGCATCATGTCGATGTTCACGCAGGTCACCGGCTTGAAGCTGCCGCGGATCACCAGCATCGGTTTGCGATACAGCAACTCGCCCGGTACCACCACCTCGCCGGCGGGGTTGAAGATGATGGCGCGGGTCAGCCAGCTTCGAATGAGGTGAAGGTTCATGAGCCGGTTCTCCACCTCCTCGAAATAGGGGCCGGAGAAGTGGATGAGGTCGACCTCGATGCGATCCGAGGACAGCCCGTCGGCGAGGCTCTCGACGATCCATTCGGGCTGCTGGTAATGGAAGAAGGCACCGTAGATCAGATTGACGCCGAGGATGCCGAGCGCCTCGGACTGCAGCGCGTTGTCGTTGTCGAGCATGCGCACATGCAGCACGATGTCGCTCGGCGCGGCGCCCGGATGAAGCTGCACGCGGATGCCGATCCAGCCGTGGCACTCGTTCTTCTGCTTGAAGCTGCGCGCGGTGACGGTGGCCGCATAGGCGAAGAAGGTGGTGTTCTTGGGGCGCTTGTCGGCAAGCCGCTGCACCACCTGGGTGAATTCCTTGTCCAGCATCTGCAGCAGGCGGGCGCGGCTCACATAGCGGTCGACATGACCGTAGATGTCGTCGCTCACCGCCATGTCGTAGGCGGACATGGTCTTGGCCACGGTGCCGGCCGCCGCGCCGACGTGGAAGAAGCGGCGCGCCACCTCCTGGCCCGCGCCGATCTCGACGATGGAGCCGTATTTCAACTTGTCCAGATTGAGGGTCAGGGCCTTCTGGTCGGTGGAGAGGCTGTTGTCACGTTTGCGCATCGAATCCGTTCCGTAGATGGTTGGCAGGGCGGCCTTTGCCGGGGACGGGTTTACTGTAGCTCGAAAGCCCCTCGTCTAGGGCGGCTTGGCGCGCACTCGAATGCGTATCGACTATTTGCGCGGCTTTAACCCCTTTTCCGTCACTCGTCCGTTCAAGGTGCATGGCCCGGATGTGCCGGGCATCGACCGATGGAGAACGACTATGCCGATCACAAGACTTCGCCCGCTTGCCTGCGCTGTGCTGATGCTTTCACTTGCCGCCTGCGGCACCGCGCCGGAGGCCCAGCGCCACGGCGATGCCGCGCCTGCGCCGAGACCGGAGAGCCCGGTCGCGGCAACGCCCGGCGTGCATGAGGAGGGGCGCGTTGCCCGCGAACAGGATGCCGTCGCCGGCAAGGCCGCCCCGCTGGCCAGTGCCCCGGCACCGGTTCGCGACCAGGCCGTTGCCAAACGTTCGACGATGGCGCAGGCCTCGGTGTTGGGCGCGACCGGCTACCATCGCTTGCCGCCGCCACCGGAAGCGTCCCGCGAGCGCTACGCGGAGCTCGACCAGAACGGCGTCGTCGCCACCGCCACCCAGCCCTTCTCGACCTTCTCCATCGACGTCGATACCGGTGCCTATGCCAATGTGCGGCGCATGATCATGGCCGGCCAGTTGCCGCCCGACGATGCGGTGCGCATCGAGGAGATGATCAACTACTTCCCCTGGGAGAGCCGGCCGGTGGCGCGTCGCGGCGAGCCCTTTGCAGTGCACACCGAGCTCACCCCGGCGCCCTGGAACGCCGACCGGCTGCTGCTGCGGGTCGGTGTGCGGGCGATGGACGCGGTGCGTTCCGAGCTGCCGCCGGCCAACCTGGTGTTCCTGGTCGATGTGTCCGGCTCGATGACCGCCGCCAACAAGCTGCCGCTGCTCAAGAACGCGCTGCGCCTGCTGACCGATACCCTGCGTCCGCAGGACCGGGTCTCGCTGGTGACCTATGCCAGCGGCACCCGGGTGGTGCTGCCGCCCACCCCCGGCAGTGAGCGCGGCAAGATCCGCGCCGCGCTCGAAGAGCTGCGGCCGGGCGGCTCCACCGCTGGCGAGGCCGGCATCCGGTTGGCCTACGAGATGGCGCGCCAGGCCTACCGCGAGGAGGGCATCAACCGCATCCTGCTGGCCACCGACGGCGACTTCAACGTCGGCTTGTCGGACTTCGAGGCGCTCAAGGCACTGGTCGAGGACAGGCGCAAGAGCGGGGTTTCGCTGACCACGCTGGGCTTTGGCACGGGCAACTACCGCGAAGACCTGATGGAGCGCCTGGCCGACGCGGGTGATGGCAACTACGCCTACATCGACACCCTCAACGAAGCCCACAAGGTGCTGGTCGAGGAGGCCGCTTCGACCCTCTCCATCGTCGCCCGCGACGTCAAGATCCAGATGGAATTCAACCCCGCGGTGGTCTCCGAATACCGTCTCATCGGCTACGAGAACCGCGCCCTGGCGCGCGAGGATTTCCGCAACGACAAGGTCGACGCGGGCGAGGTCGGCGCCGGCCACGGGGTCACCGCGCTGTACGAACTGAGCCTGGTAGGCCAGCCCGGCATGCTCGGCGAGAGCCGCTACGCGCGACCGGCACCGGTCGTTGGCCATGGCGACGAGCTGGGCATGCTGAGATTGCGCTACAAGCAGCCGGCCGGCGGCGCCGCGAACGAGATCGAGGTGGCGGTGAAGCGCGAGCAGATCCGCAGCGCCGCAGCGGCCAGCACCGACCTGCGTTTCACCGCCGCGGTGGCCGCCTTCGGCCAGCACCTGCGCGGTGGCAAGTATCTCGGCAGCTTCGGCCCCGAGCAGATCGAACGGCTCGCTGCCGGGGCGCGCGGCGAAGACCGCTTCGGCTATCGCGGCGAGTTCCTGCGCCTGGTCAAGCTCGCCGGTGCGCTCGAGACCCGGCCGTCGCGCGGCTGCAGCACCGCCCGCGAGGACGGCCAGTGCGCCGAGTGAGCGTGCCGGCAGGCACATGAGTGCGGTCGCGGTGCCGCTGGCAGGGCGGGGGCGCTTATACTCCCCGCCCATGAGTGCCGCCGAGCCCCGAGCCTGTGACGATGCCCGCAGCGATGCGGCGCTGATGGCCGCCTTCGCCGCCGGCGAGATGGCGGCCTTCGATGTGCTCTATGCCCGTCACCGGCGCGCGCTCTACGCCTACCTGGCGCGGCTGTTGCCGCCTGGCGCGGGCAGCGTCGACGACCTGTTCCAGGAAGTGTGGATCCGGGTCACCCGCGAACGTGGCCGCTACCGCCCCGAGGCGGCCTTTCGTACCTGGCTGTTCACCATCGCCCGCAACCTCGCCATCGACCTCGTCCGTCGCCATCGCCCGTTGCTGGCCAGCGAGCTGCAGAACGCCGAGGATGACGGCGATCCGCTCGAGCGGATCGCCGACGAGCGTCGCCCGAGTGCCGATGAAGCGCTCGACGGCAAGCGTATGAACGCACGCCTGCACGAAGCGCTCGCGAGCCTGCCGGCGGTTCAACGCGAGGCCATCCTGCTGCGCGAATACGGCGAGCACTCGGTCGAGGAGATCGCCCGAATCACCGGCGTCAATGCCGAGACCGCCAAGAGCCGGCTGCGCTATGCGCTGGGCAGGCTGCGCAGCCTGTTGATGCCGCACAAGGAGTCGCAATCATGAGCGAGCGCCGGTTCGACGATTCGCCCGCGCCCGAGGACGAACGGGCCCTTCGCGAGGCCTGGCAGGGCGACACGCCGCCGGCGCCGGATGCGGCGCTCGACGCACGCGTGCGCGCCGCGGTCGAGGTCGAGCTGGCGGCCGGCGCGGGGGCTGCCCCGGCGCCCACCGGCGCCACCGTCATCCGCCCCGCGCGCTGGCAGCGGCTGCGCGTTCCGCTGGCGCTGGCCGCCACGGTGCTGTTGTCCTTCGGCGCGATCAGGGTGATGTTCCCGACCGCGGTGGCGCCGCAGCCGATGACGCCCGAGCGCGAGCAGGCAGCCGCGTCCGCGCCGATGCGGCCGGAAAACGACGCCGTCCAGGGCGCCGCGCCCCTCCCGCTCGAGCCTGCGCCTGCCAAGCCGTCGGCTCCCCGGGCCGCCGCGGACGCGCCGCCGGCGGCGACGGAATTTCGTGCGGCACCACGCCCGAACGCCGAGCGCCAGCGCCAGGCCGCAGGCGTGGAGGCCACTCAGCCCGCTCCGCGGGCGACGTCCACGGCTGCCGCGCCTGCGGCCCCGCCGGTTGCGGCCGACGCCGCGCCCGCGGGCGCGGCTCCCGCCGCGAAATCCGCGCTCGGCGCCTTGCGCGACGCGCCGCCGGCCGCGTTCATGCACAAGCGTGCCGCGCCGCTCGAGGCGCAGGCGCCAGAGGCGTCCTCGGCGCAAGGGGCGGACCCCCGCGCCGAGGCATCCGAGAGCCCGGCTGCGGCCCTGGTGCGCATCCGCGCGCAGCTCGGTCGCGGCGAGCGTATCGCGGCACGGCGCGCGCTCGAGGAATGGGTAAAGGCGCATCCCCAGGCCGAGCTGCCCGACTGGGCACGTGCCCTGCTCGCCGAGGAAACCCGGGTGCTGCCCTGAGGTCGTGAGGGCTGGCCGCGATGGGTCGCAATGCAGCCGCGTGGCGCCTGGAGGCAATGCGGACTGGGTGTTGCCGCGATCGGATATGACAGGCCCCGGCTTGCCAATGGACACAGTGAGGCGTCTTGCTTATGCTCACGCGCTGCTCGCGTCCTCCGGGCGCGAACCGTCCTGCAGCCCCACCGCGCAGCTCCGTCGCAAATCCATGAAGAGGAGGTATTCGTGAAAAGCAAGGCGAAATTGCTGGCCTGCGCAGCGACCGCTGCAGTCTTCGCACCCATCGCGGCGTCTGCGCAGACGGTGACGCTGGCGGCAGCGGGCAGCCTCGAGGCGGCGCTTGGCGAGCTGGCATCGAATTACGCGACCCAGTACAAGACCGCAGTGAAGACCCGCTTCGGCCCGAGCGGATTGCTCAGGAAAGGCATCGAGGAAGGCGACCGACCGGAACTCTTCGCCTCGGCCAACATGGCCCATCCGGAGCGGCTTGCGGCTACCGGATGGGGCGGACCGGTGGTGCTCTTCGCGCGCAATCAGCTGTGCGCCCTGGTCCAGCCGGAACTCGAGGTTTCGAGCGACACGCTCCTCGACGCCCTGCTCAGGCCGGACCTGCGGGTCGGTACCTCCACGCCGAAGGCGGACCCGAGCGGGGACTACGCCTGGGCGCTCTTCGAAAAGGCGGAGAAGCTGCGCCCCGGCAGCTTCGCGCTGCTCTCCGGCAAGGCCCTGCAGCTCACAGGCGGTGCCCAGAGCGAGAAGGCGCCCGAAGGCACGAACCAGTACGGGTGGGTGATGGCCGGCAAGAAGGCGGACCTGTTCCTGACCTACTGCACCAACGCCGTGCTTGCCCGCAAGGAAGTTCCGGCGCTGAGGATCGTCAGGGTACCCGAGGCCTTGTCCGTCGGCGCCGATTACGGCCTTGTGGTGCGCAGCGACGCCTCGGGCGAGGCATGGCGGCTGGCGCTCTACATCCTCTCGCCGGCCGGACAAAAGACGCTGAGCGACTACGGGTTCGAGGCCGCGGCGATGCCGAGGTAGCAAGACCGGGCGCGGACGATCGTACAGGATTCGTTGCTGCGCATCGGCCCCGCCAGGAATCGGCCGGCATTCAGCTTCGGTGCCTTGAAGGGCTTGCCGACTTCCCGAGGGCCTGGCGTGTGCGGGCCGAGCGCCGGGCAGTGCTAAGCGCTGGCGCTTCCAAGAACAGACTTGCCAGAGTTCCCGGTACAGCGGAGTGTATCGATACGCCAACTTGCCGGGCGAAACGATGGATCGCAAGCTGAAAGTCTTGATTGCTGGAACCGGATTTGCGGGACAGGGCCACGCTGACGCATTCCGCGGCGCCGGCGCCGAGGTCGTGGGGATCGTCGGCAGGACGGCGAGTGTCGTCGCCGAGGTCGCCGCCAGGTTGGCCATCCCCTGTTCGGGTACCGACTGGCGGCAGGCACTGGAGGCTTGCCGGCCGGACATCGTCTCGATCGCGACGCCGGGCGGCGCCCATTACGAGGCCATTGCCCAGGTCATCGAGTTCGGCTGTCACGGCTTCAGCGACAAGCCGCTCACGGCCAGCGGTGAAACGGCCGTCGAGCTGTACCGGCTTGCGCAGCGCAAGGGGGGCAACACAGCCTATGCCGCCAGCTTCCGCTACGCGCCGAGCGTGCTCCATGCCAGGCAACTGGTTGCCGATGGCGCGATCGGCAAGGCGCCGCGCTCATTCCGAAAGCAGCGCAGACGGCCGCTTTTGGCTTGAATTCTGAATGAGTACATCCGGCCAGAATCGGCCTGCCGAAGCTGCAGACGCCCTACGCCCTACGCCCTACGCCCTACGCCCTACGCCCGGGTGTAGGGCGCAATAGCCGAAGGGCATTGCGCCGGGTGTGGCCCCGGGGCAACATCTCCCCATGGCCGCCTATCGACGCGCCTGACACACCGGAGGCAGATGATGGCCGACGTTTTCATCAGCTACGCCGCGGAGAATCGGGCGGCAGCTGCACGCTTGGCCCAAGCGCTTGAACACGCGGGCCGGACCGTCTGGTGGGACCATCAATTGCGCTCCGGCAGCGATTTTTCACAGGCGATAGGCCGGGAACTGGAGGCGGCTGGCGCCATCCTTGTGCTTTGGTCCCGCGAAGCCTGTGTCTCGACCTGGGTACGTGACGAGGCGAACGAAGGCCTGAGGCGCGGCGTGCTGCTACCGGTGCTGATCGAACCGGTACAGCCACCCCTGGGTTTCCGCAGCCTGCACGCAACCAATCTGGTGGGCTGGCTGGCCGGCACCGACGACACTGTTTTGCACCAACTGCTGGACGATTTGTCGGCACTGCGCGAAGGTGGCACGCAGCGGCCTTCCGCCGCCCCTGCCAAGGCTCGAGCGACCGGATTCCGCACGCGAAGACGCCTGTGGACCGGCGTGGCCGCTCTGGTGGCGACCTCCAGCACCGCCGGATGGTTTGCCTGGCGCCACTTCTCCGCACCGGACACCGTCAAGCCGTTTGCCGAAATTGCAATGGTCGATTGCACCGTGGTGGGCCCTGGACGCTACGAAGTCTTCGCGCGCGGGAGCGTGAGCGGCTCCCCGGGCATGATCGCGTCTGCAGAGGCCCGCCCGGGCCCTCACCCGCTGACGCTGGACTGTCATCCCTGGCCGCCGGAAAGTGCGCTGTTCCCGGGACATTGCCGGCGCTACGGCGAACTGGCAAACGAGCCGGCTTTCAAGGGCCGTTCGCTCTGGGGCACGAGGACCACGATCCAGGCCGATGAGCCACCGACCAGTTTGGTCGTGCACGTTCAGACCGGAGGACTTGGCCCGTCGTCAGCCGTCATGGCGAGTCGGTCGCTCGAATGCCGGTGAACCCGGGGCCGGTCGCTCCGCCGCGTCGATCGGAACACAGGGGGTCTAGCTTTGTCACCTTGATCCAATCTCGTCTCACACCACGCGCGAGAGCATCGGCAACGGCCCATGCCCCTGGGTTGTGTTACAAAGATGGATCTGACCGCACGTTCGCCGACAGCTTGCGCGAGCAATGGTCGCAGGCCTTGCCGCTGCCGCATCCCAACCCGCGCGAGGGGGATCGGTAGGGCGGAAGAGCAAGGAAAGCCCATGGGGTCACCCATTAGCCACCCCCGTCAATAGGGACGAACGAATTTCTGCGGTTCGTCCCGCATCCCGTCTCTACTCTGCCCGGCCGGCGACGGCCCCGCGCACTTGGTTCTCGTAGTGTGGTTGCGCGATAGCGCGCACCAGTCACCCATCAGGATCAAGGCCGGCACGGTGTGCTGTGCCTGCCCCTGGCTGCACTGGCAGCCCCAGAAAACCCTCTGTTCCCCATCGCGTCCAATCGTGGCGAGCAAACGTGCTCGCACAGATCTGTGGTTTCGCCCACGTTCTTTCCCAGGCGATCCAACCCTTGGTGGCTCGCGATACGGGCGCAGCTTCGCCTTGCTCAGGCGGGGCCGGTGGTGGCGTGCAATCAGGTCTCCTGGTTATGCCAACCCTTGGCGGCACTCCACCACCGCCCCTTGCTCCTTATCCGAACGCTCGCGCCACGTCGAAGGGCTCACCGCTCTTCATGACGTGGTAGCTCGCCCGCGCCAGCTGTGGGCCACCGCCTTGATGGCTACCACCGGCAGCGTGCGGGCGCTCTTCTTCTGGTAGAAGCGCTTGATGCGTTCGTTGTAGCGCACCGCAAAGTGCGCCGCTTCGACGAGGCCCAGGCCAGGTGCCGGTTGCCGCACTTGGTGTTGCCTTCTCCTTTTTCTTGCCGTTCGACTCGCGCCGGCTGCTGACCGTGCAGGCGTAGGAAGCGAAATTGCCGGACTCGCGAAGCGCTCGATGTCGCCGGTCTCCAGCGCAATGGTCAGCGCCAGCACCTTGCCGATGCCGCTCACCGTCTGCAGCGCGCGGTAGTCCTCGCGCAGCGTGGCGCGCTCGAGAATGGCGTGTTCGAGCCCGTGGATCTGCTCGTCGAGGCAGTGCATCACGGCAAGGTTGGCCTGCACCGCAAGGGCCTGCTCGGGCAGCAGCGCCAGCGCATCGATGTCCGGCGCCTGCCAGCCTGATAAGATTGCCGGGCGCAGCGGACTCAGGTTGCGGGCCAGCAGGTTCTGGATGCTCAGGATCTGGGTGGTGCGCTGCCTGACCAACTGGCTGCGCTTTCAGCAGATCGCGCACGGCGCGCCTTCACGCGGATAGATATACCCCTCGGGCAGAATGCCCAGGCGCAGCAGGTGCGCAGGTGCCGGGCATCGGCTGCATCGCCGCTGTACTTAGCCCGTCATACTGCTTGACCGCTGCCGTGTTCTCAGATGCACCACGTACCCTGCCTCCTGCAGACCATCGACCAGCCAGTACCAGTTGAACGTCGATTCCACCGCTACGCCCTGGATCTGCCCGGCGCACGAGCGCAGCGCCGAAATGATGCCATCGAGATTATTGGGCAAGCGCTTGCGGTAAACCACCCGGTCGGTTTCATCGAGCACTACCACCATGCTGTTGTTGGAATGCAAGTCGATTCCAGCATAGAGTTCCATGTCGGCCTCCTCGTTGTGGACGTTTCGTCTGTGTTGGAACCCAAACGATACGCCCGCGCCCGGAGGCCGGCCCATGGCTAGATGTTTATCAGGTCTAGCAGTATTGCATCCTCCACCCGTGGGCGCGAGGCGGGTATGGACTGCGACTTGGTCATCGGCTCTCCACGACAGCCAGCTTGCTCTACGCAACAATCGGCATTGGTGCGCCGGCCGATTCGAAACCCCTGCGATCCGTCCCTGCCGTCCGCCCACGCCTGTCTATACTGAAGTCCGGATGCGGCTCCGGACCGGGCACGCATCCACCGGCCCTTCGTGATCGGCAACGCGCGCGGTGGACCGGCCGGATGTCTGAATCTCACCGGGGAGGCGACGATGAACAAGACCACGCTCCACACCGCGCTGGGTTTCGGCTTCGTTCTTGCGGCCTGCGCGCTTTTACCCTCCAGCCAGCCCTGTGGCGGCGGTGCGGGCAATGTGAGGGATGAAGCCTTGTGTGTCGGCCGCAGCGCGCAGAGTTTTCCGGCCGCAGATGAAGACTACTTCGCCGACATGGATTACGGCATTACCCGTGATCCTAAGGCCGTGGCCGCCGCGCTCGAGCCCTACCTGCCCGGCATCGCGCCGGCCGACGCCACCGCGGCGGCGGTCAAGGGGCGCAACAACTGGATCGTGTGGACCGGCGGCAACGACCGCATGTGGGACACCCTGGCCACCAAGAGCGTCGGCCTGCTCGACTTGCTCAAGATCGTGTCGAATCACCCGAGCCTGAACTATAGCCGCGACAATCGCTGGAAGTATCTCGGGCTGGTGAACGAGCCGTGTTTCGACAAGGGCAGCGGCCCGCGCGCCGATCGCTTCGGCCTGTGGCTGGACGTGCGCAGCGCGGGTTGCACGGCCGACCCGTTCGAGAACGAGGCCAAGTACCCCGGCGTGGAAATCGGCGCGCGCGGCAAGACCGTGCCGGTCGGCTCCTACTACGGTTACGCAACCGGCGTCGTCGGCCTGCGGCTGTTCCCGAATCCTGATTTCGACGAGAAGGCGGCGGCGAAGTGGGACCCGGCGCGCTTCTACACCGACCCGAGCTACTACAACGACAAGAAGCTGGTGCGACCCTATCGCGTCGGCATGTCGTGCGGCTTCTGCCACGTCGGCCCGAATCCGAGCAATCCGCCCAAGGACCCGGAGCATCCCAAGTGGGAGAACCTCAACTCCAACCCCGGCGCGCAGTACTTCTGGGTGGACCGCATCTTCGTCTGGAATGTGGACAAGTCGAGCTTCCCCTACCAGCTCTTCCACACCTCGCGGCCGGGTGCGCTGGACACCTCCTTCATCTCCACCGACTACATCAACAACCCGCGCACCATGAATGCGGTGTACAACCTCGGCGCGCGGCTCAAGCTGGCGAAACTGTTGGGTAAGGAGACACTTGCCGGCGGTGAGCTGGACAACGAGCAACTCGACAAGTACGTGCCGGCCGGCTCGCCGTTGGCGCAGTTCCATGAAGCGCCGGACAAAGTCTGGACGCCGCGTGTGCTCAAGGATGGCTCCGACTCGGTGGGCGCGCTCGGGGCGCTCAACCGGGTGTTCGTGAACATCGGCCTTTTCAGCGAGGAATGGCTCGAGCATTTCCGGCCCTTTGTCGGCGGGCAGAAGTTCACGCCTTTCCCGATCGCCACCGCCAACAGGAACTCCAGCTACTGGAACGCCACCGAGGCGCAGACGCCGGATGTGGCGCTGTTCTTCCTCGCCACCGCACAGCCGGATCTGCTCGCCAAGGCGCCAGGCGGGACGGCGTATCTGACCCGCGACAAGGCCAAGCTCGAACGCGGCAAGATCGTCTTCGCCGAGAACTGCGCGCGCTGTCATTCGAGCAAGGTGCCCGACAGGACACCGAGCTTTTTCCCGAACCACGGCTGCGTCGGCCCGGACTACCTCAAGTGCTGGAGCAACTACTGGGCATGGACCAGGACCCCCGAGTTCAAGCGCGAGATGACGCGCATCGTGAAGGCGAAGGACTTCCTCGACGACAACTACCTCTCCAACGAGTTGCGCGTGCCGGAGACCCTGCTCGAGACCAACGCCTGCGCCTCGCTGGCGACCAACGCGATCCGCGGCGACATCTGGGACAATTTCTCTTCACAGTCCTACAAGAACCTGCCCTCGGTGGGCAGCATCACCGTACACCATCCCTTCACCGGCGAGCCGCGCCAGTACGAGATGCCGGCGGGCGGGCGCGGCTACATTCGTCCGGCCTCGCTGGTGAGCGTATGGTCGACGGCGCCCTTCCTGCTCAACAACACGATCGGCGATTTCTACTGGTCCGGCTCGGTGGCCGACCGCATGAAATCCTTCGACAGTAGCATCGAGCGCCTGCTATGGCCGGAGAAGCGCAAGGGCGACCGCAAGTATCTGACCGCCTCGGGCAAGCTGGTGCCCGGTGTCATCGACGTGACCTCGGGACAGACCTATCTGCGCGTGCCGAAGGGCTATCTGCCGGGTTTTCTCAAGCCGCTGGCGACGCCGCTGGCCAAGCTCGGCTCGCCGCTGTTCGGTGAGGACGGGGTCGAGATCGGCCCCATCCCCAGCGGCACGCCGATCAACCTGGTGTCCAACATGGATCTCGACCGGCGCGGCAAGGCGCTCGACGTGTTGCTCAAGATCCGCGGCGACCTCAACGCGCTGCCCAAGGATGCGACCGACGAGCAGGCCCGCGCCGCCTTCGCCAATCTGGTCGATCCGCTGCTGGAGATCAGCAAGTGTCCGGATTTCGTGGTCAATCGAGGCCATTACTTCGGCACCGACTATTCGACCGATGAACCGGGACTCTCCGACGAGGACAAGTGGGCGCTGATCGAATTCCTGAAGACGATGTGAGGCAGCCAGGGCCGCCGCGCCGGCGCTTCCTTCGCGCCTGCGCGGCGGGATTGTCGGCGCTCGGGGCGCTGCTGTCGGGCTGCGCAAGCTGGCTGCGCCCGCCGCTGCCGGCGCCCGAACCCGTCGCCTGCCCCGGCGGGGTGGACGACAGCTACGACTACATCGTGGTCGGCTCAGGGGCCGGCGGCGGCCCGCTGGCGGCCAACCTTGCCCGCAGCGGCTTCCGGGTGCTGCTCATCGAAGCCGGCGCAGACGAGGAATCCTACGACTACCAGGTGCCGGCCTTTCATCCCCGCATGTCGGAAGATCCGCGCTACGCCTGGAACTTCTTCGTGCGCCACTACAAGGACGAGGCCCGCCAGCGACGCGACGAAAAGTACCGCCCCGAGCATGGTGGCGTGCTCTACCCGCGTGCCGCCACGCTGGGCGGCTGCACCGCCCACAACGCGATGATCCTGATTTATCCGCACAACAGCGACTGGGACCAGATCGCCGAGCTGACCGGCGACGAGAGCTGGCATTCGGACAACATGCGCCGCTACTTCGAGCGCCTCGAACGCTGCGAATATGGTGATCGCGACCCGGCCAGCCGGCACGGCTACCGGGGCTGGCTCAGCACCAATGTCGCCAACCCCAGGCTGATGCTGCGCGACATCTTCGTGGTGCGCCTGGTGAGGGGCGCGGTGCGCGAATCCCTGCGCACGCTGAGCAACCCGATCACGCGCATCTGGCGCAAGATGCGCAGCGACCTCGATCCCAACGACTGGCGGCTGGTCAAGGACAGGGTCGAAGGCGTATGCATGACGCCGCTGACCACCCACCAGGGCCGCCGCGTCGGCAGCCGCGAATATGTGCAGGCGGTGGCGGGCGCCTGCCCCGGCAAGCTCGTGGTGCGCACCCACACCCTGGTGAGCCGCGTCGTGCTCGACCACGACAGGCGCGCCACCGGTGTCGAGTGCCTGGCTGGCGCGCACCTCTATCGCGCCGACCCGGCCGCCGGCAGCCGGGGAGAGGGCGAGGCCGTCCGCTTCAGCGCGCGGCGTGAGGTGATCCTCTGCGCCGGCGCCTTCAACACCCCGCAACTGCTCAAGCTCTCCGGCATCGGCCCGCGTGAAGAGCTGGAAGGACACGGCATCGAGGTGCGCGTGGATCTGCCGGGCGTCGGCGAGAACCTGCAGGACCGCTACGAAGTCACCGTGGTCAATCGCATGCGTGGCGACTTCGCGCTCATGAAGGGCATGACCTTCCGCCCGCCCGAGCCCGGCGAAGCCCCCGACCCGCCATTTCGCGAATGGCTCGACGGCAAGGGCCCCTACACCACCAATGGGGCGGTGGTCGCGCTGCTCAAGCGCTCGAGCGCAAGCCAGCCGGACCCCGACCTCTTCCTGTTCGGCCTGCTGGGCAATTTTCGCGGCTACTACCCTGGCTACTCGCGCGACATCGCCCGCGACGGCAATCATTTCACCTGGGCGGTGCTCAAGGCCCACACCCACAACACCGCCGGCCGCGTCAGCCTGCGCTCCGCCGACCCGCGTGACACGCCCGAAATCGATTTTCACTATTTCGAGGAAGGCACCTCCGGCGGCGACGACATGGCGGCCGTGGTCGAGGGCGTCGACACCGTGCGCCGCATGGCCGAGCGCGCCGGCGACGTGATCGCCGAGGAGGTCTACCCGGGGCGCAAGGTTGCCGGGCGCGAGGCCGTCGAAGCCTTCATCCGTGACAATGCCTGGGGCCACCACGCCTCGTGCAGCTGTCGCATGGGGCCGGCGGGCGACCCCATGGCGGTGGTCGACAGCCGCTTTCGCGTCCTTGGCTGTGAGGGCCTGCGTGTCGTCGATGCCTCGGTATTTCCCCGCATACCGGGTTTCTTCATCGTCTCCGCGGTGTACATGATCAGCGAGAAGGCGTCCGAGGTGATCGTCGCCGACGCCAGGGCCTTGCCGGCCGCGTGAATCAACGATGTTGCGCCGGTCCGGGAGCGCCGCAGACAGGCTTGGGCCAAAGAATGGGTGCCGGCTCGGCCTTGGGGGAATCAAGGTTGAATGCATCGATGCTGGACCCCATCACCCTTTTGGAATCGGGTTCGTCGTTGGCCTCGCGTGGTGCTATCGGGCGAAGCGCGTGGGTCGTCGGAAGGTGTCGCTGAATGCGCTGAGCTGCCGCTGGACAGGAAGGCGCGTCGAGTCGAGTGAGCCGGAGCGCGGAATAGGGGTAGCATGGCGTCCCCCTCCGCGAAGCCAGAGGAAAGCGGAGAATCTGCGAATGCGGCTCGGCTGTCGCCCACTCGGTGGGCTGCGTTCGCGCCGTCGCTGCACCAATACGTCGTCTATCGTCCCTCGGCCAACACGCTGTTCATTCGCCAATGCCGCTCCACTACGCCCGCAGGCTCACCAGCCATGAACGTTCACCGCGCAGCATCCGACACTTGGGGTACGCGCTTGCCTTCATAGCGGGCGCGGCGAACGCGGGCGCATTTCTGGCCGTCAGGCTGTATACCTCGCACATGACCGGCATCGTCTCTTCGCTGGCAGACCATATCGCGCTGGGCGAGTTTGCGCTTGCGCTGGCCGCGTGCGGCGCAATCATCTCATTCCTGCTCGGCGCGATGACCTCCGCGATCATGATCAACTATGGTCGGCGGCGCGCCTTGCGAAGCCAGTTTGCGCTTCCCCTGCTGCTCGAGGCGCTGCTCTTCCTGCTGTTCGGGCTGATGGGGTCGACGCTGTCCGATCTCGAAGGCCTGTTCGTCCCCGTGACGGTCATGCTCCTGTGCTTCACCATGGGCCTGCAGAATGCCGTCATCACCAAGATCTCGGGGTCGGTGGTTCGCACGACTCACATGACGGGAATAATCACCGATCTGGGAATCGAACTCGGAAAGCTGATCTACTGGAACCAGACGAGCACTGATGCGGACGCGCGAGTGATGGCGGACCGCGCCCGCCTGGCCACTCTGGGTCTGCTCTTCGTGTTCTTCCTCGGCGGCGGCGTGATCGGTGCAGTGTGCTTCAAGCAGATTGGCTACCTTGCAACACTCCCGCTTGCCGCCATCCTGATCCTGCTGTCCGCGGTGCCGGTGTTTGACGACCTTCGCGATCGCGGCAACAAGGACTCCGGAGGCTGAGCGGCGCGGGCTTGTGGAGGCGTGCCGGCACCTGTGCCCCGGAGCGGCGCAGTGCGTCTGCCCGCACCCTGCGACTGTAAATCCTGTCCCGCTCAGCGCAGACGCCGCTGATGCGGCTGCGCCAGGGTCAGCTCAGTCCTCTTGGGCCTTCAGCGCCCGCTCGACGAAATCGAGCCGATCCTGTCCCCAGAATACTTCGTCTCCGACCACACAGCTCGGCACCCCGAAGACCTGCGCCGCGATTGCCGCCTCGGTGTTGGCGGCGAGGGTGGCGGCATGCCGCGGCGCACGGGCTTCGGCGAGCAGGGTGGCAGGGAGGCCGGTTGCGGCGAGCACCTGGCCGACCACGGCGTCGTCCGCAAAGTCGAGATTGTCGGTCCACAGCGCCTTGCCCAGCGCCACGGTCAGCGGCAGTGCGTCGAGGCCGGCCTCCAGCGCGGCCAGCACGGTGCCCACAGCGAGGCTTTCATCGGCCGGGAAATACCTCGGTTGCGCATGCATCGGTACGCCGAGCCACTTGCTCCAGCGGGCGATCTCCTGCAAGCGGTAGGCTTGCCGGGCGGGGTGGCGATCGCGCAGGATCTGGCCGCCGGTCGAAGCGAACAGCTTTGCCAGCAGCACCGGCCGGAGCTGAAGCCTGGCGCCGGTGCGCGCGCGGATTTCGCCGAGCTGGCGCGCGGCAAGATAGCTCCAGGGGGAGTTGAGAACGAAGTAGTAGTCGAACTGCGGGGTCATCGGACCCTCCTTTGCGGTGTCGGTGTCGGTGTCGGTGTCGGTGTCGGTGTCGGTGTCGGTGTCGGCGAACGCTTGTCGTCTTGTACATCCTTGCACAGCTTCGCCTGCGAGTGCCAGCGATGTCCAGATGCGCTCGCGCGCACACTGCCGGGTCGGCAGCGGCACGAGATTCTTGCCGACAGGCTCGCGCTTGCCATGTCCTTGTGCTGAAATGTAAGCGACTATCCGCCAGGCCACGATGTCGAATCGCGGCATCTGCTGCCGGCAGGGGTTCCAGGCGGAGCGGTCGCATGCGGCCTGGCCACCATTTGCCACACGGGAGCCGATACGAATGAGCTATCTTTCAGCAGACATCGATCAGGACTGCCTGGTACAGGGCGCCTGCGATGCGGTCAAACTTCTCATCAGGCCGCGCGACAAGGACCTGGGTGGGTTTTCGGTGCGTCGGACCCTGCCCAGCCCGCAGCAAAGGATGGTCGGACCGTGGATATTCTTCGATCACATGGGGCCCGCCGAATTTCCGGCCGGCGAGGGCATCAGCGTGCGCCCGCACCCACATGTGAACCTCGCCACCGTCACCTATCTGTTCGAGGGCGAGATCCTGCACCGCGATTCGCTCGGCAGCCTGCAGGCGATCCGCCCCGGCGATATCAACCTCATGGTCGCCGGCCGCGGCATCACGCATTCGGAACGCGAGCGTCCCGAGCTGACCGCAACGCCTCACCGGCTCCACGGTCTGCAGCTCTGGCTGGCCTTGCCCGAGGAGGACGAGGAGGTCGAGGCAGCCTTCTATCACTACCCCTCGGCGGTGATCCCCGCGCTTGACGTCGACGGTGTCCCGGTGAGGGTAATGATGGGTTGCGCGTTCGGCGTGAGTTCGCCGGTGAAGGTCTTTGCCGAGACACTCTATGTGGAAGCGCAGCTGCGCGCCGGACAGCGCATCGCGCTGCCCGCGGCCGAGGAGCGCGCGGTGTATGTCGCCGAGGGCGCGCTGAAGGCGCGGCAGACGCAGATCCCCGAGCATGCGATGGCGGTGTTCTCAGACCTGCCCGGGGTGGTGCTCGAAGCGACCGCGGATGCGCGCATCGCGATCGTGGGCGGCGAGCGCCTGGGCGCACGATTCATCGACTGGAACTTCGTCTCCAGCCGCAAGGACCGTATCGAGCAGGCCAGGCAGGACTGGAAGGCCGGGCGTTTTCCGAAAGTCGTGGGTGACGAGAGCGATTTCATCCCGCTGCCGGAATAGCGCCTTGCTGGCGGCCGGCGATGCCTCGGTGCGCTCTGGCCAGGCCCGGCACGGGTGCGAAGTGTCCGATCCTGGCATGGGCGGTTGAACCTGCTGCAGCCGCCTGCCGTGCTTGCGGCACAGCCCGAAGCGGGCGGGATCCTGAAACGATCGGATGCAATCGAGAACGTGCATGCGGATGCCGGAAGAGGAGAATGGCGACACCACCGCTTTCATCCCCGTCCTCCTTGGCGCTTGATCTTGCCCTCCACGAAACATGCTCCAAATCGCAATCTGGTGTCTGATCGTCTCCGCCGCGCTTGCCTACATCAACTACCGTTTCATCGGCCTGCCTGCCAGCGTTGGAGTGATGACCATCGCATTGGCGATTTCGGTTGCCCTGATTGGCCTCGACCTGCTGGGTTGGAGCGCGCCGCGGGACTATGAGGCGGCGATGATGGCCTCGGTGGATTTCCCCGGTCTGCTGATGCGCGGCATGCTCGCGCTGCTGCTGTTCGCCGGTGGTCTGCAGATCGAGGTCGAGCGATTGCGCTTGTATCGCTGGCCGATCGGGGTGCTCGCGGTATTTGGCACGACGGTGACTGCGCTGCTGGTCGGGATCGCGCTGTGGAAGCTGCTGCCGACGGTCAATATTCCACTGTCGCTCGGCTACTGCCTGGTCTTCGGGGCGTTGATTTCGCCCACCGACGCGGTTGCAGTGTCCGGGGTGCTGAAGTCGGCGGACGCGCCAAAGCAGCTCGAAGCGATCATCTCAGGGGAATCGCTGTTCAACGACGGGGTTGGCGTGGTGCTTTTCTCGCTGGCCATGTCGATCGTAGAGACCGATCGTCAGCCCGATCTGCGAGAGGGCTTGCTGCTCCTGTTGCGAGAAGGCGGTGGCGGTGTTCTGCTGGGATTGCTGCTCGGCCAGTTGCTGTTTCGACTGCTCAGGGAAGTGCAGAATTATCAGGTAGAAGTGCTGTTGACCCTGGCGGTGGTGATGGGCGGCTATGAACTGGCCTACCGCTTGGGGGTTTCGGGGCCGCTGGCGATGGTCCTTGCCGGTCTTGCGGTCGGTACCCGCAGCCGCAGCGGGGCGCTGCCGGATGCCACGCGGGACCATCTGGAGCGATTCTGGGACCTCATCGATGGCATTCTCAATACCGTGCTGTTCGTTCTCATCGGTCTGGAAGTGGTGCGGGTGAGCTTCAGCTTCGGGATATTGCTGGCTGCCGCACTGACGATCGCGATCACCCTGGGGGCACGCGCGGTGAGCGTGGCGACACCGCTGAGCCTGATGGGGCGCATGCTCGAACTGCCATCGGGCAGTTGGCGCCTGTTGACCTGGGCAGGGTTGCGGGGCGGCATATCGGTTGCACTGGCGCTTTCGTTGCCGCCCGGACACGGTCGCGAAGTGGTTCTCGCCCTGACCTACTGCGTAGTGGTGTTCTCGATCCTCGCCCAGGGGCTCACGATCGAGCGGATCGCGCGGCGGGCGATCGGATCTGTCCACGCCGGGGGGCCGGCGAGGGCCTGAAGACGGGCGCTCACCGAGCCGTCGGATCTGCGGCTTCGGCCTCGCCCGCGAGGCCCCAGTCACCGTGCAGGTACCAGTCGTCACCGATCATCTCGGCCGGGTGCAAGGTGCGCCCCGAGCCGTTTCCACATTGCAGGGAGTCGGCGGGGCAGTACTTGTCACATCCCCAGCAGATTCGCTCGGGATGTTTCGGATGGAGGGGGAAACGCTTTGCCATGTGCGCGTGTGCTCGGTTCGGTTGAAGCCGATTCGGCCAGGGGATGGCTGAGTATTTTAGTCGGATATAGAGATCGCGACTTGACCTCGCTCAATAAACGTGAAGTCCGCGTACGGCAGGGGTTCGACAGGCCGGTGGCAAGGGTGGTGGTGCGTGCAGCCGGCCGCGGCGAGGTCGCAGTGCGGAACAGGCCACGGCTTCGAGCGCGTGCCCCCGGCGGCAGCGCGTTGCGATTCAGAACACCGACAGTCGGGTTTGCGCGACGAACAGCTCCAGGGCCTTCATGCCCAGCAGCGAATTGCCGGTCTCGTCCAGCCCCGGCGACCACACGCACAGGCTCAGGGTGTCGGGTACCACGGCGACGATGCCGCCGCCCACGCCGCTCTTGCACGGCAATCCGATGCGAAACGCGAACTCGCCGGCGGCGTCGTAAGTGCCGCAGGTGAGCATCAGCGCGTTGAGGCGCCGCGCCTGGCGTTCGCTTACCACCTGGCTGCCATCGAGCGGATGAGCGCCGTCGCGGCACAGGTAGCCGGTCGCGCGGGCCAGCTGGATGCAGCTCATGGCCGCCGAACACTGATGGAAATAGAGCGCCAGCACCGCCGCCACGTCGTTGTCGATCTTGCCGAAGCTCTTCATGAAGTTGGCCAGCGCGATATTGCGGAAGCCACTCGCCGCTTCCGAGGCGGCGACCTCCTCGTCGAAGCTCACCGCCTCGCCGCACAGGCTCGAGAGCAGCGCCAGCACGTCGTCGCAGGCCTCGCCGCAGTGGCTCACCAGGCGATCCGCGACGGCGATGGCGCCGGCGTTGATGAAGGGGTTGCGGGGCACGCCCTGCTCGGACTCGAGCTGTACCAGGGAGTTGAAGGGGTTGCCCGAAGGCTCGCGGCCGATGCGCTGCCACAGCCCCTCGCCGACGTGACGCATCGCCAGGGTGAGCGAGAAGAGCTTGGAAATGCTCTGGATCGAGAAGCGGGTGGCGGCATCGCCGGCGCAGAACTCCGCGCCTTCGCGGGTGCGCAGCGCAATGCCCAGTTGCGCGGGCGGCACGCGCGCCAGCGCGGGGATGTAGCTGGCGACCGTACCGCTGCCGAGCTCGGGCTGGAGGGTAGTGACGATCTCGTCGAGTATCTTCTGAAAATCCATGGCTGAACTCCGTGCGGCCGTTGCCGGGCCGCGGCGCGTCGGTCCCGTCGGACAGCAAGCATAGCGTGGGTCGCGGCGCCCATGCAGTCGCGGGGCATCAGCTGGGGTGGCTGGGACCGGGGTATTCCTCGAACAGGATGTTGTTCTTCCCCGACTGCTTGACCTGGTACATCAATTGGTCGGCGTGATCGCTGGCGGCAGTCGCGTCGGTCGGCGGCGAATGGAAAACCGCCACGCCAATGCTGAAACCGATCGGCCAGCCGTTCTGCTCGGCAACCTCGAGGAGGCTCTCGCGGATTCGGGCGAAGAAGGTGCGTGCCCCGGCCAGGTCGGTTGCGGGAAGCAGCAGCACGAACTCGTCGCCACCCAGTCGTGCGACGAGGTCGGAGGCGCGCAAGCGCGCGACGAGGGTGGCGGCGACGGTCTTGAGAAGTTGATCGCCGACGCCGTGGCCAAGCGTGTCGTTGACGCCCTTGAAGCCGTCCACGTCGAGAAAGGCGAGCGCCATGGGTTGCCTTTGCCGCAGGCTGAGACGGGCCAGCGCGGGATAGTTCATGCGGAATGCGCGTGCATTCATGATGCCGGTCAGGCCGTCGCGCTGGGCGAGCGAGGTCTGGGTGCTGAGGGCGAGCCGCAGGCGTGCCAGCAACTGGGTGACGATGAGGAAGAAGCCGAGGCGGACGGCGGCGTTCCAGTAGGGTATCGCGGCATGGCTGTAGACCTGGCCCGAACTGCGCTCGACCGCGAACCATGTCGCAGCGCAGACGAGGCAGGCCACCATGCCGGAACGGCGTCCTGCATACCACGCGCTTACGGCAACCGGAATCAGGTAGAAGATCGAGAACGAGAGCTCGTCGCCGCTGACGTAATCCATCGCCGCGACGACAACCAGCAGCAGCAGCGAACTGACGGCGATCCCGCGAGCGGATTGGGCGGAAAGAATACGGTCTGCGAATCGCCGCATTGCCGGTAAGGCTCCGAAGTGGATGGGGGGCGACTGCCGCCGGACGTTTTGCGAATCGTAGCGCATCTGCCCGCTCGGCAAGAATCGGCGTTGCCCTGTAAGCCGGCGCCTGTCAGGCGCGCTTGGTGAGCCTCGCCACGAGGCGCGACACGACCACGCTCACGGCGGCTAGCGGGATGCTTCCGAGCGACCCGCCGCCGATAAGGCGTCGGTCACGCCAACGGCAAGGCCGCCGAGGAGGCCGAATCCGCCACCCCTGGCCAGCACCCCGGCGACCGGCCCGACAAGGGCAAGGCAGATCGGACCCCTCACGAGCTCCTCGGCGCTGCCGCGCGCGGGTCGTCTCCAGCCGGCGGGGGGATCGTTGGCGGCGCCGATACGCGTGGACCGGTCGGCCTCCTGCCCCCACCTGGAAGCGGTCAACCGCGGTTGCCGGGTTCAACCCGCTTCTGCGTTTTTTTCGGGTTGCTCCGATGCCTGCGCTTGCGGCTCAGCGGCGGGTGACGCGAGATCCCCACGGCTGGCATGTTCGACGGCAGCCTCAAGCAGCCAGGTGCGGAAGGTCTGCACCACCGCTCGCCCGGCGATGGCCTCGGGAATCGCAAGATAGTAGTAGTAACGCGAAGAGACCTCGACATCGAAGGGGGTCGCCAGGCGCCCCGCGGCGACATCCGCGCTCACCAACTGGCGCAGCGCAAGCACCACCCCCTGAGCGCCGAGCGCCGCCTCGATGGCGAGCGTGGTGTTGCCGAAGCGTGGGCCGCGGGCGGCATCCACCTCCTGGGCTCCGGCGGCTTCCAGCCACGCTTCCCAACCCGATTTTCCGGGTTCGTCCGGGACGCTGTCGTCGTGGATCAGGCGATGCCAGCGCAGGTCGGCGGGCGTTCGCAGGGGACGCTTGCCGGTCAGCAAGGCAGGGCTGCAGACCAGTGTGTAGCGGGGCGCGAGCACTGCATCACAACGGTGTCCTTGGAGCGCTCCGCTGCCGAAACGGATCGATACCTCGCTGTCGCTTGCCAGCGGATCGAGGTTTACCGCCGCCGCGGTCGCCATCGGCGCGTCGATCGCATTGCGGCTGCTCGACAGGCGCAGGTCGATTTGCGGATGGGCGCTGGAGAACTCGGGCAGGCGGGGGAGCAGCCAGCGCACCGCGAAGTTGGGCGCAGCGCTGACCGTCAGCGTCCCGCCCGGGCGGCGCGTCGTTCCGATCGCCGCGGCGAGGCACTCGAAGGCCTCCTGCAGCTTCGGCAGCATGGCCGTCGCTTCGGGCGTCAACACGATACGACGCGTCTGGCGCACGAACAGGCGAACGCCAAGATAGTCCTCGAGCGACTTGACCTGCTGGCTGATCGCCGCGGGCGTGACGTGCAACTCTTCGGCGGCCGCCTTGAAGCTCAGGGAGCGGGCGGCCGCCTCGAACGCACGCAGCGCCGGAAATGGGGGCAAGCGGTAGGCCATGCGCCTCCTTGGACAAGTGATTCTTAACCGTACCTCAAGCAGAACTCGTTTGTTGCGGTGCAGCAATCCCACTATAGTCGGATCGTGTGTGGATGGACAAGTGCTGGCCGCGAAGCCCGTGGCAACAATTCACAAGGAGCACGACATGGCAACGCATTTCAACAGACCCGACAGGGACTTGACCCACGATGAGCTCGAAGCCCTGGTCCGCGAGGCGGCGAGGCTGCGCAGCGAGGAAGCCAGCAGGTTGCTGGGTGTTGCCATAACCTGGGTCAAGGACCGCGTCTGCGCGCTGCGAAGCCGGCTTGCTGGATCGCATCCGGCGTCAGGGCATTCGCTCGACGCCTGAGGCACGACCCGGGGCGCCGCTTCACACGTCTGCGCCGTCCGGCGCCCCCACACCCGGAACCAGTTCGCTGCCGTCCGCCTGCACCGCGTAGAGCAGGCAATCGGACCTGGCGATGTCCGGGTTGTTGGTGATCATGAACAGCTTGAGCGCTTGCCGCGTGAGCAGGGCGCCGTGGTCGAGCAGCAGCAGATCCCTCAGCAGGCAGCTGCGGGCGTTGTTGCGGGCGACGAAGAGCTCGCCAAGGGCCGCGCCGCGCACCCATCCCAGCGCGGTACCTGCGGGTGTGACGCCGAAGTTGTGGCGCTCGATGCCCGGGCGCAGCGTCAGATATACGTCGTCGCGCGGCGCCTCGGCATAGGCCAGGGTGCAGCGCGGCGTGAGTTCCAGGCGAACCGGGTTACGCATCACCTCGACGGCGATTTCGGTACGCTCGTCATGCAACACTTCGGCACGGCGGAAAAAGTGGTCGATACCGGCCCATGCCAGCGTGTGCGCTCCATCGTCGAGCCGTCCGCCACACTCGATGGTGATCGTCGGCACCATGTGCTCGCCGATCTCCATGAGCGAACCCATGCGCAGGTCGGTGAGGACCATGCGGCGGGTAAACAGCGTGCAAAGCGCGAGATGGCGCGCATCCGCACTGATCGACACGGCGAACGAGGGCCCCGAGCCGGAGGTGTTGTGAACGTCGATCACCGCCTCCGGAGCGTACTGCGCCAGCGCCGCCAGAATCCGCTGCGCCAGCAAGCCCTGGGCGTCGACCTCGAAGGGCGCTCGAAAACAGCGGTTCAGGTCGCGTTGCCCGGGCAGCGTGCGGTGACTGAAGGTGGGCGGTCGCTGCGCCGCCTCGACCGAGGCGATCAGGCACACGATATTCACCCGCGGCCGTGCGCCACTGCGCAGCCAGCGATGCAGCGCGCGAAACCCCGACGGTTCGTTGCCGTGCAGCAGCGTCACCAGGGCGCGGGTGCGGCTGCGATCCTCGCCGTGCAGGTAGATCAGGGTCGGGCCCGGCAATGTGGCGAGAAAGGCCTCCGGCGTCTCGCCGAGCTTTCCGGGCGCGGGGTCTTCGAGGTAGTGGAAGTCCGGCGCAAGGCCTGCGGGATCGCTGTCATGAAAAACCGAAGAGTGCATCGTGCTATTTCCATTCGCTCACGGGGAGGTTCGACATGCTCAGCTCGTAATACTGCGCCAGCATCTCCCGGGCTGCCTGCTCGCGACCCAGTGCAGCCTCCAGCCGCCTCGATGCGCCGCGCTGCCAGCTCGCACCGGTCTGCCGCGCGGCGAGCCGCCGTTCGATGACGTCGAGATAGCGAGCCGCCTCCTGCTCCTCGACCCCGATCGAGCGCAGACCCTCACGGGCGAGCGGCAGCAGGTCTTCGAGAAGTCCGCTCACCGGCCGCTCGCGGCAACCGGTCTGGCTGGGATCCGGCCACACCAGGCGGGCTTCGAGGCCGTGCTGGGCGGCGCGGTAGAAATTGTACTCGGCCAGCGAAAACGGCAGCGCCGGCAGCAGCGTGTCGACCTGCGGGCGCAAGCCTTCGGCCAGGCCGATGAACAGCGCAGCGTTCGCCACCATGTCCACCGCCGTGGGTCCGGCCGGCAGGGCTCGCATCTCGATGCGCAGATGACCGCCGTGCGCGTCATCGTAGACCGGCCGGTTCCACAGCCACACCGAACTCTGGTGCAGGCGCAGCTCCTCGAGCGCGGGTGTGAGCCCCTGCGCGAGCTCCTCGAGCGGCTGGTGTTCGCCGCAGATCGGGAAGAAGGGCGGATACAGCAGCACCGATTCGGCGAACAGCTCGTAGGCGCCCTCGCGCACCCAACCGTTGCCGAAACCCACGCGTGGGCTCTGGTGCCAGCGGTAGCGGTCCCGGGTCCGCGTGTCGATCGACTGCTTGAACAGCGGGATGCGGGTCTCCTGCCACAGATCGTGGCCGAAGAGGCCCGGCGAATTGGCTGAAATCGCCACCACCAGCGGCGTCACCAGCTGCATCGCGTTGAAGGTGGCCGCATACTGGCGCGGCGCCACCCGGTAGTGGATCTGGAAGGACGTGTTGGCGCCCTCCAGGGTCACATCGTCCATGCTCAGCTGGAGCGGGTCGCGGCCGTCGATATTGACCTCGAAACGCTCGCCGCGGCTCTGCCTGAGGCTGTCCGCCAGCACCCGGTAGCGCTTGCGGGCCGAAATCGAGCCGGGCCCGAAGTCGTCCTCGCCGAGGGTCGGAAGGATGCCGATCATCGCGATCCGTGCGCCGAAGCAGGCGGCGCAGCGGCGCAGGCCGTCGAGCTTGTCGATGAGCTCGCGCTCGGTGGCCTCGAAGGCCCGCTCGGCGAGGCCATGCGGCGACAGGTTGTACTCGAGGTTGTAGCGATTGAGTTCGAGGGTGAGCTGAGGGTCGCCCGCGGCGTCGAGGATCTCCTGGTTCACCGGCAGGGGCCGCCCGTCGGCATCGATGATGTAGAGCTCGAGCTCCGCACCAAGCGAGCCGGCCCCCTCGCCGAAGCCCGGCCGGGAAAGCAGCTGCCCGAGCGCCGCGAGGTTGTCCCGCAGCTTGGCGGAGAATTCGCGGTACATCCGCGGGGTAAATCCGGTTTCGGGAATCTCGATGCCCATGCCAGACGCCTCCTCGAGTTCGCAAGCAGCAGCCCTGCTCAGCGCGGATCCTCGCCGCATTCGAGCGATTTCGGATCCGGCAGCGCGGCGACCTTTTCGGCGATCCCCGCGACGAGCCGCCCGAACTCCGACTGCCGGCCGAGGTTCTGCAGCTTGGCGATGCCCGCGGTGACCTGGCTTCGGGTTTGTACGCACAGGGTGTAGAACTCGATCGCGTTCGTTCTTGCTTCACGATACTGCCACAGCGCCAGCAGCGCCACCGTCGCGAATACGATGCTCGCGGAAGCCAGCGCGCGCACTCGCAGGGTCTGCTGGCGGGTGGCCTCGAAGCTGCGCGCCAGCTTCATGATGACCTCGTCGCCGGGCTCGCCGTCGGGGTCGTCGAGCGTCTCGGCGATGAAGATCTTGTCGCGCAGCGCCTGTCTCAGCGGATTGTCCGCGGGTGCCCGGGCGAGCGTGTCGTTGATGTCGATGGCGATCGGCACCCGCCCCCGGGCAAGCGCCACCTCGACCTCCTTGCCGACCCACTCCGAAGCCAGCGCATGGTCGCGCACGACGACGACCAGCTTCTTGCTCATGCGGATGCGGCGCCTGGTGGCGCTGTGGAGGTCGTCGCCGGCTACATAGACCCGCTCGTCGAGGAACACCGAGAAGCCCAGCGCTTCGAGACGGCGGCTGAGTTCGGCGGCATAGCGCCGGCCGTCGGCATGCGCGTAGGAGATGAAGTAGTCGAAACCGAACAGCAGGTCGGCCAGGTCATGCAGCCCGTGCATAAGCCTGCCTCCCGGTTCGGATGGGGTAGGGGCCGCTCATTCGATGGCCAGCTCCACCTTGGCAAACCCCGACAGCTCCGCCGGAATGCGGATCATGTCGTCCTCGAAGCGTCCGGCGCCGAGCCGGATCTGCGGCTGGCGCAGCGAAAAGGAGACCCCCGGGCGCAAGGGAATCTCGCCCAGCCGCGCCAGTGCGTCCGCGAGGGCGCGGCGAAAGCCCGCCACCTGGCCGGCCAGCCGGCCCGCGTCGTGGCGTGCCGCGGTCGGCCAGTTCGACGCCTCGGCCAGCCACGCGGCGGCCTCGCCCAGCAGCTCGTCGAGCGTGCCTTCGACCGCCGCGCCCGGCAGCGCGGTGCTTTGTGCTCCGGCCGGGCTGCGCAGCGCAAAGTAGACCAGGCCGGTCTCTTCCTTCCCGGCCAACAGCCCAAGGCGGAGCAAGGCGGTATTCGACGGCACCCGCGACAGGCGAAGCCGCGCCGGGGTGCCGGCAACGGCCATCTCCAGGCCCGCGCCGGCACTGCCCTGCGGCAAGGCCCGCAGCGGGATCACGATATCGATGGGAAGGCGGAATCCGCGCCCGGCGCCCGGCGCGCCGCCGGTTCGCTGGGCGCCGTCGAAGACGATCTGCGGCGACACCGCCGCCTGCAGGCCGACGTGCAGCGCAGAGGGCAGCACCACCACCGCCTCGAGCGCCATCGTCTTGTCGATATCGAGCACAAGTGCGGTGTCCTCGAGCGGCAGGGGCTGGGGGCGCGAAAAGCGCGCGATGGCCTGGTCCTGGTAGTGCGACACCAGCGCCGCCAGTTGCGTGGGGCCGAGCGCCGCTGCGATCTCGGCGCCGACGCGGGCGCCGACCGTCTCGCGCAGGAGCGCGTCCAACCTCACGCCGAGAATGCTCGCGATGTCCTTCGCGCAGCCCTGGCTGGTCGCGGCGCCCTGGCGGACCTGCGCGCTCAGGCTGCCCTCGCGGGTGGCCAGCTTGACGAAGGATGTCGTCGCGACCTTCACCGACCCGCATCCCAGGGCCTCGATCGCGCCGATGACGGGTGCCAGCGCCTGCCGTTCGAGCCACGTGGACGAGTCGCTGGCGACCAGCGCCAGCAGCACGGGTAGCCCCACGGCGAGCTCGCCGCGCTGGCCCGCCACCGTCAACCGGTCGACCTCGGCGCGATAGCGGATGTCGAGCCCCTTTATTGCGGTCGGCAGCGAGCCGATGACGGCCTTGCCGTCGTTCACGGTGCGGCGCAGGGTTGCCTCGATCGAGGCGAGACTGACCCGCGCATTGATCGACAGCGGCGCCGTGCCGACGGGCGGCGCCTGTGCGAAGGCGCCGGGCGGCGCGGCCGCCAGCAGCGCGCATGTCCATGTCGGCAGGAGCAGGCGGCTTGCGATCATGGTCCCGATGGTACGCCGGTCGGCCGCAATCAGGTGCTGCCGCGGCCGTGGCGGCGTCAGAGTCCTGCGATGTAGTGCGCCAGATTCTCGATGTCGGCATCGGAGAGCGTGCGCGACACCGCGGTCATGTTGCCGGCGTCATTGGTGCGCCGCTGCGCCTTGAAGTCCTGCAGTTGCTTCATCACATAGGCGGGATTCTGGCCTGCGACCCGCGGAATCTCGTTCTGACCTGCGAAGCCGCCGAGGTGGCACATGGTGCACAGCGTTTCGTCGGCCTTCTGCTTGCCCAGCCTGGCTTTTTCGGGATCGACGACGAAGGTCTGCGGCGGTGGCCTGCGGGTGGAAAACCAGTCGGTGAGCGCGTGCATCTCGTCGCGGCTGAGGCCGGCCGCCATCGGCGACATCTGCGGGTCGCTGCGCCGGCCGGCCTGGAAGTCGCGCAGCTGCAGGTACAGGTAACGCGCGGATTGTCCCGCAAGAATCGGGATCAGCGGCGTGCTCGAGCGCCCCTCCTCGCCATGGCAGGGGGTGCAGCTGGCGGCCTTGGCGGGCGGTGCGGCCGATGTTTCGGCCACATACTGCGCGCCCGCCGCAGCCGGGATCACCCACAGGCCCACCGCCAGCAGGCTCGATACGCCAAGCTTCATGGCAGGGCGAAGACGATCACCGAATTTCCACGCTTGAAGTCGATCTGGGTGTTGCCGCCCGCGGCAACCGCCACGTACTGCTTGCCGCCCACCATGTAGGAGACCGCCGGGGCGTTCACGCCGGCGCCGGCCTGGTATTCCCACAGCATCTTGCCGTTCTGCGCGTCGAAGGCGCGGAAGTAGCCATTGCCTTCACCGTTGAAGACGAGGTTGCCCGCGGTGGCCAGCACGCCGCCGATGAGGGGCTGCTCGGTGTCGAACTTCCACACCATCTTGCCGGTGTCCATGTTTACCGCGGCCAGGCGCCCCCATTGCTTCTCGCCCGGTATCACCTTGAAGGCGCCGCCCAGCCACAGCTTGCCACCCGGATACTTGGCTTCTTCGACATGGTAGGTCATGGGCTGGTGCAGGTTGGCGGCATAGACCAGCCGGGTGGTCGGGTTGATGGCCATCGGACTCCATTCGACGCCGCCGTTGGCGCCCGGCAACATGCGCGCGCCCTCGCGGGTCGGCAGCACCCACATGTTCTCCTGCGGCACCATGGCCTCGCTGAAGCGGATCAGCTCGCCGGTAGCGCGGTCGTGCACGTACACGTGGCCGGTCTTGCCGCCATGGACGGCCACCTTGCGCATCTTGCCGGCCTTGTCGAGAGCCTCGGTGAGGATTACCGGAGAGGCCGCGTCGAGGTCCCACACGTCATGGGCAACATACTGGTAATGCCACTTGTAGGCACCGGTCTCGAGATCGACGGCGACGATCGAGTCGGTGTACAGGTTGTCCCCCGGCCGCTCTGCGCCATACAGGTCGGGACTCGGGTTGCCGACCACGAAGATGACCGTGTTGCTCTCCCGGTCCACCGCCGGCGCCATCCACACCCCGCCCCCCAGGGTCTTGTAGAAATCGCCGCCGTGCTTGGCGAGTTGGGCCTTCTCGGCCTCGATGTCGCGCAGCATGTTGCGGCCGGTGGCGTCATTGACGGCCCACACCCCCTCGTGACCGGTCTCGGGGATGGTGTGGAAGGTCCACAGCAGCTTGCCATCGGCCGCGTCGAAGGCTTTCACGAAGCCGCGGATGCCGTACTCGCCGCCATTGGTGCCGATCAGGATCTTGCCGTCGACCGCGACCGGCGCCATGGTTTCGGAATAGCCCAGCTCGGGGTCGGCGATCTCGGTGCTCCACAGCAGCTTGCCGGTCTTCGCATCGAGCGCCACCAGCCGGGCGTCGAGCGTGCCCATGAAGACGCGATCGCCCATGATCGCCACGCCGCGGTTGTTCGGCCCGCAGCAATAGGTCGTGACCGGCCCCATCTTGTGCTTGTAGTGCCAGTACTCCTTGCCGCTCACCGCGTCGAGCGCATAGACGTGATTGTAGGAGGTGGTGATGTACATCACCCCGTCGACCACCACCGGCGCGGTCTCCATCGACTCGAGCACCTCGGTCTGGAAAGTGAACACCGGTCGCAGATTCTTGACGTTCTTGTTGTTGATCTGCGATGCCGGGTAGTAACGCGTCTGCGCGTAGCTCATGTTCGAGTGCAGGAAGTTCGCGCTGTCGCGGTCGCTGCCGTCGAGCTGCGACTGGGTCACCGAGACCGCCTTTGGGACCGGCGTTCCGGCGGTATTCGCGCCGCCCTGGATTTCGCTCTGGGCATGTACGCCTTGCGCCGCCAGCAAGGCGGTAACGGCAAGCAAGCGGGTACAGGCACTCATGTTGACACGGGCCATGATCGTCTCCTCGTTCAATCTTGTATTCGAGTCGCTGCGGCTGCACCCACGACGAAGCGTTTCCCGATGCTGGAAACACGAACCCAAGGTGGCCGACCAGGCGATTGCCGGGCGGCGGGTCGTGGATATGGCACCGCTGCTCCACTCTCGTCGCCTCTCACCCCAGATTAGTGCTAATTTTGAACAAAGCAATCGCGTTCGCGGAGCTGCTTTCCTGCAGCCACAACAGAAGGAGACATTCGCCATGGCAATCAACCTGCGGTGGATCGCGGCATGCTGGCTGGGTGGCCTGTGCCTGCTCTCGGGCATGGCCGCCGCGCAGGCGCCCAGCAATCCGAATCTGAATGCCCGGCTGCTGGTGGCCGGACGGCAGGGCGACCTTGCGCAGGTGAGCGAGGCCCTCTCACGCGGGGCGGCGCCCAACTCGCGCAACCGCATTGGCAAGAGCGTGCTGCTGATGGCCTCGGAGAAAGGCAACCTGGCCCTCGCCGATGCGATGCTGCAGGCGGGCGCCGACGTAAACCTTGCCTCCCTCGAAGGCGTCACACCGCTCATGGCGGCGTGCTACGGTGGTTACCTGGCGGTCGCGCAGCGGCTGATCGCCGCCGGCGCGCACACCGAGCCGATCGATCGGTTGCATCGCAGCGCGATGGTCTACGCCGCGGGACAGGGTCATGGCGAACTCGTCACCCTGTTGCTCGACAATGGCGTGGCGGTCGATGCCCCCTATGAGCATGAACTCACCGCCCTGATGTGGGCTGCCGGCCAGGGTCATCTGCCGGTTGTGCAGGTCTTGCAGGCTCGCGGCGCACATGCCGGATTGCGCGATGATCGCGGCCTCACGGCTGCCCAGATCGCACAGCAGGCGGGTCACCCCGAGGTGGCCGCGGCCCTTGGCGCACGCTGAGTTGCAGATGACGACCGGCATGGCCCGTGGCGGATCGCCGATCATCAGGCTGCGCGTCGAGTCGTGCTCGCGTTTTCGGGAGCGCCCTCGAGCGATGCGATTCTCATGACCAGGGCGCGAATCTTCATCAGCCATAGCTGCAAGGACGTCGAGATTGCCGACGACGTTCCTTTCGAGGACGAGGCCGACCCGCGCAAGCAGCGGCTCAAGTATGCACGTCACATCCGCGACGAGGTCGAGCGATTGCTCGGCGACGACTTCGAGGTGTTGCTCGACCGCAAGCTGCTCGACCCCGGCGATCGCTGGCCGATCAAGCTGCTGCGCTGGCTGGGCGATTGCGATGGCGCGGTGCTGCTGCTCAGCGAGGACGCGATCGAGTCGAAATGGGTGCTGCAGGAAGCCACGGTGCTGACCTGGCGGCGCCACCTGCGGCCCGACTTCCGGCTCATCCCGGTGCGCCTCGGTGCGCTTACCGACGAGGCGCTGGCCGCAGCCGGCTTCGGTCCGTTGCAGATCTCGGACATCCAGGCGGCAAGGGTCGAAGGCACGGTCGGTTTCTCGCGTGCCGAGGCGGATGAGCTCGCCGCGCGCATCGCCGGGCGCTTCAAGGATCTCTCGCACGAGGGCGAGGACGACGAGATGCGCCAGTGGATCGCCGAGGTGACGCGCATCCTCGAGCCGCTCGGCGACGAAATCCTCTCCCTGACCCGTGAGCCGCTCGGTATCGCCGAAGACGACTGGGCGCACTTCGAAGACCGCGGCCGCACCGTTGCCCACTATCTGCTGCGGGCGGAACTGCCGCGCACCAGCAAGGCGCTCGAGCGCATCGTCACCGTACTGGCTGCCCGCAACGCCGAGGCCTTCACCCGGCTCGCCGACAAGCTTCTGCCGATGTGGGTCGACCCTGCCGCCGCCGCCGCGCTGGCTGTGCTGCCCGATGGCGAGTGGCACGCCTACGCACTCAACACCGACGATCCCGAGGTGGCCGACGATTACCTGCGGCGCGCCTGGTGCTGCCCGCCGTGGCTCGCCAACCGGCGCCTCGAGTTCGACGAAGCGCTGGGCGAGGGCCAGGCCGCAGAAGCCCTTGCGAGCCTCAAGGCGGGCATCGCGACGCGGCTGCGGGTACCGCCGCGGCGTATGCATCTGCTTGCCGAGCGGGTCCGCGACCGGCCCTTCTTCGTCATCTTCGGCGAGGCGGCGGCGCTCGAGCAGGGCCTTTGCGAGGGCCTCGCCGCCGACGTCGCGCTCGCCTCCGCCACCTGCCTGCAGCTTGCCGGCCGCCACTTCGAGCGCGTTCCTGCAGGGTTGCCCGCGATGGTGCGGCTGCTGCCCGCCCTCGACAATGCCCGCGAGGACGCCGCCTATCTGGGCAAGTCCTCGATACTCGATCTAGCCCCCGGAGTTTCCGATGAGCACTGACACCACACTGGTCTATACCGGGCTGATCGCCCCGCTTGCGAACGAGGCCCTGCCGCCGGGCAGCGGCGAGGCGCTCGATGCCCCCGACCGCCGCGACGGCCGGCTGTACGACTACGATCCGCACCTGCAGATGGCGGTCGAGGTGGCGCTGGCCACCGGCCGGCCGCTGCTGCTGCGTGGCGAACCAGGTTCGGGCAAGTCCTCGCTGGCCGCCTTCATCGCCCGCAATCTCGGCTATCGCTACTACGAGACCGTGATCACCAGCCACAGCAGCGCCCAGGATCTGCTCTGGAAGTACGACCTGGTACGCCGCCTCGCCGACGCCCAGACCCGCGGTGCGCAAGGCGACAAGGCGCCGCTGTCCGACTACGACTACATCGAGCCCGGCGTGCTGTGGTGGGTCTTCGATCGCGAATCGGCGGCGCTGCGCGGCTGGCATGCCGACAGCACCTGCCCCGAACCGGCCCCGGCAGGTGAGCCCAACGCGGAACTCAACGCGAGCCGTGCCGTCGATCGCGCGGTGGTGTTGATCGACGAGCTCGACAAGGCCGACCCCGACCTGCCCAATGCCTTGCTGGTGCCGCTCGGCTCGATGGCCTTCGAGGTTTCCGACATCCGCGAGCGGCCGGTCAAGGTGACGCTGGCCGGCGGCGCGGAGCCGGCGCTGGGCGCAGCGGGCCAAGCGATGAGCCGCCTGCTGGTGGTCATCACCACCAACGAGGAGCGCGAACTGCCGCCCGCCTTCGTGCGCCGCTGCATCGTGCACCGCCTCGAGCACCCGGGAGTGGAGCGACTCGTCGGGATCGCGCGGCTGCATTTCAACCGTCCGCCCAAGCGATCCTTTGGCGAAGCGGAGGAGAAGCTCGCGCGCGAGATCGCCAAACGCCTGGAAGCGCTGCGCGAGGAACGCGCCGCGAGCCGGCGCCGCCTGCCCGGCACCGCGGAATACCTCGATGCGGTGCGCGCCGCGCTCACGCTGGGCATCGGCGTTGGTGGCGGCCCGGCATGGGAAGCGCTGCAGCGCGCGACCCTGCTCAAGGACGACTGGCACGAATCATGAAACACGGCAGCGAGATCTGGCTCGGTGAGCTGCTGAGAAGCTGGCAGGCGCTCGCCCCCGGCGACGAAGCTACCCAGGCCGCAGTCGCACGCCTGCTCGGCTTCGAGCTGGCGGCCATCGAGGCCCCGCCGCCGGAACCCGTCGCGCCCGCGCCCTTGCCCGAACCCGCCCGCCCCGAGCGGGCGGCGCCGCATCCGCCGCCAGCCGGGCCGCCGCCCGCACGGCCCGTGCCGCAGCACTTCGTGCCCGATCTGCCGCGCGCCAGCGAGCCGCTGCGCGAGCGCGATCCGCAACGCGAATGGCAGGCGGTCGAAGCGCTCGCCCGCGCCGATACCGTGGCCCGCCCCGCGGCGGCGCCACCCGAGCTGTTCCGCCCCGAGTGGGCCCGCACCCTGGTGACCACGCTGGCCGCCCGGCGCCTGCCCGGCCGTGCCATCGACGAAGCCCGGCTGGTGCGCGAGCTGGCCAACGGCCATCCGCTCAGGCGGATTCCGCGCCTGCGGCGCTGGACGCTGACCCTCGGCGTGCAATTGCTGATCGACGTCTCACCCGGCATGGAAGCCTTCGCGGCTGACCAGATCGCGCTCTCGGAGCGCTTCGTCGAGGCCGTGGGCGAGGCGCACATGGAGGAGTGGCTGTTTGCCGACTGCCCGCTGCGCGGCGTCTTCGCCGATGCGGATGACGTGGCCTGGCGTGCGCCGCAGCCGGGCGTGCCGGTAGTCGCGGTCAGCGATCTGGGGCTCGGCGCACCGCCGGACCACCTCGCCCGCGCCGGCGTGCAGGAATGGCTCGAGTTCGCCGCCCGGCTCGCCGCTCGCGGCTCGCGCCTCACGGTGCTCTCACCCTGGCCGCGCGCCCATGTGCCGTCGGCGCTTGGCGAGTGCATCGCCTTCGTCGAGTGGGACCGGCCGACCTCGGCCGCGCAGGTGCGCCGCCTGCTGGAGCGCCACGATGTCTGAGCGTGAAGCCTGGGCCGACGCCCGGCTCGAGGTGCTGGCACGGCGTTGCCCCGATGCGCTCGAGCTGGCCCGGCTGCTGGCGCCCGCGGTCGCGATCGACGCGCCCTTGCTGCGCAGCATGCGGCTCGCCCTGCTGCCCCGCACGGGGGCCTGGATCGAGGCCGAGTTGTGGCACAGCCCGCTGGTCAAGGCGCGCAGCGCGGGCGGCCTGCGCTTCGAGCCGGCAGTGAGCGAACGCCTGCGCGAGCAGCTCGCCGCGGCCTGGCAGGCGGACGACGAAGGCGAGCGCCAGCGCATCCTCGAGGCGCGCGGCGTGATGGCTGCGGTGCACACCGGGCTTTCGCCCGCGCTGGCGCTCGAGGAGCGGGTTGCCTGGGCGGCGGTGATGGGCGAGCTCGACGAGATCGAGGAGGCGCTCGCCAGCGCCGTCAAGGGTGTGCTGGATGGGTCCCGCCCCGGCCTTGCCGCATGGGCCGGCCAGGCCGTCGCCCGCCTTCCGGCCGAGAGCTTCGGGACCAGCGCGGGCCAGGCCCTGCGCCTGCTCGCGGCACAGGCTGGCCACGCGACGGCCACGCGGCCTGAAGGCGTCTCGCCCACACGGATCCTGTCAGAGCTGCCGCTGGCCCGGCTCGGCATAGCCCGCCGCGGCCCGCTCCTCGTTCTCGGCGTGGGGGCGCAGCGCGCGGGATTCGCGCTGCCGGTGCCGGATAGCGAGCCGCGCCTGGTGGAAGTGCTGTGGCAGGACGAGGACGATCGGCTGCTGCGCATGCCGCACGCAATTGCGGGCGGGGAGGCGCAGGAGATCGAGGTCGGGCACGCCCGGGTGCAGCTCGTCAATGCGCTCGGTGAAGCGTTCGAAGTGCCGGGCTTCGAGCGCTGGGCAGGGGGTGGCGCGGGCTATGGCAGGCTCGAGTTGCATCACGGGCAGCGCGAAGGCATGGGAGAGGGTTACATGCTGACCTTGCAGCGCGGTGAAATGGACGCACATGGAACAGCACTTGACTTCATCGGCGGTTCCGTCGAACAGCTCGCACCAAGCTTGCTCGAGGCGTGGGCGTCGGCGTCTCGCGACGCTGACGACTTCATGCTTGAGGCGGGGCTCGCACAGTTTCGCGACATTCCGCTGCTGCAGTCGCATCAGCTGAGCATGCTGGCCCCCGATGACGATATCGAACTGCATCTCGACAGCGCCGCGGCGCGGATCCCATGGGAATACCTGCTCGGCAAAAGGGGCTTGAACGGCAGGCTGGTGCACGCCCGAAGCGGCAGCATGCGTCGAAGCGCAGACGACGCGAGTGGACACGCGGTGCTTGTCGCCTCCGTTGCCAATCTCGACCGGCCGAGCCCCGCCGATATCGACGAGATCTTCCGCTCGGCGCGTTTCGAGGTGGAAATACTCAGTGAGGCGTCGGCAACAGAACTTGTCACTCGTTTGCATCGTCGCCCGTGGCGAGCGCTGCATCTCGAAAGCCTGATCGATCCGACGGGCGGGAAAAGGCCCCGCGATGTGGCCGTCTCGCTGCCAATCGGTGACGGCGCCTTCCTTAGCCCGGGCGATCTCGAACAGTTGAAGGTCTTGCCGGAACTCGTGGTGATCCGCGGTGGCGCTCGAGCCGGCGCCGGATTCGCAGCGTCCTGGGGCGAGGCCCTGCGCGAGGGTCTCGTGTCAGCGGTTCTGGTGAACGACTGGCATGTGGCGGACGAGATCGCCTCGGTATTCTTTGGCAGCTTCTACGAGGTCCTGACGGCGGGCGGGACCGTGGCCGAGGCCGCCCTCATCGCGCGTCTCGAAACCCGCCGCCGCTTCCCGGGTTCGCCTGCCTGGGCGGCTTTCCAGCTACACGGCGACGGCGAGTATCGGCTGCCTCGGGTGGCGCCGCGGAAGGCCGCAACGAAAGCCGCCGAGGCCAAGGCGGCCGAGCCCTATGACCTGCGTGCGATCCGCGCGCTCGAGCAACGCGGTGTGCCCGAGCCCGGCCTCTACGCGATCGATGCCTCAGCGGTGCCGCCGAGCCTGAACGGTCCGGACGCGTTCTCGATGTTGCAGGGGCGGGCGCTGCTGTTCATCCATGGCATGGGTTCGAGCATGCTCGGCAGCTTCGCCGGCATGTGGTCGTCCGACAATCTCGCTGCCTGGCAGCAGCTTGCTTCTGCCTATTCCGGCCGCATGCTGTGTTTCGAGCACTGGGGCCTGTCGCGATCGCCGCTGGAAAATGCACTGGAACTCGTGCGGGCGCTGCCCTTCGGCATCGAACTCACGGTGCTGAGCGTCTCCGATGGCGGGCTGATCGGCGAGCTGTTGTGCCGCGCCGGCCGCGTCGCCGATCAGCCCGGATGGGAGGACGACGATTTTTGGGAAAGCGCCGGCAGGACTGAGGAGACGGCGGCGCCTTTCGACGAGGCCGATTTCGCGCTCTTCGATGGTGCCGCGCGCGAGACGCTCGAGCGGCTTGCCAAGGAAATGATGAGCAAGTCCTTGCGCATCGTCGATTTCGTGCGCATCGCCTGCCCGGTTCGCGGTACCACCTATCCGGCGCGCGCCAAGCAGGTGTTCGGCGGCATTGCGCGCTTGATGGGCACGGTCGGCAGCCACGCCGGCAGCCTGCCCCTTCGTCTGCTCGACGCGATCGTCGACCCCGAACGCGTCCCCGGCCTGCGAGCGATGGAGCCGACCGCGCCGCTGATCCGCATGCTCAACCGTGAGGGGGTACGGGTGGACAGCGAACTCGCCATCGTTGCGGGCACCTTCCGCGCCGATTCGCTGGCGGGGCGGCTCAAGGCCGGCCTGCTGGGCCTGCTGGTGGATCGCGACAACGACATGCTGGTGGCGACCGAGTCGATGTTCGGCGGCGCGGCGCGCACCCGCCCGGCGCGATTCGTGCGCTTCGAGGGTGGCGACATCAATCACTTCTCCTACCTCGAGCAGGCGGAGGTGGTCCGCACCGTTGTCGATCGCCTGTTGAACGGCTCGCCGGGCCCGGCGTGGCAGATCGTGCCGGGAGAGGGTGCGCCGGCACCGATCGTGGTGGTGGTGCATGACGCCTCGCAGCCGTCGGAAGTGCTCGAACAATGCGCCGCGGCACTCGCGCCGCTGGAAAACGAGGGCCGGATCCGTCTGTTCGTTGCCTCCGATCGCGACCCGATGCTGGTCGACGACGGTGTGCGCGGACCGCTCACTCTTGCGCTCGAGCGTGCACGGGTACTGGTTGTGTTGCTCACGCCCGGCCTGCTTCGCTCGTCCGGGCTGGAGTACGCGCTGCACCGTCTCAGGGATCGCCTCGTCGATGCGCGCTGTGTCGTGTTGCCGATCGAGGTGCTACCCACGGACCTGGAGCAATCGGCGCTGGCGAGCCTGGCCTCGATGTCGCCCCGGCGCGTTCTTCATCCTCGATCGGATGACCCCGAGGCATGGCGCGAGGTCGCGCTGACCGTGGCACGAATCCTCGATGGCGCGCAGGGCAGCGGTGCGGCGGCGTCCGCCCGGGCCGGGTTCGCGCCAGCGTTCGACGGCGCCGGGGAGGCGTTGAAAAGGTCGGACTGGGACAAGGCGTAGTCCGGTAGCTCGCCGGTGGGGCGCTCGCTGCGACCGCTCACCAGGGGCCTGGTTTCCTGCCCCGCCACACGCGCCAGAAGGCTTGCGCCTTGCGGCCCACCGTCTCGCGCTCGTCGGACAGCGCATCGAGAAAGTCCGAGAGGCCCTTGGACTTCATCACCGTGTAGAAGGTCAGCCAGGCCATGCCGGCGAATACCGCCGCGAAGTAGAGCAGCCTCACGGGGGCGCTCAGCCCATCGAGGCCGAGGATGTTCATGCCGAAGTAGCCGGTGACGGTAGTGCCGATGAGGCCGAAGGCCGTGACGACGGTGAGGCGCACGACGGTGTTGGCCTGGCGGCGCAGCGAGTCCGACTCGAGATATTCGGACATGTCCTCGATGCGTTCGCGCACCTCGTTGTAGAGCTCCTCGGTGCCCAGGAAATCCTTTTCCATGCGGAACAAGTCCTTCGACAAGGCCTGGTCGGAGATGTGATGAAACCAGTAGCGGTGGGTGAAGCGCAGGAAGATCTCCCGCATCTGGCGGATCTCGCGCTTGAAGCGCTTGACCGAATCGGGATTGTGGATGTCCAGGCGCTTGAGGGCGTAGCCGAGGCGGTCGGCCACCATCAGCAGGGCCGCCTTGTGCAGGTGCGGAAGCAGGAACAGCAGGAAGTACTGGTGGCGGAAGTGCTCCAGCAGGCTGCCGCCCGGGGTGTAGAAGTAGGGTTCGCGGCCGCTGCCGACCAGCACGAAGGCCTCGCCGCAGCTCAGGTAGCGGGCGCCCGGCGGACCCTCCGGCGAGCTCACCCAGAAACGGTCGTAGCAGTGGCGTCGCTCGAAGTCGTTCACCGCGAAAGGCATCTTGCCAGGTGGGCCGGGCGGGGTCACCAGCGCGAGGCGCACGAAATCCGAGTGCGCCAGTGTTCGCGGGTCGTCCTCCAGCGCCAGGTAGGCCATCACCGGCATGCGGTGATATTCGAGCTGGCGGTAGCGCAGCGGCCCAGAGTCATCCGAGTGGTGCTGGACCATCGGCCGCAGCAGGAAATCCCAGTGCGCGGCCAGGGTCGGGGCACGGTACTGGCTGACATGGGCGAGAAACCGGGCCTGCAGTTCGTAGTCGGAGCTCGCCAGCACCTCGCCCGCGGCCGACAGCCATTCGGTGCGCTTCAGGCAATGCCCGCCGTCGCCATTGGGCTCCCAGTAGATCGGATAGGCACGGCCAAGCCGGAACAGGGTCTCCTGGGCGCAGTCGAGCGGGATGTCGCTGGCCTGGATCTCCACCGTCAGCACCACCACGTCGAGGTCGTAGAAAAAGTAGAGATCGATGTGGGCGATCTCGAACTCGCGCGGCGCCATCGCCGGGTCGGGGTAGGTGCAGCGCAGCCTTGCGATGTCGCGGCGGCGAAACACCCGGATCGGGGACTTGCCCGGATTCGCGCCGCGCGCCCTGCCTTCGCCGTAGAGGAAGCGCTGCACATGCGGCAGGAAGTTCACGAACTCGCTGTAGTGCCGGGGCTGGAAGCCGGCCGGGTCGTCGGTGAACTCGTCATCCACCTCGCGCCAGGGGTTGTCCGGCGCCGGCTGTTCAAGCACCTCCCAGTGGTTCTGGATCTGGCTGTCTGCGCGCAGCGGCATGAGCTGCAGCGGCCACAGCAGGATCTGCCGGAAATGCCTCAGCTTTCGTGACGTCGCCCCATCGACTCCAGTCATCTGCGCGCTCCGTGGACATTCGGCTGCGCCAGTATAGGCCGCGCTGCGCCCTGCGGTGATCCGCATTGCGGGCGGCTCAGGCGCGCAAAGAAATCCGCGCCGGCACCGCGCAACTTCATAATTGACTGCTAATCTGCGAGCAGCGCAGGGCGAACACTGATCGGGAGAAGAGCGTGATCGAGCGTCTTTCAGGTCTTCATCTTGGGTATATGCGCTGCCTGACAGGCATCGCGCTGGCGGTGATGCTGCTGCTCGCAGGGCCGGCGGCCAGCGCCGCCGACAAGTTTCTGGCGCCCGGCTTCAGCACCCTGCAGCCAACCGCCCGCTTGCTGGTGATTCCGCTCGATGTGGAGCTGTTCGAGCTTGGCGCGGGCGGGGTGGCCGAGCCCAAGGCCGACTGGACGGCTGCGGCCCGCCAGCACATGACCACTGCGCTCAGCGCTTTCGGTGGCCGCCTGAACGTTTCGATCACCCATCTCGGCGAAGACCAGGCCGATGCCCATGCCGAGGCGCTGTCCCTGCATGCCGCGGTGGCGGAGTCGATCGCGCTGCATCACGGGCTGGGCGGCGTATGGGCCCTGCCCACCAAGAACGGCGTGCTCGACTGGAGTTTCGGCAACAGCTTTGCCGACCTGCAGGCCAGCTCGGGTTCGGACTATGCCTTGTTTACCTGGGTGCGCGACAGCTACGCCAGCGGCGGCCGCAAGGCGGCGATGGTGGCGCTGGCGATGCTCGGGGTTGGCGTTTCGGGCGGCATCCAGATCGCCTATGCGACCCTGGTCGACCTGCGCACCGGGCGCGTGGTGTGGTTCAACCACCTGGCACGCGGCACCGGCGACCTGCGCGAGGCGAAGCCGGCCGGCGAGACCGTCGAGGCGCTGCTGCGCGGCTTCCCGCGGGTGGCGCTGCCGTGATCGACCGTCGCACCGCGCTGACTTTCGGCTGCGCCCAGTGTGCGCTGCTGGCCGGTGGCGGGGCGCTGGCCCAGGCCGGCGAGTGGCTGGCGCCACCGCGCTTCGTGCGGCCGGCGCTCGACACCGACGAGGGCGGGCTGTGGGCCCTCATGGATCGCGAGGAGAAGCGCCTGCGCCGCAGCCCCTTCAGGATCGGCGACGCGGTCCTCCACGACTATCTGCAGGGCATTGCCTGCCGGCTCGGCGCGGAGCACTGCCCGGACATCCGCGTCTATGCGCTGCGCACCCCCTGGTTCAATGCCAGCATGGCGCCCAACGGCATGATGCAGGTGTGGTCGGGGCTGCTGCTGCGGGTCGACAACGAGGCCCAACTCGCCTCGGTGGTCGGCCACGAGATCGGTCATTACCTGCAGCGCCACACGGTGGAGAGGCTGCGCGATGCGCAGTCGCGCTCGGCCTTCGGCATGGTGCTCAACATCGCCCTGGGCGGAGCCGGCGCGATTGCCCAGCTCGCGCTGCTGGCGGGGCAGCTGGGCTTTAGCCGCGACCAGGAGCGCGACGCCGACCGCATCGGCATCATCCTCATGAGCAAGGCCGGCTACGATCCGCGCGAGGCGGCGCGGGTATGGGCCAACCTGCGCGCCGAGGCGATGGCCTCGGGCGAGGATCCGGCGACCAGGAGCGTGCTCTTCGCCACCCATCCCGATCCGGGCGAGCGCGAAAAGACGCTCACCGAGCTGGCCGGCGGGCGCGGCGGCGAAACCGGCGTCGACGCCTGGCGGGCGCGCCTCGACCCGCATCTGCTGGGCTTGCTCGAGGACGAACTCAATCGCGGCCAGTTCGACGAGACGCTGGTGCTGCTGGCGCGGCTGATCGGCCGTGACGGCGAGACCGGGCGACTGCTCTTCGCGCGGGGCGAGGCCTGTCGGCTGCGTGGCGGTGAAGGCGACCTCACGCGCGCCATCGCCGATTTCGAAAAGGCTGCCACGCTGGCCGATGCCCCGGCCGCGGCCCATCGCTCGCTGGGGCTGTGCCTGCAAAACGCCGGCCTGCGCGGCCGTGCCGCCGAGGCCTATCGTCGCTACCTCGATCTTGCCCCCAACGGGCCCGACGTCGAAATGATCAGGACTTATATCAAGGGATTGCAGAGCTCATGAAAACGAGTCGTGTGGTGTTGCTCGGTTGCGCGCTGCTGCTGGCGGCATGCTCGAACGTGGCGGTGGTGGGCAGCGGCGAGGCAGTGGTTGCCGAACGCCTGTCGGTGCGCGTTGAGGAGCCCTGGAACCGCTTCGAGGGCGGCATCGCCGGCCCCATCCCGACCTGGACGCGCGAAGGCATCACCGTCGATGCGCTGCAGTTCTTCGTCGCCGTGCAGGACGGCAAGCCGATCGCGCCGGCCCGCGACAAGGAAAAGCCGATGATCTTTCGCGCCGGCATGCAGGCCCACGAGATCGTCAGCCTGTTCGAGAATCTCTATACCCAGGACGGCTCGACCTTCAAGCTCGATCGCCTCGCTCCGGACGCCTTCCTGGATGCCGAGGGTTTCCGCTTCGAGTTCACGCGGCTGCGCAAGAGCGACGATGTGCGCCTGTCGGGGGTCGGCTGGGCGGCGGTGCGCGGCAGGGAGCTCACCGCCATCGTGTTTTCCGCTCCGCGCCTGCATTTCTTCCCCAGTGAGATCGCCGCGGCCGAGAAGCTCGCTCGCTCGGCCCGTCTCAAATAGCTCTCGCGGCGGGGCAAAAGCGAAGCGGGCCGGCAATGCCGACCCGCCTGTTTGGGTTGGATGAGTTGAGACTGCGACTACTAGGTAGAAGGCTTGCTCGGCGTACTCATGCCGCCACGATCATCCTTGGCCTTGTCCCCCGAACAAGCCAGGGCGTTAACACTGGCAATCGAAAGCAGGGCGGCAAGCAGAGCCGATACGAAACGTGTCATCCATGCTCCTTTGCGTTGATCTGAGATTCCACTTTAGGCGGGGCTCGCGGCTTTCGCAAGGTAAGAATTTGCGAAACATCGTGTCGGAAAAAAGGAGACACGGCGGCGCTAGCGAACGCCACCGCCCTGGGCGAGCTGCGCGCCTCGCGTCACCGCTGGCGCCGGCGGCGGCGGGTCGCTGAAGCGGTAGCTGCGGGCGGGCGCTGCGGCGGGGGTCGCATCGATTACTTGCACCGTGCTGCCGAGGCCGCTGCGGCTCAGCCACTCGAACACCGAATCGACCGTGACCGTATCGATGCGCCCGCTCATGCGCCGCTCGAAGGGCTGGTCGTCGAAGGCGATGTGGGCGGTGCCGATGCGCGCGCCGAGCCGCTTGATGGCCGGAATGTGCAGCGTGGTCGGACGGTAGGCGCGCAGCCTGAGCCAGGCCTGGGCACGCTCGCGATCAGCCACGCCGGGCTCGAGCAGCATCGCCATGGTCTCGATGGCCCACTGGTTGCTCTGCTGGTACTCGGTGCTCCAGGGGTAGGCCAGCATGTTGTAACGCGGCTGGTGCAGCCGGGCCAGTCGGGTGTTGTCGCCAAGCGCCGTATGCATGGCCGACTGCACCTCGGGCGCGAGGACCACCACGCCGGCCTGGTAGCGGAACAGGCCGTCGCTGAAGAACTCCGCGAGCCCTTGTCGATAGAGGTCGCCGCGGTCGCTGCCGCACTCGTTCAGTTTGTGCACTACCCGCCAGACGCCGCGTCCTCCCAGCGCTGCGCCGTCGCGATAGGCGATCCCCAGGTGCGAGTAGCGCAGCCGGTATTCCTCGAGGTCCTGGCCGGCGCGGGCCAGGATCACCACCCGGGCGCCGCTGCGCTCGAGCGCCAGTGCCGTGGCAGCGGCGAGTTCCAGGCTTTGGCGCAGCTCCCCGGCGCCGGGCTTGCGGGCCTCGCAGTCCTGGCCGGCGCGGCCGAGCGGCGAAATGATGAGCAGGGCGGCAAGCAGCAGGGCGGCTTTCATCGCGTGATCCTCTCGTCGTAGAGCAGCGATTCGCCGAGTGCGTTGGGGATCAGGCACAGCGCCTCGCCGGCCGCCGAGAGCAGCCAGCCGGCTGCCAGCGCGGTGACGCTCACCACGGTGCCGGCCGCCACCACCGAGGCGGCGATCGTCCCGGCACTGAATTCGACCACTGCGCTGGCGCCATCGGAGGCACGCTCGAGCACCCACGCGGTGCTGTGGGCCGAGGCTTCGACCGCGGTCACGGTGAGCACCGCGCCGGCCGAGAGAATCATCACCGGGGCAGTCAGCGAGGCGGCGACCGGCAGCGCCAGCGACAGGCTGGAGGCGGCGCTGGCCTCGGAGGCGCCGCCGTGGGCGCGGGCGCCGAGCACCACGGCGAGCGGTGAGAAGGCCAGCAGCCTGAGCATCTGGCGACGGGTGTGGGTGGTCATGATGGCTCCTTTTGAGGCGGTGATTGGTGAGGGGTGATTGGTGATTGGTGAGGGGTGAGGGGTGAGGGGTGAGGGGTGAGGGGTGAGGGGTGAGGCGGGTGAGGCGGCGGGTCAATCGGGCGCGGTGTGGGTGGCGCCTGCGGTGCGCGCACGGCTTCGGTGGGCCTCCGCGCGGTCTGCCTCGTAGGCGTCGCGCAGGGTCTTGGCCAGGGTGAAGGCGCTGGAGATCAGGTAGAGCCAGCTCACCATCAGGTAGGCCTTCCAGTTGGGGCCGATCTGCATCCGCCACAGGCCCCAGCCGGTGAGGGCCATCGCCAGCACGAAGCCGCCCCACACCACGAGGCGCCACAGCGGGGTGTCGGCGGGTGCGTCCTGGTTGTCGCGGATGAACTTGGAGAGCGCCAGCGCCGAGGACAGGCAGAATACGTAGCCCATCACCATGAAGGCGCGGTCGAGGTCGGCGCCGGGCAGCCAGGCAAGGCCGCTGCCGCACACCGTGAGGGCCAGGGCGAAGGAGATCCAGACCTGCAGGCGCCAGGCACGGGTGTCGCGTCGAATGAGGTTTTCCATGAGGTGCTCCGGGTGGTTGAAGACGGCCTCATCTTCATCGCCGGGTGGGATCGGTACAAGCAGATGGGTCGATGTAGAATCGCACTCAACTTTTGGTATCGCTGGACGATACTGCAGGAAGTTCGCTCGCCAGCGCGCCACAGTCCTCTTACGCTGGCAACACTTTCAACCCGCGATGCGCACGACATGAGCACGACTTCCGACCTCGTTACCGCCCTCAAGGCCGAGCTAAAGGCCGCCGGCATCACCTATGCGGCGCTTGCCGAGCGGCTCGGCATGGCCGAGTCCAGCGTCAAGCGCATGTTCTCGGCGAGCGGCGACATGCCGCTGTCGCGGGTCGATGAAATCTGCCGCGCCCTCAACATGGATTTCGCCGATCTCGCGCGCCGCGTGGCCGACACCCAGCCGCTGCTGCTGGAGCTCACGCTGGAGCAGGAAAAGGCGGTGATGGCCGACCGCAAGTTGCTGCTGGTGGCGATCTGCTGCATGAGCCAGTGGAGCTTCGGGCAGATCGTGTCGACCTACGCGATCTCCGAGGCCGAGTGCGTGCAGCAGCTCACCCGCCTCGACCGGCTCGGCATCATCGACCTGCGCCCGCTCAACCGCTATCACCTGCGGGTCGCCAAGGGCTTTCGCTGGCGGCCGCAGGGGCCGGTGATGGACTACTTCCGCAACGAGGTGCTCGACGACTACTTTGCCGGCGGCTTCGACGGCGAGGCCGAGATGCTGATGGTGGTGCACGGCCAGATCGGCCGTGGCCTGGCCAACTCCTTTCGCGAGCGACTGGCCCGCATCGGCCAGGACTTCGCCAACCAGCATATCGCCGACCAGAAACTGCCCGCCGGCGAGCGCCGCCCCTACACCCTGGTGATCGGCATGCGTTCGTGGCTGATGGCGGCCTTCCGCGACATGATGCGGCCCGAGTCGAAGTGGCCCGCAGCGCCCTCGCGCTGAACGGCGCGCACCGCCAGCCCATTTCCCGAAAAACCTTCAAGAAACGAGAACCATGCTCCGCACACTCGCCAAGACCCTGCTGCGTACCCTCACCCGGGTGCTGTTCCGCGTCGATGTCGAAGGCACGCTGCCGCCGCAGCCCGAACGCCTGCTGATCATCGCCAACCACGAATCCTTCCTCGACGGCCTGCTGCTGGGCCTCTACCTGCCGATGAATCCGGTCTTCGTGGTGCACACCACGGTGGCCAGGAACCGCTGGTTCCGGCTCATCCTGTCGCTGGTGGACTACCTGGCGGTGGATCCCACCAGCCCGATGGCGATGAAGAAGGTGGTGCGCCTGCTCGAATCGGGCCGACCCGTGGTGATCTTTCCGGAAGGGCGCATCACCACCACCGGCAGCCTCATGAAGACCTACGACGGCCCGGCCTTCGTCGCCGCCCGCACCGGCGCCAGCATCCTGCCGATCCGTCTCGAGGGCGCGGCCCGCACCTGGTTCTCGCGAGTCTCCGGCAAGGCGCCGAAGCACCTCTTCCCGCGCATCCGCCTCGCCATCCAGCCGCTGACCCGCATCGCCATGCCCGAGGCGCCGAGCGCCCGCGAGCGCCGCCGCAAGGCCGGCGAGGCGATGCGCCGGGTGATGCAGGAGATGATCTTCGCCAGCCGCCCGCGCCAGACCCTGTTCGAGGCGCTGCTCGACACCGCCGCGATCCACGGCCGCGGCCGCCGCCTGGTCGAGGATCTCAAGCAGGAGGAGTATTCCTACGGCGACCTGCTCAAGATGTCGCTGGCGCTGGGCCGGCTGGTGGCGCGCCAGACCGTCGAGGGCGAGAAGGTCGGCATCCTGCTGCCCAACCTGGCGCCGACGCTGGCGCTGGTGGTCGGCCTGCCGGCCTTCGGCCGCACGCCGGCGATGCTCAACTACACCGCCGGCGTGGATGGCATGCAGGCCGCCTGTACCGCCGCCGAGGTGGTCACCGTGCTGACCTCGCAGGCCTTCGTCGAGCAGGCCAGGCTTGGCGACAAGCTGGCCGCGCTCGAGGGCGTGCGCCTCATCTACCTCGAGGACCTGCGCGCCGCGATGACGCTCGCCGACAAGCTGTGGCTGGTGCTGTGGGCGATGCGCTTTCCCTACGCCGCGACCCGCATCGGCAGCGCCGAAGATCCGGCGGTGGTGCTGTTTACCTCCGGCTCCGAGGGCAAGCCCAAGGGGGTGGTGCTGTCGCATCGGGCGCTGCTCGCCAACGTCGCGCAGATTCGCGCGGTGGTGGACTTTTCGGTGGACGACAAGATCCTCAACGCGCTGCCGCTGTTCCACTCCTTCGGCCTCACCGCGGGCGGACTGCTGCCGCTGTTTTCGGGCGCCAACGTATTTCTCTATCCCAGCCCGCTGCACTACCGGGTGATCCCCGAGCTGGCCTACGATCGCGGCTGCAGCGTGCTGCTGGGCACCTCGACCTTCCTCGCCAACTATGCCAAGCACGCTCACCCCTACGACTTCTACCGCCTGCGCTACGTGATCGCCGGCGCCGAGAAGCTCGCCGAGCCGGTGCGCGAACTGTGGTTCGAGAAGTTCGGCATCCGCATCTTCGAAGGCTACGGCGCCACCGAGACCGCGCCGGTGATGGCGGTCAATACGCCGATGGCCTTCCGGCGCGGCACCGTCGGCCAGTTCCTGCCCGGCATGCAGGCGAAGCTCGAGCCGGTGGCAGGCATAGCGCGCGGTGGCATGCTGCATGTGAGCGGCCCCAACCTGATGAGCGGCTATCTCAAGTTCGACCGCCCGGGGGTGATCCAGCCCCCGGCATCGAGCGCGGGCGAGGGCTGGTACGAGACCGGCGACGTGGTCGAGGTCGATGAGGATGGCTTCGTCAGGATCGTCGGCAGGGTCAAGCGCTTCGCCAAGATTGCCGGCGAGATGGTCAGTCTCGAAGTGGTCGAGAAGATCGCCGCCGCCGCCGCGCCTGCCGCGCAGCACGCCGCCTCGACCCAGGCCGACGCCGCCAAGGGCGAGGCGCTGGTGCTGTTCTCCACCGATTCCGGCCTCGCGCGCGAGGCGCTGGTCGCCGCAGCCCGCTCGCAGGGCGCCAGCGAGCTCGCCGTGCCGCGCAAGATCGTCGCGGTCGACGCGCTGCCGCTGCTCGGCACCGGCAAGATCGACTACCAGACGCTCAGGCAGTGGGCGGAGGCGGCGTGATGGGCGACTTCGATCATCGTTGCGGCCTGCCCGTGGCGCGTGTCGCCGCTCCGGCCGCTGCACTGGGTACCGGCCTTCGCCGGTACGACGGTTCCGAAGGTGTGTGGTGTTCCGGAATCGCTGCGGCGCCAATGCACCGTCATTGCGGCGCAGGTCGGAATCGATCGCCCCTGGGTTTTTCGTATTCCCCTCCAATGCAATGCGGTCGAGCCGATCCGCACAGTCGCGAGTCCCTGACATGAGCTCCCAGTTCACACTCCTCGAGCAGCGCCGCTTCCTTCCCTTTTTCCTGACCCAGTTCGCGGGCGCGTTCAACGACAACTTCTACAAGAACGCGCTGGTGGTGCTGATGACCTTCCAGGCCGCGCAGTTCACCACCCTGGCCCCCGGGGTGCTGGTGAACCTCGCCGCCGGGCTCTTCATCCTGCCCTTCTTTCTTTTCTCGGCGACCTCGGGCCAGCTCGCCGACAAGTACGAGAAGAGCCGCCTGATCCGTTTCACCAAGCTGCTCGAGATCGGCATCATGGTGCTGGCGGCGGTGGCCTTTGCGCTCAAGTCCCTGCCGCTGATGCTCTCCACGCTGTTCCTGATGGGCACCCAGTCGTCGATCTTCGGGCCGGTGAAGTACGCCATCCTGCCGCAGCACCTGAAGGAAGACGAGATCGTCGGCGGCAATGCGCTGGTCGAGTCGGGCACCTTCGTCTCTATCCTGCTCGGCACCATCGCCGGCGGCCTCACCATCGCGCTGCCGGGCGGCAGTGGCTGGGTGTCGGGCGGGGCGATCGTGATCGCGATGCTGGGCTATGTCGCCAGTCGCGGCATTCCGGAGGCGCCGGCGGCAGATCCGGGCCTCAAGGTGGACTGGAACCCGATCACCGAGACCTGGCGCAATATCGGCGAGACGCGCGGCAACCGCACGGTCTTCCTGTCGATCCTCGGGATCTCCTGGTTCTGGTTCTACGGGGCGATGTTCCTGTCGCAGTTTCCCGGCTACGCGCGCGAGGTGCTGGGCGGCGACGAGCACGCGGTGACGCTGCTGCTGGCGGTGTTTTCGGTGGGCATCGGCATCGGCTCGCTGCTGTGCGAAAAGCTCTCCGGCCGCCATGTCGAGATCGGCCTGGTGCCCTTCGGCTCGATCGGCCTGACGCTGTTCGGCCTCGACCTGTGGTGGGCCAGCCCCGCCACCGTGGCCGCCACCGCGGCAAGCGCGGCGCCGCTGTCGATCGGTGCGCTGCTGTCCGAACCGGCGAGCTGGCGGGTGCTCTTCGACCTGGTGATGATCGGCGTCTTCGGCGGCTTCTTCATCGTGCCGCTGTACGCGCTGATCCAGACCCGCTCCGAGCCGGCGCGCCGTTCGCGCATCATCGCCGGCAACAACATCCTCAATGCCGCCTTCATGGTGGTGGCGGCCGGCCTCGGCGCCGGCCTGCTGGCGGCCGGGGCGAGCATTCCGCAGCTGATCCTGGTGACCGCGCTGCTCAATGCCGGCGTGGCGATCTACATCTACACCCTGGTACCGGAGTTCCTGTTGCGCTTCATCGTCTGGCTGCTGGTGCACACCGTGTATCGCCTCAAGGTGGTGGGTGACGAGAACATCCCCGAGGAGGGGCCGGCGGTGATCGTCGCCAACCACGTCAGCTTCGCCGATGCGCTGATCATCATGGCGGGCAGCCGCCGGCCGATCCGCTTCGTGATGGACCACCACATCTTCCGCTGGCCGATCCTGTCCTTCGTCTTTCGCAACAGCCGGGCGATCCCGATCGCACCGGCCAAGGAAGACCCGGCGATGATGGAGCGTGCCTTCGACGAGGTGGCGGCGGCGCTCGAGGCGGGGGAGCTGGTGGGGCTGTTTCCCGAAGGGCGGATCACCGACAACGGCGAGCTCTACCCCTTCCGCCCCGGCATTCGCCGTATCGTCGAGCGTACCCCGGTGCCGGTGGTGCCGGTGGCGCTGCGCGGCCTGTGGGGCAGCACCTTCAGCCGCAAGGGCGGTCCGGCGCTGTCGCGGCCGCTGCGCCGTGGCATCTTCAATCGCGTCGAACTGGTCAGCGCGCCGCCGCTGCCGCCCGCGGAGGCGACGCCCGAACGCCTGCAGGGCATCGTCGCCGGGCTGCGTGGCGAGATGCGCTGAACCCGCGCGAAGCGCCTTTCGCCATCGTCGCCGGCGGCCCGTCGGCGCTGGCGCGCTGCCTGCCGCGCATCGCGCACACCGTGCCGATCCGCTGCGGAAATGCCGGTGCGATGGCACGGCGCAGGCTCGCCGTGGTGCCGACGGCGGCCGGCCAGGCAGCTGTCCGGGCGGATTGTGCGCTGCCGCATCAAACGTCGAGCGCGCATGCCTGATGCACCGTCTGTGTCCCGTGAAATAATGATTCGGTCGTTGTGCAGGCGTTTGTGCGGTGCCGCATTTCGAGTATAGTCAAGGCAAACGGACCCCGGAGATCCGCGATGCCTGCCCCCGCCACCCATGCCCTGCCGCGTGTCAGCCACTGGCCCGCCATGCTCGATCTGGCCCAAAGCCTGTCGGGCCTTCTGCTCGCGTTGTTCATGTGGTTTCACATGTGTTTCGTCTCGGCCATCCTGCTCAGCGAGGATGCGGCCTGGATCGTGGCGCGCTTCTTTGAGGGCTATTTCGTCTTCGGTCGGGCGCTGCCCTGGCTGGTGTCGGTGTTCGTCGCGCTGATCTCCTCGCTGCTGGCGGTGCATGCGCTGCTGGCGTTGCGCAAGTTTCCGGCCGACTGGGCGCAGTATCGTGCCATCGCGGCCCACAGCGACCGCACGCGGCACGGCGATACGCTGCTGTGGCTGGTTCAGGTGGCGACCGGTTTCGCGATGTTCTTCCTCGCTCCGGTGCACCTCTACACGATGATGACCCGGCCCGAGCTGATCGGCCCCTTCGAGTCCGCCGACCGCGTGTGGAGCGGCTTCTACTGGCCGCTCTACCTGATCCTGCTGTTCATGGTCGAGATCCACGGCGGGGTCGGGCTCTATCGCCTGGCGCTCAAGTGGGGCTGGCTGCCGGCCCGCAACACCCGCGATGGGCGCCGCCGGCTGGCCCTTGCCAAGTGGGCGCTCACCGCCTTCTTCCTGATCCTCGGCCTGGCTTCGCTGGGGGCCTACATGAAGCTCGGCCACAGCCATGCGCCGCTGGCCGGCGAACCCTATGTGCCGAGCTGGCTGCGCGCGGAGCCGGCGCGATGAAGGTCGGTCATACCGATGTGCTGGTGATCGGCGGCGGCCTCGCCGGGCTGCGCTGCGCGATCGGCGCGCGCCGCCGCGGGCTGGAGGTGCGCATCCTCTCGCTGGTGCCCGCCAAGCGTTCGCACTCGGTGGCTGCCCAGGGTGGCATGCAGGCCAGCCTCGGCAACACCGTGCGCGGCGCGGGCGACAACGAGGACCTGCATTTCGAGGACACCGTGCGCGGCTCCGACTGGGGCTGCGACCAGCTCGTGGCGCGCATGTTTACCCACATGGCACCCAAGGCGGTGCGCGAGCTCGCGGCCTGGGGCGTGCCCTGGAACCGCGTCGAGCGCGGCAGCGCCGAGGCGATCATCAATGGCCAGCGGGTGATACTCACCGAGCGCGACGAGGCCCACGGCCTGATCACCGCCCGCGACTTCGGCGGCACCCGCAAGTGGCGCACCTGCTATACCTCGGACGGCACCGGTCACACCATGCTGTACGCGCTGGGCGACCGCGCGGTGGCCGAGTCGATCCCGGTGGACGAGCGTTGCGAGGCGATTGCGCTGATCCACGACGGCGGGCGCTGCCAGGGCGCGGTGGTGCGCGACCTGGTCAGCGGCGAGCTCTCGGCCTGGCTGGCCAGCGCCACGGTGATCGCCACCGGCGGCTATGGCCGCATCTACGGGGTGTCGACCAATGCCATCATCAACGAAGGCATCGGCGCGGCGATCGCGCTCGAGACCGGGGTGGCGCGGCTCGGCAACATGGAGGCGGTGCAGTTCCATCCCACCGCCATCGTGCCGGCCGGCATCCTCGTCACCGAAGGCTGTCGCGGTGACGGCGGGGTGCTGCGCGACGTGGACGGCCACCGCTTCATGCCCGACTACGAACCCGAGAAGGCCGAGCTCGCCTCGCGCGACGTGGTCTCGCGCCGCATGGCCGAGCACATGCGCCGCGGCAAGGGCGTCAAGGGCGACGGGCCGGAGCACCTGTGGCTCGACATCACCGGCCTGGGCGCCGCCCACATCGATCGCAAGCTGCGCGAGGTGCGCGACATCTGCCATCACTTTCTCGGCATCGACCCGGCGCGCGAGTGGATTCCGGTGCGACCTACCCAGCACTACTCGATGGGCGGCATCCGCACCGACCACCGCGGCGAATCGCCCACGCTGCGCGGCCTCTTCGCCTGCGGCGAGGCGGCCTGCTGGGATCTGCACGGCTTCAACCGGCTGGGCGGCAACTCGGTGGCCGAGACCGTGGTCGCCGGCATGCTGGTGGGCGAATACGTGGCCGACCATGTGCGCGACGAGGGCTCCGCCATCCGCCTCTCGCCGGCGCTGGCGCGAGCCTTCATTGCCCGCGAGCAGGCCGCCCTCGAGGCGATCCTCGCCCGCCCGGCCGAAGAGGACGCGCATGCCATCCGCCGCGCAATGGAAGCAACCATGACCGAGCAGGTCGGGCTGTTCCGCGACGAGGCCGGCCTTGCCACCGCGGTCGAAACACTCACCGGCCTGCTGGCGCGAGCCGGGCGCATCGGCACCCGCAACAAGCGCCGCGACGCCAACCCCGAACTGGTGCTCGCCTGGCGCCTGCCGAAGATGCTCAAGCTGGCGCTGGTGGCGGCCGAGGGCGCGCTGGCGCGGCGCGAGAGCCGCGGCGCCCACTGCCGCGAGGACTATCCGGCGCGCAACGACCGCGACTGGCTCAAGCGCACCCTGGTGAGCTGGCAGGCGGACGGCCCGCATTTCGAATACGAGCCGATCGAGGTCGAGGCCATGGAACTGCCGCCGGGCTTTCGGGGCTACGGTACCCGCAACATCATCGAGCATCCCGGCACCGCCGCGCGGCTCGGCGACACCGAGGCACAGCGCGCCGCGCTTGCCGGCGCCGGACGCGATGCGGTGCAGGCCGCGCTGCTGCCCTTCGAGGCGCTCCTGCCGGAGCGCTACCGCGGTCGCAATGCCCGCCTTGGCGAGGTCGGGCAATGAGCCGCACCCTGTCGATCTCGATCTTCCGCCACAACCCGCGCGACCCCGCCAGCGCCCCGCGCATGGAAACCCACGAGCTCGCGGAGGCGCCGGGCATGACCCTCTTCATCGCGCTCAACCGCCTGCGCGAGAGCGTCGCCCCCGACCTCTCCTTCGATTTCGTGTGTCGCGCCGGGGTGTGCGGTTCCTGCGCGATGGTGATCAACGGCCGGCCGGGTCTCGCCTGCCGCACGCTCACCGCCGCGCTGCCCGAGCGCATCAGCCTGCATCCGCTGCCGGGTTTCGCGCTGATCGCCGATCTGTCGGTCGACACCGGCACCTGGATGCGCGAGCTCGCCGAACGCCTCGAAACCTGGGTGCATCTGGCCGCCGAGCCCGACCTCGACCTGCTCGAGGCACCGCTGTCGCCCGGGCTCGCTGAAGAAATCCATGAACTCGACCGTTGTATAGAGTGTGGCTGCTGCATCGCCGCCTGCGGCACCGCGCAGATGCGTCCCGGTTTCGTCGGCGCGGTCGGCCTCAACAAGATCGCGCGCTTTCGCCTCGACCCCGCCGACAGCCGCGACGACGCGGATCATTACGAGCTGATCGGCAACGACCAGGGCATCTTCGGCTGCATGAGCCTGATGGGCTGCGAAGACCTGTGCCCCAAGGAACTCCCGCTGCAGGCCCAGCTGGCGTGGCTGCGCCGCGGCATGGCGCGTCAGGGCCTGCGCGGCATTTTCGACAAAAAGGACAAGAAATGAGCGAATCCCCCGAACGCGTGCTGCACGCCCCCGCGCGATTGCCCGAATACCTCAGCGATACCTACACCTGGGCCTATCTGAACCCGCGCACCATGCCCTGGCTCGATCGTGCGCCGGTGGTCTCGGCGATCCTGTGGGGCAACGCCGGCCGCCTCATGCGCTGGGCGGTGAGCCGCTTCGCGCCTGGCCAGACGGTGCTGCAGGCGGCCTGCGTGTACGGCGACTTTTCGGCCATGCTGGCGCGCCGTCTCGGCGTCGAGGGTCGCCTGGTGGTCACCGACGTGGCGCCGATCCAGATCTCCAACGCGCGCCGCAAGCTCGCCGGCCTGCGGCAGGCCGAATTGCGGGTCGCCGACCTGGTCGAGCCGATCGCCGAACAATACGATGCCGTGTGCTGCTTCTTCCTGCTCCACGAAGTGCCCGAAAACGCGCGCCGGCGCATCGTCGCAAACCTGTTGGGCGCGGTAAAGCCAGGCGGTCGGGCGGTGTTTGTGGACTACCATCGTCCCCAGCGCTGGCATCCCCTGGCGCCGGTGATGGCGCTGGTGTTTCGCTGGCTCGAGCCCTTCGCCCCGTCGCTGCTCGATACCCCGATCGAGTCGCTGGCCGAGGAGGCGCGTGATTTCGACTGGCACAAGCAAACGCGCTTTGGCGGCCTGTACCAGTTGATCGAGGCGAACCGCAAGGCCTGCTGAGCGGGTTCGCAGAAAGCAGCCCGGGTTGGCCTTGCAATGCAGCAATTTTGTAAGCATTCCTTGCGATCGCTGCAGTTCTGGCCGCGCTGGGTCGAGAATTGCGGCTGAGCCCGTTGCCGCTTGTGCTGCAACGGCTTTGCGCCATAGAGTGCGTGTCGCCCCAATCACTGCCAATTGAAGCTGCCCATGTTCCGAGCCGATGTTCCGCGGGGTCTTGCGATCTCGCGTCTGATTGTCCTGCTGCCGCTGCTGCTCGCCTGCGCGATTGCGCCCTCGACCGCCGCTGCCTTCGGTTTCCTCGATGTCGCCGCCAAGGCGCGCAAGCTTGCCAGCGAGGACTACGAGGCGCCGGACAACAAGATCCCGGATGCGCTGCGCAACCTGACGCCAGGCCGCTACCATGCGATTCGCCCCAGGCCGGGCCGCAACCTGTGGGCGGGCAGCACCGTGGGCTTCGAGGTCTCGCTGCTGCCGCGCGGCATGCGATTCGACCAGCAGGTGAAGATCAACGTCGTCAACCTCGACGGCGTTCGACCGCTGCGCTTCGATCCCGCGATGTTCGATTTCGGTGATCTCAAGCTCGACCAGAAGAAGCTCAAGGAGCTCGGCTTTGCGGGTTTCCGGATCGTCCATCCGCTCAATCGCAAGGACCGCATGGACGAAGTGCTGTCCTTTGTGGGCGCGAGCTATTTCCGGGCGCTCGGCAAGGGGCAGGGCTATGGCGCTTCGGCGCGCGGCCTGGCGATCGACACGGCGCTGAGTTCCGGCGAGGAGTTCCCGCGCTTCAGCGAATTCTGGATCGCCCGCCCGGTGGCCGGCAGCAAGGAGCTGATCATCTATGCGCTGCTCGATTCGCGGCGCATGACCGGTGCCTACCGCTTCGTGCTGCGACCCGGCACCGAAACCGCAATGGAGGTGCGCGCGCGGCTTTACCCGCGCGGCGAAGTGGCCAAGCTCGGCATCGCGCCGCTGACCAGCATGTTCTTCTTCGGCGAGAACCAGCCGCCGCCCGCGGGCGACTATCGTCCCGAGGTGCATGATTCCGATGGCCTGTCGCTGCTGACCGGCGAAGGTGAGTGGATCTGGCGTCCGCTGGTGAATCCCAAGCGCCTGCTGGTGACCACCTTCGGCACCACCAATCCGCGCGGTTTCGGCCTGATGCAGCGCGACCGGGCCTTCTCCAGCTACCAGGACCCGGACGGCCGCTTGGAGTTGCGCCCGAGCGCCTGGATTACCCCCGATGGCGACTGGGGGGTCGGTCATGTGGAGCTGGTGCAGATCCCCACCCCGGATGAATCGAACGACAACATCGTCGCCTATTGGGTGCCCGATGGTGGCATCGCCAAGGGCAAGTACCGGGAGTTCTCCTACCGCCTCGGTTGGCAGATGAGCGGCGAGACCCTGCCGCCGCTGGCCTCGGTGACGCAGACCCGCAGTGGCCGCGCGCCGGGCGAGGGGGGCGAGAACGAGATCTGGCTGCGGGTGGACTTTGCCGGGCCCGCGCTCGCCGCCCTGTCGCCCGATGCCGCGGTGAAGGCCGATTTCTCGATCGACCCCAACGGCGAACTCATCGACATGACGGTGCGGCGCAACGACAGTACCGCAGGCCAGCGCATGATCATCCGCATGCGTCGTCGCGACGACGCCAAGCCCGTGGAGTTGCGTGCCCAGCTCCAAGGGGTGGGCAAGGATGGCAAGCCGGCGCTGCTGTCGGAAACCTGGAGTTACATCTTGCCGGGTGAATGATCGCGCGTGGCGGCAGCAACGGCCTCACAATGCCGACCGAATCCTGAATCGCAAGCGAGTGCCCAAGACGCATGGCCCCAGACAGTACGACATCGCCGAAAACGAATGCCGCCGCAGCGCAAACGGCAGGGCGGCACGAAGCGCTGCAGGTCGGACCGGCGAGCGGACGCGGGCCCGTAATCGTCGCCGACGCATCGGGCGAACCCATCTTGAGGACCGCGCCGCCGCTCAATCGCAGCTCGATGGCGCCGCGCGAATGGCTGGATGACGATGCCGATGAATGCACCCTGACAGCGGCAGAAGCGCTGGCCGCGGCGCGCCCGCCAAAGGTGGCCGGGCGCGAGCGGCTGGCGCGGCTCGCGTCGCTGCGTCGCTTCACCCTGGTGGCGCTGATGCTCGGCCAGACCTACGTGGCCACCAGTTTCATGACCGCGGTACTGCCCTACCACGGCCAGAAGCCCCTCGAGATGGTGGTGCTGGTGCTCTTCGCGGTGCTCTTTTGCTGGGTCTCGGCGGGTTTCTGGACCGCGCTGTGGGGCTTCATGGTGCAGCTCGTCGGCGGCGACCGGCACGCCATCTCGCGCACCGCCGCGCCGGACGCACCGATCGCCGGCGAGGCGCGCACCGCGATCATCATGCCGATCTGCAACGAGGACGTAGACCGTGTCTTCGCCGGCCTGCGTGCAAGCTACGCCTCGCTGGCGCGCAGCGGCGACCTCGAACACTTCGACTTCTTCGTGCTCTCGGACAGCGGCGACCCCGATGCCCGCGCCGCCGAGGTCGAGGCCTGGCACCGCATGTGCCGCGAGCTGGACTGCTTCGACCGGGTGTTCTACCGCTGGCGCCAGCACCGCATCAAGAAGAAGAGCGGCAACGTCGCCGACTTCTGCCGCCGCTGGGGCAAGAACTATCGCTACATGATCGGTTTCGATGCCGACAGCGTGATGACCGGCGACTGCCTGGGGCGGCTGGTGCGCCTGATGGAAGCCAACCCCGATGCCGGCATCATCCAGACCGGCCCGCGTGCGGCCGGGCGCGACACCTTCTATGCCCGTATGCAGCAGTTCGCCACGCGGGTGTACGGGCCGCTGTTTACCGCCGGCCTGCACTACTGGCAGCTCGCCGAATCGCACTACTGGGGCCACAACGCGATCATCCGCGTGGAGCCCTTCATGCGCCATTGCGCGCTGGCGCGCCTGCCCGGCAAGGGCTCGCTATCGGGCGAGATCCTCTCCCACGACTTCGTCGAGGCGGCGCTCATGCGTCGCGCCGGCTGGGGCGTGTGGCTCGCCTACGACCTGCCCGGCAGCTACGAGGAGATGCCGCCCAACCTCGACGACGAGCTCAAGCGCGACCGCCGCTGGTGCCAGGGCAACCTCATGAACTTCCGGCTGTTCCTGTCGCGCGGCCTGCATCCGGCCCACCGCGCGGTGTTCATGACCGGGGTGATGGCCTACCTGTCGGCGCCGCTGTGGTTCCTCTCGCTGATCCTGTCTACCGTGCTGCTGGCCATGCATACCCTCTCCGAGCCGCAGTACTTCGTCGAGCCCAACCAGCTCTTTCCGTTGTGGCCGGAGTGGCATCCCGAGTGGGCGCTGGGCCTCTTCGGCGCCACCGCGACGCTGCTCTTCCTGCCCAAGGTGCTGGCCGTGATCCTGCTGTTGGTGAAGGGTGCGCGCGGCTTCGGTGGCGGGCTGCGTCTCGCCCTCGGAGCGCTGCTCGAGACCCTGCTGTCGGCGCTGCTGGCGCCGGTGCGCATGCTCTTTCATACCCAGTTCGTGGTCGGCGCGCTGCTCGGCGTGAATACCGGCTGGCGCTCGCCGCAGCGCGAGGATACCGAGACCGGCTGGCTGGACGCGCTGCGCCGCCATGGCCTGCACAGCCTGCTCGGCATCGCCTGGGCCGGCTTTGTTTACTGGCTGAATCCTTCGTTCCTGTGGTGGCTGCTGCCGGTGGCCGGGGCGCTGGCGCTGTCGATCCCGGTATCGGTATATACCAGCCGGGTGACGATCGGGCGCGGTCTGCGCGAGAACGGCATCCTGCTGATTCCCGAAGAGTCGCAGCCGCCGCGGGTGCTGCGCACCCTGCGCGACGAGATCGAGGCCGCCCCCGGGGCGCCCGGCTTCCGCGAAGCGGTGGTCGATCCCGGGATGAACGCGGTGCTGCGTGCGGCAGTCAATCGCCGCACCCGCTTCACCGAGGCGACCCGCGCTGCCCGCCGCGCGCTGGTTGACGAGGCCGCACGGCGTGGCCCCGGCGCCCTCGACCGGCAGCAGAAGATGACGCTGCTGGCCGACTCCGAATCGCTTTTCCAACTCCACCAGCGGATATGGACCTCGCCCGACAGTCATGACGACTGGTACGGGGTCGCCGCGGGGCAGACAGATGCACAGACGACAATTCCTGAAATACTCGACGGCCCTCGCGGCAGCCTGCTCGCCGCTCTTCGCTCCGCTCGCGGCGGCGGCCCAGCTCAAAGCGCTCGGTGACAAGAAGCCCTTCGACTACGCCTGGCTCAAGGGCCGGGCGCGCTCGCTCGCCGCTGCCGACTACCTCGCGCCGTCGAAGATCACTGACGCCTCGCTCAAGGCGCTCGATTTCGACACCTACAACGCCATCCACTTCAAGCCCGACCACGGCCTGTGGGCCGACGAGTCGCGACTCTTCCAGGTGCGCTTCTTCCACCCCGGCTATCTCTTCGAGAGCCCGGTGCAGATGTACGAAGTGGTGGACGGCCAGGCCCAGCAGCTCGCCTACGACCCGGCCATGTTCGACTACGGCAAGAGCGGCGTCGACGGCCGCAAGCTGCCCAGGGATCTCGGCTTCGCCGGCTTCAAGCTGCTCTTCCACACCGACCCGCAGCGCGACCTCGCCGCCTTCCTCGGCGCCAGCTATTTCCGCGCGGTCGGCGGCGAGATGCAGTTTGGCCTCTCGGCCCGCGCGCTGGCGGTCGACACCGGCCTGCCGCGCGCCGAGGAGTTTCCGCAGTTCACCCATTTCTGGTTCGAGCGACCGGCCAGGGATTCCGGCCAGCTCACCGTCCATGCGCTGATGGACTCGCCCAGCGTGGCCGGCGCGTATCGCTTCGTGATCGCCCCGGGCGCGGTGCAGGTGATGGACGTCGACGCCGCGCTCTATCCGCGCAAGGCCATCGAGCGGCTCGGCGTGGCACCGCTCACCAGCATGTACCAGACCGGCGAGAACGACCGCCGCAAGGCCTACGACTGGCGCCCCGAGATCCACGACTCCGACGGCCTCGCCATGCTCAGCGGCAGCGGCGAATGGATCTGGCGCCCGCTGCTCAACCCCGAGCACCTGCGCTTCAACTCCTACGCCGACCAGAGCCCGCGCGGCTTCGGCCTGATGCAACGCGACCGCAACTTCGAGAACTACCAGGACGACGGCGTCTTCTACGAGCGCCGCCCGAGCCTGTGGGTCGAACCCAAGGGCGACTGGGGCAAGGGCGCGGTGCAGCTCATGGAGCTGCCCACCGAAGACGAAACCTTCGACAACATCGTCGCCTTCTGGAACCCCGCCGAGCCCGCCCGGCCGGGTGAGGAACGGCTCTTCAGCTACCGCCTGCACTGGGGCGCCCACGCCCCGGTCGAACCCGCCGCGGCGCGCGTCATCGCCACCCGCACCGGCCTCGGCGGCGTCGTTGGCCAGCCGCGAAAGTATTTCTCCTGGCGCTTCGCCATCGACTTCGCCGGCGGCGACTTGCCGATGCTCGGGCGCGACGTCAAGGTCGAACCGGTGATCGACAGCTCGGGCGGCGAAATCGAACTCGCCTCGGCGCGGCCGCTGCATGCGGTGAACGGCTACCGGGTGATGTTCGACCTCAAGCCGAAGGCGGGCAGCCGCGAGCCGATCAACCTGCGGGTGTTCCTGCGCGCCGATGGACGGGCGCTGTCGGAGACCTGGCTGTACCAGTGGTCGCCGCCGGGGGGTTGAGGGTGTCGGGTCGCGTGCGGGATTGATCACGGGCGCGCCGGCCGCTGACGATGCGTCGCCCCGGCGCAGGCCGGGGTCCAGGGCTTTCGATCTTCACGGCTCGCTACGTGAAGTGGCTTCGGTTCGCCGATTGGCCGAGCCTGCAACCCGGCCCGATGTCCTCGCCGTGTCGAGCTGTTCTACAATCTCGGGCGAGGCCATGGCTTCAACGCTGGGCGCCTGCCGCTCGGGTTCGAGTGCCGCCAGGGCCTGAACGAGGATGCCGTCCGGGAGACGCCCGCCGACGGCTTGCAACGGTGCTCGCCGCGGAGATGCCCATGCACTACGCAGACAGCAGTGATTTCCCGACCGCGCCCTCGCTCGGCATCGCCACGCTCGGGACCACGGGCATCTCGATGCCCACCGAGGGCCAGGATTCCTGGCGGGCCTTCGACGATGTGCAGGTCCGCAGGGGCATGCTCATCGAGCAGGGCGGAAACAACCATGGCTACGAATTCAACAATGGCATCCGCTTCTACGACCCGGACAGCAACACCGCGGGCTATCTGCATCCGTGGGAGCACGGGACCGCTGCCTATGTCCCCGGCTCGAGGGACCCGCACGACGTGATCCTGGCGTCGCAGCCAGGCGACTACGTCTTCAAGAACGAGAAAGTCTACACCTACGACAACACCCACCAGATGTACCTGGCGTCGGATGACAGGCTGGTCGATCTGAGCGGTGTCGGCGGCGTTTACGATTTCGCTTCGGCGCGATGGACGCACGGCTCCGCTCCGCCCTTCAAGACACCGGCGCTGCGCATGAACCGCGCGGGCAATGCGGTGCTTGTTGGCACCGAGCAGGCGCCCGGCACCGCGAAAACCGACTTCATCGACATGGATGCGCTGGCGCGGTCGGCATGGGGTGGGGGGGCACAGTTCTACGACGGCTTCAGGAGCTATGTTCCGGCGCTCGACATCGGACTGTGGATCGGCGGCGGAACAGGTGGCGCTGGTGGCTACGTCGGCATTCTGCGCCGCAATCCCGATTACCCGGCGCGCTCGACGAGACCATGGCTGGCGCGGGTTCTCCTGGCGCCCGAAGCGGCCCTGCCGCTCGGCTGCTGGTCCCGGTCCATCTCCAACGGCGTGGTCTTCGACGACTCGAAACTCTTCATCGGCGGTGGGCTCAAGCGCAGGCACACGGCGGTCAACCAGGACTGCCAGATTCTGGATCTCGCCCCATGCGCCGACGGCAGGCTGCCGAGCATCGTGAGCACCTTCGCCGACGCACTGGCTGGTTACCCGCACGACTACGGCATGTGCCAGTGGGTGCTGGATACGACCCGCAATCGCGTCATCCGAATAGGGCGGAGGCTGCTGGCATGGCCACTCGGCGCGAACGGCCCGTGGGAGGACATCAGCCCGGCAGGCTGGGCGTACGGCTTCGGGGACACCAAGGGTTTCTATTACGCGCCGCACGATCGAATCTATTTCAAGGGGCCTGTGCTGAACAGCGCCGGTGCGCCGTCCAGCACGTCGGCCCAGGCCAACGAGATTCGATACCTGGCGTTCTGAGCGACGCCGCGGGCTGCACTCGGCGTTGCAGAAGGGGAAGGCTTCTGCCGGCTCGGCTTCGCCATTGCCGGCGGCTAGTCGTGCCTCCATCGCGGGCATGGCGGTCGGTA
>JACKMC010000015.1 GCA_024235595.1 Zoogloeaceae bacterium | reverse complement strand
GCGGAGGAGGTGGTTGGCGTACATGACCCGAATTCTAGCTCCCCCGCGCCTTCGATTACAGCCCCGCGTCGCTGCGCAGTGCGGCGGCCTTGTCGGTTGCCTCCCAGGTGAACTCGGGTTCGTCGCGTCCGAAGTGACCGTAGGCCGATGTCTTGGAGTAGATCGGGCGCAGCAGGTCGAGGCTGGCGATGATGCCCTTGGGGCGCAGGTCGAAGTGCTTTTTCACCAGATCGACGATGGCCTCGTCGGAGATCCTGCCGGTGCCGAAGGTGTTGACCATCAGCGAAACCGGCTTGGCAACGCCGATTGCGTAGGCGACCTGGATTTCACAGGTGTTCGCGAGACCGGCAGCGACGATATTCTTGGCGACATGACGCGCGGCGTAGGCGGCCGAACGGTCGACCTTGGAAGGATCCTTGCCGGAGAACGCGCCACCACCGTGCGGCGCTGCGCCGCCATAGGTGTCAACGATGATCTTGCGACCGGTCAGGCCGCAGTCGCCGTGCGGACCGCCGATGACGAAGCGGCCCGTGGGGTTGATCAGGTAGCGGATGTTGTCGCCAATCAGTTCCTTCGGCAGCACCGGCTTGATGATCTCCTCGATCACCGCTTCGGAGATCTGGGCGTGCGACATTTCAGGGTCGTGCTGGGTCGACACCACCACGGTGTCGATCGCCACCGGCTTGCCGTCGATGTACTTGACGGTGATCTGGCTCTTCGCATCCGGGCGCAGCCAGGGCAGCCGGCCGTCCTTGCGCAGTTCGCCCTGGCGCTGCATGATGCGGTGGGCATAGTAGATCGGAAGCGGCATCAGCGCTGGCGTCTCGTCGCAGGCATAGCCGAACATCAGGCCCTGGTCGCCCGCGCCCTGGTCGAGGTTGTCGTCATTGGCATTGTTGACGCCCTGGGCGATGTCGGCGGACTGCTGGTTGATGGCGGTGAGGACCGCGCAGGACTTGTAGTCGAAACCGATGTCGGAATTGTCGTAGCCGATGCGACGGATCACTTCCTGGACCGCTTCGCGATAGTTCACATGGGCCTTGGTGGTGATTTCGCCCGAGATGACGACGAGGCCGGTCGATACCAGGGTTTCGCAGGCGACCCGGGCCGCCGGGTCCTGGGTGAGGATCGCGTCGAGAATGCCGTCCGAGACCTGGTCGGCTACCTTGTCGGGATGTCCCTCGGATACCGATTCCGAAGTGAACAGAAATTCCTTGGCCATTGCATATGCTCCATAAAACAAAAATCCCCAGAAGATTCCGGCGTTGCCGGCTCCGGGGATTTCGTCGAGCGGCGACGCTTTAGCAGTATTTGTTGACGCATCCAAGAGGTGCGATCCCGCCCTGCAAGTTGTCGAATTAACTCGGCGGAAGCGGCTATTATAGCCGTCCGGCACAATTCGTAAACCACTAAGTCATTGCGGGTTTTGCCTGTCCAATCTTTCCGCCTGCGACGAATTTGCCCTTGATTTTCCGTCTGTTTTGTTTTCTCTCGCGTCGTTCTCTCGCCACTTTGCATCGCCTTGGTGCCGTGGCGGGATGGCTGACCTACTGGCTCTCGGCCAAGTACCGGCAGCGCCTTCGGGGCAATCTGTCACAGGCCTTCGCCGGTGCGGTGCCGCGAGGCTTGCTGGCTGCGGCGGTCCGCGGCGCGGGCGAGCAGGCGCTGGAGCTGCCCTGGGTGTGGCTGCGCAGTCATGCCGAAGTCGTCGACAAGGTCAGGGTTTCGGGCTGGGAACTGGTCGAGGAGGCGAGGGCTGCGGGGCACGGGATCCTCTTCCTGACACCGCATCTGGGCTGTTTCGAGATCGCCGCGCAGTTCTATGCCTCGCGTCACCCGATCACCGTGCTCTATCGGCGGCCCAAGCGCGCCGCACTGCAGCCGCTCGTCGAGGCCGGCCGTGGCGCTCGCTCGGGCATGCGCTTGGCGCCGGCCGACATGTCCGGAGTGCGCAAGCTGGTCAAGGCCTTGCGCGCCGGCGAAGCGGTAGGGATGCTTCCGGATCAGGTCCCCGGCAACGGAGAGGGCCTGTGGGTGCCGTTTTTCGGCCGCCCTGCCTATTCGATGACGCTCGCGGCGCGGCTGTCCGAAGTGTCCGGTAGCGAGGTGATCATGGCATGGGGCGAGCGGCTGCCGCGGGGCGAGGGGTATCACCTGCGACTGACGCGACCGCAAGCGCCGATCGAGGGCGATATCGAGGCACGGGTGGCGGCGATCAATCGGGAACTCGAAACCTTGATTCGCCAGCAGCCGGCCCAGTACCTGTGGGGATACAACCGCTACAAGGCCCCGAAAGGCGGGACTCGACCGGAGAGCGGAGCGTGAAGCGCTGGATTGCCGAGTTGCCGAGCCGGTTTCTCGTCGCCTTGCTGTGGCTTCTGCACTGGTTGCCGCTGGCGATCCTGGCGCCGCTCGGCAGCGCGCTCGGGCTGCTGCTCCATGTGCTGATCGCGCCGCGCCGGCGCGTGGTGAGAATCAATCTGCGACTGGCTTTTCCCGAACTGAGCCAGGCCGAACGCGACCGCATGGCGCGGCGGCTCTTTGCCAACCTCGGACGCACCCTGCTCGAACGTGGCTTGCTGTGGTGGGCGCCACGGGCGCGCCTGGAGCGCCTGATCGCGGTCGACGGCGATGAGCGGGTACGCGCGCTGCTGTCGGCCGGGCGCCCGGTGATCCTCATGGCGCCGCATTTCGTCGGGCTGGACATGGGTGGCACCCGCGTCACCATGCTGTTCGACATCGTCAGCATCTACGCTCGCCAGCGCAACCAGGTGATCGACCGCTGGCTTCTTCACGGCCGCAGCCGTTTCGGCGATCAGTTGCTGCAGCCACGTCACGAGAGCATTCGCGCCACGGTCAAGGCGATGAGGGCCGGCCGGCCCTTCTATTATCTGCCCGACATGGATCACGGCCGGAAGGAGTCGGTTTTCGCGCCCTTCTTTGGAGTCCAGGCGGCCACCATCACCGGCCTGCCGCGCTTCGCCCGCATGGCCGATGCGGTGGTGGTGCCGTGCGTGACCCGGTTGCTGCCGGGCGGACAAGGCTATCGACTCAGTTTCGGCGAGCCCTGGGAGAATTTTCCTTCCGGCGACGTCGACGCCGACGTGGCCCGCATGAACGCCGAGATCGAGGCGCTGGTGCGCACCATGCCCGACCAGTACTACTGGGTCCACAAGCGTTTCAAGACGCGTCCCGAGGGCGAGCCCCGGATCTACTGAGGGTTTTCGTCGGCGCTCGCCAGGCGGCGCAGCACGATCGGAAAGGCGGCGCTGCCCGCCAGTGCGATGCCCGAGACCAGGAAGACGACGCCCGCGCCGTCTTCGGCCAGCAGCGGATGCCAGTCGCGGCCTGCCCCGAGCATCAGCGCCAGCCCGAACACCGTCGTCGCCGTACCGCACAGCGCCATGAACCAGGCCAGCCAGGGGATGCGGCTCGGTGGCGTGTCTGGCTCGGGGGTCATGCGGCGCTCCGGATGTGGTGGCGACCGCGAGACCGTCTGGCGGCGCGGTTCGGGTGTCTGGCGATCGTGAATGATACAAGTGCGGCGGGGCTATTGCAGCCCGGCGGGGCCGGATGGTCGGCGGTTCGTCGCCTCGGTGCGGCAGATTCGATGCCGATGGACTAGTCTGATGCAGAGCAGCCCGCTGCCTGAGCCGCGTATTGCCATGGCACGGGCCCGAGTCTCGCCAGGAGCCGTCAAATGTCTGGTCTGCCAACTTTTTCTAGCGGTGGTGGATGTCGTGGGATCGTGCGGGAGGAGCCGTGCGGATGACCCCGAGCATCTTCATTTCCTATCGTCGCGAGGACGCGGGGGGCTATGCCGGTCGTCTCGAGGAAGGGCTCGAACGGATCTTCGGGGCGGATTCGGCCTTTCGCGATGTGAGCGACCTGCTGCCGGGGCAGGCCTATCCGCTGGTGCTGGAGCGTCGCATCCGTTCGTCGGTGGCGGTGCTGGTGGTGATCGGGCCGCGCTGGCTCGAAGCGTCGCGGGACGGTGTGCGCCGACTCGACGAGGCGGATGACCTTGTGTGCAAGGAGATCAGTGTGGCGCTGGGCAGCGGCAAGCCGGTGATCCCGGTTCTGGTGGCCGGCGCGACAATGCCCGACGAGGCCTCACTGCCATTGCCTCTGCGCCCGCTCGCCAGGTTGCATGCGATCACGCTCGAGGACGAGGGCTGGCGCGACGGTCTGGCTCGACTCGGCACGGCGCTCGCGCCCTTGCTGGCGGCGCGACCCTCCAGGCTCAAGCGCTGGAGCGTGCGGCTTGCCGCATTTGCGCTCGCCTGCGCGGTTGTCGCCTTCGCCTACTGGCTCCTCGCGCCGGCCGCGCCCGCGCTGGCCGGAAGCTGGCGGGCCGATGTCAGCTACGACTGGGGCGACACGCACGCGGAAATGTTCAAGTTCGAGCGCCTCGGCGGGCGCTGGGAAGGCACTGCGAGCTATCTCGGCATCCCGCGGGCGATGGAATCCTTGCGTGTCGACGGGCACGACATCCATTTCGAAACCGCCAGCGAGGTCGCCTCGGGCGACCAAACCCGAACCCTTCGTCATCGATATGGTGGCGAGCTGGACGGCGAGGTGATCCGTTTCCGACTCGCCACCAGCGGTGGCTTCTCGGCATATCGTCCCATCCATTTCGAGGCACGGCGCGCGCCCGATGCCGGCCGGGCGGGGCGCTGAGCGGCGCCGCAGTGGACCTGGCCGACGCGCTGCGGGACAATCGCCCGATTACATTTCGGCGATCGAGATCCGATGCGACTGCGCTTTACCAAGATGCATGGCCTGGGCAACGACTTCGTGGTGGTCGATGCGATCAACCAGTCGGTCGAGCTCTCGGCCGCGCAGGTACGCTTTCTGTCAGACCGGCATTTCGGTGTCGGCTGCGACCAGTTGCTGGTCGTCGAAGCGCCCTCGAGCAGTGGCGTGGATTTCCGCTACCGGATCTACAATGCCGACGGCGGCGAGGTCGAGCAGTGCGGTAACGGCGCGCGTTGCTTCGTGCGCTTCGTGCACGACAAGCACCTCAGCGATAAGCGCGAGATCCGCGTCGAGACCCGCTCGGGCGTCATCTCGCCAAGGCTGGAGTCAGACGGCAAGGTCACGGTCGATATGGGCGTGCCGGTTTTCGAGCCGCGGCTGATTCCCTTCGTTTCCGACTCCGCCGCGGTGGTCCAGCCGCTCGAGGTGAGTGGGCGCAGCGTGCCCATCACCGCGGTGAGCATGGGCAACCCGCATGCGGTCCAGGTCGTCGCCGATGTCGATGCGGCGCCAGTCGCCAGGGAGGGGCCGGCGATCGAGTCTCATCCGCGTTTTCCCGCGCGGGTCAATGCCGGCTTCATGCAGGTGCTCGATCCACACCATATCCGGCTGCGGGTGTATGAGCGTGGCGCCGGTGAGACGCTGGCCTGCGGAACCGGCGCTTGCGCAGCGGTCGTGGCCGGTATCGCCCGCGGGCTGCTCGAATCGCCGGTGCGTGTCGACACCCGTGGCGGTGAACTGTCGATCGCCTGGGAGGGGAGCGGAAGGCCGGTGCTGATGACCGGCCCCGCGGTGAGCGTATTCGACGCCGAAATCGAGTTGCCCTGAAAGGAAGAGAGACCCCATGAGCATGAGCGCCCAGGACGTTGCAGTGTACTTGCAGGAAAATCCCGCTTTTTTCGATGAGAATGCCGAACTCCTGGCGCATCTTTCGGTATCGCACCCGCACAACGGCCAGGCGATTTCGCTGACCGAGAGACAGCTTCTCGCGCTGCGCGAAAAAATTCGCCAGCTCGAGCACAAATTTGCCGAATTGATCCGCTTTGGCGAGGAGAACGACGAGATCGGCACAAAGACGCATCGTCTCGTGCTGAGCCTGCTCGCAGCGGACGATTTCGATGCCGTGCGTCATGCGCTGATGTCTCACTTGCAGGATGATTTCGCAATACCTCATGTTGCGGTGCGGATCTGGAACAGCGTGCTGAAGAAACCGGGCGCGGAGTTCGAGCCCGTCTCGGAGGCACTCGGTTACTACGCCGGCGACATGCTTCATCCCTATTGCGGCGAGCCCGCGAACCTCGAGGTCCTCGAGTGGTTCGGAGAGGCCGGGCCGCTGGTTCGTTCAGTGTGTCTGGTGCCGCTGCGTCGCGACGCTCAGGTGTTTGGTCTGCTGGCGCTGGGCAGCGAAGAGGCCGAGCGCTTCTACCCGGAGATGGGCACGCTCTATGTCACCCGGCTCGGTGAGCTGTTGAGCGCGGCCGTGCAGCGCCAACTTGGCTGACCTTGCCCAAACCGGGGCGCCGTCGCTGCCGCCGGCGGCCGAACGCTACCTCGCATATCTCGCCAGCGAGCGACGGGCGAGCGCGCATACGCTGGAAGCCTATCGCCGTGACCTGGGGCGGCTCTTCAGCCTTGCGCAGGGGCGAACGGCCGAATGCTTGCGCAGCCACGACATCAGGCAGTTTGCCGCGCGGCTCCACAGCGAGGGTCTGGGTGGTCGCTCGATCGCCCGGGCGCTGTCCTCATGGCGCGGCTTTTTCCGCTGGCTGGTGCGATTGCACGATCTTCCCGCCAACCCGGTCGATGGCATCCGTGCCCCGCGCTCGCCAAAGCGCCTGCCGGGGGTGCTGAGCCCGGATCAGGCGGGCGCGCTGCTCGACGCGCTCCCCGAAGACCCTCTCGAAATTCGCGACTGCGCGATGTTCGAGCTCTTCTATTCGAGTGGGCTGCGGCTCTCCGAGCTTGCCGGGCTGAACCTCGCTCAAGGGGTGGATCTGGCGGCTGGCGAGGTCACCGTCTGTGGCAAGCGCGGCAAGACCCGCATCGTGCCGGTGGGCGCCAAGGCACGTCTTGCACTGCAGGCCTGGCAAGATTTGCGGGGCGCGCTTGCCGCCGGGGACGAGCCGGCATTATTCGTGAGCCAGCGCGGCGGGCGCCTGTCTACCAGCATGATCGGCAGGCGGCTCGACCGTTGGGCGCAAAAGCAGGGTATGAACGTACATGTTCATCCGCACATGCTGCGCCACAGCTTCGCCTCACATCTGCTGCAGTCGAGCAGTGACCTGCGAGCGGTGCAGGAGTTGCTGGGACACGCCAGTATTCGCACCACGCAAATCTACACCCATCTCGATTTTCAGCATCTGGCCAAAACCTACGATGCGGCCCACCCGCGCGCACGGCGCAAGCCCGACAAGCCCTGAGCCGCGCTCCGAAGGCACCGCGGCTCAGTTCAGCATCTTGCCGAGCAGATTGAAGAAGCGCTCATAGAATTCGGGCTCGGCCACCGTTTCTGCGGCCTTCTTCGACAGCGTGTCGCCGTCGGACGTCCACGGCAGCGAGATCGAGCCGACCCCGGAAACGCTCAGGCCGGCGTTCGAATTGCTGGCCTTGAGCGCATAGACGGTCTGCACCGCGTTGGCGTAGGCCATGCTGCCGCCGTTTTTCCTGTCCATGCACACGACGGTGAGCTCCAGGGTGAGGTGTTCGTCGTCGTCGGGCTGGTAGGCCTTGCTGCCCTTGATCGAATAATTCGATTCCTCGGTGAGCCCGTAGCCCTGGCTCAGCAGCACCTGGCGGGCGGCGATGCAGGTGGCCGCGGCATCGGTCGGATAGCGGCGGGCATAGGGCGAGGATTCGCTGAAGGACTCATCCTCGTACACCGATGGCCCGCCGCATGCCCCGAGCAGAATCGCCGCCGTCGGTATTGCGATCATGGACCGGATCTTCATCTCCATACCCCCATTCGATAGGCATGTGGAGAGTCTAAGCCGATTGGGGCGCGGCGGCTACGCCTGCCCCGCGCTCAGGGCATGAAGGTGTCGATCAGGGCAAAGAAGCGGCGGTAGAATTCCGGGTCCGTGACGGTTTGTTCGCCGACCTTGACCAGCGAGTCGTTGGTGGTATTCCATGGCAGCGAAATCGAACCGATGCCCGACACCGTGAGACCCGCGTTTGCCGCGCTGGCCTTCAGTACATAGCGAAGCTCGCGGCCATTGGCGAAGATCGCTGCGCGCTCGCCTTCCCCACCCGAAGGTACGCAGAAAATCGACAGCACCAGCTTGACCTGCTGGTCGCTGACCGGCTGAAAGGCCTTGGTCGCCTGCACCTTCATCGCCTCTTCCGAATCGATGAGGTAGCCCTGGCTCAGCAGGGCCCTGCGTCCCGCTTCGCAGGCAACCTCCGGGGTGGTGGCAAAGCGCTGTTCGAAGGGCGAGGAAGGATCGAAGGCCTCCTTGCGGTAGACCTGCGGGACCTGCGCGGAGCAGGCGCTCAGCGCCAGTGCTGCGCAGAGGAAGAAACGGGTGCGCATGGGAGAACTACGAAATGATGCTGCGATGAATCGGACTTCGCGCAGCGTAGCAGAGATTGCCCCGCTGCGGCTGTGTCGTTTGACGCGTGGCAGGCGATCGGCAGGTTGGACGACCGCCTGGCGCACGGCCGGCCGCGGGCGCACTGTGATATCCGTCGCGAAGCCGCTAAACTCGGCCCCTCCGATTCATTCTCCCAGCTCCCCCAATGACGCAACTCGTCCTCAAGCCCGGCAAGGCCCGCTCGCTTGCCCGTCGTCACCCCTGGATCTTCGCCGGCTCGGTGGACCGCCTCGACGGGCGCGCCCGGCCCGGCGACACCGTCACGGTGGTCGATTCGGATGGCACCGAGCTGGCCCGGGCGGCCTGGTCGCCCGAATCGCAGATCCGTGCGCGGGTGTGGAGTTTCGATCCGCAACAGGCCATCGACCATGCCTTCTTCAAGCGCGCAGTCGCCGCCTCGGTGGCGCGCCGGCAGACCCATCCGTGGCTGGCCGGACAGCAAGGGGTACGGCTTATCCACGGTGAATCGGATGGGCTGCCCGGGGTGATTGCCGATCGCTACGGCAAGGTGGTGGCCTTGCAACTTACCAGCGCCGGCGCCGACAAGTGGCGCGAGGCGATCGTCGCCGCCATCGTCCAGGCCACCGCTTGCGAGGCGGTGTTCGAGCGCTCCGACTCGGAAGTGCGCGGCCGTGAAGGCCTCGAGCCGGTGACCGGCTGCGTTTACGGCGTGCTGCCGGATGGGGCGCTGACCATCGTCGAGAACGGGGTTCGCATGGAGGTCGATGTGGTGGGCGGTCACAAGACCGGCTTCTATCTCGACCAGCGTGACAATCGACTGCTTACCGGACAGCTGGCGGCCGGCCGCGATGTGCTCAACTGCTTCTGCTACAGCGGCGGCTTTTCGCTCCAGGCCCTGGCGGGCGGGGCCCGCTCGGTGGTATCGATCGACTCCTCCGCGCCGGCGCTGGCGAGCGCGGCGCGCAACCTGGCACTCAATCCGCAGCTCGATGCCAGCCGTACCGAGTGGTGCGAGGATGACGTGTTCAAGGCCTTGCGCAGCCTTCGCGAAGCAGGGCGCAGCTTCGACATGATCATCCTCGATCCGCCCAAGTTCGCCCCCTCCGCGGCCTACGCCGAGCGTGCCGCGCGTGCCTACAAGGACATCAACCTGTCGGGCTTTCGCCTCCTCAATCCGGGCGGCATCCTCATGACCTATTCCTGCTCGGGCGGGGTGGGGCTGGAACTGTTCCAGAAAATCGTTGCCGGCGCCGCGTCGGACGCCGGCGTCGAGGCGCGTATCCTGCACCGGCTGGGCGCCGCGCCCGATCATCCGATCGGTCTCGCGGTGCCGGAAGGCGAATACCTCAAGGGGCTCGCCTGCCAGCTTGGCTGAGGCGGTGGATTGCCGAGCATGAGAACGAACCCCTCCACCCCGCCGCCGGCGGACAGCCGAGGCTCCCGCGCCGCGCTGGTGTTTGCGCTCGCTGCGCAGCGCCTCTCGATCTGGTTCGAGCACGGGCAGTGGCCCACCGAAGGGCAGGGCGCCACGCTTGCCGCCGACTGGCTGGCCCGCACCGGGCGCAGCCTGTCGCTCGGCGAGCGCCGTCACCTCTCGGCACTCAGCGACCGGCTCGCCCGCAGCATGGCCGCTTCGCTGTCGCGCGAGGCCGGGCTGTTCGCCGTCCACGAGATGATGGAGGCGCTCGATCCCAACTATGAATCCGAGCTTGCACGCTCGGTGATGGCCGAGTGCGAGCGACTGCTCGACGAGGAGGCCGGGACCTGAGCCGGCCTGAGTCAATCGGGGTCGTCGGGGGCGTCGAAGCGGTAGCCGACGCCATAGACCGCGACGATGCCGTTGAAATCGGGGTCGGCGGCCTGGATCTTGCGCCGGATGTTCTTGACGTGGCTGTCTATGGCGCGATCGCTGATATCCCGCTCGTCGGGGTGCATGCTGTCCAGCAACTGGGTACGTGAATACACCCGACCCGGGTGCTGAAGCATTCTGCGCACGATGCGGAACTCCAGCACGGTCAGGTTCAGGCGCCGTTCGCGCCAGCAGATGCTCAGGTTCTCGTCGTCGATCCGCCAGATCGGTGGCGTGGCCGTCAGCCGGCCGGCGGCACGGCGAAGCTGCGCCTTGACCCGCGCCATGACCTCGCGCGGACTGAACGGTTTGCAGACGTAATCGTCCGCGCCGGTGTCCAGGCCCAGCAGGCGGTCGAGTTCATCGACGCGAGCGGTGAGCATGATGATCGGCACGTCGCTGAAAGTGCGTACCTTGCGACACACCTCGATGCCATCGAGCCCGGGCAGGTTCAGATCCAGAAGGACCAGCGACACCTTGGCCTTGTCGATTTCCGCCACCGCCGCCGGCCCGTCGGCCACCCAGCGGGCGGGCAGACCCTCGGCGCGCAGGTAGTCGAGCAGCAGCCTTGCGATTCGCGCGTCGTCCTCGACGACGAGGACGTCCGGCTCGGTGCCTGCGATCATGTTGGGTCCGCCTTTGCCGCCAGCGGCAGCTCGATTTCGATGCGCAGCCCGCCCAGCGTCGAGTCGCGAGCCGTGATGTGACCGCCATGCGCGCGCACGATGGCCTCGCAGATCGCGAGACCGAGGCCGCTGCCGCCATGATGGCGATTTCGCGCGGCGTCCGTACGGTACAGCGGTTCGAACAGTCGCGCCAGATCGTTCGGCGGAACGCCCGGAGCGCTGTCATCCAGGCTCAGGTGCAGCGTCTGCGCTTCGGCTCGCCAGGCGACTTCGATGCGGCCTGGCGCCGAAGTGTAGCGCATGCTGTTCTGCAGCAGGTTGCCGAGCAACTGCTCGATCCGCGCAGCGTCCCAGCGCACCGGAATCTCGGTTTCGAGCGGCGCGCGCGCTCTCAGCGTCAGGCCCGCGTCTTCGAGCTGTCGCGCATGCCGCTGCAGCACATGCTGGACGATCTGCGTGGCATCGGCCTCGGCAAAATGGCACGGCAGCGCGTTCAGGTCCGCCATCGCCAGCAGATGCAGGTCGTTCACCAGCACGCCGAGGCTGACCACCTCGTCACGCAGCGCGGTGACGGCCTCGGGGCTCAGGGGCCTGACACCGTCGACCATCGCCTCGATATCTCCGCGCAGGACCGTGAGCGGTGTGCGCAGTTCGTGCGAGAGATCGGCGAGCCAGCGACGACGTGCCCCCTCGATGCGTTGCAGGCTTTCGGCCATCGCATTGACGTTGCGCACCAGGTCGCCGATCTCGTCGCTGCGCTCCACCCCGATGCGAACGTCGAGCTCGCCGCGGGCGATGCGGGCGGTCGCCGCCTGCACCAAGGCGAGCGGGCGGACCCACTGCCGTGCGAGCCATAGCGCGACCCCCAGCGCGAGCAGCAGCAGCGTCGATGTGAGTACGCCGATGCCGATGTACTGGGTGCGCAGGAAGCGCGTCTCATTGGCTTCGGGTGCGCGCTGGCGGGGGCGCAGGCGCGCGATGGCGACGACCTGGCCATCCACTTCGATCGGTCGCTCGACCACGCCCGGCTCGTCGGCGGCAAAGCGCGGTCCCATCCAGTGCCGGCCATCGGGTCGTGCCAGGGCAACCCTCGAGCCGAAGGTCTCGCCGCCATCCGGCGGTGGGCCGACACCTTGCGGCGGCGGGCGCGGATGCCCGGCGCGCTCGCTGAATTCGGGGCGCGGCGGCGGTGTGGCGCCATCGAGCTCCGCGAGCTGCGCCAGCAGCGAAGGCATGTCCAGCCGAACGCGAGCCCGGGCAGTGGCGTCCACGCCCTGCGCCAGGCTGCTGCCGAGCAATCTTGCGAGCTTGTCGAAACGCTCCATGTCGCGCGCCTGCAGGTAGGCGGTAAACCCCTCGCGCAGGTTCCAGGCGGTCAATCCGCCCACGGCAAGCGTGCTCAGCGCGACGGCACCGAGCAGCCAGAACGACAGGGTGTATGCGAGACGACGAGGCATAGCGCTCGATTATCTTCCCGAAATGTGGAGACGAGATGGAGAACGGGGCGAATTTTCTCCGCTTTCCGGGTGCAGGCCGGAGGCTTGTGGGCCGATCGCCCAGCCGTACGAAGCGCTCGCCGCAGGCGAGTCGCTGAGGTCAGGCGATGCCTGAGCCTTCATGGCCTTGGCTGGGGCAGTTTGCACAAGGTCACAATGGATTGCGCTGCACCCCACACTTCCTCCATATTTGCCTGCCACAGTGACAGTCAGTGTCGCGATCGCGATCCTGTGGGCCCCGGATCGGAAAAACGAATCGGCCATGGCGGTGAGCGGCGCCTTTCCTGTCATTGAGGAGAACGGATCATGAGCAGCATCGGCAGTATCGGAAGCAGCAGCTTCGCAACACAGAGCATGGGCGCCTATCGCTCCTCCGACGCGGCGTCGATGGCCGACAAGCTGTTCTCGAAACTGGACAGCACCAGCAAGGGCTATATCGAGCAGTCGGATCTGGAGTCGGCGCTGGCGGGCATTTCCAGCACCGCGAGCAGCGAAGAGCTTTTCGCGCGTTTCGACAGCGACAGTAACGGCAAGGTCACCCAGCAGGAGTTCTCCGACAGCCTCACCGCGCTCGCCGAGCAACTGGATCAACAGTCGATGAACATGCGCCTGCGCGGTGGCAGCAGCGAAGGTGGTGCAGGGATGCAAGGCATGCCGCCACCACCACCACCACCGCCATCGGGCACCGACGAAACCGGACTCAGCTTGGATGAGCTCACGAGCCAGCTCAGCGAAATCGGTTCGACGGACGACCCGCGCGCCGCGCTGATGACGAAGGTCGTCGAAAACTTCGATGCCGCCGATGCGAACGGCGATGGCAAGGTCAGCTTCGACGAGGCCATCAGCTACGATCAGGCGAGCAGCGAAGCATCGACGAGCGCCCGCGTCGAGCGCAACGATCCGGACGCGCTCGCGATGCTGCAGATCGCCCGCTTGATGCAGGCATATGGATTGGATAACGACGGCAACAGCCTGCCGGGGTCGCTGCTGTCGGTGACGAGCTGAACCGCCGGGAAAATCGAGGCCGTGGATGCGGTGGCATGCCCGATGTCGCCGGTCGCCCGGCAAGCGGCAGGCCGATCAGGCTCGACGGTGGCCTCGGCGCCGGGCAAGTGCGGTCAGAGAGAGCCCCGCCAGCCACATCATCCAGATGCTCGGTTCCGGAACGGCAGCCATCACGACAACGCCCGACAGCGAAGCCAGGTCGCCGCCAAGACTGAGCCCCGCCGGCGTGTAGATCCGCAGGGTCGCCGTATTCGAGAGATCGACGTATCCGCTCGCCGCCGCGACCGCGCCAGTGGCGCCGTCGCCAAGGGTGCGGAAGTCGTCGATGAAGCTGTGGGTCGCCTGGGCGGCGATCTGGGAGATCATGACGAGATCGTCTCCGTCGTGCACCGGCGCCGTCACGCGCATGACGCTTTGCAGGGCCAGCGGATCCATGCTGGAGTACACGACGTGGTGCGACAGGCCATAGCGTGAAGGCGATTCGATGATCGTGCCGAAGGCGTCCTGCACGATGAACTCGTCGTCGGTGCGGACCGGCCCGTAATCGAGCGATATCGCCGCGGGGTCCAAGTTGTAGTTGGCAAACGTCGAATCGACGGAGGCGCTGTAATAGTCGGCCGCGTCGAGATTGATGATGGTGGCACCGCCCAGCATGCTCAGCGTCGGATGGCCCGAGGTTTCAAGCAGGGAGCCGTCAAGGGTCAATTCCATGGTGACCCAGTAGGTCGCAAGAGGATCGGCTGCAGCCACGGTTGTCTGGTAGATGAGGTTCCCGACCAGGCTGGCGATGAGCCCGGAACGTCCGCTCCCGTCCTCCACGCCGATGAGGTTGGGGCTCTTGACGATGTCCCTGGCGGTGTCGAGCTGGTATCCGGCATAGCCGCGCAAGGTGCCCGAGGTCGCGTCTATCGAAAGGCTTGCCAGATGCCTGTACCCTTCGGCATTGGTAACCCATGCCCGCGCCGGGTTGATCTCGAGAAAATCCCCCGCTGGGTATTGGTATACGAATTCGTCACCGGCGGAAGTGGGCTGGATGCCGCCGATTACCGACGCGCTTGCGGTGCCGGAAATCGCCAGCCATCCCAACAGCATCATGTCAGGCGTGCGCATCGCCCGCCACTCCTTGTGTCGAATCATCGAAAATGCATGAATCCATGCAGTATCGAGGGTGAGAGCCGAAAGTCAAGGTGCATAGAGTGCGATGAGGCGGACACCCCGCCGGCCTTCCGCCCGGCATCTGCCCGCTTTGCGGGGAAATCCGCTGCCATGCGTTCGCGCCGAGCGCATGCCCCGCCCGTCCGCCACCGCATCGGTTCCCGGTGCGGCCAGGGGGGTTATGCCGCCATGTCGCTATCTGGAGGGTCGCGGCGTGGCGCGTTCGAATTCCGTCGCGAGCGCCATTTTTTCGTCAGCACCGAGGCGATGATCAGGGTCAGCAGGGCTCCGAGCACGATGGCGACGAGGTAGGCGTAATACTTCAGGAAGGCGAGGCCCCAATCCACCCATTGCTGGCTCAGTACCGGGATCGAAACCAGGCTGACCATCAACGCCGCGCCGACCATGATTGCCGCTGTCACGAACATCGGCAACTCATGGATCATGGGGCCGTGAATCGCATCGCGTCCGCGGCGCCTGGCGTCTGTCGCAAGCGGCCCGCGCGATTGCACGGGCTTGGCCCCGAACATCTCTTCATAGCTGACGGCGCGAGACCGTTTTGCGATATCGGTGTTCACCGCGATCGCCTTGATGCGGACCTTCGTGGCATCGACGCTGGATGCCGAAGCCCAGCGTGGCAGCCAGCTTTTCAGGTCTTGCGGAGAAAGCGTGATCTCGAGGGCCCCTGTCAGTCGGAAGCGAATCTTGTGATAGAAGTACCAGGTGGATGCGGCCGCGAAGTAGATCTTCATCATGAACAGCAGCAACTTCCCGTAGAGGCTCTCGGGTGTCGGGAAGTCGGGCAGCGTGACGAAATGGGTGAAATGACCGAGCGTGATCCCGTCCAGCATCTGGGTGCTGAAATACAGCGTCCACGCGTTCTGGTTCATGACCATCGCGTCCACTGCCGACCACTGGGCCGGATAGATGTTGATGAGCTCCAGCATGGTTAACGGAATCGTGAAACCGCAATAGACCGAAGAGATATCCTTCATCATCCGCCGCGTGCTCTCGGTGCGCGCGTAGTTGGCGAGCACGATCATCGGGATGACCGCGATGGTCGAAAGCAACAGGAAAAGCTTGAAGCCGTGGATGATCGGCCTTGCTGCCCATGGTGCGGCGACATCTTCGAAGTAGAGCACGATGTAGAAGGGAACGACGCCGAAGAAGCAGATCACGAAGGCTGCGAGCGCGACGGCATAGAGCAGAAACAGGCACCCCGAGGCAATGCGGCTCAGCGCGAAACGCGCGGTGGATTGGAACTCGCTTCGTTTGCGGGAAAAGAAATGACGCGCGTAGATGATGCGCCATCTCACCGTTTCGACCTCTATGTTCATGGCTCTTCCGCGTGTGCCGCTCGTTGCCCGCCCGGATGCCGTGCACGAGCTCGCCCGGCGTGGCCCGCGGATGAGTCGGGTTCGCCTTCGGCAGGCGCAGGTCGATCCGATCTGTTTCCCGAGCGTCTTGTCGTGGCCGGGAAAAGGGGTTTCAGGGTTTCACCTTGCATTGCATTTCCGGGTTCCGGTAGCCCCATACGATGCGGGTTCGTCCATGCCACTCCCACAGCGATTCGTCGTCGCCGACGTAGCGGCTGCCACTGGCCGAGGGCTGGAGGAACATCAATGATGCCTCCTCGCCCCGTTCGGCCATCAGCGACGGCGGGTCGGTGTCGAACCATGTGACGACCACCGTGTCGGCTGGCGCGCCCTCGCACGCATAGACGCGGGATCCGGTGTGCGGGGCCAGACGATAGCGGGCCTGCAGCTCGGCGATGCGCAGGCGGTAGCTGTCGAGCGTGCAGCGGCGAAGGTCGGGTGACTTCCAGCAGGCGTCGCGGCTTGCGAGCCACTGTGCCTGATCGGTCTGCGATCGGCGCGGACGTCGGCGCAGGGCTCCGTGTCGCGTCGCGGCCAGGGTTTCGGCCAGCCGGCGCTCCAGCGCGGCGAGCTCGTCGTCGCTACAGACCAGCGCCGCGACGCTGCCACTGCTGCGCACGATGCAGTCGGGGGACGGTGAGGCCGCCGACGCGGACAGACCGACATACAGCACGCTCGAACAACCGGCTGCAAGGATGGATGACTTGCTCACGGCGTCTGCTGGTGCTGGGCCGCCGGCCCGCGCCACCCCGGCGTGGGGCCTTGTTCGCCGAGCATCAATGCGGCGGCCATCATGAGGATTGCCAGCACCAGCGCCGCGAAGTAGCGGCGATGCCAGCCGGGGCTCTTGCGCACCAGCGCGCCGCTGCCGAAGTTGCGCAATGCGGAAAGTCCGAGCACTGCAAGCACGAGCAGGGCGGCGCCGAGCAGGCGCGCGCTCCATCCCGCGAGATCCACACCGATCGAGGGGTCCCAGCGCGATGGCATGAAGAAGCCGCGGCCGCTGATCAGGTAGGCCCCCATGACGAAGCACAGTGTGATGATGATGACCTGCAAGCTGCGCACGATGCGTCAATCGACCTTTCCGAGGATGGCGCTGACCGGTCCGATCAGCGCATCGCCGAGGCGCATGTGTTCGGTCGCGCCCAGGTGCACCCCATCGACCGGGCTCGTGGAGACCACCGTACCTGCGTCGAAGAACTCGCACTCGAGGCCGTCGGCGACTTGCTGCAGCGCCGCGGCGAAGCCGACGCACTTGCGTTCGCCGCCGGCGAACTTGTCGGCCATGGTGCCGGCTGGCGTGCCGATCGGTGGCGGGGCGACGATGAGTAGCGGTGGCGACGCCATGCCGGGCTCGATCGGTGCGCGGCGTATTTCGTCCACCAGGCTGGCCACGCCTTGCGCGCCATGCCAGGCCGTGTGCGGATGCATGGATTGGAAATCGTTGTTGCCGAGCATGAGGATCACCAGCGCCAGAGGCGAATTCACCTCGATTCGCTGGGCCAGGCCGAGGAGCCCGTTGCGCCCCGCCTTGAAGGGGTCTTCCCATACCGTGCGACGGCCATTGAGGCAGTCTTCGATCACCCGCAGGTCGCGCCCGGACTCCTGTAGCCGCAATTCGAGGCGGCCCGGCCAGCGCACCGCGAAGGGGTGGCGCCCGCGGCTGCCCGGAATGATGCCCCATGAAAGCGAATCGCCATAGACCAGAACCTGTTGCATTTGCCTCCTCCGTTTGTTCTTGTCAGTCGCCGCCGCAGCCCCCGCCATCGCTGCCGTCCGCGCCCCCCGGGCCATCGCCACCGGAGCAGCCGGTCCGCGCGGCCCGGTAGCCGCCGGCGCCTGCCGAGCCCGCCGTGGCGCAGTCGAGCCGGCAGCGAAAGCCGTCGTCGATTCCCGGCTCCGCGTCGATGGCGTACAGCGGCGGCAGCGCTGCGGGGGCGCGTGGGTCGATCCCGGCACGGCGGCAGGCCAGCCGCCTGCTGCGACGCAGCGCTTCGTTGGCCCGGGTGGGCGAGGCCATCGCTCCGGCGGACACATGGTGCGGGAAGCGGCCCCGTGCCTGGCGGCCGAACCGCCGATGGCTGCGGGTATGGGGGATGAACTCGTGCCAGCCGCCATCGACCGCCTGCGAGGGCATCCCGACGCGCTTGCGAGCGACCTGGTTGCATACACGAAACCATTCGCGCAGGGCTTCGAATGCCTGGCTGCGCTGGGTGGCGTCGAGCTCGGAGCGGCGTCTGGCGAGGCGGGCGTCGAGCAGTCGCGCGAGGTCGAAGGCGTCGATATGGGCGGCGCGACGCCGCGCCTGCCGCGATCGCCACACGAGCCACGCCGCGATGACGGTGAAGGTGGGCAGCAGCAGCGACATCGGCTGTTCAGCCGTCGCCGAACAGATCCACGCCGCCCGCGCCGCGCGGCGGGGTAAGACCGAAGTGCGACCAGATGGCGTGGGTGGCGATGCGTCCGCGCGGGGTGCGCTGCAGGTAGCCTTGCTGGATCAGGTAGGGCTCGAGCACGTCCTCGATGGTGTCGGGCGCCTCGCCGATCGCAGCGGCGATGTTGTCGAGTCCCACCGGACCGCCGCCGAACTTCTCGAGCACAGCGCAGAGCAGCTTGCGGTCCATGAGGTCGAGACCGAGGCCGTCCACGTCGAGCATCACCAGCGCCTTGTCGGCGACATCCGCCGTGATGTGGCCGCCGGCCTTGACCTGGGCGTAGTCGCGCACCCGCCGCAGCAGACGGTTGGCGATGCGCGGCGTGCCGCGTGCGCGGCGGGCAATCTCGATCGCGCCGGCCTCGTCGATCTCGACGTTGAGCAGCCGTGCCGAGCGGCCGACGATGTAGCCGAGCTCTTCCGCGGTGTAGAACTCGAGCCGCGAGACGATGCCGAAGCGGTCGCGCAGCGGATTGGTGAGCATGCCGGCGCGGGTGGTGGCGCCCACCAGGGTGAAGGGCGGCAGGTCGAGCTTCACCGAGCGGGCCGCCGGACCCTCGCCGATCATGATGTCGATCTGGTAGTCCTCGAGCGCCGGGTAGAGGATTTCCTCGACCACCGGGCTGAGGCGATGGATCTCGTCGATGAACAGCACGTCGTGCGGTTCGAGGTTGGTGAGCAGCGCGGCCAGGTCGCCGGCGCGTTCGAGCACCGGCCCGGAAGTCTGGCGCAGGTTGACGCCCATTTCGGCCGCCACGATGTGCGCCAGCGTGGTCTTGCCGAGCCCCGGCGGCCCGAACAGCAGCACATGGTCGAGCGCCTCGGAGCGGTTGCGGGCGGCGGTGATGAAGATCTCGAGCTGTTCGCGGATCTTTTTCTGGCCGACATATTCGGCCAGCCGCTTGGGCCGCAGGGCGCGCTCGATGGCGTCCTCCTGGCGGTCGGCGGGCTGGGCGGAAATCAGGCGCTCGGGTGCGGAGGCGGTGAGCTTGTCGGTCTCGATCATGGCGCGAGTCTACCGGAATGTGGGGACGCTGCGGCAAGGGCGTTGCAGCGTAGTGCCGCAGGTTAAACTGCAGTCCACTTGCGGATGCCGGGTGACTTCGGCATCGGCTCGCAGCCGCTACGGTTGCCGCCGGCCTTGGCGCACACGGCCATCACAAGAGCGTGCCTGTCGCTCCGCAAGCGTACCTCGGGAGAACTGCAATGCAAGCAAGCGCAAGACTGATCTATGGCGCGCTGGTCGCCGACGCGGCCTCGCTGGGGCTGCACTGGATTTACGAGCCGGCCCGCCTGGCCGAAATCGCCGCGCGCGGCGATGTGGTCTTTCTGCGGCCTGATCAGGCCAACTACGAAGGCTGCAAGGGCACATTTGCGCATCATGGCAAGCGCGCAGGCGATCTGTCGGGATATGGCGAGTACTGCGTGCTGATGCTGCGCCACCTTGCTGAGCGCGACGGGCGCTTCAGTCGGGTGGCCTACCAGACGCTGTTCCGGAAGCACTTCGGCCCGGGCGGCGCCTACGTCGGCCATGTCGACCGTCCGACCCGGTTGACCATTCAGAAACTGCTGCCGTTCGAAGACCCGGCGAGCTACCCGCAGCCCTCGGGGGTAAAGGACGATCGACTGCCCGCACTCGCCACGCTGCCAGCGGTGGTGGCCTGCGCACACAACGCGGGACGTGACCGGGACGCCTTGCTCGACGAGATCGAACATGTCGTGAGAGTCACCAGCGATGAGGCGGCGGCGGTACAGGCCGCTCGGGTGGCCGGTGCGATGTTGTTCGAATTGCTTGCCCACACCTCGCTCGAAGGCGCCCTGCAATGCGGTATCGAGCAGGCCGACGGCGCGCTCGCGGGACGCTTGCTGGCGGCCCTGTCGGAGCCCACATTCGATGCCGTAGCGGCGGCAGAGCGTTTCGGTGCGGCCTGTCATGTGGAGCAGGGCCTGCCGGTGATCTTCCATATCCTCGCCAACTGCCTGCGCTATCCGGAAGCGGTGCGGGCGAACATCCTCGCAGGGGGAGACTCCTGCGGTCGCAGCATCGTCCTCGGCGCCGCGATGGGGGTGGTGGATGTGGTGCCGATGTCCTGGGCGGCGAGGCTGCATGTGCTCGCCCAGTGCAGTCGCTGGATCGGCGCACTGGGGCTGGGTGACGCGCTGGAATAGGGCAGGGGACAGCGGCAGACAAAAAAATGCCGGGGTTCGATCCCCGGCATTTTCGACTCAGGCCCAGCGCCGCTCAGCGTTCGCCGCTTCCCGATTTGGCGGAGAACAGCGCGGCACGCGGAGCATCGTTACGACGCGGCGCGTTGCCTGCCGGGCGAGCCGGGCGGGCGCCGGCTGGAGCACGATCACCACCATTGCGAGGCGGGTTGGCACGGCTGCCATCGGCACGGGCTGCATCGGGGCGCGGCCCCGAGCGGGCAGCCGGGCGACCGTTGGCGGGCTTGCCGGTGCGCGCTTCGCTGCGCGGCCCCGGCCGGCCCTGGCCGCCTTCGCGACGCGGGGCGCTGCGGCCCGGACGCGGTTCGCGACGCTCGTCGTCGTGCTGTGGGTTGGCGCTGGGCACGAAGCCCTCCGCCGTGGCACGGTCGATCTTGCGCTTGATGACCCGCTCGATGGCGGACAGCAGCTTGATCTCTTCGTTGTCCACCAGCGAAATCGCGCCGCCGGTGCTGCCTGCGCGGCCGGTACGGCCGATGCGGTGCACATAGTCTTCGGGCACATTGGGCAGTTCGAAGTTCACCACCTGGGGCAACTGGTCGATGTCGAGGCCGCGGGCCGCGATGTCGGTTGCCACCAGCACCGGCAGCTTGCCGGTCTTGAACTGCTCGAGCGCACGGGTGCGGGCGGCCTGGCTCTTGTTGCCGTGAATCGCGGCCGAGGCGATGTCCTGTTTGGTGAGGTACTCGGCAAGCTTGTTGGCGCCATGCTTGGTGCGGGTGAATACCAACACCTGGAACCACTGCTTTTCCTTGATCAGGTGGGCCAGCAATTCGCGCTTCTGCTTTTGCGGGATCAGGTGCACCGACTGGCTCACCAGCTCCGAGGCGGTGTTGCGGCGCGCCACCTCGACGCAGCCGGGGTTGTGCAGCAGGCCGTCGGCGAGGGCCCGGATCTCGTCCGAGAAGGTCGCCGAGAAGAGCAGGTTCTGGCGCTTCTTCGGCAGCAGCGCGAGGATCTTCTTGATGTCGCGGATGAAGCCCATGTCGAGCATGCGGTCGGCTTCGTCGAGGATCAGGATCTCGACGCCCGACAGATCGAGGGTGCGCTGGCCGACATGGTCGAGCAGGCGGCCCGGGGTGGCAACCAGGATGTCGACGCGCTTGCGCAGGGCGTTGATCTGCGGATTGATGCCGACACCGCCGAACATCACCATCGAGGTCAGTGGCACGTGCTTGCCATAGGTCTTGACCGATTCTTCCACCTGCGCCGCGAGTTCGCGGGTCGGGGTGAGGATCAGGCAGCGCGGGCGGCCGGCCTTCGGAGTGTGGTTGTCCTGCAGCAGGCGGTGCAGCACCGGCAGCGTGAAGCCGGCGGTCTTGCCGGTGCCGGTCTGGGCCGCGGCGAGCAGGTCGCCACCGGCCAGCACCAGCGGAATCGCCTGGGCCTGGATCGGGGTGGGGGTGGTGTAGCCGGCGTCGGTGATGGCGCGCAGCAGGGGTTCGGCCAGTCCGAGACTGGCAAAGTTCACTTCGGTGTTCAAATCAGATTGCTCCAGCGACGGCCTGTTGTCGCGAGGACAACACCAATCGAGGCGGGCGGGGAAAAGGACCGGTCGGGGATCGACGTGGTCAGTCACAAGGACTCATGCCGGTGCGCTGATTGGTCTGGCGCACGGAAGTCCTGAATTGTACGGGTTTTATTGTGCAATGCACTAATTATTTTTCGGTGCGTTCCGCGGAGCCTGGCTGGCTCCGGTGCGTGGCCTGCCTCTGTACCGGTTCGTCCGCAGCGAATTGTGCATGGAAGCCCGAAGGTCGTAGATGGAATATGTGTGCATATGCACTTTTACGCCTTCCCCAGTGCCCATGCCTGACCCCCTGCCGCTGCACCTCGCCACCCCGCTGATCGAGTCGATGCGGCTGTCCAAGGCCGCGGGACGGCCGGTGTGGCTCAAGCTTGAAGCGCTGCAGCCGACCGGGTCGTTCAAGCTTCGCGGCATCGGCCTCGCCTGTGCCGAGTACCGGCGTCGCGGGGCGACGCGTTTCGTGTCTTCGTCCGGCGGCAACGCCGGAATCGCGGTGGCCTGGGCCGGGCGGAAGCTGGGGGTGCCGGTGACCGTGGTGGTGCCCTTGACGACCAGCGAGGGGGCGCGTGCGCTGATCCGCGAGCAGGGGGCCGAGCTGCTCGTCGAGGGGGCGTCCTGGCAGGAGGCCAACGACCTTGCGCAGTCCCTGCTCGGCGCGGGCGGGGTGTTGATTCATCCTTTCGACGATCCGCTGTTGTGGCAGGGCCATGCCTCGCTGATCGACGAAATCGCCAGCGTTCATCGCAAGCCGGGCGCGGTGGTGCTGTCGGTGGGCGGCGGCGGGCTGCTGGCCGGGGTGGTCGAGGGCCTGCGCGGGAATGGCTGGCACGATGTGCCGGTGATCGCGGTGGAGACCGAAGGGGCGTCCTCGCTCGCCGCTTCCCTGGCCGCGGGCCAACGCGTGGTGTTGCCCGCCATCACCAGCATCGCCACCTCGCTCGGCGCACGCCAGGTCTGTGAACAGGCCTTAAGGCTGGCTGGCGAGCATCCCGTGCACAGTGTCGTGGTGAGCGATCGCGAGGCGATCGAAGCCTGCCTGCGATTCGTCGAGGATCATCGGCTGGTGGTGGAGCCGGCCTGCGGCGCGGCCTTGGCGGTGGCCTACCGCGATGCCGCCGACACCCCGGCCGCGCATGCCGGCGACGACTTGCTGGTGGTGGTATGCGGCGGCGCCACCGCCGGCATCGGGCAGTTGCAGGCCTGGCAGGCGACCGTCACGTGAGCGCGCCGCCCTTGACTTGCACTGGCGCACGGTTGCGGCGGCTGACGCGTCGCATGACGGTCTTCTACGAGCAATACCTGCGCGGCGCCGGCCTGCGCCTCGGCCAGTATTCGATCCTCGCACATCTTTCCTCCGAGCCACAGTCCTTGCTCGAGCTCGCCGCTCGTCTGGAGATGGACCGCACCACGCTGTCGCGGGGCCTGCGCCCGCTGATTCTCAACGGCTGGGTGGTGGAGAGCCGCGGCACCGATGCCCGCCAGCACCTGTTTGCACTCAGCGGGGCGGGCCGCGACCTTCGCGAGATCGCCCACGCACGCTGGTGCGAAGCGCAACTGGCGCTCGAAGCGAGCCTCGACCGGGACTTCGTGGCGGCACTGCATGATTCCCTCGATCGCGCGCTGCAGCGCCTGAAGCCAATCCTGCCCGAGGAGAACTGAATGTCCCTGTCATCCCGCGCGATGTCGCACTGGCCGCTGATCCTCAGCGCGGCGGCGATCCTGATGATCACCATGGGGGCCCGGCAGTCGCTCGGGCTCTTCATCTCGCCACTCAATACGGCGACCGGCCTCGGCATCGGGGCGATCAGCTTTGCCATGGCGGTGGCGCAGTTCGTATGGGGCGCAGCCCAGCCGGTGGCCGGGGCGGTGGCCGACCGCTATGGGCCGGGCAGGGTGCTGGCTTTCGGTGTGGTGGTGATGGCGCTCGGCTTTGCGCTGACGCCCTTCATGGCCAATCAGTGGGGCCTGGTGTTCACCATCGGGCTGCTCAGCGCGGCCGGTTCGGGGGCGGGCAGCTTTTCGGTGCTGATCGGAGCCGCTGCGCAGCGGCTCAGCCCGCAGTTGCGCGGCATGGCATCGGGCGCCATCAATGCGGGTGGGTCGTTCGGCCAGTTCGTCTTCGCTCCCTTGCTGCAGCGCCTGATCTCGGGTTTCGGCTGGGTTGGCGCGATGTTCTCGCTGGCCCTGATCTCACTCGCCGCGTTGCCGTTCGCGCGCGCGCTGCGCGGCCGCGCAAGCCCGGACGAAGCCGCGACACATCACCTCGAGTCGCCGGCCCACAACATGGACAAGGGCTTGCGGGTGGCGCTGCGCCACGCCATCGCCGACCGCAGCTACCTGTTGCTGCATGCGGGTTTCTTTACCTGCGGATTTCACATCGCCTTCCTGGTTACCCACCTGCCCGGTGAAGTGCAACTGTGCGGCCTGCCGGCCCAGGTGGCGAGCTGGTCGCTGGCGCTCATCGGCCTCTCGAACATCGCCGGCAGCCTCGCGGCGGGATGGGCGGTGCAGCGATATCGCAGCAAGTACGTGCTGGCCTGGATGTATGGCTCGCGCGCCCTGCTGGTGGCGCTCTACCTGATGGCGCCCAAGACCGCGATGACCTTCTATATCTTCGCCGTCGGGCTCGGCCTCACCTGGCTCGCGACCGTGCCACCCACCGCCGGCGTGGTCGGAAAGCTGTTCGGCACCCGCTATCTCGGTACCCTGTTCGGCCTCACCCTGTTGTCGCACCAGATCGGTGGTTTCCTGGGTGCCTGGCTGGGCGGTATCGCCATCATCCAGACCGGCGACTACAACTGGATGTGGTACGCCGACATGGCGCTCGCCGCCGCCGCCGCGCTGTGCAATCTGCCGATTCGCGAAGCGCAGGTGCGCCCGGCGATCCAGCCCGCCTGAGCGGGGGCGAGTTCGCGTTTGCGCGGGCCACGCCGTTGGCCGCAGTCGAGCGCTGTCCGCGCCGAGGACGAAGCGAAATACGGCAGTCGGGCGCCCGTGCGGATCGACAAGCGGACGCGACCAGCGCGGGCACCCGGCCGCACGCCCGGCAGGCGACCCGGCTGCGATGTCCTGCCCGGTCGGCGGCGCCCCGTTTCAAGTCCTGCCCCGAAGCGTTCGAAACTCATTGGTGCCTCGAATCACGCGCTCGACCTTGGCGGGGTCCGCTGCCGCGGCATGGTCTGTGGGAGCTCACCTACCCCCTGATGCTCGAGCATGCGGCCTGCGCCAGAGAGGCGGCGCGGTCGATCCGGAACGCTTCGATGCGCGCAAGGCGGCGCTGCAACGCCTTGCCCGGCGGACGGCGGTTTTCAGCCTCGCTTCGGGGCGAGATTCCCGGTACCCTTGCGCCCCTGTGACGAGCCGCACCGCGGTGCGTCTGATCGAACATTCGTCGGAGATACATTCATGGGCATGCCGCGCAGCCGTCGCCTTCGCAAGAAAATGCACAAGGGCGAATTCAAGGAACTGGGCTTTGATGTCGACTTCAGCTTTCGCGAGGGGCTCTCGGATGAGGACGCCGACCGCTTCTTCGACGACCTGATCGGTGAGCTGATCGTTCCGGCCGGCCTCATCTACGGTGGCTCGACCGAAGGTTTCGTCTGTCGCGCCACGCCCGGATCGGTGACCGAAGACGAACGTGCGGCGGTCAAGCAATGGCTGGAGGCCCGTCCCGAGCTGGCCAGGACCGAGATCGGGCCGCTCGTCGACGCGTGGTATTCGGGTACCGACAGCATGTTGCTCTGAGCCTCGCAACCCCGCGTCCCCGGCCGCCCGCCAGGGGCGCGACCGGGCGCATGCCGCGCCCATGCCCAGCCGATTGGCGATCTCCACGCGAGGCGAGACGCGTCGCGGTTTCGACTTCGCCCGCATGAGCGCAGGCGCCGCCCGCGCCGCTTCCGGCTCCCTGTAATCCGTGCCGGGTGTTGACTCGCGCCGCAGGCCTGGATTACCTTCGTCGTTATGAATGCTTTCCAGGCCCCCTTCGCCGCAATTCCTGCTGCCGCCAAACTGAACCGCCTGTTCGGTCTGGGCCTGCTGCTGCGCTCCCCGCGCAGCTGATTTCACACCCCTCCTGTTGATTTCGATTTCCCGCTGCAGCGGGCGCGTCGCCATGTCCGCCGCGCGTACTGCAAGCCTGTTCCGGAGAAACTCATGCCCTGCCATTTACTCGACTCGACCCTGCTGCGACTGCCGAACGGCTGCCGGACCGCGGGCCTGCGGTCGTCCGGCAGCCGCGTGCCGGATGCCGCCGCCATCCGCCCCAGATTTCGAACCCAACGGAGAATCCGAAAATGTTGAAGCACCCCGAGACCAAGTACCGACCCTTTTCCCCATTCCGCGAGCTGACGGTCACCGACCGCCAGTGGCCGAATCGACGCATCACCAAGCCGCCCGTGTGGATGAGCACCGATCTGCGCGATGGCAACCAGGCGCTTTTCGAGCCGATGAACGGCGAGCGCAAGATGCGCATGTTCAAGATGCTGGTGGACATCGGTTTCAAGGAAATCGAGGTGGGTTTCCCGTCCGCTTCGCAGACCGATTTCGATTTCGTGCGCGAGCTGGTCGAAGGCGGCCACATTCCGGACGACGTGACCATCGAGGTGCTCACCCAGGCGCGCGACCACCTCATCGAACGCACCTTCGAGTCGGTGAAGGGCGCGAAACGCGCGATCATTCATTTCTACAACGCGACCGCGCCCAACTTTCGCCGCATCGTGTTTGGCCAGGACAAAGCCGGCGTCAAGGCGATTGCGGTGCACAGTGCACGCTACATCCAGCAACTCGCGGCGGCTGCAGCGCAGACGGCGTTTACCTTCCAGTACAGTCCTGAGGTGTTCTCAGGCACCGAACTGCCGTTTGCCTGCGAGGTGGTCAATGCGGTGACCGAGGTCTGGCAGCCGAGCGCGCGGCACAAATGCATCATCAACCTGCCTGCCACGGTCGAGATGAGCACGCCCAACGTGTATGCCGACCAGATCGAATGGATGCACCGCAATCTTGCGCGCCGCGAGGGCATCGTCCTCTCGGTGCATCCCCACAACGATCGTGGCACCGCAGTGGCTGCGGCCGAACTCGCGGTGATGGCGGGTGCCGACCGGATCGAGGGCTGCCTCTTCGGCAATGGCGAACGCACCGGCAACGTCGACCTCGTTACCCTCGCGCTCAACCTCTACAGCCAGGGCGTTCATCCCGGGCTGGATTTTTCGCGCATCAACGAGGTCGCGCGTACCGTGGAGTTCTGTACCCAGTTGCCGGTCCATCCGCGCCATCCCTATGTCGGGGATCTGGTGTTCACCGCCTTCTCGGGTTCGCACCAGGACGCGATCAAGAAAGGCTTTGCGGTCCAGCAGGCGAACGCACCCTGGGAGGTGCCCTATCTTCCGGTCGACCCCGCGGATCTCGGGCGCAGCTACGAATCGATCATCCGGGTCAACAGCCAGTCGGGCAAAGGCGGCATCGCATTCCTGCTCGAAACCGAATACGGCATGGTCTTGCCGCGGCGCCTGCAGGTCGAGTTCTCGGCGGCCGTACAGCGTGTCACCGACGTTTCGGGCGGCGAGATGAGTGCCGGCGAGATCTGGCAGACCTTCGAATCCGAATATCTTGCCGCCGAGTCACCCTTCGCCTACGTCGAACACCATCTGTTCGAGCATGGCGACCAGCAAGGGATCAGCCTCACGGTCCGTCGCGGGGAGGTGTCGCAAGTCTTTAGCGGCGTCGGCAACGGGCCGATCGACGCGGCCATCCATGCGCTTGCCAGCGACGTGAAACTGCTCGACTACGAGGAGCGTGCGATCGGTGAGGGTTCCGATGCCCGCGCGGTGGCCTTCGTCGAACTCGCTGCGGAGGGGCTTGCGGGGTCGCAGTACGGCGTCGGCATGCATCCCAATATCGTCACCGCCTCGATCCTCGCGATCTTCTCGGCAGTGAATCGCATCGCGGCGCGCGGTATCACGGTCACGCCCGCCGCGGAGGCATCGGACGGGGTGCGGATCAGCGCCTGAGTCATGGTCCGCGGGGGCGGTCTAGGCCTCCGCGGGCCATGCTGTCGGTGGTTTTGGGACCGACTCCCGCGCTCCTGATGCTGTGCTGCAAAATTCCTGTGAAAGAACTCGTTGCAAATAAGCGTTCACTGAACAATGGCTTGGCGTGCACGGCTATGCCGCATTCGTACGCCGACCGGGTTTTTTTGAGGGGCTATAACTTTCGTTCAATTTTCTCTTTCTTAATAAGGGGTTACAGTGTTTCTGAAGAAGAAGAAAGAGGGGGATGCGGACAATGGACTGCAGAGCGGAAGCGGCTGGGTCGCGACAGCAGCGTGCTGCCTTGTATCGGGAGCTGAATCTCGAGGCCATGCTCGGGCTTGGGGTGAGCCTGTTTCTCTTGCTGTGCACAAGCGCTCTTGCGCTCGCCCTGCTTGGCGGCTATCTGCTTGCCGGGTCTTCAGCGGCGCTGCGCTTGGCGCTGGCCGCCTTGCCGGCAACGCTGGCCGTGGTGATCGCGCGCTGGCTTTTCGCACGGGTTCCGCCCTTGCCTTCGGGGATCACCCTGGCGGCCGGGGAGGCGCTGCGGTTTCGGCGGGTCGTTGCGCGCCTGTGCGAACAGCTTGAAGTGCCGATGGTCGACCACGTGCTGATCAGCGAGGATTTGAATGCCGCCCTGGTCACGCGTCCGCGCCATGGTCTGTGGGGGCCGATGGAATCGGTGCTGGTTGTGGGGCTGCCGCTGCTGCAGAGTGTCAATCCGCGTCAGTTGCACGCGATTCTGGCCCACGAGATTGCTCACCTGGGGCGTCAGCGCATCGGCGAGAAGGCCTGGAGCGCACATTTCAGGGCCTGGTGGCTGAGGGTCGTGGATCGTATCGAGAGCAGTCCGGACGCCATCTCCCGAATCGTAGCGATTCCGCTAAGGCGCTTGTCGGACCGTTTCGTATGGTCCTTGCTCGAGCTTTCCTACCTCGAGGAGTTCGAGGCGGATGCGGTCGCAGCCGACATGGTCGGCGCCGAAGCGCTCGCCGAGGCCTTGATCGAGGTCGCCCTGAAGGCCCAGATCCACCACGCTGCCTGCTGGCTGGCGGATTCGACCGATGATTCGCATGGTGGTGACACCCGCGACGCCTGCTACATGCTGGAGCGCGGCGACCGCAGCCTGCTGCGGGCCTTGCGCGGCGCCCTATGTACCGCAGAGTTGCTCGACGAACCCGGAGCGGAGCTCCATCCCGCGCTCGGCGACCGGCTCGCCGCCCTGCAGGTGGGGCTGCATTCCTTGATCGACGAAGCGCCTTCGGCGGCCCATTGCTATTTTCGCAAGCTGCTGCCGGTGCTGCAGCACCGCTTCGACCGCGCGCCATCCCTGTTGGCTGCCTGAGCCGGCACGCATTCGCCCGCTGCCTTAGAAATTGTTCTCCTCGGCCTCCAGGTAGGCCAGGCTGACGTATTTGCCGATGTTGTTGTCGAAGCCCTTGGTGTCGGCGGCGCGACTGGCCACGCGGGGGTCGGCGAGCACCATCTCGCGGGCTGCCGCCATGCCCTTGCCGGCCTTGAACGCGGCTTCGCAGTTGCGGTAGATCCCTTCGAACAGTTCCCGGTTCCAGCGCAGGACATCGCCACCGGGATGCCCATGGCCGGGCACCCAGACAGTGGACGAGGCATTCTTCTCCAGCGCGTCATAGAAGGCAAAGGTGCCGAGGTATTTGCCATCGTCCATGTTGGCGATGCGACGGTCCATGGCGACGTCGCCAACGTGGGTGAGGCGGTCTTCCACGACCTCGACGCAGATGTCTCCCGGGGTATGGGCAACGCCGTAGTGATGCACCCGCAGCGTGGTGTCGCCGAACGAGAACTCGGCACCGTGTTGGACGGTCCGGTTGGGCGGGACGATCATGGTGCCGACGGTGCTCTGGTTGGTCCATTTCTCCATCAGCGTGCGCCAGCTGTTGCCTTCGAAGCCTTCGATCCTGGCCTTGCTTTCGGGGTGTGCATAGATCGGCATGTCGTTGCCGAAAGCCTCGACATAGGCCTGGTTGCCGAGCCAGTGATCGCCGTGATAGTGGGAATTGAAGATCGCAATGACCGGCTTGTCGGTGAGCTTGCGGATCTGCCGTATCGCCATTTCGCCGATCTGCAGCGAGGCGCCGGAATCGAGGATCACCACGCCCTGCGAACTCAGCACGAAGGTGACGTTGCACATCATGCCGAGGTTCTCCGGGGTCGGAAAACCGTCGGGTGAGTAGATCATCCAGACTCGTTCGGACAACTGCGTCGGCCCGATGTCAGGCACCGGCGGTCCCTTGATGAAGTTGTCCATGTCGCGTGCGAGGGCGCCGATGTGCGCCCAGGGCAGCAGTGCCGCAGTGCCTGCCAGCGTGGCGGTGCCGAGGCCCAGGCGCAGAAATGTGCGACGACGCGTTGCGCCGGCGGCCGTGTATCCAGCCTTCATGGCAGTCTCCTCCTGTAAAGCGCAGAAGGATATTAACAAGTTCTGATGCGCCTGGGCTCACGGGAGCGTGGCCCCCCGCGCGCTACAGCAGCGCGTAGGTCGTGGTCGCGCGGGCTGCGGTGCGACCGTCACTGCCAGCGATGTCGATCTCGCCGAACACCAGCGAGCGGCCGAGCCGCAGAACGCGCGCGGTGACCGTGAGCTCGCCCTCGGCAACCGGGCGCATGAAGCTGGTGTTGAGGCTCACGGTGGTCATCGGACGAAAGCCGCCGAGTGCGCTCGAGATCGCGATGACCATGGCGGTGTCGGCTGCCGACATGAAGACCTGGCCGCAGATCACGCCACCGACATGGCGCAAGGCCTCGCTGGCCGGAAGTCGCAGGACCGCTTCGGTATCGGATACCGCAACCGGTGTCATCGCCAGTTGCCTGATCCACGGCGCGAAGATCTCGTCCATCATCGCAGTCGCCTGATCGATCGAAATCGACATCGTCTCTCCTCAAGGCTCGAGTCTGTCGAGCAGCGCCGCAATTGCCGGCAGCCCCTCGCTGATCGCGCAGATACCCGGCGAGAGTATAAGGGCCGACTTGATCTCGCCGATCATTCCCCTTTGCACCGCCGGGATCGTGCTCCAGCCTGCACGACCGGCGAGTTGCTCGGGCCTGAAGCGCTTGCCGCACCATGAGCCGATGATCAGCTCCGGGGCGCGGGTCACGACCTCCGCGGGGTCGGCGATGATGCGTTCGGCGGCACCTTGCTTGAGCGCGAGTTCGGCGAAGATGTCCTCGCCGCCGGCGATCCCGATCAGCTCCGAGACCCAGCGGATTGCCGAGATCATCGGCTCGTCCCACTCCTCGAAGTAGACCCGTGGCGTTCGACCGAGGCGATCTCGTCGTGCCTCGCCGTCGCGGCGTGCGCTGACGATTTGCTGCTCGAGGCCGACGACCAGCGTCTCGGCGCGCGCGCTGGCGCCGACCAGCCGCCCGAGGGTGGCGATCATCGCGAGGATGCCGTCGACATCGCGTTGATTGAAGGTATGCACCGCGACACCGGCCCTGGCCAGGTCGCGGCAGATGTCGGCCTGGAGGTCGGAGAAGGCCAGCACCAGGTCCGGCTCGACGGCGAGGATGCGACCGATCCGTGCGCTCGAGAAACCGCTGACCTTCGGTTTCTCCTTGCGCGCCCGCGCCGGACGCACGGTGAATCCGGAGATGCCTGCGATGCGTGCCTCCTCGCCAAGTGCATACAACACCTCGACCGTCTCGGTGGACAGGCACACGATGCGCTGCGGCAGGCGGCTCACCGTGTGCGCTCCGGCCGACGGCTGCGGGCGCTCTCGAGCTGTGCGCAGAGCCGCTCGGCACCGTCGAGAATGCGTGGGGTGTGGCGCTGCATGATCTCGGGCGGAATGAAGAACAGGTTGTGGCGCGCGACGGCCGTGAGTTGCGGCCACTTGTGCCAGCGGTCGAGCCACTCGGGGCGGGCATCGCCCATGCCGCTGGCGACGATCGCCTCGGGGTCGGCGGCGAGTACCGCCTCGGTGCCGATGCGCGGGGCAAGCTGGTCGAGCCCGGCGAATACGTTGCTGCCGCCGCAAAGCCGCATCACGTCGGAGATGAGGTGCTTGCCGTTGATGGTCATCAGCGGCTGGTCCCAGATCTGGTAGAACATCCGCACCGGGGGCCGCCTGGCATAGCGGGCGAAGAGCTCGTCACGCCGCTCGCGGAAGCTGCTGGCCGCCACTTTGGCTGTCTCTCCGGTGCCGGCGAGGGTGCCGATCCGCTCGAGCGAGCGCGCCACGTCGTCCATGGAGCGAGGTTCGTTCACGAACACCGGGATGCCGAGCGCCGCAAAGCGCTCGAGATGCGCGTCGCGATTGCCGCTCTTCCAGGCGATCACCAGGTCGGGCCGCAAGGCGGCGACGGCCTCCATGTCGATCGCGCTGTAGCCACCCACTCTGGGGAGGGTGCTGGCGGCCGCGGGGTAGTCGCTGTAGGCCACCGCGCCGACCACGCGATCGCCGGCGCCGGCTGCGTAGAGAAGCTCGGTGATGTGCGGGGCGAGGCTGACGATGCGCTTGGCCGGGCCGGCCAGCGAGATGTTGCGGCCAGTGTCGTCGATCACGCTGATCGGCGCGGCGATGGTGTGCGAGGCGAGCAGCAGGAGACCGATGGTGGCGGCGAAGCGCAGGCAGTGCTCGTTCATGTGGGAATACGGATCCTGTTGCGGGCGAGCGCGTGCAGGCCAGCCGCGAGCCTCGTCCATTCGCGTTCATCGGCGGGCAGCCCGAAGCGCAGGGCCGCGGGTCGATCGAACAGGCGCACGAGAATGCCTTGTTGCGCGAGTGCGCGGTGGAGTTCCAATGCATCGCTGCATTCGACGTAGCGGAAAAGGCTGCAGCCCGTGCTGCGACCCAGGCCGCATTCGAGGAGCAGCCGCTCGAGGCGCTTGCCCTCGGCTTCGAGCCGGGCCCGCGTTTCGCGCTGCCAGCCGGTATCCAGCAGGGCGCGGGTGGCCACGAAGCGGGACGGTCCGCTCAGCGTCCATGGACCCAGTGCCTCGCGCAGCCCATCGCGCACCGGGCGCGCGGCAAGGACGAAACCGACCCGCAGCCCGGCGAGGCCGAAGAACTTGCCCAGCGAGCGCAGGATCACCAGGCCGGGCGCGCCGGCGTGCGCGGCAAGGCTGAGCTCGGGAGTGGTGTCGACAAAGGCTTCGTCGATCACCAGCCAGCCGCCGCGTGCGGCGAGCCGTTCGTGCCACGCGAGCAGCTGCGCGGGCGGCCACCTGTGGCCGGTGGGGTTGTTGGGGTGGACCAGCAGCAATCCGTCGACATGCGCGATGGCCTCGTCGATGCCTGCCGGGCCGAACGCCGAGAGCTCGGCAGTCCGCCAGGCACGGGCGTGTTCCGCGTAACTTGGCGCGAGGATGCCGATGCGCGGCCGCTTCGTGGCAGGGAAGAGCACTCGCGGGAGTGCCTGGATCGCGGCCTGCGAACCCGCAAGCGCAAGCAGTTCGGTGCTGTCGTAGTAGGCCGCGGCTGCGGCCTCGAGGCCGTCGTCTTCCTCGGGCAGGCGCAGCCAGTGTTCGGAAGGTACGGCGGGAGGCGGATAGCCGCGCGGGTTGATGCCGGTGGACAGGTCCAGCCAGTCGGCAAGCGCAATGCCAAAACGCGCTGCCGCCTCGCGGCGGCGTCCGCCATGCTCAAGCATGGCTCAGCACGCTCGCCAGTGCGACGAGTGCGGCGACGCCCAGCCACAGCCTCGTCGCGTGAGCGACCAGCCGGATCGCGCGGCGGATGGTCCCTGCGTCCGGCGGCATGCCGGCACCCAGTGGCGGCCGCGCTTCGAGCCTGCCGTGATACACCGCGCTGCCGCCGAGTTGCACGTCGAGCGCGCCCGCCCCTGCGGCCATCACCGCGCCGGCATTGGGGCTGTCCCATGCCGGCGCCTGCGCGCGCCAGCAGGCCAGTGAGCGGCTGGTTGCACCGAGCAGGGCGTAGCTGAGCGCCGTGAGGCGGGCCGGGGCCCAGTTGAGCAGGTCGTCGATGCGGGCTGCGGCCCGGCCGAAGTCGAGAAAGCGCTGGTTGCGGTAACCCCACATCGCGTCGAGCGTGTTGGCAAGGCGAAACAGCAAGGCCCCCGGGCCTCCTGCGACCAGGAACCAGAAGAGGGCCCCGAACACCGCATCGTTGCCGTTCTCCAGCACCGATTCGACGCCCGCGCGGGCGACTCCGCGCTCGTCGAGTTGCGCGGTGTCGCGCGACACCATCCAGCCGACACGCCGGCGTGCCTCGGCCAGATCGCCGCTGGCAAGGGGAGCCGCCACCGCCTCGGCGTGTTCGGCCAGGCTGCGGCCGCCGAGCGCGAGGTAGAGCAGCGAGACGTCGACCAGCCAGCCGATCACAGGGCCGATGCTGCGCAGCAGGGATGCGGCGACCACCCAGGCGAGCACCGCGAGCAGCCATGCCAGCAAGCCGCGAAGCTGCAGTTCGCGCGCGCCGATGGCCTGCGATCCGTTGAGGCGAGCCTCGAGTGCGGATGCGAAGCGGCCGAAGCCCACCAGCGGATGCCAGCGACGTGCTTCGCCGAAGATGCGGTCGAGCGCGACCCCGCCCAGCAAGGCCATGAAAACGAAGAGGAAGGGCGTGTCGGCAAGCATCGGGATGGCGGCGGAGGGCGCGTGACGGCGTGCGATAATCCGCGGCATTCAGGAAAGCAGGCATTCTACTTCATGACAAGCGCAGCCACCTTGATGGTCCAGGGCACCACTTCCGATGCGGGCAAGAGCACGCTGGTCGCAGGGCTCGCGCGGGTGCTCGCGCGGCGCGGCCTGCGGGTGGCGCCCTTCAAGCCGCAGAACATGGCGCTGAATTCGGCGGTGACGCCCGATGGCGGCGAGATCGGACGCGCCCAGGCGCTGCAGGCGCTGGCCGCCGGGGTGGCGCTGCACACCGATTTCAATCCGGTCCTGCTCAAGCCGGCGAGCGACATCGGTGCCCAGGTCATCATTCACGGCAAGGTGGTGGCGAATCTGTCCGCACGGGACTATCACGACTACAAGCCGCGCGCGATGTCGGCCGTGCTCGAGAGCTGGCAACGCCTCACCGCGGCCTATGACGCGGTGCTGGTCGAAGGCGCGGGCAGCCCGGCGGAGATCAACCTGCGCGATCGCGACATCGCCAACATGGGCTTTGCCGAAGCGGTGGACTGCCCGGTGATCCTGATTGCCGACATCGACAAGGGGGGCGTGTTCGCGCACCTGGTGGGGACGCTCGAGCTGCTCAGCCGGTCCGAGCAGGCGCGCGTGAAAGGCTTCGTGATCAACCGCTTTCGCGGCGATGTCGGGCTGCTCGAGCCCGGTCTCGAATGGCTGGAAGCGCGCACCGGGCGGCCGGTGCTTGGCGTGCTGCCGTACCTGCACGGGCTCTTCCTCGATGCCGAAGACGCACTCGGCGATGCGCGGGCCGAAAAGGTCGCAGCAAGAATCCGCGTCGTGGCACCGGTCTATCCCCGCATCTCCAACCATACCGATCTCGACCCGCTGCGATTGCATCCAGAGGTCGACTTTCGCTGGGTCGGCCCGGGCCAGCGCATTCCGCCCGCCGATCTGCTCGTGCTGCCCGGTTCCAAGAGCGTGCAGGCCGACCTCTCATGGCTGCGTGAGCAGGGCTGGGAGGCGGAGATCGCGCGCCACCTTCGCTACGGCGGCAAGCTGCTCGGTATCTGTGGCGGCTACCAGATGCTCGGCCGGCGCTTGCACGATCGCCTTGGTGTCGAAGGCGCTCCCGGGAGCATGGCCGGCCTTGGCCATCTCGAGGTGGAGACCGAGCTCGCGCGCGAAAAATGCCTCTCCTCGGTGGATGGCGAGCTGCTTGTGGGCGGCGGGGCCCGGATGCAAGGCTACGAGATCCACATGGGCGTGACGCGAGGCCCGGACACCGCGCGCGCGCTGCTGCGTTTCGACGACGGGCGCCTCGACGGGGCGGTCTCGACGGACGGCCAGGTCGCCGCCTGTTATGCCCACGGGCTCCTCGATTCGCCGGCCGCGCTGTCTGCCCTGCTGGGCTGGGCCGGGGCGGGGGAGATCGCAAGCGTCGACATTGCCGCGCGCCGCGAGACGGACCTCGAGCGACTCGCCGATGCGGTGGAGGACTCGCTGCGGCTCGACATCCTGGCGCAGTGGGTTTCGGGCTTTGCGGCGCCGCGTGCCGCGCCAATCGCCACGGCATTCGATCAGCGCGCTTGACCGCCCTGTGTGGCCTCTCTACCATTTCCCGCCATGGACGCCGAAATCAGCAAACTTGAGCAACAGGTCGAACAACTCGTCAGCCTCTTCGAGGCCGAGAAGTCCGAGAACCGTGCCCTGCGCACCCGTGTGGCCGAACTCGAGAGCGCCAATCGTCGCCTCGAGGCCAAGGTCGACAACGCTGCGGCCCGCATCGACGAAGTGCTTGAACAACTTCCGCAGGTTTCATGATGGACACTCTCGATATCAAGTTGCTGGGGCGCGAATACCGGGTGTCGTGCCCGCCCGAAGAGCGTGAGGGCCTGCTCGAGGCGGTGCAGTTCCTCGACGGCCGGCTCAATGACCTGGCGGCAAAGACCAACTCCGCGGGGGAAAAGCTGGCGGTGATGACGGCGCTCAATATCGCTCACGAGTACCTCCAGTTTCAGCGGACAGGCGGGTTTGACATGCCGGCCTTGAAGCGTAGAATCGGTCTCGTCAACGCACGCCTCGATGGCGTTCTGGGACAGCAGGAAAAGCTCTTCTGAGCAGCACTACAGAACAAGCGATCAATCCCCTGCGGTGTTCGAGTTGGTCGTAGATTCCTTGAACCAATGACTACGTGTCTGGGTTGCGGACTATAGAAACCGTTGGTGTGCGTGCCCCCAGTCGGGTATGCCTGATACGGAAGGGAAGCGACCTCCCTGAACTACGGTTCAGGATGCCGACCGGCACGGCACATGCGGGGGACCACACAAAGAGGCGCGAATTTTCGCGCCTCTTTCCTTTTTGTGCGCCCGCGCCAAACCCGCGATCCGCAATCGGCCGGGTTGCGGCGTCAGTCGCAGGGCGAGAGGTGGACGGACGCGATCGGGGGCAGACCCTCCAGATAGCCGGCGAGCGGCTGGCAAGTCCCGTCGGCGCAAAGGCTATAGCCTGGGGTATAGGGCGAGTGGGCGAGTTCCAGGGCCGCCAGCTCACGGCTCACCCGGTAGTGCCAGACGCCCTCTTCGAGGCGTGCGCCGTCGGGTGGATCCATGCCGGCGCCCGACCCGCGGATTCGCGCTTCGTCGAGCACCAGCACGTGGCCGGCGATCCGCCAGTCTTCCTCCCACTGGATTTTCTCGATCGAATGCATCCAGCTCAGGGTGAACGCGGAGATCGCGAGCTTGGTCATCAGGGCACCGCTTGCGAGGCACAGGCTCATGCTGGTCCGGGCCGATCCAGGGGCGTGGGGCGATTGCGCCATGGCGGCGGCCGAGGGGTTGAAGGGTGATATACAGTACCGCATTTGGGCGGGAGTCAAGGATGCGTTACTGGTTGATGAAGTCCGAGCCGGACGATTGCTCGATCGACGATCTTGCGGCGATGCCCGAGCGCACGGTTGCCTGGTACGGGGTGCGCAATTACCAGGCGCGAAACTTCATGATGAATCAGATGACGGTCGGCGACCCGCTTCTCTTCTATCATTCGAGCTGTCCCGAACCGGGCATCGCGGGCATTGCCCGGGTGGCGAGCCCGGCCTACCCGGACGAGACCCAGTTTGATCCGCAGAGCCGTTTCTACGATTCCTCCGCATCGCGCGAAAAGCCGCGCTGGTTCAATGTGGACGTGCGCTTCGTGACGAAGACCCGGCTGCTGGGCCTGCCCGAGTTGCGCAGTCGGCCCGAACTGGCCAATATGCGGGTCCTCGCGCGGGGAAACCGCCTTTCGATCACGCCGGTCGATCCGCAAGAATGGCGCTTCATCGTCGAGACACTGCTGGGGCTGAAAGAAGATGAACTTTGATGTGTGGTGGCTCGCCTATCCGCTGCTGGGCGCATTCGTGGGGTTCTTCGCGGGGCTGCTGGGTGTCGGTGGCGGCGGCATCATGGTGCCGATGCTGACCACCTTGTTCGTGGCGCAGGGCTTTCCGCCCGAGAACCTGGTGCATATGGCGCTGGGGACTTCCATGGCCGCCATCGTCATGACCTCCGTTTCCAGCCTGCGCTCGCATCACCGGCACGGCGCGGTGTTGTGGAAGGTGGTGCGCTTCATCACCCCGGGCATCCTGATCGGAACCTTTGGCGCAACCTTCATCGCCTCACATGTTCCGTCGCGACCGCTGGCGATCTTCTTCGTCTGCTTCATGGCTTACGTGTCGGTACAGATGCTGCTGAACGTGAAGCCGAAACCCAGCCGCGATCTGCCCGGCGCGCTCGGGATGACGGGAGTGGGGTTGGGAATCGGCGGCGTTTCGGCGCTGGTCGCAATCGGCGGGGGCTCGCTGTCGGTGCCGTTCATGACCTGGTGCAACGTGAAGATGCAGAACGCGATCGGCACCTCCGCGGCGATCGGCCTGCCGATCGCGCTGTCCGGCACCCTCGGATATGTGGTCAATGGCTGGGGGGCCGAGGGGATGCCGCAATACACCGCCGGCTTCATCTACCTGCCGGCGCTGGTGCTGGTCACCTCGGTGAGCATGTTTACGGCACCGCTGGGCGCGCGGCTGGCCCACACCCTGCCGGTCGGGGCGCTCAAGAAGGTCTTTGCCGGTTTGCTGATGCTGCTGAGCCTGAAGATGCTGCACAGCGTGTTCGGCGCCTGAACCGCCCCACGCGGGGCGGCTAATCAGCGGCCTTGAAAGCGCGGGTGGCGCTTTTCCAGGAAGGCGGACAAGCCTTCACGATAATCCTCGGTGTCAAGGAAATCGAAGGCACGACGCTTTTCCTCGTCGCTCAGCGGGCCACGACCGTTCAAGCGGTGCACCCACTGTTTGTGCCAGCGCGCCACCAGGGGGGCTCCCGAGGCAATCCGCAAGGCGGTTTCACGGGCTTCCTGCTCGAGACGATCGTCGTCGACGACACGGGTGAGCAGGCCCTTGGCGAGCGCCTCCGTCGAATCGAGGATTCGCCCCTCGAGCAGGATTTCCAGCAGCACCGCCGGACCGACCAGATCGAGCAGGCCGGCCATCTCGCCGGGGTACATCGAGAAGCCCAGCCGGTTGATCGGCGCGCCGAAGCGCGCTGAGCTGCCCGCGATGCGGATGTCGCAGCAGCCTGCGATCTCGAGCCCTCCGCCGATGCAGGCACCGTGGATTGCCGCAACCGTGGGAATCGGACAGTTGCGGATCGCGTCGAGGGCCGCGGCCACCAGGTCGTCGTGATAGTGCAGGGCCTGCTCCACCGTGGCACGCACGGTGAGGAATTCCTCGATGTCGCCACCCGCTGCGAAGGCCTTGTCTCCCGCGCCGGCGAGCACGATGCAACGCAGCCCTGGGTCGGCGTTTGCGGTATCCATGGCCTGCTTGAGCGCGGACCACATTTCGGAGTCGACCGCGTTGAGCTTGTCGGGATTGTCCAGCGTGATGAGCGCGATGTCGTGTTCGCGCGCCATGTTGATGTGTCCTGCCATCGACCTCTCCGAATTGGGTGCGAAGCCGCGAATCGAGCGGGCACGGGCTGGCCCGGATCGTGCGGCGATTGTGTACCGATAGCATCATAGCGGATGAATTCGAGCCGCGGCCGGGGCGGGAATGGCTGTGTCACGCGCATGGCGCGGTACCATCGGGGGCTCGAAATCAATCCCCTGCTCCCCATGTCTTGGCGTCTGCCGACCCTTGCGCTGGCCCTGTGCGCGCTGCTTGCCCCTGTTTCTGCTGCACCCGCGCAAGGCGGGGGTGTCGCGCTGGTGCTGTCCGGTGGGGGCGCCCGCGGCGTGGCGCACCTGGGGGTCCTCAAGGTGCTCGAGGAGATGCGCATTCCCGTCGATTGCGTCGTCGGAACCAGCATGGGGGCGATCGTCGGGGCAGGCTACGCGGTCGGTCTGAGTGTTGCCGAAATGGAGAAGCGGGTGCGCTCCGCCGACTGGGAGGCGATGTTCGCCAACAGCGTACCGCGCGAGCGCCAGCCATTCCGCGACAAGCAGGATGCGGTGCGCAACCGCTCGGCGATCGTCATGGGCTATGGCAATGGCCGTGTCCTGTTGCCGCAGAGCGCGGTGTCGGGGCAGGCGCTGGATCGCTTCCTCCAGGGTCTCGCCGGGCAGTCGGAGGTGATGTCGAGTTTCGACCTGCTCGCGCTTCCGTTCCGTGCCGTCGCCACCGATCTCGAGACGGGCGCGATGGTGGTCCTCGACAAGGGCCCTTTGTGGCGCGCGATGCGGGCCAGCATGGCCGTGCCGGGCGTGTTCCTGCCGATCGAGGACGACGGGCGACTGTTGGTCGACGGCGGCCTGGTGCAGAACCTGCCAGTCGATGTGGGGCGCTCCCTGTGCGGCGACCGGGTCATCGCCATCAATCTCGGCACCCCGCCGAGCCGCAGGGACAGGCTTACCTCGGCCACCGAGATCGTGCTGCAGGCGATCAATCTGGCGCTCGAGCAGAATGTCAATCAACAACTCGAGCGGCTCGGCGAGCGCGACGCGCTGGTTCAGGTGGAACTCGGCGACATCACCTCGATGGATTTTGACCGGGTTCTCGACACGATTCCGATGGGAGAGCGCGCGGCGCGGGAGGCGGCGGCCTCTCTCGCCGCGTTCTCGGTCGATCAACAGACGTTCGGGCGCTGGCAGGCGCAGCGTCTGGCCAGGTGGCGGCGCCCTGCGCCGATCATCGACAGCGTAACGGTCAGCGGGCTGCGATACGTGCCGTCGGAGTCGATCAGCGCGGGCCTGTCGGGCCACATCGGCAAGCCGCTGGACACGGCGGCGCTGGAAGAGGAGATCGACGAACTCTACAGTCGCGGCGATCTCGAGCGGCTGCGCTACAGCCTGGTGAGGGAAGGCAATCGCGGAGGCCTGCGGATCGAGGCTGCCGACAAAACCTGGGGGCCGAATTTTCTGCGTTTCGGCGGCGGCTTGTTCGCCGACTTCGAAGGAAGCGGGGCGGTCGGACTCTATGCAGGATTCTCCCGCCGCTGGCTCAATGATTGGGGCGGTCGGCTCAACGTGGATTTGCAGATCGGCACCACCAACAGGCTCCGTGGCGAGCTCTACCAGCCGCTCGGCCTGGGCGCTTCGTGGTTTGTCGCGCCAACGGCGCAAGTGTCGAATCGGGCGGTGCCGGTCTACGTGGGTGGCAAGAAGCTCTCCGACTACAAGGTGCGCGAGTTCGAGGCCGGCATCGATCTGGGCTATGAGGTTGGGGCCTGGGGCGAGGTTCGCCTTGGTGTCCGCAAGGGTTCGACCCGTACCGAGGTCTTGTCCGGCCTCGACCTATATCCGGCGCTCGACCTCGATACCGGCTGGCTGCGGCTTTCCGGCGCGATCGACAAGCTCGACAGCCCGTTCTTTCCGCGCTCCGGCTACGCTGCGAACTTCCTGCTGGAGCGCCACTCGGGAGACTACGGCAGTGATCTCGACTATCTGTTTTCCGAGCTCGCTGCCGAGACCGCTGTTTCGAGGGGCCGTCACAGTTTGCTTTTCCAGTTCAGCGCAAGCGGCAGTCCCGACCGCGATCTGCCGCCCGTGGCCCGCACCCTGCTGGGCGGGCCGTTGCGGCTCTCCGGTTACCGCTACGGGGAGGTTTGGGCGGATCAGACCGTGTATGCCCGCAGCGCCTACTATCGACGCATGACCAAGCTGCCGGAAGCGCTCGGGCGTGGCGTGTATATCGGGGCGGACTACGAATGGGCCAAGCTCAAGGCCTATGCCTCGAGTGGGGCGGACGAGGGCGTGAGGCGTTCGGTGTCGCTGTTCGTCGGCGCGGACACGGTGCTCGGGCCGCTATATCTGGGTGCGGGCTATTCGCCCGAGGCGGACGTCGTCCGCTACTACCTGCTGTTCGGCCAACCCTATTGACGCCCGAGCCGAGCTTGGCCGTGCATGGAGTCAAGCCGCCTCGCTGCGCGCCGCGGCGATCCGCGCGAGGGCCTTGCGGCCGCTGGTGATGTGTTCGCGCATCCGCTGCTCCGCCTGCTCGGGATCATGCGCGGCGAAGGCTGCGAGAATGAGGCGATGCTCGATGAGCGATTGCTCGAGTCGGCCTTCGCTGAAAAGCGAATGGTGGCGCGAGAGCTTTATCACCTTGCGCAGGTCCCCGATAACCTGCTCGAGCCAGCGATTGTCGGCGATCTCCTGAACTTTCGCATGAAAGAGCTGGTTTGACTCGAAGAAGCCTTCGATGTCGCCGCGTTCGGCCGCCGCTTCAAGCTTGTCGTGAAGTGCTTGCAGGGCGCGGAGGTCGCCGCTGCCTGCCTTGCGGGCAGTATCCGCGGCGCACTGGCCTTCGAGCAGCGCCATGACCGAAAAGATTTCGTCGAGATCGCGCTCGGATATCTCGGTAACATAACAGCCGCGGCGCGGCTTGAGGGTAACGAGGCCCTCGGATGCGAGCACCTTGAGGGCCTCGCGCAGCGGGGTTCGGGAGATGCCATACTGCTCGGCGACCGCTTGCTCGTCGATCCAGGCGCCCTGCGGCAGGTCGTGCGCAAAGATTCGTTCGCGCAGTCGTTCGGCGACCTCCTGGTAAAGCGCCAAGGGAGCAATCCGGTTGCCGTTCATATGTTTTTCCTGCCTCCAGACAGCTATTGCATTCATAATTATGGATAAAGTATTATCTGCCCTGACACACAAGTCAAGGTTAGGTCCCACGGTGCCCCGAGGACGCGTGATCGCGTCGCAGTCGTTGCAGCAAACCGTGGTGTGAACCGATGATCAGCGTGGTGCGCCCGACGTATCCCATTGGAGAGGTTTTTGTCATGTCGCTTGCAAGTACTCCCCGTTTTCCGCTTCCCGAGATGAGCGCCTGGGAAAAAGCCGCCGCAAAATCCGCGCCGGGGGGCAATCTCGAGGCGCTCAACTGGATCACGCCCGAAGGTATTTCGGTCAAGCCCCTCTACACCGCAGCCGACATCAAGGGCCTCGAGTACGCCGATACCCTGCCTGGAATGGAGCCTTACCTGCGTGGCCCGCAGGCGACCATGTACGCGGTCCGTCCGTGGACCATCCGCCAGTACGCGGGCTTCTCCACGGCCGAGGCTTCGAACGCCTTCTACCGCAAGGCGCTGGCAGCAGGCGGCCAGGGGGTCTCGGTGGCATTCGACCTGGCGACCCACCGCGGCTACGATTCGGACAATCCGCGCGTGCTGGGCGATGTCGGCAAGGCCGGCGTTGCAATCGATTCGGTCGAGGACATGAAGATCCTCTTCGACGGCATTCCTCTCGAAAAGGTCTCGGTCTCGATGACCATGAACGGTGCCGTGCTGCCGATTCTCGCGGGGTACATCGTCGCCGCCGAAGAGCAGGGCGTGTCGCAGGACAAGCTCTCGGGGACCATCCAGAACGACATCCTCAAGGAGTTCATGGTCCGCAACACCTATATCTATCCGCCCAAGCCGTCGATGAAGATCATCGCCGACATCTTCGGCTATACCGCACAGCACATGCCGAAGTTCAACTCGATCTCGATCTCCGGCTATCACATCCAGGAAGCCGGCGCCAACCAGGCCATCGAGCTCGCGTTCACGCTTGCCGACGGCCTCGAGTACGTGCGCACCGGCATCGCCAGCGGCATGGACGTGGACAAGTTCGCCGGTCGCCTGTCGTTCTTCTGGGCGGTGGGCATGAACTTCTATCTCGAGATCGCCAAGATGCGCGCCGCGCGCCTGCTGTGGTGGCGGATCATGAAGCAGTTCAACCCGCAGAATCCCAAGTCGATGATGCTGCGCACCCACAGCCAGACCTCGGGCTGGTCGCTGACCGAGCAGGATCCGTACAACAACGTGGTGCGTACCACCATCGAGGCGATGGCCGCGGTGTTCGGGGGCACCCAGTCGCTGCACACCAACGCGCTCGACGAGGCGATCGCCCTGCCGACCGAGTTCTCGGCGCGGATCGCGCGCAACACCCAGATCATCATCCAGGAAGAGACCCACATCTGTAACGTGGTCGACCCCTGGGCCGGCTCCTACATGATGGAAAGCCTGACCCAGGAGATGGCGGACAAGGCTTGGTCCATCATCGAGGAAATCGAAGGCATGGGCGGCATGACCAAGGCGGTCGAGTCCGGCTGGGCGAAGATGAAGGTCGAGGAATGCGCGGCCGACAAGCAGGCGCGCATCGATTCCGGCAAGGACGTCATCGTCGGGGTGAACAAGTACAAGCTGGCCAAGGAGGATCCGATCGAGATCCTCGATATCGACAACCATGCGGTGCGCGAATCCCAGGTGGCGCGGCTCAAGCAGATTCGCGGCTCGCGCGACGCCGCCGCGGTCGAGGCGGCGCTGGCGGCGCTAACCCACTGCGCCGAGAGTGGCGAGGGCAACCTGCTGGATCTGGCGGTGAAGGCGAGTCGCGTGCGGGCTACGGTGGGCGAAATCTCCGATGCCCTTGAAAAGGTGTGGGGGCGCTACCGTGCCAACCCGCAGTCGGTGTCCGGTGTATATGGTGCAGTGGTGGAAGAGATGGATGACTGGAAAGCCTTGAAGGCCGACATCGAAGCCTTCGTTGCCGAAGAGGGCCGCAGGCCGCGGATCATGATCGCGAAGCTCGGTCAGGATGGTCACGACCGGGGCGCCAAGGTGGTCGCTTCGGCCTTTGCCGACCTGGGCTTCGATATCGACGTCGGCCCGTTGTTCCAGACGCCTGAAGAGGCGGCACGCCACGCGGTCGAGAACGATGTCCACGCGGTCGGCTGTTCGAGCCTGGCGGCGGGTCACAAGACCCTGGTGCCGGCCATCATCGACAGCCTGAGGGCACAGGGCGCGGACGACATCATCGTCTTCGTCGGCGGTGTCATTCCTGCCCAGGACTACGATGCGCTCTACGCGGCCGGTGCCAAGGGGATTTTCGGCCCGGGCACGCCGATCCAGACCTCGGCGCGTGAAGTGCTCAAGCAGATCCGCGCTGCGCGTGGCAAGTAATCGATTCATCCGACTTCGGCGGCCTGTCGGGCCGCCGCTCCTGGTTTGGTAATGAACGCCTTGCATACCCCCCTATCCGCTGAAGATCAGGCGCTCGCCGAGGGCGTGCTGGCCGGTCGCCTGCGTGCGCTGGCGAAGAGCATCACCTTGATCGAGTCCCGTCGGCCCGAGCACCGGGAGCGCGCGACTGCGCTGCTCGAGGCACTGTTGCCGCATTCGGGGCGGGCCATGCGGGTGGGTATTTCTGGCGTGCCCGGTGTCGGCAAATCGACCTTCATCGAGGCGCTCGGGCTTCATCTCATCGACCGGGGCCTGAAGGTTGCCGTGCTTGCGGTGGATCCGAGCTCGTCGCTCACCGGCGGTTCCATCCTCGGAGACAAGACGAGAATGGAGCGCCTGTCGCAATCGACCTCGGCCTTCATCCGGCCGAGCCCGTCGTCGGGCAGTCTCGGCGGCGTTGCCGAAAAGACGCGCGAGGCGATGCTGTTGTGCGAGGCCTTTGGCTTCGAGGTGGTAATCGTCGAAACCGTAGGCGTTGGCCAGTCCGAGACCGCGGTTGCGGGCATGACCGACATATTCTGTCTGCTGCAGTTGCCCAATGCCGGGGATGATCTCCAGGCAATCAAGAAGGGCATCATGGAGATCGCCGACCTGATCGTGGTGAACAAGGCGGACATCGACCCGCGGGCCGCGCAGATGGCCAAGGCGCAGATCAAGAGCGCCTTGCACATGCTCAGGCCGGCGAGCCCGAACTGGACGGTACCGGTGCTCACCCTGTCGGCGCTCAAGAACGATGGCGTGGCGTCTTTCTGGGCCGAGATCGAGCGCTATCGGACGGCAATGCAGCGTAGTGGCGAGTTCGAGGGCAAGCGGCGTCACCAGGCGCTGGCGTGGATGTGGGAAATGATAGACAGCGGGCTGCGTGCGCGTTTTCGCGACCACCCGGCGGTAAAGAAGAACCTGCCGGCACTTTGCCAGGCGGTGGAAGACGGGCAGAGCACGCCTGCATCCGCAGCCTTGCGCTTGCTCGGCTATCTGGGCTGAAAGAAGAACCGGGGCCCGTGCGGCTCCCGCAATCGACACAACGAGGACATTCCATGAATGACATCATTCGCCAGTTAGAGGAGAAGCGCGAGAAGGCTCACCTCGGTGGGGGCCAGAAACGCATCGATTCGCAGCACGCCAAAGGCAAGCTCACCGCCCGCGAGCGCATCGAGCTGTTCCTGGATGACGGCAGTTTCGAAGAGTGGGACATGTTCAAGGAGCACCGCTGCACCGATTTCGGCATGGATGCCGAACATGTCCCGGGCGATGGCGTGGTGACTGGCTACGGCACGGTCAATGGCCGGCTGGTGTTCGTCTTCTCGCAGGACTTCACGGTGTTCGGGGGCTCGCTGTCGGAAACCCAGGCCGAGAAAATCTGCAAGGTCATGGACCATGCGATGAAGGTCGGTGCGCCGGTGATCGGCCTCAATGATTCCGGCGGCGCGCGGATCCAGGAAGGTGTGGCTTCGCTTGGCGGCTATGCCGACGTGTTCCAGCGCAACGTGATGGCCTCCGGCGTGATTCCGCAGATCTCGCTGATCATGGGCCCCTGCGCGGGTGGTGCGGTTTACAGCCCGGCGATGACCGACTTCATCTTCATGGTCAAGGATTCGTCCTACATGTTCGTCACCGGCCCCGAAGTGGTGAAGACCGTGACCCATGAAGAGGTCACCGCCGAGCAGCTCGGTGGCGCAGTGACCCACAACACCAAGTCCGGCGTGGCCGACCTCGCCTTCGAGAACGACGTCGAAGCGCTGATGATGACCCGCCGGCTGATCAGCTTCCTGCCGGGCAGCAACCGCGACAAGCCGCCGGTCGTGCCTTGCGACGACGCCGCCGACCGGCTCGATCAGTCGCTCGACACCCTGGTGCCCAGCAACGCCAACCAGTCGTACGACATGAAGGAATTGATCTTCAAGATCGTCGACGACAGCGACTTTTTCGAACTCCAGCCCGATTATGCCAAGAACATCATCATCGGCCTGGCACGCATGGAAGGCTCGACCGTCGGCATCGTCGCCAACCAGCCGCTGGTGCTGGCGGGGTGCCTCGACATCAAGAGCTCGATCAAGGCCGCGCGATTCGTGCGCTTCTGCGATGCCTTCAACATCCCGGTGGTGACCCTGGTGGACGTGCCTGGCTTCATGCCGGGTACCAGCCAGGAATACGGCGGCATCATCAAGCACGGGGCCAAGCTCCTCTACGCCTACGCCGAGTGTACCGTGCCCAAGGTCACGCTGATCACCCGCAAGGCCTACGGCGGCGCCTACGACGTGATGAGCTCGAAGCACCTGCGCGGCGATGTGAACTTCGCCTGGCCTTCGGCCGAGATCGCGGTGATGGGTCCGAAAGGGGCGGTGGAGATCATCTTCCGCGACGAGAAGGGCGATCCGGAGAAGATTGCCGAGCGCGAGGCCGAGTACAAGGCCAAGTTCGCCAATCCCTTCGTGGCCGGGGCGCGCGGTTTCATCGACGACGTGATCATGCCGAATGAAACGCGCAAGCGCATTTGCCGCTCGCTGGCGATGCTCAAGGACAAGCAGATCGACAACCCGTGGCGCAAGCACGGCAACATCCCGCTCTGAGCGGGGGGTCGTGTCGGGCCGGGTGTCGGACGCCGATGCCTGGGGACAAACGAGAAACTGATTGAGTGAGCGCCGGGCAGGTCTTGCCTCCTCCCAGCGCCTCACAGCTCACCGGGAACGCAAAATGTTCAAGAAAATTCTGATTGCAAACCGCGGGGAAATCGCCTGCCGCGTTATCAAGACGGCCCGCAAGATGGGTATCGCCACGGTGGCGGTCCATTCGGAGGCGGACAAGGACGCGCTCCATGTGGAACTCGCCGATGAAGCCGTGTGCATCGGCCCGGCCGCCTCCAAGGAGTCCTACCTGGTGATGGACAAGATCATCGCCGCCTGCAAGCAGACCGGCGCCGAGGCAGTGCATCCCGGCTACGGCTTCCTGTCGGAGAACGCCGAGTTCTCGCGTCGGCTGGAAGAGGAGGGCATCAAGTTCATCGGACCGAAGCATTACTCGGTCGGCAAGATGGGCGACAAGATCGAATCCAAGAAGCTGGCGCTCGAGGCCAAGGTCAACACCATCCCGGGCTACAACGAGGCCATCTCCGGTCCCGAGCAGGCGGTCGAGATCGCCAAGGGGATCGGTTACCCGGTAATGATCAAGGCTTCGGCCGGCGGCGGCGGCAAGGGCCTGCGCGTCGCCTTCAACGACAAGGAGGCCTTCGAAGGCTTCTCCTCCTGCGTCAATGAGGCGAAGAACGCGTTCGGCGATGATCGCGTGTTCATCGAGAAGTACGTGCTCGAGCCGCGCCACATCGAGATTCAGGTGCTGGGCGATTCGTTCGGCAACTATGTCTACCTGAACGAGCGCGACTGCTCGATCCAGCGCCGCCACCAGAAGGTCATCGAAGAGGCGCCGTCGCCATTCGTCGATGCGGAAATGCGCAAGGCGATGGGTGAGCAGGCGGTCGCGCTTGCCCGGGCGGTAAAGTACGAGTCGGCCGGTACCGTCGAGTTCGTGGTCGGCGCCGACAAGAGTTTCTACTTCCTGGAGATGAATACCCGGCTGCAGGTCGAGCACCCCGTCACGGAGCTGATCACCGGTGTCGATCTGGTCGAACTGATGATCCGCGTCGCGGCCGGGGAAAAACTGCCGATGACACAGGCGGATGTGAAGCTCGACGGCTGGTCCATGGAGTGCCGCATCAACGCCGAGGACCCGTTCCGCGGCTTTCTGCCTTCGACCGGGCGCCTGGTCAAGTTCCAGCCGCCGGCTGAAGGCAATGGCGTACGGGTCGATACCGGGGTGTTCGAGGGCGGCGAGATCTCGATGTTCTACGATTCGATGATCGCCAAGCTGATCGTGCACGGCAAGGACCGTGACGACGCGATTCGCCTGATGCGCGATGCGCTCAACGCCTTCGTGATCCGCGGCATCGGCTCGAACATCCCCTTCCAGGCAGCTTTGCTTCAGCACCCGCGTTTCTGTTCGGGCAAGTTCAACACCGGCTTCATCGCCGAGGAGTATCCGCAGGGGTTCGATGCCTCGATGGTTCCACACGATGATCCGACCCTGCTGGCTGCCGTTGCCACCTTTGCGCGCCTGCGCTACATCGAGCGCGCAGTGCAGACCTCACACCAGTTGCAGGGCCATGGCCGACGCGTGGCGAGCAAGTGGGTGGCGCTGATGGGCGACAAGAACTACGAACTCGAGGTGCAGGATATCGAGGGCGGCAAGGCTTTCACCTGCGGCGACAAGCGCTACGAGATCCGTTCCGACTGGACCTTCCGCGATCTGATCTTCAACGCGACCATCAATGGTGAGCCGATCTGCCTGCAGATCGAACGCAGGGGCTTGCGCTACCGCGTTTCGCATTTCGGTCTGCAGGTGGAGCCCATGGTGATGACGCCGCGCGCTGCGCGTCTGCTGGCGCTGATGCCCAAGAAGCTCCCGCCCGACATGTCGCGCTTCCTGCTGTCCCCGATGCCGGGGCTGTTGCGCGAAATCGCGGTCCATATCGGACAGGAGGTCAAGGCTGGCGAAAAGCTGGCGGTGATCGAAGCGATGAAGATGGAGAACGTGCTCAAGGCCGAGCAGGACGGGAAGGTCAAGAACATCCTCGCCGCAGCAGGCGCCAGCCTCGCGGTGGACGAGATGATCATCGAGTTCGAGTGATCTAGTACGAGCAAACCTGAGGGCGCCACGGGCGCCTGTGACGGGATGCTCGAGAAACGGTTTTTCGTTCGATGGGAGGGAGGCCGGTCGCCAATGGCGTCGGTGCCTGTCGAGGGAGTGGGCCCGCGCAAGCGGGCCTTTTTTTGTTTCGGCGATGAACTCGTGCGGTTGTTTGGCGGTCATACCGCAAAATTGATTTGCGCAAATATGTTTGCCGAAATATACTTCGGTGGCACACAGGGCTACGTCACCCCGGACGCGGCCGCACCAGCAGCGACTATGCGCGTTCTGCGCAAACTCTGACGACAACAGTCGCTGCTTCCGAATCAAGCGCACGAGCCATTCCCTATCAGTCCAAGGACGTGGGTGAATGAACCGGAGTGCGCATGGCCCAGAGCCAGCAGTCAGCAAAGGAGATAGCACGATGAGCTTTCAATCTCAGGGATTGGATCGCAAGGGGACGAGCCTGCAAGCAGTGGGCAACGACTCGGGGCCGATGCCCTTCAAGGTGTTTACCCAGCGCGACCTCGACAGGATCGAGCCCTTGGCGCGGCTTCCCGAGGCAATGCGGTTCGAGATGCGTGTGGTGTCGACCGTGCTCCCGTTCCGGGTAAACAAGTATGTGATCGACGAACTGATCGACTGGAGCAATGTGCCGGCCGACCCGATCTTCCAGCTCACCTTTCCGCAGCGGGGCATGCTCCTGCCGCAGCACTACGATCGCATCGCCGCACTATTGGCGCAGGGCGCCGACAAGGCGCAAGTCGAGGCGGCGGCAAGCGAAGTGAGGAACGAACTCAATCCTCACCCGGCGGACCAGATGGAAATGAACATGCCGCGCGACGAGGCCGGCAGGCGACTCGACGGCATCCAGCACAAGTACCGCGAAACGGTGCTCTTTTTTCCCAGCCAGGGGCAGACCTGCCACAGTTACTGCACCTTCTGTTTCCGCTGGGCGCAGTTCATCGGCGACAAGGATCTCAAGATCGCCAGCTCCGAGGCCGAGACGCTGCACGACTACTTGCGCACCCACACCGAGGTGAGCGACCTGCTGGTTACGGGCGGCGATCCGATGGTGATGAAGAGTCGCCATCTTGCCGCCTATCTCGAGCCGCTTTTGCACCCGGATTTCGACCATGTGCAGACCATCCGTATCGGCACCAAGGCGCTCAGCTTCTGGCCGTATCGCTTCCACAGTGCGGAAGATTCGGACGACCTGATGCATCTCCTCGAGCGCATGGTAATGGCTGGCAAGCATGTCGCGATCATGGCCCATTACAACCACTGGAAGGAGCTCGACACCCCGGCCGCACGTGCTGCGATCCGGCGGGTGCGCAGCACCGGGGCGGTGATCCGTGCCCAGGGGCCGCTGATTCGCCATATCAACGATGATGCCGAGGTATGGGCAAAGATGTGGAAGATGCAGGTCAGGCTCGGGATCGTTCCCTACTACATGTTCGTCGAGCGCGACACCGGTGCACGCAATTATTTCGAAGTGCCGCTGGTCCGCGCCTGGGAAATCTATCGTGATGCCATGAAGCAGGTCTCGGGACTTGCCCGCACCGCGCGCGGACCGTCGATGTCGGCAAGCCCTGGCAAGGTGGAGATCCAGGGCGTCACCGAGGTCAACGGCGAGAAGGTGCTGGCCCTGCGTTTCATCCAGGGACGCAACCCCGACTGGGTGCAGAGACCCTTCTTCGCCCGCTACGACGCCGACGCGACCTGGCTTGATCACCTCGAGCCGGCCTTCGCCGAGACCGAGTTCTTCTACGAGCAGGAGTATCGGGAACTCAGGGCGGAGAGACTCGACGCCGCGGCGGAGCCCGACTGAAGGCTCGAACGCGCCTTGGCTGAACGCCGGAACGCCCGCATCGCGGGCGTTTCGCGTTTTTGGCCGGGGGAAAGGTCAATTCATGCTTCAATTGACCAAGCTTGGCAGCGCAGGCTCTGGCCTTCGCGCCGGGCTGTGCCAGAATGCGCGCAGGATTCGAGGAGAACGGGATGCGTTTCGAGAACGGACGTGAAAGCCAGAACGTAGAGGACCGCAGGGGTGCGAGTGGCAGTGGCCGTGGCGTACGAGTCGGTGGCAAGGGGATCGGTATCGGCACCATTGTGCTGGCGCTGGTGGCGATGTATTTCGGGGTCGATCCGAGCATCGTGCTCAACCAGGCCTCGACGATGTCCGAGCCGCCGGCCCAGGTCTCACCGGCCGGGCGGCCCGCAGCCGAAAACGAGCAGGCACGCTTCATCTCCATGGTGCTGGCCGACACCGAGCAGACCTGGGGCGAGATCTTCCGCGCCGGCGGCCAGCGCTATGTCGAACCGACGCTGGTCCTGTTTACGGGCGCAACGCGAACCGCCTGCGGCGTCGGGCAGGCTGCAATGGGACCGTTCTATTGCCCTGCAGACCAGAAGGTCTATATCGACCTGTCGTTCTACGATGAGTTGCGCAGCCGCTTTCGAGCGCCCGGAGATTTTGCCCAGGCCTACGTCATCGCCCACGAGATCGGCCATCATGTACAGAACCTGCTGGGCATATCCGACAAGGTCCAGGCCACCCGGCAACGGGTTGGCGAGGTCGAGGCCAACCAGTTGTCGGTGCGGCTCGAACTGCAGGCCGACTGCCTGGCTGGGGTGTGGGCGAATCATGCCGATCGCGCGCGACAGGTGCTTGAATCGGGCGATCTCGAAGAAGCGCTGAATGCGGCCTCGGCAATTGGCGATGATCAGTTGCAGAAGCAGGCGCAGGGCTACGCGGTGCCGGACAGTTTCACGCACGGCTCCTCGGCGCAGCGGGTGCGGTGGTTCAAACAGGGAATGCAGAGTGGCAATGTGGCGAGCTGCGACACCTTTGCGGCGCGCCAGCTCTGAGCAGGCGCCGCCGCGTCGGATGCGAGAATGCCGAAGGCGCCGCAAGGGCTCTTCGGCATTTTCATGCCTTCAGCTTCCCATGCGGGCAAAGGCGTCGATGACCTCCTGTGGTGCCTGGACCATCTCGATCAGCACGCCCTCGCCGCCGATCGGGAACTCGTCGTTGCCTTTCGGGTGCATGAAGGTAATGTCGTAGCCCGCGGCGCCCTTGCGGATTCCACCGGGCGCGAAGCGCACGCCATTGGCCGACAGCCATTCCACCGCCTTGGGAAGGTCGTCGACCCATAGTCCAACATGATTGAGCGGGGTGGCATGGACCGCGGGCTTCTTGTCGGCATCGAGCGGCTGCATGAGGTCGACCTCGACCTTGAAAGGGCCCGACCCGATGGCGCAAATGTCTTCATCGACGTTTTCCCGTTCGGAAACGAAATTGCCGGTCACGTCGAGCCCAAGCATGTCCACCCACAGGGTCTTGAGCCGCGCCTTGCTGGGGCCGCCGATTGCAATCTGCTGGATACCGAGGATCTTGAAGGGACGATCTGCCATGGTGGGCTCCATATGTCTTGGATTAAGAATTCATAATTATAGGCGACTTGCTTTGCACTCCGAAAGCCTCACTCCCAGGACACTGACGTCGTCAACATATAGCCCGCGCCATAGATCGTCTTGATGATGCGGGGGCTCTGCGGATCTTCCTCGAGCTTGCGACGAAGCCGTGAGATGCGGACGTCGATGCTGCGATCGAAGGGATCGACGTCGCGATCGCCCAGCAGCTGTTCGCGATTCAGGATCTTGTTGGGGCTTCTGAGAAGACTCTGCAGCAGGGCCGCCTCGGCCGTGGACAAATGCACTTCACGGCCGTCCGGCGCGTTCAGCAGCAAGCGCTGGACGTCAAGCTGCCAGCCGGCAAAGCGGGCGATCCTTGGGCCGTCGCTGCGCAAGGCGTCTGCCGGCGCCTTGAGGTAGCGCCGCAGGATGGAGCGCACCCGGGCGACCAGCTCACGTGGCTCGAAGGGTTTGACCAGATAATCGTCGGCGCCGAGCTCGAGGCCGAGCACCCGGTCGGTGACGTCGTTGCGTCCGGTGAGGATGAGCACGGCGCAGGGCTGCTTCTCCTGCAGCTCGCGCACCACCTGCATGCCGTCCATGTCGGGCAGTCCCAGGTCGATGATGCACAGGTCGGGATTCGTCAACCTGCTACGGGCCAGAAACTGCCGGCCGGTGCCGCTGAGTTCGCAGCGAAAGCCGTAATCGGCAAGCGTGCTGCAGATCAGGCGGCCGATCTCGGCTTCGTCCTCGAGGACTTGAATGAGTGTCGTGCCTTGCTCCTGGGGTGTCACTTTGTGCCTGTCTCCATCTGCGAATCCAGTTGCCTCAATGCATTGCGCAGTGCTTGTCCGTCGAATGGCTTTCTTAGCACGGGCAGGCCGAGTTGGCTGCGGTCACCCGTCACGGCGTCGCTCGCATAGCCGGTCATCAGCAGCACGGGAAGACCGGGGCGGCACTTCCTGGCGACCTCGGCAAGCTCCCGCCCGCCAATGCCGCCGGGCATCACCATGTCGGTCATCAACAACTCGATGCCGTCCACCTCTTCGAGCATCTCGCGCGCCTCGATCCCGCTTGCAACCTCGAGCACCGCAAAGCCCAGCTCGGCGAGCTGCATGCGGATCACCCGGCGCACCTCGGGTTCGTCTTCGGCCAGCAGTACCAGCCTGCCGCCTCCGGGCGCCTGTTCGCTCGTCGCCCCGGCTGCCTGGCGTGGCTCGATCGGGGCTTCGCAGCGTGGTAGCACGAAGCGCACACTGGTGCCCTCGCCGGGGGTACTGAGAATACGGATGTTGCCACCCGATTGGCGAAGGAAACCATAGACCATCGACAGCCCGAGGCCGCTTCCGGCGCCGAAGGGCTTGGTGGTGAAAAACGGCTCGAACACGCGCGGCAGAGAGGCCGGATCGATGCCGCTGCCGGTATCGGCGACATCGAACTGTACATACCTGCCTGCGGGCACCTCCACCAGTGGCGCAATCGAGGGGTCGATGGTGCGTTCGGAAATGCGGATGTTCAGCTTGCCGCCACCGGGCATCGCGTCCCGCGCATTGATGGCCAGGTTTACGAGCGCATTTTCGAGCTGATGGGGGTCGACCATCGCGTAGATCGCTGTTTCGGGTATCTCCGTGGTGACCGTGATCGACTCGGTGATCGAGCGCGAAAGCAACTGCAGCATGTTTCGCACGATCGCGCCGACATCGACCGCGCGCGGCTCGAGCGTCTGGCGCCTCGAGAAAGTCAGCAGGCGGCGGATCAGCTCCGCGCCCCGGCGGGCCGCGTGCAGCGCCGGATCGAGGTATTCGTCCGGGGTGGCGCCCTGCTTGTCCTTGAGGGCGGCGAGGTTGCCGATGATGATGGTGAGCAGGTTGTTGAAGTCATGGGCGAGCCCGCCCGTAAGTTGGCCCACGGCCTCCATCTTCTGGGCCTGGATCAGTGCGGCCTCGCTCGCCTTCTGTTCGGTGATGTCGACCGACAGCACGAAATAGCCCTGGAAGCCTCCTTCCACCGACACGTCGGGCACGACCACGCTGCGGGCATGCACCGTGCGTCCCTGGGCATTGCGGCGGCAATACTCGTAGCTCACCCGTTCGCCTTGCGCCGCTTCGCGAAGATAGGGCCGCACCACGGCATAGGCCTCGGGACCGAACACCTCGGATACGCTGCGCCCGACGATCTCTTCCTTCTTCAGGCCGAACCAGGCCGCATAGCCGCGGTTGGCATAACGGTAGCGTTGGCCGGCATCCACATGCGCGACAAGGGCCGGGATGGAGTCGAGGATCAGCCGCAGCCGCTCCTCGCTCTTGCGCAGCGCGGCCGCGATCTGATCGATCTCCGCGTTGGCCCGCGCGAGGCTGGCATTGGACTGCTCGAGCTCGGCCGTGCGTGCCTGCACCCGCGCCTCGAGGGCCGCATTCTGCTCTTCGATGACCCGCTCGTAATGGCGTTGCTCGGTGACATCGGTCCAGAGTGAAACGAAACCCAGGTTGGGGATCGGCACGCCGCGAATCGACAACACCTTGCCGTTCGGGCGGGTGCGTTCGGCGTGATGGGGCTCGAAGGCGCGTACCGAGGCCATGCGGTCGGCGACCAGCTTCTCCATGTCGCCGCTGCCGTACTCGCCGCGTTCGGCGTTGAAGCGCACGAAATCCTCGAACGGCGTGCCGACCCGCACCAGCGACTCGGGAAAGTCGAGCAGGCGCAGCATCGCCTTGTTCCAGGTGACCAGCTTCGGCGTGGCATCGAAGACGGCGACGGCCTGATCGAGCAGGTCCAGTCCGGCGAGCAGCAGATCGTAGCGGCGCAGCTCTTCGGAACTCAGGCCTTTGGGCGGGCTCGCGGACAAGCCGCTTGCACGATTGGCATTGCGCAGCATGGTTGCGGTTGCTCTCCTCATGCGGATCGTCTCGGTGCGATCCGTCGACCCCGGATTCTAGCCCGATGGCGGCCGCGCGCGCACCGGGCTGCCCTCATCGCCTCCGTTGCCCTGTTGCAGGCGGCGCCGGAAACGCTCCGGCGAGAGCCCGGTCCAGCCCACGCAGGCGCGGTAGAAGGCCGATGCGTCGGCATAGCCCAGGTCGCTCGCCAGGGTGGCGATCGGTTGCCCGGTCTTGGTAAGTCGCGAGAGCGCGATGTCGCGCCGGATTGCGTCCTTTATCGCGCGAAAGCCCGAGCCTTCCTCCTCGAGACGGCGGTGCAGGGTGCGCGGCGACATGTGCAGCCGGTGCGCGACATCCTCCAGCGAGAGGTTGTCGGGAAGCGCGTCGCGAAGCAGGTCGCGGACCCTGAACACGGCCTCGCGGTCGCGTCGATACAGCATGCTGATCTTGCCCGGTCCGCTTTCGAGGAAGGCGTTCAGCGCCGCCTCGTCGCGACGCAGTGGCAGGTCGAGCAGATTGGCCCTGAACTGCGCCTGCAGGACTTCGCCGTCGAACGAAGAGTGCTCGGTGTAGACCAGTGCATAGTCCGCGGCATGGGCCGGGCGGGGGTAGGGGAAGCGCACCGCATCGAGGGCCAGGCCGCGTCCCGCAAACCAGCAGGCGAGGCCATGCAGCAGGCGCAGCAGCCACTCGAAGGCGAACACCCGGACGGGGTCGGCGTAGGCGAGGCCCAGCGGCCGGGTCTCGCTGATCTCGAGCTCCGCGTGCCGCACGGAGCTGCGCACCGCTATCGAGAGGTCGGGCAGCACGAGTGCCAGAAAACGCTGGGCCCGCCACAATGCTTCACGCAGGTCGCTGGCGCCGAGCATGCTACGGCAGAGGAATTCGAAGGCACCCGGTCGCATAGGGAGCGAGAACAGGCCGAAACCTTCGTCGGCCAGGGCGTCGATTACCAGGTTGTAGAGCCGTGCATAGCGGTCGACCGGGACTCTGGTGGCAGAGTCTGCAAGCTCGATGCCGGCTGCGGCGAGCAGCGGTGTCGGGTCGCGACCGTGCCGGAGCATGCCCGAGAGCATGCCGCTCACGAAACCCGTGGCAACGGTGGCGGAATTTCGCGGGCTTCTGGCGGCATTGCCGGGGCGCGGCGGTACCATGGCGGGTGAAGTCGGGTTCATCGAGTGGCGCGCCGGTGTCCGCCGGCGGGTTTAGAGAACATTGGCGGATTTTGCACGATTGGCGTCTCGAAGAGCAATGGCGAATACTGCCGTCGCCCTCTACCATTTAGAAAACCATGCACCTGACGGGGGAGATCCAAATGACCAACCTGAGCGACGCCAAGAAACTGGTGAGCTACAAGCCGAAGCACAAGGTCCGTTTCGTGACCGCAGCGGCCCTGTTCGATGGCCATGACGCCTCGATCAACATCATGCGCCGGATCATCCAGTCCACGGGTTGCGAGGTCATTCACCTCGGCCACAACCGCTCGGTCGGCGAGATCGTCAAGGCTGCATTGCAGGAGGACGTGCAGGGCATCGCGATCACCTCCTATCAGGGGGGCCACGTCGAGTTCTTCAAGTACATGATCGATCTGCTTAAGGCCAATGGCGGCGAGAACATCAAGGTGTTCGGCGGCGGCGGCGGGGTGATCGTGCCCTCCGAGATCAAGGAACTCCACGACTACGGCGTGACCCGGCTGTATTCGCCGGCCGACGGCGCCACGCTCGGCCTGCAGGGCATGATCAACGATCTGGTCGGCCAATCGGACTTCGACCTCGGCCATGCCGCGCCCACCAAGGCCGACCAGGTGCTCAAGCAACTCGCCTCCGGCGACCGCCGGGCGCTGGCACGCATCATCACCGCGCTCGAGAACGGCAACTACGGCGATGAGGTGCGCTCCGCCATCAAGGAGGCCGCTGCCAAGACCAAGACCCCGACGCTGGGCATCACCGGCACCGGCGGGGCGGGCAAGAGCTCGCTTACCGACGAGATCGTGCGCCGCTTCCGCCTCGACCAGGAAGACAAGCTCAAGCTCGGCATCATCTCCATCGATCCCTCGCGCAAGCGCACCGGCGGCGCACTGCTGGGCGACCGCATCCGCATGAACGCGATCGAGCACGAGAACATCTTCATGCGCTCGCTGGCCACCCGTGACACCGGCTCGGAGGTCTCCGCCGCGCTGCCCGAGGTGATCGCCGCCTGCAAGCTTGCCGGCTTCGACCTGGTGATCGTCGAGACCTCGGGCATCGGCCAGGGCAACGCCGCGATCGTGCCTTACGTCGATCTGTCGCTCTATGTGATGACGCCGGAGTTCGGCGCCGCCAGCCAGCTCGAGAAGATCGACATGCTCGACTTCGCCGATTTCGTGGCCATCAACAAGTTCGATCGCAAGGGCGCCGACGACGCGCTGCGCGACGTGCGCAAGCAGTACCAGCGCAACCGCGAGCTGTTCGGCACGCCGACCGAGGAGATGCCGGTGTTCGGCACCATGGCCGCGCGCTTCAACGACGACGGCGTGACCGCGCTCTACCAGGCGATGTTCCCGGCCCTGCAGGGCCTCGGCCTCAAGGCCAGGCCCGGCAAGCTGCCCAAGGTGGCGGTCAAGTCATCGTCGGCCGGCCGGGCGATCGTCCCGCCCGAGCGCATCCGCTACCTGGCCGAGATCGCCGACTCGGTGCGCGACTACCACAAGCACACCGCCCAGCAGGCCCGCATTGCCCGCGAGCGCCAGTCGCTGCGGGTCGCCAAGGCGCTGTTCGCGGAATGCGGCAAGCCCGGCGAACACTTCGATGAGCTCATCGACTGGAAGGACGGCGAACTCACCCCCGCAGCGAAGAAGCTGCTCGAGCAGTGGCCGACCACCAAGGCGCTGTACGCCGCCGACGAGTACGTGGTGAAGATCCGCGACAAGGAGATCCGCACCAAGCTCACCAGCGAATCGCTCTCCGGCAGCAAGATCCGCAAGGTCGCGCTGCCCGATTTCGAGGATGAAGGCGAGAGCCTGCGCTTCCTGATGAAGGAGAACGTGCCCGGCTCCTTCCCCTTCACTGCCGGCGTGTTCGCCTTCAAGCGCGAGGGCGAGGACCCCACCCGGATGTTTGCCGGCGAGGGCGACGCCTTCCGCACCACCCGCCGCTTCAAGCGCGTCTCCGAAGGCATGCCGGCGCACCGCCTGTCCACCGCCTTCGACTCGGTGACGCTGTACGGTTGCGACCCCGACCTGCGCCCCGACATCTACGGCAAGATCGGCAACTCCGGCGTCTCGATCGCCACGCTCGACGACATGAAGGTGCTCTACGACGGTTTCGACCTGTGCGCGCCGACCACTTCGGTGTCGATGACCATCAACGGCCCGGCGCCGATCATCCTGGCCTTCTTCTTCAACACCGCGATCGACCAGCAGGTGGCCAAGTTCCGCGCCGACAACGGCCGCGAGCCGACCGAGGACGAATACCAGAAGATCAAGGAATGGACGCTGGCGAGCGTGCGCGGCACGGTGCAGGCCGACATCCTCAAGGAAGACCAGGGCCAGAACACCTGCATCTTCTCGACCGAGTTCGCGCTCAAGATGATGGGCGACATCCAGGAGTACTTCGTGCACCACAAGGTGCAAAACTTCTACTCGGTGTCGATCTCCGGCTATCACATCGCCGAAGCCGGTGCCAACCCGATCAGCCAACTGGCCTTCACGCTCTCCAACGGCTTCACCTACGTGGAGTCCTACCTGGCGCGCGGCATGCACATCGATGATTTCGCGCCCAACCTGTCCTTCTTCTTCAGCAACGGCATGGACCCCGAGTATTCGGTGATCGGCCGCGTCGCCCGCCGCATCTGGGCGGTGGCGATGAAGAACAAGTACGGCGCCAACGAGCGCAGCCAGAAGCTCAAGTACCACGTGCAGACCTCGGGCCGTTCGCTGCATGCCCAGGAGATGGATTTCAACGACATCCGCACCACGCTGCAGGCACTCATCGCGATCTACGACAACTGCAACTCGCTGCACACCAACGCCTACGACGAGGCGATCACCACCCCGACGGAAGAGTCGGTGCGCCGCGCCATGGCGATCCAGCTGGTGATCAACCGCGAGTGGGGCCTGGCCAAGAACGAGAACCCCAACCAGGGCGCCTTCATCATCGACGAGCTCACCGATCTGGTCGAGGAAGCCGTGCTCAAGGAGTTCGAGGCCATCGCCAGCCGCGGCGGCGTGCTCGGCGCGATGGAGACCGGCTACCAGCGCGGCAAGATCCAGGAGGAGTCGATGTACTACGAGCACAAGAAGCACGACGGCTCCTACCCGATCATCGGCGTCAACACCTTCCTCAATCCCAAGGGCAGCGGCGAACAGCAGGAGATCGAGCTGGCCCGTTCGACCGAGGAAGAAAAGCAGTCGCAGCTCAAGCGCCTGGCCGACTTCCAGGCACGCAACGCGGGTGAGTCGGCCAGGTGGCTGGCCAAACTGCGCCAGACGGTGATAGAGAACGGCAACGTCTTCGATGTGCTGGTCGAGGCGGTGCGCCATTGCTCGCTGGGCCAGATCACCAACACCCTCTACGAGGTCGGCGGCCAGTACCGCCGCAGCATGTAGGGCGAGTGCCCTCCCGCTTTCTCTCCCTCCCTCTCCCAAGAGGAATTCGCGGCGCCCTCGGGCGCCGTTTTTTTTGTCTCGTCCCCAGGCCTTGCCGCCCTCTTGACAAGCGTGCCCGGCCGCGCGCACGGCTCCAGCCATCCTCGCGGGGTGCAGGCGGGCTGATTACCGCGATTGCAGCCGCGTAAGACGAGCGCGCCGTTCAGCACCGTCGATGAGCCTGTGCTTCAATCGCGCGCCAGATCGAGGAAGGCAGGTCACTCGGAATTCCATCGCCAGATCTTCGATGTCGCTGGATTGGAGTCTGGCCGCAGCGATCGGCTCCGGCTGCGGGGTCGATGACTGGCCAGGCGCTCAGCCGCCCAGCCCCAGCAGGTCCATCAATAGCCGGAAAAGGACTGCGACCACCCCCAGCGCCAATACACTGCCGGCCCAGATTGCGACGAACCAGCCGAACCGCTTGAGGCGGCCCGTCGGTCGATTTTCATGCCTCGCCACGGTCAGTGGTAGCCGTCTCCGCGCCGGACCTTGCCACGGAAGATGTAGTAGGACCAGGCGGAGTACATGAGGATGAAGGGGATGATCAGCAGCGCGCCGACCAGCGTGAAGCCCTGGCTTTGCGGGGGGGCTGCGGCCTGCCAGATGGAAATGTCGGGTGGAATGATCTGCGGCCAGATGCTGATTGCGAGCCCGGTGTAGCCGAGGAATATCAGGCCGAGCACGTAGATGAAGGGCCCGCTGTCGGGCTCGCCTTTCAGGGCCCGCAGCAGGGCGAAGGTGCACAGCGCGACGAGCGCCGGAACGGGCGCGAACCACAGCATGTCGGGCCACGAGAACCAGCGCCGGGCGATCCCGGCGTGGGCCAGCGGCGTCCAGATGCTCACGGCGACGATGAAGCCGATCAGGCCCCAGACCAGCGGGCGGGCGATTCTCACCATCGCCGCTTGCAGTTCGCCCTCGGTCTTCATGATCAGCCAGGTGCTGCCGAGCACGGCGTACACTGCCACCAGGCCGGCGCCGGTGAACAGCGGGAAAGGCGCCAGCCAGTCGAGCGGGCCGCCGGCGAAGGCCTTGTCCACCACCGGAATGCCCTCGATATAGGCGCCCAGCGCGACCCCCTGGAAAAAGGTGGCGCAGACCGAGCCGAGGATGAAGGCCTTGTCCCACCAGTGGCGCTCATGGTCGTGGGCCTTGAAGCGGAACTCGAAGGCCACGCCGCGGAATATCAGCCCCAGCAGCATGAAGATCAGCGGCAGGTAGAGCGCGCTGAGCACCACCGCATAGGCAAGCGGAAACGCCGCCAGCAGGCCGGCGCCGCCCAGCACCAGCCAGGTTTCGTTGCCATCCCAGACCGGGGCGACGGTGTTCATCATGACGTCGCGGTCGTGGCGATCGGGCACGAAGGGAAAGAGGATGCCGATACCCAGATCGAAACCGTCCATGATCACGTACATCATCACGCCGAAGTAGATGATCACCGCCCAGATCAGCGAGAGGTCGATACCCATGGTTTCAGCTCCGCCGCGGCGCGAGGCCGGAATCTTCGGCGGTAGCCGCCGACAAGGGGCGCATCGGATGGCCCGGAGCGGCTTCGCCGCCGTGCTCGGGGCCGCCCTCGTGCGCGCCCGGGCCCTTGCGCACCAGTCGCAGCATGTAGGCGATGCCCGCGCCGAAGACCGCGCAGTAGATGACGATGAAGAGCGCCAGCGATATGGCCAGCGGCATCGCACCGTGTGGCGAGGCCGCATCGGCGGTGCGCTGCAGGCCATAGACCACCCAGGGCTGGCGACCGATCTCGGTGGTGAACCAGCCGGCGATGATCGCTACCAGTCCAGCCGGCCCCATCAATAGGGCGAAGCGCAGGAAGGCGCGCGATTCGAACAGCGAACCCGTGCGGCGCAGCCACAGGCTCCAGGCGCCGAGCAGCAGCATCAGCATGCCCAGCCCGACCATGACCCGGAAGGACCAGAAGACGATGGTCGAATTGGGGCGATCCTCGGGGGGGAATTCCTTTAGTCCGGGAAACTGTCCGTCCCAGCTGTGGGTGAGGATGAGGCTGCCGAGGCGGGGAATCTCGAGCGCAAAGCGGGTTTCCTCGCGCGCCATGTCGGGCCAGCCGAAAAGGATCAGCGGCACCCCTTCTCCCTCGTGGTTCTCCCAGTGACCTTCCATGGCCGCGAGCTTGGCGGGCTGGTGCTCGAGCGTGTTGAGGCCGTGAAAGTCGCCCACCACCACCTGCAGCGGCGCCACCACCAGCACCATCCACATCGCCATCGACATCATCTTGCGGATCGCCGGCGTGCTTCGACCCCGGAGCAGATGCCAGGCCGCCGAGGCAGCCACGAACAGCGCCGTGGCCAGAAAGGCGGCGAGGCTCATGTGCACCAGCCGGTAGGGGAAGGAGGGGTTGAAGATCACCGCCAGCCAGTCGACCGGGATCAGCCGCCCATCGACGATCTCGTGGCCTTGCGGGGTCTGCATCCAGCTGTTCGAGGCGAGGATCCAGGTGGTGGAGATGAGTGTGCCGATCGACACCATGGTGGTGGCCAGAAAGTGCAGGCCGGGGCCGACCCGGTTCCAGCCGAACAGCATCACGCCGAGAAAACCGGCTTCGAGGAAGAATGCGGTGAGGACCTCGTAGGCAAGCAGCGGGCCGGTGACGCTGCCGGCAAACTCCGAGAAGAAGCTCCAGTTGGTGCCGAACTGGTAGGACATGACCAGGCCCGACACCACGCCCATGCCGAAATTGAGGGCGAAGACCTTGGACCAGAAGTGATAGAGATCGCGATAGACCGTCTGCGCGGTGCGCAGCCATTGCGCTTCGAGTACCACCAGATAGGCGGCCAGCCCGATGGTGATGGCGGGGAACAGGATGTGGAAGGAAACCGTGAATGCGAACTGGGTGCGAGCCAGTTCCAGCGCTGTGAGGCCGAACATCGGGTGCTCCTGCAAAGGCGGGCAAGGCAGTGAATCGCTCGGTCAATGCCATGCGGCCAGGCAGTGGCCGGACCCGCATGCGACTCAGCAATGGACCGCGCGAAGGCCGGCAGGTTGCAGGGGATTTGAGCCGGCACGATGCCGGCTCATGCAACTCGCCGCCTTCAGGGCAGCAGCTTGCGCAGCCGGGCCGGCAGGATTGCGTGAAGTGATGCGGCGATCCGTGCCTCGTTGCGATTCCACCAGATTCCCAGATAGACGATCGCCAGGCCGATGGCCGACAGCGCGATGGGGAACAGCCAGGAGTCGCGGAAGTAGTAGTACGACAGGTCGCCGAGCACGATCGCCACACCGATCGCGCCGAACACGGTGAAGGTTCGCCGGCCGAGCACGGCGCCGCCGAGGACCAGGGCGAGGTTGATGGCGAGGTAGACCAGCTTGCCACCGAGTGAGCCGGAATCCAGCGAGGTGAGCCCGCCCCAGAAGGCCATCAGGCCGAACAGATACAGCCAGAAGGCGTAGTCGCGCGCCGATCGGCGGCGCAGCTCGGCGAGCAGGGTCAGCAGCAGCATCACGGCGCCAAAGCACACCGAGAACCACTTGCGGAAGGTCCACGCCGCTTCGCTCCACCGTGCCGCTGCGCCGGGCTCGATCAGCAGCATCGCCAGGTCCATGCTCATGTACCACAGCGTGAGGGCGATCGGCATCAGCAGGAAGGGCGCGCGCCAGCGCCACAGCATCAGCGCGCCGGCCGCCAGGGTGGCCAGCTCGAGGGTGGTCCAGCGCCAGTCGATGAAGCTGTGATACTCGCGATAGTGCTCGGTGTGCAGACCCTCTGCCCACAGCCCCAGCGCCTGCTGCAGGCCCCACACCGCGAGCGGCACCAGCACCAGTGCAAAGGTGGCCATGATGCCGCTGGGGATCGCCTGCCGCTGCGCTTCGAGACGGGTCGCCAGTTTCCAGGCGATGGCGAAGTAGAGCAGGGCGATGAAGAACACGCCCGCGCCGCCGAACTGTTCCCAGCCCAGGGTCATGAAGATCGACATCGCGCCGATTGCCAGCATGCCGCCGAGGTAGTGCAGGACATTTGAGAGCGAGAAGGTGGCGTGTCCCGCGACCGGGGCGGGGGCGTGTTCGCACAGGAATGACCACAGGGCACTTGCCTGTGCGCCGCTGATCAGGCCGGCCTGTGCGGCCTCGTCGAGGTGGTGTCGCTCGAGTTGTGGCATGGTTGAGTCCTTTGCGCAGTCGGGATGAATGCCATCATCGGCTCGCCCCGCGGGGCGGTCACGCGCGGCACGGCAGGTATGGCGAGACGGGCCGCGCGGTGGCGCCAGCCGATACCCTCAGCGGCGCAGCAGGGTGCGCAACCAGCCACCGGTGCGCGACCCGGGGCGGGCAGGGGTCTCGTCCGCGTCGGCCGGCAGGGGCATGCCCGGGAGGACCTGCAGGAGCGCCGGCGCGGCCGGGTCGATGGGCTCGGCGACGACCGGTGGGGGTGGCGGCATCGGCCGCGGCGGACGGGCCGTCACCCGCGCGATCCGGTTGAGCTGGAAGGTGAGCTCGGCGCCGTAGAGCATGATCAGCGAGACGTAGTAGACCCAGATCAGGATCAAGGCCAGCGAGCCGGCCGCGCCATAGGTGCTGGCGACCGAGCTGCGACCGAGGTACACGCCGAGAGCCCACTTGCCGAACTCGAAGAGTACCGCCGTGGTGACCGCGCCGACGATCAGCGCGCGGCGGTTGAGCGGCGTGGGCACCAACACCCGGTAGATGATCGCGATCATGCTGCTTTGCAGGAACAGCGTGATGCCGACCTGCAGCAGCGAGGCCAGCCACAGCAAGGCCTCGACGCCGCGCGTGGCGTACTGGCTGAAAGCGAGGATGGCGGCGCTGGCGACCAGCGAGATCATCAGCAGGAAGCCGACGCCGATGACCACCGTGAGGCCGCGCAAGCGCCCCACCAGCTGGGCCATCCAGGCGCTGCGACCGCGACTCGGCCGGCCGAAGATCGCTTCGAAGGCATGGCCGAGCTGCATGAACAGCCCGGTCGCGCCGAGCAGCATCGCTGCCGTGCCGATCAGGGTCGCGAGAATTCCCTCGCCGGACGCGTAGCTGGCCGAGATCATGCGCTCGATGAGCTTCGCGCCATCGCTGCCGATGAGCGATTCGAGTTCGCCGACGATACGGCCGTTGGCCGCCTCGTGCCCGAAGATCAGGCCGGCCACGGAAACCGCGATGACCAGCACCGGGGCGAGCGAGAACGCCGAGTAATAGGCCAGCGCGGCGGCGTAGGTGGTACATCGATCGTTTGCCCACTTGCGGGCGGCGCGGTATGGGACCAGCAGGTAGCGGAGGACGGTCTTGAGTGTGGTCACGGCGTCTGCCCGAATGATGGGTGCAAACCCCCGGCTGTCCGGGGCGGTTCCCACTTTAACCGATGTAGGCGTCATCGTCGGCGTGCACGCCGCTCCACGATTGCAATAATTGAGTACATTTGAAAAACAGTTGCGCAAACATGCGCTGCGACACTCCTCACCCTGGAACAAGCGGCCGCTGCGCCCGGATCCCGCCCCTGCGGGAGTCCGGGATGACCTGCCGACCGGAGCCGGGCCTGTGCCGGGCGGCCGGAAAAAACAAACAGGATCAAACGAGGAGGATTCGGTAATGGCTGACTCACGTGCGCAAGCTGCGCCCGGCACCGAGCTCGACACCTTTCCGCGATTGCTGATGAATCACGCCCGGGTACGTCCGGCGCGACCGGCAATGCGCGAGAAGGAATACGGGATCTGGCAAACCTACAGCTGGGCGCAGGTTGCCGAGAACGTTCGGGCGATTGCCTGCGGGCTGGCCGAGTTGGGCTTCAAGCGCGGCGACCGGCTCGCGGTGATCGGCGACAACCGGCCCCGCCTTTACTGGTCGGTGGCGGCCTGCCAGTGTCTCGGCGGCATTCCGGTGATGCTCTACCAGGACGCGGTTGCGCAGGAAATGGCCTATGTGCTGCAGGACGCCGAGATCCGCTTCGCGGTGGTCGAGGACCAGGAGCAGGTCGACAAGATGCTCGAGATCCGCGACGAGGTGCCCTTTCTCGAGCACGTGATCTATGACGACGAGCGCGGCATGCGCCACTACACCCAGACCTTCATCAAGGGCCTGGACGAAGTGCAGGAGATGGGCCGCATCCACGATCGCAACCAGAGCGATTTTCTCGATGGCGAGATTGCCAAGGGCGCGGGCGACGACATCTCGGTGATGCTGTACACCTCGGGCACCACCGGCAAGCCCAAGGGGGTTTGCCAGACCCACACCGCCTTCATCTCGGCGGCGCGCGGCGGCACCGAATTCGATCGTCTCACCGACCGGGAGGACATCCTCTCCTACCTGCCGATGGCCTGGGTGGGCGATCACCTGTTCTCCTTTGCCCAGGCCATGGTCGCCGGCTTCACCATCAACTGCCCTGAGTCGGGCGAGACCGTGATGACCGACCTGCGCGAGATCGGCCCGACCTATTATTTCGCCCCGCCGCGGGTGTTCGAGAACCTGCTCACCCAGGTCATGATCCGCATGGAAGACGCCAGCTGGATCAAGCGCACCATCTTCCACAAGTATCTCGAGGTGGCGCGGCGCTGCGGCGCGGACATCCTCGACGGCAAGCCGGTCTCGGCCGGCGACCGCCTGCAGTACTGGCTCGGCGGCCTGCTGGTGTACGGCCCGCTCAAGAACGTGCTCGGCATGAGCCGCATCCGGGTCGCCTACACCGCGGGCGCGGCGATTGGCCCGGACCTGTTCAAGTTCTACCGCTCGATCGGGGTCAACCTCAAGCAGCTCTATGGCCAGACCGAGACCTGCGCCTATGTGTGCCTGCAGCCCGACGGCCAGATCAAGCTGGATTCGGTCGGCGTGCCGGCGCCGTATGTGGAAGTCAAGCTGGCCGACAACGGAGAGATCCTGGTCAAGGGGCCGATGTTGCTCAAGGCCTACTACAAGCGCCCCGACGCCACCGCAGAATCGCTCAACGCCGAAGGCTATTTCATGACTGGCGATGCGGGTTTCTTCGACGAGGACGGCCACCTGTTGATCATCGACCGCGCCAAGGACGTCGGCAAGCTCAATGACGAATCGATGTTCGCGCCGAACTTCATCGAGAACAAGATCAAGTTCTTCCAGTTCATCAAGGAAGCGGTGGTGTTCGGCAACCAGCGCGATTTCGTCACCGCCTTCATCAACATCGATCTCGAGGCGGTCGGCAACTGGGCCGAGCGCAAGGGCATGGCCTATTCGGGCTACACCGACCTCGCCGGCCAGGACGCAGTCTATGAGCTGATCCGCGACTGCATCGAAAAGGTCAATGCCGACCTTGCCTCCGACGCGCGCATGAGCGGCTCGCAGATCAAGCGTTTCCTGATCCTGCACAAGGAACTCGACGCCGACGACGGCGAACTGACCCGCACCCGCAAGGTCCGCCGCAACTTCATCGCCGATCGCTACGCGGTGCTCGTCGATGCGCTGTATGGCGGCAAGCCGAGCTGCTACATCGAAACCCAGGTCAAGTATGAAGATGGCCGCGAGGGCAAGATCTCGGCTGACCTGCGTATCGAGGACGTCAAGACCTTCGCGCCGCAGGCGGCGAAGCAGGCGGCCTGAGGAGAATGGACATGATGACCAATGACATGGCCGTGGCGGATGCCGGCCAGCAGGCGACGGGTCGTCGCATCGGCGGCGTGATCCTCGACCTGCAGAAGATCTCGCTGTCGTTCGGCGGCGTCAAGGCGCTGACCGACATCAGCTTCGACGTTCGCGAGCACGAAATCAGGGCCATCATCGGCCCCAACGGTGCGGGCAAGAGCTCCATGCTCAACGTGATCAACGGCGTCTACCACCCGCAACAGGGTGACATCGTCTTCCACGGCGAGACGCGCCACGAGATGGACCCGCACAAGGCGGCCAAGCAGGGCATCGCGCGCACCTTCCAGAACATCGCGCTGTTCAAGGGCATGAGCGTGCTCGACAACATCATGACCGGCCGCAATCTCAAGATGAAGACCAACCTGCTGCAGCACGCCCTTTTCTGGGGTGCCGCCCAGCGCGAGGAGATCGAGCATCGCAAGAAGGTCGAGGAGGTGATCGACTTTCTCGAGATCCAGAGCATCCGCAAGACCCCCGTCGGCAGGCTGCCCTACGGCCTGCAGAAGCGGGTGGAGCTCGGTCGCGCGCTCGCCGCCGAGCCCAGCATGTTGCTGCTCGACGAGCCCATGGCCGGCATGAACGTGGAGGAGAAGCAGGACATGAGCCGCTTCATCCTCGACGTGAACGACCAGTTCGGCACCACCATCGTGCTCATCGAGCACGACATGGGCGTGGTGATGGACATCTCCGACCGGGTGGTGGTGCTCGACTATGGCAAGAAGATCGGCGACGGCACCCCGGAAGAAGTCATGGCCAACCCCGACGTGATCGCGGCCTATCTCGGCACCAGTCACTGAGCCGGCCGGAAAAGGACAAGAGGAGACAACAATGCAGTTCTTTCTCGAGGTGCTGATCGGCGGCCTGCTGTCGGGGGTGTTGTATGCCCTGGTGGCGCTGGGTTTCGTTCTGATCTTCAAGGCATCGGGCGTATTCAACTTCGCCCAGGGGGCGATGGTGTTCTTTGCAGCCCTGACCTTCGTCGGTTTCCAGGAGGTCCTGCCCGGCTGGACCGGGCTGGAGGAGGGCGGCAGCGCGGTGTTCTGGCTGGCCTTCGCGCTGGCGCTGGTGTCGATGATCATTCTCGGCATACTCACCGAGAAGATCGTGCTGCGGCCGCTGGTGAACCAGCCGCACATCACGCTCTTCATGGCCACCATCGGCCTCTCCTACCTGATCGAGGGCATCGCCCAGGGCGTCTGGGGCGCCAACGTGCGCGGCCTCGACCTGGGCATCGAGGATGTGCCGGTCGAATGGCTCATGGAGAGCAGCAACATCCTGGTGTCGAAGTTCGATCTCGTCGCCGCGGGCATCGCCGGCGTGCTGGTGGCCTCGCTGGCGCTGCTGTTCCAGTACACCAAGATCGGCCGGGCGCTGCGCGCGGTCGCGGACGATCACCAGGCGGCGCTGTCGATCGGCATCCCGCTGCAGCATATCTGGGTGATCGTGTGGGGCGTCGCGGGCTTCGTCGCGCTGATTGCCGGCATGATCTGGGGCGCCCGCAACGGCGTGCAGTTCGCGCTCACCTATACCGCGCTCAAGGCGCTGCCGGTGCTGATCCTGGGCGGCTTCACCTCGGTGCCCGGGGCGATCGTCGGCGGCCTCATCATCGGTGCCTCCGAGAAGCTCGCCGAAGTCTATGTCGGCCCCTTCGTGGGCGGCGGCATCGAGTCGTGGTTCCCGTACGTGCTGGCGCTGCTGTTCCTGCTGGTGCGTCCCGAGGGCTTGTTCGGGGAGAAGCACATTGATCGCGTCTAAAGCCGCCACCTCACCCCTTACCCCTCACTCCTCACAGAGCGACGAAGGAGCGACAGATGTTCTATCGTGAAGCCGGCCAGTTCAAGGCCAGTTACCAGGCCGACCAGCAGATATTCCCGATCCGCCAGGACAGGGTCGCGGTGTGGGCGCTGATCGTGTTCTTTGCCGCAGTGGTGCCTGTGATCGCCGACCAGTACTGGCTCAAGGCGATCCTCATCCCGGTGCTGATCTTCTCCCTGGCGGCGCTGGGCCTGAATATCCTTACCGGCTACGCCGGCCAGTTGTCGCTGGGCTCGGCTGCGTTCATGGCCGTGGGAGCCTTCGGCGCCTACAATTTCATGCTGCGCATCGATGGCATGCCCTTCCTGCTGGCGTTGGTCATGGGAGGGCTGTGCGCGGCGGCCGTGGGGGTGTTGTTCGGCTTGCCCAGCCTGCGAATAAAGGGTTTCTATCTCGCGGTGGCAACGCTGGCGGCGCAGTTCTTCATCGTCTGGGCGCTGGTCAAGTTTCCGTGGTTCTCGAACTACTCGTCATCGGGCGTGATCTCGACCCAGGAGATCAGCATCCTGGGCTTCGTCTTCGATGGCCCGACCTCGAAATACATGCTCACCCTGGCGGTGGTGGTGGTGCTTGCGCTGGCTGCCAAGAACATGGTGCGCAGCAGTACCGGGCGCGCATGGATGGCGGTTCGCGACATGGACGTGGCCGCCGAGGTGATCGGCATCCGGCCGATGCGCACCAAGCTGATCGCTTTCGCGGTGTCGTCCTTCTACTGCGGCGTCGCGGGCGCGCTGTATGCCTATACCTATCTCGGCACGGTCGAACCCGAGGGCTTCAACCTCGATCTTTCGTTCAAGATCCTGTTCATGATCATCATCGGCGGAACCGGCTCGATCATGGGCTCCTTCCTCGGCGCGGCCTTCATCGTGCTGCTCCCCATCCTGCTCGACAACTTCGTGCCGTCGCTGCTGGGCGACCTGGTCTCGTCGAGCTTCGTTTCCAATTTCCAGCTCATCGTCTTTGGCGGAATGATCATCTTCTTCCTGATCGTCGAGCCACACGGTCTGGCGCGCTTGTGGCAGATCGGCAAGGAAAAGCTGCGTCTCTGGCCTTTCCCGCACTAGCATGAAGTCCGCAGCCCCCGACCGCAGTGCCGGCCGGACGGCGAGCGACATAAAAGCAGGACCACACACAAAGAGGAGGCTTTACATGAAACTCAAGAAAACCGTACTTCTGGGTGCCACCATCGGCGGACTGCTGGCGGGCGGCTATGCCAGCGCCGCCGAGCAGTTCATCGGCCTGCCCAGCTATCGCGTCGGCCCCTATGCCGCGGGTGGTTCCGCGCTGTTTGGCGCGTGGATCGACTACATGCAGATGATCAACGAACGCGACGGCGGCGTTGGCGGCGTGAAACTGGTGTGGGAAGAGTGCGAGACCGAGTACAACAACGCCCGCGGCGTAGAGTGCTACGAGCGTCTCAAGAACAAGGGCGAGACCGGCAACTCGGTGTTCCAGCCCATCTCCACCGGCATTACCTATTCGGTGCTCGAGAAGGTAGCGCAGGACAAGATTCCGATGGTCACGATCGGCTATGGGCGCACCGATGCCGCGGACGGCCGGATCTTCCCGTGGGTGTTTCCGATGGTCACCACCTACTGGTCGCAGGCGTCCGGCATCGTGAACTACATCGGCATGAAAGAAGGGGGGATGGACAAGCTCAAGGGCAAGAAGATCGGACTGCTGTATCACGACTCGGCCTATGGCAAGGAGTCGCACGCGATCATGGACAAGCTCGCCGCGAAGCATGGCTTTGAAGTGATCAAGATCCCGGTCGCCCATCCGGGTAACGAGCAACAGTCGCAGTGGCTGCAGATCCGTCAGGCCAAACCCGACTACGTGATCCTGTGGGGCTGGGGGGTGATGAACCCGACCGCCATCAAGTCCGCCGCCAAGACCGGCTACCCGCGCGAGAAGATGATCGGCGTGTGGTGGTCCGGCGCCGAGGAAGACACCGTCCCGGCCGGCAGCGCCGCCAAGGGCTTCACCGCCGCCGGCTTCAACGTCGCCGGCACCAACTACCCGTTGATCAAGGACATCGAGAAGCACGTCTATGCCAAGGGCAAGGGCAACATGGAAGACAAGTCGCGCGTCGGCGGGGTCTATTACAACCGCGGCGTGGTGAGCGGCATCATCACCGTCGAGGCGATCCGCAAGGCGCAGGAGAAATACGGCCAGGGCAAGGCACTGACCGGCGAGCAGATGCGTTGGGGCTTCGAGAACCTCAACATGGATGCCAAGCACCTGGCGTCGATCGGTGCCACCGGCTTCATGCCCGAGATGCAGATCTCCTGCCTCGACCACGAGGGCTCGGGCAAGGTCAAGTTCCAGCAATGGGACGGCAGCAAGTGGAAGGTGCTGACCGACTGGGTCGATTCCGACAAGCCTCTGGTGCGCGGCATGATCGAGGAGTCGGCGGCCGCATACGCCAAGGAAAAAGGGATCACCCCCCGCGACTGCAGCAAGGAAATGTAATCGCTACCAGTCAGGCGGGGCGCCTTCGAGCGCGCCCGCCGGGCCTTCCCCGCAGTGGGGAGGGTCAGCGCAGGGCGGCGTGGCTGCCCTGCGCTGACCCTCTCTCGTCAAGGCGGGGGAGGTGGGACGCAAGCAACTCGGTGGAAGACACAAATGAATACAGCCCCCACTTCCGCGGCAAGCACCGCGAGCGCGACAGCACCCTATCTGAGCGTCAATAACGTCGAGGTGATCTACGATCACGTCATTCTGGTGCTCAAGGGCGTGTCCTTGCAGGTGCCCAAGGGCGGCATCGTGGCGCTGCTCGGCGCCAACGGCGCCGGCAAGTCGACGACCCTCAAGTCGATCTCCAACCTGCTGCGCGCCGAGCGTGGCGACGTGACGAAGGGGAGCATCGACTTCAAGGGCGCGCGCATCGACCAGATGACCCCCAACGACCTCGTCAAGCGCGGGGTGATCCAGGTGATGGAAGGGCGGCACTGCTTCGGCCACCTCACCATCGAGGAGAACCTGCTCACCGGCGCCTACACGCGCAGCTGCTCGAGGGCCGAGATCAAGCGCTCGCTGGACCTGGTGTACACCTATTTCTCCCGCCTCAAGACACGCCGCAGCTCTCAGGCAGGCTATACCTCGGGTGGCGAGCAGCAGATGTGTGCGATCGGCCGCGCGATCATGGCCAACCCCGAGATGGTGCTGCTGGACGAGCCATCGATGGGGCTTGCGCCGCAGATCGTCGAAGAGATCTTCGAGATCGTGAAGGACCTGAACAGCAAGGAGCAGGTGAGTTTCCTGCTTGCCGAGCAGAACACCATGGTGGCGCTGCGCTACGCCGATTTCGGCTACATCCTCGAGAACGGCCGCATCGTGATGGAAGGCGAGGCCAAGGAGCTGGCCACCAACGAGGACGTCAAGGAGTTCTACCTCGGACTCGGTGGCGAAGGGCGCAAGAGCTTCCGCGAAGTGAAGCACTACCGGCGCCGCAAGCGCTGGTTGTCCTGACGCGACACGCGCAACCAGGGCCTCGATCAACAGGATGGGAAAGCCTCGACCATGAATTTCTACGACGCGAGAGAAACACGGGATCCAACCGAACGGGAGCGCGACCTGCTCGCTCGCCTGGCCGCCCAGATTGCCCATGCCAAGGCCCGGGCGCCCGCATTTGCCGAGCGCTTCCGGGACGTGGACCCGCTTGTCATCACCAGCCGCGAAACGCTTGCAAGCCTGCCGGTCACTCGCAAGTCCGAACTGCTGGAGTTGCAGCAGGCGGCTCGTCCCTTCGGCGGCTTCGCGGCGGTTAGCTGGGGCACCGGCTGCGCCCGGGTATTCGCGTCGCCCGGCCCCCTGTACGAGCCCGAGGGCTCGCGGCGCGACTACTGGCGCATGGCGCGGGCCTTGTTCGCGGCGGGCTTCAGGCAAGGCGACCTGGTGCACAACACCTTTTCCTATCACTTCACACCCGCCGGCTCGATGATGGAAACCGCCGCCCATGCTTTGGGCTGCACAGTGTTTCCCGCGGGGGTGGGCCAGACCGAACAGCAGGTGGCGGCGATCGCCGATCTGAAGCCCAGTGCCTATACCGGCACGCCTTCCTTCCTGCGCATCATCCTCGACAAGGCCGACGAGCTGGGGGTCAAGCCGAGCTTCACCAAAGCTTTCGTCTCGGGCGAGGCCTTCGCGCCAAGCCAGCGCGATGCGCTCGCCGCGCGTGGCATCCAGGCCTTCCAGGCGTACGCAACCGCCGATTTGGGGCTGATCGCCTACGAGTCCGGTGCACGTGAGGGGCTGGTGGTCGACGAAGGGGTGCTGGTCGAGATCGTGCGACCGGGCACCGGCGATCCGCTGCCGCCCGGCGAAGTCGGAGAAGTGGTGGTGACCAGCTTCAACCCCGACTATCCGCTGATCCGCTTCGGCACCGGGGACCTGTCGGCCGAGTTGCCCGGTATCTCGCCCTGCGGCCGCACCAACATGCGGATAAAGGGCTGGATGGGACGCGCCGACCAGACCACCAAGGTGAAGGGCATGTTCGTGCATCCGGGGCAGATTGCCAGCGTCCTGCAGCGCCATCCCGAAGTGCTGCGTGGCCGCCTGGTAGTCGATAATCCGGAGCTCTCCGACCGCATGACCCTGCACTGCGAGGTCGAATCGGGCAGCGATGCATTGGCTCAGGCGCTGGCTTCGTCGATACGCGAACTCACCAAGCTGCGCGGCGAGGTGAAGTTCTGCGCCAGGGGCAGCCTTGCCAACGATGGCAAGGTGATCGACGACACCCGCAAGTACGATTGACCGTGTGTGTTCGGGCGCGGGCGCCGGGGTGGTGCCCGCGCCGCATTCTTTTCATCCGTCGGGCCTATTGCTTCGTATAGTGGGGAAGTCGCCCGCCGCGGGCGAATCTCATGGAGTGGCCGATGCTGGATGATGCCCTGGTCAGACGCCTTTTGTTGCGAACGGCCGGGCGCGATGCCGAGGCTTTCGAGCGACTGTACGAACTCACCGCCCCCCTGTTGATGGGCGTCGCCCTGCGGGTCACCGCAAGGCGGGAGCTTGCCGAAGAGGTGCTTCACGACGCCTTCGTCAAGGTGTGGAACGGGGCGACGAGCTACGATCCGCTGGCGACCCGGCCAGTGGCCTGGCTGGTGGCGATCGTGCGCAATCGCGCGATCGACCTGGTGTCGAGCGCGGACATGGCGAGGGTGCGCCAGTTCGAGGACGACACCGACACCGCCATCGAGCGCTTCTTCGACTGGGCGCCGGCCGCCGAGGACACCGTCGCGCAAGGCCAGATGCACAACTGGCTGCGGCGCTGTCTCGGCGAACTCAAGGCGGGCGAGCGTCAGGCCCTGGTGCTCGCCTACATGCACGGACTCAGCCATGGCGACCTGGCCGAACATCTGAGCAAGCCGCTGGGAACGATCAAGTCGTGGCTGCGACGCGGGCTCGAGAGCCTGCGCGGCTGCGTCGAACACTGCATGGAGCCGCGATGAAGCTCGCTGCCAACAAGGCGCTCGATGCGCTGTGCGGCGAATACCTGCTGGGGACGCTGCGAGGTCCGGCGCGCCGGCGCTTCGAGCGCGCCCTGCGCGAGGAACCTTCGGTGGCCAGCCGTCTAGCCTACTGGCAGGCGACGCTGGTGCCGGAGTACGGCGCGGCGATGGAGGTGAAACCCTCCGCACGGGTCTGGCGGAGCCTGCGGAGCGACCTGCACCTCGACGATTTCCGCGCACCGCTGCTGTCGCGTCTGGGTTTCTGGCGTGGGCTCGCGGCAGCCAGTACCGCCGCCCTGGTGCTGCTGGCAGTTTCCCGCTTACTGCCCGTTGATGGCGAGCCCCCCGTGCTGCAGCCCATTGCCCGGCTCGAGTCGGGCAAGGGCGCCGCGCCGGTGCTGGCCGCGCTGTCGCGCGACGGGCGCACCCTGGCCCTGTCGAGCGAGCGGGCGCTGCAGGCGGGGCCGCAGCAGAGCTACGAGCTGTGGTTGCTGCCGGCCGACGGCGGGGCGCCGCAGTCGGTTGCGGTGCTCGCCACGCTCAGCGCGCGCGTGCCGGTGCCCGAGTCCTTGCGGGGGCGGATGGTCGACGGTGCGAAGCTGGCGGTCTCGGTCGAGCCGCCAGGCGGCTCGCCCACCGGAGCGCCGACCGGACCGGTCATCATGGTGGGCTCGATCGGCACCGTCTGAGGTCAGCGCCGCCCGCGCGAACGTGTAACGGCCCCGCCGCGGCGGGGTCGTCGCAATTGCGCTGCGTCAGCCAATGAAGGCGGCCGGCACCGGATTTTCGCCGAGAGCGTTGAGCAGCACCGCCCAGTGCATCGTCTCGTCGCCGAGAATGCTCGCCGCCGCCTTGGCAAGGTCGCGATTCGCGAACTGCGGCACCGCGCCCAGGTAGGCGCTGGCGGCACCCTTCTCGAGGCCCGCGGCGAAGCGCAACACGTCGGCCTGGCTCTTCAGCGTCGCCACCGGGAACTTGTACTCGGCCGCTTTCATCGCCTCCGCCGGCTTGCCGCCGAGTTTGCCGACGGTTGCGGCGAGGATGTCGGCATGCGCCTTGTGATGGCCCTGGAACTGCACCGCGAGGTCAAGCACCGCTTCTTGCAGCAGACCCGATTCGGCACCGACCTGATAGGCTGCGATGGCCTGGTGCTCGAGGCTGAGCGCGACATTGAGGATCGCAATATCCTCCGCCTCGCTGGTGTTGCTCTTCATCGCCAGCGCCCGCCCCGGCGCGGCCAGCGCCAGTGCCGCCGTGGCGCCCAGCGTGAACAGTCCGCCGCGGCGCAGGAAGAGCCGCCGTTCGACCCGCTCGAGGGCGCCATTGAGTTCTTTCGTGTCCATGGTCAATCTCCTTGTCCGTTGAGGATCGCCGCCGAACGTGGCGGCTCCTGATCTCTCTACGGGCGGGCAGGCGGCACGGATGCAACAGACGCACAAAAAAGTGCGAACCGCGCCTGTTGGGTAGCTGGGTGCAAGCGCGAAGTCGCGGTAGGCTTGCTCGCCATGCAAACCTTTCTGCTGTTGCTTCCCGATTTTTCGCTGATTCTGCTGGGGGCCGCGTTGCGCCGCTACGGCGGATTTGCCGATGGCTTCTGGAGCGGGCTCGAGAAGCTGGTCTATTTCGTGCTGTTTCCGGCCTTGTTGTTCAGCGCCCTGGCGCGAGCAACACTCGACCTTGGCGAAACCGCGCCCTTGGTGGCGGCGGGAATCCTGACGATGCTTGCAGGTTTCCTGTTGGTCTTGGCCGCGCGACCGTGGATGGGGCTCACACCGATGGGATTCGCTTCGCGGCTGCAATGCGGCTATCGCTTCAACACCTATATCGGGTTCGCCGTTGCCGGCAAGGTGCACGGGTTGCTGGGACTCGCCACGATGGGGACGCTGTGCGGCGCGATGGTGCCCTTTGCGAACATCGCCGCGGTGGCGATGCTTGCCCGTCACGGCCAGGGCAGGCTGTGGCGCGAGTTGTCGCGAAATCCGCTGGTGCTGGCGACCTTCGCCGGTCTCATCTTCAACCTGAGCGGATTGTCGCTGCCGGCGCCGGCGGGTGATTTTCTGAAGCGCCTGGCAGATGCGTCGATCGCGCTCGGCCTGCTGGCGGTAGGGGCCGCACTGCGCATCGGCTCCGCGGGCGGGCACCCGCTGGGCTCGGCGTGGATCGTGGTGGTGAAGTTGTTGCTGCTACCGCTGGTGGCCTGGCTGCTGGCGCGGCAGTTCGGTATCGGCGGCGTAAGCCGTGACGTGCTGGTGATCTTCGCGGCCCTGCCCAGCGCCTCGTCCGCCTATATTCTGGCGATGCGCATGGGCGGGGACGGTCAGGGTGTGGCCTGGTTGATCTCCGCGACGACGCTGCTCGCCCTCGTCACGTTGACTGCCTGGGTGTGGCTGCTGGGGGGCGCCTGAACACGGTGCCGGGGCGCTTACTTGGCCCGCGTCCTGGCCTTGTCCGCCTGCTTGGCGGGGGGTTCGGCCGCACCCCCGGCGGCGGCGCCGGCTTGCCCCGGCTGCATGAGATTCCAGGGCCACATCGAGGCGGCGAAGGGGTTGCCGCCGGGCTCGGCGCCTTCGCCCTTGGCGACCTGGCTCATCGCCTGCACGGCGGCAATCGTCGCGCGCTGCATCTCGAGGCCCTGGGTCGTCATCTGCAGCATGTTGAGATTCATCTTGAGCCAGCCTTCCACTGCCTTCATGTCGGCGATGCGCTTGTCGAGTTCATCGACATCCATCGTCGGCGTGACCATGCCGGGAAGCGAGAAGCCCATGTTGCTCCACATCCCGCGCATGAATTCGAGCGGATCCTGGGTGTTGTTTTCCTGGCTCATGACTCTCTCCTCCGCATGTATGTTCTGGTATTCCGAGATGGTAACCGATCGTTACGCGTCTGGGGGGGCGGGTGGCGTGCTGCGACGCCTCAGGCGACATCTTCAGGGGTGTTGATCTGCCGTTGCAGCAGCGCGCGCAGCTTGGCCGGACGTACCGGCTTGTGCAGCAGTGCGATCTTGTGCGCCTGCGCCAGTTGCAGCGTTGCCGCACCGGTATCGCCCGTAATCAGGATCGCCGGCAAGGACTCGCCGAAGCGCCGCCGCATGGCATGGATGACTTCGATGCCAGTTTGATTGCCGCGCAGGCGGAAGTCCGAGACGAGCGCGCGCGGGGTGACGTTGTCGAGCGCAAGATCCATCTGCAGGCGTTCGAGGCTTTCGGCCGCCACAACGTTGCAGCCCCATGAGTTCAAGAGGCTGGCGAGGCTCGCGAGCGCCAACTGGTCGTCGTCCACCACCGCGATCGTAAGTCCCGACAGGTTGCCCGGAATCCGCGGCGGCTCCTCGGTACTGCCCTCCTCCACCGGGCTGCTGCGCGGCAGCTCGACGGCAAACATCGAGCCGCGCCCGTGCGCGGAGCGCAGCGACAGGGGGTGACCGAGCAACTCGGTGAGGCGCCGGACAATTGCCAGTCCGAGCCCCAGGCCCTTGTGCCGCGCACGCTCGGGGTTGTCGAGCTGGACGAACTCCTGGAACACGATTTCCTGGGCGTCGCGCGGAATGCCCATGCCGCTGTCCCTGACCTCGATGCGCAGGTGGTCGCCGCAGCGCCGGCAAGCCATCATCACGGTGCCCTGGGCGGTGTAGCGCAGCGCGTTGCTGAGCAGGTTCAGCAGGATGCGCTCGAGCAGCATGGGGTCGCTCAGCGTCCACGCGTCGGTGGCATGGATCCGCAGGCGCAGGCCACGCTCGTCGGCGACCGGACGGAAGTCGGCGGACAGCCGGTCGAAGATCTTTTGCAGCGGGAAGGCGCGGATCTCCGGTTGCAGAACGCCTGCGTCGAGCTTGGAAATGTCCAGCAGGCTGTCGAGCAGGTTCTCCATCGCTTCGGCGGAGGCTGCGATCTGCCGCACCAGGCGTCGTGTTTCGGGCGGGTGGCTGCGGCTCGAAAGCTCGGAGATGAAGAGTACCAGCGCATGCATCGGCTGGCGCAGGTCGTGGCTTGCGGCGGCGAGAAAACGGGACTTGGCGAGGTTGGCACGTTCCGCATCTTCCTTTCGCGAACGCAGTTCGGCGGTCGCCTGGGTGATGCGCTGCTCCATCGTGTGGTAGGCCGCCTCGAGACGGGACGCCATCTCGTTTACCCCGTCGCCAAGGGCCTGCAGGCTGCCCCCGCCCGAGTTGTGAACCCGTTCGCTGAACTCGCCGTGGCCGATGCGGGTGACGGTATCGGCAACTTCGCGGATCGGGCCGCTCACACTGTGGCTCATGCGGCGTGCCAGCAGGACTGCGCCGGCCAGCACCACCGCCAGCCCGAGAATGCCGTTGCGCAGCAGCTCCATGCGGCGCGCAGCCAGGCGTTCGAGCGAGTAGACGATGGTGATCCGGCCCAGGTCCTTGCCGACCGCGCGCGCCTCCGGGGCCAGGATCTGCGAGAGTTCGTCATTGACCACCAGCCGTGCGGCGCGGATCGGTTCGCCGATCAGCAGCCGGCCGTTCTTCTCGGTCAGTTGCGCGTCAGCGGGAGGTTTCTGCAGCACTTCCGCAACTTCGCCGCTGGCGGCAAGCACGGTGCCGTGGCGGTCGACGATGGTCACGCCGCGCACGTCCGCTTCCTTGGACGCTGCGTTCGCGAGCAACTGCAGGATTTCGCGGTTTGCCGAGAAAACGCCGAACTCGCTGGCGACCGCGAGTTGCCGCGCGAACGCCTTGCCGCGTTCAATGTGCACCTGCTCGATCTCGCTCAGCCGTGCACTGGTGAAATAGGCGAGCATGACCACGGCGAGCACACTGGCCGGCAGCAACGCGACCAGCATCACCCTGGCGCCGATTCCCCAGTGCTTCACCGTTCGGCCTCCGCGTTGTTCAGCAGCCTGTCCCGGATTCCTTCGGCGCTCTCAAGGGTGATGCCGAGAGAACGTGCGACGTGCGGGTTGGTGGCAACTTCGAAGTAACGGCAGGACTGAGGCGCGGGCAGGCTCGCGCCCGCAAGCTGTGCGCTGAGTATCTCGGCTGCGTGAATGCCGATCTGTCGTGGCGTGGAATAGATCGCCAGTACCGCGCCTGCCCGCACATAGGCCGGCGAATAGCCGATGACGGGCGAACGCTGCCGGTATGCGGTGAGCAGGATGTTCTGGATGGTATAGCTGTTGAACACATTGGGATCCGGGGTCGCCACCAGAACCGCGGGTTCGGCCAACAGTTTTTGCAGCGCGGCATAGAGCCCTTCGTCCGAGCGGGCCTGTTCGGTCATCGGCTGGAGCCGCTGCTCGCGCGCTGCCTGGCTCAGCGATTGCGCAGTTGCCGCGGAGGCCGGGCCGGCAAGCAGCGCGACCCGCCGCCATTCCGGAAGCGCTTCGCGAATCAGCGCAATCTGCCGCTCGGCAGGCTGGTCGATGAAGATCGCGGAGACCTGGCCTCGCCGTCCGCTGCCGAGCCATTCGAAGCCGCTGTGCGGAACCAGGGCATGCAGCACCGGGCCGCGGTAGTTGCTTTCGGCGACTGCACGGGCTGCTTGAGTTCCGATCGTGACGACGGCCTGCCTAGGACCGAGGGTGGAGAGATTCTGCCAATCGATGACGCTTGGCCTGGTGTCCGGCATGAGTCGTTCGAGGGTCTCGCGCAGCGCGCTCATGGCTTCGTCGTAGGCCGGCGCCGGGTCGCTCATCACGATCACGGCGGCAATCGGCGTCGCCGCTGGCGCCCCGGTACTCGCCCCGGCGGCGGCCAGGGCGACGAGGGCGAGCAGTATGCGAAGGGCTGCGCGAAGTCCGCGGAGCACCCGCTCAGAGCTCCATGCTGAAAGTCAGGAAGCTGCGCCGCCCGACCGCCTGCTCGGGAGTGAAATCGGCATTGCGGCTGCCGATGTTCTGCAGCGTGAGGGCAAGCTCGGCGCGGCTGCGTCCGAGCGTGAGCCGGCGCGCCAGGCGCAGGTCGGTGCGATGATAGGCCGGCACGACCAGTCGAGTGCGCGTCGCATACCAGTTCATCGAGCCGGTAAAGGAATGGCTGGCGCTGGCCGACCAGCCCTCGGACAGCGACCAGTGGGCGAACAGGTTGGCGCTTTGCGCGGGAACGGTCGTCGTGGCAAGTGGCAACTGGATCTGAAGCAGGTCGCCGGGCGTGCCCCTCAGGCCGTCACTGTTGATGTCGAGGTTGGTGTAGTTGAACCCCAGCCATTTGTTGAGCGCTGGGCGATAGATCAGGCTCAGCTCGGCACCGCGAATGCGGGCCTTGCCGGTGTTGCGATACCTGGGCGCGACGCGACCGCCAAGCACCGAGTCGCCGCCGGCCGGCGCAGCGGCGTCCTTGTCCCGTTCGATGAGGTCGCTGACCTGTTCGCTGAAAAGGCGCAGGTCGACAGTCAGCCGCCGCTCGAGAAACCTGCCCAGATAGCCGATCTCGGTCGCGGTCAGCCGCTCGGGGTCGAGATCCGGGGACGGCTGCAGGGTATAGCGGATCAATTTTCCGCTGAGCGCTTCGCGGAACTGCAGGTCGCCGAAGGTTTCGTAGGGCGTGGGCATTCGGTAGGCTCGGCTCACAGAGAAGCGCAAGGTGTGCTTGGAGGTTACATGGTAATTGGCTGCAAAGCGCGGTGCCATATGCATTTCGCCTGATTTCGGCCGCTCCGCGGTGGCGCCGAAATTGAGCAGCCATCGGGGCGCCGGGCGCCATTCGAGATTTCCGAACAGGCGCGAGGTGCGATCGACGATGTTCTCGTCGGTGTTGAACACGGCCGGAGACCACAGCCTGTCCTCGCGGTGGCCTGCACCCCAGACCAGGCGGCTTGTCTCTCCGATGCGCAGCATGTGTTCGAACTCGATATCGTCGCGGATCACCCGGCTGGCAAAGTCCACGTTTACGCGGGCATCGGGGCTCAGACCGTAGCTGGCCAGCACCATGTCGATGATGTCGGGCGGCGGCGCCGGGTCCAGGGCGTTGCGCAGCAGCACGCTGTAGGCGTCGCGGCTACTTTCCTGCTGGTGAAAATAGGTGACCTGCAACTCCTCGTCGGCCGAGCGGGTGAGTCGCCAGCGGATCTGGCCGAAGGCGGTGTCGTCGTTGCGATCACGCAGCGGATCGGATGGGTCGTCGAACCTTCCCATCTGCAGGTTCTCCTGCACCGCGCCGGCGTGGAACTCGATCTGTTGGTCCGCTGCAATGCGCCAGTCGAGGCGCATGTCGGCGCGGTCGATGCGGCGGTCGTCGGCAAGGTCGGGTTGTCCGTTGTCCTGTTGGCGGCCGGCGCTCAGGCGCAGCGCCGCGGCACCGAGATCGGCGCGCAGCGCGGCGCGGGTGTCGCGGATGCCATCGTCGCCGATGCGGGTCATTACCCGGGCCCTGGGGGTGTCTGCCGCTGCACGGGTGATGATATTGACCACCCCGAGAAACGCGTTGGTACCGTAGGCGGCGGCGTTCGAGCCGCGAAAGACCTCGATCCGTTCGATGTCTTCGAGGTCGATCGAGATCTTGTTCCACTCTATGCCGCTGACGAAGTAGGGGGAGTAAGCGGAGCGGCCATCGACCCTCACCAGCATCCGCCGCGGTGCGTCGTCGGAGAGCCCATGATAGGTGGTGAGCGGCGTGTGCCCGGCACGGCTGGCGACCTGAAAGCCGGGGATGAGCCGCAGCAACTCGGCGAGGTCGCGCGCGCCGGAGGCACGAATCATCGCCTGGTCGATCAATGTCGTGGCCCCGGGCGCCTCGTCCTGCGGTTGCATCAGGCGCGATGCGGACAACACCACCGGCAACTCGTCGAAAAAGGTTTGCTCGGCGGCCGGGGCCGCGGCGACGAACTTGCCGAGCACAAGGAGGCAGAGCACAATCCGCACCCATCGGCGGCAGGAAGGGGGCGGCAATACGTTTCGATGCCGCAGCCCAGGGCGATCCGTATCCGTGCCAGATCCGATCATGCGATTGCTCGTCCATTCAATGCCAAGGCTCGCCAGCGCATCGCGTGCTATGCTCGTGGCATCGCTGTGCCGCTCCGGCGTGGTAAAGGCTATCAACTATGGCAAGAATTCTAATCGTTGAAGACCATGCGCTGGTGCGTGAAGCAATGGCACAAACACTTTTACACCTCGAACCCGTGATGGAATGCGCGGAGGCCTCGAATGCGGACGACGCGATAGCGCTGCTTTCCGAGAGCAGCGATTGGGATCTTGCCGTGATCGACCTGATGCTGCCGGAAATGAACGGGTTTTCACTGCTGGCGGTGATGGCGAAGCGCTTTCCCGACGTGCCCGCGGTGGTGGTCTCGGCGCTTGACGACGCCGCTTCGATCCAGCGCGCCATGAAGGCGGGTGCGTCGGGCTTCGTTCCCAAGGCCAGCTCGAGTTCCGATTTGCTCGATGCGATCCGCATCGTTCTCGATGGCGGGATCTACACGCCAAGCAACCCCGGTGGCGACGGCGAGCGCCGACGCTCGGGGGTCTCGCTGGCGGATCGTTTCGGATTGACCACCGGCCAGATGAGGGTCTGCGACCTGCTTACCCAGGGCAAGACCAATCGCGAGATCGCCGACCTGCTGGGGCTCTCCGAAGGCACCGTGAAGGTGCACGTCTCGGCGATCTTCAAGGCGCTCAAGGTCAGCAGCCGTGCACAGGCGCTGGTTTTGATCAACCGCCACGGCGTGCGCCTCTGATCGACCCGGCGCGCCCAGGCGGCCGCGCAGCGTCAGTGGTGCTGAGCGAGTTCGGTGCGGGCCGTCCCCGAGCCATTGCGTGCGATCGGGCTGCCGCCGATCACCGCCTGGCAGGCCTGCTCGCGGTATTCGAGCTCGAGGATGTCGAGCACCTGGGCCGCGAACGCGCGGCACGCGTTGGCCAGTGGGGTCGGCAAGGTATCGGGTACCTGGCGCTGGAGCAGCAGCTTCGATGCCGACAAGGCGTTGACCGGTCTCAGGATCCGGTGCCGGTAGTCGGCCATCAGCTCACGTACGTTGCGGTCGGCCGCGTCGCGCTGCCAGGCGTTGGTCGGCCATTGCGAGGGCACGGCATAGGCCCGCGGAAACATCTCGAGGTCCTTGATCACGGTGCGGATGTCCTCGTGGGACTCGCGAAAGGGCAGCAGCACGATGCCGGCAATGCCGTAAAGCCTGCGGTCGACCTCGGTGCGATTGCCGCCGCCGTCGATGACGCCGAGCCAGCCCTCGAGGCTGCGCAGCTTCTCGGAGACCTTGCCGAGCGCCTCGCGAGTGCGCGCATCCGCCGTTACATAGCGGCGCCCTTCGGGTTGCAGCGGCTCTCGCGTGGTATCGGTGAGGACGCAGGCCGAGCGTTGGCCGAGCAGCCCCAGCCCCTGGCACAGCATGTGCGAAAGGGTGGTCTTGCCGGTACCACCCTTGTTGCCGATGATGCAGATGATCTCAGCCATGAAACGAACTCCTCTGCGCGGGATGATGCGCCACCCTGACATTCTTGCCCCGCGCGGGCGCCGGGCAGGGTGGGAACAGAAAGGTTTTTATCGGCCTTTTCGAGTCTTTCTTGAGGGGATCGTGTAGCAATAGAGCCGGGTGCGCCTGCGGTCTGCGACCTCGATGATGCGGTCCGGAGTGCGCTCCGGCAGCGCAAAGCTGTTGCTTATCAGGGTGCTGCCGCCGCGCATTTCCGCAAACGCCTTTTCTCCCACCCGCTGCATCGGCACCGGCGAGAGGAAGGCATACACCACGGCGAAGTCGCCCCAGTCGCGGGCGAAGAAGTCCCCGCGCTGCAGCCGCAGGTTCTCCTGGCCGCGGCCGAGCAGGCGTGCCGCAAGGTGCGGCAGCGGGGCGCTCTCGATACCGACGAAGCACCAGCCGGGAAAGCGCCTTGCCAGCGGCCGCAGCATGCTGGCGATGCCGCTGCCGATGTCCAGCAACTGCCCCGCGGGCCTGTCGGCAAGCCACGCCGCGACCGCGTCGACGGTCGCTCGGTTGGAAAGGAAGAGCGGCACCCGGGTGCGGAAAGTGCTCCAGTAGACCAGGCTCAGCAGGATGAAGAGGCCCAGATACCAGCCGGGCGCGATGCCCAGTTGCCCGGCAAGCAGCAGCAGCGGCGTGAACATCAGGTGAATCAACCACCACCAGCGCTCGCTGCCCAGCATCATGGCGGTCGCGCAGGCCCCCACGGCCTGGACCGCGACCAGCATCCATGCCGGTGCCGTAGCGAGCGAGCCCGCCTGCAGCAGGCCATATACGAGCGCAAGGCCGGCGAGTTGGGCGCAGAGAGCTTTGAGCAGCGGCATCGGGACAGGCCAGGGAGAATCGTCTGCCGCGGATGATACCCCCTGCGGGGAGCTGCGCCGCCCTCAGGCAAGCTTGTCGAGGCGCGCGGCGCCCGGTGTGTGGGTGCGCCAGCGGCCCAGCAATTCACCGCGCTCCCGTGCCGCCTTCTCTATGCTGGCGAGCTTTACATGGCCGTAGCCGCGGATCCGTTCGGGAAGGCTGGCGATGCACTCCGCCATGTCCATCCGGTCGAAGGCGAGGTGGCCGATCAGCTCTTCCATGTCCTGCTCGTACTGGACGATCAGCGCCCGCTCGGCACGCCGTTCCTCGGTCTGCCCGAAGATGTCCCAGCGGGTGCCGCGCAGCCGCTTCAAACGAGCGAGCAGGCTGAAGATGCGGCGCACTCCCGGGCCGAAAGTCCGCTTGGCGACGTGGCCGGTGTTGGGGTCGGGCCGGGCCAGCAAAGGCGCGGCGAGGTGGAAGCGGATGCTGAAATCGCCTTCGAAGGTGGCGTCCACCTTGTCCCAGAATGCGGGGTCGCTGTACAGGCGGCCGACCTCGTATTCGTCCTTGTAGGCCAGCAGCTTGAAATAGTTTCTCGCCACCGCCTTGCTCAGGCGGGTGCCGCCCAGCGGTGCTTCGGCCGTCCGCACGCGTTCGACCAGCTTGCGGTAGCGCGCCGCGTAGGCAGTGTCCTGGTAGTCGGTGAGAAAGGCTTCGCGGCGCCCGATGACCTCGTCGAGCGATTCGGCGCGGAGCGGCTCCGCCGGGGTCGGCTGAGCGAATCTGAGCACGGCGGGCAGGTCATGGGCCGCGCGACGCCCCCACAGGAAGGCCTTGCGGTTCATGTCGACCGCCACCGCGTTGAGCTCGATGGCTTTCTGCAAGGCCGCGTGCGAGACCGGCACCATGGCACGCTGCCAGGCGTAGCCGAGCAGGAAAAGGTTGGTGGCGATCGAGTCGCCCATGAGGTCGGTGGCCAGTCGCTGGGCGTCGAGAAAATCCACGCCGTCCTTTCCCACTGCTTCGCGGATGCTCATCTGCATCTTGGCAAGCGGAAACCGCCAGTCGGGATTGCGGGTGAACTCGGAAGTCGGCGTCTCGGCGCAATTCACCACCAGCCGCGTCTTGCCGGCCGCCATCTTGGCGAGCGCCTCGACGCTCGCGCTGACCACCACGTCGCCGCCGATCACCGCGTCGGCTTCGCCCGCCGCAATGCGCACCGCGTGAAGGTCGTCGGGACGGTCGGCGATGCGAACATGGCTGAACACCGAACCGCCCTTCTGCGCCAGCCCGGTCATGTCGAGCACCGTCACACCCTTGCCGTCGAGGTGGGCCGCCATGCCGATGAGCGCGCCGATGGTGACCACGCCGGTGCCGCCGACTCCGGTCACCATCACCCCGAAGGGCCTCGCAGTGGGCGGGATGGTCGGCATCGGCAGGGGGGCGAAGTGCGATTCGTCGGCCGCGACGGCGGTGCCCTTGCGTAGCTTGCCCCCTTCGACGGTGATGAAGCTCGGGCAGAAACCGTTGAGGCAGGAGTAGTCCTTGTTGCAGGACGATTGGTCGATCGCGCGCTTGCGGCCGAATTCGGTGTTCACCGGCACGATCGACATGCAGTTGGATTTGTCGCCGCAGTCGCCGCATCCCTCGCAGACCATCTCGTTGATGAAGACCCGCCGCGCCGGGTCGGGGTAGAGGCCGCGCTTGCGACGGCGGCGCTTCTCGGCGGCGCAGGTCTGGTCGTAGATCAGCGCGGACACCCCCCTGGTTTGCCGCAGGTCGCGCTGGATGGCGTCGAGTTCGTCGCGGTGGCGGACCGGTACCCCATGGGACAGGTCGGCGGGGCCATAATCGCGGGCGGTGCCGTCGGTGACCACGACGATGTTGTGCACCCCCTCGGCCTCGAGCTGGCGCACGATCCTCGGTACTGAAAGCTCGCCGTCGTGCGGCTGTCCGCCGGTCATCGCCACTGCGTCGTTGTAGAGGATCTTGTAGGTGATGTTCACCTTTGCCGCCACCGCCTGGCGGATCGCGAGCAGGCCCGAATGGAAGTAGGTGCCGTCGCCGAGGTTGGCGAACACGTGCTCTTCGGTGGTGAATGGCGCCTGGCCGACCCAGGGCACGCCTTCGCCGCCCATCTGGGTAAAGGTGCCGGTATGGCGCTCCGGCATCCAGGTGGCCATGTAGTGGCAGCCGATGCCGGCCAGGGCGCGGCTGCCCTCCGGCACATTGGTGGAGGTGTTGTGCGGACATCCGGAACAGAAGGTCGGTACCCGGTCGATCGAAAAGCTCCGCCGCGCCAGCGCCTGCTCCTTGGTCTCGAGGAAGGCGAGCCGCGCCTTGATGCGGTCCGAGGTGAAGAAGCGCCCGATGCGCCCGGCGATCGCCCGCGCGATCATCGCCGGAGTAAGCTCCCCGGCAGCGGGCAAAAGCCATTCGCCGTGATCGACCTTGCCGTCGGCCCTCGGGATCATCGCCCATTCGCCTTTCTCGTCGAACTTTCCGATCACCCGCGGGCGCACGTCCTCGCGCCAGTTGTAGAGCTCTTCCTTGAGCTGGTATTCGAGCAGCTGGCGCTTCTCCTCGACCACCAGTATCTCGTCGAGGCCATCGGCGAAGCGCCGGACACCCTCGGCCTCGAGCGGCCACACCATGCCGACCTTGAAAAGGCGGATGCCGATCTGCGCCGCCAGCGCTTCGTCGATTCCCAGGTCGTCGAGCGCCTGCCGTACATCGAGGTAGCTCTTGCCCGCGGTGATGATGCCGAGGCGAGGCTGGGGCGCGTCAATGAGCACCTTGTTGAGCTGGTTGGCGCGGCAATACGCCAGCGCCGCGTAGAGCTTGTAGTGCAGCAGGCGCCGTTCCTGAACCAGCGGCGGGTCGGGCCAGCGGATGTTGAGTCCGTCCTCCGGTACGGCGAAGTCGTCCGGAATCATGACCTTGACCCGGAACGGATCGACATCGACCGAGGCCGAGGTCTCGACCGTATCGGCGAGCGCCTTGAAGGCGACCCAGCAACCGGAATAGCGAGACAGCGCCCAGCCATGGATGCCGAAGTCAAGGTACTCCTGGACTCCGCCCGGCGCCAGCACCGGCATCATCATCGACTTGAAGAAGTGGTCCGTCTGGTGCGGCAGCGTGGAGGACTTTGCGGCATGGTCGTCGCCGGCGATCACAAGCACCCCACCATGCCTGGAGGAGCCCGCCGCATTGCCGTGGCGGAACACGTCCCCGCTGCGATCGACCCCCGGACCCTTGCCGTACCACATCGCATAGACGCCGTCGTAGCGGGCCTTGGGCGAGAGATTGACCTGTTGCGAGCCCCACACCGCGGTAGCCGCAAGATCCTCGTTGATGCCCGGCTGGAAGACGATATTGTCGGCGGCAAGATGCGCGCGAGCCTTCCACAGGGTCTGGTCCAGCCCGCCGAGCGGCGAACCCCGGTAACCCGACACGAAGCCCGCGGTGTTCAGCCCCGCGGCGAGATCCCGTTCATGCTGGATCATCAGCAGCCGCACAAGGGCCTGGTAGCCGGTCAGGTAGACCCTTCCGTGCCGGCTGGTGTACTTGTCGTCGAGCGAGGCCGATTGAAGCGAGCCCGCAACTGCAGGGGGCGTGGCGATGTCGGACATGTGAATCCTCCACTGGAATCGAACGCCCGGCCACGTACGGGCAGCCGTCCGGCGCGAGTTCGGCGAATCGGTGGCGTTGCATCTGGGACGCCCGCCAGGGCAAGCGCTTCCTGGGTGCCCGGCGAACGGGAATCTTGCACCCAATCACGTTCTACGACCATCCCCGGCACCGTGGGTGCCCGGCGCCACAGCGCCCCGGGCGTCGTGCCATCGATGCGGCATCGGCCGGCTCCATGCCAAGTGGCGCCGGGAGGCCCGCCACCGCCGCCGTCTTCATTGGGTCGCGCGCAAAAAGTATTTGACAGGCGGTCAAAGTATGTCTAAAGTTCGCGGCTCTTCGCTGGAGGGGTTCCCGAGCGGTCAAAGGGATCAGACTGTAAATCTGACGGCACTGCCTTCGAAGGTTCGAATCCTTCCCCCTCCACCAGCAGGACAGATTCAGGCCGCGCAGCAAGCGTCTTTGCTGCGAGGTTGCGCAGTGAAGGGAAGCGTGCGCGGGTGTAGCTCAATGGTAGAGCAGAAGCCTTCCAAGCTTATGACGAGGGTTCGATTCCCTTCACCCGCTCCAGTGTTGAGCAAACGAGGGCCCATGTAGCTCAGTGGCAGAGCACTCCCTTGGTAAGGGAGAGGTCGGCAGTTCAATCCTGCCCATGGGCACCACGGCTTTGCTCGGTGCAACAGTGTTGATTTGAGATTCCGTACTTCCTTTTCGATTTGAGGTGGTGGCATGGCTAAGGGTAAGTTCGAGCGGACGAAGCCGCACGTAAACGTTGGTACGATTGGTCACGTTGACCATGGCAAGACCACGCTGACGGCGGCGATCACGACGATTCTGTCGAAGAAATTCGGTGGTGAGGCGAAGGACTACGCTTCGATCGACAGCGCGCCGGAAGAGAAGGCCCGCGGTATCACGATCAACACCGCACACGTCGAGTACGAGACCGAGAACCGTCACTACGCGCACGTGGATTGCCCGGGTCACGCCGACTACGTGAAGAACATGATTACCGGTGCGGCGCAGATGGACGGCGCGATCCTGGTGTGCTCGGCCGCTGACGGCCCGATGCCGCAGACTCGCGAGCACATCCTGCTGGCGCGCCAGGTTGGCGTGCCCTACATCATCGTCTTCCTGAACAAGTGCGACA
>JACKMC010000014.1 GCA_024235595.1 Zoogloeaceae bacterium | reverse complement strand
TCGCGGTGAACGACACGCTGTCCGCGGTGGAAGACACGCGGCTTACCGGCTCCCTTGCGACCAACGATACTCCGTCGGGTGATGGTGGTAACGTCTGGGCGCTGGCTTCGGGTCCGGCTAACGGCACGGTCACGGTGGGCACCGACGGCAGCTTCAGCTACACGCCGAACGCCAACTACAACGGTTCGGACAGTTTTACCTACACCATCACCGATGTGGATGGCGACATCTCGACCGCCACCGCGACGATCAACGTCGCGCCGGTGGACGATGGACAGCCGGTGGCGGCGAACGATGCCTTTGTCACGACCTTGGGAACGCCAATCATCATCACGGCCGGTCAATTGTTGTCGAACGACACGCTCAATGACCATGCCACGATTTCCGGCTTGACCACGCCCTCGAGTGGAACCCTCGTCGACAATGGCAATGGAACCTGGACTTACACGCCGGACTCCACCGGACTGGCAAATTTCAGCTACACGATAACCGATGACGATGGACAGTCGAGTACGGCAAGAGTCGATGTGACCGTCGTCTCGGCACGTGATGATCTCGCGACCGTACATGAGAGTGCCTTGCCCGGTGGCACCGGGGCAGGCACCCGCACGGCAAGCGGCAATCTGCTTGCCAACGATGGTGGCGGTACCTCGATCAGCAGCATTAACAGCATTACCGACGGCAGCGCGAACGATACGGACAGCAGGAGTGGCTATATCGGGGTGACAACTTCGCTTGGCAAGCTGATTGTCGATGTGGCTGGTTCGGGCGCAGGCGATTACACCTATACGCTCAATGCTGCGGCCGACAATAGCGCGGCGTCGGATGATCTGGGTGTTACCGAGGTGTTCAACTACACGTCAAATCTCACGTCGGCGGCTTTGCGGGTGAACGTCGTCGATGATGCGCCGCTTTCGAACGATCGCGCCGTGAATGTCATCGAAACCGCAGTGCCCGACTACAATCTGGTGCTGGTACTAGATGTCTCTGGAAGTATGACCGCGGCGAGCGCCGGTGGCGAAGTTCGCGAGATCAACGACGATGGATCGGTAACGATTTCAACACGCTTGGACCTGGCAAAACAGGCCATGATCGAACTCGTCGAAGCCTACTTCAATCAGGGCCAGAATGTGACGGTCAAGCTCATCGAGTTCTCGAGCTCTGCGACCATTCTCAACGGCAACGTCGCCTTTAGTGACAAGGACGCCGTGATCGCCGCGATCAACAGCATGAGCGGTTCGGGTGGAACGAACTACGAAGCTGCGCTGAATTCGACCCAGACCGCACTTGGCACAGTGGATCCGTCGGTCGAGAACCTGGTGTACTTCATTTCTGACGGCGTGCCCTCGGTTGGCAATATTACGGACCCGGTTGGTGCATCGGGCTATGACAGCTTCCTGGCAAGCAACAATGTCAAGTCGTACGGCGTTGGAATCGGCACCGGCATCGCCGACACCACCTTCCTTGATGCCATCCATAACGTCGATGCAGACCTGAGCGGTGCCGAAGATCCTGCGATCATTGTTCCGGACCTTAACCAGCTTGCAGATACGCTTCTCTCTACGGTGCCGGTTGCGGTGGGTGGCAACTTGGTTGGCGCGGGAAATGTAGGAAGCATGCTGGGTGCGGATGGTGGCAATGTGCAGACTATCCAAATCCAGCTCGACAGCAATGGCGATGGCACGCCCGACCAGAACGTGACCTTTTCGTACGACGGGGCGACTGGACAGATCTCCCATGATGCGAGCTTCCTGGCTGCGATTCCGGCGGGCGATCTGCTGACCCTCGATGTGGGAGAGGGATTCAATTTCGGCACGCTTACCTTCAACTTTTCGACCGGCGACTATACGTACTACACGGGCGGACTCGCCTCGCAGGGCGACAGTTTCGATGTGGTATTCGTAGCCCGTGACGGTGACGGCGATACCACCGCGCCGACCCGCGTAAGCTTCAACGTGGTCGACGGGAAGCCGGTTGCCAATGACGATACGGATACCCTGTTCGCGAACCACACCACGTTCCAGGGCAACGTCATCAGTGGGCTTGGTACCGACGGAGGGCTCGCGCTTGGCACCGACCTGCTGGAGTTCGCGCCGCAAGGTAGCGGTGTGGACCAGACGCCTGACGGCGCCCAGGTGAGTGCGATCACCTTCCTTGGGCAGAACTATGATCTGACCGTCGATTCCAGCGGCAGCGGCGCAGGCTATACCTACGCGATCAGCGGCGGGCAGCTGACCTGGACTCACGACTCGGACGGCAGCAGCCTGGTATTCAATAGCCAGGGTTACTATGAATATCGGCCGGCCGATGCCGATCTGCCTTCGAGTCTCAGTGGTGCGCAGGTAACCGCGACCTTCACCGGGGCCAACCAGAGCGGCACGAGCCTGACAGTTGGCGGGATTACACTCACGGGTGTCGCGCGTGATTCCACGACCGACGATGCAGGGGTGCGACGGACCAGCAGTGGCGGTGCGGCAGTGTCATCGGGCGACAGCAGCCAGCGCATCGACAGCCTCGAGACGCTGGTGCTGACGTTCAGCCGGACCCTCTATCCCTACGGTGTGAACAACATCGTGATCGATCCGACGAATAGCAACACCTATAGCAATCTGGCCTATAGTACTTCGGGCACGGTCTACGCGCTGACCTACTCGGTGTATCACATCGACGGTAGCCTGCTGGGGCAGTTCTACAGCTACTCGGAGGCACCGGTCTCTCTGCCGGCGGAATACAGCAATGTCGGGCGGATCGAGATCACCGCGAGCAGCGGTGCATACTCAGCCATCAGCAGCGTCAGCTATGAACCGGTTCTGCTCGACTCGGCAGCCACGCCGATCGCACCTGTGGAAATCGGCTACACGCTTACCGACGTCGATGGCGACAGCTCGAGCGCCACGCTGACCCTGCAGACCATCGACAACACCATTGTCGGGAGCGATTCGGCCGATACCCTGACCGGTACCGCCGGCAATGACCGGCTCGTGGGTCTGGATGGAAACGACATCCTGAACGGTGGCACCGGAAACGACATCCTCGAGGGCGGCGATGGCAATGACACCCTCGTCGGTGGTGCCGGTCACGATCATCTCGTGGGTGGTGCGGGTTCAGACCTGCTCGACGGCGGGGATGGCAACGACATTCTCAGTGGTGGCGCGGGTGAGGATCAGCTTACCGGCGGCCTGGGCTCCGATGTGTTCAAGTGGGCCCTGGCCGACCGCAGTACCAGCGGTTCTCCTGCAATGGATCACGTTACCGACTTCGATGTTTCGCCGGGTGGTGACCAACTCGATCTGCGCGATCTGCTGCAGGGCGAGATCCAGGGCACGGATAGTGGCAATCTGCTCAACTATCTGCACTTCGAGTCGACGGCTGCGGGCACCGTCGTGCATGTCAGCAGCAACGGTGGGTTCAACGGTGGCTATACCCCTGGGCGCGAAGACGTGTCGATAACGCTTGACGGGGTGGATCTGTTCTCGGGGGGCTTGAGTTCGGACCAACAAGTCATCCAGGATCTGCTCTCGAAGGGCAAGTTGATAACGGACTGATGGCGAGGGGGCCTCTTGCGGGGCCCCCGGCCAGGGAGAATGACGATGCCCTTCGTGTCTCGCGATGAGAGCGGCAGGATAAGTGCGGTCAGCCTCGATGCCGAGCCCGGTTTCGAGGCGTGCGAACGTGACGATCCGCAGTTGGTTTCCTTCCTGCGCGGCCTGCAGGGGTCTGGCGGAGGGTTCGAGCAGTCCGATATGCGACTGGTGCGGGTGCTCGAGGATCTCATCGATCTGCTCATCGCGCGTGATGTCGTGCGTTTCACCGACTTCCCTGACGCCGCGCAGGAGAAGCTCCTCGAGCGTCGCAGCATGCGCCACGTCATTGGTGCGCTTCACCTGCTCGACGGAAGCGACGAAGTCTTCTGACTGAGCACGCTGGTGGTTGGGGGCGTCGCCGCGAGGCCGGGGCCCCGGTTCATTCCGCCGTGGGGTTCAATCGATGCCTGGGCCGGTTACCCCGTCCATGCCGAGCGAAATCAACATCCTGGCCTCACTCTCGGAGCCCACCCCCTCGGCAATGACCCTCATGCCCATCGCGTGCGCAATGGTGGCCAGGCCCCTCAGGAAAGCCTGGTTGCCACTGTTATCGGCGACGCCGCGAGTGATCGAGCGCGCGATCTTCAGATAGTCCAGTCCGACGTCGCTTAGATCACCGATCCGGCCCACATACTGTCCGACGTGCTCAAGGCCGATTTTGCAACCCAGGCGCTTCAGTTCGGTGCAGAAGGTGCGGAAGGCGCCCACGTGGTTGTATGCGGCGGCTTCCGGCAGATCTATCCACAGGCGTGCACAGAGCGCAGGTTCCGCAGCCAGCAGAGCCTGGAAGCGTGCCAGACTTGCGGCGTTGCACATGGATTCAGACGACACGTTGATGCATAGTGGCTCGGAGTGCTTTCTCATGTTCTCTAGCGCCACCTCCAGCACCATCAAGTCGATTCTTTCGAGCAGGCCGGCACGCGCGGCCCAGTTCATGAACTCGCCGGCACACAGCCATTCTCCGTCGCGTTCGAGGCGCAGGCGCACCGGCGCTTCCCGATGCAGCAGTTCTCCACGGTTGTCCTTTACAGGGAAGGTGCGCAATGTAAGGCGCTTGGCGTCGAGTGCAGCGCCGAGCCTGTCGCGCCATCCGGCAAGGTCGGTCACCGGATGCAAAACCGCATTGACGGCCTCTAGAACCGGACTCTTGCCCTGGGCAATGGCCTTCGAGAGCGCCAGATCGGCGTGCGAGAGAAGTTGCGACAGGGTGTCGCCGCGCCGGTAGCTTGCCAGGCCGATCGACATCTGCAGGCCTGCTCCGCGCATGTGCTCGCCAACCGCAAGGTTGACCGCTTCGGCCAGGCGCAGCGGAAGTTCGTCGCCCGGTCGCGTATCGGGTGCTAGAAGGGCGAAGTCCGAACCGTTCAGGCGCCCTACGGCCCACCCCTGGTGGGTGCCGCCGAAGGCGGCGAGGGCGGAGGCGAGGTTTTGCAGAATCGCGTCCACGGTGTCCCGCCCGATCTCGCGGTTCAGGTCGGCCAACTCCGGCATCCTGATCATTGCGAGCAGGCCGCCCGCCGGCGCATTTTCGCTCTCGAGCGCCTCATCGACGATGTTCAGGAAATGGCTGCGGTTGAGCACCCCGGTGACCGCGTCGTGCTGAGTCTGAACGCGCAAGGCCTCGAGCCGCGCGCTCTCCTCGGCCAGCATGCTGCCGACCCGTAAGGAAAGCTGGTTCATTGCGGCGACCACGGTGCGGAACTCGGTGGTTGAGGATTCCGGGGTGGTAATGAAGCGGCGCTCGCCGATCGCCTTGGCGTGCTCGACCACGCTTTGCAGTGGTGCCAGCAGCCGTTTCAGCAATGCTGTGCCGAGAATTCCGCAAAGCGTCGCTCCGGTCGCGAACCACAGCAGCAATTCAAGTGTGCCGTGCCACAGGCTGCGATAGGCAAAGCCGCTATGGCTCTTGAGGCTCAGCGTGCCAAACTGGCGCCAGCCGTCCTGTACCTGGGCGGTGCCTTCCGATACCTCGATGGGCGCCAGCGCCATGAACCAGGCCGGCGCCTGCGGTGCCGATGCGCTGCTCTCGCGTGACGCGACCACCTTGCCGTCGGGGCTGGTCACGCGGATGTACTGGTAGTGTCCGGCATCGAACTGCGCCGCCAGCAGCAAGTCGATGGTGACCGGGTCTTTTGGTAGCTGCGACATCGATAATGCCAGTGAAGTCGCATTGTCCACATTCTTGAGGCGCAACTGTTCTTCAAGATACTGGCGCGCTGACAAGGTGCTCAGCACCAGACTGCCGCTGAATGCCAGCAAGGTGACAACCGCTATCGCGATCCAGAGTTGCCTGATCAGGGACATGATAATTTCCTCGAGTCGTTCTGCGCTTTCATTCGAGACCCTCCACACGCATTCTGGCGAGGACATCGCGCCAGCGCGAAAGTCGCGTGGAGGGGCTCGCGGCGGGTGCGGTGCCGCCACCCACCCAGAGCCCCTTGGCGTTGAAGCTGAAAACAGGAAAGAGATCGCTCCGGCTTGCTGCCGGTCGGATCTCGGCAATGAGGTTGTCGAGCACCAGGGGCTCCGTGTCGGGTGCCGGATAGTAGCCCAGCACCATATGAGCCTGGGTCAGCCGACTATAGGGCCCCCCAAGTTGCGCCCTGACGTATATCAGCCGCATGCGATCCTCCGGAACCCCCATCGCCTTGAGCGTGACATATTTGGCGATACTGAAATCCTCGCAGTCGCCGGCGCCACGCCCAAGCGTTTCGAGCACCGTCGCCCAGTAGTCCGGCTCGCCCCAGATTTCTGTGTCATCGGCAAATCGCAGCCGCCGGTTGAAGAAATCGTTGGCCCGCTTGAGCTTCACGCCTTCGAGTTCACCTGCCGATTCATCGATGAGCCTTTGCCAGGCGCGAACCGACTCCCGGCCCGCTTCGCCATAGCGGCTTGCGCCGATCGATTGCATTCGGTCATAGTACGGGGCTGCCAATACACTGCCAAAAAGCATGAGCAGGCCCAAAGTGCACGTGAGTGTGCCAAACCACGCAGCGCAATGGGTTATTCTCAAATGCATGGAAGGGTTTCGATGCCAGCGTCAGCAATCTGGCCGTATATCCTGCCTACTTGCGCAAGTGAAATATTTCCGCCCGAATTCACAGTATTTGTCCAAGAGTCGCACTGGGCTGGTTTAACATCCGGGGCGTGCAGGAACATGCCGTGTCAATGTCGATTTATCGGCCGATCAACCTAGGACTTGAGAAATGACCTTCCCCAAAGCGCTGCTGGTCGCCTTGATGAGCACTTGGCTCTCGCCAGTGGTGGCGCAAACGCAGCTGCCGAACGCACAACCAGCCATCAATGTGAAGGAAGCGGTGTCGCGGGCCATTGGCTCCAACCCCGAGGTGCAGGCTCTTTGGCACGCGTTCCGGGCTTCCGTCGAGGAACAGGGCGTGGCGCGTGGCGGCTTCTATCCGCGAGTGGACCTTACCGCCGGCATTGGGCGCGAGCACAGTGAGGTTCCCGATGTGGCGGACGCGGACTACACCCGGCGCGGTGGGACGTTGTCGCTCAACCAGATGTTGTATGACGGCTTCGCGACGCGCTCCGAAGTTGAAAAACTCGGCTACGCCAAGCTGGCGCGCTACTACGAATTGCTCGATGGCGCCGAGAGCACGGCGTTCGAGGCGTATCGCGCATATCAGGATGTGCAGCGCTATCGCGACCTCGTTTCGCTCGCCAAGGAAAACTACGTCCAGCACAAGCAGGTCTTCGACCAGATCGAGGAGCGGGTGCGTGCTGGAGTGGGTCGCCGGGTTGACCTCGAGCAGGCAACCGGTCGCCTGGCGCTGTCTGAGTCGAACCTGCTCACCGAGGCCAGCAATCTCCATGATGTGAGTGCGCGCTATCAGCGCGTGGTGGGCGAGTTGCCTGCCGAAGACCTTGTCCCCGCGACGCTCGATACCAACGGCCTTCCGCCCTCGATCTCCGATGCCCTGATGCTGGCCTATCAGGGCAGTCCGGCCTTTAACGCCGCTGTCGAGAACGTCCGTGCGGCGCAGGCCGAGGCGCAGGGGACCGACTCCAGATTCCAACCGCGCATCGATCTGCGTGCCAGCCAGAGCGTAGTGAGAAATCTCGACGGTGTCGATGGCCGCAGTGCGGACCGCGTCATCGAACTGGTCCTCAACTACAACCTCTTCAATGGCGGATCGGACCGCGCCTTGAAACGCCAGTACGCCGAGCGTCTCAATGAAGCGAAGGACCTGCGCGACAAGAGCTGTCGCGACATCCGCCAGACACTGGCCATCGCCTATAACGATATCGGCCGTCTGGGTGAACAGCTTCGCTACCTGAACCAGCACCAGCTTTCCATCGAGAAGGCGCGCGAGGCCTATCGTCGCCAGTTCGAGATTGGGCAGCGGACCTTGCTTGACCTGCTCGATACCGAGAATGAATACTTTCAGGCCCGCCGCGCATACACCAACGCCGTGTACGACCGGCAGGTGGCCGAGGCTCGCACGGTTGCCGGAATGGGCGGGCTGTTGCAAAAGCTCGAGCTGGTCCGAGCTGACCTGCCGACCTTGGCGGAACTGGGGCAGGATCGCGAAGGTATCGATCCCGCCACGGCTTGTCCTGCTACCGGGCCGCTCCAGGTGAGTTTTGACAAGGCCGCGCTCGCCGCCGCTGCGAAACCGATTTCGGCGCTGCCGGTAGCAATAGAAAAGCCGACTTCGGCGGTCTCGGATGCGCTGTCGCTGCGTGTCAGGGAGTGGGCACAGGCGTGGCAGGGCAAGCGGATCGATGCCTATCTCGATTTCTACGCGGCGGATTTCAAGCCTGAGGACAATCGCAGCCGCGCAGCATGGGAAAAGGCGCGCCGCGGCTACGTTGGCAAGCCCGGTCCGATCGAACTCAAGCTCGGCGATATCACGGTCGAGGCGCGCGGCGCTAATTCCGCAGTCACCGAGTTCCGGCAGGGCTACACTTCGGCGGACTACACGGATGAAGTGATCAAGCGCCTCGAATGGGTACGCGAATCGGGGGTGTGGAAAATCGTTCGCGAGTCCGCGCGTTGAATTTCCGCCACCGCCAGACAAAGGCCCGCCTTGGCGGGCCTTTGTTTTTGCCGGCTACGCATAGCGCCAGCGGAACGCTGCAATGCGTAGCCGATCACAGTGAGGTGAGTTGAATTTTCGTGGAGGGCGTCCAGATGGACAAGGTGCGTATCGAAAAGGACAGCTTTGGAGAAATCGAGGTCCCGGCGGATCATCTCTGGGGTGCGCAGACGCAGCGCTCTCTCGAACACTTCGCGATCTCGAGCGAAACGATGCCGCCCCCCTTGCTGATGGCGTTGGCGAGCGTGAAGCTCGTTGCGGCGCAAGTCAATGCGAACCTGGGCCTGCTCGAGACCGGCAAGGCCGATGCGATCGTTCGTGCGGCGCGCGAGATTCTCGATGGCCGGCATGGCGACGAATTTCCTCTCTCGGTGTGGCAGACCGGATCGGGTACGCAGAGCAACATGAACATGAACGAGGTTCTCGCCAACCGCGCCTCCGAGTTGCTCGGCGGCGTGCGCGGAGAGGGCCGGCTGGTCCATCCCAACGACGATGTGAACCGCGGGCAATCCTCCAACGATGTGTATCCTACTGCAATGCATGTCGCGGCCGCGCTCGAAATCCGCGATTCGATGCTGCCTGCGCTAGATCGTCTGCGAACCACGCTGGATCGAAAAGCGCGGGCGTTTCGCGACCTGCTCAAGATTGGCAGGACGCACCTGCAGGACGCAACGCCACTGAGCCTGGGGCAGGAGTTCTCGGGCTATGTGGCCCAACTCGACTACTGCCGTGAGCATCTGGAGTCGACTTTGCCAGGGCTTCACTCCCTTGCCATCGGCGGCACGGCGGTGGGAACCGGACTGAACGCGCCCAAAGGTTTCGGCGAGGCAGTCGCGGCAGGTCTCGCCGGCGAACTCGGCTTGCCCTTTGAGAGTGCCGCGAACAAATTTGCGGCACTGGCCGGTCACGAGGCGCTCGTGGCGGCCCATGGTGCGCTGAAGACCCTTGCCGCGGCGCTGCACAAGATCGCCAACGATATCCGCTGGCTGGCGAGCGGTCCGCGCTGCGGGATCGGCGAAATCAGCATACCGGAGAACGAGCCAGGCAGCTCGATCATGCCGGGCAAGGTCAATCCGACCCAGGCCGAGGCGCTGACGATGATCTGCGCGCGGGTGCTGGGCAACGACGCCACGATCAACTTCGCCGGCGCCAGCGGCAACTTCGAGCTCAATGTCTACAAGCCGGTGATCGCCGACGCCTTTCTGCAGAGCCTGCGCCTGTTGGCCGACGGTTGTTCGAGCTTCGAGCATCATTGTGCAGCGGGAATCGAGCCGCGGCCGGAGCGCCTGGCCGAATTGCTTGATCGCTCGTTGATGCTTGTCACCGCGCTGGCACCGCATGTGGGGTACGACCGCGCGGCTGAAATCGCAAAGCGAGCGCACCATGAAGGCACCACGCTGCGCGAGGCGGCTCTGGCTTTGGGCTATCTCGACGAGGCCGAGTTCGATCGCTGGGTGAGACCGCAAGACATGGTCTGAAGTGGCTTCGCGTTACAGAAAGCGCGCCACGAAGGCACCCACGCTGTGTTCGGGCAGTGCCAGCCACACCTGGTGACCGCTGCCCGGCGCAATCTCGACCGGCCGGCCATCGTCGCCGAACATGCGCTCCAGCGTGAGCTCGATGTTTCCGCCCGCCTTGATAAGCTCGAGCCGGTCGCCCACCGCAAACTTGTTCTTCACCTCGATCCTTGCCAGGCCGCGGGCGCCGTCGAAGGCGACGACGTCACCGACGTAAAGGCTTCGATTGGATTCCGAATGGCCGCGCAGATAGTTCTGGTATTGCGCCGGAGTGTGCCTCCGGAAGAAGCCGTCGGTGTAGCCGCGATTGGCCAGGCCCTCGAGCTGGCCGAGCAGTGCCGGATCTAGCGATCGTCCGGCAAGGGCGTCGTCGATCGCCTGCCGGTAAGCCTGGCAGGTGCGTGCCACATAATAGGGGCTTTTGGTACGGCCCTCGATCTTGAGCGAGTCGACGCCGATCTCGACCAGGCGTTGTACATGTTCGATGGCGCGCAAGTCCTTCGAATTGAGAATGTAGGTACCGTGCTCGTCCTCCTCGACCGGCATGTAGCTGCCCTTGCGCTTGTCCTGTTCCTCGATCAGGAACACGTCGCCGCCGGGATCGGTGGCCGCATTGTGCACCTTGAAATCCCAGCGGCAGGAATTTGTGCACGACCCCTGGTTGGGATCGCGATGATTGAAGTACCCGGAGAGCAGGCAGCGGCCCGAGTAGGCGATGCAAAGCGCGCCATGAACGAACACCTCGAGTTCGGTGTCGGGGCATTCCTGACGGATTTCCGCGACCTGTTCGAGCGACAACTCACGCGACAGAATGACCCGGCTGATGCCGGCACGGGACCAGAACCTCACAGCGGCAGAGTTGACGGTATTGGCTTGCACCGAAAGGTGGACGTTTACCTCCGGCCAGGTTTCGCGAACCATCATGATCAGGCCCGGGTCGGACATGATCAGTGCGTCGGGGCCGAACGCGATGGCGGGTGCCATGTCGCGCAGGTAGGTCTTGAGCTTGGCACCATGCGGATAGATATTCGAAACGAGATAGAACTTGCGACCTGCCGCATGGGTCTGGCGGATGCCTTCCGCCAGGACCTCGAGATCGCCGAAGTCGTTGTTGCGGACTCGCAGCGAATAGCGAGGCTGGCCGGCGTAGATGGCTGTGGCTCCGAAGGCGAGGGCGGTGCCCAGCATGGCGAGCGAGCCGGCGGGAGCAAGCAGCTCCGGGGCGGGAGTATTCATGGTGCCGGTGGGCTGGTTCGAAGTCGTGATTATAGCGGGCGCCGGGTCCGGTGCTTTAGGATCTGCCGCAAGGCGTTGATTGAACCCAGAAACCGCGCTTGACCGCTTGTGCATCCGGGCATCTATATGAAATTTCGAAGTTGTTTTGGCTCCGACGATGATCACCCATGGGGTGAATGCGCTACGCGCCTGCGCACATCTGACAGGCCGCCTGGCTGCGTTGCTCCTCGTTGCAGCATGCAGGCTGCGCCTCGTCGCGCCTTGCCAGGCAGTCCGCCAGACGCACACTCAGGCGCGTCCGACTGCGGTTTCTGGGTTGAGCAGGAATGCGGATGAATTCGAATTTGCCTGCAGGCGCATCGCCCGGGCTTGATGATGAGCGCTTGCGGGCGCTGGTGGTGGATCTGAGAAATCCCGAAGCGCAGGTAATCGCCGGGTTTTTGCCGCTGCAATTCGGTGATCTCTGCATTGGCCATGTGGCGCCGGAGTTCGCCGCCTGGCTTGCTGCCCGCAAGCATCTCATCGGTGTTCGGGACGGTCGGCTGTGGATCGACCCGCGGCGCTCGAGCGAGCGCCTCAGCGCAGATTGGCAGGCCTTGGCGCTGCTCTGCCGTGAGGCGGGCTGGTTGCCTGCGTGGCGCGACGAACGCTACCTCGTTCGTCATCCTGCAGACGGTCGACCGCTATGCTGCCTCGAGCGGGGGGCCTTCCGACGCTTCGGCCTGAGGAGCGAGGCGGTTCATGTGAACGGCATCGCACACGACGGCTGCATGTGGGTCGCGCGGCGCGCCATGAGCAAGGCGGTCGATCCTGGAATGCTCGACAATATCGTTGGTGGTGGCATCGCGGCTGGCGAGGCGGTGAAGGACGCCTTGCTGCGCGAGTGCGAGGAGGAGGCCGGGATTCCTGCTGAGGTGGTGGCCGGCGTGCGTCGTTCGCGGCGGCTCGTATCGCTTCGTCGTGAGCGCGACGGTATTCACCACGAGATCCTGCATATATTCGACCTGCACCTGCCGCGTGGTTTCATGCCCTGCAATCAGGATGGCGAAGTGGCCGCCTTCTCGCTCATGGGGCGCGATGCGCTGACCGATGCATTGCTCGGCAAGGCCTTTACGGTCGATGCCGGGGCGGTGGCGGCCGATTATCTGTTGCGCAGCTCCGCAGCTTGAATCGTCTGCTTCGCGCAGGCGCCGTCAGCAAGTGGCGGGGTCGGCGGCAAGCGCGGGATTCGTCGCAGGCAGGGTCACCGAGCGCAGGCGCACCGCGATCGCGAGCGCAACTGCGGCACACAGGCCGAGAACGGCAACCACTGCGCTCCAGCCGCCAACGTCCCAGGCGAGGCCGGACGCGCTGCCGATCACGCTGCCGCCGAGATAGTAGCTGAACAGATAGATGGCTGCGGCAAGGGCGCGCCGCTCGCCTGCCCGGCGACTGGTCCAGCCACTGGCCGTCGTGTGGGCGCCAAAGTAGCCGAATGTGAACACCGCGACACCGCCGATGATGATCGGCAGATGCGATGACAGGGTCGCCAGCAAACCGCCGCAGGAGATCGTGATCATCATCCACAGGACACGGCGACGACCGTAGCGGTCTGCCAGCTGCCCGCTCCAGGCCGACGACCAGGTGCCCACCAGATAGAGCAGGAAGATCGCGCCGAGCTCGGTCTGGCCGAGTCCGAAGGGGGCCGCACCGAGGCGGAAGCCGAGGTAGTTGTACAGGCCGACGAAGGCACCCATCATCAGGAAGGCGGTAAGAAAGAGGCAGGGCAGGGCACGGTCAGCGAAGAGCGCCCGAGTGTCGGCGAGGATGCGTCCAAGCTGGGCCGCACGGACCCTAAAATGGCGCGATTGTGGCAATTGTCGCCAGAAGATCACTGCGGCGAGGCCACCGATGAGGCCGAGGACCGCCAGCGCGACGCGCCACGAGCTCCAGTCGGTGACCGCCGCGGCAATGAAGCGTCCGCTCATGCCGCCGAGGGTATTCCCCGCAATGTACAAGCCCAGCGCCCGCCCTTGCGCGGTCGGTGAAAGCTCTTCGCCAAGATAGGCGATCGCCGCTGCGGGCAAGCCCGCCAGGACTGCGCCGAGCGCAATCCTCAGCACCAGCAATTGGTCGAAGCTCGAAGCGAAGGCCGACGCACAGGCAATCAGCGCGGCGAGCAGCAGGGACCACTTCATCACCGGCCCGCGACCGAAGCGGTCCGACAACACGCTCGCGGGAATCAGCATCGCCGCCAACGCAGCCATGCCACCGGAAACCGAGAGACTGGCGGTGGCCGGCGAGATGCCGAATACGCTCGTGAGTCGCGGCAGGATGGGTTGCGTGCCGTACAGCATGGCGAAGGTGGCGAATCCGCCGAAGAACATCGCAAGGTTCGCGCGGCGAAAGGCCGCGGTGCCCGCTTCGATCAGTTCTGTCCGTTGTGCCGATTGGCCGAAATGCACTACTTCATCCGCGCCCATGATGCTCGCTCCTGCTGTCCCTGGCCGATGTGCCGGGGTCGATGATTGATCTTATGGCTGCGGATAGAGCTAGTCCAATATATTCTATAGAGCATTTATATATAGGAAATATATCAATGGAGCTTCGACATCTGCGTTACTTCGTGGCCGTGGCCGAGGAGCTCAACTTCACCCGAGCCGCCGAACGTCTTCACATCGGGCAACCGCCCCTGTCGATGCAGATTCGCGACCTCGAGAACGAACTCGGCGCCAGGCTTTTCGAGCGGAGCAAGCGGAAGGTAGTCTTGACCGAGGCCGGCCGTCGCTTTCTCGAACGAGCGCGCAGCATTCTCCAGCAGACGGCTGCTGCCACCGACGAGGCGCGCCGCGCGGCCCGCGGCGAGGTGGGGGAGCTGAGAATCGGATTCACGTCATCGTTGCCGTACAGCTCGATGCTGCCGGACATCATCTATGCCTATCGCCGCCAGTATCCCGATGTGCAATTGCAGCTCAGGGAACTATTCACCGGCGACCAGTTTCTGGCGCTGTCGCGGGGCGATCTCGACGTCGGCCTCGTTCGCTTCGGCGGCTCCGGCGCGCCGCCGGGTTTGCGAACCCGCGAGATCGGGCGCGATCCACTGCGGCTGGTGATCAACGCGGCTCATCCGCTCGCTTCGCGCAGCGTCATCTCTCTCTCCGAGGTGGCGGGCGAGGGCTTCATCACCTTTCCTCCAGATGTTGGAACGGGTTTGCCGGGGATTTTGCACGGCGCATGCCGCGCCGCGGGTTTCGAAGCACGTATCGTCCAGACCGCGCGCGAGGCGACCACCCAGATCGGCCTGGTGGCGGCCGGGCTCGGGCTTGCCTTGCTGCCGGCGCCGCTCGAACGGGTGCAAATACCCCGGGTGCGCTACCTGCCGGTAAGCGACGCGGGGGTGGAAGTCGCCCTGGCCGTTGCAATCGTGGACACGCCGTCAAGCCCCCTGCTGGTGGGTTTCATGGAGGTGCTCGATCAGATCTGCCTTGGCTGACGCGCACGCTCATGAGCGAACGATCCACCAGGCCGTGAGTAGCAGCGATGCGCCCATCACGCCGTTGAAAACGCGCCACCGGAGTGGTCGGGTGAGAAACTGGCGCATCCCTGAGCCAAATACGGCCCAGACCGAAACGCAGGGGAAGTTCACCGCCACGATGGTCACGCAAGCCAGCGCAATCGCGGCGACGCGGTCGGGGAGGGTGGGCAACAGGGCACCGGATGCCGTAAGTGCCATCATCCACGCCTTGGGATTGATCCACTGGAAAGCCGCCGCGCCGATAAAACTCATTGGCTTGCCGTCGCCGCGCGACTTCCCCTCGCCGGGTGGCGAAGCGGTCGCCAGTCTGAAAGCGAGCCACGCGAGATAGGCGGCGGCAATGCCCTTCAGCAGCGCTTGGAGCTCGGGGCGGGCGAGGAGGATCGAGCCGATGCCTAGGGCGCACAAGCCGACCTGAAAACTGTGCCCAATGCCGATTCCAAGCAGATGTGGGAGCGTGGCGCGGTACCCCGCGTGGGCGCCGGCCGTCGCCACGAGCAGATTGTTGGGTCCGGGGGTGATCGACGCAACGATCATGAAGGCCCCGAGCGGCAGGGCTGCAGCGATGAGTGCGATGATATCCATGAGTGGTCCGCTCCGGAGAAGTAGGACGTTTGTCCAAGCCTGGAATCGCGTTGGGCGCATTGTTCAGTCACCCGCCTGGTGAGCCGCCCATGGACGCGCTTAATCGCGTGTTGAGATCGCTCATCAAGGGGCTGAAAGCGATCAAGCGCTTTCCGGCTCAAGTACGGTCAGAATTTCACAGGTGGCAGGAAGAGTCCCGTTACGCATTCGCGCGTGCAGATCGAATTGGCCCGGACTTGGCGCCGGGCCGCATGCCGACTCGGGATTGCCTGTGAAGAGGTATGCGAAGCTAGTAGAGTCTTGGCCTGCCAGCCACTTTGCGGATGGGGCCCGGCCGGCGCGGCGCATGTCGAGCCAGATCGTGTCCCGGGACGTGGTGTAAGAAGCGGTCGGTGGGTCATCGTCTCCGGCAAGCTGGAATCCGCACTCCATGGGCTTTCCGCACGGCGCAGTTCAGGCCTGCTTCGCTATCCTTGGCACCGCTTGCGGTTCTCCTGTGACCGCATAAGGGCGATTGACGACCGTTGACGCGAAAATCGCACCTTCGCCGGCAAGCATTTCTAGAATTGACGAAGACAAGGATGGCGAATACTGCGTCGCCGCCCTATGAAGTCCGATGGCGGCCCGGGTTGCAGAATCCGGAACGCCTTACCAGCACAGGAGCGCTTAGCGATGCTTACCCTTTCGGCGGATGCCCTGGCCTTGTTTGCCGAGCGCAATCAACCAATCCTGATCGACGTACCACAAACCATTGAGGCCTGTTGCCTGGAAATCACTGCGTGCCCCTCTGTGCGCTTTGGGAGGCCGCGTGACCCCGGTAGGCACACCTTGAGGCAGATCCAGGGGGCCGAGGTCTTCGTTCCCAAATGTTTCCCCGTCACGTCCGATCTTTCGATTCGCGCGAGAAAATTCCTGGGGCGCACATACTTGTACATCAGCGGGTGGCGGCTCGTCTGAGCCCGAAAGATCAGCGAGAACCTCAGAGCAGACCGAGCTTTTCCTTCAGCTCGCCAAGCAGGCGCCGGCTGACCGGTACGTGGTGATTGTTACGGGTGACGATTTCGACAGTACCGGCTTCGAGAAAGCTGAGTTCCTTGATCTGGTCGGGGTTGACCAGATATTGGCGGTGGCAACGCAGAAACGGGGTCTTTTCTTCCAGCGTGCGCAGCGTCAGCTCGGTGAAATGCTCGCTGCCGTTGCTGACTGTGACATAGACCCCACCGGTTTTTGAAGTGGCGTACTCGATATCTTCGACCTTGATCAACAGCACTCGCTGGTGGCCGGGGCAAGGAACCTGCTTCAGTGGCGCAGCCGCATCGAACAGCGCGGGCGTGGGGGTGCGGTCGCGTCGCAGGCGCTTGAGGGTGATATCCAGGCGGGCCGGGTCGATAGGTTTCAACAGATAGTCGAATGCGTTCTGATCGAAAGCCTGCAGGGCGTATTCGTTGAAGGCGGTCAGGAAGACCACGCGCGGCATTTTTTCTGGATCCAGCATGCTCAGCATTTCCAGGCCACTGACGCGTGGCATCTGGATATCGAGGAAGATGACTTCGGGATTCAACCTGTTGATGGCGGCAATGCCCTCGATGGCGTTGCTGCATTGTCCGAGAATCCGGATGTCCGACTCCTTGCCCAACAATCGGGCGATTTCTTCACGGGCCGGCGACTCGTCGTCGATGATCAGGACATTCATGCGTGGAACCCCTCCAGTGCTGTCGCTGCCTCGCACGGTGTCAGTGGCAACTTGAGCATGACCCGGGTAAAGACCTCGGGTTCGCAGGCGATATCGAGCCCGAAGGCGGAGCCGTGGCGCGCGGCGATGCGCCGCCGCACGAGATGCATGCCAAGTCCGCTGCTGGTCGCGGGTTCGACGTAAAGCCCGGCATTGTCCTCGACACTGAGCAGCATCATGTCGTTCGCGCTCGAGGCCGAGATCCGGATATGACCAACGCCGAGCAATTGAGAGGTACCGTGCTTGATCGCGTTCTCCACGATGGGTTGCAAGGAAAAAGCCGGCATGCGGACCAGCCGCAGATCGTCCGGGATATCGAGTTCGACCACCAACTGGCCAAGGAAGCGCGCCTGCTCGATTTCGAGATAGGCCGAGACGTGTGCGATCTCTTCACCGAGACAGGCTTCCTCGCTTGGCCGCTTGAGATTGTTGCGAAAGAAGGTCGACAGATTGAGGACCAGGTTGCAGGCTCGCTCGGGGTCGCGGCGAATCACTGCCGACAGGGTGTTGAGGGCATTGAACAGGAAGTGCGGATTGACCTGGGCATGCAGCAGCTTGATTTCCGACTGCGCCAGCAACTCGCGTTGACGCATGTATCGGCCCGCCAGGATCTGATTGGAAAGCAGGCGCGCGATGCCTTCGCCGAGTGCCCGGTTGATGGTGGAAAAAAGGCGGGTTCGTGGCTCGTAGAGCTTGATCGTGCCGATGACGCGGCCTTCCTCGCCTACCAGGGGGATGATGAGCGAGGCCGCCAACGGGCATTTCGGATCGATCGAGCAACGGTAGGCTACTTCGTTGCCGTCGGCGTACACAACTTCGTTGCTCTCGATGGCCTTGAGGGTCAGAGCGGAATGAATGGGCGTTCCCGGCAGGTGGTGAGCGCTGCCGATACCGATGAAAGCCAGCAGGTTCTGGGTATCGGTGATGGCCACTGCGCCGACGCCGGTTTCCTCATAGACGATACGGGCGACCAGAGTGCTGGTGTCGACGTTGAAGCCGGAGCGCAGCAGCCCCTCGACGCGCGCCGCAATACCCAGCGCCTTGGTGGAAAAAACGCTGGACTGGCGTTCGTAGAGCTCGCGACGATCGAGCAGAATGCGCATGAACAGCGCCGCACCCAGCGAATTGGCGACCAGCATCGGGACCGCTAGCTGCTCGACGAGGTGTCTTGCGGCGGCGGGTGGCTGGACCAGCAGGAGCAGGACCAGCATCTGTGCAACTTCTGCGCAGAAGGTTACCAGCGCGACGGGAAGCGGATTGAATAGAGTGTCAAAGCGGCCGCGCCGCATCATGTAGTAGTGAAACAGTCCGCCGATCAGGCCTTCGGCAACCGTCGATACCATGCACGCAAGGGCCGAAGGACCGCCCAGCGAATAGCGATGCAAGCCACCTGTGAAGCCGACCGCAAGCCCAACCGATGGCCCACCCAGCACGCCGCCGAGCACCGCCCCGATGGCGCGAGTGTTGGCAATCGAGTCGTCGATCTTCAGGCCGAGGTAGGTCCCCAGAATGCAGAACAGCGAAAACACGATATAGCAGGTCGCGCGGTGTGGAAGGCGAATCGTGACGTGCATCAGCGGGATGAAGATTCGCGTGCGCGTGAGCAGGTAGGCGATGACCAGATAGACGCATGTCTGCTGCAACAGGGTCAGGGTCAGTTCGATGGAGGCGAGAGTCATGTGCATATATTACTGGTCGCCATGGCGTGAATGGCAAGCATGCTGCCATCGACGCATTGCTCGAAAAAATTGTCACCGGTCGGCGGGATGTTGGGCATGCAGGCGACGGTCGACTCTCAGCCTCGAAGCACGGCCTCGAGGAAGACATGCGTTTCGGCTGTGAGGGTCAGTTCGCTACCCGCAGCCAAGGATATTCGCTCGAGCTTCACCAGCAGCAGCCCCAGTCCAAGGAGCTCCGGCGTTCTCGCGTTGGCGCCTCGATCCAGCAATTCCCGGATGGCCGCAGCGTCGTCGGCGCGCACGCCCGACATGCTCAGGCGTCGAAACAGTTCGTGCTCGATGTTGCGCGCCTCGCGCCAGGGGTTTCTTGAAAATGCTTCAGTGGCCGTCCGTGATATTGCCGTCACCGCTTTTCTCCCTCTTCACCTGGCACCCTTGATTGATACGATCGGGAGCACGGGGTTGATCGTCGTAGCGCTCAGTACGCCCGCCTGCCGGTGTCGCCCCCAAGCCGAAGCTGGAGGTCTGGATGCGCATGACCCGTGCGCCCGCTGCGGAAGATCGCCCAATACACCGCACCGACCAGCACGGCGCCGCCCACCCAGTTTCCGAGCGTGACCGCGACCATGTTGATGGCAAACTGGTCGAGCGGAATGTCCGGAGGCGCGATGCCACGGCTGGCCAACTCGTCCCAGAACGACAGCGGCGCCCACCACTTGACGAACAGGCCGGAGGGGATGAAGTACATGTTCGCCACGCAGTGCTCGAAGCCGGCAGCGACGAAGGCCGTCACGGGGAAGAACATGGCCAGGATCTTGTCGGTGATGCTGCGCGCAGCCATCGCCACCCAGGCCGCCAGGCAGACCAGCACATTGCACAGAATCCCCAGGAAGAAGGCCTGGCCGGGTGCCAGCGTGCTCTTGGCCGCGGCGAGGTAGAGCACGCTCACACCCACTTCGCCATGTCCGAAGGCGTACTGGCCGGAAAGGAAGGCCAGCGCGGCAACGCCCAGCGCACCGGTGAAGTTGCCAAGCCAGACGATGCCCCAGACGCACAACATGCGTCCGGTATCGAGCCGGCCGCTGGCCCAGGCCATGACCATCAGGGCATCGCTGGTGAAGAGTTGTGCCCCGGCGATGACGACCAGCATCAGGCCCAGCGAGAAAGTGGCGCCCATCAGCAGACGCGTCACGCCGTAGGGCAACTGCCCTGCCGCACCTGCGATTGTTACCGTGGCAAAAAGCCCGCCGAGGGCGACGAAAGCGCCGCCCAGCATCGCCAGCGTGAACAGTACCCAAGGACGCAGTTTCGCCTTCTTCACGCCGACCTCCTCGGCCGCCAGCGCAATCGCATCGGGCATCAGCGGGTCGAGCGAGAAACCCGCCTTGGCCTCGGCATGCGAAGCATCGCAAGCGCCGTCATCGGGCGCCGCGAGCAGGCGGCCGCCATCCAGTCTTCCGAGCATTTGATCCACTCCAGTGCAGGGTCGGGCACAATCCCCGACCGAAAAAGCCGATTCGATATCGGCGCCGTTCAGGCGCTGGCCATCGATTCCCCGAGTACCGTGATCGTGTACCGGGCAATCATTTTTTCTTCGTTGGTCGGCACCACGAAAACCGGCACCCTGACGTCCGCTGCCGAGATCTCGAAGGCGTTCGTGCGGTTGGCCCCGCTGTCCACGCTGACGCCCAGCCACGCGAGACGCTCGGCGATCAGGGCGCGGATCTCCGGCGAGTTCTCGCCGATGCCTGCAGTGAACACCAGCGCATCCAGGCCGCCCATCGAGGTCGCCATCGCTGCCACCTCCCGGGCGACGCGATGGCAGAAAAGCTCCACCGCCGCGCGCGCGGCGGGGTCTTCCGAGTCCTGCAGCACCTTCATGTCGTTCGAGATGCCCGAGACGCCGAGCAGCCCGGATTTCCGATACAGCAGGTCTTCGAGTTCCGCGTACCCCATCTTCTTCTCACGCATCAGGTAGAGGATGACGCCCGGGTCGATGCTGCCGCTGCGGGTGCCCATGGGTACGCCGTTGAGCGCCGAGAAACCCATCGAGGTGTCCATGCTCCGGCCATCCTTGACCGCACACAGACTGGAGCCGTTGCCTAGATGGCAGATGACGATCCGCCCATGCGCCAGCTCGGGCTGCCGTTCCATCAGTCGGCTGGTCACATAGTCGTAGGACAGCCCATGAAAGCCATAGCTGCAGATGCCTTCGTCGGTGAGCGCGCGCGGCAGCGCGTAGCTTCTTGCGATCGCGGGCTGGGTGCTGTGGAAGGCGGTGTCGAAGCAGGCGACCTGGGCCAATTCTGGAAATTTCTGCGCAAGGATGCGTATCGGCGCCAGATTGTGTGGCTGGTGCAGCGGCGCCAGCGGTACCAGGCGGTCGAGTTCGTCAAGCAGTGTTGGAGTGACGCGCATCGGCTTGCCGAGGCTGAGTCCGCCGTGCACGATCCGATGGCCGACCGCAACAATTTCGTCACCGATCAGCGTGCCGTTGACCCAATCGAGTACATACTGAAGCAGCGTGTCGCGACACGCGGATTCCTTGTCATCCCAGCGATGTTCGCCAAGCGGACGACGATCGGCGCTCTTGGCTTGGAAGCGGGCGCTGCTGCCAATTCCGGAAATCTGCCCGGAGACCAGGGCCTCCAGCTCTACGACATTGGCGGCCGCTCTGAAGACCGAGAACTTCAGGCTCGACGATCCGGCATTGAGCACCAGGTAGACGCCTTGTTTGCTTCTCATGGTCAGCCCCTCGTCATGCCGCCCGCGCCTTGTGCGCGTCGCGGTTGGCTGTGGCGAGCAAGGCGGCCACGGCGCATGAAGCCAGGCGCGAACGCAGGTTGTCGGCGCGGCTGGTGAGGATGATCGGCACCTTGGCGCCAAGGACGATGCCGGCCGCGTCGGCATTGGCCAGGAAGGACAGCTGCTTGGCCAGCATGTTGCCGGATTCGAGATCGGGCACCAGCAGGATGTCGGCCGCGCCGGCCACTGGCGAATCGATGCCCTTGGTTTTGGCGGCTTCGGCCGAGATGGCGTTGTCGAAGGCGAGTGGGCCGTCCAGCACGCCACCGGTGATCTGTCCGCGATCGGCCATCTTGCACAGCACTGCGGCTTCGAGCGTCGAGGGAATCTTGAGGTTGATGTTTTCGACCGCGGAGAGAATGGCGACATTCGGCTTTGCCACGCCGAGCGCGTGGGCAAGGTTGATTGCGTTCTGGACGATGTGCACCTTGTCTTCGAGGGTCGGGGCGATGTTGATCGCCGCGTCGGTGATCAGCAGCGGTCGCGGGTAGGTCGGCACGTTCAGCAGGAATACGTGGCTGATGCGCGACCGGGTTCGAAGGCCGTTCTCCTTGCGCACCACTGCACCCATCAATTCGTCGGTATGCAGCGAACCTTTCATCAGTGCCTCGACCTCGCCATCGCGCGCCAGGCGGGCGGCGGCTTCGGCCGCATCCGGTGCGAGTTCGATATCGATGAGGCGATACTTGTCGATGTCGAGGCTGGAAGTCGCGGCAATTTCCCTGATCAGGTCGGCGGGGCCGATCAGCACTGGCTGGACCAGCCCTGCCTCGGCAGCTTCGACGGCGCCACGCAGCGAACTCTCGTTGCACGGATACACCACGGCCGTCGGCACCGGCGCGAGATCGTCGCATTTGCTCAACAGCGCATCGTGCTGGTCGTGGTGGATCAGTTGCACCTGGGGCAGCTCGCGCGCATCGCGGCGTGCCTTCCGGGTCGGCGCCGCCACCTCGGCGGTGCCGGTCACGATCACATCGCCATTCTGGTTCACGCACACGCAGTCGAGAATGACGGCATTGTCTTCCGAGCGTTTGCTTGCGACCGTCACCGTAGCGGTTACCACGTCACCCAGACCGACGGTATGCTGAAATTTGAGATTCTGGCCGAGGTACACCGTACCGGAACCGGGCAGCTTGGTGCCAAGGACGCCGGACACCAGCGCACCCGACCACATGCCATGGGCGATGATTTTGTGATGGCGCGTGCCCGCCGCAAAACGCTCGTCGAAATGGACCGGATTGGCATCGCCAGAAACAGTGGCGAACAACTCGATGTCGTCCATGGTCAGTTGGCGCGACATGCTTGCCGACTGGCCGATTTCGATTTCGTCGAACGGCACGTTGGCGAAATCGTCCGCCGGTGCCCGGTCGTCGTTGCAGGCGTACCCCGCATCCGCCGGGGCCGCGGCCGTCGTGATGGCCGGTTGGGAAGCGAGCACGGCCGTCGAAGCAAATTCTGCGAACACGCTATTCTCCTGGTACTTGATGAAGTTCGTATGTTGAGGCGCACCCGATCTCGGCGATCAGTGCGCAAGTAGTCCGGCTGCGCGAAAGGTTTCACGCGCCTGCTCGAGCAACTCTGGTGAGGGCGGTTGGACACGCTCCAGCCGGTAGTCCTGGCCGAGATCGCGCCATTTGTGCTCGCCCAGCTTGTGAAAAGGCAGCACATCGACGCGCTCGACGTTGCCCAACCCGGCGGCAAAAGTCGCCAGCGACGCAATCTCGTCGAGCCGGTCGGTCAGCCCAGGAACCAGCACATATCGCAGCCAAACCGCCTTGTTGATCGCCGCCAGATCTTCCGCGAACTGGATCGTCGGCTTTAGTTCTGCACCGGTCAGCGAGCGGCACCGGCGCCCTGTCGCGGCCTTGATGTCGAGCAGCACCAGGTCGACATCGGCCAGCAATTCGTCATCAGCCAGATGGCCCAGGTAGCCCGAGGTGTCGAGCGCCGTGTGCAGTCCCATGGACTTGCAGCCGTGCAGCACCGCCTTGCAGAATCTGGGCTGGACCAGCGGTTCTCCACCGCTCAGCGTTACCCCGCCATTGGCCCGAATGAAACCGCGGTAGCGGGCGATGTCCGCCAGGACTTCCTCCACCGTGGTGAGCGTTCCATCGTGGCGATGCCAGGTATCGGGGTTGTGGCAGTATTGGCAGCGCAACGGACAGCCGGACATGAAGAGCACGTAGCGAATTCCCGGGCCGTCGGCTGTCCCGAAAGTCTCGGTAGAGTGCACCCAGCCCTCAATGCAGGCTCGCTCCACAGCCACCGCCGAAGCGGCGACTGCGTGGCGAGCCTGCACTGAGTCAGTGGCACGCATGGAAGGTACGGTTGATGACATCGAGTTGCTGCTCACGAGTCAGCTTGATGAAATTCACGGCGTAACCGGAAACCCGAATGGTCAGTTGCGGATAGAGTTCCGGATGGTCCATGGCATGCAGCAGCGTTTCGCGGTCGAAGACATTGACGTTGATGTGGTGACCATGGCTGGCGAAATAGCCGTCGAGCATGGCTGCCAGGTTGCTCACGCGCTCCTTTTCGGTTGGGCCGAGGGCATTGGGCACGATGGTGAAGGTGTAGGAAATACCGTCCTGTGAGCAGGTGTATGGCAGTTTGCAGACCGATGCCATCGACGCCAGGGCCCCTTTGTGATCCCGGCCGTGCATCGGATTGGCCCCCGGCGCGAAAGGCTGGCCTGCTTTGCGACCGTCCGGGGTATTGCCCGTCTTCTTGCCATAGACGACGTTCGAGGTGATCGTCAGCACCGACATGGTCGGCGTCGCATCGCGATAGGCGTGCTGCTTCTCCAGATAGCCCATGAAGGTTTCCACCGCCCAGGAGGCGATCGAATCGACCCGCTCATCGTTGTTGCCGTAAGCCGGGTAGTCGCCTTCGATGTTGAAGTCGGTGGCGAGACCACGCTCATCGCGAATCACCGAGACCTTGGCATAGCGCATGGCTGACAAGGAATCGGCCACCACCGACAGACCCGCAATGCCGCAAGCCATGGTGCGCAGGATGTCGCGGTCATGCAAGGCCATTTCGATACGCTCGTAGGCGTATTTGTCGTGCATGTAGTGGATGGCGTTCAGCGACTTCATATAGACGCCAGACAGCCACTCCATCATCGGCAGGAACTTGGCCACAACCTCGTCGTAGTTCAGTAGGTCACCGTGGATCGGTTCGAATCTCGGCCCGATCTGCTCGCCGGAGATTTCGTCACGACCGCCGTTGATGGCGTAGAGCATGGTCTTGGCCAGATTGGCGCGGGCGCCGAAGAATTGCATCTGCTTGCCGATGCGCATGGCTGAGACGCAGCAGGCGATGCCGTAGTCGTCGCCCCAGTACGGGCGCATCAGCTCATCGTTCTCATACTGTACCGAGCAGGTATCGATCGAGACCTTGGCGCAGTATTCCTTGAAGCCCCGAGGCAGCTTTTCGGACCACAGCACGGTGAGGTTGGGTTCCGGCGCGGGCCCCAGGTTGTAAAGGGTACGCAGGATGCGGAAGCTGCTCCTGGTGACCAGCGGACGGCCGTCTTCACCTACGCCGCCGATCGATTCGGTAACCCAGGTCGGATCGCCGGAGAAGAGCTGGTCGTACTCCGGGGTGCGCAGGAAACGGACGATGCGCAGCTTGATGACCAGGTCGTCCATCATCTCCTGGGCCTGTTCTTCGCTGATCAGGCCTGCGGCGATGTCGCGCTCGAAATAGATGTCGAGGAAGGTCGAGATGCGACCGATCGACATGGCGGCGCCGTTCTGTTCCTTGACCGCGGCAAGATAGGCCAGGTAGGTCCATTGCACGGCTTCGCGGGCATTGGCCGCCGGGCGGCCGATATCGAAACCGTACTTGGCCGCCATTTGCTTCAATTCATCGAGGGCGCGAAATTGCTCGGATAGCTCTTCGCGCAGGCGGATGACGCTCTCGGTGAAGTCGGCGTCATCGAGTTCGTGGAAGGATTCCTTCTTGAAGGCTCGCAGGGCATCGATGCCGTAGAGGGCGACGCGACGATAGTCGCCGATGATGCGGCCGCGTCCATAGGCGTCGGGCAGTCCGGTCAGGATGGCCGATTTGCGGGCCTTCATGATCTCCGGCGAATAGACGTCGAAGACGCCACTGTTGTGATCCTTGCGATATTTGCTCCAGATTTCGGAAACAGCCGGGTCCATCTTGAAGCCGAAGGCCTGGAGGCCGCCTTCAACCATGCGCAGCCCGCCATTGGGCATGATCGCGCGCTTCAGGGGTGCATCGGTCTGCAGGCCGACGATGATTTCATTGGTCTGGTCGATGTAACCGGCCTCGTGTGCAAGGATGCTGGACGGCAGCACGGAAACGTCGAGGACGCCCTTTTGCTGTTCCTGCTTCACCAGTTCCTGCAACCTGGCCCAGAGGGCGGTGGTGCGGGCGGTGGGGCCGGCGAGGAAGGCCGCGTCTCCGAGGTAGGGAGTGTAGTTGGCCTGGATGAAGCCGCGGACATCGACCTTCTCAGACCACACTCCGGCGACGAAACCGGCCCAGGGATCCTGGCGACTGGCAATCTTGGTTGGTGCGTTCACTTGTTGCTCCTAGAGGGTAAATCCGTTGGTGGCGTTTGGATGCGATGCCCTGGTGGGGCAAGGCAGCCTGGAAACGGCCGGGTAGGCCGTTTCCGCGGATGAAGGGTCAGGCTGCGGAGGGGAGCATGCTCGGCGGGATCGCGGCGGATTCGCCGCGGGCTTTCCAGAGCACCACCCAGCGCTTGACTGAGGCGACCATGATGACGAGGCCGAGAACCATCATCGACGAGGCGATCACTGCGTTGAACAGGTTGTAGCCCTTGGTGCCTGCAGCGAGATAGACGTTGCTGATCATCCAGTAGCCTGCGTAGTTCACCGTCACGAAGAGGTAGGCCAGCGGGACCAGGCAGGTCAGCGCGTAGATCCGTTTCTTGGAGATGCGCATGATGATGGTGGCACCGATCATCAGGCCGACCGAAGCCATGAGCTGGTTGGAAACACCGAACAGCGCCCAGACCGAGCTGATATCGCCGGAGAGCAGCAGATAGCCCCACAGCGTGCAGGCAATGACACTGGCAACGATCGCGGCGGGCAGGGAGTCGAGGCGCTTCATGGCCGGAAAGAAGTCGCCGAGCAGGTCCTGGATCAGGTAACGCGAGACACGGGTTCCGGAATCGACGGCGGTGAGGATGAACACCGCTTCGAACATGATTACGAACTGGAAGAAATAGGCAGCCAGGTCGGAGAACCACGCCAGCTTGGTGAAGATGTAGGTCATGCCGACGGCCAGCGTCACGGCGCCACCGGTGCGGCCATAAAGGTCGATGCCCATCTTTTCGCTGAGCGCCGGCAGATCAACGACAGTCATGCCCAGCGTCTTGAAAACTTCCGGACTCGAGTTGATGGCGAAATAATCGGCCGGGTGGAGCGAGGTCGCGGCGATAAGGGCCATGACGGCAACCAGGCACTCGGCCAGCATGGCACCGAAGGCGACCGGCTGGATATCACTCCATTTGTCGACCAGCTTCGGGGTCGTGCCGGAGCCGATGAAGGCATGAAAACCGGAGATGGCGCCACAGGCGATGGTGATGGAGATGAATGGCCACACGCTACCCGTGAGGATCGGGCCACCGCCATGTATGAACTCGGTCAGCGCCGGAAACTGGATGGTCGGATTGATGAACACGACACCGACGACCAGGGCGGCAAAGACCCCGATCTTCATGAAGCTGGAAAGATAGCCGCGCGGCGTCAGCAACATCCACACCGGCAGCGCGGTGGCGAAGAAAGCGTAGATCGGCAGCAACCAGCTCACCGTGGTCTTGTGCAATGTCAACCAGTCACCGAGCATCGTGCCTTGCAGGTGCGGGCCGGCGGCAACAGAGGCCATGACCGCTGCAACACCGAGATAGGTGCCCCACTTGGAAGACCCGAAGTAGCGTTCGTAGAGACCCAGCGCAATGGCGATCGGCACCGTCATGAAGACAGCGAAGGTGCCCCAGGCGTTGCGCTCGAGGGCATGCACCACGACGATCGACAGTCCGGCCATGGTGATGGTGATGATGAACAGCATCGCCAAGCCCGTGCTCCAACCGGCGACAGGTCCGAGTTCGGCCTTGGCGACTTCCGACAGCGACTTGCCCTGGTGCTTCATGGACGCGAACAACACGACCGTATCGTGCACCGCGCCACCGACCACTGCTCCGACCAGCAACCAGATGAAGCCCGGCAGGTAACCGAACTGGGCGGCCAGCACCGGGCCGACAAGGGGGCCCGCTGCGGCGATTGCCGCAAAGTGTTGCCCCGCATTGACCCACTTCTTCGTGGGCACATAATTTTTTCCATCCTGGAATTGATGCGATGGCGTGACTTCACTGTCGTCGGCCGCCAGTACCTTGCTAACAAAGAACACCCCGTAAAAGCGATATGCGAGGGCAAGGACACAGACGGTTGCGATAACAAAGTAGATCGCTTGGTCCATTTTGTTCTCCTCAATTGTCGTGAAAGAAATTGTTCACGGAACGCATCTTAGGAGGCGGCAGACGCCCGCCCGGTAATTTCCGGAGAGCGGTTAGAGGCGGAGGGCGAGCGGTCTCAATGCGCGCGCGAACGGGAAGGCCTTCCTTTCGCAAGGCGCGAATTCCTGCAGGTGCCGGCCGGGCACCGACTTGGCAGGCGGTCGCTTCAGGCTTGAAATGGACCAATGTATTCAAGCCGCCTACTTCGGCTCGAGTAAGGATCGACGCAGCGATGGGCGAGGAAGCCCAAGGGGGGGCGGATTGACGCGTTGCAGTGGTTGACTGGCCTCGATTGCGCAACGAGGCGAAGATGCGCGTCCCGGCGCCCGCTGGCCACCGAACCGCAGTGCCGCCGAACTGAGCTCCCGAGGACGCCGAGGTGGCAGATCAAATATTTCCGTGCATCGCCTGCGCTGGCCGGGCGTCAGGGTGCGAAGGGCGACGCCCAAGGCCTTGCCGCGTCACCGCGGACGGTCTCGATTCGGGTTCCGGCGCGCACCGGGATCACGGTTGCGCTCCTTGCACCTAGCTAGGTGCACACGGCGCGAAAGACTGCGACCGGACGAGGTTCGCCGCGGTGAGCGGGGGGGCACTGTCGCGAAGGGCGAAAAAAATGCGTACTCCGCTCTTGAAATGCCTTGACCCAGTCCATACTATTAGCACTCGTCAGGGGTGAGTGCTAACAACGCCCCCCGATGTTCGATCTTTTACCAACCGGACCAGAACGGTCCGACACGTTGATTCCTGAACCAAGGAGACTGCTACATGAAAATCCGTCCTTTGCATGATCGCGTAATCGTCAAGCGCATCGAAGCCGAGCGTACCACTGCCAGCGGCATCGTCATTCCCGACAGCGCCGGCGAGAAGCCTGATCAAGGCGAGGTGGTTGCCGTCGGTAACGGCAAGATCCTGGAAAACGGTGATGTGCGTGCAATGGCCGTCAAGGCCGGCGACAAGGTGCTGTTCGGCAAGTACGCCGGCCAGTCCGTGAAGGTCGAGGGCCAGGAACTGCTGGTCATGCGCGAAGAAGACATCATGGGTGTGATCGAGGGCTGAGTGCCTCTCGCACCTGTCTATCCAGAAGAATTCAAGGAGTTTAAGAATGGCTGCTAAAGAAGTTAAGTTTGGTGATTCCGCACGCGACCGCATGGTTGCAGGTGTCAATGTTCTGGCCAACGCCGTCAAGGTCACCCTCGGCCCGAAAGGCCGCAACGTGGTGCTCGAGCGCTCCTATGGCGCCCCCACGGTGACCAAGGATGGCGTTTCCGTGGCCAAGGAAATCGAACTGAAAGACAAGTTCGAGAACATGGGTGCCCAGATGGTCAAGGAAGTCGCTTCCAAGACCTCCGACGTCGCCGGTGACGGCACCACCACCGCTACCGTGCTGGCCCAGTCGATCGTTCGCGAAGGCATGAAGTTCGTCGCTGCCGGCATGAACCCGATGGACCTGAAGCGCGGCATCGACAAGGCCGTGATCGCTACCATCGAGGAGCTGCGCAAGCTCTCCAAGCCTTGCTCGACCAACAAGGAAATCGCTCAGGTCGGTTCGATCTCCGCCAACTCGGACAGCGACATCGGTGACATCATCGCCCGCGCCATGGACAAGGTCGGCAAGGAAGGCGTGATCACCGTCGAAGATGGCAAATCCCTGCAGAACGAGCTCGACGTCGTCGAGGGCATGCAGTTCGACCGCGGCTACCTGTCGCCGTACTTCATCAACAACCCGGACAAGCAGGCCACCATTCTGGAAAACCCGTTCGTCCTGCTGTTCGACAAGAAGATCTCCAATATCCGTGATCTGCTGCCGGTGCTCGAGCAGGTTGCCAAGGCTGGCCGCCCGCTGCTGATCATCGCCGAAGACGTCGATGGCGAAGCGCTGGCAACCCTGGTGGTCAACAACATCCGTGGCATCCTCAAGACCTGCGCCGTCAAGGCTCCGGGCTTCGGCGACCGCCGCAAGGCCATGCTGCAGGACATCGCCGTGCTGACCGGCGGCACCGTGATTGCCGAAGAAGTTGGTCTGACCCTCGAGAAGGCTACGCTGGCTGAGCTTGGCCAGGCTGCCCGGATCGAGATCGGCAAGGAAAACACCACCATTATCGACGGCGCCGGTGATGCAGCCCAGATCGAAGCCCGCGTCAAGGAAGTGCGTGTGCAGATCGAAGAGGCGACCTCCGACTACGACCGCGAGAAGCTTCAGGAGCGTGTAGCGAAGCTGGCCGGTGGCGTGGCAGTGATCAAGGTCGGTGCCGCCACCGAGGTCGAAATGAAGGAGAAGAAGGCCCGTGTCGAAGATGCGCTGCACGCAACCCGCGCAGCCGTCGAAGAAGGGATCGTTCCGGGCGGCGGCGTTGCACTGCTGCGTGCTCGTGTGAGCCTCGCTGACCTCAAGGGTGACAATCACGACCAGGACGCTGGCATCAAGATCGTGCTGCGCGCGATGGAGCAGCCGCTGCGCGAGATCGTGGCGAATGCCGGCGACGAGCCGAGCGTGGTGGTCAACAAGGTGAACGAAGGTTCGGGCAACTTCGGCTACAACGCCGCGACCGGCGAATACGGCGACATGGTGGAGATGGGTGTACTGGATCCCACCAAGGTCACCCGTACCGCGCTGCAGAACGCCGCTTCGGTTGCCAGCCTGATGCTGACCACCGACTGCATGGTCGGCGAACTGCCCGAAGACAAGCCTGCGATGGGCATGCCCGACATGGGCGGCATGGGTGGTATGGGCGGCATGGGCGGCATGGGGATGTAACCCCGTCCGGCCTTCTGTGCCAACGAAAAGCCCCGCACGATGCGGGGCTTTTTTCATTTGTCGACGCGGTGGGCGATATGATCGCGTGCGAGGTGTGGTCGACGTGTGATAATCGTAGGAAAAAAGCGGCAGGGAGACGTCCGTTGCAGGATGTGGACGCTCCCTGGAATACCTTCGCAATCAATGGCGAGGACATTCCCGAAGACCGAGTAAAAGGAGAACAGCGGGATTCAAATTAAACGTTCCCGCTTACGCAGAACTTACAATGGATTTGGCATGCGGATACTTTTGGCCGAAGACGACCCTGTGATTGCCGATGGACTCTCCAGGGCGCTCAAGCGTGGCGGCTATGCGGTGGACCATGTGCCCACGGGCACGGAGGCGGATGCGGCGCTTGCATCACAACCGTTCGATTTGCTGATTCTCGATCTTGGCTTGCCGAAGTTGCCGGGCATAGAGGTTCTCAAGCGCCTGCGTGCCCGCAAGTCAGCCGTGCCGGTGCTTATCCTCACCGCGCAGGACGGTGTGGAAGACCGGGTGCGCGGTCTCGACGCGGGGGCCGACGACTACCTCACCAAGCCGTTTGCGTTGCCTGAACTCGAAGCCAGAGTGCGAGCGCTGACCCGCCGCGGAACCGGCCAGCCCAAGTGCATCGAGCTGGGCAGCCTGAGCTATGACCAAGCGGACCGGGTGGTGAAGATTTCCGGGCAGATCATCGAGCTGTCCGCGCGCGAAGTCGGGCTCCTCGAGGTCTTGTTGCTGCGGGTAGGGCGGCTTGTCAGCAAGGATCAGCTCGTCGATCACCTTTGCGGCTGGGGCGAAGAGGTCTCGAACAACGCGATCGAAGTCTACGTGCACAGGCTGCGCAAGAAACTCGAGAGCAGCGGGGCGAGAATCGTCACCGTTCGCGGTCTGGGCTACTGCCTGGAAAAGCCGGATGCCGCTGCGTAAGTGGCGCAAGGCAAAGGACGAGGGGGAGGGTGGCGCGCACCACAATTCCCTGTTCGGGGAAATCCTCGATTGGATGCTGGCGCCGCTGCTCTTCCTGTGGCCCATCTCCATCATCATCACCCACAACGTCGCCGATAACATCGCCAATACGCCTTATGACAAAGGTCTTGCCGAGAGCCTGCGCGCGCTGTCGCAGATGGTCTCGGTGGAGCAGGGTGAGGTAAAGGTCAGCTTCCCCGCTCCGGCGCGGGCCCTGTTTCGCTCCGACCAGGATGACGTGCTCTATTTTCAGGCCACGGACCTGGCGGGCGAGGTGGTCGTCGGCGACCGGGAGATTCCGTGGGTCGCAGCGCCGCGCGATGTCATCCCGGGCGAAGTGCAGTTTCGTGATGGCGTGATTCAGGGCGAGGAGGTCCGTATCGCCTATCTCTTCCTCAAGGCTTTCCCGGAACCGTCCAGCCCGCTGGTGCTCCTGCAGATGGCGGAGACCCGCAACAAGCGTGGCGATCTGGCCTCCAGGGTGGTCACCGGGGTGTTGCTGCCGCAGTTTGCGATCATCCCGCTCGCGGTGGTGCTGGTGTGGCTGGGGCTGTCGCGCGGGATTGCGCCGCTCAACCGGCTGCAACGAATCTTGCGCAGACGCCGACCATCCGATCTTTCCCCGATTTCCACGGTCGGCGTTCCCGAAGAAGTCCGTCCCTTGATCGTCGGTTTCAATGAAATGATGGGGCGACTGGAAGAGAACCTGCAGGCGCAGCAACGCTTCATTGCAGATGCGGCGCACCAGATGCGCACGCCACTCACTGGCCTCCGCACCCAGACCGAACTCGCCCTGCAGGAGACCGAGCCGCGCCAGCTCAGACGGTCGCTGGAGCAGATTGCCGGTAGCGCCGAGCGCGCGAGTCACCTCATCAATCAGTTGCTGTCGCTGGCGCGCGCCGAGTCCAGCTCCGAGAAAATATACGCCGTGGAACAGCTCGATCTCAATGACCTTGCGACGGATGTGGTTCAGGATCTTTTCCCGCGGGCGCTGGTCAAGCGCATCGACCTTGGCCTGGAAGCCGCGCAAGAGGCCCTGATCATCGATGGAAATCCGGTGCTGCTGCGCGAGCTGATGAAGAACCTGGTCGATAACGCGATCAAGTACACCCCGGCCGGGGGGCAGGTGACGGTGCGCACGATTGGTACTGAGTTTGCAATTCTCGAAGTCGAGGACAGCGGTATAGGTATTCCAGAGAGTGACCGCGAAATGGTTTTCGAGCGGTTCTACCGTGTCCTTGGAAGCGGGGAGGACGGCTCCGGCCTGGGTCTGCCGATCGTCCAGGAAATTGCCGAGCTGCACCGCGCGAGGGTGACACTCAGCCCGAATCCCGCCGGTCAGGGGACTCTCGCGCAGGCCGTATTTCCGCGCAGCATTCTCCGCCAGGACGAGGGTGAGGACGAAGACCTGAGCGCACTCGATTCGGGTGGCCGGGGAGCTCAATCCCGCTCCTTCGGTGCCTGAAGGCGACCTTGCAAGCGGCGCGCATAAACTGTTTGACGTCTGCATCGATTCGGCTATAATGCGCGCTCTTTGGCCAGGTAGCTCAGTTGGTAGAGCAGCGGATTGAAAATCCGCGTGTCGGTGGTTCGATTCCGCCCCTGGCCACCAGAATTTCGAAACGGCTCGCGATTGCGGGCCGTTTTTCGTTTTCCGGCTGCCTTTCCGGTCACGGGAAACGGCTGATTTTCCTCAATCTTTATGGGATTCGGGCGGTGCTATAATCCGCTGATTCGTCGGCCCTCCTTCCACGCATGCAGCTTTTTGCCCTCGGCTTGAATCACCACTCGGCTCCGATCGCGATTCGCGAACGAGTGTCGTTTCAGCCCGAGCGTCTGGGACAGGCCTTGTTGAGCCTCACCAAGGCAAAGCCGGTGCGAGAGGCTGCAATCCTGTCGACCTGCAATCGTACTGAACTCTATTACGCCAGCGACGATCCGCAGTCGGCAGCCGACTGGCTCGCCGATTTCCACCGACTGAGTCTCAACGATATTTCGCCCTACCTGTACAGCTATCCGCAGCGCGAGGCGGTTCGACATGTGTTCAGGGTTGCGAGCGGACTCGATTCGATGGTCCTGGGGGAACCCCAGATCCTCGGTCAGGTGAAGGAGGCCGCTCGTCAGGCTGAAGAGGCTGGCACCCTTGGGACCTTGCTCCACAAGCTCTTTCAAAGGACTTTCGCTGTTGCAAAGGAAGTCCGAACCACGACTGCGATCGGTGCCAATACGGTCTCGATGGCGGCCGCAGCCGTTCATCTTTCCGAGCGGATCTTCGAGCGGCTTTCCGATCAGCGGGTCTTGTTCGTCGGCGCGGGTGAGATGGTTGAGCTGTGTGCGGCCCATTTTGCAGGGGCCAAGCCGCGCCAGCTGACGATTGCGAACCGCACGGAGGCAAGGGCCCGCACGCTCGCTGAGCGTTTTGGCGGCGATGTGGTTCGGCTCGATGCGGTCGGGGATATGCTGCATCGCTATGATGTGGTGGTCTCCTGTACCGGCAGTCCCCTGCCGATCGTGGGGCTGGGCATGGTCGAACGGGCAATCAAGACCAGACGTCATCGACCGATCGTGATGGTCGATCTTGCCGTGCCGCGTGACATCGAACGCGAGGTGGCGGAACTCGACGACGTGTTTCTCTATACCGTCGACGACCTCGCCCAGGTCGTCGAGTCGGGCCTCGAGTCGAGGCAGGCAGCGGTGGTCGAGGCGGAATCCATCATCAACTCGCAGGTGGATGGGTTTCTGCATTGGGTGGAAGCGCGCGATGCGGTCCCGACCATTCGTGCCCTGCGCGAACACGCAGAAACGCTCCGAAAGACCGAGATGGAGAGGGCGCTCAAGCTGCTTGCCCGGGGAGAATCGCCGGAGCGGGTCATCGAGGCGCTCAGCCACGGGCTTGCGAACAAGCTGATGCACGGCCCCACTCAGTACCTCAACCGCTCCGAAGGTGAGCGCCTTGGCGAGGCGATGAGGGTTTTGCACCATCTCTTTGACCTGAATCGCCGCGGCTGACCGGCCGCCGCGCGCCCCCCGCCTCCGGGCGCAGGGCATCTTCCAGCGCAGACAATGAAATCCAGCATTCGCGACAAACTCGAGCACATCAGCCAGCGACACGAAGAACTCGAGCGCTTGCTTTCCTCCCAGGAGGTGGGTGCCGACATGGATTCCTTTCGCCGCTACAGCCGCGAGCATTCCGAACTCGGCGAGGTGGTGGCTTTGTATGCTGCGTACCGACAGGCCGAGGAGGACGGGCGGAGCGCGGCCGAGCTGCTCGAAGATCCAGAGATGCGCGAACTGGCCCAGGCCGAGATCGCCTCGAGTCGCGAGGCCATAGCGCGACTCGAGCTCGAATTGCAGAAGGCGCTCCTGCCGCGGGACCCGGACGACGATCGAAATCTGTTTCTGGAAATCCGCGCAGGCACGGGCGGCGAGGAGGCGGCGCTGTTTGCGGGCGACCTGTTGCGGATGTACTCGCGCTACGCCGAGCGCCAGGGGTGGCGGGTCGAGGTCGTGTCGACGGCGGAATCGGAGCTGGGTGGTTACAAGGAAGTCATCCTGCGCGTGATCGGCGCAGGCGCGTTCGCGCGGCTCAAGTTCGAGTCCGGTGGGCACCGCGTGCAACGGGTTCCCGTCACCGAAACCCAGGGGCGGATCCATACCTCGGCGTGCACGGTCGCAGTAATGCCCGAAGCCGACGAGCTTGCCGAAGTGAACATCAGTCCAGCCGACCTGCGCATCGACACTTACCGCGCCAGCGGGGCCGGTGGCCAGCATATCAACAAGACGGACTCCGCGGTGCGGATCACCCACCTGCCGACGGGCATCGTGGTGGAGTGCCAGGACGACCGCTCGCAACATCGGAACAAGGCCCAGGCGCTGTCGGTCCTCGCCGCGCGGATCAAGGATGTGCAGTTGCGCGAGCAGCAGGCCAGAACGGCGGCAACGCGAAAGAGCCTGGTTGGCAGTGGCGACCGCTCCGAGAGAATCAGAACCTACAACTTCCCGCAGGGCCGAGTGACCGATCACCGCATCAACCTCACGCTCTACAAGCTCGATGCGGTGATGGAAGGCGAACTCGACGAAATACTCGAAGCGCTGAAGACCGAGCATCAGGCGGATCAGCTCGCAGCCCTGGCCGAAGATGCAGGCTGATCGCTGCGGCGCCGCACCGACCATCGCCGAAGCCTTGCGCTTCGCCCGCGAACGGATCGAGAGCGTGGATGCACGCGCGTTGCTTCGCATGGCGCTTAACTGCAGCGCCAGCCGCTTGGCGGCCCATCCTGAAGCGGCGCTGAACGAGGCGCAATGGCACGCATACCAGTCGCTCGTAAGGCGGCGAGGAAAAGGCGAGCCTGTAGCATATCTCGTGGGCAGCAGGGAGTTCTACGGGCGAAGTTTCAAGGTCACACCGGCCGTGTTGATTCCTCGTCCGGAGACTGAATTGCTGGTCGAACTTGTCCTTGGCATGATTGGCGCGAAGGAGCGGGCCACCGTCCTCGATCTCGGCACTGGGAGTGGCGCGATCGGAATTACGCTCGCGCTTGAACTGGCCTCGAAGAATGGAGTCGTGAGCGCGGTCGACGTGTCGCCGGATGCGCTCGATGTGGCACGGCACAATGCCGCCGTGCTGGGCGCGAACATCGGCTTTTTTCTTGGCAGCTGGTACCGCCCTCTTGGCGAGCGACAATTCGAGTACATCGTCAGCAATCCCCCGTATGTTCGTGCTGACGATCACCATCTGTGCGAGGGCGATCTGCGATTCGAGCCGCATGGAGCCTTGGCTGCGGGGGCCGATGGGCTGGACGATCTGCGCCAGATCGTGGCCGGCGCCGCGAACCATCTGCAAGCGGGGGGCTGGCTGTTGATGGAGCATGGATACGACCAAGCGGAGGATGTGCGGCGCTTGCTGCAGGCGTCCGGGTTCTCGGAAATCGGTTCGTGGTCCGATCTCGCGGGAATCCCACGGGTCAGTGGCGGCCGCCGCACGTCAGCTTGACGCTCGCAGAACGCAAGAATACAATTTCCCGATTAAATTACTCAGTTATTCGAGGTGATTCGATGGATGCTCAAAAACTCATCCAGGAGCAGGTGTCCGGTAACCCCGTTGTGCTCTACATGAAGGGCTCTCCCCAGTTCCCACAATGTGGATTTTCGGCGACCGTGGCGCAGATCCTGAAGCTTAGCGGCGTCAAGGACTACTTCTCGGTGAACGTGTTGGCAGACGACGACATCCGCCAAGGAATCAAGGAATTCGCCAACTGGCCGACAATTCCGCAGCTTTATGTCAAGGGCGAGTTCGTCGGCGGCTGCGACATCGTCCGTGAAATGTACGAATCCGGCGAATTGCGTCAGCTCCTGGCAGAGGCTGGTGTGGTCGAGCAAAGCTGAGCCGCTTCTCGCTGGCGCGGCAGGGCTTCGACTCATTGTCGGTAATTTTTACGCCCACCTCGGCGCAGTTTGCTCGCAGCGACTGATCTGCTTTGTAACGCCCGGATTTGTATAGTGTTTTTGATCGAGCGGCAACGGGATTGTGGCAATCCCGTTGTCCTTTGCATGATGGGTCCCCATCTGCTTCCAAGATGCAGGTTTTTGGTGGCCGTGCCCAAATTTCCGAAGCCCGACAGAGTCAAGCACTACGATTCGTCGAATGCACCGGCGCACGCCGAAATCCGCCAAGGCGCCAGGTGTTCGACGTTCCTGTCGCTGTAGGACAAGCGCGAGTCCGTCGGTCGCTGCGGTTGCGTCCGTGAATTGTGCGTTCGCGGCGATTTGGGGCATCCCTTCGTCGAAGCGCGCGTGGTTACGCTGGTCCGAGTCACTTTTTGGCTGCGAGGCAGGCCTCCGACCGATTGTCGGTAATTTTTACGCTTGCCTAGACATGCTTTGCTTGAACTGCTTGGTGTGGCGTGTAACTAATTGATTTGTGGGTTTTAATTGTTGGTTCTTATCAATTGGTTTGATTCTTGCATACAAATGCCATGCACAGTGTGAAGCAGTTCTTCCCCGGGCATCGCAGGGGCGGTTAGACTTCAAGCATCGGCAATACACAGCATTCCGGGGTCATAAATGCCTACCAAAACGCAAGATCAGATCGAGAGACGCCGCAAACTGCTCAAGGGTGCGGTTGGCGCGCCAGCCCTTTTTACCCTTCCTGGAGCAGTGGGTTCGGCGATGGCTGCGGCCAGCCTGGGATGCAGGGAGAAAAGCCTGACAACCTTCGCCGCCGAGTCTCCGGTTGCAGGATTTCCGTCGGCACCGGACAAATGGATGCGGGTGAAGTGCGAGGTCTGGACGTTTACCGCATTTGGAGACGGTTCCCCGACGACGGGCTTCAAGTTCAATGGTTCGTACTATCGGGTGAGCAGCAACGTCGCCACCTCGGTTGCGGTGGAAAGCAGCCCTGCGCCAGCCCAGGTCGTCGGGCAGTACGTATTCGCTCTGGTCGACTATCAGGACGGCGCTCCGGCGACGATTGTCCTTGACCCAAGCGGCGCGGTGAGCCCGATTGCAGGTGCATCCTGCTGGAACTCGCTGACCTCTTCGAGTCTTTCGAGCAATGTAATCAACTGATGCGATCCTGATCGTTGTGATGGACAGGCTTTTGACGCGGCGTCTCGGTGACGCCGCTGTCGTTTTTGATTTGCTGAACTGGCAGACCCATGTGCTTCCCCCTGCCGCTTGCGTGGTGCTGGAGTTCATCGAAGAATGCGGGGGGCCGGGACACGCACTCGAGGCCGAAGTGAACCGCGCGATATCCTCCTCACTCGGCCTGGATCCCGAATCCGAGGAGATCGCCAGAATCAGGCAGACACTTCGCGAGATTGGTATGTTCCGCGAGCAATGAACGCTGGCCCGACAATCTCCTCCATCCATGGCGATTCCCTTTCTGTGGCGCTCCGGGCGCCAAGTGGAATTCGAATTGCCTATGGGGCGTGTACAGTGCGGGTGCGCGCGTTCGTTGACGGCTTTTCAGAGGCATTGCAACGTGTCTACGGGGCTTTCCCATTTCTGCCAGAAGGGAATTTCGACGATTTTCATACTGTTTTGGATCAAGGCCGTGGCCTGCGCCGGTGGGTTCGCCCGACCGCAAGGTTTCTAATCGACGGCGTCGAACCATTCGACCCGTTTCCGCAGGGCAATGCGCTCCCGTTTTTCGAGTGGGGCGTGAATTGGTGCTTCGCGCAGCGCTTCAATCAGTACGTTCTCTTGCACGCAGGCGTACTGGCGTTGGACGATCGTGCCATCATCATGGCGGCGACGCCGGGGTCCGGCAAGAGTACGCTCGCGGCAGGCATGATGCTGGCCGGCTTTCGACTCCTGTCCGATGAGTTCGGCGTGCTCGATCCCGATGACGGCACGCTGCTGCCGATGCTCAAGCCGATTGCGCTCAAGAACGAGTCGATCGAGATCATCCGCAACGCCGCGCCGTCGGCCATCCTCGGACCAACTTTCTACGGCACTCGCAAGGGGGACGTGGCGCACCTGGCGCCCGACCAGGGCAGCGTGGCACGCATGGCCGTTCGCGCGCATCCGTCGCTCATCATCTTTCCACGTTACCGCTCGGGCGCACGCTTCGAATTGAAGCCTCAACTGCGTGAAGAGTCGTTTGCGCGACTGGCCTTCAACAGTTTCAACTATTCGCTCCTCGGGCCAGTGTCCTTCAATGCGGTGGCCGATCTCGCCGGGCGATGCCAGGCATACGAGTTGACCTATAGCGACCTCGGCGAAGCGATCGAACGACTTCGCGAGCATCTCACCAGTACCGAGCCGCGAGGGTGTGCGCATGAGCACTGAATTGCCCGCGGGCCCAGCCTCCTTGCATCTGTTGCCGCTCCTGCGGCACATCGACCATGTATCGGCGATGCGGCTTGAAGATTGGGATCGACTCCTTCCGCTCGCCCGTCAGGCCAGGCTGCTGGGTACGATTGCGCACCGGATCGCTGACAGGCCGGATCTTGCCGAACACATACCGGCTCGGGTGCGTGGTCATATGGCGGCATCCATCAACTACGCGGCTCATCGTCTCCAGATGGTCAGGATGGAACTCGCGCAATTGGCCGAGGCCTTGCCTGAGGCCTTGTCGGTGACCCTGCTGAAGGGGGCTGCCTATTGCGTTCAGGGGCTTCCCATGGCGCGCGGACGCATGCCGAACGACGTGGACATTCTCGTCGCCAGGCGGGACCTGGATGGCGCCGAAACCGCACTGAAGGCGGGCGGCTGGGAGATGGAGATCACCGATGCCTACGACGAACACTACTATCGTCAATGGAGCCACGAGTTGCCGCCGATGCGTGTCCCCGGACATGCCCTCGAAGTCGACCTTCATCATACGATCTCGCCGGTGACGAGCCGGGTACGGGCCAACGATGAAGCCCTCTTCGCCGTGCTGGAATCCGTGCCGGGGTCGCGCTACAAGGTCTTGAATGCAGATGACCAGATCATCCATGCGTCAATCCATCTGATCCAGGATTCGGAAATCTCGGGGCGTCTGAGAGATCTCGTGGACATCGATTCGCTGGTTCGGGCGCGCGTGCGAAGCACGTCGGACGGCCAGCGACTCTGGGCGAGGGCGCAAGTGCATGGGGCGTCGCGCCCCGTATGGTATGCATTGCATTTCTGTCACCACTGGCTCGGAACCCCGTTGCCTGAGGGCTGCCTTGCGGAGGCCCCGCCAGTGCACGCGCGGCTGCCGCTCGAGCTCCTTTTCCGCCATGCCTGTCCGCCCGTGGTATTCGAGCGTGGCGGCAGTGCGCCGCGGCGCCTGGCCGAACTGGCCGGCCAGTTTCGCTATCATTGGCTGCGGATGCCCCCGCGGTTGTTGGTGAGGCACCTTGCCCACAAGTCGGCGAGGGTTTTGCGCGGCGCCAAGGTTCTATCCGCTTAGCCCGCGTTTCCTGCGCCGGCGCAAAGCCTGCGTATCGATGGCTAAAGCCGCAGCGGTGCGAGAAACGCAGGCTAAGCCAGCATTTTCGAGAGTTGCTCCGTCATGCGTTTCACCTGTCCGAGGTATGAGCGGCCGAACAGGTTCAGATGGTTGAGCATGTGATAGAGGTTGTAGAGCGTCTTGCGCTCATGGTGACCCTCCGCGAGCGGTGCGATTGCGCGGTAGGTAGCGTAGAAGCTTTCGGGCAGCCCCCCAAAAAGCTCGGTCATCGCGAGATCGACTTCATGATCGCCGTAGTGCGCTGCCGGATCGTAGAGCGCGGGCCTGCCATCGTCGGTAATTGCGATGTTGCCGTGCCAGAGATCGCCGTGCACAAGGCAGGGTCGCGCTCGATAGTCGAGGAACATGGCCGGTACGCGGTCGATGATTCGTGCCCCAAGCTTGGTGAGTTCAGTGCCGTATCCGTTCGCTGCAGCGCGCTCGAACTGCGGTTTTAGCCGCTGCAGGGCAAAGAAGCGTGACCAGTTGCCGGTCTTGCCGTTCTCCTGAGGCGTATCGCCGATGTAATTGTCGCGATGCCATCCAAACTCCGCGCCTTGATTCGCGTGCAGCTCGACGAGCGCTTCGGCGGCGAGCTTGCCGTGTTCGACGGTGCTTACCGGGCCAATCCGCAGGTGCTCGAGAATCAGCCAGGCGTGGGTTCCACTGCTGCCGCAATCTATGGTCGTCGGGACCCGAAAGCGCGTCGAGGTTCGCAGCGCTTGCAGACCGTCGGCTTCGGCCTCGAAGCGGTCTGCGGCATCCAGATGGGCGAATTTCACGAAGAAACGCTCTTGCGTACCGCTGCTCACAACCGTCTTGCCCGCGGCCTCCCCGGGCATCGGCCTGGTGCGATCAATCGTGAACGCGTTACCGGCATGAGTCCTGATTGCGGCCTCGATGTCTGCAAGGAGGGCGTTCGTCTTGTTCATTCGTTGGCGATGCGTGAATTCGCCAGTGACAGGCGCGTCGCGAGAACTTCAAGGAAAGCCTTGTAGAAATGCATGCGGCAGGCGTCCGATGCGCGGTTGAGCGTCGCTGCGCGCACGGTAAGCATTTCGACCTCGGTGCTCGTATCAACGCGAGCACTGCGGATTCCGCCCCCGGCCGAGAACAGGGCCATCTCGCCGAAGCAATCACCGGCCGTCAGCACGTTGAGCAAGCGCCCCTGTTTCGACACCCTCGCTTCTCCAGCACAGATGAAGCAGAAGAAGTTGCCCGGTTCGCCTTCCTGCATGAGCGTCGTTGCGGGCTGGACGACGGACCATTCGGAGATACGAATGACTTCCCACAACTCCACGTCCGAGAACTCGCGAAAGAAGGCCATTCCCCGGAGGCTCTGGAATTTCTGCGGCTCGGCAATGGTGCCGCGCTGGAGTGCGAGTTCATGATTCCGGAAGGCCTGTGCGAGATCGTGCGAGAAATCGCTCCACGACTGGTATCGCTTGTCGAGATCCTTCTGCATCGCCCGCATCACGATTGCATCGAGGCTTGGCGGAACTTCAGGATTGAGCTGGGAAGGGGGCACCGCCTCGTCGTGGGTGATGCGGTAGAGCAGGCTGTAGTTGTTGCTGGCCTCGAAGGGCAGCCGGCCGGTGAGCAACTGGTACATCACAACGCCCAAGGAATAGATGTCGGTCTGGTGGTTGAGCGGGACCTCGCGAACCTGTTGCGGCGACATGTAGGCGGGCGAACCGACTCCCGAGACCTGGGTCGTTTCGCTGGCACTGAAAAGCGCTGAGCCGAAATCCGAAAGCTTGATGTCTTTCGCGTCCGGCGCCACGAGCAGGATGTTGGCCGGCTTGATGTCACGGTGGGTGACGCCCTGGCGATAGGCATGATCGAGGGCCCGGGTGCACTTGAAGATGATCTCCAGCAAGTGCGAATGCGGCAGCAGCGAATCCGGACTGGCGTGGCGCTCGAGGGTACCCCCTGCCACATACTCCATCACCACGTAGCCTTCCTCGGGCTCCACCACCGCGTCGTAGATTTGAACGATGTGAGGATGGATCAACTTGCCCGCGAGCGATGCCTCGTTGAGCAGCAAGTGTCGATAGAGCCTTCCACGTTCCGGGTCGCGGAGAACGCTTTGGTGGATGCGCTTGATGGCGACGTCACGCTGGGCGAACGGATCATGGGCAAGAAAAACCGAACTGGTCGACCCTTCGCCAACCTGGGAGATGATCTCGTACTTGCCGATGCGCTCGCTCATTGCAATCGACCCGTCATGCCTCCGTCAAGCGTGTCCGCGCCTGCGCAACCGCTCTTCGCACCTGGGCCGGCGCGGTCCCGCCGATATGATCGCGCGCCGACAGCGATCCTTCGATGGTGAGCACGCTCGCCACGTCGGCGTCGAGCAGCGGCACCGCCCGCGGCAGCCCGGCCATCTCGGCCTTCAGCTCTTCGAGTGTGAATTCGGGCAGGTCGATGCCACGCTTCTCGGCAGCGCGCACCGCCAGTGCCACGGCTTCGTGGGCATCGCGGAAGGGCAGACCCTTCTTCACCAGGTAGTCTGCAAGGTCGGTTGCAGTGGCATAGCCCTGTCGGAGTGCGGCGCGCATCGCCTCCGCCTTGACGCGGACGTTGAAGATGCGTTCGCCACTGGCCGGATCGATGCGGCTGCCCATCATGTCGGCATAGATGCGCAAGGTGTCGATCACCGTGTCGGCGGTGTCGAAGAGCGGTTCCTTGTCTTCCTGGTTGTCCTTGTTGTAGGCAAGCGGTTGACCCTTCATGAGTGTCAGCAGGGCGATCAGGCTGCCGTTGACCCGCCCGGTCTTGCCGCGCACGAGTTCCGGAACATCGGGGTTCTTCTTCTGCGGCATGATCGACGAGCCGGTGCAGAAGCGATCCGCGAGGTCAACGAAGCCGACGCGCGGGCTCATCCACAGGATCAGCTCTTCGGAAAGACGCGAAAGGTGAGTCAGGAGCAAAGACGATGCAGCGCAGAACTCGATTGCGAAATCACGATCCGAGACCGCGTCGAGCGAATTGAAGCAGACTTCGTCGAAGCCCAGTTGCTCTGCAACGAATTCGCGATCGATGGGAAAGGTCGTGCCCGCCAGGGCGGCCGCGCCGAGCGGGAGCCGGTTTACCCTTTTGCGGCAGTCCTCGAAGCGCTCCGCGTCGCGACGGCTCATCTCGAAATAGGCCATCAGGTGATGCCCGAAGGTCACCGGCTGGGCGACCTGCAGGTGGGTGAAGCCGGGCAGCGGGGTGTCGGCGTGATGCTCGGCCAGATCGAGCAGTGCGAGCTGGAAGTCGCGGATCAGACCGACGATGGTATCGATCGCATCGCGCAGCCAAAGGCGGATGTCGGTCGCGACCTGGTCGTTGCGGCTGCGCCCGGTGTGCAGTCGCTTGCCTGCATCGCCGACCAGAGCCGTGAGGCGCTTCTCTATATTGAGGTGCACATCCTCGTCGTCGAGGTTCCAGGCAAACTCCCCGCGCTCGATCTCGGCACTGATCGTCGCCATGCCGCGCTCTATTTCGGCAAGATCTTGCGCGCCAATGATGCCCTGGCGCGCCAACATGCGAGCATGTGCGATCGAGCCGCGGATATCCTGGGCCGCCATCCGGTTGTCGAAGAAGACCGAGGCGGTATAGCGCTTCACCAAGTCGGAAACAGGTTCGGAGAATCGTCCCGACCAGGCTTTGGCGGGCGGATTGACGGTCGTTTCGGGCTCGCCGACGGCGGGGGATGCGGGATTGTGATCTGCCATAATCCGGAGGTAGGTGTGAGTTTCGGTCTGTCGGCTGGCAGTTTGCCAGGGCCTGAGGGGTTGGCACGCCTGCTCAGTGACGGATCGGGGCCCGTCTGCAGCCTGCAAGCGGCCTGGGATTCACCTGAACTTGAGGCTTGAGGCATGGCGTCCAGCGAGGCCACGATTATAAATCAAAAGAACCGCCGCACCCGGCGTCTGCCGGACTTCCGCAATCTCGGCGTCGCGCTGCGGACACTGCTGGCGGTGAATTTCCTCGGTGTGCTGACGGTGGTCGTCCGCTCGACCCACCCCGACGACCTGTTCGAAGGCCTGGTGCTAATGTCGGGCCGGCTCGAGTTGCCCTTGCTGCTGAGCTTGCTGATCCTCTACCTGCTGCAACCGGTGCTCAAGCGAATGGCCTTTGCGAAAGGTGTCGCCAGTACCGCGATCATCGTCCTCGCCTGCGCCATGCTATCCGAAACCCTTCTTGCTGCCGATGCCTACCAGCGCATCGGGGCAATGGCCTGGGCCATTGTCGCCGGCGCGGCAGTGCTGATCTATTTCGACTATCGCTCCCTGCGCCTGTCGCCCGCCGAATCGGAGGCACGCCTGCTTGCGCTGACATCACGAATTCGCCCACACTTTTTTTTCAACAGCCTCAATGCGGTGCTGGGCGTCATGCGCTCCGATTCCCGTCGTGCCGAAACCGCGCTTGAGGAATTGGCCGACATGTTTCGTGCAGTCATGAAGGATCATCGGGAGCTGGTAACGCTCGGCGAGGAGCTGGCGCTGTGCGAGCGTTACCTCGATCTCGAGCGCCTGCGCCTGGGCGAGCGCCTCAGAGTGGCGTGGTCCATCGATGGCTGTCCGGCCGACGCGCTGATTCCGCCGCTTTTGCTTCAGCCCTTGGTCGAGAACGCGGTATATCATGGCATCGAGCCCTCGGCCGAGCCGGGTACGGTGACGATAGCGGGTGAGCTCAGGTCGGGTGAGCTGCGGATCGAGGTGGCGAACCCGATTTCGAGTGGCGCGCGGCATCAGGCAGGCAATCGGATGGCGCTCGACAACATTCGCGAAAGGCTGATGCTTTTCTACGACCTTGAAGCTTCGCTGGGGATCGAAAAAGGGCCGGAGAGCTATGTGATTCGGATTCGGCTGCCATATCGGAGAAAGAGCCCATGACAGACGTACTCAAGGTGCTCATCGTGGATGACGAGGCGATGGCCCGCGCCCGCCTCAGGGATTTGCTGGGCGACATTTCCGATGAGCACCCGACCCGCGTGGTCGGGATGGTCGCCAACGGCGCCGAGGCCTTGCGAATGATCGAGCAGGAGCCTGTCGATCTGGTGCTCGCCGACATCCGCATGCCGGTCATGGACGGTGTCGAGTTTGCGCGCCAAATGGCGCAAAGGGCCGACCCGCCCGGCGTGATCTTCACCACTGCCTATGACGAATACGCGGTGACGGCCTTCGATGTGGAGGCGGTCGATTATCTCGTCAAGCCAGTGCGGGCTGGACGGCTGGCCGCCGCGCTCGCCCGTTTCAAGCGGAGCCGGGTGGCCGAGCCTGTCGTCGATCAGGGTGGGGCGGAAGGGCGCAAGCATTTCAGTGTTACCGAACGCGGCCGAATCCTGCTGGTGCCGGTCGACGAAGTGCGCTATCTCAAGGCCGAAATGAAATACGTGACGGCCTTTACCACCGAGCGGGATTACGTGCTCGACGAGTCGCTGGTGCAACTCGAAGAAGAGTTTGGCGAGCGTTTCCTGAGAATCCACCGCAACTGCCTGGTTGCTCGCGATGCGATCGTCGGCGTCGAGCGCGAAGGCGAGGCTGATGGCGAGCCTCACTGGGCCGTGTTGCTTGCCGGTGTACCCGAACGCCTGCCGATCAGCCGTCGGCAGTGGCCGTCCGTGAGAGCGACGCTCAAGCTATAGACCGGATTTCTCGCCTCGACGCGAAATCCGGACAGGCTTGCCTCAGCCGCTGTTCCTGAGCCCGGCGGCGATGCCGTTGATCGACATGTGGATGCCGCCCTTGATGCGGGCGTCCTCGCTGCCCTCGCGGTGGCGGTGCAGCAGCTCGACCTGGACGTGGTTGAGCGGGTCGAGATAGGGGAAGCGGTTGCGGATCGAGCGCTTGAGGAGCGGATTGGCGTCGAGCAGCTCGTGCTGGCCGGTGATCTCGAGCAGCGCCGCGACGCTCGCCTCGTGTTCGGCGCGGATGCGCCCGAAGATCGCCTCGCGCAGCTTCACGTCGCGCACCAGCCCCGCGTAGCGGCTGGCGATGGCGATGTCGCTCTTGGCGAGCACCATGTCCATGTTCGAGAGCAGGCTCGAGAAGAAGCCCCACTCGCGGGCCATCGCCTGCAGGCGTTCGCGCCCGGCCTCGCCGTGGGTGGCGAGGTACTGCTTTACCGCGCTGCCGAAGCCGAACCAGCCCGGCAGCATGAGCCGGCACTGCGCCCAGCTGAAGACCCAGGGGATGGCCCGCAGGTCCTCGATCGCGGTGGTCTTCTTGCGCGAGGCGGGGCGGCTGCCGATGTTGAGGTGGGCGATCTCGGCGATCACCGTCGACTCCCAGAAATACCGCTCGAAGCCCTCGGTCTCATAGACCAGCGCGCGGTAGGCCTTGAAGGCCGCCGCCGAGAGCTCGTCCATCGCCGCCAGGTACTCGGGCCGCGGCGCCGGCTCGGCGTCGGCGAAGAGGCTCGCCTCGAGCGTCGCCGCCGCGAGCACCTCGAGATTGCGCCGCCCCACCTCCGGGTTGCCGTACTTGGCCGAGATCACCTCGCCCTGCTCGGTGAGCCGGATCTGGCCCTGCACCGCGCCGCCCGGCTGGGCGAGGATGGCCTGGTAGCTGGGGCCGCCGCCGCGCCCCACCGAGCCGCCGCGCCCGTGGAACAGGCGCAGCCGCACGCCGTGGCGGGCAAACACCTCGACCAGCGCGATCTCGGCCTTGTAGAGCTCCCAGCCGGAGGTCAGGAAGCCGCCGTCCTTGTTCGAGTCCGAATAGCCCAGCATCACCTCCTGGGTCATGGCGCGCGAATCGAGCAGGCGCCGGTACCCGGGCAGCGCCAGCAGCCGGTCCATCACCGGGCCGCTCGCCTGCAGGTCGCCGATGGTCTCGAACAGCGGGATCAGGTTCACCGCCAGGGTGGCGGCGCGCGGATCGAGCAGGCCGGTCTCCTTGAGCAGCAGCGCCAGCTCGAGCATGTCCGAGACCCCGTCGGTCTTGGAGATGATGCAGTTGGGCACCGAATCGGTGCCGTAGCGCTGGTGCGCCTCGCGCGCCATGCGCAGGATCGCCAGCTCGCCGGTGCTGAGCTCGGAGTACGTGACATAGGGCGAGTAGAGCGGACGCGGCGAGGCGATCTCCTCGAGCAAGAGCGCGATGCGCCCCTCCTCGTCGAGCGCCAGGTAGTCCACCCCGGGGCGGGCCACCGCGAGCAGCTCCGCCACCACCTGCTCGTGCACGTCGGCGTTCTGGCGCAGGTCGACCGGCGCCAGGTGAAAGCCGAACACCGCCACCGCGCGGCGCAGCCGGCGCAGCCGCCCGCGCGCGAGCGGCCCCGAGCCGTTGCTCTCGAGCGAGCGGTGCACGATCTCGAGATCGGCGGCCAGCGCCGCGGCGTCGGCGTAGGGCTCGGCCTCGCCCACCGGGTGGCGCGGCGCCGCCTTGCCGAGCAGCACCCGGCAGGTCGCCGAGAGCCGTGCATAGATGCCCGAGATGGCGCGCCGGTAGGGCTCGTCGCTGCGGTGCGGGGAGGTGTCGGGCGAGCGCTCGGCGAGCGCCATGAGCGCCTCCGAAGGCGACACCAGGAGCGAGGCGAGCGAGAGCTGCGAGCCGAGCTTGTGCAGCTCGTCGAGGTAAAAGCCCAGCGCCCGCGCGCACTGCATCGCCAGCGCCTCGTCGAGCACCCTTGCGGTGACGAAGGGGTTGCCGTCGCGGTCGCCGCCGATCCAGCTGCCGACCCGCAGGAAGGGCGGCAGCTCGAGCCCGGCGAGCGAGCCGTGGCGCGCGGCGAGCTGGTCCTCGAGGGCGCCGTAGAGGCGCGGCAGCTCGCTGAGGAAGGTCGCCTCGAAGAAGCTCAGCCCGTTGGCCACCTCGTCGATCACCGACAGCTTGGAGGCGCGCAGCATGCGCGTCTGCCACAGGGTCAGCACGCCGCGGCGCAGCGCCTCCTCGTTGTCGGCCGCCTCCTCCGGGGTGAGGGCGATGCGGTCGCGCGCATCGAGCAGGCGGGCGATCGCCATCTGGCAGTTGAGGATGCTCTTGCGCGAGACCTCGGTGGGGTGGGCGGTGAGCACCGGGCTGACCTGGGCGCTGGCGAAGAACTCGGCCAGCGCCGGCGCCTCGAGCCCGGCCTCGAAGGCGCGCCCGATGGCGTGCGCGAGGCTGCCCGGGCGCGGCGCGGAGCCGGCGATCAGGTGGGCGCGCGAGCGCCGCGTGTGGTGCTGGTCCTCGGCGATGTTGGCCAGGTGCGAGAAGTAGCTGAAGGCGCGCACCACGTGCAGGGTCTGGTCGCGCGAGAGCGCATCGAGCGTCGCCTCGAGCTCGCGGCGCGCCTCCAGGTCGTCGTCGCGGCGGAAGCGGATCGAGCTCTGGCGGATGTGTTCGATGCGCTCGAACACCGCCTCGCCCTCCTGGGCGCGCACCGTGTCACCGAGAATCCGCCCCAGGTGGCGGATGTCCTCGCGCAGCGGCGCGTCCTTGTCCTCGATCATCGGCATATCCGTCCTCTGTTGCGCCGCGTCAGCGGCTTTTGCTTGTCAGTTTTTCCCGTGCAGTGTCGATCGACTGCAGGATGTATTGGCCATAAAAATCCGCCAGACGCATGCCGACGATCGGCTCGTCAAGCCGTTCGCCCGTCGGGCCGTAGATCACCAGCGTTGGCGTGACCCGGATCCCTTCGGCCTTCGCGAACCCGCGGTGAGTGCTTGTTCGCCCGTGGAAATCGACCACTGGCCGGTCGGAATCCATATCGATCTGGCGAAAGAGTACCGAAGTCTTCAGGCGTAGCTCCTGCGACATCGGCACGAGGTACTCGCGGCGGGCGCGCTCACACCACGAGCATTCGGCCTGGCTGTAGAGCACCAGCAACGGAGCGCCCGATTCGTGCATCGTCCTGCCATCCGCTTGAAGGTCGGTTGCGAGCGGCAGATCGGCCGCGGCGCCGAAGCTCCAACACATGCATGCTAAAATCGCTCCAGCCATTCGCGCCATCGGTGCGAACCCTGATGCTGCAGTGCGAAACGCACTTGACGAGCATTGCATCCCAGTCATCCCAAATGTGAGTTCCTATCGTGACCCATGAGACCAGCGGGTATCCGGCCCCCGAGCGCATCGTTATTGCCACCCGAGAGAGTCGGCTGGCCCTGTGGCAGGCGGAACATGTCAAGGCCAGACTGGAGGCATTGTATCCCGCCTGTAAGGTGGAATTGCTGGGCATGACGACCAGGGGCGATCAGATCCTGGACCGCCCGCTTGCCAAGGTCGGGGGCAAGGGGCTGTTCGTCAAGGAGCTCGAAACGGCCTTGCTGGACGGCAGCGCGGACATCGCGGTGCATTCGATGAAGGACGTGCCGATGCAGATGGGCGAGGAGTTCGCGCTGATCTGCGTATCGGAGCGCGAAGTGCCCTTCGATGCATTTGTCTCGACGCGCTACGAATCGCTCGACGACATGCCGCCGGGCGCGGTGGTCGGGACCTCCAGCCTGCGACGCGAAGCGCAGCTCCATGCCAATTATCCGATGCTCGGTGTCACCAGCTTGCGCGGCAATCTCGATACCCGTCTGCGCAAGCTCGATGAAGGGCAATACGACGCGATCATCCTCGCCGCCGCCGGTCTCATCCGGCTCGGCCTCAAGGATCGCATCCGCTCGGTGCTGCCGGCCGAAACCTCGCTGCCTGCCGCGGGGCAGGGCGCTCTCGGTATCGAGGCGCTGTCGTCCAGACCCGAAGTGAGGCAGTGGTTGGGGCCGCTGAACGACCCGCTTACCGGTGCCGCCGTCACTGCGGAGCGCGCGGTGTCCCGCTCGCTCGCGGGGAGCTGCGAGGTGCCGCTCGGCGCATTCGCCGAAGTGCGTGACGGACGTCTTTGGCTGCGCGGGTTCGTGGCCTTGCCAGATGGCACGCGCTTCGCCCGTAGCGAGCGTGAGGGTGGGCTGACCGATGCGGAGGGACTCGGCATCCTGCTGGCCGAGGACTTGCGGGCGCAGGGCGCGGAAGAGATTCTCGCGGCGCTGGGCTGAGCGCGGTGTGTCGGTGAACGCCACAGGCAGTCTGCGTGGGCGTCGAATCGTCGTCACCCGCCCGCTCGAGCAGGCGGGCCGGCTCTCCGAGCTGATCGCGCAGCGTGGCGGCATTGCGGTGCAGTTTCCGGTTCTGGTGATCGAGCCAGCGGCGGACGATCGCGACCTTGCGGCCGCGGTTGAGAACCTCGACGCCTGCGACATGGCGTTTTTCGTCAGTCCCAACGCCGTCAAGTATGCGCTCGACTATGTGCTGGCGCGGCGCCCTTGGCCGTCGAAGGTGAAGCTGGCGACGGTTGGCAAGGGCAGCCAGCGCGCTGTCGAGGCCTACGGGTTTTCAGGCGTCATTGCGCCGGAGAGCGGATTCGACAGTGAGTCTGTGCTTGCCCTGGAAGCATTCTCGGAGCCGCAGATAGCTGGGCGGCACCTGATCGTCTTCAGGGGCGATGGCGGCCGCGATTTGCTCGGCGAGACGGTTCGGCGGCGTGGCGGCACCGTGAGCTACGTGAGCTGCTACCGGCGTGCCTGCCCGGTGAATGACGGCGCCACGCTCATCGAGTTGGCGGGCACGGGGCAACTCGATGCCATTACCCTCACCAGTAGCGAAGGTGTCGACAACTTTGCGAGCATGCTGGGCGATGCGGGGATGGCGGCGCTGCGCGGCGTGCCCGTTTTCGCACCTCATCCCCGCATCGTCGAGCGGGCGCAATTTGCAGGTTTCACAACAGTTCTGTTGACTGCGCCCGGCGATGACGGTTTGATGCAGGCTCTGGATGTCCATTTCAACAGCCTCGGTTAATATTGGCCCATGAGTGATCAGACCCCTGAACTGAATTCCCCGCCGGAAGCGGCTCCCCTTGGCGAATCGGCTACGAATGCCGAACCCGTGCGGAAGGAGGGCCGTCGCTGGGTGTCGTTAGTGCTTGCGCTGGGCCTGCTGCTTGCATTCGGCGCAATCGCCTGGCAATGGGCTTATTCGCGGGAGCGGATCGGTGAATTGCGGCAGGAGCTCGCACAACGTCTCGGCGATGGCGACTCGACTGCCCGCGAGGCGCGCGCGCAGGCGAATCTCGCGACCGAAGGCATCAGCGAACTGCAGGTGAGGCTGGCGAGAATCGAAGCCCAGGTAGCGGAGTCGCAAGGACAGCAGGCCGCGCTCGAAGCGCTCTACCAGTCGCTGTCACGCAATCGCGAGGATCAGGTGCTGGCGGAGGTCGAGCAGTCGATCGTGTTGGCGGCCCAGCAACTGCAGCTGGCGGGCAATGTCGACGCTGCGCTGACTGCGCTGCAAGGCGCGGAAGCACGGCTGAGCCAGCTCGACGCCGGTCCATTGGTGGCGCTGCGCAAGGCGCTTGCGAACGACATCGAACGTCTCAAGACCAGCCCGCACGCCGATGTGTCCGGGCTGGCGGTAAAGCTCGACCTTCTCGTCGCCCGCGTGGATGACCTCGGTTTTGCCTTTACCGGAGAGGCGCAGGCCTCGCCGGTCGAGCGGCCCGAGCCGAATGCCAGCAACCAGTATCTTGAGATCGCCATGCAGTTCGGAAGGGAGCTGTGGGCGGAGTTACGCCAGCTCGTGCGGGTCGAACGCCTCGATACGCCGGATCCGGTGCTGCTGTCGCCGGCGCAAGGTGTTTTCCTGCGGGAGAACCTGCGACTGCGCCTGCTCTCGGCGCGCCTGTCGCTGTTAAGCCGGGACTCGGTGAGCTACACCTCGGACATCGAGCAATCGATCAAGTGGTTGCAGCGATATTTCGACATGCGCAGCGAACTGGTACAGCGGACCGTGGAAGAGCTCAGTCAGCTCCAGGGCGTGGAATTGGCAAGCGACCGGCTGCCCTCGCTGGTAGACACGCTTGCGGTGCTGCGCGGTCTTCAGCAGCGCGGTGCACCGCCCGCGGTTCTGCCCTCGGCCAAATCCGAGGCAGTGGCCGCGCCGATCGATGGGAAGTCTGCGGTCGAGCCAAAGGCGCCGCCTGCGGCTCACAAAGGCTCGCCCGCACCGGCCGCAGATGTGCCGCCCGCGGCTAACAAGAGCTCGCCACCACCGGCCGCAGATGCGCCCCCGGAGAAGAGTGCTGTCAAGCCTGCGGCACCGGAATCGGCGAAACCGCCTCCCGCGCCCGCAGCGACCGGAAATGCCGCGCCGACCCAGACGACTCCGATGCCGGCTGAGCAGCAGCCGGCAGGTCACTAGGAGGGCGAGGCATGCGGATCCTTTTCTGGTTGATCGGGCTGTTTGCGCTTGCTGCCGGTCTTGCCCTGATCGCCGAGCACAACACCGGCTACGTGTTGGTTGTGTCGTCGCCTTACCGCGTCCAGCTCTCCCTCAACCTGTTCGCCTTGATGCTGGTGGTCGGTTTCCTGCTGGCTTACCTGCTGTTGCGCGTGATTCGGCGTACGCTGCAGTTGCCGGGTCAGGTAGGTCGGTACCGCAAGCAGCGTCGCCGCGACAAGGCACAGGTCGCGCTGCGCGACTCGGTAAGGCTGTACCTCGAGGGACGCTACGCGCAGTCGCTCAAGGAAGCAGGCAAGGCGAGCAAGGAAGGCGAGAGCCGGGGGCTCGCGACAATCATGGCCGGACGGGCCGCCTATGCGATGCGGGACGATGTGCGCTACCGCGAATGGATGGGCAAGGCGGCAGAGCTGGACGCCGAGATCAGGACCGCGCGCCTGATGACCGAGGCGGATCTTGCGCTCGATGCGCGCCGCTTCGATGAGGCGGCGTCCCGGCTCGAGGATCTGAAGGAAGGTGGTGAGCGCCACGTCGCGGCACAGCGCCTGTCGCTGCGCAGCGCTCAGGCGCTCGGACACTGGGAGGAAGTCGTGCGCTTGAGCCGGCAACTGGTCAAGCACAAGGCGATGAGCGCCGACGCTGCTGCGGTGACCCTGCGACGGGCCCACCTCGAAAACATGAAGAGCAGGGCAGACGATGCTTCGGCGATTGCGGACTACTGGAAACAGATTCCGTCGGCGGAGCAGCGCGACCGCCTCTTTGTCGAAAGGGCCGTGCCCTTGCTGGTGGCGGCAGGCCAGGGTGTGATTGCCCGCCGTACCATCGAGGAATTGCTCGACAAGGAATGGGAACCCGCGCTCGCTGCGGTCTATGCCGACTGCTGCACCGACGATCAGGCGACGGCAGGGATTGCCCGTGCCGAAGGCTGGCTGCGCCAGCACCCGAAGGACGATGGTTTGCTGCTGAGCCTCGGTCGGCTGTGCCTGCAGGTGCAGTTGTGGGGCAAGGCGCAAAGCTATCTGGAAGCCTCCCTGGCCATTCGCAAGAGCGTCGCGGCACATCTGGCTCTTGCGCGACTTGCCGACCGCCTCGACCGAGGCGCCGAGGCACAGAAACATTACCGGGCGGCCGCCGAGCTGTCGGGCTGAGCCGCACTTCAGCCCAGCCACCGGAAGGCGCCCGGGCCTTGAAACCCGGGCAGTTGCTGCGAGGAGTACCGGGGCGGCTCAGGCCGCCCAGTCTCTGGGAACCAGGAACTCGGTGTACAGGCGCTCTTCGGCCGTCCCCGGTGCGGGTTGCCAGTCGTACCGCCATTTGACGGTCGGTGGCATCGACATCAGGATCGATTCGGTGCGCCCCCCACTTTGCAGCCCGAACAGGGTCCCGCGATCGAAAACCAGGTTGAATTCAACGTAGCGTCCGCGCCGATAGGCCTGGAAGTCGCGCTCTTCTTCCGTATAGGGCGTATCGCGACGACGTTCGATGATCGGCAGGTAGGCGGTGAGAAATGCGTCGCCAACGCTGCGCGTCATGGCGAAGGCGGAATCGAATGCGATGGACCCGTCGGCGCCAAGATCGTCAAAGAACAGGCCTCCCACGCCGCGCGGTTCGTTGCGATGTTTCAGGAAGAAGTAGCGATCGCACCACTGCTTGAGGCGCCGGTATTCCGCCTCGCCCCAAGGCATGATGGCAGCCTTGCAGGTGTGGTGAAAATGCACCACGTCTTCTTCCTGGGCGTAGTAAGGCGTCAAATCGATACCGCCGCCAAACCACCACACTGCTTCCTTGTCCTGCGCGGTTGCGACGAAGAAGCGCACGTTCATGTGCACCGTGGGGCAATGTGGATTGCGGGGATGAAGTACCAGCGAAACGCCCATTGCCTCGAACGCCCGGCCAGCCAGTTCAGGGCGGTTCGCGGTGGCGGAAGGGGGCATGGCCCCGCCGGTTACATGCGAGAAATTACAGCCTCCGCGCTCGAAAAAGTTTCCTTCTTCGATGACGCGGGTGATTCCGCCACCGCCCTGCGGCCGTGTCCATTCGTCGCGGGCAAAGGGTTTGCCATCAAAGGCTTCCAATGCGCTGACAATGCGATTCTGGAGATCCTGCAGGTAGTTCTTGACGGTGGCGGCGTTCATGTCTGCGAATCAGGACTTGTCGTCGACCTTGGCCGCGCCGGCGCCCGACTTCATCGCTGCAATTGCTGCATCGCGGGCGGCAGCATCCTTGAACATCGGGCTGGTGCCGACCACCTGCCCGTTGGACGCCTTGAGGTTGAAGAACGGGCGACCGTCGCTTGCTTCCTTGAGTTCGTAGCGTCCGTCTTCGGTGGAGTTCTTGCGTACCGATTCGATACCGTTGGTAGCACTTGCCTTGGCGTTGTAGCCCTCACTGCGGACCAGGGTGCCACCATCGGCGTTGATCAGCTTGAAGTAAAACTCGCCTTTTTCGCTCTTGGTCAGTTCGAATTTCAGGGACATATTGACCTCCTCGGATAGTCAGACCCGCGGGATGCGGGCTCACGACGGCAGAATACACTGCAATCCCCGTGGTTTGCCCCGCTCGGGGGGTGTTGTGGGGCGGTAGCTTGTGAATTTAGGTCGCAACTGCGCAATCTGGTCGTCGATCAGCGCCTGATCGCCCGATATCCGATGTCGCGGCGGTATTGCTTGCCCGCAAACTCGATCTTGTCAGCGGTTGCATAGGCCAGCTTCTGGGCCGTCTTGACATTGTCGCCCAGTGCCGTCACACACAAGACGCGGCCACCGTTGGTGACGATCTTTCCTTCGACGTCGGCCGTTCCGGCATGGAAGACGTGTACATCTTCGACTTCGGCGTCGGGGAGGCCGATGATCTGGTCGCCCTTGCGCGGGTTTTCGGGATAACCCGCCGCAGCGATTACGACACCCAGGGCGAAGCGCCTGTCCCACTCGGCCTCGGCGTTGTCGAGCTTGCCGGCGATTGCGGCCTCCAGAAGTTCGACCAGATCCGTCTTGAGGCGCATCATGATCGGCTGGGTCTCGGGGTCGCCCATGCGGCAGTTGAATTCGACCACCCGAGGACGCCCCTCGGGATCGATCATCAGACCGGCGTAAAGAAAACCGGAGTAAGGGATTCCGTCCGCTGCCATGCCGTTGAGCGTTGGCATGATCACTTCGCGCATGACCCGCGCATGGACCTCGGGCGTGACCACCGGGGCCGGCGAGTAGGCGCCCATGCCGCCGGTGTTCGGACCCTGGTCGCCATCCTCGAGGCGTTTGTGATCCTGAGAGGTGGCGAGGGCGAGCGCATTGCGACCGTCGGCCATGACGATGAAGCTGGCTTCCTCGCCCTGCATGAACTCCTCGATCACGACGCGGGCGCCTGCACCGCCCATGCGGTTGTCGACCAGCATCATGTCGACCGCCTGGTGAGCCTGCTCGAGGCTCATCGCGACGACCACGCCCTTGCCTGCCGCGAGCCCATCGGCCTTGATGACGATTGGCGCGCCCTCCGCGTCCAGATAGGCATGCGCGCTGGCGGCATCTGCGAAGGTCTGGTACTTCGCGGTCGGGATCCCATGACGGACGAGAAACTGTTTGGCGAAGTCCTTGGAGGATTCGAGCTGTGCGGCGGCCCTGGATGGTCCGAAGATCGGCAGTCCGGCTGCGCGGAACGCGTCGACTACGCCCTCGGCGAGGGGCGCTTCGGGGCCGACCACGGTGAGCCCCACGGCTTCGTTTCGCGCCAGCTCGACGAGCCCGGCGATATCCGTTACGGGGACATTCTCGACGCCCAGCTCGCGTGCCGTGCCTGGATTGCCCGGTGCGACGAGCACTTTGTGAACCCGCGCTGAGCGGGAGAGTTTCCAGGCCAGTGCGTGTTCGCGACCGCCGGATCCAATGACGAGAATTTTCATGATGCCTTGCCTGGTCGATTGTTGGTGGCGCGCGGGCCGGTGACGGCCCCGGGGGCGCGGGGTGCCATCAGTGACGGAAGTGGCGGAATCCGGTCAGCACCATGGCCAGGCCGTGTTCGTCCGCGGCGGCGATCACTTCCGCGTCGCGCATTGAGCCGCCCGGCTGGATCACCGCGGTGGCGCCGGCTTCGGCGAGCACGTCGAGGCCATCGCGGAAGGGGAAGAACGCATCCGAGGCGACCACGCATCCGCCGATGGAGAGGCCGGCGTTTTCCGCCTTGATCCTGGCGATGCGGGCCGAGTCGACGCGGCTCATCTGGCCCGCGCCGACGCCGACGGTCATGCCGTCCTTGCAATACACGATAGCGTTCGATTTCACATACTTGGCGACCCGCCAGGCGAACAGCAGGTCGCCGAGTTCCTGTTCGCTCGGTGCGCGCTTGGTGACCAGCTTGAGGTCGGCGGCGCTGATCGGGGCGAAGTCCGCGCTCTGCACCAGCAGCCCGCCACCGACTCGCTTGAAGTCGGTCTGGCGCACCTCGCCGAGCGGCACCGTGAGGACGCGCACATTGGCCTTGGCCTTGAGCAGTTCGAGCGCTTCCTCGGTGTAGGCAGGGGCAATCAACAGTTCGAGGAACTGGGTGCTGACCGCCTCGGCCGCGCTCCGGTCCACGGTCGCGTTGAAGGCGATGATGCCGCCGAAGGCCGAGGTCGGGTCGGTCTTGAATGCACGCTGGTAGGCTTCGAGCGGGCTGGCGCCGAGCGCCACGCCGCAGGGGTTGGCATGTTTCACGATGACGCAGGCCGGGGTGATCCGCTCGAAGGCCTTGACGCATTCCCATGCCGCGTCGGCGTCGGCGATGTTGTTATAGGACAGCTCCTTGCCCTGCAGTTGGGTATAGGCCGCAATACCCGCAGTGGCGTCCGTTTCGCGGTAGAACGCGGCGCTCTGGTGAGGGTTTTCGCCGTAGCGCAGGTCCTGGACCTTGTCGAAGGCGAGCTGCAGCCGGGTCGGGTAGGTGAGTTTTCCGCCATCCTCGGAGAGTGCCGTCAGGTGGTTGGAGATCGCGCTGTCGTATCGGGCGGTGTGGGTGAAGGCCTTTGCCGCGAGCGAAAAGCGGGTCTTGTAGGAGACGCGTCCGTCGTTGGCCTGCAGTTCGGCGACGATCGCCGGGTAATCATCGGGGTCGGTGACGACCGCGACCCCGCCGGCCTCCGAGCCGTGGTTCTTGGCCGCGGCGCGCACCATCGCAGGACCGCCGATGTCGATGTTCTCGATCGCATCTTCGAGGCTGCAGTCGGGCCGCGCGACCGTTTGCTGGAAAGGGTAGAGGTTGACGACCACCAGATCGATGCGCGGGATGTCGTGATCGGCAAGGGTCTGAAGGTGCTCCGGCAGATCGCGCCGCGCGAGAATGCCGCCGTGCACGCGCGGGTGAAGCGTCTTTACGCGGCCGTCGAGCATCTCGGGAAAGCCGGTATGTTCCGAAACATCGGTGACCGGGAGGCCTGCCTCGCGCAGTGATTTGGCGGTGCCTCCGGTAGACAGCAGCTTGACGCCGAGTTGGTGCAGTGCCTGGGCGAATTCGAGGACGCCGCGTTTGTCGGAGACGCTGATCAGTGCTTGGGTGGCTTTCATGAGCGGGGAAATAGTGAGTGCGGTTGGATGGCGGGATTACAGCAGATCGTATTCGGTGAGCTTGCGCCGCAGGGTGTTGCGGTTGATGCCCAGCATCTCGGCGGCAATGGTCTGGTTGCCATTGGCCTGGCGCAGTACGAACTCGAGCATTGGCTTTTCGGCGTTTTTCATTACCAGACTGTAGATTGCAACTGGCTTCTCGCCATCCAGATCCTGGAAATAGCGGTCGAGAACGCGGTTGACCGATTCGGCGATATCGTTGTTGCGGGTCATGCAGCGAGTTCCTCGGGGAATTCTTCCTGGTAACGCAGTCGCAAGCCTTCCCCGGCCATGCGGAGAAAGAACGCGTCAACCGCGGCGACCTGTCCTTCGACCGTTTCCTGAAGGTTCATGTGTTTGCGGAAGGCCGCCGCGCCGACAAGTCCGCGGGTGTACCAGGCGATGTGTTTGCGGGCGATGCGCACGCCCGCCTGTTCGCCGTAGAAACCATAGAGGTCGGCGAGGTGGGTGCGGCAGACGCCATGGATTTCGGCAACCGGCGGCGGTGGGAGCAACTGGCCAGTGGCAAGGTAATGTTCGATTTCGCGGAATATCCAGGGGCGGCCCTGCGCCGCGCGGCCGATCATGAGGCCGTCCGCTCCGGTATGGGCGAGCACCGCGCGTGCCTTTTGCGGCGAGTCGATATCGCCGTTGGCGATCACCGGGATCGAGACCCTGGTCTTTACCTCGGCAATGGTGTCGTACTCGGCCTGACCCATGTAGAGGTCGGCGCGGGTGCGCCCGTGAATGGCCAGCAGGCGAATGCCGGACGATTCGGCGATGCGGGCGATCGTCGCGGCGTTGCGGCTGTCGCGATCCCAGCCGGTGCGAAACTTGAGCGTCACCGGCGTTTGCGGCACGGCGGCGACCACGGCCTCGAGAATTCGGGCAACCAGGGCTTCGTCACGCAGCAACGCCGATCCGGCCGCGACGTTGCAGACCTTCTTGGCCGGACAGCCCATGTTGATGTCGATGATCTGGGCGCCCTGGTCCGCGTTGAGGCGCGCGGCCTGTGCCATCTGCAGCGGGTCCGCTCCCGCGATCTGGACCGAGATCGGGCCGGGCTCGCCGCTGTGGTCGGTGCGGCGACGGGTCTTCGCGGTAGCGTACAGCAATGCGTTCGAGGTCACCATCTCGGAGACCGCGAGCCCCGCTCCCATGCGCTTGGCGAGCTGGCGGAACGGCCGGTCGGTGACGCCCGCCATGGGCGCCACAAACAGGTTGTTCCGCAATGTGAAACCGGCTAGTTGCATTGGAGATGGGGAAGGGCGACGCGAGGCAAACGAGGATTCTAACCGATGGTGCCGCTGTCGATAAGTCGGAAAATCACCGACTTCGAATGGGGTTCTCCCTCATCGACAAACGGCAGCTGGCCGCGTAGCGGACTGCGCGGGCCCCCGGCGTACCTGCCTGAAGGCCTGTCGCCGCGCCCCCGCACCGCTGACGTTTCCGCCTCAGGGCCAGGCGCGTGCGCCGAACATCATGCGTTTGGCCACGAAATGGCGCAGCGGCGGCAGCATGTCCAGCCCCATCAGCCCTGCGCCGCGAAGGTGCCTGAGCAGATCCGATTCGTTGCTGAAGAGGCGCACGAGCCCGTCGGTGAAGCGGATCGTGCCGTGGCGGTCGAGACCCCTGCCTGCGGCGTAGTCCATGAGCAAGGCCGGCGCCCCGGGATCGCTTGCGGCAGCCGCGCGCAGTTGCCGGACCAGCGCCCAGACATCGCGCAGCGCAAGGTTGAACCCCTGTCCCGCGACCGGGTGAAGTGTCTGCGCCGCGTTGCCCAGCCACACACAGCGCTCGCCGACCGACTGCTTCCGATAGCGCAGGCCAAGCGGGTAGCGCAGTCGGGCCTCGACCGCCGTGAGCTTGAGCCGGGGCCCGATCGCACGCTGCAATTCGACGAGATAGTCGTCGTCCGCGAGCGCGATCAGCCGCGCGGCCCGTTCCGGAGATACGGTGTGGACGATGGCGAAGCCATCGCGGTTGGGGAGCAGCGCCAAGGGGCCGAGGGGTGTGAAGCGTTCGTATGCGGTGTTGCGATGGCCACCGGCAGCCCGCGCGTGGGTGATCAGCGCGTGTTGATGGTAGTCGTGACGAACGATCCCGGGGTCGCCGTCCTGCATCCCGCCTTCGGCGCAGGCGACCAGCCGTGCGCGCATGTTTCCGCTGTGCTCGCCGCCGAGGTTGACGATTACGTCGTCAACGCCCGGTGCGAGCGCGCCGACCTGGCAATTCTCGAGGATGGGGATGCCCGTCGCTTCGAGCGCGTCGCCCAGCGCCGCGGCGAGATCGCCGGCGGCGACCACATAGCCGAGCGCGGCCTGGTCGTAATCGCGATGGTCGATCACGGTGCGGCCGAGGCCGCCTTGCTGGGAGACGTGAATGGTGTGGATCGGGGTGGTATTGAGCGCCGCCCAGATGCCGAGTCTTTCGAGCGTCAGGCGGCTTCCGTGCGAAAGCGCGAGCGCGCGGGGATCGCGTCGTGCGGCGAGGCGGTCGCGGGCGTCGGCGAGGGCGATGTCGTAGCCGCAGTCCTTGAGTGCGAGGGCCAGCGCGAGGCCGACCGGGCCTGCCCCGACGATCAGCAGATCATGATGCCGCATCGGCGTGGGCTCGCATGAGATTCTCGATTTCATCGATCTGCTTGGGCGCCGCGGCGGTGATGAGCTCGCAGCCCTCGGCAGTGACCAGAGCATCGTCCTCGATGCGAATGCCGATGTTCCAGAATGCTTCCGGTACCTTGTCCGCGGGGCGGATGTAGCAGCCGGGTTCGATGGTCAGCACCATCCCTGGCTCGAGCATTCGCCAGTCCCCGGCAAGCTTGTATTCTCCCGCGTCATGGACGTCCAGGCCCAGCCAGTGCCCGGTGCGGTGCATGTAGAACTGGCGGTAGGCGCCTGACTCGATCACCCCGTCCAGGGTGCCTTCGAGCAGGCCCAGGTCGAGCATGCCCTGGGCAAGCACCCGCACCGCGGCATCGTGTCCGGCGTTCCAGCGCTGGCCCGGGCCGGTCAGCGCCTGGGCTGCGGCCTGAGCGGACAGGACGAGCTGGTAGACGTCGCGCTGCGCGCCGCTGAAGCGGCCGTTTACCGGAAATGTGCGGGTGATGTCGGACGCGTAGCCGTCGAGTTCGCAGCCCGCATCGATGAGCAGCAGATCGCCGTCTTCCATGCGTCTGTCGTTCTCGACGTAATGCAGCACACAGGCGTTGGGGCCACTGGCGACGATCGACGAATAGGCGGGCGCCTGGCTGCCGCTGCGGCGGAAGACATAGCCGAGTTCGGCATCGATCTCGTACTCGAAGCGCCCCGGGCGACTCGACTGCATCGCGCGCCGATGCGCTTCGCTCGAGATTGCGGCGGCACGGCGCATGGTAGCGATCTCGCTGGCGTCCTTGATGAGGCGCATCTCGTCGAGCTCCGCGCGCACATCCTGGATGCTGTGCGGGGCGGTGACGCCATTGCGAGTGTTGGCACGTGCCGCGTTAAGAGCTGCGGCGATGCGTTGGTCCCAGTGACGATCGTACCCCATCGAGTAATGCAGGCTCGGCTGGTTCGCCAGCAGGGCGGGCAGGTGGGCGTCGAGCTCGCCGATCGCCAGCGCCTCGTCCATGCCGAAGGCCTCGCAGGCCGCTTCGGGGCCATAGCGATAGCCGTCCCAGATCTCCCGCTCCACGTCCTTGGTGCGGCAAAAGAGGATCGAGCGCGGCGCGTCGCCCGCAAGCATTACCAACACCGCCTCGGGTTCGCAAAATCCCGTGAGGTAGTAGAAATAGCTGTCGAAGCGGTAGGGAAATTGGGAGTCGCGATTGCGTGCCATTTCGGCCGCCGTCGGAATCACGGCAACACCGCCGCCGCCGGCGGTCATCTTCGCCAGCAGGCGGGCACGTCGCGCCCTGAATTGCTCGATGTCCCGCATGTCCTTGGGTCCTTCTGTTGGATTGGCCAAATTATGGCATGGCCGCGGATCGCGCGCGGCTGCGGACGTCTGTGTCCAGCGGGCATGCCGGAGCGTCGCCTGTTCCGTTCGGGCATGGAGCAGGTGTCTTTTTTTGGAGCAGTTTCGCGCCACCCCGTGCCCTGCCCGGGCAGCGCGACAAGCCCTTGTCAGAGATTCAACTCCCTGATCTGCATATAAAAATACCCGTTCCGTGAGCCGCCGAAGAGATCTGGCATGCCTGCTGCATTGAATGTCGTAACGCAAGAAAGCGTTGTCAATCGAATACATGAGGAGACATCAATGCTCTACGCAATGCCCGGTCAGGCTGGTGCCAAGGTCCAGTTCAAGTCGCAGTACGACAACTTCATCGGCGGCAAGTTTGTTGCGCCGGTCAAGGGCGAGTATTTCGACGTGTCGACCCCGATCACCTTCAAGCCCTATACCAAGGTCGCCCGCTCCAGCGCCGAGGACATCGAGCTCGCACTGGATGCGGCCCATGCCGCGGCCGACAAGTGGGGCCGTACTTCGGCTACCGAGCGCTCGAACGTGCTGCTGAAGATCGCCGACCGCCTCGAGCAGAACCTCGAGATCCTCGCCTACGCCGAGACCGTCGACAACGGCAAGCCGATCCGCGAGACCCTGAACGCCGACATCCCGCTGGCGGTCGACCATTTCCGCTATTTCGCCGGCTGTGTGCGTGCCCAGGAGGGTGGCATCTCCGAGGTCGATGAAAACACCGTCGCCTATCACTTCCACGAGCCGCTGGGCGTCGTCGGACAGATCATTCCCTGGAACTTCCCGATCCTCATGGCGGCATGGAAGCTCGCGCCTGCCATCGGTGCCGGCAACTGCGTCGTGCTCAAGCCCGCCGAATCCACGCCGGTTTCGATCCTGATCCTGGCCGAGCTGATCGCCGACCTGCTGCCGCCGGGCGTCCTCAACATCGTGAACGGTTTCGGCCGCGAAGCGGGTGTGCCGCTGGCCAACAGCACTCGCATCAACAAGCTCGCCTTCACCGGTTCGACCTCCACCGGTCGCCTCATCGGCCAGGCCGCCGCCAACAACCTGATTCCGGCAACCCTGGAGCTGGGTGGCAAGTCGCCCAACATCTTCTTCGAAGACATCATGGATGCCGACGACGCCTTCTTCGACAAGGCCATCGAGGGGCTGGTGCTGTTTGCCTTCAACCAGGGCGAAGTGTGCACCTGCCCGTCGCGTGCGCTGATTCAGGAATCGATCTACGACAAGTTCATCGCGCGTTGCGTCGACCGCGTCAAGGCGATCACCGAGGGCAATCCGCTCGACACCGAAACCATGATGGGCGCCCAGGCGTCGGACGAGCAGATGAGCAAGATCCTGTCCTACATCGAGCTGGGCAAGCAGGAAGGTGCCGAGCTGCTGGTGGGCGGTGGCCGCGCAAGTCGTCCAGGCGAGCTGGCCGAAGGACACTACATCCAGCCGACGATGTTCAAGGGCCACAACAAGATGCGCATCTTCCAGGAGGAGATCTTCGGGCCGGTGCTGGCCGTGACCACCTTCAAGGACGAAGCCGAGGCCATCGAGATCGCCAACGACACCCTGTACGGCCTGGGCGCCGGCGTGTGGACGCGTGACGGCAGCCGCGCCTATCGCATGGGTCGCGCCATCAAGGCCGGCCGGGTGTGGACCAACTGCTATCACGCGTATCCCGCGCACGCTGCCTTCGGTGGCTACAAGCAGTCCGGCATCGGTCGCGAGAACCACAAGATGATGCTCGACCACTATCAGCAGACCAAGAACCTGCTGGTGAGCTACAGCCCGAACAAGCTCGGCTTCTTCTGAGCATGGCACTGAGGTGGTCCGGTCGCAGCGCGGCGATGCCGACGGCGCCGGGCCGCCATGAAGAGTTCTCCCTCCTCGTGTAAGGAGTTTGTGGGGCGGCCTCGGTCGCCCCATTTTTTCGTCCATAGGAGCGCTGTGCGCATGGTTGAACGAGTTACCGCGACCGAAGCAACGCTGGCCCTGATCGAACGGCTGAAGCGAAAGCATGGCCCGGATCTGATCTTTCATCAATCGGGCGGCTGCTGTGACGGCAGCGCGGCAAACTGCTACCTGAAGGGTGAAATCAACACCGCCCACGATGTGCTGCTGGGAGAGATCGGAGGCTGTCCTTTCTATATGAGTCCATCGCAGTACGAATACTGGAAGCACACCCAACTCATCATCGATGTACTCGAGACGCGGGGTGGTGGCACCTTCTCGCTCGAAGGGCCGGAAGGGGTGTCGTTCCATACCCGATCGCGGCTGTTCTCGGACGCCGAGTGGGCACAGCTGCAGGCAAGCGGCGTCGTCTGACACCGCAACGCGGCATTCGGGGGGCGCCGGGCCGATCGATCCTGAAGGGCCTCGGTGGCGGGATGGTTTGCTGAAAGAATATGCATAAGGTATTTTTCGGGCTGTCTCGAAAAATCGCCCTAGTCATGATCGGTGACCGCCTACCTGCCCCCTTGTCGTTCTTGCACCTGAACCGCCTCGTTCGCCTCGAGACGCCGCTCAACGAGGCGGCGCTGCAGGTCGCCCGTCTTTCTGGTCGGGAGGCCGTCTCGGAGACTTTTCGCTTCGAGGTCGAATGTGTGTCGAGCGCCGGCGGCGTGTCGCTCGACGCATTGCTGGGCGAAGAGGTGTGCGTGCGCCTGTTGCTGGCCGATGGCGGGCTGCGCAGCTGGCATGGTCATGTCACCGCGGCGCTGTATCTTGGCACGGACGGCGGCCTTGCGGGCTACCGTCTGGTCGTCGAGCCCTGGCTGGCCTTTCTCGGCCAGCGGCGCAATTGCCAGGTTTTTCAGGACAAGGCGGTACCGGCCATTCTCGAGGCGCTGTTTGCCGACTATCCTGAAGCGAACTGGCGGATCGAGAGCGATCAGCCCTTCAAGACCCGCGCGCTGTGTGTTCAGTATCGTGAAACGGATCTGCACTTCGTCAGGCGCCTGATGGCCGAAGAAGGCCTCTCGTTCCGCTTCGAACACGAGCAGGACGACTCCACTGGCGAGGCCGGGCAAACCCGGCTGGCCCGCCATCGACTCGTGATCTTCGATCGTGAGACCGAGCTTCCGCCGGCCAGGCAGCCCGTGGTGCGCTTTCACCGGGCCGACGCGCCGGAATACGACGACAGCATCACCGATCTTGTCGAATCGCGCGAGGCGCGGATCAACGCGCTGACCCTGTCGAGCTGGGACGAGACGCAAGTGCGCGCGGTCGCTGCCGAGGCCGTCAGCGCGCAGGACAACGGTCAGTTGCCGCCAATGCGGCATTTCGAAGGTGCAGTCTTGCGAGCTTTTGAAGAAGGTAGCGAAGCCGGACTGCGATCCGCTCTGCAACTGGCGGCCGAGGAGGGGCGTTATCGGGAGTTCGACGGTCGGGGGGCCGTCAGGGCCATGGCCGAGGGGACGGTTTTCTCGCTCGCGGGCCATCAGGGTTTTGTGGGCGAGGCAGCGGAATTCGTCGTGTATTCGGTGGAACATCGCGCGGCCAACAATCTCGGCGCCGAGGCGGCACGTCTGCTGGCGATGGCCGATATCGAGAAAGGCAGCTACCGCAACCGAGTTCGGCTTCGCCATAAACACGCGGCCCGGGTACCCGAGCAGGTCCCCAAACCTGTGGCGTACCTGCAGAGTGCGCTGGTCACCGGGCGCGCCGGAGCCGGGCTCACTACGGATCGCGACCATCGGGTGCGGATCCAGTTTCCCTGGCAGCGTGGCGCCACCCCCAATCCCGGTGGCCTGCGCGACACCGGTCCCGCAGGCGCTCCCGGCAATGCACCCGGCGACGATCGCTCCGGCTGCTGGGTGCGGGTCGCGGAATGGCTCGCCGGCCCGAACTGGGGCAGCCAGTTCCTGCCGCGCATGGGCACCGAGGTGCTTGTCGATTTCATCGATGGCGACATCGATCGCCCCCTCATCTTGGGCCAACTCTACAATGGTCGTGACCTGCCGCCTTTTGCAGCGGGTGTGGATGCGGGTGTGAATCATCCCGGCGTGCTCTCCGGGTGGACAAGCCACAATCTGGGCTCCGGCTACAACCAGTGGCTTGTCGATGATGCGCCGGGACAGCTGCGGACGCGGCTCGCCTGCAGTTATGGCGATTCCCAGCTCGGTCTTGGCCACCTTATCGACCAGCATCCTGCCTGCCCGCGTCGTGGCGCCTGGCGCGGAAGCGGCTTCGAGCTGCGAACCGACGGCTGGCTGGCGCTGCGGGCGGCGGAGGGCATCCTGATCTCCGCCACCGCCATGCCGGAAGCCCGCGGCACTCAGATGGACGTGACACAAGCCGTCGGTCAGCTGCGGGCCGCCGAGCGGACCGCCAGCGCGCTCTCGGACGCCGCCGAGGCCCAGGGTGCCGCACCTCTGGCGGCCAACGACGCGCAGGTGCGTTTCATCGACCTCATCGATTCCTCCCGCGACGGCCGCTACAGCGGCGACGTAGGTGGCCAGCCGGCGCGCAAGGCGCTGCCCGGCAGCCGCGATCTCGGGGAGCCGACCGAGCGCTTTGCGGCACCCATGGTCCTGGTCGAGGCGCCCGACGACATTGGCGTCTCATCGCCCGCGACGGCGCTTCTCTTTGCGGGCGGATCCCTGCACGCCACCGCACAGCAAGACCTGCACCTTGCAGCCGCCCAGACGATCGGCGCTGCAGTGGGCGAGGGTGCAAGCTGGTTTACCCACGCGGGTGGAATCAGGATCGTCGCCGCAGCAGGCAGCCACACCGTCGAGGCTCACGCCGACGCCATGGAGATCCTCGCCGACAGCTCGGTGAAGGTCACCAGCAGCAAGGATGAGTTGCATATCCTCGCCAGCAAGGAGATCGTCCTCAGGGCGGGGGAGAGTTCGCTCACGATAAAGGGCGGGGACATAAGCTTCGCGTGCCCGGGCACCTTTTCGGTCAAAGGGGCGGGCAACGCGTTCGAGGGGCCGGAGAGTCGAGCCGCCGAACCCGCAGTCCTGCCCAGCGGGGTTGTCCGCTTGAGCGAAGCGCCGGGCGCGATGCTCAGCGCCCACAGCCTGACGCTCGAGTTCGACGAGCGCGTACAGGATTGGCTGCCCTGGCCGTTTGGCGAATCGTCGTCGTTGCGCAATGGACGCGAGTTGCTGGCGACGCTGGCGCGGTCGGGGTCGGATCGCATGTCGTCGACCTTTATTTCGAGTACGGAGCAACATGATCTCGCGATCTGGCTGGCCTCGGATGCCACCTGGTGCGTCGAAGAGGCGGTCGAAGCGCCCTTCGACGAACCTCACGAGCTATCGCCGATTGAACTTGAGGCGGGCTCATGAGCGCAGGAACGCCTTCGCTGCCCGATCCCTACAAGGTCGAAGCGGGCGATACGCTCAGCCGCATCGCCGAGGCCTCCGGCCTGCCGGTTTCCGAGTTGGGCCGCCTGAACGAGCTTGAAGCGTCGAGCCGATTGACTGTGGGCCAGGCGCTATATCTATCGCCGCGCACTGCGAACGGCGTCACCGTCCAGTTTCTCGATGCCCTGCGCCACCCGATTTCCAATCTCGCCTATCGCCTGAAATTCGACGATCGATCGATCTCCGGCGTCACCGATCAACAGGGGATCACAGCCCAGCAGATTACGCAGAGCCCATCGTCCTTGTGCGAGATCTCGATCCAGGGAGCCGACGGTCGATGGCGGCCATGCGCACGTACGGTCTCCGGAGTCGGGCACAAATTCATCACCCTGGTCAGCAGCGCCCTTGTCGTCAAGGGCTCGACCGACCGGCATCCAGCCGGCGCGCCGGCGCAACTCGGCATCGAGGCTGCACCGGGCGGCCAGTCGGCCCAAAAGGCTCGACCAGGCGAGCCGTCGGGTCAGCCGAGCAGGAACAATCCGGTCGTTCTGACCCGCAAGAACAAGGGCCCGCATGGGCAATCCATTATCCGCATCGATGTGGCGTTTCCGCCGGGGCTTCTGGACCTGTTCGCGGGCTATACGGGTGGAGAGATCAGCCCGGCGCAGTGGGACGAGGCAGCGGCGAAGTTGCAATGCGAAACGGCGGTGCTGAAGGCTTTTGCCGAGGTCGAAAGCGGCAGTCGCGCGGCATTCTGGCGGCTGAACCGGGGAGACGGGGCGGTGTTGCCTGCGATCCTGTACGAGCGCCACTATTTCAGCAGGCTCACCGCCCGCCGCTACGATCACACGCATCCGGACCTGTCATGGCGCGTGGGATATCGCACAAGGGCACGACTCGGCAAGTCGGACAGGAGAATGCACGACGGGCGGGTGGATGCCAACGACATCTATGCAAACTATGCGAGCTCCTATCTGAGACTCATCAATGCCTTTCGCCTCGATCCCGATGCAGCGCTCAAGTCCTGCTCATGGGGCAAGTTCCAGATCATGGGAGCGAATCACGCCTTGTGTTGGAAAACCGATGTGAAGGAATTCGTTGCAACGATGGCCCACTCTGAGCGAGCACAGTTGGACTTGCTTGTGCAGTTCATACGTCGAAAACCGCGTCGGTGGCGAGACGCGAACAACAAGGCGCTCGGCAAGGAGATATCGCTTTGGGACGCGGTCAAGACGAAGAACTGGAGTGCGATCGCATTCAATTACAACGGCCCGTCCTACAGGACGTACCGCTACGATCAGCGACTCAAGAGCGCCTATGAAAAGCATCGTGTCTAATCGCCTTGGTTTGTTGCGCGCCCTATGCCTTCTAACGGCATTGTCGCTTGCCGGCGTGCCGATCCCCGTCTTCGCCGACCTCAAGTTGAGTTCGGACTGGAAGTCGCCGTTTGGCCCAAATGGAAGACTGCTGCCCGATGAGAAGATTGAGACTCGGCGCATCAAGCGATCAGCATTGCTTGCGTCCAGCAAATACAGTGCGAGATCGGTTGAGGCAACGGAGACAATGGCGGGTTTCAAGATGCGCCTGGGAAGCACGCTCTTCTACCTCAAACCGGTACTGTTCATGAGCAAGCGAACCCCGGATGAGGTCTGCACCCCCGATCGAAGCCCGGGCGCGCCTAGATATTCCTGCAAGGAGGGGCAGCGCCGGACCAACGACTGCCATGTCTTCTTCTTCGATCGGCATTTTGCGGAAGTCGGCCATCATCGTGTGCGGATCGACGAAGGCTATCCTTTTTTTTGCAATGCAGTGCCGGCAATCGGGACTGCCGACAAGGCACGAAATCAGCTTCTGATCACCGTTCAATACTTTCCGATCGATCGCGAGCTTGCCCGCGCAGCCGGTGAAATCGGCGACGGCTGGATGCGGATGACGGTGCTGCTGCAACTGCGCGAGGAAAACGGCAAGCTCCTCGTCGAGCAGGACGACGCCTGTCTTGGAAATCCGAACCGCATCGAGACCATTGCTGAGGCGAGAAACCTCCTGCTGCGCTGCGCCGATGCAAGCCATTGAGACAGGGCCTAATGGTGTGATCATCGGTCCTGCGGGCGAACGAGGCAGGTGCCGGTGCAACGCAACGTGCGCCGCTTGCGAGGCTGTCAGCTTCGCAATTCGGCCGAGGATGTCGCCTGCGTGGCGGGTCAATCGTTGCGCCGCGCGTTTCGTTGCACCGGCACCTGAGGGGCGCCGGAGACGGCGTCGTCCCACTCCATGGTGCGAAAATCGAAGGCCTCGGCGATGGTCGGTTTGACGATCGCGAAGTAGGGTGAGAGATCGAAGTCGCGCGGCACGATGAGGCTGTGATGACGGACGTTGTAGATTTCCGCCTCGCAGCCGTGGCAATCGTCGTCCAGCCTCGCGTAGGTGTTTACTTCGGGCAGGATGGGATAACGCAGCGACTGGAAGGCTTGGGCGATCAGCGTCGAGCAGATCGCCCGCGTCGGGTCGCCGCTGCCCAGCGAGAGCATGCGTCGGCGCAGGCGCTGCGGCACGGGTGGCGTCGGGAAAAGGTAGCGGGCGAGATCGACGATGTTTCGCAGGTCATATTGGTAGCCAAGGCGCTCGACCATGAAATCGACCAGGGCGGTGATCTCTTTGGGGTCCAGGCCCACCGGCCTGCAGATGCGGGTCGGCAGCCGTGCGAACGCATCGAGTCCGACACTGCGCACCCCTTCCACGATGTCCGCTTCGATGAAGCAGTGACCTGGCGGTGCAGTGCCGGCGAGGGCTTGCGCGCCGACGAACATGGCGGCATGCGACCAGGTGCTCTGGGTGAGATACTTGATTGCCGCGCTGACCCTGGTGTTGCCTTCGACCAGCAGCACGTCACCCGGACGCAGGCAGCGCAGGAGCTTGTCCGGGGGCGTGGCGCGCGATACGCCGTGATGGTGCACCGGGGTGCTGAGCCAGGTGCCGAGTACACTACCGATGCGGTTGAGTGCTGCGCCCATTTGCGTCTGCGCCTTGGTTCCCTTGCATCAGCCCGCGTCCTTGTCGTCGGGGTCGATCGAACCCTGTCGGTAGCGGGCGGCTGCGGCACCCAGAAAACCCATCTGCTGCCTGAAGTTGGCGCAGCCCTTGCACATCATCAGGTGCATCCTGAGGGAAATCTCCTCACGAAAGGAGAGCTTGCGTTCGCGCTCTTCCGAACACAGCCTCGTGACTTCGCGACAGTTCAGCATGTTCCACCTCCCACAAACCAGGTGTTCTCGAGACACTCGCGCAGCCCGATGCGGGCGCGGTGCAGGATCACCCAGCAATTGCTGCTGCTGATGCCCAGGGTGGTGCAGATCTCGCTCGTCTCGAGTTCCATGAACTCGCGCATCATGTAGACCCGCGCGGTGTTTTCCGGCAGGTGGTTGAGGCAGGCATCGAAGACGTCCCAGAACTGCTTCTGCGACAGCGAGGCCTCGGGATCGGCCCAGGTGGCCGGTCGTTCGTCCGGATTCCAGAAGCCGCGTTCATCGAAGAGACTGTCGAAATCGGCCGAGTCTTCACCCCTCGAATCCACCAGGTCGCTGCCGCTGATCTCACGGGCGGACTTCTTGAGATGATCCAAGATCTTGTTGCGCAGGATCGAGAACAGCCAGGTCTTCAGCGACGAACGCCCGGCAAAGCTGCTCTCGTATTTCATCGCGGCCAGCAGCGCTTCCTGGACCATGTCCTCAGCTGCGCCCGCGTCGCGGAGCTGGAGCTGCGCGAAGCGCAGCATGTCGCGCCGGGTCTTCTCGAGGGCGGGATCCCGCCAGTCGATCGTTGCAGCCTCGGCCTGGGTTCCATCATTCACGGCAAGAGCCTCCGGGTTGGTGTCGGGTCGGGGCAGGCGCTGCTCGGCAAGGCCGCAGGCATGAATCGAAGGGCCGGGCAGGCTTTGGCGACATGCTCACGCCGCCTCCTCGGCATCGTCGCCGGACTCGAGTGCGTCCAGCAGCGCATCCGGGGCAATTGGCAGATAGCCGGTGATTTCGAGATCACGGTCCTCGAAGACATCGCTGCCGGGCAAAGCCTTCATCTGCGCTGCGATCACCGCGTCACGATGGCGCAAAAGACCGGCAATCCACGGGCGGTAGAGACGCAGCATTGCCCCTAGCCAGCGGTTGGTTGGCCAGGACGGAAATGCATGGTCGATCTGAAAGCGGTCGAGCATGGCAATGACCGTTTCGGCCGGATACCAGGTCTCGTCGGTCACCCAGCGGTTGGTGGCGAACAGGCCGATCGGGTCGCCCCAGGCGTCCATCGAGATCGCGATCAGGTGGCTGATTGCGTCATCGCCCTTCGGCCAGGCTTCGTTTGCCAGCGGCCATTCGATCGGGGCAGCCCCGGGCGGCATGCCTTTAGCGCGGATGAAAGTATGAAAATGACCATGCTCCACCGCACCGCGGTGGGCATGGTAGTAGTACTGGGCGTGGCTGTCCGGATCGAAGACATCATCCTCCGGGAAGTGCTCCATCTCGACAAAATCGGCCTGGCCGCGCAGCACTTCTCCTACGACGTTGAGCCCGCCCCTGTATAGCACCCGTCTGCATTCGCGAATCTCCCTGCCGGCCGCGAGCATCTGCGCGCGTTGTTGCACGTCGAGGGCGTTCAACTCTGGCAGGTAGTCTTCCAGCGCGGGAAAGGTCATGGTCCGGATTGCGGTCAGGGCGCTTCAAGCTGGCGCGGCAGGTTTGCACATCATGCCGCGCACTGCCCCGGAGATCCACCTTCCAATGCGATGCGTGGCAATGATGCGCGTCATGGCGGATTCACTTCTTCGCCGCGCAGGGGTTCTTCGCAGCGCAGGGGTTCTTCGCAGCGGAGGGGTTCTTCGCAGCGCAGGGGTTCTTCGCAGCGCAGGGATTGGCGGCGGCCGTGGACGGCTTGAAGGTCTTTTGCTGGGTCTGCGTGTAGGCCACCAGCGCGGCCAGCTCCTTCGATTTCCAGTCGAGCGGCTTGGCGGCCATCGGGCCTACCATGCAAAGCTGGACCATCTCGTCGAGATGCACCTGCTTGAGGCCATAGTTGTCGCTGCCCATCTGCACGAAGTGCGGGTAGGGCTTGGCGAAGGTCGCCTGATAGGCAGCGTGGCCGGTATGGCAGGTGGCGCACGCCAGGCCGTTGGTCGACAGCTTGGTGTCGTTGAAGAGCTTTTCGCCCGCGGCGACCAGTGCTGCCGGGTCGCCCTTGTAGGGGGTGTAGCCGGCTGGGCGGGTGATGACCTTGGCCGCACACGGATTTTTCGCAGTGCAGGGGTTCTTCGCAGCGCAAGGGTTCTTCGCCGCGCAAGGGTTCTTCGCCGCGCAGGGGTTCGCGCTGCGCGTGGTGCGGTTGCGTGGCACACAGGGATTGCAGGCGGCAATCGCGGCGGTCGGGATGCCGAGCGCGGCGCTGATCAGGCCGGCCGACAACATGGCCGAAGTGGTGCGATGGGTTCTCATGGTCTCACTCCTCTGGTGTTTCAGGCACGACCGGGTGATCGCGCCCTGCGTCACTATGGGTTGGAGCGGGGGTGGGACCCGATCCTTACAGCGGAGCGCTACGATTCCATTTTTTCGCAGCGCACGGATTCCTGGCGGCACACGGATTTCTCGCCGCGCAGGGTTTTGCGCTCCTGCTTGCGCGATTTTTGGGCGCACGCGGGTTACACGGCGCAATTGCCGCTACGGGCAGACCCATTGCTGCCGCCCTGTAGCTCGAAGACGGTGCCCTCGGTGAAAGGGGAGCCATGAAAATCCGTATGCCGTCAAAGCAGGCAGTGGCGACCATGCGGTTCGGTCTCACGGTCGTAGCGCAGCACGTCGCTCGTGCAAAGCAGCCCGGCGACGCCGAATCGAAGCGTTTGGCCTCCGCTCGAGAGGCAAGGAAGGCCATGCCGGTGCCGCACAGCGGGCAGGAGGTGATCGTGCCCGGCATGACTTCCAGTGTGCGATTGGCGCCTTCGTGCCAGTTGAGGACCGCAATCGGATGGGCCCGGGCGCTGTTGCGGTGACGCAAGCCGACGACCGGATCGCGATTCTTCAGAGATCCGGCCCGCTCCGGGGCTACGAAACGTGCCGCATCGATCGCCAGGATGCCCGCGCGTGGCAAACCACCCGGCAGGACCTGGTCGGCCGGGACCAGCGCTGCGGCGATGTCGAAGCTGCTTACGGGATGGCGAATGCGGCACCCGCGAAGGGCAGCAGGGACAGCGTGGAGAACAAGCGCTGGAGCGTGGGGCAATCTCCCGGCCTGGGCGCCGGCACGGGCCGACCGTGTCCCAACACCTATCGGATCGCCGGGGCGGGTCGATCCTTGCAGTTGGAGCAAGGATCGGCGGCAACTGGAATCGCGGCGGCGCGGTGGTGCTTGCACAAGGCGAGGCGAATCGACGCGGCGACACCTGCTCCAGTCTGGAGCAGGTGTCCCCATTCTACGCAGATCCGGCGATGCCTAGTTGCGGACGAAAGGCAGCATCCGCTGGATCGTGCCATCGCGCCGTAGGCCGTGGCGAATGGCGGCGGCTACGTGGATCACCACGACAATGGCCAGCGTCCATGCCAGAAAGGCGTGGGTGCCGCTGAACAGATCGTTTAGTGCTTCGTCCGGATAGCCAGGCTTGGGTATCGGAATGCCGAAAAACCTGAGTGGATACTTGGTGAAGCTCACCGAAGTGAAACCTGCAGCGGGCACCAGCACCAGCAGCAGGTAGAGCAGGCGATGGGCGGCGCTGGCAAGCTTTCGTTCGGCGCCGGCCAGCGCCGGGTTGTCGGGCGGCGGGTGGCCCAATCGCCAGGCGAGACGCACGATGATCAGCAAGATCGCGATCAGGCCGAAAGACTTGTGGACGCCAATCGCCCAGGAGCGCTCGTCGCCCTTGGGCAGATCGGCCATCCAGATCCCCCAGCCGATCAGCCCGATCACCAGAACTGCCGACACCCAGTGCAGGATGATGGCCGGCGTGCCGTAGCGGGCCGCGCTCACTTGATCACCACGCCCCACGGGAAGCTGCCAACCGTGATGTCCTTGAGCGCGACCAGTTTTTCGGTGTCGATCACGCTGACGCTGTCGGAGCGACCATTCGCCACATAGAGCTTGCTGCCGTCGGGGGTGATCGCCATGTTCCAGGGGCGCTTGCCGACGGGAATGGTGCCAATTACGGTATTCGTTGCGGGGTCGATCGCCATCACCGTGCCGTCCTTGCCGTTCGACACGAATACCCGCTTGCCATCCGGTGTGATCGCGATGCCATTGGAAAACTTGCCGGCCGGAATGGTGGCCAGCACCTTGTGGCTTGCGACATCAATCGCATACACCGTGCTGGCGATCTCACAGGCGACATAGGCGCGGCTGCCGTCGGGGGTGAAGCCGATGCCGCGAGGGCGCTTGCCGACGGGAATCCGTCCCACTTGCTTGCGTGCCGCCACGTCGATCACGTCGACCTGTTCGGCATCTTCGGCGCTGACATAGAGCCATTTGCTGTCGGGGCTGAAGACCGCATGTTCCGGATTCTCGCCTTCGACCTTGATGTGTGCCAGCGTCTTGCCATCGCTAGCCTGCAGCAGCGCCACGCTGTTGTCTTCTTCCACCGCAGCGGCGAGCAGTTTGCCGTCGGTCGAAATATAGAGCCCTTCGGGTGATTCGCCGAGCGGCCAGCTGGCCACAGGTTTTCCACTGTCCAGATCGACCACTACCAGCGAACGGGTCGGTGAATCCGTGAGGAACAGGCGGGAGCCATCGGGCGCGACGGCGATACCTCGCGGGCGCTCGCTGACTTCGAGCGTTTGGAGCACGACATCCTGCGCAGTGTCGATGACGCTGACAGAGCCCGATTTTTCGTTGGGTACATAGGCGAACGGTGCCGCCAGTGCGCCGAGCGGCAGCAATGCCAGCGCCGCGAGGGCGGCCTGACAGGTGATTCGGTGCAACATGGTTTGTCTCCTGGTGTAAGCGGTGATTCAGGGTTTCTGCAAGGTGACCCCGTTATCCGTGAATATCTTCGCCAGCGTGCCATCGCGGTCGATCTCCTGCATGGCCTTGCCGAGCGCCTCGGCGAGCGGGTCGTTGCCGGCCTTCACGGCGAGACCCAGCGCCCAGCCCTTGATGCGCAGTTCCGGCATGGACACCGCCGAGATCTCGTATGCGGTCCCGGTGCCGACGGCCGACTCGACTTCGGTGCGCGCGGCCATCACCGCGCCGATCTGGCCTTGCTTCATGGCCTGCACCGCCTGGGCGACCGTCGTAAAGTGCACCACGTTCTGGCGCAGCCGACCGTTCATGACCGACATCAGGAAGTCGTCGGCGAGGCTTGCGGTCTCCACCCCGATCTTCTCGCGGGTAAATGCTTCGAGCGCTCGCGCGGCCGAGCCTGTGACCGGCGGGATCCGCCTCGGATCGCGCGCAACCGCGAGCGATTCGACGTGGTAGGGCGCGAAGATCCTGACCTGTTCGTTGTTGTCGGCGAGGTATTTGTCCACCGGCACATGCAGCATCACGTCGGCAGGCCGGGTGCCAAGGTAATGACCCTTCCAGACCATGTTGCGCAGATCGTCGCTCATGTCCTCGTCGGCGGTGTATTCGATCACCTCGGGCTCCATGCCCATGCGTCGCGCAAGCTCCTTGCCGATCTCGATGTCGATGCCCTTGCCCTTTGCCGAATAGGGTGGGAAGTCGGCGTAGACCGCCACGCGCAGGCGGCCTGGCGTTTGCGTATCCGGCACATCCGCAGCACTGGATGCAATGCCGGCCGCAGCCAGGCAGGCGGCCAATAACAGGGCACGCAGTGATTTATTCTTCATGCACGGTCTCCAGATAGGCGCGGATTGCCCACATCGCTTCCTGCTGAAGGATACCCTCGAACGGAGGCATGTAGACGCGGCCGCCACGGGTCGACCCGTGGCGGATGCGGTTCAGGAAGATCTCGTCGCCCTCATCCTCGACCGGGAGGTAGCGCAGATCGGGGGCGATGCCGCCCGAGATCGCTTCCAGCCCATGGCAGCGGGCGCAGTTCTGATTGTAGGCGGAGCTGCCGATGCGGACCGCTTCGGCATTACCGCGGTAAGGGTTGGTGGCAAGCCAGTCGTCGCCCACCGGCTTCAGCGTCGAGACGTCGACAGCTTGCGGCGTCACGTCGCCATGAGCGATTGCGACGGCCGGTACCAGGGCTGCAACTGCGAGCACCAAGCTGACCTTGCCAATTCTCCGGTTGATCGTCTCCATGTTTCTCGTCCTCTTCTGTGTATGTGTGCTGGTTGAAAGGGGCGCCGGGTCTCATTGATCGATCGCCTCGGGATTTCAAATGCAAGCCCCGTGCCAACCGCTCGGCCATCGCCGCGATCCCCCGGATGTCCGCAGTTTGAGGCAGGAAATGCAGTGCGGGCTTGTTTTTTGCTTGTCTCTGATTGGCGTTGATCGGAAATCGTTTGCTTCAACTTGGAGCAGGTGCTACTTTGCGAAACAGCGCTAGGTATTCTAGAAAAAAAGCAATAAAAACAAATATAAGAGTTTCATGGAGGAGTCGGGATGAGACAACCCTTGCTGCCGTTGGAAGTTCACAATAGACGTCTGCACGAAGCGAGGAAACTGTTCTTCGATCGTGGAAGCAGCCCGGATGAACTGGTAGAGCACACGGTGCTGCGCTCGTGGGAGAGATGTCGTCGTGGCGGACTGTCCGATGGCGCGGTTGCGCGTGACGACGGCGTGGTAACGACGCCCAAGTTGCGCGAAGCGTGCGAGAGGAACAGCCGCCTGATCGCGCACGCCCAGGGCATCATGGAGCATGTGTACGAGCAGATCCGGGCGTCGGATAGCCTGGTGATGCTCTCCGACGCCCGCGGCATGCTGATTCACCGTGTGGGCGATCCGGAGTTCGTCACGCGTGCGCAGAAGGTCTCGCTGCAGCCAGGCGCAATCTGGGACGAGTCCCTGCGCGGTACGAATGCGATCGGCACTGCGCTGGTCGAGCAATCCCCGGTGGAAATCCTTGGTGGCGAGCATTTCCTCGGCCTCAACAGCTTCCTCACCTGCAGCGCCGCGCCGATCTTCGATCCGCAGGGCCGTATGGTGGGGGCGATCGACATTTCCGGCGACTACCGGACGTATCAGCGCCATACCCTCGGCCTGGTTCGACTTTCGGCGCAGTTGCTCGAAAAGCGGCTGTTCGAGTCCGAGTACGCCCGCGAGCTGCAGTTGAGCTTCCATCCTCGCCCGGAACATGTCGGCAGCATGCAAGAGGGGTTGCTGGCGGTATCCTGTGATGGTTGCCTGTTGGGCATCAACCCGGTCGCACTCGATCTTCTCGGGCTGCGCCGAAACGATCTGAGCCACTATGACTTCGCGATGATCTTCGCAACGCCGCTCAACTCGCTCATCGACCGTGCCATGCGCGACCCGCATTCCCTCATCGCCCTCGATACCCGCTCTGGCGAACGTCTCTACGCAACGCTGCGCGGCGCTTTGCCGCGACGGCTCGATGTGCCGTCGCCGCCCAGCAGGGCCGCTGACGAGGTCGCGAAACGTCCCCCACAGCGGCGGCGCGAGGGTGAAATCCGCCTCGACGACCTGAAAACCGGCGACGAGCGCCTGAATCTTGCCATTCAGCGCGCCAGCCGCGTGGTGGGCAAGGACATCCCGGTGTTGATCCAGGGCGAATCCGGAGTGGGCAAGGAGCTGTTCGCCAAAGCCTTCCACCAGTCTGGCGATCGCAGCGCGCGTGCGTTTGTCGCTCTCAACTGCGCGGCGATCCCCGAGAACCTCATCGAGTCAGAGCTGTTCGGCTATCTCGGCGGCGCCTTTACCGGCGCCCGCAAGGAAGGCATGGTGGGAAAGATCCAGCAGGCCGATGGCGGAACGCTGTTTCTCGACGAGATCGGCGATATGCCGCTCAATCTGCAGGCACGCCTGCTGCGTGTCCTGCAGGAGCGGTGCGTCACGCCGCTCGGGGGCGTCAAGCCGGTGCCGGTGAACCTTTCGTTGGTGTGTGCCACCCACAGGCGTCTGCGTGATGAAGTGGCGCGCGGCAGCTTCCGCGAAGACCTTTTCTATCGCATCAATGGCCTCACCGTGTCCTTGCCGGCGCTGCGCGAGCGCAGTGACATCGCTCAGTTGGTGGAGAATCTGCTCGCCTTGGAGGCCGGCTGTGATTCGACCATCGTGGTGGCCGAGGATGTGCTCGAATTCTTCGGCCGCTACGACTGGCCGGGCAATATCCGCCAGTTGCACAACGTGATCCGGGTAGCGATTGCCCTGCTCGACGAAGGGGAGACGGAGATTCGACCTGTGCACTTGCCGGAGGAGCTGTTCGGCATGGAGTCCGATTCGGCCATCGGCGAGCCCAAGCGCACCATCCCGGCGGCAACCATGCCGAGCGAGGCATCGCCGCGCGCGGTTCCGCTTGGCCCCGGTGGCACCGCGCGCCTCGATCAGATTGAACTCGACGCGATACAGCGCGCGCTCAACGAGTCCGCGGGCAATGTCTCCGCCGCCGCCCGGCGCCTAGGCATCAGCCGCAATACGCTCTATCGCAAGCTGGGCCGCTTTTGAGCCGCGCCTTGCCGGGGCTCGCCCCGGCAAGGCGTCGATCGACGCGGCGGCTCAGTGCCCGTCTTCGTCCTCCGCCAGCAGGCGGTGCATGCGCTTGAGGCCGAGCGCCACGACCCCGGCAATCACCGGAATCGACACCGCGGTAATGACCTCGGGCGTGAGCGGGCCGAGCAGGCCCTTGGCACCCTTGGCCATGTAATTCACGAGCTGTGATGCGTAGTAGGTGATGGCCACCACAGACAGGCCTTCGACGGTCTGCTGCAGGCGAAGCTGCAGACGTGCGCGACGGTTCATCTGGGCAAGCAACTCCTGGTTCTGGCGCTGCAGCTCGATGTCCACCCGGGTCCTTAGCAACTGCGAGTTGCGCGCAACCCGTCCCGAGAGGTCTTCCTGGCGTCGGGCGATGGCCGCGCAGGTGCTCATCGCCGGCGCAAGGCGGCGGTCCATGAACTCTCGGATGGTCGGCAATCCGGTGAGGCGCTGTTCGCGAAGCTCGTCGATCCGTTGTTCAACGAGGCGGTAATAGGCGGCCGCCGCGCCGAAACGATAGGTCGAGCGTGCCACCGAGCGCTCGACTTCGGCTGCCAGCCGGGTCAGCCGGGACAGCAGATCGCGCTCGTCCCCGGGATTGCCGTCACCGCCCATTTGGTCCATGAGGTCCGCAAGCTCACCTTCAGCGCGGGTAAGCAATGCCCCGACCTCCTTCGCCACAGGGAAGGCCAGCAGGGCGGTCATCCGGTAAGTCTCGATCTCCAGCAGGCGCTGAACCGTGCGTCCGGCCTGGCGTGCGGTGAGCGACGAATCGATCACCATGAAGCGCGACCAGCCATCGGTGAGCAGAAAGTCGGTAAAGACCCAGGCCGCACCGTCGGCGACCTGGGACGCGACGAGTTGCCGGCTGGAAGCTGCAGAGAGCTGCTTCATCACCGTGGCCGGCGGCACTTCAGCGGCCGAACGCAGCTCGATGTGGGTCGACACCAGCAGACTGCCGGGAATGTTGGCGATCCATTCCTGCGATACGGCCGAGAGCGCCCCCCGGGTGGGATCGTCGCCGGCCCGAGGGGCGCGGAAGAACGTGTAGCTCGAGAACTCGGTGTGCCGTTCCCACTTCAGGCGAAAGGTGTCGAGGTCGAGAATCAGGTGCTCGCCCTCGGTTTCGGGCAAGGGCTTGGCGAAGGCCTGGCCGAGTTCGCGAAGGTGGTCGAGCTCTTCACGCGCGCTCACGCCCCTGTGGGTGATCGCCAGGTATGAGATCAGTTGCGGATCTTCCAGCGCGACCGGCGGCCGGGCGTGGATCTCGTTATTGAGCCGGAAGCGCAGCGGGTGTTGTTCGAGCCGGCCAGTGGCCCTGCGGGTGAAGTCGATCATCTTTCCTCTTATGTCCCGGTGAGAGCGCGCGCTATTCGGGCGCCTTGCAGCAGTCGCGCTGTGTTCGGACGCAGGAAGCATGCCCGAGCGTGCTGCAACGGTGCAAGCCCCGGATTCGACGCAAGAATAAAAGCGCCCCGCATGACGCGGGGCGAAAACCCGTGGACCGGGTCAGGAGTGGGGCGGATCGCGAGGACCCCGCCCGGAGAGAGACCTTGCGGCCTTAGCTGCCTGGCTGCTTGAGCTTGGCGATGCCGATCGCGCTCATCACTACCTTTTCGTAGACGGGTTCGGTGGTGCCTTTGCGCATCTTGCGAAGGAAGTATTTTTCGAAGCCGATCTTGGCCAGGTGGACCCACTTTCCCTGCGCGAACCAGTTCATGTTGCGCGGCGGAATCTGCGGGATTGCCACGAAGGCCGCGCCGGTGTCACCGAAGTCGGCGAGGCAGACCGCATTCCAGGTGGCGGTTTCGGTCGGTTCGCGGCCATCGATGAGAGCGCGGATATTGTGCGCGGTGGCGGTCACCATCGATTCGATCATGTAGCCGGTCTTCGGAGTGCCGGTGGGGACCGGGGTCGCTTCGACCGGTGGTATGGCCACGCACACGCCTACCGAGAAGATGTTCGGAAATGCCGGATTGCGTTGGTGTTTGTCGATCAGCACAAAGCCGCGCGGATTGACCAGGCCCTCGATACCGAAGACCGCGTCGACACCCTTGAAGGCCGGCAGCATCATCGAGTATTTGAACGGCAACTCGTGGCGACGTTTCTCCTTGCCTTCGTCGTCGTGCTCGATGACGTGCATCAGGCCGTCCTCGATGCGCTCGACCTTGGCATTGCAGATCCACTTGACATGTCGGTCGCGGTAGGCCGACTCCATGATGCCCTTCGAGTCGCCGACGCCGGCAAGGCCCAGGTGTCCGATATAGGGCTCGGACGTGACGAAGGTCATCGGCACCTTGTCGCGGATCTTTCGCTTGCGCAGGTCTGCATCGAGGATCATCGCGAACTCGTACGCGGGGCCGAAGCACGATGCCCCTTGAACCGCGCCGACGACGATCGGGCCGGGATCCTTGACGAATTCCTGCCAGGCCTGCTCGGAGGTAACGGCATGGTCGACATGACACACCGACTGGGTAAATCCGCCGTGTGGCCCGAGGCCGGGAATTTCGTCGAATGCCAGTTTCGGGCCGGTGGCGATCACGAGGTAGTCGTAGTCGATCTCGCGGCCATCATCCAGTTCGAGCTTGTTTTCACCCGGATGGACTCGCTTGACCCCGGTGGTGATGAAATCGATTTTCTTCTTGGCGAGGATCTCGGCCGGATCGACCTCGATCTCGGCGCGTTGACGCCAGTTCACCGCTACCCAGGGGTTCGACGGTACGAAGTGGAATTTCGCATCCTTCGAAACCACAGTGATGCGGTCTTCGCTTCGCGCGATGTCCCGCATTTCATATGCCATCGGCAGCCCGCCGATGCCAGCGCCGATGATGACGATATGTGCCATTTCTCTAATCCTCCAGTCCACGTGATTGTTCGCGGGGCGCTTCTATTTGGCGCCCGCACGCTATGGTGTTGGCGTCTCAGCGCCTTGCGATGCCTTCCATGGGGCGCTTCTCCAGCGTCCACTCGTGCAGCGATCCGTCGTAGAGCCTGACCTGCTTGTTGCCGACGACTTCGGACATTACGAACCACGCGCCTGCGGCCAGATGGCCGCTGTTGCAATAGGTGATCGCCGGTGCGTCGGCCTTGATGCCCGACTGCTCGAGAATGGTCCGATAGTCGTCGGCGGACAGGAAACGCGCCACCCCGCCGTCGCTGCTTGCGCGCACTTCGGGGGGCAGCGCGTGGGCGCCCGGGATATGGCCGTACGCATAGACGTAGTCGCGCTTGGCGAGGCCGTGGTACTGCGGCAGGGCGCGCGCGTCGATCAGTTGTGCCTTGCTCTGCGCCACCTCGGCGGAGTCGGCGATGAGAGCGGTGCGCTCGGGGCCCGCCTTCCAGTCACCCGGCGTCGCGTCGGGTGCATCGGTACTGACGGCCCGCCCGTCGACCAGCCATCCCGCGAGGCCTCCGTCGAGGATCGCAACGCGATCCTCGCCGAAATACTTGAGCTGCCAGTAAAGCCGGGCTGCGTCATCGAGCTCGGCGCCATCCTGGCCCAGCGCTACCAGCACGATCGGCCGATCGGCAGCAAGGCCTGCTGCCTGCATGATCCTCTCGAAGTCTGCGCGCCCGGGAACCATGTATTTCACTGACAGCTCGCCGATCTTGCGTTCGACGCGGATATTCTTGGTGTTGACGAGTTTCGATCCCGGCAGGTGGCCGTTCGCCTCCACAAGGGTCTTGGCGCCGGTCTTGGGGTTGTTCTGCCAGACTGGCTGCGCGATGAAGGCGCTGGGGTCGGACTGCACCGCCACCACCTGCACATTGCCGACATTGGCGGCCAGCCATTCGGCGTCCACTACCGGACCCGGCAGGCTGGCTGCCGCGACAATCGTGCCGCTGAATAGCAGTGCGCCTGCTGCGAATACGATGCTTCTCATGATCACTCCTCCGTTATTCAGGCCGTGTCGTGCGTTGGTACGAAACGGCTGGACCGATGCTCTGCGGCATCCTCATCGATCACTGGGCGGCAGCGCAGGGGTTTCGCTGCCGACGCTTCGGTGCGCAAGGGTTGGCTGCGGCGCAAGGATTCGATGCTGCGCAGGGGTTTGCACGGCGACGCTTCGGTGCGCAGGGATTGCTTGCCGTACAGGGATTCGCCGCGCAGGGGTTGCTGCGCCTGCGTTTCGGGGCGCAGGGGTTGGCCGCGGCGCATGGATTGGCGGCACGGCTGCGCGGTGCGCAGGGGTTTGCCTGGGCCACACGAAGGGGCTCGGAGGCGTGGCCCGCCGCCACGCTGCCAAGGGCGAGCGCGACTGCGGGGAGGGCGCGGGCCAGCATTTTCCGGCCGGGTCTTTCCTGTCTCATTGTGGTCTCCTGAAGCACTGTGTCTGTTGTGAGGGTCAATCACGCATCGCGGCGGATGCATCGAGCGGACCGCCGAAGCGCCGCTCGATGCGCCCGCCAATCACGAAAATCATCACTGCCACGGCAATCATCGCCGCCAGTACGGCCCACTCCGGTACGCCGAGCGCAAGCGGCAAGGTGTCGCCTGCGCCGGATTCGCCCGCTGTGGTCCAGCGTTCGACCAGATCGAAGCTGCCGGCAAAGAGCCAGGTCCCGCCAAGGAGTCCGACGCCAAAGAGCAAGGCGTCGATGCGTCCCGAGAACAAGCCCACCACCGAGGTGCCCGGACAGTAGCCACCGACTGCGAAACCCGCGCCGATCAGCGCACCGCCGATCGCAACCGCACCGAGAAATGCGGGCGGGACATACATCTTGTCGGGGGCGAGAATGCCGGCGCTGCGCAGCAGGAAAAGGCCTGCCGCGGCGACCACGATCGCCGTGAACATCACCTTGAAGACCGACCAGTCCGACATGCGGAACTGCGCCGTCAGCTTGCAGGGACTGCCGAAGCCGGCATTCTCCAGCACGTAGCCGAACAGGAAACCGCACAGCAGGCCCGAGGCGAGGCCGATATCGTTGAATGGCATTAGCGCGGCCCTCCCTTGACGAGGCGGCTGGCGAGCAGGCCCGCAGCGAAGAAGGCGCCCAGGAAGACGAAGCCGGCTACCCCCAGCGTGGCGGTGCCGGAGAGGCCCACGCCGCTGGTGCAACCTGCTGCCACCCGCGCGCCAAAACCCGCCAGCAGCCCGCCAAGCAGTGCCATCGCGCTTCGCATGGGGCCGCTGAAGCTGTGGGTGCCGTCGACTCGCAGACGGAAACGTCCCGCGCTCCAGCTTGCCGCAAGCGCGCCGAGTGCCACGCCGATCACCTGCCATGTGATCCACGAGGAGAGCGGTTTTCCGTCGTCGAGCAGGGGCCCGAGATAGACATTGTTGTAGGTGGCATCGAAGGCTACCTGGCCTCCGCTCCAAGCCGCCAGCCGGGTAAAGAAGCCGGTGGCGCCGAGGCCGTGTCCGGTGAGGACGAAGGTCAGTAGCAATACCAGGCCCAAGGCGATGCCGGCCACCAGCGGTGACCAGAACGGGCGGGGATCGCAGGCCTTGGAGACGTTGTTCATGAGCGCATAAGTGAATAAGCAAGTGCTTAAATACTAGTGTCCTGTCGGGCGGAGATCAACCGGATTCGATGCTGCATTGCCGCATGTCGGCGCCAGATCGAACACCTCCTTTGCGGTGTTCAGTGCCGGTGTCGGCTAAAAATTATCGGGGCGAGAAGAATCCACAGCACCAGCAGCGGCCACAGCTGTCCCTCATTGAGCTGGTAGCTTGCAAACAGCTCCTTCCAGGAGCGCCCTCCGACGACGTGGAAAAAAGTGAACTCGAAGGTCACAGTGAGGCCGGCCCAGAAGAGCCCCAGCAACAGTGCGGCGGCCCGCGAGGGGGGCGGATAGCGGCGCACGTAGGCGCGCATCACCCCTCCCAGCAGCACGGCTGCGATGATTGTGGAGAGCTGATGTGCGGTGAGTTCGCCGAGGTATTGCCCATAGCAGAGGTCGCGCGCGGCGCCGTTGGCGATCGCCAGCAGCAGCATTAGCAGCCAGGCGCCGAGGGCCTTCAGCATGGGCGCTCGGCGCTCTTGGCGCGCGTCACGGCGTGCTCGAGCAATCTTGTCCAGTAACGTCCGGCGCCGCTCCAGCCCGACCAGGCGAGTGTCATCAGCTCGGCATTGGACACATGGGTGGAGAAATCCCGCGAGTCGGGGGCGGCCACGAGCCGTGCGGGCCACTCGGCAAGGAAGTGCTGCAGGCCTTCGGCGAGGAGCGGGAAATCGGCCCGGACGCTGCCCCGCAAGTCACGTATCACGCCCGCGAGCGACACCCAGCTCTTGCGAAACACCGCCAGCTCTGCGCCGAAACCGCTGCTGCCCTGCAGGGCGAGGGCATCGAGCATCCCGACCAGCCAGTCAAAGCCGAGTTGCTGGCGCCCGTCCGCGAGCGCGTCAAGCGCGTCGTCGATACAGCTTTGCACGCGTGGGTTGGCCTCCTCGCGAAGGCCAAGTGCTGCGAGCGCCTCGCGGATCCGCTGCGCATCGAAGCTGAGCCCGCCAATCGCAACGGCAAGCAAGGCCTCGCGCTGCGACTTGGCAAGCCGGGCTGCCAGGCTCCAATCGATGACCGCGATGCGCCCGTCCTCGTCGAGCAGCAGATTGCCGGCGTGCAGATCGCCATGAAAAAGCGCTTCGTCTTCGCGGCTCCAGAAGGGCTTGGCCAGCAGCTTGGTGATCAGTGCATCCGCCACGATGCTCTTGCGCGCGGCGGGCAGGGCGGCATCGACGACACTGCTGCCCCTCACTCGCGCCATTGCCGTTATGCGCGGCGTACACCAAGGCAATAGCGGTGGCACGAACACCACATCGTGATCGCCCAGGAGCGCGCTGGCGCAGCGCATGTTGTGCTGCTCGCGGTCGAGCCTGACCTCGTTGTCCAGCAGTTGCGCCACGCTCGACAGGTTGCCGCGGTAGTCCAGAGCGGGCAGGCCCAATTGCCTGCCACGGCGTTCGAGCATGCTGGCAAGCCCGGGAAGGATTGCCAGCTCCTCGGCGAGGCGTGCTTCGATGCCCGGCTTGAGCACCTTGAATACGCCTTCACGCACGTGTCCGCCGGCGCGCCAGGAAAAAGGCAGCACCACCGCGACGCTGCCTTCGGCCAGCGGCCGGTCGCTCAACGCCACGCCGGCATCCTCCGCAAACGCCCCGCCGAGGGCCGCCGAGATCGCCGCAGCGGGAAGGCTGGAAGGCATCGATTCGAGCGTTTGCAGACGGCTTCGCAGGCCTGCATCGAGCGCATGGTTGCGCGCCATCACCTGGCCGAGCTTGTGAAGCATAGGACACTGCGCAAGCAGCGCCACGAGACGCTGGGCCGGATCCGCCTGGGGTTCGAATGCCAGTTGCCCGGCGATGATCGCGCTGAGCCGGGCCGCTGGCAGACGATCCAGGAAGTAGGCCATGGCCTCGACGAACAGCGTCTGCCAGTCGCTGAGTTCGGGCGGTATCAGCGCATCCAGGCCGAGCGAATCCATCAGCGCGGCGTCAATCAGATGCGCCCGCCGTGAGCGGCGATTGCCGTTTGTGTTGTCGCGAGTTGCCGACATGCGTCCTCTTGGCTTTAGGTCCCGGGCCACCGCGTTGGCGAGCCGGGGCGGATCTTCCCGCTCCTGCTGGAGCGGCTTCGTCATACTGGTAATATAAGCGCTTCAGAATATGGCGCCGGCAGATTCGCGTCGTCACCCCTTGGCTGAAGAGTGTGAGGCCCAAGTGCGGCGCCGGCAGTTTTTCAATTGGTATAGGAAAGGATCAACATGAAAACCGCTCATGATCTGGTTACCGCCGCGAAGCAGCGAGTCCGCGAGATCACCCCGGACGAAGCCGTTGCCGCCATCAAGAACGCCGACCTTCTGATCGACGTCCGCGAGGCGGATGAATTTGCTGCCGGCCATATTCCCGGTGCCATCCACATCTCGCGCGGCATGCTCGAGTTCAAGCTCAGCAATGCGCCCGAGTTCTCTTCGCGCGACCTCGATATCGTTCTCTATTGCAAGACCAGCGGCCGTGCCGCACTGGCCGCGAACGCGCTTGCCGAAATGGGCTACGTAAGGGTGCAGTCGATTGGCGGGGGCTTCGACGCCTGGCTTGCGGAGGGCAAGCCTGTCGCCAAACCGGTGTTGCCTAGCTTCGATTGAACGACCGCACGCGGTCCGGAAGCCGGGCCGCATCGAACGCGCGATTGCTGCGACAGGGCAATCCGCAGGACAATGCCCGCATGGAAACCTATGTTCTTCTGATGTTGGTGGGCTTTGGCGCTTACGCCCTCAAGAGCGCCGAGCAGCGCCGACGGATTTCGCTGCTGGGCAGCCACCTCAAGAATTACCAACTCGAGAAGTTGATGGAGAGCCTGACCGAGGGCTACATGAGGGCGCTCGGTGCCGACGACCCGGGGCGCGGCGAGCAGATCTGGCTGCTGATGAAGGACAAGGAGGTGGCGCTGAGCGAGCAGTTCCGTCGCTTCGCCACCGAGATGTCACGTCTCAGCGCCGACAGCATGCTCGTCAGCAAGTTGGCCTGGGGCCTGCCTTACGCCGAGCGATTGTTCCCGGGGGCGGTGTTCGATTTGCGCAAGGCCCTCGAGATCCATGCCAGGGGCATCGCCGAGGTCGTAAGCAATGATGCCCAGCGCAGCGCCAAGGAGCGGGCCTTTACCCTGTCGGCTGAAATGATCCTGATGCAGCACACTTGCCACTGGTACTGCAAATCGAAGACCATTGCCTCGGCCCGCATGCTGGCCCGGCACCGAACGACCTACGAGCAGGCTGTGGCGGCGGTCTCGCCGGGGACCCGTCAGGCCTACCTGGGCCTCGTCGGCGCCTGAGGGGTGACGCGCACGGCGTCGAATCACATATCGCGTTGCTTGACTAAGGAAGTCGACATGGGCTGGTTCTCCAAGGCAGACAAGAGTTTTTTCCTCGCCACCGTGGTGCCGGGCGGCGAAGATGGCCGCATCGAGAAGTATTTGGGCGTCGTCAATGGCGAAGCCATCATCGGCGCCAATATCTTTCGCGACATGTTCTCGTCGGTTCGCGACGTGGTCGGCGGCCGCGCCGGTGGCTACGAGCGGGCCCTCTCCGGGGCGCGCGACGCTGCGCTCGAGGACATGATCGAGGCTGCGAAGGAGATGGGCGCGAACGGCATCATCGGCATCGATTTCGACTATGAAGTGCTTGGTGAAACCAATGGCATGATGATGGTCGCGGTCAGCGGGACCGCGGTGAAAATGGGTTGATTGCGGGGGTTGGGCTCATGCCGGCGGGGGAGCGTAGAGCGCGAAGACCTCGGCCCCTGTCATCTCGCGGGTCCTGTTGCCAAACCGGTAGTAGGCCGGTTTCTCGTCGATGAAGACCTGCTGCTCGAGGCGGAAATCGGGCGCTTCGTCGAGCAGTCCGACCGGCACGTGATAGTGCGGACCCTGTTTCAGCCGATAGAACAGATGCGTTCCGCAGTGTCGGCAGAAACCGCGTTCAGCCCAGTCGGACGAGGCGAACAGGGTGACGTTTTCCTCGCCCTTCAGTTCCACCTCAGTGCCGCATTCGACCGCCAGCAGGGGTCCGCCGCCCCATTTTCGGCAGATGTTGCAGTGGCAGGCGCCAACGCTGGTCGCGGCATGGGCGACCTCGATGCGGACCGCGCCGCACAGGCATCGTCCCATTGCATTGCTTGCTGTCATGTTGCTCTCCAGGCGCGGATCCCGGGGGATCCGGGATATGGCATCAGTCGGTTGGCGGTCCCTTGAGTTCGACGGTGTTTCCCTCCGGATCCGTCACATAGAGTGACGGGCCATCTCCCTCGGCACCATACCTGACATACAGCGGGCCGACCTCGATGCCCCGTGTTTCGAGTTCGTGTCGAATCGCGGGCTCGTCGAAGGGATCGACCCGCACGCAGAAGTGATCGAGGTTGCGTCCCTGTACGCCCGGCGGGGCGCCGCCGGCACGGCCCAGCTCGCCGTCCACCGGCACCAGGTCGATGATGGAACGTCCCGCTCGCAGCTGCACCAGACCGATATCGTCGCGCCGCCGTTCGACCTTGCAGCCGAGCGCCACACAGTAGAACTGCAGCATTCGCTCGAGGTCGCGGACGCGCAGTACAAGGTGATCGATTTCGCGGATCCGGATCATCCTGGAGGTCTCGGCAGAAGGGGCGCAGGTGCGCGCATGAAGTTGAAGGCGGGTGACTTGTCGCTGATGGTTTCGTCGGTTTGCATGATGTGCTGTATTCCCGTTGCAGGGGCCTTACGACTTTGCGGCCCTGAGCGCGCGGGTCGCCATGGATACCGGTGACAGCGTGCTGAAGAGCCAGCTGTCGTCGAACCAGCGATCCTCGTAAAAGCCGACGATCGCGAAGCCTGCCTCGATCTGCCCGCCAATCTGTTCGTCGAGCGAATGACTGAATTGCAGCGGCTCGGCTTTCTCGCGTCTTTGCGCCAGCGCCTGTGCGGATAGCGACGTGGCGTCGGCATAGGGCAGGCCATGCTTGACGACGAGGGTGCCGGTGCGGTCGGCCTCGTCATGGTCGAACAGGAACACAGCAGGGTTGTTGAAGCCGGCCAGCAGTGCGCCACCGCCGCGCAGTACGCGATGGCATTCTCGCCACACCGGCCTTACGTCGGCGACGAAGGAATTTGCCGAGGGGTGGAACACCAGATCGAAGCATCCATCCCCAAAGCACGACAGATCTGTCATGTTCCCCTGGACGCAGTCGATCGGGAGCCCGTCGCGTTCGGCCACCATGGCGTCCTTCGCGAGCTGTTCCTCCGAAAGATCAAAGCTCACCACCCTGGCGCCTGCGGCCGCCAGCACCGGTGCCTGTTGGCCACCACCCGAGGCAAGACAGAGCACGCGCCTGCCTCTGAGGTCCCCGAACCATGAACGCGGAACCGGCAGGCTCGGTGTCAGGAGCACCTTCCATTCCCCTTGCCGCGCCTTCGCAACGATGGAGGAATCGACCGGCAACGACCATATGCAGTTGCGGCTCGATTGCCGGTTCCATACAAGTCGGTTGTGTTTCAGATAGTCCATCGACACTCCGCCGTGGTCACGCATCTGCCTTTCCGCTGCATGTCTTGTTGATTGGGTGCCATTGGATACATTGCCTGCGCTCAGTCTAGTTTGTGCCGGCGCACTTCGCACGGTACAAGGCAACACGCTTGGAAAGCGCAGCGAGCACACGGGCGCCCCGTCGGGAGCTTGGCACCGTTCGCCCGGTGCTGGGAACGAGGCGCATGAAGAGAGTGGAAAGGCTCTCGACGGGCGACTATGCTTGAAATTCAATAGGTAAGTTCCTTCGCGGGCTGGATGCCAAAGGAGCTCACGATGCGCATGATGGCCCTGTGTATGGCGCTGGCGGTGTCGACCGCGTTGTCGACAGGTGCCATCGCGGTTGCCGAGCTCCCCGCGGCCGAGCAGGCGGCCGTCTTCAAGGCGGCCGGATTTACCCGCCACGGCGCGCAGTGGCGCAGCGATTGCGACGATCCCGGAACACCGAGCTACAGTCCCGGGCAGATCGACCAGGTGCGCGATATCAACGGCGACGGACGGCTCGAGGTGGTGATCACCGAGGGCGGCACCTATTGCTATGGCATGACCGGCAGCGCCTTCTGGATCGTCAGCCAGCAGGCCGACGGGCGCTGGCGGCTGATCACCTCGTCCATCGGCATTCCCGCGTTTCTCGCGACCCGCGGGGCGGGCGGCTGGCCCGATATCGAGGTCGGCGGACCGGGCTTCTGCTTCCCGGTCCAGCGCTGGAACGGTAAGGCCTATGTGCTCAATCGCCACGAGTACGAGGGAAAGCGCTGCCGGATTTCGCGTTGAAAGCAGCCGGCCCGGTAGTCGGTCATCGGTTGGTCAGGTGGGCCGTTGAACGCAGGGGCACTGCGTCGCCGCGGCATCATGTCCGTGTCACATTGAGCGGCACGAGTTGCGTATATCATCGCAATCGTTGAATGCCCGGAGAGACGCAGGATGAGTTCGGACAGTTTTGTGCGCGAGGTCGGTCGCGACCCCCATCTGCATGACGAGTTGCTCGACAGCTTTGACGAAGAGCTGGAGATGGAACTCGACGACTACCGCATGGAGGCCTTGCTCGACAGGGATACGGTTGGGTCGGATGCCGCCGAGCGGGATATGGATCGCCGGCTCTACTTCCGCGAGCTGGTCCGTTTGCAGGGCGAACTGGTCAAGTTGCAGGACTGGGTCGTGCATCACAAGCTCAAGCTGGTGGTGCTGTTCGAAGGACGTGATGCAGCCGGCAAGGGGGGGGCCATCAAGCGCATCACCCAACGTCTCAATCCACGTGTGTGTCGCGTGGCAGCGCTACCTGCCCCGAGCGAGCGCGAAAAGACCCAATGGTATTTCCAGCGCTACATCAACCACCTTCCCGCCGGCGGCGAGATCGTCCTGTTCGACCGCAGCTGGTACAACCGCGCGGGTGTCGAGCGGGTGATGGGATTTTGCAGCGACGAAGATTACGAGGAGTTCTTCCGCTCGGTGCCGGAGTTCGAGAAGATGCTCATTCGTTCCGGCACGATCCTGGTCAAGTACTGGTTCTCGGTGACCGACGACGAGCAGAACCGCCGTTTCCAGATGCGCATCCACGATCCGCTCAAGCAATGGAAGCTCAGCCCGATGGACATGGAGTCGCGCCGCCTGTGGGAGCAATACACCATCGCCAAGGAGATCATGCTCGAGCGCACCCATATCCCCGAGGCCCCGTGGTGGGTGATCCAGCCAGGTGGCAAGAAGCGCGCGCGCCTCAACTGCATTCACCACCTGCTGAGCCAGATTCCGTACGGTGAAATCGAACACCCGGTCGTCGAACTCCCCGAACGGGTCTACAACTCGAACTACATTCGCAACCCGGTGCCGGACGACATGTTCGTCCCCGCCGTCTATTGATCGTCGGCGGCCCGCCCCTGTCGTCTCAGGTGACCTTGATGTGCCAGGGCTCGAAGCGCACGCCCTTGCGGTTGTCCTTTGGGTAGCGGATATCGATGTAGCCGAGATCGAGAAGGCTGCGGAACTCGTCGGTGCTGGCAAAATCGTCGGTGAAGTTGCGCTCGCCCCAGCCCCTGATACCCACGTCGAAATCGCCTACGCCGTGAAATGAGTACCCCGGTGGCGCCAATGAGCGCGATGCCAGCGAGAGGTTGCCGTCTGCGGCGTCGGCCTTGGCGATGAAGAGCTGCATCTGCTTGACGACGCCGCGCACCCCCGAGGTAAGCGTCAGATTGCCGCCGACCTGCTTGAGCACCTTTTCGTAGAGCGCCAGCGATTTTCCCGAGAATACGTAGTGGCCGGTGTACGGAATCTTGACGACATCGCGCAGGTCGACCCGCTCGGTGATCCTGCCGAGAGGTTTCTCGCCAAAGAAACCGTATCGCGAAGCATCCTCGTAAAAGAGCGACTCCAGCAGATCGAGTTCGCTACGGGTAAACTCGCCGATCTGCGAATAGCGCCGGCCGAATTCGAGCATCTCGTCGAAGCTCAGCACATTGAAGTTGCCGAAGCCCACGACGTCTCTCACCGTGGTCAGGCGCTGGTTGACGCTTGCGAGGGTTGCGCGGGTCTTCGCGTCCGCCACCACGTCGCCGGCATGTCGCATGTCCGGATTGCGGATGCGGAACAAGTAGTCCTTGATCGATTCGTCGTCCACGGCCTTCTCTGCGGCGTACAGTCCGGGGGCCTGAAGGCCCACCGCGCCCGCCACCGCGGCCTGAAGAAAATTTCTGCGATCCATTGTTTCAATACCCAGGTGAAATATGTCGATCGTTGTCGGCGCCCCTGCGCCGCATTCGCCGGCGGCCCCAGCCATGCTTGCCGGGGCCGGCCAACCCGCGCATCGAGCCGTCCCGCCCAGTGTCGGAAGGGGTCCGCCGAAGAAAACAAGCTGCAGCGCTGGTAAATCTAAATCAATTGGCCTTATCGCACCAGTCAATCGCGACACGATTCGCGATGCGGTGCGAACGCCGGTGCGGATTTCGAACCGCTCCGGGGCATGGAAGCGGGGCAAGGCGGCAGTCGGTGCGCCGGCATGCGCCGATTTCCATGGCCCTGGGCCATGGTGAAAGACAGGCCGCCGCTAGCGCGCCACCCAGCCACCGCACATCGGAAAGACCTGGCCGACAAAGCAGTCCGCCGCATCGCTGCTCAGGTAAACGGCGAACTCGGCATCCTCTTTCGCACTGACCAGGCGACCGAGCGGTAGCTCGCGCTTGAGGCGTTCCTGGAAGCGCGGATTGGCCTGCACCTCGGGTGGGAAATAGGTGGGGTTGTCGACGAAGTTCTGAGCGATCGCGTTTACCTGGACATTGTGTGGCGCCACTTCCACGCCGACCGACTGCACATAGGCGAGCTGCGCGCCTCTGGCGGCGCTGTAGCTCGATGCCCGCTTGATTCCACGCAGGGCGGAGGCGCTGCCCATGACGAGGATCTTCCCCCTGCGGCGTTCGATCATCGGTGGCAGCGCCGCGCGAAACAGACGGGCGAGCGGATTCACCAAGGCGGCGAAGGTGTCGCTCCATTCCTCTTCGGAAACCTCGGTGACCGGGGTGCTCGGCGCCGAGATCGCGAGATTCGCCACCAGCACATCGATCTCGCCTGCCGCGGCCAGCACCGAAGCGGGTGCGCCCGGGCTCAGCAGGGAATCGGTAGCGGCGATCACGGTCGCGCCATGCGCGGCAAAGGCCTCGCACAGCGCAGGCCCCATGAATACGTCGGCGTGGGTAATGAGCACCCGCTTGCCTATCAGCTTCGGATCCGACATGGGCCCTCCTTTGAATAGATGCTGTGTGTTTCGCTGCAAGGTGCGCTCACGGACGATACCTGATGATCCCAGAAACCGCAGTTGACCGCTCGTGCATCCGCTTATCCATCTGAAACCCTGGAGTTCCTTGGCTTCGACGACCACCCATTGGGTGAGTGCGTTACGCGGCTGCGCACATCTGCGAGGCCGCCTGGCTGTGTTGCCGCTCGTTGCCGCATGCAGGCTACGCCGTGTCGCGCCTTGCCGGACAGCCCGCCAGCCGCACACTCGCGCGCGTTCAACTGCGGTTTCGAGGATGATTCTACTTCCAGCTCGCATGCACCGAAAATGCCAGGACGGACGAAGCAGCCACGTGGCGCGCGCAGGCGTGCGGGCAAGGAGGTGTGAGAATCGATATCCACGGCGATGCGCCGAGAGCCTGGCCGGCGAGTCGCAGCGCGTTATTTGCACGAGCATGTAAGAAAAGCCTGCCTGCCCGTGTCCTAATCTGTGGGCGCGTCGGAAACGCCGGCCGCCACCCCCGATTCCAGACAGGAGACACCCATGAAAGCCACCAACACCACACTCAAGAGCGGCGCCGCCATCGCCGCTACCGTCGCCGCGATGTTCGCCGCTGGCGCCGTGATGGTCCCGGCGGTCGCGAATGCAGCCGAAGAGGTCCAGTGTTTCGGCAGCAACAGCTGCAAGGGCCATGGCTCGTGCAAGACTGCGAAGAACGATTGCAGCGGCATGAACGCCTGCAAAGGACAGGGCTGGGAACCCAAGGCCTCCAAGGAAGAGTGCGAAGCCGCCGGTGGCCATGTGATGATGAAGGGCAAGTAAGTCGGCGGGTACCCGGGCGGCACCTGCTTGATGCCGCCCGGACCGATTGCCAACATGACCACGTCCATTCAAGGCTTCGGCCTCGGCCTGCGCGTCGACCATTACCGCGATTTCGCCGACGGTCCGGCGCAGCCGGTGGATTGGCTCGAAATCCTCTCGGACAACTACCTTGTACCCGGCGGCAAGCCGCTGCATTTTCTCGACCGCATCCGTGCGGACTATCCCATGGTGATGCACGGCGTGGCGATGTCGATCGGCAGCGTCGATGCGCTGGATCTCGGCTACCTGCGCGATCTGCGGGCGCTCGCCGAGCGCATCGAACCGGGTTGGATCTCCGATCACCTGTGCTGGACCGGCGTGGATCGCGCCAACCTCCACGACCTTCTGCCCGTGCCCTACACCGAGGCCATGCTGCGCCATCTGCTGCCGCGCATCGACCAGGCGCAGGAGGTGCTCGGGCGCGCGCTGGTGCTCGAGAACGTCTCCAGCTACGTGAGCTACGCGGAGGACGAGATGCCTGAATGGGAGTTCATCGCCGAACTGGCCCGTCGCAGCGGCTGCCAGTTGCTGTTCGATGTGAACAACGTCTTCGTCAGCAGCGTCAATCACGGTTTCGATGCGCTCCGCTTCGTGGACGCGATGCCCGCCGACCGGGTGGTGCAGATTCATCTTGCAGGGCACGAGGACCACGGCGAGCTGCTCATCGACACTCATGACCATCCCATCCGCAGCGAGGTCTACGCGCTCTATTCCTATGCGCTCGAACGCTTCGGTCCGGTGCCGACGATGATCGAGCGCGACGACCGGATCCCGCCGCTTGCCGAACTCATCGCCGAACTCGAACAGGTTCGCCTGGTGGCAAGGTCGGCGCTGCCGGAGAGCGCTGCTGCATGAGCCTCGCCGATCTTCAGCGGCGCATGCAGGCCGCCATTACAGCCGGTGGCCCGCCACCCGGGCTGGCCGGCAATACCCAGGGCCTCGAGGTCTATCGCGGCGCATGGCGTGCGCGCCTGCACGAGGCGCTGCGCACCAACTACCCCGTGCTCCATCGCGTGCTCGGCGATGCAGCCTTCGGCGCGCTCGCCGACGACTACATGCATGCCCATCCGTCGCAGAAGCGCTCGATCCGCTGGTTCGGTGATTGCCTGCCCGATTTCGTCGCCGGACGCATCGATGCCCTGCCGCACCCTGCGCTGGCAGACCTCGCGCGCATGGAATGGCGCATCTGCCTCGCATTTGATGCTGCCGACCGGGTGCCGCTGGGCTTCGAGCGACTCGCCCGCACAACGCCCGAGGATTGGCCGCGGCTTTGCTTCCGGCTTCAGCCCGGTTTCGCCCTGATCGACCTCGAGTGGTCCGTCGCCCCCGTATGGCGCGAACTCTCCGAAGCCGACGATCCCAACCACCCGGTAGCCCCACCCGAGCGGCTGGACAACACCATCCTCATCTGGCGCAAGGATCTCACTCCGATGTGGCGCAGCGTGCTGCCCCTGGAAGCGGCGCTGCTACGGGCGATCGAGGCGGGGGAGAGCTTCGCCCAGCTGTGCGGGCGTGTGCTTGCCGAAGGTGACGAGGACAAGGCCGCGATCACCGTGATGCGTTATCTTCAGCAATGGGTGGCGGACGAGCTGCTTGCAGCCGAACGGTAGGGATGGCACCCAGGATGCAGCCCGGTATGCTGTCGCCACATCCTTCCTTCCTATCCAGGATCATCCCAAGACATGGAACACTTCGATTCAGGCGCTACGCTTGCGGCGCTGCCCTTCGATCGCCTCATTGCTGCGCTCGGCGCGATGTTCGAATGCGGCTGTGAGGTGCCCCCGCGACATGTCCATGTGATTCCCGCTCCCGACGGCGGCGGCATGACGTCGCTGATCATGCCGGCATGGCAGGCTGGGCGCTATTTCGGCGTCAAGACGGTGAACATTGCACCGGGCAACGCCGCGCACGGATTGCCTGGCCTGCATTCGACCTACATCCTCTATGACGCCGTTCGCGGGCAGCCGCTGGCGCTCATCGACGGCAACCAGATCACCAACCGCCGCACCGCAGCCGCCTCGGCCCTGGCCGCGAAGCGACTGGCACGAGCGGACGCGCGTTGTCTGCTGATCGTGGGGGCCGGGCAGGTGGCGAGCCTGCTGGCGGATGCCTATCGCGCGGTGCTGCCGATCGAGCAGGTGCTGGTGTGGGCCCGCTCGGCGGCGCAGGCTGCATCACTCGCCAGAGCACTGCGTGGGAAGGGAATCGACGCCGCGGCGGCCAACGATCTCGAAGCTGCGGCCAAGCGCGCCGACGTCGTCAGCTGCGCGACGCTGGCGACCGAACCGGTGGTGCAAGGGCGCTGGCTGCAGCCTGGCAGCCATCTCGATCTCATCGGCAGCTTCACTCCCGCGATGCGCGAAGCGGACGACGAATGCTTCGCAGCTTCGAGCATCTTCGTGGATACCACCGAAGCCCTGCAGAAGAGCGGCGAGCTGCTGGGGCCGATCTCGCGCGGTATATTCGCCGCCGGGCAGGTGAAAGCGACGCTCTACGAGCTTTGCCGGGGCAGCGCTCCGGGCAGGCAGTCACCGTCGGAACGGACGGTGTTCAAGTCGGTCGGAACCGCGCTCGAGGACCTTGCGGCGGCGATCATGGTTTACGAAAGCGGGCGCTAGCTGCACCGCCAGATGTGCGTGGGAGCGTATCGTCTGCATCCAATGGGCGATCGCCTTCGGCGCCAACGACGCCAGGGTTTCAGATGGTCGCGCACCTGCCCAAGCGGTCAAGCGCGGTTTCCGGGCTCGAGCCAGTCCAGCGCTTCTTCGAAGCTCGGAACGACGATAAAGCGCGCGCCACGGTTGACCGCGACGTTCTCCACGAACTTGTCGATGAGCTCTGCACGATAGACTGCAGCGACGCTGACGCTTGTGCCGAAGTACTTCGCAACATCCTCGCCTGCGATATAGCGGTAGAAGCCTCTCGCCGGAGCCGACATCTCGCGAATGTCGACGAGAACCCGCTCATACCCGCGCTCTTGTGCGGTGGAGGCGATACATCGAATCCGTTCGCTCAGGGCGGATGGGGTCCACTCGCCTTCCAGACGCGCAAGGAGGTATCCATCCGCGTCGTTGAACGTTAGCGCAAGAGCCATTGCGACACTTCCCTCCACAAGTCAGTGGCCACGGTCCCTTTCACCTGGCCGCGCGACAATCTATCGCTGAAGCGCCGAATAGGCCAGCTCCCGAAAATCACATTCGCTCGGCTGCCCGTCCTCGTTGCCGCATGCAGGCTGCGCCTCGTCGCGACTGGCTGCGGTTCCCAGCTTGAAAAGAGGAGGGCGCGGCTGCCTCAAGAATCGTCGGGCCAAACCGTAACAGATCAACAGAAGTGGATGAATTGGCGGTGTGCGCAACCAGCGTGAAAGGCGTGCCGGATGAGGCGCCAGTTTCGGGATGGATAGCATGACAATCGAAAAGGAACTGCAGGACAGCCGGGTCCTGTTGTGCGACGACGGACGGGCTGGGCTGCATTTGCTTGCGGAAATGCTCGCCGACGAGGGCTTGCAGCAGGTCGCGCTGATCGAGCAGGCCGGGCGGGCGATCCCCGAGCTCAAGCGCGGTGGCCCGTTTGCGCTGCTAATGCTCGCCATCGACAAAGCCCGACCCGAGGCAGGCCTGTCGCTATTGAGAACGCTTCGCGCCGACACTCTGGCCGGCGAGGCGCCGCTGGTGATGGTGCTGACCGAAGGCGACGCGGTGGAGATCTGCAGCGAAGCGCTCGAGCTCGGTGCGGACGATTTCGTGCGGCTGCCGCTGCGGCAGGTGGAACTCTCCGTGAGGGTGCGAAACCTGCTGCGGCTGCATCGCTGCGCCAGCCAGCGGCGCAGCTTCGATGCCGCGGTCGAGGACAGGGTCGGCGCGCGCACCCTCGAGCTGGTTCGCGCCTCCGAGACCTTCGTGCGCAAGCTCGCGACGATCTGCGAGGTGCGCGATTGTGGCACCGGCATGCATATCCTGCGGATCGGCAAGTATGTGCGGGTAATCGGCGAGGCGCTGGGCTTGACGCCCGATGCCTGCGAGCTGATCGAGCGGGCCGCGCCGCTGCACGATGTCGGCAAGATCGCCGTCCCCGAAGAAGTGCTGCTGAAACCCGGCAGCCTTTCCGCGTCGGAATTCGAGCAGGTGAAGGTCCACACCAGCGCCGGCGGGCAGCTGCTCGGCGAGAACGAGTCGCAGATGTTGTCGCTGGCGGCGATGATCGCCGCGCACCACCATGAGCGCTGGGATGGGAGTGGCTATCCCATGGGGCTGCGCGGCGAGGAGATACCGCTCGAGGCGAGGGTCACCGCAATCTGCGACGTCTTCGACGTGCTCACCTCGAGGCGTCACTACAAGGATCCCTGGTCGGTGCAGAACGCCATCGACTACCTGGTCTCCGAAGCCGGTCGCCAGTTCGACCCGCAGTTGGTGGACCTCTTCGTGCGCTCGATCGACCGTATCGAGAAGATCCGCGAGACCTACCAGGATCTTCCCGACGCAGCGCCGTGCTGATCAGCCCGTGCGCCCGTCCCCGACGATCTGCCCGAAGCCCGCATAGCGTGCGATGAAGCGTGCCCGCCCGTGCCTGAGGAATGCCTCGAAATCCCATTCTCCGGGCAGCAGCAGATGGCGCAAGGCGGGCCGAAAGAGGTAGGTCCAGGCGTGCACCGTGCTGCCGTCGGCAAGTTTCACCTCACGCTCAACCCGCTGGTATTGTGCGCCTTCGAAGGCATCGAGTCGCGCGAAGGCACGGGCGTCGAGGCTGCGATACAGTTGACCCGGCACTTGGCCGCCGCGATGCGCGATCATGCCGGGATAGTCCTCGCCGCGGACCGGGTGGCGACGGTGTCCGGCAAGCACGGCGGGCTCGCTCTGGAGTGGGCGACCGCACACCATCGACATGATCTCTTCGCACATCAGCGAACCGTAGGTGAAGCAATGGGCACTCATGGACTGGAGGACGAATGATTTTGCGATGCAGCATAGCCGGCCCCGGTGCGCGGCACAAGTGCTGCCGGCGAGGCGATGAATGCCGGTAAACCATGATGCCGCGCTGCAGGCCGCCCGCGCCCATTACCGGGCCGGATGCTTCCAGGCGGCCTTGCAGCAGGCGGAGTCGGCACCGGGTTTTGCGGGCTCGGCGTCGCTGCTCCGGGTGGCCGGTCTGAGCGCGCTGGCGCTGGCGTCGCTGGAGCTCGCGCTCGAATACCTCGGCGGTGTCGCCCGTTCGGCCGGTGCCACCGAGGACGATCGCTACAACTTTGCCATCGCGCTCGCCCGTGCGGAGCGGTTCGCAGAGGCTGAACCCATGCTGCGCAGCGTACTTGCCGCGGAACCGCGCCACCTGCGCGCCGTCGGTGCGCTGGCCGGCCTGTGTTTCGGACAGGCGCGTTTCGACGAAGCCGACGCGCTCTATCGCGAGGTGCTCGCCACCGATCCGGTCCCCGCCGATGCACATCTGAACTTCGCGCTGCTATGCCTGCGACGCAAGCGCTTCGCCGAGGCCGAACACCATTTTCGACGGGTTCTCGCGATCGACCCGGGACATCATGAGGCAGCATTCAATCTCGGTACGCTGTTGCTCGCCCAGGGGCGCTTTGACGAGGGGTGGCTGCATTGTCGGCGTCGCACCGAGCCCCGCCGGGGGCATGCGGCGGTGTCCTTGCCGCGCCTGCCGTTCGCCCGCTGGCAGGGCGAATCGCTGGCTGGCAAGCGCTTCCTGCTGTGGTTCGAGCAGGGCTTTGGCGACCAGATCCAGTTCTGCCGCTATGTGTCGCGGCTGCGCGAGGCGGGGGCGAGCAGCATCGAGCTCGTCTGTGCGCCGCCGCTTTGTCGGCTCATGGAAAGCCTCGCCGGCGTTGACAGGGTGATCCCATTCGGTACCGACACCACCTTCTCCCGCCCCGACTTCTGGGCGTTGCCGCTTGACCTGCCCGGTCTGTTCGCGACCGATATCGCCTCCATCCCGGCCCGCTTGCCCTATCTCGCCGCGCAGGGTGACGAGATCAGCCGCTGGGCCGCCCGCTTGCCGACCGCTGGCCTGCGGGTAGGGCTGGTGTGGAAGGGCTCGAGCGCCCATGCCAACGATTCACACCGCTCGCTGCCCTCGCTCGCCACGCTCGCGCCACTGTGGGCGGTGGCGGGGGTGCGCTTCGTGAGCCTGCAAAAAGGACAGGGGGAGGAGGAGGTGAAGCGCTTCGCAACGAGCCGCCCGATCGTGGATCTCGGCTCGCAGATCGCGGACTTCGCCGACTGTGCGGCGATCATCGCGGGGCTCGACCTGGTGATCTGCGTCGATACCGCGATCGCGCATCTGGCCGGCGCACTCGACAAGCCTTGCTGGGTGATGCTGCCCGATGAGAACACCGACTGGCGCTGGTTGCGCGAGCGCGAGGATTCCCCCTGGTACCCCGGGGCGGTGCGGCTTTTCAGGCAGAGCTCACCCGGTGACTGGAGCGGGGCAGTGGCGCGCGTGCGCGATGCGCTTGCCCGGCTGCCAAGCAGGCCGGCGGCGAAGGCGACCGGACCCTAGCGCGTTGCTCAAGGGGAGGGCATTGGCGGCCGGGCTGCGGCGAGTCCCGGCCGATGTGTCCGCCCGAAGGCGCAATGTCATGCTGCCGCGGGACCCGCCGCCATGCCATGGCAGGAGCGCGTACTAGCGCACGAACAGGACCAGCACCCCGAGCACGGCAATTGCCGCGAGCGCCAGGGCCAGGCGTAGCTGGCGGCGGGTGGTGTCGAGGGCGGTGACCAGCTGCTCGTTCTGCTCGGCAAGCTGGGCAATGAGTTCCGATCGCGCCTGTGCCTCGCGGCCCAGCTCCGCGAGTGCGTGTTCGAGCGTGGCGACCCGCACGTCGAGCGGTGGCGGCGCTTCGACGCCATCGTCGCCCGGGATCTCGGGCGCCTCGTTCCTGACCTTGTTCCACAGCCCGCGGGCGCTGCGGGCGAGGCCCGGTGCAGCGGCGATGACTTCCGTCCAGGGAATGGCCTTGGCGGCCGCAACCCAGGGAATGGGCATGGTGCAATCTCCATAGTCGACTCGATGGTGCGACCCGCCCGGGCGCAAGGGGGTTCCTCGCGCCCTGCTGTCCGGCGTTCAGCGGCCGGCGAGTCGCTCAAGCTGCGGCTGCAGCTTCTCGAGCGTGGCGGAGAATCCGGCAAGGCGCGCCTTCTCCTGATTGACCACCGCCTCCGGAGCGCGGGCCACGAAGCTCTCGTTGGCAAGCTTGGCCTGCGCCTTGGTGATCTCGCCTTCGAGCCGTGCGATCTCCTTGCCGAGACGCTCGCGCTCGGCGGCGATGTCGATCTCCACCTTGAGCATCAAGCGCGTCGAACCCACCACCGAGACCGGCGCCATCTCGTCGGCGCTGATATCTGCGACCACGCTTACCTCGGAGAGCTTGGCGAGCCCGGCCAGGTAGGGGGCATAGGCCTCGAGCGTCGCCGCATCGCCTGCGGCGATCAGCGGAAGACGCTGGGCCGGGGAGATGTTCATCTCGCCTCGCAGGTTGCGGCAGGCGTAGGTCATCGCCTTGAGTTCGGCGACCCTGGCTTCGCTGGCTTCGTCGATGCGGCTCATGTCGGCAGCCGGGTAGCGCGCCAGCATCAGGCTGTCGGTATCCTTGCGGCCGGCCAGCGGGGCAACGGTCTGCCACAGCTCTTCGGTGATGAAGGGGACCAGCGGGTGGGCCAGGCGCAGCACCGTCTCGAGCACCCGCAGCAGGGTGCGGCGGGTGGCGCG
>JACKMC010000013.1 GCA_024235595.1 Zoogloeaceae bacterium | reverse complement strand
TCGCGATCACCGCCGGGATGCCGCGTCGGATGAGGCTCTGCGCGACCCCGCCGAAGGGGTCACGGCGCGAAGCGGTGGCGCCCATGCAGCTGTTGAGGAAGACCAGTCGCAGCGAGGTCAGGTGATTGCGCAGCAGCACCGCGAGCTGGCGGCCGGAAATGCTGTCGGCGCTGCCTGGTGCGGAGTCCGATTCGAGCACCAGTACACCTTCGTCGCCAACGAAATCGCCATGGCCGATGAAGTGCAGGATGTGGGGCCGGGTCTCGAGCAGCGCGTTGTCGAGGCTCTCGAGCGTGGCGTGGTCGAGGCGCACGGTCTTGGCCATGCCGCTGTCGGTCAGTTCGGCAAGCGCGCGGTCGAGGTGGGCGATCTCCTCGCCGACCTTCAGGTCGGGCCGGTCGGCGGGAGCGGCGAACGCCATCAGCAGGCGCAGCGGCGGCTCGACCTTGAGGGTGGGCGGCGGCTCGTCCACGTCAAGCCAGCGCACCACCGGCTTCATGCGGTCGGAAAAGAGAAAGTCATCCTTTTCCGGGCTGTAGAGGAATTCCCAGGGCAGGCGGGCGAGGTCGGGAGCGTCGGTGGTGTTGATGACGAAGCGCAGGCCTTCGCCGCGCTGCGGGTCGATGGCGCGCAGGTTCTCCTCGAAGTACGCGCCCAGGGGAGACTCGAAGAGGGCCTTGTAAAGCGCCGCGCCAAGCTCGCGCGCATTTGGCGCGGCGGGCAGCAAAGCCTCGAGATCCGCATCCGGCGTGGCGCGCCGCGCCGAGCCGTCGATCGTCCGGGCGTCGGTCCACAGGCGCGCCTCCAGTGTCGCTGGGTCCAGCGCGAGCGTTTCGGACTCGTGTCCGCCGCCCGGCGTTTGGGCCACCGCGATCGAATAGCGGCCCGCAGCGTCGCGGGCGAAGCGCAGTTGCATCGACCGATAGCGCGGGCCGAACGGCTCGCTGGTGGGTGATTGAGGCTGCGGGGCGGGCGGGGCGCCGGTGTTGGCGCGCACCCTGTCCTCGACTTCGAGCACCACCTCCGCGGCGAGGTTGCCCTCGGCCTGCATGATGGTGAGCGCGCGCAGATAGGCCGGCACCTCGGCGAGCGGCGTTTCTGCGACCTGCACCGGCAGCACATGCCAGCCGGGGGTGGGCCACTTGCGGGCGGCGATCTTGACTTCGGTGCGGGTGTAGTGGCCCTCGGCCACCGATTCGGGCGCGATCAGGAAGACGAACAGCTCGCAGCTGTCGATCGCGCTGCGGATCCGGTCGTCGAAACTCGCCCCTGCCGGAAGGTCCTCGCGATCGAAGAAGACCTCGTGACCCACCGCCTGAAGACGACAGCAAAGGTCGTCGGCGATGGGGCGATACTTCGACGCATAGGACAGGAAAATCTTCACGCCGGTGCGGGCCTCTCGGTAGATGGCGGGTGGGGCGGAACCACTTGAGTATAGTCAGGGTATGACAGCGCGGCCGGACAGGGCCAGTGTTATCGGGCGCTGCGGCGGTGACATGCGCGGCGCCGCGGCGGGTGGATTGCTCCGCGTTGCCTGCCTGCCACGGCCGCAAGCTGGCCTTCGAGCCGGCCTGAAGCCGGTCGACGAAGCCTGTCGTCGCGATTGTGAAACTGCGTATGGCGAAACGAGTCGGCGACAAGAAACAGCTTCAATCGATCTGTCCATGCGAGATGCGAAACGACGGTTCGCTGTCGTCTTCCTCCGGCCAATCGAAATGCACGGCCGGGTTGGCAGATCGCATGGCTCACCAGTCCCGTTCCCAGTAGGGTGGGCTGCCGATCCGCGCGGCAAAGAAATCGAGAAACGCCCGCACCTTGGGCAGCAGATAGTGACGGCTGGGATAGACCGCGAAGATCGCGGCGGGGGGAATCTCGTCATCCTCGAGCAGGGCCACCAGCGCCCCGGCACGAATATCGTCGCCGACGAGATAGGAGGGCAGATGCGCGATCCCGGCGCCTGCCCGCACCAGCGCGTGCAGGAAATCGACATCACCTGCGACCCGTGTGCGTACGGTGATGGTCTGTTCGCCGCCGGCGCCGCGAAACGGCCAGGCGCTGCGCGCGAAATAGCTGTGACTGAGGCAGTCGTGATCGCTGAGGTCGCTCGGCTTCAGGGGCTTGCCGCGTCGTGCGAGGTAGGCGGGCGCGGCACACACCACCACGCGGCAGGGTGCGAGGCGCCGCGCCACCAGGCCGGGATCGACCGCCTGGGTGATCCTGAAGGCCAGGTCGATGCCTTCGTCGACCATGTTCAGCGTTCGGTCGCTGAGGATCAGCTCGAAGGCCGTTTCGGGGTATTGCTGCATGTACTCGGCAATCGCCGGCGCCAGATGCACCCGCGCAAAGGACGCCGCAGCGGTGAGCCGAAGCACGCCGCGCGGCTCGCCACGATGCGCTTCGCCGATCGCGTCGGCTTCCTCCACCAGCGCCAGAATGCGGCGACATCGCTCGAGGTAGGCTTCGCCGATTTCGGTCAGGCGCATGCGCCGGGTGGTGCGTTCGAGCAGACGCAGGCCGAGCTCGGACTCCAGCGCCGCAACATGACGGGTGACCTGGGCCTGCGACAGCCCGAGCTGCTCGGCAGCCGCCGTAAACCCGCCGCTTTCGACCACGCAGGCAAAGATCTTCATGGACTGGAGTCGATCCATGGTGGCGCCTATTTATGTTGAAAGGGGTTCAATCATATTCGAATAGTGCCGTTTATCTACATTCCATGTGTGGGCAAGATGTGCCCCATCCCATCGGGACATCTCAACCACATCAGGAGCAGATCATGATCTTCATCTCAGGCGCCACCGGCCAACTCGGCACCGCAGTCATCAACGCCCTTCTCGAACGCGGCACCCCGGCAGCGCAGATCGTCGCCGGCAGTCGCAAGCCCGAAGCCGCCGCGGCATTCGCAACAAGAGGCATTCAGGTCCGCACCGCCGACTACGCCGACCCGGCCAGCCTCGTGGCTGCCTATCAGGGCATCGAGGTGCTGTATCTGGTGTCGGGCGATGCACCCATCGAGATCCGTAGTGCACAGCACCGCAACGCCATCGCGGCCGCCGTCAAGGCCGGCGTCAAGCGCGTCGTGTACACCAGCTTCGTCGATACCGCGGAAGATTCGCCCTTCGGCTTTGCCCGCATCCACGCGGATACCGAGCGGGCGCTTGCGAAAAGCGGCCTGGAAACCACGATCCTGCGTCACGGTGTCTATGCGGACATCCTGCCGGCCTTCGTCAATGGCTTCGCCGAGCGCGGTGCGATCGCCTCTCCCAACGCACAGGGCAAGGCGGCCTTCATCGCGCGCGCCGATCTCGCAGCCGCAGCGGCAGTGGTGCTCAGCGCCCGGGAGCACGCCGGAAAGACCTATACGCTGACCGGCCCGTCGGCGCTGAACATGGCCGGGATCGCCGCGCTGCTCGCGGCGCGCAGCGGCAAGCCGGTTGCCTACCAGGTAATGCCGGCAGCGGACTACGCCGCGATGCTGGTGCAGGCAACCGGCATGCCGGACTGGCTGGCCGAAGCGCTGGCCGGGATGTTCGTCGCCATGGATCGCGGCGGCTACGACAACCAGAGCGGTGACTTCGCGCGTCTGCTCGGTCGTGACGCCTTGCCGGTGGAAGCCGTGCTGGCCGAGCAACTCGGACTCTGACGGCAGCTTTCGTTCACATGAGGAGCCATCCATGCATCCACGTCGGCGACGCATGCAACGGGCGGGAAAAGCATGGCGGAGGTGTATCGCCTGCAGATCCTGTTGCGAAGCGGCGCCGCCACCGGGTGCCGTAGGTGAAGCCTTACCGGCTTGTGCCAATCTCCCATGCGGCCAAGGCCCGGCAGGCTACGATGGCTGCTCCGCAAAAGGAATGGATCGATCATGGCCAACGCAAGAATCTGCCCCACTTGCCTGGCCCGCGCAAAATATCGCGAGGAGGATGGTGTGGCGGTTTGCACGGCGCTGCAGGATGAGCAAGCCCTTCACAAGATCGTTCAGCTGAAGAAGGCGTTCGACAAGGCGAAGGCGCTGCGACCAACTCGAAGCGGAACTTGCGCGCGCCACAGCCGCTTAGCCCGCGGCTGGCGACAAGGCGTTGCGCCCGCGCTCCGGGTTGGGCTCGACGCTGCGTTGCAGCCGCGCTGAGAGCTGGTCCGCGCCGCCGATGTAGGTGCCGTCGAGCCACACTTGCGGCACGGTCACCGGCGTCTTGGCGCCGATGATGGGCTTCACGCGCGCCAGCATTTCGTACAGGGCGCGCGGCTCGCGGACCACGTCGTGGTAGCTGTAGGCGATGCCGGCATCGTCGAGGTATTGCCGGGCACGCTTGCAGTGCGGGCAGGTGGCCTTGCCAAACACATGGTTGCCGATTACCGCGGTGGTGGCCGATGCGGCGTCGATCACCGCCTGGGTGAGCAGGCCGCGGTTCAGTGCCCGGCCCTGGCTCAGCAGCTTGCCGTCGACCATCACGATCGGTGCATGCCAGCCGCCCCGCGCGAGCGGTTTCCACCACTGGCTGAGCCAGTCGCGCACCTCGAGTTCGACCGCAATGCCGGCGAGTTCGTGCTGCAGGGTATCCGCAATCACGTCGCGGGTGAGGGCGCATTCGCCACAGGGAATCTTCACCTTGAAGGGCCCCCATTCGCCGGCCCAGCGATACACCACGATGCTTACCGGCTTGCCCTGTCGAGTTTGCGCGCCCATGTCCCTGTCCCCGTGTTTGAAGTGCTGGTAGGGATTCAGACCTTCGACAGGGTGCAACCCTTACAGCCGGCTTGCCTCGGACTGCTTCGGGGGCGCTTCGTCGCGGGGGCGGCGCACCATCGTGATGTGCCTCGCCCGCAACTGCCCGCAGCCGCCGTCCACATCCTGGCCGGCCGAGTGCCGCAGCTTGGTGAGGATGCCGTGACGATGCAGGAAACGCGCGTGCGCGGCGGCGCTTTCCCAGTCGGGGCGGCGAAACGCGAGGCCGTCCACGGTGTTGTAGGGGATCAGGTTCATGACCGCGTACCTGCCCTTGAGCAGGCGCACGATGCCGTCCATTTCCTCCTGGCTGTCGTTGATCCCCTCGAGCAGCGTCCATTGATACTGGATTGGGTAGTCGGTGCTTCTTGCGTAGTGTTCGGCGCGTTCGACGAGCTCTTCCGGCGCGATCCGCGGCGCGCGCGGCAGCAGGCGGGCACGCAGCTCGGCGCGGGTGGTGTGCAGCGACAGCGCCAGCGCGGGCTTTACCGCGGCGCGGGGCAGGGCGTCGAACACGCGCGGATCGCCGACCGTCGAGAACACCAGGTTCTTGTGGCCGATCGCGCCTTCGATACCGAGCAACTCGATGGCTTCGAGCACGTTGTCGAGGTTGTGGGCGGGCTCGCCCATGCCCATGAAAACGACCTTCCTGACGGCCCGCATGCGCCGCGCGAGCGCCACCTGGGCAACGATCTCGGCGCTGCCGAGCTGGCGGACGAGGCCATCGCGGCCGGTCATGCAGAATACGCAGCCAACCGCACAGCCGAGCTGCGACGAGACGCACAGGCCGCCACGCGGCAGCAGCACGCTCTCTACCGTCTGGCCGTCGGCGAGGTCCACCAGCAGGCGGACCGATCCGTCTTCGGCGGGATGGCTGGAACGCAGGCGGGCGAGGCCGTCGAGCGTTTCGGTGATCCGTGGGAGCGCCTCGCGCACCGCCAGCGGCAGAAAATGTTCGGCCGCACGCGGGCCTTCGTCGAGTGCCAGCACCTGGGCCCAGGCGCGCAGTACGCGGGCTTCATGGCAGGGCTTGGCACCGGCGGCACGCAGTTGTTGGCGGAAGTGGTCGATACGCATCAGGGGGCGAATGCTAGCACCGCCTGGCGCCGGCCGGACAGCTACTTTGCGGCCTCGAGCTCGAGCTTGAGGCCGACCGCCTTGTCGCTGCCCTCGGCGGCCTGACCGACTTTTCCGGCCTGCACCTGCGTTGGCGGCACGCCACCGCTAGTGGTGAGCTCGGCGATGATCGCCTCGCTGCGCCGCGTCGCCAGCGCCGCGAGCATCTCTTCGCTGATCGGCTCGTCGCGAATCAGGCGCTCGAGCAGATCCTGATAGAAGGCGGTCCCTGGCCCCGGCGGCGCTACAGCAGCAGGCGTTTCCGGCCCCGCGGCGGGCGCGGTGGAGGCGGGCGAGGAGGCAGCGGGTTCGGCCAGGGCGCGGCTCTTGAGCGCGGCGAACACCTCAGGGGCGTAACGCGCGCTGAAGGCTTGCTCGATGGCTTGCCGGGCGCGCGGATTGGCGGCATCGACCGGCCCGGGGTCTTCGCCTGCAGCAAGCTCGATGCCCATGCGCCGCGTCACGTCGCTGCGTACCGTCAGCGACTTGAGCGCCAGCGTGTCGGGCTCGGTGGCGTAGACGGGCGGCACGGTGAGCGTCAGTGCCGGGCGTTCCTTGAGCGCCCGGGCGACGGTTTCGAGCTTTTGCCGCTCGGGTGGCGCGAGGGTGGCGCTGCCGGGCTCGAAGTCGATGGTGTCGAGCTTCTTGTCGGCGGCACCGAAGAGCGCGCCGAGCGCCCGGAAGGGGGCGGTGACGATGCTGCCGAGCAGGTTGCCGATGGCCTTGCCGATCACGGTTCCATAGTCGAACTGGGGATCGTCGATGGCGCCGCTGACCGGCACGCCGATGTCGATCACGCCTTTCGAGTCCTTGAGGATGGCGATCGCCAGTTCCAGCGGCAGGTCCAGCGCGTCCGGACTGTCGACCTTCTCGCCGAGCGCCATCTGGTTGAGGACGACCTTGTTGGTGCCGACCATCTTGCTGTCCTTGATGCGGTACTGGAGGTCGAGCGAGAGGCGACCCGCGGCGACGCGATAGCCGGCGAACTTGACCACGTAGGGTGACAAGGAGGTCATGTCGATGTTGCGGAAGCTCATGTCGATCTCGGTCAGGCGCTCGGGTTTCAGGACGCTGATCTGGCCGCCGATCCTGGCCGAGCCGAACTTGTTCACCTGGGCGTCGAGCTGGATCTTTGCCGCGCGGTTGGGGTCGGTCGCGAGGCCGCTGATGATGCCCTTGAGGTCATGCATGCGGGCCCCGAACTGCGGCCGCAGGCTGAGGTCGGCGAAGTCGAGCTCGCCTTGCGCAATCTTGATGCGCGAGATCGAAACCGGGAAGGGGTCTTCATCCGTCGCGGCCTCGGTCTGTACCTCTGGTGCGGCGGACGGCTGTGACGGGGTGGCCTCGTCCGGGGCCGGTTCGTCGGCCTGCTTTTTCAGCACGTCCGACAGATTGATCGATTGGTCCTCGGCGATGATCAGCCGTCCGACCGGGTGCGTGATGCGTAGCTCACCGATCTCGAGGCCATTCGGCTCAAGGGTCAGCGTGAGCTCGTCGGTGGCAACCGCCTCCCACGAGATGAAGGGTCGCTTGGGCTCGAGCTCTTCGAGCAGCAGGCTGGCGAGCGACAGCGTGCCCTCGTAGCGCAGCTTTGCTGCCGCGCCGGTCTCGTCACCGTAGCGCAGGCGGCCGTCGCTCGAGACCGTGCCGCTTGCAAACTGCAAGGCGGCAAATTGCGAGAGGTAGGGCTGCACCGGGGCGAGTTCGACGCCGCCGAGCGCGAGCTTCAGGTCGGTGGCGCCGGTGTCTGCGCGAACGCTGCCGCTGGCATTGATCTGCCCGCCGCTGGCGAGCCGCGACTTGAGATCGATCTGCATCGGGGTGCTCGCGCCGGTGTCGAGGTTGGAGACCTTCAAGGAGTTCGCCTCGAGCGCGAGTGCAAAGGCCGGCGCGCTGCGGCGATCCTCGAAGCCCAACACGACATCGTCGAGCGAGGTGGTACCGACGGCGATGCGCCAGGCGGGCCCGGCGGGCTCGTCGGCTGTTCCGGCTGAGCCTGCAACCGCCTGCGGCGGCGCTTCGCTCGAATCGGCGAAGGCGTGCAGCCAGTTGAGCCGGCCCTGTTCATCGATCCACGTTTCGGCCTTGCCGTTGCCGAGCGAGAGCGAGTCGGCGCTGATACTTCGCGCCTTGAGCCCGAGCTTGCCGCCTGCCAGCGTCGCGCTGCCCAGGCGCAGCAGTTCGCTGCCATCCGCAAGGCTGCGCAGCAGGGTGTCCGAAAGGTCAAGGCCGAGTTGCTCACCCACAAGATCGGGCGGCCCTTCGGCGAGGCTCAGCAGCAGCGAGCCGGCGGTCAGCCGGGCGCTGCCGACCGCACCCAGAGGGTCCGCCGAACCCTTGGCAACGAGACTTAGCGCGCCGAGCTCGAGCGCGGCGTCGGCGACGCGAACGGTGGTGCCGTCGGGCGAGTCGGCCGCCACCGAGACGATGCTCTGTCGTGCGCGAAGGCCGCCATCCGCGAGTTGAATCCGCTGTTCCGCCTGGCGGGCATCGAGCCCCTTGACGGTGAGCTGGGTGTCCTTGGCGGTGAGCTTCATCCGCCCTTCGGACTGCGCCATCGAAAGCGCTGCATTCGCTACCTTGGCTGCGCCCAGGGTCAGGCCATCCTCGCCGCGGCGCAGCGCGAGCGTAGCGAGCTCGGTTGTGGCGCCGTCGAAGACCACCTCGAGCCCTTCGGGCCGCGAATCCAGCGTGAGGCGCTTGCCGCCGAGCGCGAGCCTCTGCAGCTTCGCCTGCTGCGTGCCGTCGCCCGCCGCGATACCGGCGAGCGCCAGTTTCGGGGTGTCCGCGGCGCCACTCATTGCGGCGCCGGCGCTGCTCAATTCGATTCGGCCGCTGCCGATCTCGAGCCCGCTCAGTGCCAGGGAAGCTGCCGCCTGTCTTGCGGTGAAGCCCCGGGCTGCAGTTAGGCTCGGCTCGACCAGGGCGAGCGCGAGGCCCGGCTCTTCGAGCGCGATCGACACCGTCGATGCGGCGACCACGGCTTCGGGAAGCGTGAGCCCGTCCTTGCCACGGCTGAAGCGGCCCTCGGCAAGCGACAGCCTGGTCCCCGCAAGCTCGATGCGCGTGCCAGCCGGCCCGAACTCGGCGCTCGGCGACATCTTCAGGCCGAGCGCGGCGAGGGCGGCCTGCTGGCCACCCGCCTGATCGTCGAAGGCGAGCGCGATTTCGGAAAGCTCGACCTTGTCCACCGCCACGCGCCATGCCGCCGGGGGGGCGGCGGGCGCGGGCTCGGCTGCAACTGCGGGCGCCGCATCGCCATCCTGCGATTCGGCGTCCGCCGCGCGCACCAGCTTCGACCAGTTGAGCGAGCCTGCCGCGTCGGTGGCGGCCCGGACGCTGCCCTTGTTCATCCGCAGGCCGGCGAAGACCACCTCGTGCTTGCCGAGATCGAGGTGGCCGCCATCGAGCGCGAGGGTTTCGAGCGCCAGCAGCACGCTCTCGCCGCCCGGTTCGCGCAGCGATAGTCCGCTGAGCGCCAGACCGATCTGCCGGACGCCGCCGCTGAGGGCGCCATCACCCTCGACCGCCAGGTCGAAATCGCCGCCGAGGCTCAGGGTGCCGGTCGGCGAGTCGAGTGCAAGCAGCCGCGCCAGGCCCCGCGCCAGGGTCTCTACCTTGAAGTCCCGCACGCCCAGCTTGCCCGAGCTGGCAATCGGGTTCAGTCCCAGCGCACCGCTGGCGTCGAGCGTCTCGCCCTCGGCGCTGCGTGCCGAGATCCGGAACTGCGCCGATTCGGAGGGCAGGCTGGAGAGGTTCTCGATGGCGATCTGCAGCGGCACGACGTGCGCGATCACGGGTTCCGCGAGGAGGGAGTCGGCGTATTCGATGTCGCCGTCGCTCAAGCTGATCTTCTGCACCACGAAGCGCGGCAGGCTGCCTGTTTCTTCGTCGGGCGTGTCATTGGCGAGACGGTCCAGCAGCTCGCTGAAGTTGTGGCGACCCGCGAGGCCGAGCTCGAAACGCAGGCTCGGCGCCTCGAGCCGTGCTTCGGCAAAGGTCCACGCCCGATCGATGATGCTGCGCAGTTCGAAATCGACCAGCAGGCGCCTGAACCCGACCATCGGCCTGCCCTGGGGGTCGGCGAGCGCCAGGCCCTCGACTTCGAAGCGGAAGTTGAGGGGGTTGAAGCGCACCTCGGCAATGTTGATACGATGGCCGAGCTTTTCGCTCACCTGCTTTTCGAGCTGCCATTTGACGATCGCGGGAAGCGCGAAGAAGCCGGCCAGCAGATAGATCGCGAACAGACCCGCCGCCACACGAAGAGGCGTGCTGTCGAGGACCGTTCGTAGTCTTTTGTCCATTGGCTGATCCTGGTTGGCAGGCACGGGTGGCCGCTATTGCAGACGGGTGTCGCAGCGGGCCTGGCTTCGCGTGGCTTACCCGGCGGAAAGCCGCGCAGCACGCGCCTATTGTAGAGGCAGCGCGGTGCGCGCTTGTTCCTTGGATACAGGTATTCCCTTTCACGCTGTGGCGTCGGGCGAGCTACCCTGTGACCGGGCAATCCGGCGCCAGGCGGCGCGCTCATGCGAGAATGCCGACTTCAGCCGTGGTGCGCGAATGCAAAGTGGAGGGCGATCGGAGTAATGACAGATCAGGTCGATGACATCGTCGGTACCGAGCTCGCACCGATCATCGAGGCGCTCGAAAGCGGCAAGTACAAGCGCGTCCGCAAGAAGCTTCGGCAGATGCATCCGGCCAAGGTGGCCGGCCTGATCGAGGCGGTCGACGCGGTGCAGCGGCTTGGCGTCTGGCAACAGGTCGATGCCAGCCAGGAGGCGCGAATACTCGAGCACCTCGACCCGGAGCTCGCGCGGCTGTTGCGTCATGAATCCGGCGATGCGGCGGTCGAGCCTCAGGTGTACGACGCCGGTGAGGTACAGAGCGCGGCGACGCAGATCCGGGATGTGCGCAAGGCCCTGGCACAGGGCAAGCTCAAACGGGTCAGCAAGATCTTGCGGGACATGCACCCGGCCAAGGTGGCCGGACTGCTCGAGTCCTTGCCGTCGGCGGAGCGCAGCGACGCCTGGAGCATGGTCGAGACCGATCGTGCGGGCAAGGTGCTCAGTTATCTCCACGACGAGAGCTGCTCCGCGCTGGCCGGCGAGATGGATCACGAGGATCTCGTTGCCGCGGTCCAGCGACTCGATCTCGACGACCTCGTCGACCTGATCCAGTCCTTGCCGGAAGAACAGGGCCGAAAGCTGTTGCAGGCCACCGGTGGGCGGCGGCGCGAAAAGCTCGAGTCGATGCTCTCCTACCCGGAGGATTCGGCCGGTGGCCTGATGAACACCGACCAGATCGAAGTCCGGCCCGATGTGAGGCTGGCAACGGTGCTCGGCTACCTGCGCCTGCTCAAGACGCTGCCGGTGCAGACCGACAAGCTCATGGTGGTCGATCGCAAGGGTATCTTCCAGGGTGTGCTGAGGCTCAGCACGCTGGTAACCGCCTCGCCGGAGCGCAAGGTCGCCGAGGTGATGGACAGCGAGATGCCGTCTGTCCAGGTCGATATGCCCGCGGACGAAGTGGCGCACCTGTTCCAGGATCTCGACCTGCTCTCGGCGCCAGTGGTTGACGCGGATCGGCGCCTGCTCGGGCGCATCACCGTCGATGACGTGGTCGACCAGATCCGTGAGAGTTCGGACCGCGCGATGATGCATATGGCCGGTCTCGACGAAGAGGCCGACATGTTCGCGCCGGTCCTTACCAGTTCGCGGCGTCGCGCGGTATGGCTGGGCATCAACCTGGTCACCGCGTTTCTCGCCGCCTGGGTGATCGGGCTGTTCCAGACCACCCTGGAACGCGTCGTTGCCCTCGCGGTGCTGATGCCGATCGTCGCCAGCATGGGTGGGATCGCCGGCAGCCAGACGCTCACGCTGGTGATCCGCGGCATGGCCCTCGGTCAGGTCGAAGGCAGCAATGCACGTGCCTTGCTGGCCAAGGAGATCGGGATCGCGTCGCTCAACGGCGTGTTGTGGGCGGTCGTGGTGGCCCTGCTGGCGGTGGCTTGGTTCGGCGACTGGCAGATCGGCGGCGTCATCGGCGCGGCCATTCTCATCAACCTGCTTTTCGCCGCGCTGGCGGGCCTGGTGGTGCCGCTGGTGCTCGAGCGAATGGGAATCGACCCGGCACTGGCGGGCGGGGTGATCCTCACCACCGTCACCGATGTGATCGGTTTCTTCGCATTTCTCGGGCTGGCTTCGATCGTGCTCTAAGCGGCCAAGGGGCGCCCGGCGCCCGAAACGAGATGCCCTATCAGCTGCTTGCCGACCTCGTGCTCACCCTCCATGTGCTTCTCGTGGTGTTCGTGGTGGGCGGCCTGCCGCTCATCGTGCTCGGCAATTTTCTTGCTTGGGGCTGGGTGAATGGGCTGCGATTTCGGCTGGCGCATCTGCTCGCCATCGTCGTCGTCATGGCGGAGGCCTGGCTGGGTATCGATTGCCCGCTGACGACACTCGAGATGTGGCTTCGGGCGGCTGCCGAGCAGGCGACCTATTCGACGAGCTTCGTCCAGTACTGGCTCGAGCGCCTGCTCTACTACCGTGCCGCGCAGTGGGTGTTCGTGCTCGCCTATTCGCTGTTCGGCCTGCTGGTGGTGCTGGCATGGTGGGCATTCCCGCCGGCGATGCCGCGACGCGACGATCGTCGCCGGCGTTGAGCGCGACTCACGGCGGTAGATCGGGGGCGTGTCGGGGAGCCAGCGTCGGCGCGCAATCGCGGCATACGGTGGCCAAACGCCCGTCCGTGCTGTGTTAACATTGCGCCTCGGTGAAATTTCGCGAGTTCCGCGCGTAACTGACGAGCACCGCAGGGAGGCTCGTTACTGACAAGGAACATTCCATGACAGAGAAACGTGACCCGATGATCCCGGATGGCGAAGTCAATCCCATCGATACGGATTATCAGATCGGTCAGGACAATATCGTTCTCAACGTCGGGCCTTTCGGCCTCGACATCCACAACCGCGTATTCGTGATTTCGGGCCTGCTGGTGGTCGCCTTCGTGGTGCTCACCCTGATGTTCCAGACCCAGGTCGAGCCGATGTTCACCGGCCTGCGCGGCTGGCTGACCTCGAATCTCGACTGGTTCTTCATCAGCGCAGGCAATGTCTTCGTGATCGTCTGCCTCGGTCTGGTGCTGTCGCCATTGGGCAGGGTGCGCATCGGCGGAACCGAGGCCAAGGCCGACTACACCTACCTGAGCTGGTTTTCGATGCTGTTCGCAGCGGGCATGGGTATCGGCCTGATGTTCTTCGGTGTCTCCGAGCCGCTGTCGCACTTCGGCAGCTCCTTCGGCGGGATCGCGGTCGAGAACGGCGTGCGCACCGACTGGGCTCCGCTCGGCGCCGCGGCAGGCGATGCCGAAGCGGCTTCGCGGCTCGCCATGGCGGCGACGGTCTTCCACTGGTCACTGCATCCCTGGGCGATCTACGCGATCCTCGCGCTCGGCCTGGCGCTGTTCTCGTTCAACAAGGGCCTGCCGCTGACCGTGCGCTCGCTGTTCTACCCCTTGCTGGGTGAGCGCGTATGGGGCTGGCCCGGCCATATCGTGGACATTCTGGCCGTGCTGGCGACGCTGTTCGGGCTGGCGACCTCGCTCGGCTTCGGCGCGGCGCAGGCGAGTGCCGGCCTGAATTTCCTGTTCGATGTCCCGCTCGGCAACAATACCCAGATCCTGCTGGTCATCGGCATCACCGCGATCGCGCTGATGTCGGTGGTGGCCGGGCTGGATGCGGGCGTCAAGCGCCTCTCCGAGATCAACATGCTGCTGGCCGTGTTGCTGCTGGTATTCGTGATCGCGGTGGGGCCGACGCTGGGCATCCTTGGCGGGTTCTTCAAGAACCTCGGTGCCTACCTCGAGTATCTGCCCGCGCTGTCGAATCCGGTCGGGCGCGACGACGCGAACTTCTCGCAGGGCTGGACCGCCTTCTACTGGGCGTGGTGGATTTCCTGGTCGCCCTTCGTCGGGATGTTCATCGCCCGCGTATCGCGCGGCCGCACGGTGCGCGAGTTCATCGTCTCGGTGCTGATCGTACCCTCGCTGGCCTGCGTACTGTGGATGACGGTCTTCGGTGAAACGGCGATCACCCAGGTCGTACGCGATGGCTATGAGGCGGCGACCAAGGCCGAGCTGCCGCTGCAGTTGTTCATGATGCTCGAAGCGCTGCCGCTGGCGCAGATCACCTCCTTCATCGCGATCGTGCTGGTGGTGGTGTTCTTCGTCACCTCGTCGGACTCGGGTTCGCTGGTGATCGACGTCATCGCTGCCGGCGGAAAGGTCGATGCACCGACGCCGCAACGGGTCTTCTGGGCCACCTTCGAGGGGTTGGTGGCGATTGCGCTGATCCTCGGTGGCGGTCTCGGGGCGCTGCAGGCGATGGCGGTGTCCACAGGTTTTCCGTTCACCATTGTGCTGCTGGTGTCCGTGATTTCGCTGATCAAGGGTTTGTCCTCGGAGCCTCGCGGGCGCTGAGGCCGGGCTTGCGGAGTTGAATCCCGGGCGGGCGAGGCTTGTACCGCAAGCGCTCGCCCGCGCGTGTTCTTGCAGCTTCAAGCCATGAGGTCCGAATGCAGGACGAACAACTCGAGATTCTCGATTTTCTGCGTCGCTATTCCCCCTTCACCGAGTTGCCGGAAGAGACCCTGCATCGGGTCGCGACCGCGGTGGATGTGCGCTATTTCAAGGCCGGTTCGCGGATCATCGAGTTTGGTGAAGAGGCGCTCGACTGGTATGTGGTGCGCAGCGGTGCGGTGGAGATCTTCCGCCGCAACGGCACGCTCTACAACCGCCTCACCGAGGGCGGACACTTCGGCGAGTTCGGCCTGCTCAATCGCAAGCGGGTGCGCTTCCCCGCCGCCGCGCTCGAGGATTCGCTGCTCTACCTGATCCCGGAAGCGGTGTTTACCGAGCTGTTCGAGAACAACGAACAGTTCGCCGACCTGGTGGAGGTCGAGGACAGGACGCGCCTGCGCCAGGTGGTGTCGCGTCGCGAAGACGCGAATCAGCTCATGTCGGCCACCGTCGATACCCTGGTGGGGCGTGAGCCGGTGATGCTGGGGCGCGAGGCGACGACGGGGGATGCCGCACGGCGCATGACCGAGGAGGCAGTGTCGTCGCTGCTGATCGTGGACCAGCTCGAGGCGCCCCCGGCCGCACCGCGCATGGCCGGCATCATCACCGATCGCGACATCCGCATCCGGCTGGTGTCGCAGGGGCTGGACTACGACACTCCGGTCGCCGAGATCATGTCGTCCAGCCTCGTTACGGTCGAGCACAACCAACTGGTCTTCGAGGCCATGCTGCAGATGCTGCGCAACAATGTGCACCATCTGCCGGTGCTCAAGAATCATCGGCCGATCGGCGTGATCGCGCTCTCCGACATCATCCAGTATGAGTCGCGCAACAGCCTCTTCGTGGTCAGCAGCATCTTCCGCCAGCAAAGCGTCGATGACCTGGCCGCGCTGACCGGCGACGTGCACGCATGCTTCTCGCGCATGGTGACCGAGGACGCGAGCTCGCGCATGATCGGCAGCGCGATGGCGGTGATCGGGCGCAGCTTCAAGCAGCGCCTGCTCGAACTGGCCGAAGAGACGCTCGGGCCGCCGCCGGTGCCGTACTGCTTTCTGGCGCTCGGTTCGATGGCCCGCCAGGAACAGCTCATCGTCACCGACCAGGACAACGCGCTGGTGCTGGACAACAGCTTCGACCCCGCGCGCCACGACGACTACTTCAAGGCGCTGGCGGCCTTCGTCAGCGACGGCCTGGCGCGCTGCGGCTACAGCTACTGCACCGGCGGGGTGATGGCGACGAATGCGAAATGGCGCCAGCCGCTGCGTCAGTGGGAGCGCTATTTCAGCGAATGGATCGAGCAGCCGACACCCGAATCGCTGCTCAACAGCGGCATCTTCTTCGATATCGACGGAGTGTGGGGCGAGACCGAATGGATCGACGGCCTGCGGCGGCTGATCTCGCGCAAGGCCAAGGGCAATTCACGCTTTCTTGCCTGCCTGGCCCGCAACGCGCTGCTGCGGACCCCGCCGCTGGGTTTCTTCAAGGACTTCGTGGTGGAGTCGGACGGTCGTCACAGCCGGGCCATCAATCTCAAGCGCCGCGGTACCGCGCCGCTGGCCGACCTGGTGCGGGTCCATGCGCTGGCCGTCGGTTCGCTTGCGCGCAACTCCTTCGAGCGGCTGAACGACATCATCGAGGCGGATGTCCTGCCGCGCGGACGCGGGCAGGACTTGCTCGACGCGATGGAGTTCGTCTCGATGGTGCGGATACGCAACCAGGCCAACGATCTTGCCGCAGGTATCGAGCCGGACAACAGCATCGAGCCCGACAGCCTCTCCGAATTCGAGCGCAAGAGTCTGCGCGACGCCTTCCTGATCCTTTCCAACGCGCAGAAATACCTCAAGTTCCGCTACCAGCCCGGGCGCTCGGGCTAAGGGCGATCGCATGCTCCATCTCGGCACCTTGCAGCAAGGGCAGAACAAGTCGGCCGCCGGCATCGAGACGCCGGACTGGCCGGCGCGCTTTCGCGAGCTCGCCGCAAGCGCGCGCGACGAGCGGCTGAAGCGCTTCTACGCTGCGGGCATGGTCGGCGCCGACACGCCCTTGTCGGAGGTGCCGCTGATGGCGCTCGACTTCGAGACGACCGGGCTCGATCCGGTTCGCGACGGCATTGTCAGCATCGGGCTGGTGCCGATGCGCCTGGAGCGGATTCTCGCCAGCCAATCGCGTCACTGGATCCTCAAGCCGCGCACCGCGCTGGCCGAAGAATCGGTGACGATTCATGGCATCACCGATTCGCAGGTCGCCTCCGCCCCTGACCTGATCGAGATCCTGGGCGAGCTGCTCGAGGCGATTGCCGGCCATGTGATGGTGGTGCATTGCCGGGCGATCGAGCGCCAGTTTCTGAACGGGGCGCTGAGACCCCGCATCGGGGAGAGCATCGAGTTTCCGGTCATCGACACCATGGAACTGGAGGCGCGATTGCACCGTAGCAAGCGTCCCGGGCTCATGGCTCGGCTGTTCGGCCGGCAGCAGCTATCGATAAGACTTGCTGCAAGCCGCGGCCGCTATGGCCTGCCGCGCTACCGGCCGCATCATGCGCTGACCGATGCGCTGGCCTCGGCCGAGCTGCTGCAGGCGCAGGTTGGGCATCGCTTTGCGCCCGACACCCCGATTCGCGAACTCTGGAAATAGGCGCGTTTCAGTCCGGCGGAATCGCTCGGGCGCCGTCGGCAAGCCACCACAGTCGCAATGCGATGACGCAGACCCACAGCGACAGCGCCCCTGAAGCGAGCCGTTCGTAAAGACCGGTGCCGACATGGGTGCTCTCGCTGGCACTCATCAAGGCCAGGAAGAGAATGCCGGCGCAGCCGGATGCGAATGAATACGCCGCGAGCTTGCCGAGCGGCGGCGTGCGCAGCAAGAGCGGGCCGGCGAGCAGGGACGCCGCGATGATCGACAGGAAGGCCACCGTGGCCGAGAGGCTGTGCAGGCGCTGGTCGAGGCTCTCGGCCCCGAGGCAGCCCGGCTCGCAGGCGAATACCCCGGCGCCGACCCGGCCGAGCCCGTCGAGCGCGATCAAGAGCGCGACCAGCCGCGTCAGCCATCGATGCCTGCTCATGCCGAGCAGCATGGCGTTGAAGGCAGCCGCAAAGCCGACGTGCATGAGGCCGGTCAGCATGAAGCCGCCGTAGCGCATCAGATCCGCATTGGCACCGCCGCGTTCGCCGAGCTCGCTGATGTACTGGTCGACATGGTCGAACCCGGGTCGCAGCGCGCCGCACAGGATGATCATCGCCGCCCACAATGGAGGCGCCAGGATGCCGCTGATGAGGCCTGCCCGTATCGCGAAGGGCGCCGCGCGCATGATCCGCGGCGGTCCTAGCCGCTGGCCGGGCCGGCCAGTGCGACGCTGAGCGAGGGCGGGTGGGCGAGGGTCTGGAAGACCACGCAGTAGCGTTCGGTGAGGCGCAGCAGGGTGTCGATCTGCTCCTGCGGGGCGTCGGTGTCGAGGGTGACCGCCAGGCGGATGGCGCGAAAGCCGACCGGGACTTCGCGGTCCAGGCCGAGCGTGCCGCGAAAGTCGAGATCGCCTTCGGCGCTCAGCGTGGCATCGCGCAGTGCGATGCCGAGCGCGGTGGCCACTGCGTTGAGCGTCACCCCGGCACATGCAACAAGCGCTTCGAGCAACATGTCGCCCGAGCAGGCGGCCAGCCCGCTGCCGCCTGTGGCCGGGTGCAGACCCGCGACCACCAGGGCCTTGCCGGTGCCGACGCTGCAGGTGACGCCTTCGCCGAGGCGGCCTTCGGCCTGCAGCGTGATCTGCGCCGCTTCCGGGGTGTCGCGGTATTGCGCCTTGAGCGGCGCCTGGGTCGCACGCAATTCGTCGCCATTCATTTCTGGGACTCCTCCATCTTCTGACCGGTCGGCGGGCGTTCAATCATGCCACCGCTTCGCCCTTTTTGTGGTGAATCCGAAAATCCGCAGCATGCCATGGGCAAGGTGCTGATCGTGCGCCGCTTCGAGACCGGCAGCGAGATCGAAAGCCGCAATCGCATCGGGGCGACGGCGCCGATGTGGCCTGCCTCGGCCAGCGAGCCCGAGTTCACGGTGGCCTTGCTCGAGATTTTCGACGAGGCCCGCGCCGCCATGGCTGGCGCTGCCGGTTCGCGCAGCTCGGCGGACCGCTGCGGGCCTGCTTCGTGATCGGCATGGCCGCACGGAAGGGCGCCGGGCGGGGACAAGGCGGGCGCCGCATCGTTGGCTGCGCCCGACCTTGCGATCGCGCCCTATCTGAGCACGGTTGCGGTGGCGGCCACTGCAGCGGCCGCACATGGGGCGCCGCACACCAGGCCGCCTGCTGCTCCGGCGGCGGCCGTGGCAACCGCCTTGAGGACGCCTCTCCAGGAAAGTCCGCCGGCAACGAGTTGCAGTTCGTGTTGGGTCAGTTCGGTCATTTCGGGTCTCCATCTGTGCATTGAAGGTGATCGATGCGGGACCGTGCGGCGCACGGCCCGATGCGCGACACCACCACGAACTCACCTCGAATCTGGCCTCCCGGGCAGGCGCGGCGCCTGCCCAGGGGTGTTGGCCTCCGGTGGGTCCATGTCGTGACGGCACACAATCGACACTACCGAAACCGCTCGGCGCAAGCGATGGCATCTCGCACCTCGCACGAGTGCAGGAAGTCACCCCTTGCGTCGGAGTTCGAAGCAGGGCGCAGAGGCCTTCGCCGGTGGCCTAGAGGATGACCGCGATCTCCTCGCGCCGGACCAGCTCCGACTCGAACTGAAGCGCATCGAGTCCCAGCGCATCCTTGGCACTGAGGATACCCACCGGATGGCCGTCATCAACCACCGGAATATGCCGGAAGCCGCCTTCGTACATGAGATGCAGCGCGTGGCCAAAGGGCCGGTCCGACGAGATGGTCTGCGGATCGGTGGTCATGATCTCCTCGACCGTCACGATTGCCGGATCATGGCCGGTTGCGACCACCCCGAAAACGATGTCGCGCTCGGTGCAGATGCCGAGCAGCCGTTTGTGGCGCGTATCGGTTACCAGCACGGCGCTGGTGTGGTGGCGCTTCATGAGTTCGGCCACCCGACGGATGTGAGTGTGGGCTGAAACGGTTACGCAATCCTGGTTCTTGATGACTGCCCTTACTGGACGTGTCGGCATGATGGGGCTCCTTGGTCCGGGAAGAACGGGGGGCGCGAGGCTCCCCCGGAGTCGCTCGATTCGGCACCGCCGCGCGGAGAATGGCTCGGCGGGCGGTCGTCGTGTGCCTGGTCGATGAGTGGTGGCCGATGAGCGGCAACCCGGGCAGGCACGAAGCGTCTTGGCTGCACGCCCCGGCACCTTCGTAGCGCCCGGTTGCGAAGTCCGCGTTCGATGAAAGGACGGTCTTGCCTTGTGTCCGCTCCCGCCAGGCGGGACGTTTCAGTATAGGTCGCGGTGCAGAAAATCAAGGGGAGAGTGCCTTCGCCACGGCGCAGGATCGACGGACGGCGTGCCGGACGAGCATGGCGCCGTGGCGGCGATTTTTGTGCGTCGCGTTGTCGAATTCGTCGTGGCCCGTTCGACCAAGGGTACCGAGGACTCGATCGAGGCCCGCCTCGCGTCCCTGTCTGGAGAACCGAAATGAAATACCTGTGCCTGATCTGTGCGGAGAAAGTCATGGAGCAGATGCCCCGCAGCGATGCGGAGCAGCACCTCGAGGCGTACCGCGAGTTCACCGAGGCGATCCGCGGCAGCGGCCACTACCTCGGCTGCAACCGCCTGCTGCCGCCCGATGCCGCGACTACCGTGCGCGTGCGCGACGGCCGGATCTCGGTCACCGACGGACCCTGGGTCGAGACCAAGGAGCAACTCGGTGGCTACTACCTGATCGAGGCGCGGGACTTGAACGAAGCGATCCAGGTTGCGGCGCGAATTCCCGGTGCCCGCTTCGGCTGCGTCGAGGTGCGGCCGGTTGCGCACGATCCGCAGACGCTGCACGCACTGGGTTTCGACACGCAGGCGTCAAGCTGCTGACGCAATGGACGATGGCGCTCGGGCCAGAGGCCAATCCAGCGCGACGGCGCATCCAGGCGCCGCGCTCCACCCACCCCAAGGAGACCCAGCATGGATACGAGATCCACAGCCGCACTCAGTGAAACGGAAATCCGCAACACGCTCGAGGCCTGGGCGGAGGCCATTCGCTTCCGCGACGTCGAGCGCATCTTCAGCTGCTACTCACCGGATATCGTCGCCTTCGATGCCATTGCGCAGCTGCAGTTCAAGGGTGGCGACGCCTACCGAGAGCACTGGGAAACCTGCATGACGATGTGCACCGGCGCGATGATCTTCGAGCTCCACGAGCTGCAGATCGCCGCCGACGCAGAGCTGGCATTCGCGCACGCCCTCAATCGCTGCGGCGGCACCGGCCCGGATGGAAAGGAGTGCTGCGGCTGGATGCGCATGAGCTCCTGCCTGCGCAAGCGCGATGGTCGCTGGCTGATCGTGCATGAACACTTTTCCGCCCCGTTCGATCCGCAAAGCAATGCCGCGCTGTGGCTGGAGCCCTGAACCGGCGTGGGCGAATGCCGTGGCACCCGAGGCACACCTGATCGACGACGGCCGGTGCGAGGCCGACAGGCAGAGGCCATGATAGGTGCTGTATGAGGTTTGTGATCCCGCAGTGCTACGAAAAGGCGCCGCCCGATCCATCGAGCATGGATGCGACTGCAGGCGCCCCTGTCGCGGCAAGCGGGTTGGCCGGAAGTGTGGTTCGAAAAACGCCAATGCAGCGCCAGCCGGCTGAGCGGAAAGAGAACGCCTGATATGGGGTTGCGATGTAAGCATGCGGGACCTGACCCCATGCGTTTGTTGACCCCATGCGTTTGTGCTGGCTGCCCGGGACACACCGGGGAGCCGTCCCGACCGTGACGCAGGCGAAACCGGCCATTGCCCGATCGATTGTTTGGGTGTCGTGTCGCGGACCGGGTTCAGGGCTGCACGGCTTTGGGGGCAGTCCATTCACGGCAGATGCGCGTGGTTTGCTCGGCGGCCAGGGGCTCGCCGGTCAGGCCGCAGCGCGCGCCGTCCGGCTCAAGCAGGAAGTGGCTGCAGTGCCGGCAAATGCCGAAGGCGCGCTGGCCGTTGATGCCTTGCAGGCCCGACAGCAGCCGCCGCAGCGTCGCTTCGAGCGCTTGCGCCTCTTCCGGTAGCCCGCCCAATGCCTGCTCCAGCCGCTCCGCCCAGCTGTCGTCGAGCACCGTCGCGCCCGCCGGCGTCAGCCGCAGGTGCACACGCTTGCCGTGCGCGGCGTCCGGCTCCTTGGTGAGCAGGCCCTTGCGTTCGAGCACGGCGAGCGACTGCGACACCGTCCCCCGGGTAATGCCGAAGTATTCGGCGATGGCGATCGGGAGATCGCTGTAGCGGTTGGCCCGCGCGAGGTAGTGCAGCACCTGGATGTGGATGGGCAACAGGCCATGGCGTGCCGCTTCCTCGCGGACGGACTGCTGGATCAGCGCGCCGAGGCGCTCGAGGAGGAGGGCGGATCTGCTCACGGAGATAATGTATCGCCTCGAAGCATTTCTTGACAAGCAGCACGTGTCGAACCTAAGCTGCATTATGCATCGAGTCGATGCATCAAGAGCCACCACGCGATCGCATCGCGATCGCCATCGAAGGAGTCCATCATGAGCAATGCCCTGTTCTTCCATGCCGGTTGCCCGGTGTGCGTGTCCGCCGAACAGCAGTTCGCCCACGCGCTCGACCCGGCGCGCTATGCCATCGAGGTGGTGCATCTTGGCGAGCAACCGGGCCGCATCGACGAGGCCGAGAGGCTTGGCGTCAAGTCGGTGCCCGCGCTGGTGATAGATGGCCAGCCCTTCCATATCAACTTCGGCGCTGCGCTGGCCGATCTGAAATAGGGAGGCCGACATGAAGCACTTGTTCGCTGCACTCAGCCTGGTGGCCGTCACGTCGCATGTGCCGGCGGCCGGCCCCGAGGTGCCGTACCCGGCGGGCTACCGCGACTGGCACCACGTCAAGAGCATGGTGATCGAGCCGGGTCATCCCTTGCACGAGGCCTTCGGCGGCATCCATCATCTCTATGCCAACCCGCAGGCGGTGGCCGGCTACAGGTCCGGGGAGTTCGCCGACGGGGCGATAATCGTGTTCGACCTGCTGGAGGCGAAATCGGCCGACAATGCGGTGACCGAAGGCGCTCGCAAGGTCCTTGGCGTGATGCACAAGGACGCGAAGAAGTATCCGGCCACCGGCGGCTGGGGCTTCGAAGGCTTCGGCGGCGGTGACGCGGCGCAGCGTGTGGTTGGCGACAAGGCGGCCAGCGCCTGCTTTGCCTGCCACGCGCCGCAAAAGGATCACGACTACGTATTCAGCCGGATGCGTGACTGAAGAGGAAGCATGAGCGGATGGGGAACGGCTCGGTGATGACAGGCCAGCAAGGCATCGGAACGATCAGGGCGGTACTGACCGGCAAGGCCGTTCCCTACACACGCCCCGGCAGCCGCAGCGCGATCGCCAAGTCCGTGCGAACCGCGCCGGTGCGGCTCGGGCCCGACGGGCTGGAAGGCGACGAACAGGGAGACGTTCGAATTCACGGCGGCGCTGACAAGGCGGTTCATTGCTATGCATGGGCCCACTATCGGGCGTGGCGGCGCGAACTCCCCCACTGTGGATTGCTCGCGCGGCCCGGCGCCTTCGGCGAAAACCTCAGCGTCGAAGGGCTCTTGGAAGAAGACGTCTGCCTCGGCGACCGCTGGCGCGTGGGGTCGGCGCTGCTCGAGCTCAGCCAGGGGCGCCAGCCCTGCTGGAAGCTCAACGATCGCTTCGATGCCCCGGACATGGCGCGTCGCGTGCAGGACAGCCTGCGCACCGGCTGGTACATGCGGGTGATCGCCCCCGGGCTGATCGAGCAGGGCGACGCCATCGCCCTGCTCGAGCGCCCCTTTCCCGACTGGACGGTGGCGCGCCTGCTCGCCTTGATCCGCGACCGCGTGCGCGATCCGGCGCAACTCTCCGAGGTGCTCGGGCTGCCCCTGCCCGATTCCTGGCGGCGCCTCTTTCGGGCTCGGCTGGAGAGCGGGGCGGTCGAGTCCTGGGCGAGACGGCTGGACGGCGCGCGTTGAACGCGCGCGCCAGACCGGCTGGCTGCGGGTCGCGCTGATCCCCTAGACAGGAACTGCCAGGGTCCCGGTGGCGCGAGGCGCATTGGGCCGCTGGCGGGGATATCAACGACAGGGGGCTCCAGGCGTCCCTTGCCGCAGGGCAATCGCCCGAACACTGCTGGGCGTGCACACAGATGTGCGCGGTAGTCGTCGGAGGTGGCGGCGATCAGTCGGCAAAGCTCGATTCCGGCTTTGCGGGGAACGGCGTCGAGGCGGATCGAGTTGGTCGCGATGCGTTTGAGCACGGCGGGCTGGCGTGCGGCGTGGTCGCTACGCGTGGGCGCCTGGTTGTCCCCGAACCAGGCCAGTCGATGCCCGGGCCAAGCAGGCCCAGGGCGAAGCGGCGCCGGCGAAGCGACTGGCCTGAAGCGGAACGCCGGCGCCTTGATGGAGGTGAACGGCGCGAACGAGCGGCGCTCCCGCGCCACGATCATTCGCCCGTTCGCGCGGTTCACGCGAGCGTGACGCCGCGCAGCGCCTCGCGCAGGATCGCAGGATCGGCAAGCGCCTGCTTAAGCGTCGCGACCAGCTCGGGGTTCGCCGCCACGGCACCGGCCGCCGCTTCGTCTTTGCTGCAGGCCTCCACGCAGCGCGAGACGGCGTCGACATCGATCTCCATGGATTTGAGCTTCGCGCGGACGGAGTCGATCGACAGCAAACAGCGCAGCAGACGGCACAAGCGGTGTTGGTGACCCTCCGGCGTACCCGTGCCGCCGTCGCTCGACGGTGGCGGCCGGTCGCCGCCGGCCCAGACTGCGCCGGTCAGCCACTGTTCGCGCGTGAACGGGCGCCCGCGCAGCGTGCGACCGGTTGCGAGCACGCGGAAGCGGTAGATGCCGGGTTGTGCCGCGGTGCTCGATGCCTGGTAGATGCCGGGCTCGATCTCGGCGATGTCGATCAAGGCCGTGCTGCCATCAGGCCGCGCCAGGTGCAGCGCCACCGCGGCCCGGTTCTCCACCGGCAAGCCGTATTCCGTCAATGTGGCTCGCACCGTCAGGCGCGCACCGGGCTGATTGCTGTCTTGCAGCAGACGGGCGCGAAGGCTCAGGTTGGAGCTGGCATGCACGTTCAGGCTGTAGCGCACGCCGTGGGTTCGGGCGGCCGCCAGCGCTTTCCGGTCATTGTCCAGGCTGGCCAGGTATTTCCTGAACACCTTGTCGTCGAGCTGCAGCAAGGCGTGCCACAGACCCTCTCGTTCCTCGTGGCCCGACACCGGCAAGGGCAGCGTCATGCGATAAAGCAGCGAGCGTGCGCCGGCCGCATAGGTGATGTCAGGCAGCGCCGCGGCGGTGGCGGGGGTGACGAGGGCGCCGTCCGGGGTTTCGAGCGCGAAGCGAAAGAGGTCGGGCGGCGCGCTGCCGGTGAGCAGGATGGCGTCGGCGGTGATGTCGGTCTCGGAAAGTCGAAACGGGATGCGCAGCTTCTGCCCCGACGCCAGCCAGCCGTCCGGGTCGAGCACGATGTCGGCGTTCGTCACCCCGGCGAGGATCTGCAGGTAGTACTTCTGCAGCACGAAGAAGTCGTCGGTGCTCAAAGCCCCGGTCATCAGGACGTAACCGCCGGTGCCGTTGGTCAGCGCGGTCAGCGCCACCGGGTTGATCTGGTCGGCGCTGCCCAGGCCGATGGCGTAGACCTGATCGTCGATCAGTGCGGCGATGTCGGCGATGTACTGGGCGCGGTTCTCCTGGCCGTCGGTCAGCACCACGATCGCCCGCCGGTCGAAGCCGGCCAGGGCCGGCACGCCGAGGTCGGCATGGGCCATCGCGATGCCGTCACCGATCGACGTATTGCCCGCCGGGTTGGGTGTGTGGCTCGAGATCGCGGCCTTGGCCGCCGTGCGCCCGGCGCCGAAGGGCAGCGGCCCAGCCACCGCGATCGGGGTGCCCGGATGCGCGTCGTCGTCGAAGCGGACCACGCCGACCGCGTCGTCGTCACCGAGCAGGTCGACGAATACCGGTGCTGCATCCTTCAGCACGTCGATTCGCGCGCGGCCGTCACCCGCGTCGAAGTTCATGCTGTTCGACTGGTCCAGCACCAGCACCGAGGCCACCGTGGGTTTGGCGATCGTATTGGCGCTGATCGGGACGACGAAGTCCTGGCCGGTTTCGACGCAGGTCACGGTGACGGTGCCGGTGGCGGTATCGAGCGCGGTGGTGCCTGTGTACGAGATCCAGACGCGGGCGGTGTCGGTATCGTGAGGCGAGACGGTCACCGAGGTCCCCAGCGGCGTTCCGAACACACCGGGCGCACCGCTGAGCACGGTCGGCCCGTCGCTGATGTTGAAGGTGAGCGACTGGCAGGCGCTGAGCGCGAACACGACCGCACGCACCGTGGTCTGGCCCTCGGGAACGTCGTTGAAGACGAGGCTGGTGGTCTGCAGCGTCACCTCGGGCGCGTCGCTGTCGTAGACATAGCCGAGTCCGCGATGGTCCAGCACATCTGCCACCGTCGTGCTCCACGGGAACATCGCATCGTTCAGGCGGTGGCCGTCGAGGTCGGCGCTCTCTGTCGGTCCGGGCACGAACGCCTCGCCCGGGTGCGCCGCCTGCCAATCGGCCCACAGCTTGTCGACGAAACAGTGATGGAGGAAAAACACCGGGTCGTTTGGCGAGGTGCCCGGCAGCATCGAGCCACCGACCCACACGTGCACGCGGTTGTGCATGTTGGGTGCGGCGCTGCCGCCGACGCTGGCCCAGCCTTCGTTCGAATTGCGATAGCCGCCGCTGCCGGTGGTCCAGGGCGACGCGTCGTACGGCGTCAGCGCCTGCACGGTGTCGACCTGGGCCTGGGTCGGCAGCGTGGCTGCGCTGACGCCAAATGCGCGCTGCAGGCCGGCACCGGTGTCGGCGCCGGTGTCGTCGGAGAGGGTCCAGGCATTCGGGTCGGCAGGATCGAAGGCGAACGGGCCGGTCTTGACCAGGTCACCGTCGGCGGCATCGCCGTTGCCGCCCATCAAGTCCGTGCCCCATACGGTGGCGGTGGCGGGGTCGGCCAGCGCCGCGTCGCTCGCCCAGTCCCAGTAGGGCAGGATCGCACCCGGCACCTCGGCCTGCAGGTCCTGCTCGAAGCGGCGCAGGAATTCGCGGTGCCAGGGCAGGAATGCCGGCCCGCGGTGGGCGGCGTTGCGCGTCAGCGGACTGCCGCTGGCGGGCGTCGCGTGGTTCATCGCATCCATGTGCGTCTTGACGTATTGGTTGTACTTTCCGTTCGCCTTCATGGCCTTAACGGCGGTGATGAAGTCGAGCTTCTCCTGCGCGGTGAGCGCGTTGACGTTCTTGCGGCAAGTCATTGTTGGGTCCTCCTCGTCGACGCCGGCAGCCTCGGCGGGCGCCAGCGCAGCGGCCGTTCAGCGGCTACGAAATGCGGGGTCGAAATCGATGACGTCGCGCGCGATGTCGAGCGGCGACTCGTAGCTCCGATAGGGCATGCGGATCGACTCGAAGCGGCGCGGCTCGATCTGCAGCACCTCCAACGGTTGCCCATCGATCGCGATCTGCAGTGTCTGGCCTTCCGTAGCCGAACGCGCCTTCGCCGCAACATCCGGTGTGCGCGCCGCGGTAATGACGATCGTGTGGCCCTTGTAGCTCGTGCGCTCGGGCCAGGATGTCTCGCGCTTCTTTCCGGTGGACTTTTTCTCGCTCATGGTCTGTGCCTCCTTGGGTTGGTTCCCGTGGACTGACGGGGTCTGAATCGGTGGCGTCCGTCATTCGTACAGATGCGACGATAGTCCCGCGGGCCGGGGTACATCTGTGAGCCAGTGGGAGAGAGGCGAGTGAAGAATTCCCACTGTTTTGAGACGGCAATGGATGCGAGCGATCGGAATGTGCCAATGGCTTGCAGTCGCCCTGGGGCATGAATTCGCTGTCGAAGTGAGGGCGGCAGGTTGTGCGCTCCTGCGGCAGAGCACGGCCCCGGGCGACTTGTCGAGGCCGCTGGCCGTGTCCTTCGACAGATTCGTGCGGGGCGCGCCAGGGTGGCAGACATGGATCTGAACCCGCCCGCCCGAGCCCGGGATGCGACAGCATGCGGCGGTGGCCGAGCGGTCAATGCCAGCGATGACGGGGCCAGGTGTCAGGCGACACCGTAAATCGAGCCCCTGGCGACACGAGCAATGAACCCCTTGTTCGCAAGGAGGCCATCGTTGGAAACGAACCTGATAAAGGTGAATCCGGTACGCCGTTTGCTGCATACCGAAGCGTTTTCCGACGTGTTGCTGGTCCTCCATTCGCCCGCGCGCCGCCACGACTGGCGCCCTCGGTCCAGCGCAAGGTTCACCGCATTGACGAACCGTCGCCTTCCGGGCACCCGGTTGACCAGATCGGCCTCCGCGCCCGTCGAGCCCGGCAATGGGAACATTCGCGTCAGTGCATGGCGTGTGCTGCCGGCATCGCGGTCGTTGGGCAGCAAGACCATCAGGATATTCCGCTCTGTGCCGGCAACGTAGATGCCGAAGGACGCGGCGACGATGGCGGCAGCCGCCGCTGCGGCGAGCAGCCGCGCAACGGCAATCGCTTCACCTTGCCGAACAACGCCGGTTCCTCGACAAGCTTGCACCGTTCCCGTCGGCACCGGTTGTGCGCCTGGGCGCCACCCCTCACCGCATCCAAGGTTTCGACCAATCGGGAACGCATGAGCTCGCGACTCACGGCGCGCGGCCTGCGGCTCGAGCGACATGCAACTGCCCGTCGCCTCAGGCCGGCGTTCAGCCCATGCCGATTCCGCTTTTCCGCCGTCAACGCCGTCGAATGCCCGCAATTCGTCCCCAAGTGCCGACCTCGCGCTTGCGGCCCAGGCGTTGAACGTCGTTCTTTCACCGGCCCTTCCTATACGCGGCGATGGCCCTCGCGCGTGGCGCGCAGCCTTGCGTCCGGTTCCCGGTAATCGTTCACAACTTCGAGGCAGCATCCTTCACAGTCGACCCGGGGCGGTTCGGCGCTAACTGGATATCACTGCAGCCCGGGCCGGATGTACGTGCCGGCCACCGACCTCTACCGACCCCCATGCCAGCGAGCAAAGGAGAACTCTCCAGTGGAGCCGATCCGCCGCAATGGTGCCCATCTCGGCCAGATCGAGCGCGATGCGTTCATCGAGGTGATTGTCCAGGGCGACGCATCGAGGTTGCTCCGTGATGGCGTCTTCTTGCGGGACAAACAGGCCCAGATCCACCAAGGCACGCATGTGCACGGCGGGCCCTGGGTCCTGCAGAGGCACCGGGAATGGCTCAACCGTTACGAGGCCCTGCTGCAAGAAGTCGACCCGCGTATCGCACTGCGCTACTGGGACTGGAGCGAGGACCCGAGCGCCGCCTCCAACGGATCCGGCGGCACGGTCAATCTGTCAAGGAGCACATAGCCATGTCAACCAACTCAGCCACACCGAACATCCTGCTCTGCATTGCCGACGACCTCGGCGAAGCCAACGTCACGATAGCTGGCAGCGGCGCCACGCGGACGATCGAAGTGCATAACGTCGACAACAGCGGGACCGACATTGTCGGCGCCATGCCCAACACCAGTCTGCTGCTACGCAACGGCTTGTATTTTTCCGGCGCGTGGGCGCAACCCGCGTGCTCGCCGACACGCGCATCGATCTATACCGGACTGCACCCTTGGAAACATGGCGTCGGCAGCCCGATGGGTAATCCGGTACTGGATTCCGGCGCCGGATTCACAAGCCTGCCGAATCTCCTGCCTGGCAGTTATGTGTCGGGCCTGTTTGGCAAATGGCACCTTGGCGGCGTGAGCGACGCGGCAACGCCGACAGACCATGGATGGGACCGCCATATCGGCACGCTGGGTGGCGTACTGCCCGATTACTACGTCTGGTCGGTTGTCGATTCGGCTACCGGCTACACGCAGGTGGCGCTGGACGCGAATGTAGACGTCACGCAGTACGCCACGCTGCGCACTGCACGGGATGCCGCAGAGTGGATCAATGCGAATGCCGCAGACCCGTGGTTTGCCACGATCGCCTTCAACACGCCGCACGATCCGTTTCACGTACCGCCCGGGGGATACGATGCGGCAACGGCAGGCAATCCCGCTGACGACGACTACCTGTTCAACTTGATGGTACAGAACATGGACGGCAACATCGGCCGCTTGATCGGGACTTCGGGTCAGCCCGGCGGGCGGCGCTATTTCCCGCCGATTGCCGCGGATCAGTTGTCGAATACGATCATTGTTTTCATCGGCGACAACGGCACTCCGGCCGGCATTTCGCTGGAAGAACACAAGACCGAAATCTACGAAGGCGGAGTACGTGTGCCGATGATCATTACCGACGGCCAGGCGCTGATGAACGAAATCAACGGGCAGGCGATCAGTCCGCGCTTCCTGCATGCCTCGCGCGTCAATGCGACCGCATCGCAGATGATCCACGTGACCGATCTCTACGCCACCATCGTGCGCCTGGCGGACCCGGCCGCCAATGCATTTCCGAGCGACATGGACGCGAAGGATTTCAGCGGCGTCGTCAAGAATCCCATAGTTGTCCGTCCGCCGATCAAGCCGCCAGTCATCCGGCCCGGCGGCATTCCAACTCCGCCACCGGTGATCGTGCCGCCGATCCTCAATATCGTGCGCGTCTTCAACTTTTCGCAGTGGTACACCAACAGCGGCAACCGGGCCACCATCCGCAACGCGGCCTATAAACTGAATTTCGATGAGAGCATGAATCCCCAGTACAGCCTGTACCAGTATGTGAGTGGAGAAATTCCCGATCTGGAATATCCGAACATCGTCGACGCGTCCGTGGATGTCTTCAACGACGCGCTCAATGGTAGCAACGCCGACGCGCAGACCAACCTTGACCTGCTGCTGGATGAACTGATCGCGAACTATCAGCAGGATGAGACCACGCCGTTCCCCGATCCGCGCTGAGCGGAGGCGCCGGGGCAGAGCCAAGCTGCGCCGACGCCAATGGCTCTCTTGCGACCAGACTGCGCTTGTCATCAACTTGGCATCGATAACGGTACAGGAAGACTGGGGCGTGGTGGATCCTTGTCTGCCGCGCTTTCGTACCGACCTGAAAAGGCCCGCAGGTCATTCGCTGGAGGGCAGGGCTCCGGTAGCGATGCACATCACAACAATCGCCCTCGTCCTGTTCGTCGAGTTCGAGGCCAGGCAACGCGGCACGATACCCGTCAGAGGTGGCGGCAAGCAGTTGTTCGGTCTTGAGGCCCGCCTCGCGCCACGTGTTCCGCTGCCACAAGGTGAGCGCGGTGCGGCCGCGGGCAAGAGACTGTGGTCAGGTCCAGCATGAATGCATGGCAGGGACATGTCGAATGTCGGCTTTGCGATCAGCTCCGTGCCATCAAATGACAATTCCCCGAACAGCGCCTCCCGCCGAGTGCTGTGAATCGGTGTTCCAGCAGGTTCGGGGCTACGGCCGTTGCACGGATGGCTGCTTGCCGGGACCATAAAGCGCCGGCACTTGGGCGGTGGTCGACCGGCGCCATTCTACCTTCACTGACCGGTGCGACCTGAAACCTGCCGCTCAGGCAGCCAAAGACAGTTGGGCGTACCGAACGGCAGCTTCCGCGGTGTGGCGTGGTGGGGCAAACCACCGCTTCAGAACGGCTCGACCGGCAGGCCCGGGTGGGCCGCAACAACTCAAGGGCCCCCTCCGAACGGACGCTGCCATCCAGGCTCTTCTTGCCAGCGACCGTGCCCAACCCAGACCGGAAGATCGGTGAGGCAAAGGCCGAGTGACTCATCCCCGAAGGCACTCGCCGCGCGCGCGACCTTGCCCCCACTTGCAGATCCATGGTGACACGAGGACTTGTGATTGGACGGCACGGCGTTTCCTGTCCAATGCTGGCCGTGCGCCGCGTCTGACATGGGGAAGCCCTGGGTAAAGAAGGGCGTCGCATGACTGGCAGTACGCGGCCCTTCAGCGACAGGCCTGCTCTTGAATTGGCTGTCGCGGACCAGTCCTTGGCTCGGGACGCTCGCGATCAGCCCAGAGTGGCGGCGGCACGGCCAACCCGAGCATGTTGTTCCGCGGCGGCGGCAGACCGGCCAATTGGCGAAATGCCTGCCAACGAAGCGAAAAAAATGGCCCCGACCGCGTATTCCCGACTCAGCCACTCGACACGGTCGCGCTTGTTCGCGGGATGCCTGGACACTAGGATATAAGTGATCGGTTCCGTGTGGGATATGTAACTGCCATCCCCTTCAAGTCATGGCTGATACGAACGAATCTGCCACCTCGCTGCGTTGGTTGTTTGACGGCATCGGTGAACCGTTCGCCGAGGCTTGGTCTGAAGTAAGAGACCGCATGCGGGTGGCGAGCGGCCAGACTTTCGTCTCGACGACCGACTGGATTTCGGATCCATGGGTGGCCAAGGGCATCGAGATTGCCGACATCCCGGTCACGGCTGCACCGATGTACGACCCACCGGACGAGGCCGACGCCTGGCCCGACTTCCACATCAAGACGACGCTCTCGAAACTGTCGCTACCGGTCGCGCCAACGCGGTACGGTACGGTCGGCGATCTCATCGGGGCGGCGCGTGCCGGCAGTGACGACAGCGGCGATGCCAGTCGGGAATTCCGAGCCTCCCGGCAACGGATTGCCCTGTACGGCGACGAGCACATGATTCTCGGCGATCAGGTCCGGTCATGGATCCTGGCATCGGTCGGTTCGCTGCTACGCGGACTCGTCTTCGCGCCGCCAGGCATCGACGAAGACATCATCGCAAACCAGGCCGCGGAACGTGTCCGCGCGCCGCTTGGGTTCAAGCTCCCGGATACGTGGTTTCTCTCGAATCGATTCGGTGATCGCCATCTCGAGCTACTCTTGAACCTGACGAAGCAGGCCAACGGATCCTTCGCGCCGCTCGACCCCGCGGATTTGCGAATCGGACAGGGCATTCCGTGGCAGCAGGCCTGGCGGTGGCTGAGTTGCGACGTCCCAACTGCCCTTGCGCTCGACGCCGTGCGCCTGGCCGCCCGGCTGCTTCGCAATCGCGGCCTGCTCCAGGGGCTTGGTCATGCCTTGGCCGCATCCGACCCTGAGGTGCGCACCTTGGCGACGGCCGTGCTGCGGCGCTGGGCGCTCACGCTCAAGGCCATGGTGTGGGCCGAGCACGCGCTCGGCCAATCGTGGGACGCCGTGCGACCCGCCGACATCGTCTGCCTTGCCTTCAGCGCCACCAAGCCGGAATGGCCGCGACGGCTTCTCGCAATCAGTCATCGCTCGTTCGAAGTGAAGCCGCAGCTTCGGAAAATGGGCGTGTGGAAGTCGGCGCGCTGTGCGATAGACGCCACGTATGTCCCGTCATGGGAAACGAACACCGGCATGATCTGGGGGCTGTTCGCGGCGACGCCGGCGCTCGTCCGTGTCAGAACGCTTGCCTACGAGGCGTCCGTCTGGTGTCGCCGCGAAGCCGAGATGATCGAACATCTGCGCGCACGCGCCGACTATCTTGCTTGCCGCCATGTGGTGGATGTCGAGTTCGACCAACTCGCCGAGCTCGATGAATGGGAGACCGCCGCGCGGGGAGCGCCACGCGACGGGTTCGCGACCGCCCAGCCTGAGTTCCCGGCGTTCGGGCTGAATGTCTGGAGCCCGCGTCCGGCGCATCCCCGGGACGCGACGGTGCTGCGCGCTGCGGGTGCGCTGCGCGCCATGAGCGCGCACATCGGCGATGCACAGACCGTCAACAAGGTGGTCGGGGCGCTTCGCATGCACGGCGACTTCCCCGTGCTTCCGGCCCCGACGAATCATCCTGGGGGATGGCCCTCTTATGCGGCCATCTTCAGAGACGTCGACGCGCTGACGAACGCCTCGCCGGCCGAGCCCTGTGCGCTTCGATTGCCCGCCGCCTACGGTGCCGGTGAGGTGGCACGCGACCGCGCAATCCGCAATTTCATGCCCAACTTGAGTTCTGGAACCCCGAGCCTGGGCGACGTTCTCGTCGCCGTAGAGTTCCTTTGCACCACCTGGCCCAAGATGGTGGGCCAGGGGCGGGGACGGTTCTTGGTGCTGAACCTGAAGGGGCTGACGTATCAGCAGTGGCAGGAGGATCCTGCGTGGAGCCTGCACCGCGGGCTGGCGGCCCTGCGTGGCTTGCCGGTGCCGCTTTGGTTTCTGCAACTGGCCGATCAAGCCCTGAGCGACTGGGGTCTCCTGGGCGATCCTCCCATTCTCACCGAACACGCCGACGCGCAGTTCGGCTGGATGGTCGAGGTACATCCTGACGCCGCCGAGTGGCGCGCGCTATATCCAGACGATTCCGGCCTCGAAATCTCGCCAGCGCTTCGGGAACTGCATCAGGCGCAGTGATGCGCTCGCGAGGTCGCGGCGCGGCCAGCACGGCGATCACAACGCCTCAGCTCTTACACCACTTCCTGGGACACACCCGTGGGCGTCAGCCTCGCCACGAATGCCAAGGGTGAGTTCCGCCCGATTACTTCTCCGTGAGCGTGGCCTGATGTGATCCGCCTGCCGAGCGAAGTGTCCAAGGCTCGACCGCAGGAGCGTAATCATCGAGCGGCGGTAACGGGCCGTTTGCCTGCGTTGGGCACCGGGCCGGCAAGCGGCCGCAAGGCGCCCGTCATGGCGCCCGCGTGCGGCCGCGACCCGCGGCAAGGCGCCTGTCAGCCCGAAAATCCGCGTCGCCCCGTCCTCAGATGACGCCAGCGGCGCCGAGCGCATCGATGCGTGCCTGCCCGATTCCCCAGTCGAGGAGCACGCTGCGGGTGTCGCGCGCATTGTCGGCAAACGGCTCCGCGCCGATCTCGGACGGGGTGCGCGAGAAGCGCGGGGCGGGAGCGGGCTGGGTGACGCCGCTGCGCTCGACGTAGGTGTTGCGGGCGCGGTTGTGGGGGTGGGCGGGGGCTTCGTCCATGTCGAGCACCGGCGTGATGCAGGCGTCGCTACCGTCGAAGATGGCGCACCATTCGTCGCGCGTGCGGGTTGCGAAGACGGCCGCCAGCGCCGCCTTGAGCGCCGGCCATTGGGCACGGTCCCATTGGCGCGCGAAGCGCGCATCGTCGATGCCACATCTTTGCAGCAGCAGGGCGTAGAACTGCGGCTCGATCGGCCCGACCGCGAGCCATTTTCCGTCGCTGCAGGCATAGCTGTCGTAGAAGTGGGCGCCGCCGTCGAGCAGATTGCTCTGGCGTGCCTGTTGCCACTGGCCCATCGCCTTGAGGGTGTAGTTCATCGCCATCAGCAGCGCGCAGCCGTCGGTCATCGCGGCATCCACCACCTGGCCCTTGCCCGAGCCGCGCGCTTCGATCACCGCAGCGAGCACGCCCACCGCCAGCAGCATCGCGCCGCCGCCGAAGTCCGCCACCAGGTTGAGCGGCGGCACCGGGCCGGAATCGCGGCGGCCGATGGCATCGAGCGCGCCGGAGAGGCCGAGGTAGTTGATGTCGTGGCCGGCGCTGTGGGCCAGCGGCCCGCTCTGGCCCCAGCCGGTCATGCGGCCGAATACCAGACGCGGATTGCGCGCCAGGCAAATCTCCGGTCCGAGGCCGAGGCGCTCCATCACGCCGGGGCGGAAACCCTCGATCAGCACCTCGGCCTGGGCCACCAGATCGAGCGCGGTGGCGAGGCCATCCGGGTGCTTGAGGTCGAGCGCGATGGCGCGCCGGCCGCGGTTGAGGATGTCCTTGTCGGGGTCGAAGAGGGCCGCCGAGGCGCTTTTGCCCTTGCGGTCGATGCGCACCACTTCGGCGCCCATGTCGGCCAGCAGCATGCCGCAGAACGGTGCCGGGCCGAGTCCGGCGAATTCGATGACGCGGATGCCTGCGAGCGGGCCCATGTGTGTCTCCGGTTCTTCGTTGCGTGCTTGCGGGCCTGTAAACGAAACGATCCCGCGTGGGCGGGACCGTTTCGCAGCGCACCGCGCCGATTGTCCCTACGCAGCCAGTGCGCGGCCGATGACGAGGCGCTGGATGTCGTTGGCGCCCTCGTAGATCTGGGTGATGCGTACGTCGCGGGCGATGCGCTCGACCGGGGTCTCGTCGGTGTAGCCGCAGCCGCCGTGGATCTGGATGGCGGCGGAGCAGACCTTCTCGGCCATCTCCGAGGCGTACATCTTGGCCATCGAGGCTTCGGTGAGGCAGGGCCTGCCGGCGTCCTTGAGGGTTGCCGCACGCCACACCATCAGGCGGGCTGCGTCGATCTGGGTGGCCATGTCGGCGAGGCGGAAGTTGACCGCCTGGTGTTCGATGATCGGCACCCCGAAGGTGATGCGCTCCTTGGAATAGGCCAGCGCCGCCTCGAAGGCCGCGCGCGCCATGCCGACCGACTGGGCGGCGATGCCGATACGGCCGGCCTCGAGGTTGGAGAGGGCGATCTTGTAGCCTTCGCCTTCCTTGCCGAGCAGCGCGCCGGCCGGCACGCGGCAGTTCTCGAACACGATCTGTGCGGTGTCGGAGGCGTGCTGCCCCATTTTCCGTTCGATGCGGGCGACCTTGTAGCCGGGGGTCGCGGTCGGCACCAGGAAGCAGGAGATGCCTTTCTTGCCGGCGGCCTTGTCGGTCACCGCAAAGACGATCGCCACGTCGGCGTGCTTGCCGGTGGTGATGTAGTGCTTGACGCCGTTGAGCACATAGTCGTCGCCGTCACGATCCGCGCGGGTGGTGATCGCGGCGGCGTCGGAGCCGGTGTGCGGCTCGGTGAGGCAGAAGCAGCCGAGCTTTTCTCCGCGGGCCAGCGGCTTGAGCCATTCTTCCTTTTGCGCGTCGTTGCCATAGCGGTTGGGGATGCCGCAGGCCAGCGAGTTCTGCACCGAGACGATGGTCGAGGTCGCGCCGTCGCCGGCGGCGATCTCCTCGAGGGTCAGCACCAGGCTCATGTAGTCCATGCCCGCGCCGCCCCATTGCTCCGGCACCACCATGCCCATCGCGCCGAGTTCGCCGAGCTCCTTGAGCGCCTCGGCCGGGAAGGTATGGTTGCGGTCCCAGTCGGCGGCGAAGGGGGCGAGGCGCTCCTGCGCGAAGGCGCGCATCGAGTCGCGGATCATTTCCTGTTCGTGGGTGAGGATCATGTCGTGGCTTCCTTTGGTGTTTCGCTTGCGACCTGGTTGTTGTGCGGGGGCTTACTTGGCCGCCATGCGGATCGAGCCGTCGAGGCGGATCGTCTCGCCGTTGAGGTAGACGTTCTCGGCGATGTGGCAAACCAGCGCCGCGAATTCCGAAGGCTTGCCGAGGCGCGAGGGGAAGGGAACCATCTTGCCCAGTGCGTCCTGCACGTCCTGGGGCATGCCCATCAGCATCGGGGTTTCCATGATGCCCGGCGCGATCGTCATCACGCGGATGCCGCTGCGGGCGAGCTCGCGCGCCACCGGCAGGGTCAGCGCGACGACGGCGCCCTTGGAACAGGCATAGGCGGCCTGTCCGATCTGCCCATCGAAGGCCGCGACCGAGGCGGTATTGACGATGAGACCCCGTTCTCCACTGGCGTTCGGCTCGTTGCCGACCATCGCATTGGCGGCGAGGCGAAGCATGTTGAAGGTGCCGATCAGGTTGATGCTCACCACCTTGGCAAAGCTCTCGAGGCGATGCGGACCTTCGCGGCCGACGACCTTCTCGGCGGGGGCGACGCCGGCGCAATTCACCAGTCCGTCGATCCGGCCAAAACTGTCCAGCGCAGCGCGTATGGCGGCTTCGCCGTCCTCTTCGCGGGTGATGTCGCAGCGGATGAAGAGCGCGTTGTCGCCGAGCTCCTGCTCCATCGCGGCGCCGGCTTCTTCGTTCATGTCGGCCATCACGACCTTGCCGCCCCCGGCGACGACCATGCGCGCAGTCGCCGCGCCGAGGCCCGAGGCTGCGCCGGTAACGATGAACACGCTGTCCTGAATCTGCATGAGTAGCTCCCCCGAATGAGTGATTTCGAATGCGATGCAGAAGTCTAGTTGCTGGCGGTGAGATACGCGATGCCCGAATCCATCATGATTGGTGGCAGAATTTGCAATATGTCCGACTCCCGCAACGATCATCTCGACGGCGCCCGCGGCAGCATCTCGATCCACTTCGTGCACGATGCGCTCGCCGGGGCGCGACGCCAGGGTGTCGACACGGCGCCCTTGCTCGCCGCCGCGGGAATCCCGCCGGAGCGCCTGGAGGCGGCGCGGGCGAGGGTGTCGCCGCGCCAGTACGCGACACTCTGGCGGGCCTTGGCCGATCGCATGGACGACGAGTTCTTCGGCCTGGACTCGCACCCGATGCGTCGCGGAAGCTTCCGCCTGATGTGCCACAGTGTGCTCACGAGCCGCAACCTGGAGCAGGCGATGCGCAGGGCGATGCAGGTTTTTGCCATGGTGCTGGACGATACCCGTCCCGAACTCGTGCGCTTCGAGGACTGCGCCGCGGTGGTCCTTCACGACCGCCACCCGGCGGTCCCGCTGTTCGCTCACGGCACCTTGCTGATGATCCTGCAAGGCCTCGCGTGCTGGCTCACAGACCGGCGAATCGCGCTCATCGGTGCCGACCTGGCGCAGCCTGAGCCGATCCACGGCGAAGAATACCGGGTGCTGTTCGGGCGCGAAACACGCTTCGGCCGTGGCCGTACGGTGCTGCGCTTCGATGCGACGGCGCTGGCCTTGGCGGTGGTGAGGCGGCCAGCCGATCTGCGCGACTTCCTGCAGGCGGCGCCGGCCAATTTCCTGGTGCGCTACCGTAATCCGGACAGCCTTGCGGCACGCATCCGCCACTCGCTGCGCCGACGCGAGCCCGCCGACTGGCCGGATTTCGACACCCTGGCGAAGCAGTTCAACGCCTCCGCATCGACCTTGCGGCGCCGCCTCGACGAAGAAGGCCAGTCCTACCAGGGCATCAAGGACGCGCTGCGGCGCGACATGGCGATCGAGCTGCTGGGGCAGGGCGATGCGTCCGTGCTCGAGGTCGCGCAGCGCATCGGCTTTGCCGAGGCGAGCGCGTTTCATCGCGCATTTCGAAAATGGACCGGGGCGAGTCCGGCGAGCTACCGGGAGCGGGCCGAGGCGGGGCCGTTCGATCGATGATCGCCGCAATCTGAGGCTAAATATTCGGCAACACATGGTGCCGCAGCGTTTCAGCCGTGTGCCCTTATCATGCTCGCCTGTTCAATCGTGGAGTCGATCGATGCCCTTTGCGCTGCGGCAGATTGTGTCAGCGGCCCTGTTGTGCATTGTTTGCACCGCGCTGATCGCTGCGGAGCATTTTCACTACGGTCGCTTCGGAACGGTCGCCATCTATCGCCCGGGCGATGGCGACGTGCGTTCGGTGGCGCTGTTGCTCTCTGGCGATGGCGGCCGGGACGCGGGCACGGTCGCCCTGGCCAAGCGGCTGGCCGGCCTGAACACGCTCGTCATTGGCATCGATACCCGCGCCTATCTGCAACGCCTGGAGGGCTCGGCCGAGGCCTGCGCACAGCCCTGGGCCGAGCTTCGCTCGCTCGCGCAGGCCGTCGAAAGGAGAGAAGGCGTGAGCGGTTACATCTGGCCCATGCTGGTGGGGCAGTCGTCTGGTGCCTCGCTTGCCTACGCGGCATTGGTGCAGGCGCCAACGGACACCTTCAAGGGTGGGGTCGCGGTGGAGTTCTGCCCCGAGCTCAGGATGGCGAAACCGCTGTGCAAGGGCGATCAGCCGAGCGCCCATCCCGGGCTCGACAGGAAGGGCCTCGTCCTCGATCCGGTAATGCAGCTCAACGCGCCCTTCAGCGTGCTCGCTGGCGAATCGACCGGGACATGCGATGGCGCCCGCGCGAAAGCCTTTTTCGCGGGCATGATTGGCGCGACGTCGATCCCCGTCGGGGCAACCGAGCGAGATTCGGACGGCGGCAATGCCTGGCAGGGGCAATTCCAGGAAGCCTATCTGCGAATTGCCGGCAGCGATGCGTCGATGCGCACCTCGGCGGTGGACGAACCGGCCGGCCTCGCCGACCTGCCCCTCACCGAAGTGGTCGACAAATCCGCGCGCGCCACCGATACCTTCGCGATCTTCTTCTCGGGAGATGGCGGCTGGGCGACCCTGGATGCCGAAACCTCGAAGCGGCTCGCCGCGGCAGGGGTGCCGGTCGTGGGTGTATCTTCACTCAGGTATTTCTGGCGCGAGCGCAGCCCCGCGCAGATGGCGAGCGACCTCAAGCGGATCGTCGCGGTCTACGGCAAGCGCTGGGACCGGACGCGCTTTGCGCTGCTGGGCTATTCGCTGGGCGCCGACGTGGCACCGTTCATGGCGAGCCACCTGGATCATTCGACCGCGAGCCACTTGGCGATGCTGGGCTTGCTGGCGCCAGGTCGTCAGGCCGCATTCCAGTTTCACCTCTCCGACTGGCTCGGCCAGGCCCGCCCGGGCCGGCCGATCGAGCCGGAAGTGGCGGCCCTCGGGACGCTGCCCGTGGTTTGCCTGTATGGCGCCGACGAGGCGGGCGAAAGCCTGTGTAGCCTGCCCGCGATGGCGCGCCACACGGTTCGTGCCTTCAAGGGCGGTCATCACTTCGCGAGCGACTACGATGGCGTCGCTGCCGCGCTGCTCGCCGGCATGGGACTGAAATGAGGAACTGCCGCTGGTGGAGGGTCCCTTCCCGGTCGGTTCGCTCGCTCTGGGGAAAGCGCCTGGGCCGCGGGCTCGGCTTCGTCATTGCCGGCGGGTGGTCGTGCCTCCATCGCGGGCAAGGCGGTCGGTAACGATTCGTCGCCCCGGCGAAGGCCGGGGTCCAGGGCCTTTGATCCTTGCTGTTCGGTTCTCGGGTTGCCTTCGGTCGGCGCCTGTTGGCCGGGTCTCGCCCCGGCGGGCGAGGGTGTTTCTTGTCTGCGCAGGAAAGAAGGTAAAGAAGGGACAGGCGGCCCTGCATGACGATGGCGCAAACCCATGGCGGGCAGGCGGGGCAGGCGTCCAGCTGCGAAGCACGCTAGCGGCCGAGCAGGCCCTTGAGTCCTCCGGAGATCAGCGCCGAGATATCGAGCAGCACGCTGGGCAAGGCCAGTCCGCGGGGTGCGGCGAGGTATTTCGGGCGCCACTCGGGCTTGAACTTGGCCTTGTAGGCGCGCAAGCCCTCGAAATTGTAGAAGTTATCGCCGTGGCGGTACACCAGGGTGCCGATGCGGTGCCAGAGCGGAGCGAGCGGATGGGTCTCGAGGCCCGACAGCGGCGCCATGCCGAGATTGAAGCGCTGGTAGCCCACTGCCGAGGCCCACAGGAAAAGCTCCGTGAAGAGGTAGTCCATGGTGCCCTTCGGGGCCTCTGCCGCGTAACGCATCAGGTCTACCGAGACCTCGGTCCTGCCGTCGCCGGCCCACAGGTTGGCGAAGGCGACGATCCTGCCGTTGAGTCTGACCAGCGCGCAGTGGCAGGAGCTGATGTATGCCGGCTCGAAACGCCCCAGCGAGAAGCCCTTCTCGCGGACGCCCTTGGCGGCGAGCCATTCGTCGGAGATTTCGCGCAGGCGGGGCAGGTGCTCGGCGACCCGATCGGGTTCGATGACCTCGAAGCTGCCGCCTTCTCGCTGGATGCGGCGCTGTATCTGGCGCATCTCGGCGCGGGCGGCGCCTTGCAGCGAGAAGCCTTCGAGCGGTACCAGGGCTTCCTCGCCGAGCTTGAGCAGCGCCAGGCCCATGTCCACGTACATCGCCAGATTGTCGGCATCGACCTGGTAGAAGATCGAACGTCCGCCGTGCGTGTCGCATATCTCCCGGAACTGCCAGGCGAGCGATTCGCGAGCGTTCTCCGGACCGACCGGGTCGCCCATTGCGATCCAACTGCTTCCACGCACCTGGTACATCACGAAGGCATCGCCATTCTCGTTGAACAGCAGGCACTTGTCTCCGAGCATGGCCAGCGCTGAATGGCTGCACGGCGAGGCGCGGGCAATCCGCCTTGCTTTCTCGAGTTCGCTCCTGTCCGGCAGGATCGGCTCCGGAACATGCGGTTGCATGAGGCGCAGCAGGGAATAGGTCGTGCCCGCCAGGACCACCACCATGGTCGCCCGCAGGAAGCGCGGTGCATCGCCTTGCACGGCGAAGTGCCACCACAGCTCATGCGAATACGCCACATTGCGGTAGGCAAACAGGCCCAGCCACAGGCTCCCGGCGATCGCCATCACCACCAGCGCGATCCAGCCGGGCGAAAGTTCGAGTGTGAGCATCGACGCCCGACGATGAAAGCCCCTGCGCCCCAGGTAAAGTGCGGTGAGCACCATCGCGGTGAGGGCAGCCTCCTCGTAGTCGAGACCCTTTGCCACCGAAGCGACCATGCCGATCACCAGCGCCCAGAAGGTCAGGTGATAGGCCGCGTTTACGCGCCGGTAGAGGCCGTGGGCCAGCAGCATCAGCGCGAGGCCGGCGAGGCTTGCCGCCATGTGCGAGATTTCGACCACCGCCAGCGGGACCAGGGCCTGGAGCATTTCCAGGCGCTCTCCCAGCACTGGGGTCGCACCGGAGAACATGAGGATCGCCCCGGCGCAAAAGGAGACGGCGGCGAGAATCTGCGGTGAAACGCGTGCCGAAACGGTCGCCGCAAGCTTGATGCCGCGTCCGGCGGTGGAATGCTTGCTCGCGAGCTCGTTGCTCAGACCCAGGGCTGCGGCAAGGACGAACGGCAGCAGGAAATAGACGGCCCGATATGCAATCGCCGAGCCCAGAAGAACGTCTTTCGGAACGTCCGGCAGCCCCAGCAGCAAGGCGCTCTCGAAGACCCCGAGTCCGCCGGGGACATGGCTGATCAGGCCCGCGCTGATGGCCAGCGTGTAGACGCACAGCAGGCGTGGATACGAAACCGCCGCTTCCGCCGGCAGCAGCGCATGCAGCACCGCCGCCGCGCAAGCGATGTCCGCCACGGCAAAGAGGAGCTGGAGCAGGGCAGTGCCGGGCGCCGGCAACTTGATTTGCCAGTTGCGGATGCGGATCGGCTGCCGACGGATGGCGCCGGCCACTGCATAGCTCGACACCAGGCCGAGAACGAGGGCGCCGAGCAGTTGCAGCCCCGCGGCCGGCAGCGGCAGGATGAGACTGACCGGCGTCGGCTCGAGCAGCAAGGTCAGGCCCAGCACGAAAGATACGCCGATCGCAAACGTGACGCCGATCAGGCCGATCACCGTGGCGATCTCCGTTGCCGACAGGCCCGCCGCGCTGTACAGGCGATAGCGGACGGCGCCGCCCGAGAGCATCGCCATGCCCAGGTTGAGTCCGACCGCGGTTGCGATGAAGGAGCTCGAAAGCACGTTGGCGAGGGGAAGGCGGCGGCCGATGTGGCGCAGGGCGAGCCAGTCGTAACCGGCCAGCGCGAGGTAGCTCGCCAGCATGTAGCCCAGCGAAAGCGTAACCGAGATCCAGGGCAGTTCCCGCAGCCGGGTCATCACATCCGCGAAGTGAATCCCGGAAATCTCGCGGTCCAGAATCCATAAGGCGGCGAGGAACAGGCACACTGCGCTAGCAGCCGCCATCGTCTGTCGGATGGCCACCGCCTTGTGGCTCGGATTCGAAACAAGCATGGCTCGGAAAGCCTTTCGGGGATGAGGTTGATTGCTCGGGCAGATGGCCGTGCGCGGCGCAGTGTACTAGAGAGAGGCCCCGGTTCGCATGCGGCGAATCGGGATCCTGCGGGGCATCGCGGCGCTCATCAATCAAGCGACGATGAGCTGCCGCGGTGCGGCGTGTGGGCGTTCGGTGCGCGCGAGGCCGGCAGTCCCGCAGCGGCGGCGCGCCAGCTTCGGCAATCGCGATTGCTATGATGTCCGCGCGTTGAACGCTTGGGCGGTGCAGCCGGTCCATCCGCGGTAGGTGAACAAGGAAGCTGAATGCTCGAATTCGTCGATCTGACGCGCCGTTTCGGCGGGCCTGGTGGTCGTGTGGTGATTGATCGCCTCTCGCTGCGTCTCGAGGCAGGCGAGTATGTGGCGGTGACCGGTGAATCCGGGGTCGGCAAGTCCACCCTCCTCAACCTGCTTGCCGGTCTCGACAAGCCCGATAGCGGCGCGGTGCGGCTCGACGGGGTCGAACTCGGCATGCTCGACGACGACGCGCTCACCCGCTGGCGCCGCGACCAGTTGGGCTTCGTGTTCCAGGCATTCCACGTCCTGCCTCATCTCACGCTTGCACAGAACGTGGCCCTGCCACTTTGGCTGCAGGGGGAGCAGGGGCCCGCCAGCGTCGCCGCAGCGACCGCAATGCTCGATGCGGTGGGGCTCGAGGGACGGGCGGCGAGCTGGCCGTCGGAGCTCTCGGGAGGCGAGTTGCAGCGGGTGGCGATCGCCCGCGCGCTGGTGCACAAGCCACGTCTGGTGCTGGCGGACGAGCCGACCGGCAACCTCGACCCGCATCGTGCCGGCCAGGTCTTGGGCTTGCTGCGCGAGCGCATCCGCGCCGCCGGTGCGATCGGCATTCTCGTCACCCATTCGCTCGAGGCCGCTGCGACCGCCGACCGGGTGTTGCGGCTCACCGGCGACGCACTGCTGCCGCTGGAGCCTACGCGATGAATCGCGCCCTCGCGCCCGCCTTTCTCGGCAGCCTCGGGTCGCGCAGGCTTACCACGCTGCTGTCAATGCTCGCCATTGCGCTCGGCATTGCGCTCGGGGTCGCGGTGCAGGTGATCCACGACGCGGCGCTGGATGAGTTCGACCACGGCATGCGAACGCTCTCGGGCGAAGCGGACCTGCAGATCGTCGGCCCGCGCGGCGGTTTCGCCGACGCGCTGTTCGAGATCGTGGTGCTGCGGCCCGAGGTGGCTGCGGCCAGCCCGCTGCTGGAAACCGAGGCCCGGCTCTTTGGCGAGGCGCGCATGCTGCGGGTGATCGGGGTGGATATCTTCCGCCTCGCCGAGGTCCAGCCGGTGCTGTTTCCGCAGCCGGCAGCGGGCGAAGACCGTTTCGCGGCGCTACGCGACGATGCGATCTTCCTCTCGCCCGGTGCGATGCAGGCGCTCGGGCTTAAGGCAGGCGACACCCTCAGGCTGCAGTCCGGCCTCGAGCCACTGCCCTTGAGAGTCGCGGGCGGGGTGCCCGGCATGGCGGGCCAGCAGGTGGCGGTGATGGATATCGCCGCCGCCCAGCACCGCTTCGGGCGCGCCGGCATGATCTCGCGCATCGATCTGAGGTTGCGTGAAGGGCTGGATCTCACAGCCGGGCGCGAGGCGCTCGGGCCGCTGCTTCCGGCCGGGGTGCAGGTGCTGGCACCCGAGCGGGCACGCCAGCAGGCGGCAGGGCTGTCGCGGGCCTACCGGGTGAATCTCACCATGCTCGCGGTGATCGCGCTGGTGACCGGTGGCTTCCTGGTGTTCTCGACCCAGGCGCTGTCGGTGGTGCGCAGGCGCACCGAGTTCGCCTTCCTGCGAGCCATCGGTCTCGCGCGGCAGGAGCTGATGCGCTGGCTGCTCGCCGAAGGCGCATTGGTGGGCGCCATCGGAGCTGCGGCAGGCGTCGCGCTGGGCTACGGCCTGGCGGCTGCGGCCTTGACCCTGCTGGGCGGCGACCTCGGCGCCGGCTACTTCGCGGGGATCACGCCGCGGCTCGCCTTCGAGCCGATAGTGGTGGCGGTGTTTCTCGCGCTGGGCACCGTGGCGGGGGTGGTGGGAGCGTGGCTGCCCGCACGCGAGGCGGCCACCGTGTCACCCGCGATGGCCCTCAAATCCGGAGGCGATGCGGCGGCGCTCGGCGGCGGACGGCGTCACCCCGGCTGGGCCCTGGGGGCGGCGCTGCTCGCTGGCGCGGCCTGCCTGGTTCCGCCCTGGGCGGGGATTCCGGTGGGCGGTTATGTCGCGGTCGCGCTGTTGCTGGCGGCAGGGGTGTTTGCGCTGCCGATGCTCGCGGCCCGCCTCAGCCGCGTGCTCGCGCCGCTGCGCATGGTGCCGGTGACGCTGGCGAGGTCGCGGCTCGCGGCGGTGCCGGGCCATGTGGTGGTGGCTGGCGCCGGCGTGCTGGCGAGCGCCGCGCTGGCGGTGGCGATGGCGATCATGGTCGCCTCCTTCCGCCACTCGGTCGACGACTGGCTGGCGCAGATTTTGCCCGCCGAGCTGTATGCGCGCGGGGCGCGGGCGGGCAGCAGCGGCTATTTCGACCCGGCTGCGCAGGCGCTGATCGCCGGCACCCCGGGCGTGGCGAAGGTGGATTTCATTCGTCACGACACCGTGCTGCTGGCGCCCGATCGCCCCGCGGTGGTGCTGATTGCGAGACCGCTCACCGCCGATGGTCGCGAACTGCCGCTGGTGGGCGAGCGGGTGGCGACCGATCGCCCGGTGTGGATCTCCGAAGCGGTGGCCGACCTCTATGGCTACGGCGCGGGCGACACCATCGGGCTGCCCTTGGCCGGCGAGCTGCGCGAGTTCACGGTGGCCGGGGTGTGGCGCGACTACGCGCGTCAGAGCGGCGCGATCATGATCCCGCTGGAGCGCTACCGCACGCTCTCCGGCGATCGGCTCGCCAACGATGCGGCGCTTCACCTGCTGCCCGGCGAGACGCCCGCGGCCGTCGCTGCGCGGCTGCGCGAGCGCTTTGGCGGCGAGGCGCTGGAGCTTGCCCAGGCGGGTGAGATTCGCGCCATCTCCTTGCGCATTTTCGATCGCACCTTTGCCGTGACCTACTTGCTCGAGGCGGTGGCGGTGGTGATCGGCCTGTTCGGCGTGGCGGCAAGCTTCGCTGCACTGGCCGCGGCCCGGCGACGGGAGTTCGGCATGCTGCGTCACATCGGCCTCACCCGCCGGCAGGTGGGCCTGATGCTGGCCACCGAAGGGGCGCTCACCGCCGCTGCCGGCGCGCTCGGGGGGCTGGTCGTGGGCGGGGCGATTTCCCTCGTGCTGGTGGAGGTGGTAAACCGGCAGAGCTTTCACTGGAGCATGGATTTCCGCGTCCCTTTCGGGACCCTCGCGGCCTTCTGCGTCACGCTGGTGCTGTTGGCGGCGCTGGCCGCGGTGCTTGCCGGCCGTCAGGCGATGCGTCAGGAGGCGGTGATGGCGGTGAAGGAGGACTGGTGATGGGCCGCATGTGGTGCTGGCTCTTGCTCGTGGTGACGCTGCCTGCGCTCGCAGTCGACTACCCGCCGGTGCGTCCGGGCCGCAGCGTCTCGCTTCCCGCCGACACCGGCGCTCACCCCGGGTACCGAACCGAATGGTGGTATGTGACCGGCTGGCTGGACGACGAGGCGGGGGTGCAACGGGGTTTCCAGATCACCTTCTTCAGGGTGCGCACGGGTATCGGCGAGCAGGCGCCGGGGCGATTCAGTCCTGCGCAGCTGATCCTCGCCCATGCCGCGGTCGCCGATGCTGCGCAGGGACGCCTGCTGCATGCGGAGCGCAGCGCCCGCGCCTCCGGCCTGCTGGCGGGTGCGGCCACCGGGCGGACCCACGCCTGGGTTGGCGACTGGCGTCTCGAAGAGCGAGATGGCGTCTTCATCGCCGAGGTCAGCGCGCGCGAATTTTCATACAGCCTGGCGCTGGAACCTAGCCAGCCGCCGATGCTCAACGGCCGCGCAGGGTTCAGCCAGAAGGCCCCCGACCCGCGTCACGCGAGCTACTACTACAGCCGCCCTCAGCTCGCCGTGAGTGGCGAGGTGACGGTGGACGGCAAACGGCATGTCGTCACCGGGCGCGCCTGGCTCGACCAGGAGTGGTCCAGCGAGTTGATGCCCGAAGGTGCCCGCGGGTGGGATTGGGTGGGCCTGAACCTGGATGATGGCGGTGCGCTGATGGCTTTTCGCATGCGCGACGGGGAGGGGCGGGCGTTGTGGTCCGCCGGCACGCTGCGCACGCCCGGCGAACCGGACCGGCCGCTCGCACCGTCCGAAGTGAGCTTCGAAGTGCTCGAACGCTGGCGCTCGCCGCGCACCGGCGCCGAGTACCCGGTGCACCTGCGTGTGCGCGCCGGCGGGCGGGTGCTCGAGCTCACGGCGCTGATGCCCGATCAGGAACTGGACAGCCGTCGCAGCACCGGCGCGGTCTACTGGGAAGGTGCGGTGCGGGTGATCGAAGCCGGGCGCGAGATCGGGCGCGGCTATCTGGAGATGACCGGCTATCTGGAGACCATCAGGATGTAGTGCGCCGGGCAGGAGATTTCAGCTGCGGGGTGGGCGCAGCGCGCTGAGAGCCTCGTTGCGGAAGCGTGCCCGGGCCTGCGCATCGTCGATCTCGCTGCAAAGCTCCTCGACCAGTTGCCGCGGTGTGGTGCTCGAAGCGAGCGCCGCGTCGACGACCACCGTGGCAAAGGGCCCCAGATGCTCCGCCAGGCAGCGCTTCAGGCGTTCCACGGCGGCGCCGTCTGCAAGCGGCGTGCCCTGGGTCGCGGCACCCGGCGTGGCCGCCAGCGTGAATCGCAGAACGCCCGGGTCGATGTCGGGATCGGCGAACTTCTCGAACCTGATCGGTTGGGCATCCCACGACTGGGCGAAACCCGCGAAGTCGCTGGTGGCGCCGTGTTCGATGTGTTCAGGCAGCCGGGCAAGCTTGGCGCGGGCCTGGCGAAGCGCCGATCCGATGTAGCTGCCGCCGCTCGGAAAGACGATCCCGTGATGGACCAGAAAGCTCATCCTCGCATCCGCTCGCATGCGGTGAAGTTCGGCCTGTACGGCAAGCAGGCGGCGCAGGATCGTGAGCGCCTGACTCGTGACCGGAACGATCAGGGCCAGCGACATTTCGGCATCGTTGCGCACCGTTGGCTGGATATGGCAGCCCTGGCCCAGTGAATTGCCGATCAGGTTGGCAAAATTCTGGCACGTCGCCGCCTGCAACGGGCGGCCTTGGGTCCGCGCGCAGAGGCGGAGGGTGATCACGGTCGCTGGCGCCGCCGCGCCAAGGGTCTGGTCCACCGCTCAGGCCGCCTGCGAAGAGATGCGATGCATCATGATCAGGACTTCTTCAGCAGGTCTTTCTGCAACTGGACCACCTTGATCGCCTTTTCGATACTGCGGCGCATGCGATTGAAGGACGCTTGCAGGTGGCGGATTTCGTCGGCCCCGCCTTCTTCGAATTCTGCGAGGTCGAGGTTGCCCTTGCTGATCTCGTCGCTCAGGTCGGCGATTCGCTTGATCGGCGTGACGACAAGGCGCGTAAGCATCAGGTTGATGATCACGAAGAGCAGCATGAAGAGTGCGCCGAGTATTGCGGTGAATGACCAGAAGGCATGCATCGCGTTGCGCTGCGCGAGGTCGGTGGGGATGACGATGATCTGGGCGCCGACGATTTCGTCGAGCTTCCAGCCGAAGCCGTTGTCCTCGCCATACTTGGCGAGCAGCGAGGCAGGCGCGGCGGCGGGCGTGCTGTGGCAGGCCAGGCAGGCGGGATTGGTGATCCTGATCGGTCGGGCGATGTAGAGGCTCGGCCCGCTGGCCGATTCACGCTCACCGATGACTTCGCCGTCCTTGCCGCTGCGGAAGTCATCGATGATGCGGCTTTCCCAGTCGGTGCTGCGATCGCGGGGGTTGGTGGGGTTGAGGGTGGCCTCGCGATAGCTGAAATCCGGGTATTTCTTTTGCAGGCGGGCGAAGGTTTCGATCGCCGAATAGGCCGGGACGGTCTGCGGCAGGAAAGTCGCCTCGAGCATCGGGTCGAGGTGGGGCTTGATCTCCTCGATCGTGTAGTTGCGTACCGCCAGCGCCGTTTCCATCATCAGGCTGGCGTTGCGCAGCAGCTCGTCCTTGGCGTTCTGCAGCACCACGGCATAGGTGACGAGGATGCTCAGGATGAAGCCGAGCGCGAAGACGCTGCCGAGGGCAACGTTGAAGCGGGTGCGAAGACGCATGATGACGCGGGCCTTGACAGCGGATCGGGTGAGGGTGGCGCATGATATCCGGCCCGGATGCGTCCGGGCGCGGACTGAAATCACGCGGCCAGGCGTATGCTCGGGGCCGGGCGGCCTGGCGGCGATCGATCGGCGAGGGCGCTGGTGCATGCCCCGGCCATCGCTCCGCGCCTCGCCTCTGAAAGATCAGGCCGGCAGCCGCGCGTTCTGCGGGAACATCGCCTTGTTCGCCTCATCGTCCATCTCGGCCTTGAAGCTGAAGCGGTCCTTGAGCGCTTCGGCACGCTGCGCCGCGGGGCGCGCATTGATCTCGTCGAGCAGGCGCTTGAGGTGCGGCAGCTCGCTCCAGGCTTCGGCGCCGAGCACGAAGGGCACGGCGCGTGCCCAGCCCCAGAGCGCCATGTCGACCAGGCTGTAGTCGCTGCCGATCATCCACGCTCGATTCGCGAGGTGTTCGTTGACGATGCGCCAGTGTCGCCACGCCTCGAAGTCGTAGCGGTTGATCGAGTAGGGGTGCGTGCCCGGCGCGTAGTGCTTGAAATGCACTGCCTGGCCACTGAAAGGACCGATACCGCTGGCGACGAACATCAGCCACGAATACATCTGTCCGCGCCCCGCGGTGTCGGCGGGCATGAACTGGCCGGTTTTTTCCGCGAGGTAGAGCAGGATCGCGTTGCTGTCGAAGACCACGGTCTCGCCATCGACGATCACCGGCACCTTGGCGTTGGGGTTCAGCGCCTTGAAGTCCGGCGCGTGCTGTTCGCCCTTGCGGGTATCCACCGGCACGGCTTCGTATTCCAGGCCTGCTTCCTCGAGGAACAAGGTGACCTTGGCGGGGTTGGGGGCGGGGGAGAAGTAGAACTTGATCATGGTCGTCTCTGTGAGCATATCGATCGGGATGGGCGTGCGCGCCTCTATGGTCGATCCGTGCCGAAGCCGCGCATCGGACCGCGCTTCAATTATGCGCGATTTGCCGGCCGCGATCCGGGCCGCGAACCTTGCCGGACCGCGGCACTCTACGCTTGGTCGGGTTCGTTCATGGGAGTGCGTGCAGCCATGCTGGATAATCGCCGCCGTCTTGTCCTGGGTGCCGCTGCGCTTTTCGTTGCGCCCGCCCTGGCCCGTGTCCCGGCGGCAACGCCGCGACAGACCCCCGGACCTTTCTACCCGCTGACGCTGCCGCTCGATCGCGACAACGATCTGGTTCATGTGTCGGGGCAAGCCGCGCGGGCCGGTGGGGTGCTTTCGGATCTGTCCGGTCGCTTGCTGAAGCTCGACGGCAGGCCGCTGGCGGGCACCCGCATCGAGATCTGGCAATGCGATGCCAACGGGCGCTATCGCCACCCCGGCGATTCCGGGCCGGGCGAGATCGATCCCGCCTTCCAGGGCTTCGGTCATACCGTGAGCGACGCCGAGGGGCGCTATCGCTTCCTCACCATTCGCCCGGTGCCCTACCCGGGGCGCACACCGCATATTCACGTCGCCGTGTATCCGGCCGGCCGCGAGCCCTTCGTCACCCAGCTCTATGTGGCTGGCGAAGCGGGCAACGCGGAGGATTTCCTGTATCGCAGGATCCCGGTGGAGCGCCGGGCGCTGGTGACGGCGCCTTTTGAGGGCGGGGAACTCGGGGCGCCCTTGCAGGCCCGATGGGACGTGGTGCTGGACGCAGCCTGAGGAGGGGCTTTGCGCCGTTGGCGAAGAGTGCGGGATCAGCCTGCCTTGCCGCTGCCGCCCTGCAAGAGGTAGTTGTCCTTGACCCGCACGTAGTGCTCGGCGGAATACCTGAGGTAGGCGATCTCCTCCTCGCTGAGCGGGCGCGCCTTGACGGCGGGCCGGCCGACGTAGAGAAAGCCGCTCTCGAGAACCTTGCCGGGCGAGACCAGGCTGCCCGCACCGACCATCACCCGGTCGCCCACGACCGCGTCGTCCATGACGATGACGCCCATGCCGATGAGGCATTCATTGCCGATGGTGCAGCCATGCAGGATTGCCGAATGGCCGACGGTGACATGATCGCCGATGATCAGCGGCGAACCCTCGGGCTTGGCCTCGCGACGGTGCGAGACATGGCACATCACGAAGTCCTGGATGTTGCTGCAGTCGCCGATGAGGATGCGATTGACGTCGCCGCGAACCACGGCATTGCACCAGATCGAGCAGTCGCGGCCGGTGCGCACGTCGCCGATGACGCTGGCCGATTCATGGATGAAGTTTTCCGTGCCGAGGACGGGAAAGGTGTCGAGGTAGGGGCTCAGGGGCATGGGGAACTCGTTGTGGATTCTTGACGGATGCCTTTGGGGCACCGCCCATTGTATCGCCGCAGCGCGGCGCGACCGCCTGGCAAGGCGGCGCGCTCATGAGGCCCGTGGCGCGCCGAGTTCCGCCCTCAGCCGGCCAAGCAGCTCGATGGCTGCGTCGATGTCCTGGTCCGTCGTGCGCCACGACGAGATGCTGAGCCGAAAGGCGGGGCGGTCCTGCCAGACGGTGGGGCCGAACCAGGTCTCGCCGCTGGCGATGGCGGCCTCGCGCAGCGCGCAGGTGTCTTCGTCGCGGCCGAGCCGTACCAGCACCTGGTTCAGCACCACGCGGTTGAGGATTTCGAAACCGGCCTGCGCGAGGCCGGTGGCAAGCCGCCGAGCCTGGCGACAGTGGCGCGCCACGAGTTCGTCGACCCCGTCCCGACCGAGGGTGCGCAGTACCGCCCAGATCGGGATGCCCCGCGCACGACGCGAAAACTCGATGCCGAGATTCTTCTGGCTGTCGGCGGAGGCGGTGAAATACACCGCATCGCTGTTCATCGCACCGGCGAGCGCCTGCGGCTCGCGGCAGATGCCCATGGCGCCGTCGTAGGGTGTGTTGAGCCACTTGTGGCCGTCGGTGGTCCAGCTGTCGGCCCCGTCGATGCCCGCGGTGAGATGGCGGGTGGCGGCGCAGGCACGCGCCCACAGGCCGAAGGCGCCGTCCACATGGACCCATGCGCCGGCCGCCCTGGCGCGGGCGATGAGCGGCTCGAACGGGTCGAATTCGCCGGTATTCACTTCGCCCGCCTGCAGGCAGAGAATCGTCCTGGCGTCGAGTGGCGGCAACTGTGCGGGGTCGATGCGGCCGAAGGGGTCGACCGGCGCGCGAACGATGTGCCTGAGGCCGAAGCCCATCATTCGCAGCGCCTTGACAAGGGTGACGTGGGCGGTGGCGGAGACGACCACGCGGACCTGCGGCGCGCCGCCCAGGCCCTCCTGGTCGAAATCCCAGCCCTCCCGCGCCAGCAGGGCGCGCCGCGCGGCGCTCAGGCAGGCCAGGCCGCAGGCCGATGCCGAGGTGCCGAAGCCGACGGCGCTGCCGGCGGGCAGATCGAGCGCCTCGAGCACCCAGCGCGCGGCGGTCTTCTCGATTGTCGCCGCCGCCGGCGAGTTGTCGAAGGAAGAGGCGCACTGGTCCCAGGCGATCGCCAGGCGCTCGGCGGCCGCGGCCACCGGCTGGCTGGCGCCGATGACGAAGCCGAAATAGCGCGGCCCGTTCGAGGCGACCGTGGCGGGCGAACCGGCCTCGTCGAGCAGGGCCAGCGTCTGCCCGGCGGGCAGGCCCGAGGCGGGCAGCGCTTCGTCGAAACGCGCCAGGCCCGAGAGGGCCTTCTGGCCGGGAAAGACCCGCCGGTCGCGGGCGCCGGCGACATAGTCCCTGGCACGCACGTCGGCGTCTGCGAGCAGCTCGATTTCATCCATGGCGATCGTCCTCGGGCCAGCGCTGGTACTACTCGGGCAGGCCCAGGTCGGCGATCACCCCGGCCAGGAAGCGCGCCGCCTCGCCGCCGGTTACCACCCGGTGATCGAAACTCAAACTGAGCGGCAACACCCGCCGCACTGCCGGTTTGCCGTCGACTGCCAGCACCTGCTCATGAATGCGGCCGGCACCGAGAATGGCGACGGTCGGCGGCATCACGATGGGCGCGGCGTACTTGCCGCCGATCATGCCGAAATTCGACAGCGTGATGGTGTTGCCGCGCAACTCCTCGGCCGGGATCTTGCGCGCCGCCAGGTCCTTGCGCATGCGCTCGAGACCGCCGCGCAGGTCGGACGCGTCGCGCTTGGCGACATCGCGCAGCACCGGCACGAACAGCCCGTCGGCGAGGTCGATGGCGATGCCGACATCGATCTTGGCGACGATGCGGCGGGCCATGGTGTGGCCCTCGTACCAGGCGTTGAGCCCGGGCTCGGCCGCGCATCCCGCCACCAGCGCCCGCACCAGGCGGATGGTGACGTCGGTGCCGGCCTTCCAGGCATGGATGTCGGCGTCATCCATGACGGTGGCCGGCGCGACCTCGCTCTGCGCCAGCGCCATGTTCTGCGCCATCGCCCGGCGCACGCCGCGCAGGATCTCCGGCGGCCCGGCCTCGGCGAGGATCTTGGCGACCCGTTTGACGTCGGCGGTGGTGATCACGCCATCCGGCCCGGACGGGGTCACCATCTCGAGCTCGACATTGAGCTGGCGCGCCAGCGCCCGCACCGCCGGGATCGCCTTGATGGTTGCCGAGCCGCGACCGACCGCGGCCGGTGCGTCCTGCTGCAACTGGTTGCCGACCGTGACCGAGCCCACCACGGTGCCGGCGTCGCTGTCTTCGCCGCTGCCCTCGAAGCCGACCAGCGGCGCGCCGACATGCACGATCTGGCCGGTCTTGCCGAACAGTTTCTCGATCCGCCCCTTCTGAGGAGAAGGGATATCGACGATGGCCTTGGCCGTCTCCACCGACACCACTTGCTGGTCGGCCTCGACTTCGTCACCGACCGCGACGTGCCACTCGACGATCTCCGCTTCCTGCAGCCCCTCGCCCAGATCCGGCAGTTTGAAGACTTTCATGACGCCTCCATGGTTTTCCTGACCGCGTCCACAATGCGCTCGACACTCGGCAGATACTGCGACTCCAGCCGCGCCAGCGGCACCACCACGTCGTAGGCCGCAACCCGGCGCACCGGCGCCAGCAGCGAATACAGTCCGTGCTCGGCCAGCCCGGCGGCGATCTCGGCGCCGAAGCCGCCCGTCTGCGCGGCCTCATGCACGATCACGCAGCGCCCGGTGCGGGTCACCGATTCGAGGATGGTTTCCATGTCGAGCGGCTTGAGCGTGGCGACGTCGAGGACCTCGGCCATGACGCCTTCGGCGGCCAGCAGGTCGGCCGCGGCCTGCACTTCCTGGAGGGTCGCGCCCCAGCTCACCAGGGTGATGTCGTTGCCGGCGCGCAGGGTAAAGCACACGTCGAGCGGCAACGCCTCGCCGTCGTCGGCGACTTCCTGCTTGAAGAGCCGGTAAAGCCGTGTCGGCTCGAGGAAGACCACCGGATCGGGGTCGCGGATCGCCGCCAGCAGCAGGCCGTAGGCGCGCTGTGGCGAGGAGGGCACGACCACCCGCAGCCCCGGCACATTGGTGAACAAGGCCTCCGGGTTCTCGGAGTGATGCTCGGGCGCGTGGATGCCGCCGCCCGAGGGCGTGCGCAACACCATCGGACAGGACAGCCGGCCGCGGGTGCGATTGCGCAGCCGCGAGGCGTGATTGACGATGTGATCGATGGTCGGGTAGATGAAGCCCGAGAACTGGATCTCGGCCACCGGCTTGAGCCCCATTGCCGCCATGCCGATCGCCGTGCCCGCGATCGCGGTCTCGGCGAGCGGCGTGTCGAGCACCCGCGCGGGGCCGAAGCGCGCCTGCAGGCCGACGGTAGCGCGGAACACCCCGCCATTGACGCCGACGTCCTCGCCGAGCACCAGCACCGCCGGGTCATGCTCCATTTCGTAGGCCAGTGCGTGATTCACTGCCTCGACCAGGTTGAGCTCAGCCATGTCCGCCTCCTTGCTTGTTCTCGAAGCGCAGCGCCGTGTCGAGCTGGGCCTGCATGGCGGGCGGGAGCGTCGCGAAGAGCTGGTCGAACATTGCCGTGACGGGCGGTGGCGGGGTCGCGAGATAGGCCTCGACCGCGGCGTTGACCGCCTCGGTGCATTCCTTGACCAGTTGCTCCTCGCGCTTGGCGTCCCAGGCCTCGAGCCGCAGCAGGTAGTTGCGCAAGCGCAGGATGGGCTCGAAGGCCCATTGTTTTTCCACCGCTTCGGCATCGCGGTAGCGCGTCGCGTCGTCGGCGGTGGTGTGGTCGCCGAGGCGGTAGCTGATCGCCTCGATCACCGCCGGCCCGCCGCCGTCGCGCGCCTTGTCGAGCGCCTGCTGTGCCGCGTGGCGCACCGCCACGATGTCGTTGCCGTCCACCTGCACGCCTTCGATGCCTGCGGCGATCGCCTTCTGCGCCAGGGTGCGGGCGGCCGTCTGGCGCTCGCGCGGCACCGAGATGGCCCACTGGTTGTTGTTGATGATCACCACCATCGGCGCCTGCCAGGCCGCGGCAAAATTCAGGCCTTCGTAGAAATCGCCTTTCGATGTGGCACCGTCACCGAGGAAGCACACCGCAACCCGCGCTTCCTCGCGCAACTTGAACGCATAGGCGGCACCGGCTGCATGACAGACCTGGGTGGCGATCGGCACGCAGACCGGAAAATCGCTGCGCGGGCCCGCGTAGTTGCTGCCGCTCTCGTCGCCGCCCCAGTAAAGCAGCACCTCCTCCATCTTCACGCCGCGCAGGAACTGCGCACCGTGGTCACGGTAGGAGGGCACCAGCACATCTTCCCCGGCCATCGCGCTGGCGACGCCGACGCCGACCGCCTCCTGCCCGAGCGCCGAGGCGAAGGTACCGAGCTTGCCGGTGCGCTGCAGGGCGATGGCCTTGCTGTCGAAGATGCGGGTCAGGTGCATTGCGCGGTAGAGCGGCAGCAGCACTGCCGGATCCTGCGCAAAATCGGGCAGCGGTGCGAGCGCTTCACCCTGCGGGTCGAGGAAACGCGTGAAGTCGACCTGGAACTGACTGACGCTTGTCATGGCTCCCCCTCTTTTTCGTTTCAGTCTAGTCGACCGCCCGTCGGCGTCGATACGCTTGAAAGCGGGCCGATTGCTTGTATCGACCGCATGTGGCGGGTGGAGGTTCAGAGGGAGGGCCGCAACGCGGAGGGACGGGCCCGGCTACCGGGCCCGGATTGGGGCCGCCCGATGGCTGTCCCAAACCGGGCCGGCGTGTATAATCGCGACCTCTCCGGTGCGCGGCGCCGGCGGGCCCAGATGGCGGAATTGGTAGACGCACCAGATTTAGGTTCTGGCGCCGAGAGGCGTGGGGGTTCGAGTCCCTTTCTGGGCACCAACAATCAGCGCAAGACCCTCTGCCGGCCTTGCTCCACAACTTGGGGCAAGGCCGGTTTCCCATTTGTGAGGTGAGCGGGAAACGGCGCGACGTATCAGGCGCCGCTCGGTTTTTCGTCCTGCGCGGCCTGGTCGCAGTCCCGCTTTATTTGCGGGGAATCGATTCCGCATTCGATCAACAGCTGCGCTACTTCCTTCTTCTTGCCCATCTTGCGATAGAGGCGGATTCGTTCGACGATCCATTCGGGCGCATCGTCGAAGCGTGATTCGGCCTTGTCGATCCAGAACACCGCGTTCTGGTATTGCCTTTGCGACTCGTACACATCGATGATGTCGTAATAGAGCTGTGCCGATGGTTCGGGCGAGGCGAGCGCGACCTTGAGATAGCGCGCGGCGTCCGCCTTGCGGCCAAGCAGCGACGAGGCCTTCGAGGCCACCCAGTTCGGATAGGCGTGGCGCCGGGCCTCGCCGCTCACAGCGCGTCGTGCCTTGTTCATCGCTTCGGCGGCTTCGCTCCTGCGAATCAGGTCGTAGGCTTCGAATGCACTGGTATAGCTCGAAATCATGTCGGCGACCGATCGACGTGCGGTGAAGCGCGCCCATGCCCCGGGGTCGGCGTCGGTGATCTCGATCGACTCGTAATGTTTCTGGTGGTATTGGGCGAGGTCTTCGAGACGTGCGTCGGTGGGCGGGTGGTTGCTCGCGAAATCCGCCACGGCACGCGAGAAAACCAGCTTCAGTGCCTGGGCGAGGTCCTGCATGGCGAGCTCGCTGATGCGGCGCTGGAAGGCCTCGTCCTGTTCGGTGTTGGCCTTCTCCCAGGCGTCGAGTTTCTCGAGCATCGAGGACATCGCCAGCGGCGAGTAACCCGCCTTGATGAGCAGGTCGAGGCCCAGCAGGTCGGCCTCGGTTTCCTGGCGCCGACTCCAGACGGGCAGCACCAGCTTCTGCGTCAGCTCGGTGGCGAGGATCGTCCGGCGCATCGACTTGGTGTCGGATTTCGATGCGACGTCTACCTTCTCGATCTGGTTCTTTACCGCGATTCCGGTCTGCTGCAGGGTCTCGAGCCGCTTCTGCATGTGGTTGACCATGTCGGAGCTGTGGTGGTGCAACAGCACATGCGAGGTTTCGTGCGCGATAATCGCGGCCAGTTCATCCTCGCTGTCCACCGAGCGCAGCCATTGCATCGCGATATAGATGTTGCCATCGGGCGTGGACAGGGCTTCAGGCGCGGGATTGGCGAGAATCATGACTTCTCCCGGCACGCCGTCGATGCCACTGGCCTTGAGGATCCGCTGGTGGATGTCGGCGAGCTTCGCCTCGAGTTCGCGCTGGCGCACGTAGCCAAGCCCGCGACCACGTCGCTGTGCGAGATCCTTGTCGACACCAATCGCCATCTCCGAGGGCTGGTAGCTACCCTGGGCCAACTGTTCGTAGAGCGGGGCGTCGCTGCCGGGCGTGGAGAAGAGCTTCGTCACCGGCGCAAAGACGCTTGCAATGCTGGTGGCGCCTTCATCCTTTGCGCCCGGGCCAGCGCCCTGGGTGGTGACGCAGGCATTGAGCAGCAGGGCGCACAGGGGCGCAAGCAATACGGTGGTCGATTTCATCGGCTTGGCTCCTTGATGGCGCGGGTGACACCCCCGATGTGGTCGCGAGCGCCGGGCGCCAGGGGGGTTGCGGTGACCTTCGAGCTGACGGGGGTGTCCGTCCTGATCGCGAATATCTTGACCCAGACCGGCTGTCCGCCGACCACGACCTGGAGCATGCCCTTTTGCGGGCCGGCCTTCACCGGCCAGGGCAGGGATGTCTCGGCATCCTGCCTGCTGATGGAGCGGAAGCTCGCGCCGGAGGCGCTGCTCTCGTAGAGCTTGATGGCGGGCGTCTTGATGTGGATGACTTCGGTTGCCCATGCCGCGCCGACACCGACACCGGGCAAGCTCAGGGCGAGCACTGTGAGGATCTTTCCGACACCGGTTGTTTGCATTCGAAGTCTCCTTTCGAGTCGAGGGTGTTCAGGATGCGGTGCAGCAGATTGACGAAGCCGCGAACCCAGCGGGGCACTTCGTCCAGGGCGAGGTCGGCGTCGAGCGCAGAGGCTTTTGCATGCCAGTCGTCGATCACCGCCTGAGCGAGGCGGGCGAGTTCGAACATCGCGATCATCGAGATGATGTTCACCGGGCCGAAGTTCAACAGGCAATATGACACCCAGGCGGCGCCCAGACTGGTCACACCGATGACAAGCATCAGGGGTTCGAAGAAGCTGCGAATCAATAGATAGGCAAGCGCCATGCAGATGAGGGCGACCGGCGCTTGCGGGGTGCTTGCCAGCCAGAACAGGGCCGGCAGGCTTGCGAGCACGATGACGAACAGGACCAAGCGCATGACACGCCAGCGATCCAGGATATTTACCTGGCGAAGCGGCGATCGCGGCACGAAACCCACGAAAAGCGCCATCGCGACCAGCGGCCAGTCGTTCTTCGGTGCCGGGCGCTTTGCCCCATCGCCGAAGGTCAGCAGGTTGTCGAGGGCCATGGCATGGACGAATGCCCCCGGGAGCTCACCATAGAGGGCGACCGGGAGGCGGTCGCCGGCGAGCCTGAAATCGGCGCCGTAGATCACCCGCTTGCCTTGCAGACGCGGCGACAGTTCGCCTTTTGAATCCTCGAGAAGCTGGCTGACATGGAGAAAGTCGGTGTAGGGGCAACGGGCGATTACGCTCGCCTTGCCCTTCGACAGGAGCTCGAGCAGCGGCCGTGGCCGGCACATGTCATCCGCCCTGCTTGGGGCTGGCGGCCTGTCGATCCACACGATCTCGATGGGTGAGACGGCGGGCGTCCAGACACCCGCAAGGGCGAAGGCGGGCGACAGCGGTGGTTTCACGTCGCAGCCCCGTGCGGAGCAGGTGGCGCCGTCGGCGCCGTCGGAGCCGTAGGCGTGATAGTTGAGCACGCCTTCCTCGGCGTCCGGCGGCAGGATGTTCACGTTCACCGGGACCGGCCCCCTGCCACGACAATACCCGGGGTCGCCGTCCGGCGCGATGCACAGGCGCTCGTCGAGTTCGGCCAGCAGGCCCCAGCGATTGCGCTGCGGCTGGCCGCATTCCGGTGTCTGCTCCGCGGGCGGGCACCCGCGGCCTACCACCGCAAGGAAAACGTCGACTGGATGGCAATCCGCCGCTGCGCCCCGACAGGTGAGCGCATCGACTCCGGCGAGCAGCTCGGGCCGCGAATCGTCTGGCCGCGCTTCGTCGCCAAAGGCGAAGTCGATGAATACCGCGCGCGGCGAATACAGCGAAATGGCGTTCAGGACATCGCCATGGACCGCGTAGGGAACCGGAAAGTAGGTCTCGAGCCGCCTGAGATCTTCCTCGCTGAAGAGCACCACGACAGTGTCCTTCTGGGCCTTCTTGCCGTAGGTGTCCTTGAGCAGGTGGCCGGCGATGATCTGCGACCACTCGCCGAACATCTTGTCGAGTCCGGTGACGTTCAGGACCGTGGCGCCGATCATGAACACGACGGTGGCGCGAAGGAGCGACCTGCAAAGCCGCTTGCGCCACCGCCAGGCGCCAGCCGCCCGGTTATCGAACCTATGCGTCACCTGTCATTGCCTCGATCCCGTGGTCGGAAAGGGTGGCAGGCCAGAAAGCCTTATGCAATCAGGCTAGACGAAGAAATTCCCGGCCGCAAGGAGCGATGCAGGCAGGTGATGCAATGCGCGACGGCCCGCCCGCCGCGCCGGGCTACACCAGCTCCAGCTCGAGCCTTGCGAGGCCGGATACTTCGGCGAGCAGGTGATCGCCCCTTTGGAGCGGTCCCACGCCTTCCGGGGTGCCGGTGAAGAGCAGGTCGCCGGGCATGAGTTCGAACCAGGTGGATAGCTCGGCGATGATGTGCGGCACATCCAGGATCATGTCCGCGAGGTCACCCTGCTGCACGATCCTGTCGTTCACCGTGAGGCGGATTGCACCACTCGCTGGATGTCCGCATGTCGCCACCGGAGTGATCGCCGAGACCGGGGCGGACTGGTCTGCGCACTTGCCCATCTCCCAGGATTTTCCCGACTTCTTGAGCGCGGCCTGAACGTCGCGACGGGTCAGGTCGAGCCCGACGCCGTAACCGAAGACCCTGTCGAGCGCCGCCACCACCGGGATGTCGCGTCCGCCGTTCGACAGTGCGACGACCAGCTCGACCTCGTGGTGATAGTCCTCGGTGCGGGTCGGGTAGGCGATACGGCCGTGGTGTTGTACCGCGGTGGCCGGCTTCATGAAGAAGAAGGGCGGCTCGGCCTGCGGGTCGGCGCCCATCTCGCGGGCGTGTGCCGCGTAGTTGCGCCCAACGCAGAAGACGCGACGTACCGGGAATTGCGTATTGCCGTCCGCGACCGGCAGTGTGGGCGCAGCGAACGCGGGAATGGCGAGCGAACTGGTTTCGGTCACTTGCAGGCTCCTCTGGGATGATTGCCTGCGAGTATGTGCGAAGCGCGCTTCGACTGCCAGCGCGCCACGCCGAGTCATTCGGGTTTGCAGATCTCGCCCGCCGCAATGGCCTTGACGGTGCGCGCGGCGAGGAGCGCGATGACGCCGCTGGTGAGCACCAGAAGCGCGCCGCCCAGCACGCCGAAGAAGGGGCTGCCGCCCAGCTCCGCCATGCGAAGCGTGGCAATGCTCAGCGCCGCCAGCGGGAAGGAATAGGCCCACGCCGAGGCGAAGAACGGGATGCGAAAGAAGCGCAGCGCGTTGCTTGCGAGCAGCAGCGCCAGAAACAGGGCCGTGTGGTAAAGGATGTGGCCGAAGGCATCGAGCCCGCCGACCAGGTTGCTGTAGGCGATGAAGCCCACCGACGGAGGTGCCAGCAGGATGAACAGGGTCGGCGTGAGACGCAGCGCGAGCGGTGCGTGGAAGAACAGGCGGTACATCACCACGGTGAACAGGATCATCCAGAACACCAGGCCGATGCTGAAGAAAAACCACGAGATCTCGACCGGAGCGTAGCGCACCCCGACCACCGGAACGATGATGTTGCCGACCACCGGAATGAACCAGGCGGGGTTGAGATGATGGACTTCGAAATGGGTGTGATGGATCCAGCTGCTCATCGTCATCAAGGTGAAGGCCAGATGAACGGCTGCGCCGGCGGCCCACAGCCAGCCTGCCGCGGCCGGCGCGGGGCCACTCCAGGCGATTGCCAGCAGCAGGATGCCGATCGAGAAGGTGGGGAAGAAGTTCATCCGCACCGGATGCAGGCGCTCTGCCGCGACCGCCTCGGGATGGCGCGCGAGCTTGGCTGCATAGAAGATCGCGGTGATGGCGAAGACGACGCTCGCGAGCAGCGTGAGAGCAAGCCCGACGGCGTTGGGCCAGCCCAGCAAATGTGCGGCTTTCTGCCAGCCAATCGCGAGCCCCGCGGTCCCCATCACGATGGAGAACAGCGAGATCGGGAAGTGTGCCAGCCGGCTAGCCTGCAGGGCCGGGGTGGCGGTGTGGTCGGTGGGGTTTGCGCTGCTCATGTGTGCTTCGGCCGGAGGTGATGTTCTTAGGTGGAGGATCCCGATGCGTTGACTGAAGCGCGGCCGCGATCCTTTCACCGGATCGCGGCCGCATGCTGCTGCTTACAGGGTCTTCTTCGAGAAATACCAATCGACGTAGTCGTAGCCTTCCGATGCGCGTTTCTCGGCGGCTTCGGCGGTCTTCGGCGGCGGGACGATCACCGCCTCTCCCGGTTTCCAGTTCTCTGGCGTGGCCACGCCGTTGGCATCGCTGGTCTGCAGCGCCTGCAGGAGACGTACGAACTCGTCGATCGAGCGGCCGTTGCTCATCGGGTAGTAGACCATCGCGCGCAGCTTTCCTTCGGGGTCGATGAAGAAGGTTGCACGCACCGCAGAGGTGTCACCCGCTCCCGGATGAATCATCCCGTAGGCCCTGGCGACCTCCATCTTCAGGTCTTCGATGATCGGGAAAGTGATCTCTACGCCGAAGTTCTGCTTGATGCTGCGGGTCCAGGCCAGATGTGAGAACAGGCTGTCGATCGACAGACCGAGCAATTCGCAGTTCATGCTGCGGAAGGTGTCCGCTGCGCGTGCGAAGCCCATGAACTCGGTGGTGCACACCGGCGTGAAGTCGGCGGGGTGCGAGAACAGGATGAGCCACTTGCCACGATAGTCCTCGAGGCTGCGAGGTCCGAACGTCGTCTCGGCCTTGAAGGCGGGGGCGGGTTCATTGATCCGCGGGAAGGATGGGCATTGCTGCTGGTTATTGTCCATGTTGTTACTCCTTGCTTCGTTGATCTGCGGTGAAATCAATATAAGCAAATGCTAATTTATAATGAAGTTGATTCTTCCTATCGCCTGCATAGGCCATGGCGATGCTTGCCGGCGCGGCCGAAGCCCGATCGCAGCACCGTGAAGCAGGTCGCAGCGAGGTTTCGCTCGGCAGCCCTGGCCAGATCTGCGGGTCATCGGATGGCCTTGAGGTAATGCGACTCGAAATAGCGCTTCGACCAATGCAGCACGCGGCTCGACGGCAGCATGAAGCTGCGCCGCGGACTGCGGTAGACGAGCATGCCGGCGTCGTAGCTGTCGACGATGCAGATGAGTTCGGGCTTGGGGGTCGCGCGCGGCGCCTGGCCGGCGAGCGTGGCGAGCAGGTTCTGCGCCGCCGCACGGGCCTGCAGATCCGCCATGTGGGCCTGCTTCGGGAGCCAGTCGGGGCCGGGGTAGCTGCCCGCGTCGCCGGCAACGAAGACCCGCTCGCAGGCCTCGACCGAGCAGTGCTCGTCCGCCTTTACGAAGCCGCCGGGCGAAGCCGGCAATTCACTGTCGCCAAGCCATGCGGGGCCGGTGAGGCCGGGCATGAAGAGAATCAGGTCGGCCTCGATGTGACCGGCATCGGTGTCCACTCCCGATTCGGAGAAGCGAAGCGGCTTGTGGCCCAGATGTGTGTCGATCCGCCGGCGGCCCATCTCGGCGAGCAGCGATTTGACCGCCCCTTCGCCCAGCCGCCGGCCGGGTTCTGCCGCGGCATTGAAAAACGTGAGTTCGATCCTGTCGCGACGCTTCTGGCGCCGCAGCCAGCGTTCCAGTCCGAACAGCAGCTCGAACATCGGACCGCCGCGCATTGCCGAGGGCTCGTTCGGATTGCCGCCGAAGCCGAGTGCGATGCGACCGCGATCCATTGCCAGGATGCGCTCGCGAATGCGCTCGGCGGCGGGAATGCCTTCGCACAGGGTGATCGCGTGCTCGATGCCGGGCAGCTTCTTGATGAAACGCCCGCCCGAGGCGATCAGCAGGGCATCGTTGCGGTACTCGCCTGAGTCGGTGTGGACCCGCCGTCCGCCGTCGCTTACGCCGGTGACGCTCGCCCGCACATAGTCCACCGCATGGCGCGAGAAGAAGGGCTCGAGCGCTACGCGCAGGTCATCGCCCTTGCGCAGCCCGGTCGGAATCCAGATCAGGCTCGGCAGGTAGATGAACTCGGGGCGCGGGGCGATCAGGGTGATGCGCACGTCGGCTGAGCGCTTGCGAAGCTCCCGGACCGCAGTGAGGGCCGCAAAACCGGCGCCGAGGATGCAGATATTGGGCTTGGACATGGGAGCTCCAGAGTGTTTTGACGGATTCTCTAGTTGCGGCGCAGCGCTTTTACCCACGCCACCATCTTCTCGTTCGCCTCCGGCATGGGGGCCTCGAGAAAGCTTATGACGTAGCGGTCGGGCAACTCGGCGATGCCGATGGAGCGCGGGCGCACCGCGAGCATGGTCGGATCGGGCAGCTTTGCGCCGAAGCAGAACACCAGGTTCTTCGCCGCGAGGATGTCCGGCCGGATCTCCCCTCCCATCAGGGTGGTATGCGCGTAGTGGTCGAAGACCGCGATCAGGGCGGCCTGCGGGTCGGCTTCGAGCCTCGCCTCGAGGGCGCGCAGCAGCTCGTCGAGCGAAGCGTGCGGCGTCTCGTCCTTGCTCAGTTCGAGCATGTGGATCGGGTACTTGCTGGCGAGCAGGACGTCTTTCATGCTTGGCAGGCTCCATGGTGCGGGTGAGCGGCGCGAGCGCCGTGTCCGAAATCGGGACGCGGCCGCGGGTCGCGGGAAGATGCGGTATTTCGAAGATGATCCGCCATGGCCTGGAATGCAGCCTTCAGCTCTGCGCCAAGCTGCGGGTCCTCGACCTCCTCGTCTACCGCGCGGCGCAGGCAAAGCATCCAGCCGTCGCGGGCGGCGTTGTCGATGGCAAAGGCGAAATGGCGGCGGCGCATGCGTGGTTCGCCATAGGACGCGCGGAAGCGTTCGGGTCCACCCAGCCAGCCGGACAGGAAGGCGCGCAGCCGCGCCTTGACTTCGCCAAGGTCGGCGTGGTGCATCGCCAGCACATCGCTTGCCTCGGGCAGCACCTGCATCCAGTGGTAGATGCGATCGACGAGCCGGCCGATGGCGGGCTCGCCACCGAGTCGTGCGTAGAGGGTTTCGGGGCGACAAGGCGCCGGCTTGCATTCAGCGTGTCTCATGTTCGTTCTCGTCGAAGAGGCGGCGTGCGGGTGCGCGGGCGAGGCGTCGCAGGCCGACGTCGGTGATGAAGGTCTCGCGGCTGCGGCCGTTGTATGCGCGGTTGCGCGATCGTTCCTCGCGCACCGTGGAGATGCTGCGTCCGCCGCGATCGTGGCCGGGAAAGATCAGGGTCTCGTCAGGCAACATGAAGATGCGCTGGGTGACGCTGTCGAAGAGCTGGCCCGCATTCGACTCGTCGGTCTGCTCGCAGCAACCGTCGATCTCGATGGTGTCGCCGCAGAACAGCCGGTCTCGCCACAGGTAGCTGACGCTGCAGGGTGTATGGCCGGGCGTGGCGAGCACCCGCAGCACCTCGTTGCCGAGCACCAGGGTGGCGCCGTGGGCCACCCGTTGGCCGGGCTGCTCATGCGGCGCACCGTTGCCGATGACGGTCTGCGCGCCGGTATGGCGGCACAGCGCCGCGCAGGGCCGCCGATCGGGTTGATGAACATGGGTGCGCAGCACATAGCGCAGCCGCAAGTCGTGTTCGCCGAGCAGGGCCAGAAGGAGCTCGGACTGTCCCGGCACCGGGTCGATCACCGCCGCTTCCTGCTCCTCGGTGTCTGCCAGCAGGTAGGTAAGGGTGTTGCTCGCGGCATCGTGAAGCTGACGAAACAACATCGCACGCTCCTCAACTCATCAAGCGCAGCACCGTGAGGCCCAGCGCGAACAGGCAGGCCCAGCCGGAAAGCGCCAGGCGCAGCACGCGGTTGCGTGGCAGGAAGCCGGTGCCGCGCACGAAGCCGGCGCTCATCGACCACATCGCCAGCATCGCCGCGGTGTGATCGGCATGGCCGTCGCTACCGGTCAGCATCGGCGGATAGATGGTGACGGCGAGGGTGATCGCAATGGCGGCCAGCAGCGGCAGCCAGGCGAGCCCGGGGCCGCGCCCCGGCGTCGCCGCGGGCTCGCGGCGCGGCTCAGTTGCGGCGGCCATGGTTGCGTGCCTCCTCGTTCTCGCCCCACATTGCGTTGAGGATCGCGAGCAGCACCGCGAAGCCGATGCCCAGTACCCAGGTGAAATACCACATGATGATTTGTCCTTTTCCGGTTCAGTAGGCCGAGTGGCTGTTTTCGCGCACATAGGCAGCGGTGACCTTGCCGGCCATCACCGAGTAGGCCCAGCTTGTGTAGGCAATGATGATGGGCATGAAGATCAGGGTTGCGAAGAACATGATCGACAGGGTGAGATGGCTCGAGACGCTGTCCCACACGGTGAGGCTGGAGCGCGGGTCGGTCGATGAGGGCATGACGAACGGGAACATCGACATGCCCGCCGTGCCGATCACGCCGACGATGGCCAGCGATGAGGCAACGAACGCCGCCAGGGTGCGTCCCCTGAATGCCAGCAGCAAGGCGGCGATCGCTCCGAGGTAGGCCAGCACCGGCAGCGCCATGGTGGCCGGCATGCTGCGGTAGTTGCTCATCCACGCACCCGCCTCGCGCACCACTTCCTTGGCGAGCGGATCGGGAAGGGCCGAGGGGTCGATTGCCGAGGCGATCGCATAGCCCGGTATCCACTGCAGCCACACCCCGGCCGCCGAAAAGCCGGCCAGCATCAGCAAGCCGAAGAACAGCGCGGCGTTGCGGCTGCGGCGCTGGATCTCGCCTTCGGTACGGTGCATCAGGTAGATCGCGCCGTGGAAGGTGATCATCGCGGTACTGACCACGCCGGTGAGCAGCGCGAAGGGGTTGAGCAGGCCCCAGAACGAGCCGGTGTAGTAGGAGACGAGATTGCTGTCGAAGTTGAAGGGCACGCCCTGCAGCAGATTGCCGAAGGCCACGCCGAAGATCAGCGGGGGCACCGCGCCACCGACGAACAGGCCCCAGTCCCAGGTGCTGCGCCAGCTCGCGTTGTCGATCTTGCTGCGGTAGTCGAAGCCCACCGGGCGGAAGAACAGCGCCCACAGCACCGCCAGCATGGCCCAGTAGAAACCGCTGAAGGCGGTGGCGTAGACCAGCGGCCAGGCGGCGAAGATCGCGCCGCCGCCGGTGACGAACCATACCTGGTTGCCGTCCCAGTGCGGACCGACGGTGTTGATGATGACGCGTCGCTCCTCGTCGTTCTTGCCGACGAAGGGCAGCAGCGTGCCCACGCCCATGTCGTGACCGTCCATGATGGCAAAGCCGACCAGCAGCACGCCTACCAGCAGCCACCAGATGACCTTGAGGGTCGGGTAATCGATGATCATTGGATTTCGCTCCTGTTCAGGCGTGTGCGACTTCGTTGAGATAGCGGCCGGTGCCGAGACTGCCGGGCCCCTGGCGGGCGAACTTCACCATCAGGTACATCTCGACGATGAGCAGCAGGGTGTAGAAGCCGACGAAGCCGGCCAGCGAACCGTAGAGGGAAGACACCGAGAGGGTGGACACCGACAGGTGGGTCGGCAGCACGCCATAGATGGTCCAGGGCTGGCGGCCGTACTCGGCCACGAACCAGCCGACCTCGCAGGCGATCCATGGCATCGGCAGCGACCACAGGGCCCAGCGCAGCAGCCAGGGCTTCTCGGCGAAGCTGCCCTTGATCGAGTAGAACAGCGCCAGGCTGAACAGCGCGGCCATCGCGAAACCGAGCGCCACCATCAGGCGGAAGCCCCAGAACAGCGGGGTGACGCGCGGAATGGTGTCGGCCGCGGCGCGGTCGATGAGCTCGGGCGTGACCTCGTCCATCGAGGCGACGTATTTGCGCAGCAACAGGCCGAAGCCGAGATCCGGCTGGTGGGCCAGCAGGCGCTCCTTGGCGGCCTGGTCCTTGGGGTTGGCACGCACCAGGTCGAGCGCCTTGACCGCCTCGATGCCCGAGATCACGCGCTCGCGGTTGTGGGCGATGATCTCCTTGATGCCCGGCAGCTCCTTGTCCAGCGAACGGGTGCCGATCAGGCCCAGTAGCCAGGGAATCTCGATCTCCCAGTCGTTTTTCATCTCGGCTTCATTGATGCCGGCGATGAGCTTGAGGCCGGCCGGCGCCGGCTCGGTCTCCCACATCGCCTCCATCGCCGCCATCTTGGTCTGCTGGGCTTCGCCCACGGTGTAGCCGGATTCGTCGCCGAGCACGATCACCGACAGCGCCGAGGCGAGGCCGAAGGCTGCGGCGATGCGGAAGCTGCGCTTGGCAAACTCGACGTCACGGCGCCGGAGCAGGTACCAGGCCGAGATCGAGAGCACGAACATCGCGCCGGTGACGTAGCCGGCAGACACGGTATGCACGAACTTGGCCTGGGCGTCCGGGTTGAACACCACCGCCCAGAAATCGACCATCTCCATGCGCATGGTGATGGCCGAGAATTCGGCACCTACGGGATTCTGCATCCAGCCGTTGGCGATCAGGATCCACAGCGCGGAGAGGTTGGTGCCGATCGCCATGAGGGTGGTGACCAACAGATGCTGGCGCCGCGAGAGCCGGTCCCAGCCGAAGAAGAACAGGCCGATGAAGGTCGACTCGAGGAAGAAGGCCATCAGGCCCTCGATCGCCAGCGGCGCGCCGAAGATGTCGCCGACGTAGTGCGAGTAGTAGGCCCAGTTGGTGCCGAACTGGAACTCCAGCGTCAGGCCGGTGGTCACGCCGAGCGCGAAGTTGATGCCGAAGAGCTTGCCCCAGAAGCGGGTCATGTCCTTGTAGATGGGCTTGCCGGTCATCACGTAGACCGACTCCATGATTACCAGTATCCAGGTCATGCCGATGGTCAGTGGCACGAACAGGAAGTGGTATAGCGCCGTCGCGGCAAACTGCAGTCGCGACAGATCTACGAGTTGTTCAGACACCATTGGGGCCTCCGTGGGGTTGCGGACGTGTGGGTTCAGAGTCGCGGTGCACCGGAGCGGCGCTCAGCGCACCGCCGCCAGCGGGCACTACAACCACGACGCGGGCGTCGCGGATGAAGAACCACCACAGGGCGGTCAGCACGACGAGCTTGATCAAGACGATGAGGATCAACTCGCGGGAAAGTGTGCGGTCTGGCATAGGGGATTTCCTTGGAACTCACCCAAAGCGTTATCAAGTTCCGTGCCAGGAGGTCGGTGATTCGCAAGTCTCTGAGATGGCAGCGGTTTTCTTGCGTTTCTGGCATTTCGGATTGACGTCCGCCAAGGTGGCGGCGAATAATGGCAGTCCAATGTGTCAATAATGACAGTCATGACCGCCTCGATCCGCCCGCTCAGCGAGCTCGAATCCTTCCTCGAGTCCCTTGCCGAACCACACATCCTGTTCGACCGGCAGTACCGCATCATCTCCGCCAACGAGGCCTATCGCCGCATGAGCGGCAGCGCCCGCAGCGTGATCGGGCGCACCTGCTACGAGGTCTCGCACCACTACAGCGTGCCCTGCGACCAGGCCGGCGAGAGCTGTCCGCTGGCGCAAAGCCTCGCCTCGGGGCGGCGCGAGAAGGTGCTGCACCTGCACCACACACCGCGTGGCGAGGAGTATGTAAACATCGAGCTCTCGCCGCTTCGCGACAGCGCGGGCGAGATCGCCTTCTTCGTCGAGAAGATGGAGCCGTTGCAGGTTGCCCGCGGGCTCGACGACAAGCACGGCCTCATCGGCCGCGCGCCGCGCTTCCAGGAGATGCTCGGTCTGGTGGCCCGGGTCGCGCCTTCGGAGGCCACGGTGCTGCTTCAGGGCGAGTCAGGCAGCGGCAAGGAACTGGTCGCGAATGCGATCCATCAGGCCAGCAAGAGGGCCGAACGGCCGTTCATCGCGGTCGATTGTTCCGGCCTGCCCGAAACGCTGTTCGAGAGCGAACTCTTCGGCCACGAACGCGGCGCCTTTACCGGCGCCACGGCACGCAAGGTGGGCCTCATCGAGACCGCCAGCGGCGGCACCCTCTTCCTCGACGAGGTGGGTGACATTCCGCTCGGGATGCAGGTCAAGCTGCTGCGCCTGCTGGAGACCGGAACCTATCGACGGGTGGGCTCGACCGAGCTGCGCAAGGCGGATATCCGGGTCGTCTCGGCCACTCACCGTTCGTTGCGCGAGATGGTGGCGGAGGGCAGTTTCCGCCAGGATCTCTACTATCGCCTGAATACCTTCCCGATCGCCATCCCGCCGCTGCGCGAGCGAGTCAGCGATATCGCGCTGCTCGCGCGCGGCTTGCTGGAGCGACTCGCGACGCCGCGGCCAATGCATCTGAGCGCGGCGGCCGAGGCGCTGCTGTGCACCTATCCCTTCCCCGGCAATGTGCGCGAGCTGCGAAACGTCCTCGAACGCGCGAGCCTGATGTGCGACGGCGAGGAGATCGGCGTCGAGCACCTCGCGCGGGAAATCGTGGAAGGGGCGTCGGCGGCGCCGCCCAACATCGCCGGCGGGACGTCCGCGGGCGCACCGCAAGGCCTTGCCGGCCTCGAGTGCGAGGCGCTGGCGAGGGCGCTGGCCGCTCACAGCGGCAGCCGCAAGGCTCTCGCACAGCAGCTCGGGATCTCCGAACGAACCCTTTATCGCAAGCTCAGGGCCTGCGGCATCGGCGCAAGCGCTTGAGCGCGGAGGCGCTGCCACATCTGGCGCACTGCCAGCAGGATGCTGTCGGATTTGACCTTGGTGGCACCCAGGTTCGGCCCCGTGAATTTTCCGGCAAGGAAAAGACCCATGACACAGCAAGGACTTGGGCCCGTTCTCCGCAACTGGCCCGCGACTTGCATTGCATGCAGCAGGCAAGTCTCGGGATCGGCCCCGCGCGTGTTCCGGCTCATTGCGGTTTCTCCTGTCGGACCGTCCGTCTCCCCGGCGTTCGTTACCGTCCCGGGACTTGCCTCCCCTCGAGTTTGACAACGGAGAACATGGACATGGAACAATCACTGGATTCGCGGCGCCGCTTGTTGGTTGCGACCTCTGCCGTGGGGGGCTCGCTCGCGGTTGCCGCCGCGGTGCCCTTCGTCGCCAGCCTGACCCCTTCACAGCGTGCTCGGGCGGCGGGTGCCCCGGTCGAGGCGGATATTGGCAATCTCGCCCCGGGCGAGATGATGACCGTCGAATGGCGGGGAAAACCGGTGTGGATCCTGCGCCGCACGCCGCAGATGCTGGCGGGGCTGGAAACCATCGAGGACGATCTGCTCGATCCCTCGTCGGAGCGGCCGATGCAGCCCGAGTACGCCCACAATGCGCATCGCTCGATCAAGCCCGAATACCTGATCGCGGTGGGAATCTGCACCCATCTGGGCTGCTCGCCGAGCGAGAAGTTCGCGGCCGGTGCCGCGAGCGGTCTCGGCCAGGATTGGCCGGGCGGCTTCCTGTGCCCCTGCCACGGCTCGACCTTCGATCTGGCCGGGCGGGTGTACAAGAACAAGCCGGCTCCCGACAACCTCGAGATTCCACCGCACTACTACCTGTCGGATACGCGCATCCTGATCGGCGAGGACCAGAGCACTGCCTGAGCGCTCGTTTGCCAGCGGTGGGGCAGGGGGCTATGCTCGCCTGAATCACCTGCCTGAACTGCGCAACCCATGAGACTCACCGTCTACACCGACTACACGCTGCGCGTCCTGATGTACCTGAGCCTGCGACACGAGAGCGGCGCCCTCACGACCATCGAGGAAATCGCCGGGGCCTACGATATCTCACGCAATCACCTGATGAAGATCGTGCATCAGATGGGGGCGGCAGGCCTGCTCGAGACCGTTCGCGGCCGCAGCGGCGGCGTGCGCCTGGCGCGTGCGCCCGAAGCGATCTCGATCGGCATGGTGGTACGCATCGCCGAAGGCGATTTCGCACTCGTCGAGTGTTTCGAGGAGGGCAAGGAGAGCTGTTGCGCAATCTCGCCGGCCTGCAATCTCACCCGCGGCCTGCGCCGGGCGCTCGATGCCTTCATGCTCGAGCTCGACCGGATGACGCTTCGCGATGCGGTCGCCTCGCCCAGCGTGGCCGCATCGCTGCTGGGCATCGACAGCTCGGTGGGGCGGCGCATCATTCCGCTGATCTCGTCGCCCGCGGCGCGCGGCAAACGCTCGGCGGGTTGAAGCCGGCGTTGGGCGTGGAGCGAGCGGTGAGCGGCGCCACGCCTTGGCCCGGCCTCGCGACCAGCCGCGCGATGGCAAGCGCGCCGACGAGCAGCGAAAGCGCAACCAGCCCCTGGCCGCTGATGACCTGCTCGTCCTGCAGGTAGCTCACGCATAGCCGCTGCGGCGCGTCCTGGTAGAGCAGGCCGGCGGTGGCAAGCATCCAGGCCGTATTGCCGAGGAAGAAGGCCGCGAGTTCCGGCGCCGCACGACGCCAGCTCGAACAGGATAAGAACCCGGCCAGCCACCACGCGAGATATTTCGCGCCCTGCACCCGGGCGTCGAGCAGGCTCAGGTCGAGCATCGAAGGGATCATCCACAGCGCGGCGATGCAACTGGCGAGTGCCAGCCCGAGAAGGCCGTAGGCGTCGAAGCGCTGCGCCAGCCCGGCCAGTCGCGATTTGTGCCGGAGCATGCCTTCGGCGGCCCCGCCCGCGACAAACAGCATCGGCAGTTCGATCAGCATGTGCAGCGCCATGCTGCCTTCGAGCGTGTGGCGAAGCGGTGCGACGAGCAGCAGCAGCGGCATGCAGGCAAGGAGGCCACCGAGCCGCGGGCGGGTTGCGGCGCTCACGCCGCCAGGTCCGCAGTGAGTGCAATGGCCCGCTCGAGGGCCTGCGGCCATTCATCGAGGTCGAATATCCCGCGCAGCGTGCCGTCCGCGTCGATGAGATGGATTGCACCGTTATGGACGAAGCCGCCGAAGCCATCGGGCACCGCGACCACCCCCAGCGCGCGCAGCAGCCGGTGCCGCTGCGCCGAATCGACCGGGCTGGCGATGAGCCACAGCCGGGCATCCTGTCGGTGTTGCGCCGCATAGGCCTGTAACGCGGCCGGCGTGTCGTGCTCGGCGTCGAAGGCGATCGACACCAGTCGAACCGGGCTCTGCGCACCGAAGCGCTGGCGCAGCGCGGCCTGCATGCGGGTGTACTCGGCGCCGAGCGCGCTGCAGACGGTAGGACATCGGGTGTAGATGAAATCGACCAGAAATATCTCGCCGTGCCTGCCCGGCCAGGGCGTCGGCATGCGTCCCTGCGGGCTTGCAAGCAGCGCCGGGGGGGCGCGCAGACGCCCAGCGGCGGCGTCATCGCGTCGCAGCGATTCGAAGGTCCAGAACTCGAAGCCGCGGGTGAGCTGGCCGGCGAGGGCGATGAATGCGATCAGCAGCAACAGCGCGACGAGCATCGGTGCCAGCAGCGCCGGGGTCTCGGAGCCGGCAGGGTAGTCCGGGGAGGCCGGTGCGCTCACCGATCAGCCCCGCTCGATGCGCACGCGGCCCTGCTCGTCGGCAATGAATCGTGCCGAGGCACTGAAGAAGCCGAAGAACAGGCTGCGTCCGATCATCCCCGCGGTTTCGCGCAGCCGCTGCCGGTCCATTGCCTTGAAACCGTGCGCGGTATGGCGATACCACAGCGTCATCCAGCGCTCGAAGTGCGCCGGCTCGACGCCCTCGAGCTTCATGTGCGTGCCATAGACGTTGCCGGCGAAGCCGCGCGTATCGAGCATCATGGTCGACCAGAACTCGACCATGCGCTCGAGATGGGTGTCCCAGTGCGCGCCGATGGCTGCATCGAATACCGGGCCAAGCGAGGGGTCGCGGCGCACGTCCGCATAGAAGGCGTGCACCAGTTCGTGCAGGGCCTGGCGGTTGAGTGGGGTCGAGCTGTCGGAGTCGCTCATGTCGGCCTCACGGAAGCGCGGCGAGCTCATCGCCACCAGCGAAGGGATCGGTTCGGTCGGCAAGGCGTGTGCGAACTTCAGCCACCGTGTCAGTGCCTATCGGCCCGGCGGCATTGCCCCACTGGCTGCGGATATGGGTCAGCACCGCGGCGATCTCGGCATCGCCGAGCGAAGCGCCGAAGGCCGGCATCGCGCCCTGGTAGGACTGTCCATTGACCTTGATCGTGCCGTTGATGCCATGCAGCAGTATTGCCGCGAGCGTGCCGGGTTTGCCGGCCACCCACTCGGAGCCGGCCAGCGGCGGAAATACGCCCGGCAGGCCCTGGCCCGTGGCCTGGTGGCAGGCCGTGCACCTTGCCGCGTAGATTGCCCCGCCGTCGAGTTTCGCGCCCGCCACGGGCTTGTCGCCGGCAAGTTCGGCGAGGCTGCGCCCGTCACCCCAGGCCGACGGCGCGCCCAGATCGGCGTGGGAGATATAGTCGACGCCGAATGCGGCCAGCGCCGCCGCGAGCGCCAGCACCGGCCAGGGGACCGGCGTGGTGCGTTCTTCCGGGTCGGGGTTCTCGCGCCGCTGCTGCGGCAGGATGTCGGGATTGCTCATCGCGATCTCCTGGTGCTCAGTTCGTTGCGGCCTCGACCGCCGGATAGCTGCGGTCGAGCGATTTCAGGTAGCTCACCAGCTCGAGTGCCTCGGGGCGTGCGACCACGACCTTGCCTTCGGGGGCAAAGCCCGGTGGCAGCGTGACGACCGTCTCGCCCGCTTCGGCCTTGTCGCGAATCTCGAACAGGAAGGGATAGGCCGGCATGATGCTGTTCGGCACATAGGCGCGCGGCTGGTACAGGTGGCCCAGATGCCATTGATCGCTCGGTTGCCGTGCGCCGATGTTCATGAGGTCGGGTCCGGTGCGCATCGTCCCGAGCAGGGGCGGGTCGTCGTAGGCATAGTCGCCGGCGACGGTAGCGCGGCCCCAGCCACGTTTGGCGTCGGGTGCGAATGCCTTCGTGCGCGGCTGCTGCGAATGGCAATACATGCAGCCATGAGATATGTATTGAGTTCTCCCGCGGAGCTGGGTTGCGGTGTAGGGCGCGAGACCCGGCGCCGCCGCGCTGTCGCGGACGGTGAAATAGGGCAGGACCACGAGTGCGGCGGTGGCGGCCGCGAGAGTCGTCAGTCCGCCCAGCACGAGACGTGTTTCGCTGTGCATCACAGGGCTCCCGTCGCAGTCTTCAAGGGTGAAGCCGTGCCTTGCGCGCGGCGGCGTTCGCCGATCAGCAGGCGAGCGAAATGGGCGGCGAACACGACATGACCGAGTGCCATCAAGGCGCCGCCCACGCTGCGCCCCTTGAGATACGGCAGGGTGAGCGCAACCGACTCCATGAAGCCGCGGCTCTCGTCGAGCATCGCGCTGCCCTGCAGCCAGCCACCGATGGTCAGCGAGACGAAGTAGATCGCGATGCCGATCGCGGCGAGCCAGAAGTGGGCGGCGATCAGGCGCGGCCAGGGCCAGTCGCGGCCGGTGATGCGCGGCACCACGAAGTAGATCGCGCCGAAGAACACCATGCTCACGAAGCCATACAGACCGAGGTGGGCGTGCGCCACGGTGTAATGGGTGAAATGGGTGACCGCATTCATGCTGCGCAGGGCTTCGAACGAACCCTGCAGCGAACTGGCCGTGTACATCAGACCGCCGAGGCAGAGGAACTGCAGGGTCGGTGAATGACGCAGCGCCGACAGATGGCCCTTGAGCGTGAGGTGCTGGTTAACCGTGAAGGCGGCGACCGGCAGGATCATCATCATGCTCTGCACGATCGAAAGCGTCACCAGCCAGCCCGGCACCGGCCCGCCGATCAGATGGTGTCCGCCGACCTGGCCGTAGAAGAATGCCAGCCCCCAGAAACCGAGCAAGGAAAGGTTGTACGACTGTATCGGCCGGCCGATGAGCTTGGGCAGCAGGTAGTAGATCGAGGCCAGCGCCAGCGGTGTGTAGAAGAGTCCCAGCACATTGTGGCCGAACCACCAGTTCATGGTCGCCGCCTCGACGCCGTGGTGAAGCCCCGGAAAATTGGCCACGAAGAACAGAATCGGGAACCAGAACAGCGCGCAGCCCATGTACCACACCGATACATACAGGTGCGCGACCTTGCGCTGCAGCAGGGTGAGGATCAGCGGCACGCCGACCAGCGCCCCGCCGGCAACGAAGAGCAGGTCGATCTGCCAGGGGATCTCCAGCCACTCCATGCCGTCGCTCACCCCGTAGGCCAGGCTGCCGAGCCCGGAGACCAGCGCGGCGTTCCAGAGGGCGGCGCCGAGCAGGGCATAGCGGGCACCAACGAGCTCGGTCTTGAGCAAACGGGGGATGATGAACAAGGCGGTCCCCAGGCCCGCCATCGGCGCCCAGCCGTAGGCTACCGCATTGAGGTGGATGGTGCGGATACGGCCGAAGCTGAGCCAGGCTTGCGAAACCAGCCAGTCGGGCGAATGCAGCTTGATCGAGGCGGTGAGTCCGGCTGCGGAGGCGACCAGAAGCCAAACGAAAGCACAGCAATAGAAGAAGAACACGACCTGGGCGGTGGAGGCGTCGGCCCGCACCCGGGCCTGCAGCTCGAGATTGTCCGAAGCCGCTGGACCGTGTGCCGTGGAAATGGATTGCGTGATCGATTCGGGGTGGCCGAGCTCGCCCTTGGCGAAAATCACCTCGCTGCCGTCGGTCGTCGTGCTCGCCGGCCGCGATCGCTGCGACCAGATGAAAAAGCCCAGGCCGACGATCGACAGGATGAAGGCCGACATCAGGATTGCCAGTGTGTTCATGAGCGGGTCTGCGAATCTCTGCAAGCTCGCCTTGCCGTTCTGTGGCGCCCACCCGGTGAGGATGCGCGACGCCCAGGCCGGTGGCGTTGGGTTGGGGATGGGTGCGAGCCTTGTGCCAGCTCGTCACCTTGCGCTAAAAGAGGTACGAAGAATACCCCTTTAAAAAGATGCAGGCAAGATCAATCTTAAAGCCGGAAAAAGGCTTGGCAGAGCCCACGAAACGCACGATGCAGTTGTTGCGTGCCGCCGCGCGGGGCGCGCAACGCGGTTACGATCGATACCTTGTCGGGTCGCCAGCGAGCAAGGCCGGCGGGGACGGCTCCGGGCCGCCGCATGCGGCTTTGCGGGAGAGAAGAGCGCGGTCAGCCGAGCTTGTGTTCGATTACGTAGCGCGTCATCTCGGCGTTCGAACTGATCCCCATCTTGTCGAGGATGCGGGTGCGATAGGTGCTGATGGTCTTGACGCTCAGGTGCAGGCGTTCGGCGATGGTGGTGAGCGAGGTGCCCTTGCTCAGCAGCAGCAACACCTCCATCTCGCGTCCGGAGAGCCTTTCATGCGGCAGCTTCCGGCCGCCAGGCATGGCGCCGGCCAGCAGCTTCTCGGCCAGTTCCGGACTCAGGAAGCGGGCACCCGAGGCCGCCGTGCGAACCGCAGACAGGATCTGGGCCGGAGGACTGTCCTTGTTGAGAAAACCCGCGGCGCCGGCACCCAGAGCGGAAGTCGCGAACTCGTCCTCGGAAAACATGCTGAAGATCAGCACCGGCACCTGCGGCCGGGCGGCCCTGATGCGCTTGAGGACTTCAAGTCCGTTGATGTCGGGCAGGCCGATATCCAGCAGCACCACGTCGCAATTGTCTTTGCGAGCCAGCGACAGGGCTTCTTCGCCGGTGCGCGCCTCGGCGACGATCTCGATGTCGTCGGTGGAGGCAAAGAACTGCTTCAGCCCGGTTCGCACCACGGCGTGGTCGTCCGCTACGAGTACCTTTATCACTTTCGTTCCTTCGCCTCCTGTGTCGGTCGCCATCAGCTCGCAAGCGGAATGCACAGCGTCAGCCGGGTCCCCCGACCCGGTTCGCTGCGTATCGCAAGCGAGCCGCCGAGACTGTTTGCCCGTTCGCGCATGCCCATTACACCGAAGGCGTCGCGGCGCTGCAGGGCGCTCTCGACGAAACCCTTGCCGTTGTCCACCAGCCTCACCACCAGCACGCTCTGGTCGGGTGTTTCGCCAGCATGCTTGCGTACGTTGATCGTCGCCCGGCTTGCTTCGGCGTGGCGCGCCACATTGGTGAGCCCTTCCTGGATGATGCGGAACACCGTGGTGCTGCCGGCCGGCGAGAGCCGCACATAGTCCGGCAAGCGGACCGTGGTGGCGATGCCGGTGGTGGCTGAAAACTGGCCGCTGTACCAGCGGATCGTGGCCACCAGGCCGAGAGTGTCGAGGGTCGCCGGCCGCAGGCTGCTGGAGACGCGCCTGACCACCTGCAGCGCGGTGTCCGCCTTGGCGAGCAGGTCGTCGAGCCGTGACTTGATCTCTGCCGAGCCCCGCGCCTGGTCGGCGACGGTGGCGATGCCGAGCTTGAGCATGGTCAGGTTGGCGCCGAGTTCGTCGTGCAGTTCGCGCGCGATCAGCGCGTTCTGCTCCTCGCGCACGCTGTCGAGGTGCAGCGTCAACTGCTTGAGTCGCTCGGCTGTTTCCTCGAGCCGTTGCTGAGTCAGCTTGCGCTCGGTGATGTCATAGTAGGCAAGCACCAGGCGCACCGGTCCTTCGCAGGAAAAGCGCGAGATCTGCAGCAAATACCAATGCACATGGCCGTCTTCCCGACAATCGAATTCGAGCGTGTAGTTCATGCGCCGGCCCGCCTGCATTTCGGCAATGGCCTTTTCGACCGCCTCGGAAGTGGATGCGGGCCAGCACGGTATGGCCCACGGGATGGCGAGGCAACCGATGCATTTCGTCGAGCAGCCGGTCGACTCCCCGTGGCCGCGCGCGAAATCCTGCCAGGCCTTGTTGCTGGCGACGACCTCGCCCTGCCCGTCGATCACGCACAGCCGGCACAGCAGCGAGTCGACGACCGCGCGCGAGAAGCGCTCGGCGGCGGCCAGCGCGCTGGCGCGGGCGTCTGCCTCCTCCGTACGCTCCGCGAGTTCGGATTCGAGATTCTTGAGGGCGGTGATGTCGGTCAGGGTGATCAGCACGTCGCCGTCCGTTCCCGATGCGCATTGCGCCACGCCGCTGATCGCCACGTTGAGAATGCTGCCATCCCGGGACTTCAGCCGAACCTGACGACCCAGCGGGCCGGCGCTGTTCAGCAGGGCGATGAAATAGTGCTGCCAGCACTCTTCGTCGGCAGGGAATACATGATTTGTGAAGCGGTGGCTATTCAACTGCTCCTGCTCGCTCGAGAGCAGCCCCGCAGCGACGTGATTGCACTGCGTGACCACCCCGTCGCGGTTGAGGATCAGATAGCCGATCGGCGCGGATTCGAACAAATCGATGTAGCGGTCGCGCGCCTCTTCGAGTTTGATCTGGCTCAGGCACAGCGCCTCGTTCTGCATTTCGAGCTCGTAACGGTAAACGCCGAGCTCGTGCTGCAATTGTTCGCGCGAGGCCGGCTCCTGCGACAGCGCCGGCGTTGGGCGAAGCCTTTTCTCGGCCAGCTCACGCAGGCTGCCGGCGCCCTGGCCGTCGTCCTGCGGATCGGGTTTCATCCTGGAAATCTCCATCGAGGGCGGAAGTTGCGACTTGATCGCACTGCCAGCGCGACGTTCGGAAGTGGCGCGAGCGCGGTGTCGCGCCGGGGATTGATTGTCCAAGTGATTTTGCACCTTTTTGAGCGCGACGCCTGTCGGAAAACGCTTACGTCGTCGGGTCGGGATTCCTACAGCGAAGTGACGACCCGCTGACAGACAGCGATCTGCTGGTTTGCAAAAATTCACGCATCTGGCAGCCCCTGGCTGGTCGTGGGTGGCCATTGAAGGGTCCCACGGCGCGAGTGGCGATGCACCAGATCATGAGATATCAAAATAACGGTGACCCGAGCACCGGTCGAAGGAGGAGACATGGCGGAGCTGACGAGCAGGATTGTCTGGATCCCGGAGCGCGAAGCGTGCGCCGAAGCGAGCGGCGCCGTAGCATCCGGCTATTACCTGATCCTGCCCAAGCCTTCGAAAGCGAAGCGCCGCAAGAGATCCGCGACGGGCTCGGTCTGCCTGATCGGGCCCGTCGCGAATTTCGTTACGGCGAAGTTCCTCGACACCAGTGCGCTGTCGCTGGGGCTGCTCGCGCAGTCTGCCGGGGCAGAGTCGCTACAGGAGCGGGCTTCGCAGGGGAGGGCGGCTCAAAGAGGCGCATCGCGGCCGCTCCCGCTACCTCAGGCAAGATGCCAGGGCCGGGCGCTGCGCCGGCCCGCATGGGACGCCTGGTCGTCTCTCGCCTCCACTACATGAATCCCTGAGCACCCTGCGCGACGCCCGATCGCGGGCTTCGCCGCACACCGGCATGCGTCGACACGCTGCGGGCGCGGGGAAGCCGTTGCTCGCCTGCACCCGAAATGATCCGCCCCTTTTTTCAAGCAAGGAGTTTTTCCATGAACGCCATCTTCAATCTGCAGAAAGCCACCGAAGCAGCCAGCGCCAACGGTGATGCCTTCAAGTCGGTCTTCGATGTCTCGCTCAAGGCAGCGCAGGACGCCTTTGCCCTCAACGAGGCTTTCCTGAGATCGTTTGCGAGCACTGACGAGGCGCCATCTGCCTTCGACTTCGAGCGCAGCCTCGGCGCCCAGACCGAACGCATGGAGCGTACCAGTGCGTATCTTTCGGAGATGGGCGAGCTGTGCGTGCGGACGCAGAGCGAGATTGGCCGCCTCAACGCAGAGCATTTCGAGAAGAGCGTGCGCACCATGTTTGCCCAGTTCGGCAATGCATTCGATCCGGCAGGGGCTGCGGGTTCCCCTGTGGTGGCCGAGATGCTGCGCGCGTATACGAGCTCGGCTGGTTCCGCCTTTGAGAACATGCTCGGTGCCGCACGCGAATTCACCGCGTCCAGCCTGTCCGCGGCGACCGAAGTACTGCAACGTAATCAGCTCGCGCAGCACAAACCGCCGCGCGCGGTGAAAAAGGCCGCCTGAAACAGGCATCGGGCGCGTCAGCGCGGGGGGCCGGACAGCGTCCGGCCGACCCCGATGCGCAAGCGCCTCTCTGGCCGCGGACATGGTGTGGGGACCACGGAGTTGAAGCTGCTGAGCCGAACGCCCCTCGCGCACGGAGTGATGTTGCTCGTGATTGCGCCGTTGCTGCTTTTTGGCGCTGCGGTCTGTGTTTTGTATCTGGTGAACGTCGACCGCTCGCTCGAGCATGGGGTGCGCGAACGAGGCTTGGCCTTGGTGAGTATTCTCGCGCCGGCGGCCGAATCCAGCGTGGTCACTGGCGGTACCGACGATCTCGCCCGCCTGTTCGATGTGGCCGCCAATCATGGGGTGCTGGCCAGCGCCGTGTATGACCAACGAGGCGCCCTCATCGCCACGCGCGGGCGGGGACTGGTCGCCGAACCTGCACTCATCGTCGCCGCCACCCATGCACAGGTCGTTACGAGCGCCCAGGGGCGGCTGGGGTTTGCTGCGCCGGTCCAGACTGTGCCACGCCCCGCAGCGCTGATGCTCGAAGTGGGTACGCGGGACGAAGCGGCCCAGGCCGCACTGACCGTGGGCTGGGTATACATCGAGCTCGACGGACAAGCTTTCGAGGCCGCGCAGCGGGTCTTCATCGCCACCGTATTGCTGATCATGGCAGGCCTGCTGATCCTCATCGCCGTCCCTTCGGTTCGGTTAGCCCGCGGGATCAGCGCACCGCTCGAGCGCCTGGCCGACGCAGTGCGCCGAATGGCCGCCGGCGATGTCGGGGTGCGGATTCCGGTCGAGGCGTCGAGTCGCGAACTGACCGAGCTCGAGCAAGGTTTCAACAGCATGGCAAGCTCGATTGCGGAGTCGCAGCGTACCCTGCAGCGAAAGGTCGAAGAGGCCACCGGATTGCTCGCCTATCAAGCCGTGCATGACCCGCTGACCGGCCTGCCCAATCGCCGCGCCTTTGAAACGGCGCTCGAAGCGGCGGTGGCCGGTTCTCGCCGGGCCTCGGATCATGGCTCGCTGTGCTTCATCGACCTCGACTACTTCAAGAATGTGAACGATGCCTGCGGCCATGCCGCCGGCGATGCGCTGTTGCGTGCGGTCGGTACGCTGCTCGCTCAGCGACTGCGGGCGCAGGATGTGGTCTGCCGTATCGGCGGCGACGAGTTCGCACTGATCCTGCGTGGCTGTTCGCGCGAGGATTCAAGGCGCATCGCCGACAGCCTGCAACACGCCCTCGCCTCGATGCAGTTCGAATGGAAGGGGATGCAGTTTCGCATTGGCGCAAGCCTCGGGCTGGTGCGCATCGATGATCCCGCGAAGCAGCCCGCCGACTTGCTGAACACCGCCGATGCCGCCTGCTATGCGGCGAAACGCAACGGTCGCAACCGGGTCGTCGAGTCGCCTGACACCTGTCTGGCCTGAGACTCCGCGTGGCAACGGCGTTGGCCTTCGGGCGACGCTTCATCGTGCCCGGTGGCCGGTGCCCGGGTACAGGGAACACCGGTGCGGCGTTTCACCTGCATCGCGATGCATGTCCATTGTCGGAGTGGACTCCCATCGTGGGTTCTGGATTCCGGCCTGCGCCGGAATGACGAGCGGGTGGAGCTTGCGGTGGACGGCCTTCGGGCTGGCGGCGCCTGGGCGGGCAGCGAACGCGAAGAACCACTCGCGCCCCAAGCCGGCGCATCGGCACCGCAGCGGGCAACCCGCACCTGCGCGCCAGCCCGTCGTAGCGGCGCAGGCCCCTATCCAGTGCGGTGTCAAGCGACACTCAGATTTAACCCCTGGGATGCGGCGGTTGCGGGGCTTGGACGCGAAGCGGCGGGCTGGGGATGCGCTGCGAGAGCGGGCGTGGGTTCTGGATTCCGGCCTGCGCCGCAATGACGAGCGGGTGGGGCTTGCGGTGGACGGCCTTCGGGCTGGCGGCGCCTGGGCGGGCAGCGAACGCGAAGAACCACTCGCGCCCCAAGCCGGCGCATCGGCACCGCAGCGGGCAACCCGCACCTGCGCGCCAGCCCGTCGTCGCGGCGCAGGCCCCTATCCAGTGCGGTGTCAAGCGACACTCAGATTTAACCCCTGGGATGCGGCGGTTGCGGGGCTTGGACGCGAAGCGGCGGGCCGGGGATGCGCTGCGAGTGCGGGCGTGGGTTCTGGATTCCGGCCTGCGCCGGAATGACGAGCGGGTGGAGCTTGCGGTGGACGGCCTTCGGGCTGGCGGCGCCTGGGCGGGCAGCGAACGCGAAGAACCACTCGCGCCCCAAGCCGGCGCATCGGCACCGCAGCGGGCAACCCGCACCTGCGCGCCAGCCCGTCGTAGCGGCGCAGGCCCCTATCCAGTGCGGTGTCAAGCGACACTCAGATTTAACCCCTGGGATGCGGCGGTTGCGGGGCTTGGACGCGAAGCGGCGGGCTGGGGATGCGCTGCGAGAGCGGGCGTGGGTTCTGGATTCCGGCCTGCGCCGCAATGACGAGCGGGTGGGGCTTGCGGTGGACGGCCGTGGGGCTTATGGCGCGGATGGATCTGCGCCAATGGAAGAGGCGGAGAGCTGCGGATCGATCGCCAGCAGGATCAGCCTCGTGCCACTCCTTGTACCCACCACCCTGCGGCCGGACAGGCTCATCCGGGCATGGCCGATCTCCGGAAAATCGTGCTCGACGATGTAATCCTCGAAGCTGCTGTCGTGCGGCAGAATCTCCTCGAGGAGTTGGCGCAGCGCCGGGATGTCCCATTGGCCGTTGCCAAGCTCGTAGATCGGGCGAGCGATCGTCTCGGCAGGCGTTACCTTGAAGGTGCGGTAGAACGAGCGGCTCGAAGTTACCACGCAGAGCCTGTCATCGAGCACGATCAGGGGCTCGCGCACGGTATCGACGACGGCCTCGGCGAGGCTTCGGAGTTCCTCTGCAGCGAGTTCGGCCTTGATACGTCGGCCAATAGGCGTAAATGCCAGAACGACCCCGTCGACCCGATCATCGACGGTGCGGTAAGGTTGAATGCGGGCAAGGTAAGGCGCGCCGGCCAGGGTCTGCACCTCGCACTCACGGGGCTCGGCGCTATCGAGGACTGCCTTGGCCGTGGCGAGCAGCGCGTCGTCGACGAGGTCGGCCCGGATGTCGGCCAGCGGGCGCCCGACATCCGATTCCATGAGGCGATAGATGTGGACGGCGTCGCGCGTATAGCGACGGATTCGCAAGCTCGGGTCCAGAAAAACCACCCCGGTGCCGACATTGTCGAGCAGATTTTTCATGTCATTCTGGATGAGGGCGAGCTGCTCGATCTTGGCCTGCAGTTCCGCATTGACCGTCAGCAGTTCTTCGTTCACGGACTGCAGTTCTTCCTTGGATGTTTCGAGCTCCTCGTTGGTCGATTGCAGCTCTTCATTGGTCGACTGCATCTCTTCGTTGGTCGCCTTGAGCTCTTCGTTGCCAGCTTGTTGGTCCTCGATCGTGGCCTGTAATCTGGCGCGGGTGTAGGTGAGGTCGCGTTCGAGGGTCTCGATGCGGCGCCGTTCGGCATCGTCGGGCGAGCGTTTCGGTCGTGCCGCAGCCGCATCCGCCGATGGCTCGGCGCCTTCCCTGAAGCTGATTACCAGGAAGCGCTGGCCGGATTCCGGATCGCTCAGAGGCCGCACACTGAAGCACACCGGGCGGCGATTGCCATTGTCGATGACGTTTGCCTCGCAATCGACGACCGCCGTGCCCTCGCGGGCCGAGTGGATGGCGGCCAGCAGATCGAGCTGGAGCCCCGGCCTGGCCATGCTCGCCACGTCGAGCGAGGCCTGGCCGGGCGCGGGTCGCAGGTAGTTGCCGGTATCGCCGTGAACATAGACGATCGCGCCGTGGATGTCGGTCGTTACCGAAGCGGGTGCGTATGAATGCAGCAAGGCCGTGCGGGTCAGCTCGGCAAGATTGACCTCACGCGCAGCCCTGGCGGCGGCGCCGCGCGGGTGGGGGCCGGCAGGCTCTACCCACGGCAGGCCACTGCCGAGCAATCCCCGTGACGAACCCGCTGCCTCCAGGCTGCGGTAGAGCCGCCACTTGCGACTGATCGGGGCGAACAACTCGTGGTGCTCGCCGATGCTCTCCGAGGGCGACAGCAGCAATACGCCGCCGGGCTTGAGGGCGTAGTGAAAAGCGAGAACCAGTCGCTCCTGCAGTGCCGGCTCGAGGTAGATCATGAGGTTGCGACAACTGAGCAGGTCGAGTCGGGTGAACGGCGGGTCCTTGACCACGCTCTGGATCGCGAAAATCACCATTTCGCGAAGCGCCTTCTTGACCCGATAGCCGCCATTCTCCTCGATGAAATAGCGCTGCAACCGCTCGGGGGTGAGGTCGGCAGCGATATTGGGCGGGTAGAAGCCCGCGCGGGCGGTCGCGATCGCCTCGCTGTCGAGGTCGGTGCTGTAGATCTGGACCTTGAGTCGGAGCTGGCGCTCGTCCACCAGTTCGCGCAGCACGATCGCGATGGTATAGGCCTCCTCGCCGCTCGCACATCCTGCCACCCAGACCCGGAAGACATAGTCCTCGGGCTTGTCGGCCAGCATCGGCGGCAGGATCTCGTCCTTGAGCGCGGCAAACGCGGCGGGGTCGCGGAAGAAGCTGGTGACGTTGATCAACAGCTCCCTGAAGAGGGTCCGCAACTCTTCCGGATGGGCCTTGAGATAGCCAGCGTAGCCAGCCTCGTCGTCGATGCCGTGCTGCGACATGCGCCGGGCGATGCGTCTCGCCACGGTGCTCTTCTTGTAGAGCGAAAAGTCGTGACCGGTGGCGCCGCGCAGCAGCATCAGGATGGTGTCGAGTTGAGGGCCGGTCGACGCCCGCTCTGCAATCTTGAGTTCCGCGGCCTGGCCGGGCCAGGCCACGGCCGCTGCGCCGCCCAGCAGCGCCTGAGGCATCGCCTCGACCGCCATGAGGTGGGTTGCGAAGCCCGCATTGATGGCGCTCATCGGCATGCCGTCGTACTTGGCGGTGGCGGGGTCCTGTACCAGCCCGATGCCGCCCGCACCGACGATCGCGCGCAGGCCCTGGGTTCCGTCGGTGCCGGTGCCCGAGAGGATGATGCCGACTGCGCGTTCGCCGCAATCCTCGGCGAGCGAGCGGAAGAAGGCATCGATCGGCATGCGTTGTCCGCGTGGTCGCTCGGGCTCGCAGAGCTTCAGGGCGCCGCGGGCGATCGACATGTCCCGATTGGGCGGGATGATATAGACATGGCCCGGGCGCACGATGACCTCGTCCTCGGCCTCTGCAACCGGGATCGCGGCGGCGCGCTGAAGAATGTCGGCAAGGATGCTGGCGTGATCCGGATCGAGGTGGGGCACCAGCACGAAGGCCATCCCGCAGTCGGCCGGCACCTTGCCGAAGAAGGCCTCGAAGGCTTCGAGTCCGCCGGCCGAGGCGCCGATCCCGACGATCGGGAAGTGTGCCGCGCCTCGCGCGATACCGCCTGTACGGCCATCCCCGGCCCCGGGCAGATCGCCTGGAGCGGTGGTCTTGATGATCTGTTTCTTGCGGGGCACCGGAATCCTCGTTGTGCTGGCTTGCAGCGGCGGGCGGCTCACCGCGCGCTGGTGGTGAGCGGCAGTTTATCCCTGGTCAGGGGTAGCGCGGCGTTGTGTTGGCCGGCAGCGCGATCGTTTCGCTTGCGGCAAAGCAGCGGGCGAGCTCACCGACCGCCAGGTCGCGCGCGCCATCCTCGCGAACGCCGTCCGTCCCGATGCTCGACCACTCGGGGTGGCCGCGCGCCCGCTCGACCGCGTCGGGCAGCGGCTCTTCACGCCAGCGGCGGATTTCGGGCTGGCCCAGTTCGATCGGGCCGATGGCGGCGTGGCCTCGTCCCTCGAGTGCGCCCAGCAGCATCTGCTGGCGTGCGGCGAGCGCGCGCAGCACGGCGTCGTCGACACTCAACTCGCGTTCTCCGGTGAGCTTGCCCAAGAGCCGGCCGCCGAACTGCTCGATGGTCTGCCAGGCGCCGCCGACGATCGCCCCCAGCAGTGCCGCCGAGCCCAGCGTGAGCCCGCCGGTGACGAGGTCTATGCCCATGCCGGCGGCAGCGCCCGCGGCGGCGCCCTTGCCGAGCTTGACGCCGAGCAGGCTCATGGTCTCGCTGCTGAAGAGATCGCTTTCCCAGCGGCCGTCGAGCAGCGGAAGTTCGGCCGCGCGCACATCGTCGCTGCGAAAACGGTAGAGCCTGAGCAGCGCATCGACGCAGGCCTGTTCGCGCCGGCGGACCGCGGCGTGGGTGGCCTCGAGGGCTTGTTGCAAGGCCTCGGGTGGCTCGGCCGGCACGGCACGGCGCAAGGCCGCAACGTCGACCAGCAGCTCACCGGCGAGCCGCGCCGCGGTCTCGCGCCGGGCCTGGGCCTCGCGCTGCCGTGCAGCGATGAGCCGCTCGAGGCGAGACCGGTGGGCGTCCATCAGGGTGATCAGCTTTTCGTAGAGCCGGCGTTCGCCGCCGATCTCGGGCGCCACGGTGTCGAAGCTGACGATGGCATGAAGGCCAAGGCGCGCGAGCGCATCGCGCCACTCCGCCTCGCGCGATTCGGGCTGGTTCACGAAATTGAGCACCGGCAGCAAGGGCCGGGCGCAACTGGTGAGCAGCGACAGTTCGTCGCGATGCTTGGCGAGCACCGGATCACGCGCGTCCACCACGTAGAGTCCGGCATCGCTGGCCAGCAACTGGCGCAGCACCTTGGCCTCCTGCTCGAAGCGGGTGGCCGCCGAGGGACTGGCCAGGAAGCGCTCGATGCGCTTCGGCCCCTCGATGTGTTCGGCGGGCGGCGCCAGGCTGTCCACATACTCGAGCAGCGCGATCGCGTCTTCCATGCCCGGCGTGTCGAAGAGCGCCACCATGGCTTCGCCGTCCGCCAGCAAACTCGCCCCCTCGACATGGCGGGTGGTGCTCGGGCGGCCGGAGACCTCGCCGAAGGTCGTGTCCCGCAGCAGGGTCCGCATCAGCGAGGTCTTGCCGGTATTGGTGTGGCCAACCACCGCGAGGCGCAGCGATTCAGTCATCTTCAGCCTCCAGCCAGGACAAGGCGGCGTCGCGGTTCTCGAAGAGCGCGCCGGCTGGCAGATCGATGGCCGCGAGCGCATCGCGCCAGTGGGCCAACCGCTCGCTGTCGCGCGCACCGCTGAGCCACACCGCACAGTGGCGGGCATAGGCCGCGAGTTCGGTGATCAGCGACAGCGTGCCGCGGTCGGGCGATTGCGCCGCGTCGCAGGTGATGAGCAGTCGCTCGGCAGGTGTCGTGGCGAGCGCTTCGAGAAGCCGGTTGCGCTCGGCGCGGTTGTTCACGATGCCGGCGTCGCGGGCCCGGGCGAGCGGCGGCGGCCAGGGCAGCGCGGGTGGCAACTCGAGCCCTACCAGCAGCGCCCCGAGCGATCGCTCGGAATGCGAGGGTTCGAGGTGAAAGCGGGGCAATGCCTCGGGCTGCGCATCCTGGATGCCCAGGGTCTCGACGCTGGGCATCAGCCGTTCACGCAAAATGGCGTAACCCGGCAGGGTCGTGTCGAGGCGCAGGCGTTCGCGCCCGCGACGCCACATGGCCATGCTCAGCGCGCCCAGCAACAGGCGCGGCAGGATGCCATAGACCAGCAGGCAGCCGACCAGCCACGCCGACCAGGCGCGTCGCGCCGACTCGTCGACGAGAGCGGTGGCGCCGCTGTTGCGGATCATCTCGGGGTCGGGCGTGGCAAAGCCGAGCGCTGCGGGGAGTGCGCCGAGCCAGCCGACCAGCCACACGAAGGTGTCCGCCGAGAGGATCGTGGTCTCCCACACGAAGCCGTAGCGCTGGGTCGCGAGGAGCGCCAGCAGGCTGGCCAGCGCGGCGCCCAGTGCAAGCAACCAGAGGCCGTGGCTGATCGCGCCGAACCACCAGCGCAGCAGCCCGTTGCGCGTCATCATGCCGGCCAGCGCCTGCGGCAGCAGCGCCGCTTTGGGATCGCGCAGCAGGCGCGCGGTGAGCCACATCCAGAAGCGGCCAAGGGCACTGCCATCGGGCGATGCGGTGGCGAAGCTCGCCAGCCACAGCAGCAGGCTTGCGAGGTTGATGCCGAGCAGGCTGGCGACCGCCCACACCACGTTCACCGCACGGCTGCCATCGCCGAGCACCGATGCCGCAGTGCCGGCCCCGCCCACGATCGCAAGCGCGACCAGCGCGTAGAGACTCCAGCGGGCATGACGCTGCCAGGACTGCAGCCTGGCGGCGAGATTCGCTGCCCTGGCCAGCACCGCCGCGCGGTCGACAATCCGGCCTTCGAGATCGTGCGGTCCTCGCTTCGCGATGCGCACGGCCTCGGCGTCTTCGAGCGGCGCGCTGTGTTCTTCCTGAAGGCGCACGGTCTCGGCGAGCCAGCGACGCTCGAAATCGCCCAGGGTGGGCGCTGGGGGCTGGGGCTGCGCTGCAGTCATGCGGTGGTGGCCGGTGCGCGAGGCGGGTCGAATGGGCCTCCCGCAGGCCCGGGAGCAAACGGGCCGCTGCCATGGGCCAGCCGTGAGTGGCGGTCTGCTGGGGTTGCAATGTCGACGCCGGGCAAGACCGCAAGGAGAGCCGGCGCCGCAAGCGTAATCAGGAAGCCTCCGGTGCCTTGAGTACCTGCTGCGCTATGTCGCGCACCGTCACTGCGATCGGAATGCCGTCCTGCAGGCTCTGCGAGACGGTGCAGAACGTTTCGAACTGACCGAGGATGCGGTCGAGATGCTCGAGTTCCTCGCCCTTGCGACCGAGGCTGATCGCGACCTCGATCTTCTGCACGCGCAGGCGATTGTCGGCGTTGCGGTCGACGGTGCAGGTCGCGGTGGTGGTGAGCTTGCCCGGATCCTGCTTGAATTTCGTGAGCGCGAACAACAGGCTGGCGGTCAGGCAGTTGGCCGCGGCGGCGGCGAGCACCTGGGTCGGCGCCGGCCCTTCGCCACCGCCGAGCGGCGGCGGTTCGTCGGCGATCATCGGGCTCATGCCCTCGCCAAAATCCACCTCGAAGCGATATTTTTCCTGCTGACGGATGGTGATCGTAACCTGCTCGCTCATTTCACTGCTCCCTGTGGTCGAGGGTGGCATATTAGCGCGAGCTGAAGATTTCGTGACCGAAGGGATGCTTCAGCTTGCGGTGAGCTGGGCGTAGAGCAGCGGCAGACGGGAAGGCAGTTCTTCGGGTTTGCGGATCACCGTATAGCCGGCCGGGCCGAAGAGGTGAGGCAGGTAGCCGGCGCCTTCCTTGTCGATGGTTACGCAGAAGGGCCGCAGGCCCATGTTGCGTGCCTCGATCAGCGCCATGCGGGTGTCCTCGATGCCGTAGCGGCCCTCGTAGTGATCGAGGTCGTTGGGCTTGCCGTCGGAGAGGATCAGCAGCAGCCGCAGGGCGTTGCGCTGGCGCGCCAGCAGCGCGCTCGAGTGGCGGATCGCCGCGCCCATGCGGGTGTAGTAACCCGGCTTGAGGGCCGCGATGCGGCCGCGCGGCACCGCGCCGTACTTCTCGGTGAAGTCCTTGATGCGGTGAAAGCGGATATGGTCGCGGCGTCGCGAGGAGAAGCCGTACAGGCCGAAGCTGTCGCCGGTCGCGCCCAGCGCTTCGGAGAACAGCATCAGGCTGTCCTTGATCACGTCGATCACGCGCGCCTCGTTTCCAACCCAGGCATCGGTCGATAGCGACAGGTCGGCGAGCACCAGGCAGGCGAGGTCGCGTTCATGGCGCTCGCAGGAGAGGTAGTTGCCGCTCGCGCCGGTGTGGTGTCCGGCCTGGCGGTCGGTCCAGGCGCGTACGCAGGCATCCATGTCCAGCTCCGAGCCCTCGGGCTGGTTCTTTAGCCAGCGCCGCGAGGGCGCCAGTGATTCGAACTGGCTGCGAAGGCGGCGCGCGGGCCGTGCCAGGCGGGCCGGCAGGGGGCAGGCAGTGGCATCGCGCGGGTCGAGCAGCACCAGGCTGCAGTGGTTCTTCTTGAGCTGTTTCTTCTTCCAGTCCCATTCGGGCAGCAGGATGCCGTCAGCCAGCGGGAAGTCGTCATGCGCTTCAGACGGCAGGTCGAGGTCGAAGCGCACCTTCGAAGCGGTATTGCTGCCGTCGCTCGCCACCGAGAGGGTGTCCATGTCGGTGGCAGCCTTGGCGGCGTCGTCGTTCTCGTCGTCGTCGAGGGCGCGGTTGACCTTCACGTATTCGGCAAACGACAGCAATCGCTCGGTATGAAAAGGCAGGATGAAGGCATTGCTGGCGTCGGGCATGTCATTACGCTCGGCGCGGCGGCGCTTCTGGCTGCCGTCCTGGCTTTTGCCGCCGCTGTCTTCGCTGTCCTGCGGGTTGGGCTGGCGTTTGTCCTTGCGGTTGTCGAGCGCCTGTGGTGTCGGGTAGAGCCACAGCACGACCGGCTGCGGCGGCTTGCGTGCGGGCGGCAGCGCATCGACCGTGCCGGGTTCGAGGATTGCCCTGCGGATGGCCTGCTCGGCGGCGGCCTCGTCGGTTGGCATGCGCTCGGGCGCGATACGCGCTGCCACGCAGGCTTCGGCGATGCGCCGGTAGCGCGCAGCGAGGCCCGGGTAGCGCTCGAGCGTGGCGCGCGTGGCAGCCTGGTTGGCAGCGATCCAGCTGTCGTTCACGGGTGGCAGCCCGGCGGCCTGGGCGATCAGCCACAGGTAAAGGTCGCGGTTGTGCGATGGATCGGGAAAGACGGCGATCTCGGGCGGCAGACGCAGGGTCTCGTCATCGAGCGAGGCCTGTGCCGCGCGGTCGTCGATGTGCGCCAGGCGTGCCAGCCAGCGCCGCCGCCCGCCGTGCTCGACCTCGGCTGCGGCCGTGACGCGCAGGCCCGGGTCGCCGCCCATGGCGCGAAACAGCACGCCGGCGGTGCGTTCGATGTCTTCGAGCCTGACCGCTGCCTGTGGGTGGCTGCGACTTGCAGTGCGGGTGATGAAGCGGTGCCAGAGCCCGCCGACGAATTCTTCCATTGCCGTTGTCCTTGTTTACATCCACCAGCCGCCGTGGCTGCCCACCACCGCAGCGGCCACGGTGACAAGGCTGGCGGCGAGCAGGACGCGGTGCATTCTTTCGATGAGCGCGAAGGTGGCCACCGGGGCGCTCGCCGCGCGCTGCCGAAACCAGCGGTGCAGCAACAGCGGTTCGAGTACGAAGAGCATCAGCGAAAAGATCAGCCAGATCGCCACCATGGCGTGCATCCACCACCACTGCGCCGGGTGCACAAAGCGCTCCCAGCCGCCGAGGCGGTGGGTCAGCCACAGGCCCGAAAGCCCGGCGAGGGCGGTCGCCCAGCGCGCCTGGCCGCCAAAACGATGCTCGAGGTTTTCGAACAACTCGATTCGCGCCGCGGGCGCAGCCAGGGCGCGGCAGGCGGGCAGGAGCGTGAGGGTCACGAATGCCACCCCGCCGATCCACCACACGATTGACAGCACATGGGCGGCGCGGGCCAGCGCGAAATCGTTCACTGGCCGCTCCTCACGGGTTTGCGGGCCTTGAGTACCGCTTCGTTGTGGCGCGCCGCCTCGCCGCTCACCCACTTGAGCAGCGGCCCGTTCGGGTTGTCGCGCTGGGTCGTCTCGCAGGCCGAAATGCACTGCGAACACTGGGTGCAGGTGAACATCATGCGCTTGACGCTGCGCGGCTTGAGGCGCATCGGGCAAACGTGGTCGCAGGCCGAATAGCAGGTGCTGCAGTCGGAGGCCCGCTGACGCTCGAAACCGACCACCATGGCGCGCTTGTTGCCCATCCAGGCGAGGCTCTGGAAGAAACCCACGGCGCAGGCGTAGCGGCAGAATAGGTGGCGGGCAAACAGGAACTCGATCGACAGCACGACGGTGCCGGCGGTGATGAAGATGAACTGGTTGCGGGTCGGTGAGGCATTGAGAAGATTGCCATAGACCTCGAAGGGGGGCAGCAGATAAGTGAGCAGCACCACCGACCAGACGAATGCGAATCCGATCGCCAGCGGCGCGGTGATCAGCCACCAGCGGGCATCGTAGGTGACCGGCGTGCCGTCAGGCTCGCGCGGCGGCAGCTTCTTGGGGTCCCACAGGCTGGGCTTGCCGGTGGCCCGGCGCATCAGGCGGTTGATGGTCTCGACCACCGAAAAATGCGGGCACAGCCAGCCACAGTAGAGACGGCCCCATTTCCACGACACCCAGATCAGTGCAGCCCCAACCCCCAGAATTGGACCGAACAGCCGCAGGCCGAGGTTGAGCCACAACTCGCCAAGACCGATGCGCCCGGCCGAGTAGTCGTCAAGGCCGATATGCCACTCCATGCCGAGGAACCAGGCATGTTCGGCAACCAGGTCGTAGCGCAGCAGGTTGAACACCGGCGCGAACACGAACAGCACGAAGAAGCCGATCTGGGCATACAGGCGCAGCCGCTGGCGCCCACGCCCGGATGACTGCGCCGCGCTGGGCTGGACGGCAATCGGGACGACACGACGGGTGCCGCTATTCATCGATCGGCCTTCCGATGAGCGGATAGCGGTAGGTCTGGGCGGACAAGGCGCGGGCGAGGCCGATCGCACCGAAGAAGATCAGCGTGGCATGACAGGTGACGAAGTAGAGGATCACCACCACCCAGGTGTAGGGCGCGTCGTAGCCGCCCAGCAGGATGATCGCCACGTTGGCGCCGATCAGCAGGATCCCCGCCCAGACGCTGCCGGCGACGGTCTGCGCGAGGTGGTTGCGCGCCAGCGCCGGGGAGTCGTGGCGATGTTTCAGCCACAAGGCGAGCAAGGCGACGAAGGCCAGCCCGGGGGCGATCATGAGGTTGATCAGGTACAGCGCTTCGGCGGCCACGGCGATGCCATAGCCGGGCGCGGATTCGGGTTCCTTGAGGGGGTTGGGGTGCTTGTCGGTCATGTCTGGAGTCTTCCATGAAGCCTATCAGCCAAGGCTCGTCACGAACTTGATGGGAAGCAATTCGGAGCGCTCGCTGCTGGGCCTGTAAGCGTTCTCCGACAGGGCTTTAGGATACTGCCGATTCTGCGGCCGCCGTGCCCCCGGTAGATTGGAGCCATGTTCTCGTCGCATCACGAAGAAGGCGTTGCGGCGGGAGCACGGGACTCTTCCAACAGACAGGAGACAGGCACATGAACCGCGACATTATCGAAGGCAACTGGAAGCAACTCAAAGGCAAGGCCAAGGTGCAGTGGGGCAAGCTCACCGACGACGATCTCGACGTGATCGACGGACGACGCGAAGTGCTGGCCGGCAAGATCCAGGAACGCTATGGCCTGAGCGTCGACGAGGCCGAGAAGCAGCTCGAGGAATGGGAAGCGAACAACCGCAACTGAGCGCAGGACCTGCGGCCGGCTCCCCTGCCGGCCGCAGCAGGACAAGGAGAACGACATGCTTCACTACGCAGTGGTCTTTTTCGTCATCGCCTTGATTGCGGCGGTGTTCGGTTTCGGCGGCCTCGCGGCCGGCGCGGCGGGGATCGCCAAGGTACTCTTCTTCGTCTTCCTGTTGATGGCCGTGGTCAGCTTCGTTGTCAATGTGTTGCGCGGCCGTGGCTAGTGCGCTGCACGGTGACAGGCGCCCCAGAGTCGGGCGGAGAGCACTGTGCCGCTGGCGCATCAGGTGGTTAAAATGCAGGCATTGGATGTGACGGAGTGATCCATGATCAAAGTCGCCATCGTCGATGACCATCAGATCGTGCGCGCAGGCTTCAGGGAGCTGCTGGGCGACGAGGTGGACATCCGTATCGCGTTCGAGGCGGCGAGTGGCGAGGAGGCCTTGCAGAAATTGCGGGACGAGGCCTGCGACGTATTGCTGCTCGACCTTTCCCTGCCTGGACAGAGTGGCATCGACGTGTTGCGCAGCGCGCGGCAACGCTACCCGGAGCTCGGCGTGCTGGTGCTCAGCGGCTTTCCGGAAGAGCGCTACGCGCTGGCGATGATCCGCAACGGGGCCGATGGCTATCTGTGCAAGGACTGTGAGCGAGAGGAGCTGCTCAAGGCAGTGCGGGCCATCGCCCAGGGGCGTCGCTACCTTTCCGGCCGCACCGCCGAACTGATGGCCGACGAGCTCAGCGGCGATGGCACGGCGGCGCTGCACGAGAGTCTCTCCGACCGCGAACTGCAGGTCTTCCTGCGCTTGGCGAAGGGCGAATCGGTTACCGACATCGCCAATGTCCTGGCGCTCAGCGTCAAGACCATCAGCACCTATCGTTCCCGTCTTCTCGAGAAGCTCGAAGTGGCGAGCAATGCCGAACTCGCAGCCTACGCGCTGCGCCACGGCCTGATGGTCGACGAGGTGAGGGCAACGTGACCGGGCAGCCAAGATCCCGGGGTCAGCTCAGGGTGCTCCTGATCGAGGACTCGGCCCTGTTGCGGCAGTTGATGCAGGAGATGTTCGCGGAAATCGAGGGCGTCGAGCTGGTTGGCGTTGCGGACGGCGAAAAGGCGGCGCTCGATACGCTCGAGAAAACGGCGGCCGACCTTGCCATCGTGGACCTCGAACTGGGCGAAGGCAGTGGCCTGGGGGTGCTGCGCAGCCTGAGCGAGGCGCCGGATCGCTACGGGCAGCCCCGCGCCGTGGTGTTTTCGAGCCATGCCCGTGAATCGCTGAGGCGGCGATGCAGCGCCTACGGCGCCGAGGCCTTCTTCGACAAGGCGAACGGCATGAACGAGCTGATGGATTTCGTTCAGGCCGCAGTGGCGTCTCGCTGAGGCGGGTCCAGCGGAATCCGCGCGCTGATGCGGGTGCCTTGTCCGGGCGCCGTCTGCAGTTCGAATTTTCCCGCGTGGCTCTGCACGCGGTGCTTCATGCCGGCAAGTCCGTGGCGGGACGCGGCGGGCAGTGCGGCGCCCGAGAAGCCGCAGCCATCGTCGCGAACCTCGAGATGGGCGACGCCGGCGTCCAGCCTGAGGCTCACCCAGACGTTCTTCGCGGCCGCATACTTGCGGATGTTGGTGAGCGACTCCTGGGCAATCCTGAACAGTGCAAGCGATTGCTCCGGCGGCAGGCCCGGTGTGTTCTCGTCCGGGAGATCGGTATGAACGATGGGCTCGCCGTCGATCGCGAAATCCTCCAGCAAGGCCTTGAGCGCGGCAATCAATCCCAGATCCTTCAGTAGCGGCGGCCGCAGGTCGTCGATGATGCGCCGCTTGAGGGCGATGCCTTCGCTGAGCGTGTGCTGCAAGCGGCTGATCCGGGTGTCGAGATGTTCGCGAACCTCCTGCGGCAGTTTTCGCGCGATCCAGTCTGCGTCGAGTTTTGCGGCGGTGAGCAGGGCGCCGAGTTCGTCGTGAAGTTCGCGTGCGAGGTGGGCTTGCTCGGCTTCGCGGGCATTGGTGAGGTAGCTCGCCAGGCTGCTCAGCTCGATGGTACGGGCACGTACCTCGCGGTCGAGCCGTTGGTTTTCACCCGCAAGCAGTCCGGCAATGCGCTCGCGCAGTTCGAACTGGCGCTGCAAGACCGCGAACAGCAGCAACAGCAGCACCAGCGAACCGCTGGCCAGCAGGATGCCCGCGACGCGGGTTTGGCGGAAGTTGCGCAGTGATTGATCGATGTTCCGTTCGCCATAGGCAACCAGGTTCGCACGCAGCACGCCGACGAGGTCCCGGGCTTCGTCCATCAGGAGCTTGCCCTCGAATTCGCCTTCGACATCCTGGTCCAGGGTTCTCGCGGCAATCGCGAGCCCCAAGACCTCACGCTTGCGGTCCACCAGGTCAACCAGCTTGAGCAGTCGCGATTGCTCTTCGGGCAAGGGTGCGAAATCCGCACGCAAGGCCCGAATCGTCTCCGGGAGCGCCGCAGCCGCGGCTTCGTACGGCTCGAGGTAAAGTGCCTCGCTGGTCAGAAGATAGCCTCTCACGCCGGTTTCGGCGTCGACCAGTTGCATCTGCAAGCGGTCGAGGCGATCGATGCGGGCGGCCTGGTTGCGCAGCGCACCGACCGCCTCGACACCGAGCGAGGACTGGACGTAGCTGGTGGCAAGCAGGGTTATTGAAATCGCGCAGCCGCATGCAAGCAGCACATGGGGCCACATCTGCGTGATGCGATGTGTCTTGCGTGGGGCATGGGCGCTTGCGGTCGAGGTCATTGCTTGCTCTTCGGGAGCGGCGGGTGCTGGGGGAATCGTGCAGGATTCGTCCGACATGGGTTTCCTCCTAATCCGACATCCTGGGCAATCCTGATTTCATACGATGGTAACAGCTCGATGCGTCATCCAGTGCAGGCACTGGCTGCTCGGGCCTTCGAGAGGCCAACCACAAGGAGAATGAAATGAAAGCGACGATTGCAATGCTGGTGGCGGCGGCTTTCCTGATCGGCGGGTGCAACACCATCGCCGGTGCCGGCAAGGATATCGAGGCTGGTGGCGAGAAGGTGCAGGAAACGGCCAAGGACGTGAAGCAGAAGATGTAAGGCCAGAACGCCCCCGCGGGGGCGTTCCTTCAATCACTCAGAGGAGTTGCGAATGACAGCGACGGCTGCGAAAAAGGGCAAATCCAGGGCCAGGCAGCGAGAGGCGTCCGGGTTCCTTTCGGATGTCGCGAGCCTGCGCAAGCGCGCACGCAAGGATATCGACGACGGGGCGGTGGTCTCCGGCTACGGGATCGATCCGGCTCAGGCAGTGGCCGTTCTCAATGCTGCGTTGGCGACCGAAATGGTTTGCGTGATGCGCTATCGCCACCACCATTTCGTCGCCCGGGGCATCAACGCCGAGCCGATCGCGGCCGAATTCCTGGTGCACTCAAACGAAGAGCTGGCTCATGCCGACCTGCTCGCCAAGCGCATCGTACAGCTCGGCGGCTCGCCCGAGCTCGACCCGGCTGGCTTTTCCGCCCGTTCGCATGCCGAATATGTGACCGCCCCGACATTGCGCGAGATGATCCGCGAGAACCTCATCGCGGAGCGCATCGCGGTGGAGGGCTATCGCGAGATGGTGCGTTTCTTCGGTGACGCGGATCCCACCACGCGCTCGATGCTCGAAGGCATTCTCGCGATGGAGGAGACCCACGCCGACGAGCTGGCGGATCTGCTCGAGGAGGACTGATCCTGGAGCGCGCGGTGCGGCGCGTTCGCTCGCGCACCGGGCGTGCAGCGAGTTCGCCCGCGATGGGCGATCAACGGCCGAAGGTGGCGCTGACGACTTCCATCAGCGCCTCGGCCACTTCTGGGTCGTCGGTGAGGCTCTCGACCAGCGACGCCCTGCAGGCTTCGATCGGCGAGAGCCCGACCTTGACCAGCTTGGCCGCATAGACGAGCAGGCGGGTGGACACGACCTCATCGAGATCGACGTCCTTCAGCGCACGCAGGCTGCGCGCAATCGAGACCAGCTGCCGCGCAAGCATCGGATCGCAAGCGGCCTCGCCGATGAGGATCGCTTCCTCGCGTTCGCTCGCCGGGAAGTCGAAGCGCAGCGAGACGAAGCGCTGACGGGTGGAAGGCTTGAGCCCCTTGAGAAAGTTCTGGTAGCCGGGGTTGTAGCTCATCACCAGCATGAAACCGTCGGGTGCCTGGAGCTGCTCGCCGGTACGGTCGATCGGCAGCACGCGGCGATCGTCGGCGAGCGGGTGGATCACCACGGTGGTGTCCTTGCGCGCCTCGACGACTTCGTCGAGATAGCAGATGCCGCCCTCGCGCACCGCACGGGTGAGCGGTCCGTCGCACCATACCGTCTGGCCGTCGCCGATCAGGTGACGGCCCACCAGATCCGCCGCGGTCAGGTCGTCATGGCAGGCCACGGTAAACAGCGGCAGGCCGAGCCGGGCGGCCATGTAGGCGACGAAGCGCGTCTTGCCGACTCCGGTCGGCCCCTTGATCAGCAGCGGCAGTCGATTTCGCCAGGCATGCTCGAAAAGCTCGATCTCGTTGCCCGAGGCCTGGTAGAAGGGTAGTTCGGCAGGCGTAGTCACGCGGGTGTCCATTTTTCGATTCCAAGAGTTCAGGCCGGCAGGCCGATCCAGTAGGCGAGCGCGATCAGGCCGAGCACCAGCACCAGCCAGCCTATCAGCATGGCTCGCCAGAAGAGCTTCACCGGGCGCAGGCCCATGAATTCGAGCGCGATGAGGCGGCCCTTGAAGAAGGTGAGCGCCAGCATCGCAATCATCGCGAGTACGCCAGCGGCCCCGGCTTCGCCGATGCCCCAGGTGGCCAGGGTGGCGGCAAGCAGGGCCGCGAGGGTGAGGTCGAGTCTGCGTGTGGTCATCATCAGCGCATCACATATACGAGCGGGAAGAGTACGATCCAGACGAGATCCACCATGTGCCAGTATGCCGCGCCGCTCTCGAGGCCATTGGCGTTCTTGGGGCCGTAGCCGCCCTTGCGGGTCTGCACCCAGAGTACGCAGAGGATCACCATGCCGAGGATCACGTGCATGAAGTGGAAGAAGGTGAGCGACAGGTAGAACATCCAGAAGGTATTCGTCGACAGCGAGATGCCGGCACCGAACTTGGCGCTGTACTCGAACATCTTCACAACCAGGAAGCCTGCGCCGCAGAAGATGCCGCCGAGCAACCAGTGCGAGGCAATCCGGTTTTGGCCCAGTCGGGTCACGGCGTGCACTGCGCGGGCCACGCACCATGAGGCGGTTATCAGGAAAACCGTGTTGAGCGCGCCGAGATTGCGATCGACCTCTTGCTGCATCTCGTTGAACAGGGCAACGTCGTTGGCCCGGGCAAACGCATAGGCGGAAAAGAACACGGCGAACGCAAGCAGCTCGGCGAGGATGAAGAACCAGATCGCGAGGTCGCCGGGGGGCGTCTGGAACTGCTCGTCGTGTTCGTGGGTCTGGGTAAGCTGTGAGGCGGTGGCGTCCATGAATCGTGATACACCAGTGCTGCGAAGTGGCAAGAATGAGCCGTGCGGGCATCGAATTCCTTGATTCCGGCCAAGTTTGCCATGCTCTTGGCAATTGCGGTGGGCGCAGGCACGACAAAGCGGCTGGATGAGTCTGGATCGATCGCGAGGGAAAGGTGGAAGGACTGAGCTGGATAGGCAATGTCGCATGGATCATGCACCTGCTGCTCGTCATCGTGGTGGTGCTGCGGGTGGTATCGAGGCGCCTCTACCCTGGCACCTCGCTCGCGTGGTTGCTGCTGGTGGTGACGGTGCCCTATGTGGGGCTGGCATTGTACGTCTTGATCGGCGAGCGGCCGCTGGGTCGGCGCCGGGTGAGGCGGATGTTGCAGATGCGCGAGCCACTTGCGCGGTGGTTGACCGGCCTGCCGGGCGAATGCCGTGCCGACGCAGGCCAGATGCCGGTCGGGCAGGGGCTGCTGGCGCGCCTGGCCGACGCCTCAACGGGCTTTCCACCGCTCGGCGGCGCGGACGTTCGCCTCATCGACGACGCCGCGGAGATTCTGGGCGCGGTCGCGCACGACATCGACGCGGCGACCCGGAGCTGCGACATGACTTTCTATATCTGGAGCGAGGGCGGCCAGGCCGACGAGGTGGCGCTGGCCCTGGAGCGGGCGGCACGGCGCGGGGTTACCTGCCGAGTGTTGCTCGACAGCGTCGGCAGCAAGAGCTTTCTCGACGGACCCTGGCGCAGGCGCCTCGAGGCCGCAGGTGTGCGGCTGGTTGCGGCGCTGCCGGTTGGGCTGGTGCGTGCAGCCTTCGTGCGCATGGACCTTCGGCTTCATCGCAAGTTGGTGGTGATCGACGGCGGCATCGCCTACACCGGCAGCATGAACCTGGTCGATCCGTCGTTCTTCAGGCAGAAGGCTGGCGTGGGCAGGTGGGTGGATGCAATGCTGCGCATCGAGGGCGCGCCGGTTGCCGCGCTGCAGATGGTCTTTTCCGGCGACTGGTTGGCCGAAACCGGTGAATTGGCGGAGGGGCCACTGCTCGCGACGACATGCCGCAGCGGTGGCTCGGTGGTGCAGATGGTGCCATCCGGCCCCGATCGCTCGGGCGACAACATTCGCCGCCTGGTCCTTACCGCGATCTACGAGGCGCGCCGCGAGCTCATCATCACCACGCCGTATTTCGTCCCCGATGAAGCCGTGCTGCTGGCGCTCGAATCGGCCGCGCTGCGAGGCGTGGAGGTGACGCTGATCGTGCCGGCGCGGGTGGATTCGCGAATGGTGCGCTATGCCAGCCGATCCTTCTTCGACAATCTCATGCAGGCGGGAGTGAAGATCTGCGAGTTCAATGGCGGCCTGCTGCACACCAAGAGCCTCACCGTCGATGGCGAACTCACGCTGTTCGGCACCTTCAACCTCGATATTCGCAGCCTCAGGCTCAACTTCGAGCTCACGGTGATCGCCTACGATACCGCGCTGAGCCAGTCGGTGAGGGCGCTGCAGAAACGCTATGAGGCGGATTCGAAGGCGCTGGAGCTCACCGCCTGGCAGCAGCGCTCGCCGCTGCGCCGCCTTGCCGAGAATACCGCGCGCCTGGCGAGCCCCTTGTTGTGAGCCCGCCGTGGCTGCCGCGGCATGGCAACGTGGCCCTTGAAGCTGGAAACCGCAGTTGACCGCTCCCACCTATGGGCAAGAGAGTGAAGCTTTGACGATTTTTGGTGTCGGCAACGATCACCCGGCGAGTGAATGCGCTGCCCGCGCGATTGCGGTTTGCCGGTTGAAAGGAAAAAGGGGCGAGCCTTTCGGCTCGCCCCCGGTTTGCCCTGGGACCTTCGCAATCAGGCCGCTTGAGCTCTTGTCTCGCCCTTGATGAAGAAGCTCACGATGTAGATGATGAGGCCGATCAGGAAGAACACGCCAGCACCTTCACGCATCCAGTAGAACAGGCTGATCTGGTCCTGGGCCTGCATGAACGGCATCGGCGTGTCGCTGTAGCGCTGCAGCCACACCTGAAGCACACCGGCGGCGGTGAGGAAGAGGGTGATGAAGACCATCGAGACCGTCATCAGCCAGAAGCTCCACATCTCCATCACCTGGGCCTTGTTGCTGTTGGCAGCGCGGCCGCGCAGCACCGGCATGGCATAGCTGATCACGCACAGCACCACCATTGCATACGCGCCATAGAAGGACATGTGGCCGTGTGCGGCGGTGATCTGGGTGCCATGGGTGTAGTAGTTCACCGGAGCCAGGGTGTGCAGGAAACCCCACACGCCGGCGCCGAGGAAGGACATCACGCCGGTACCCAGTGCCCACAGGGTTGCTGCACGGTTCGGGTGGTCGCGACGACGACGGTTGACCATGTTGAAGGCGAAGATCGTCATGGCGAAGAAGGGGATCGGCTCGAGCGCCGAGAAGATCGAACCCCACCACTGCCAGTATTCCGGCGCACCGATCCAGAAGTAGTGGTGACCGGTACCGATGATGCCGGTGATCAGGGTCAGGGTGATGATCACGTAGAGCCACTTCTCGATCACTTCGCGGTCGACACCGGTCACCTTGATCAGCACGAAGGCGAGCAGCGCACCGAGGATCAGTTCCCACACGCCCTCAACCCAGAGATGGACCACCCACCACCAGTAGAACTTGTCCAGTACCAGGTTGTGCGGGTTGTAGAACGAGAACAGGAACATCACCGCGAGACCCCACAGGCCGAGCAGCAGCACCAGCACGATCGAGGTCTTGCGGCCCTTGAGCGTGGTCATGGTGATGTTGAACAGGAAGGCCAGCGCGACCACCACGATGCCGACCTTGGTGATCAGCGGCTGCTCGAGGAATTCGCGTCCCATGGTCTCGAGCAGGTCGTTGCCGGTCAGCTCCGCGAGCTTGGCGTAAGGTAGCGAGAGATAGCCGACGATGGTCAGCGCGCCCGCCACGAGGAAGATCCAGAACAGTGCGATCGCCAGCTTGGGCGACCACAGTTCGGTTTCGGTTTCCTCGGGAACGAGGTAGTAGGACGAGCCCATGAAGCCGAACAGCAGCCACACGATCAGCAGGTTGGTATGCACCATCCGGGCGATGTTGAATGGAATCGCGGGGAACAGGAAATCGCCGACCACGTACTGCAGGCCCATGATGAGGCCAAACAGTATCTGTCCGACGAAAAGGCCGATTGCCGCGATGAAATACGGCTTCGCGACGGCCTGGGATTTGTATTGCATTGTCATCTCCTTGCGTCGATGGGTGGTTTCTTGGTGATTGGTGATTCGTGATTGGATCGGGCTGGCCAGCCAGGGGTCTGCACAGCGGCTGCGGGCTCACCCTCCAATTCCGAACTCCGAATTTCGAATCACCGCCTTGCGATCACCCTTCGATATTGGGCGGCCATTTCCGTGCGGTATCGATCTCGGAGCTGTATTTGAGGAAGGCTACGATGTCGTCCAACTCCTGCGGCGTGAGGTTGAACTGGGGCATCTGGCGACGGCCGGGTGCGCCGGTGGGCTGGCCCATGATCCAGGCCTTGATGAACTCCGGCCCGCGACGGGTGTAGACGTTGCCCAGCTCGGGCGCGAAATACGCGCCTTCGCCAAGCAGCGTGTGGCAACCGATGCAGTTGCGGGTTTCCCAGATTTTCTTGCCGTTGATGACAGACTGGGTGAGATTGGCGCGATTATCCCTTTGCGGTAAGACCTTCATGGTGTCGAAGGTCAGCGCTAGAAACAGCAGGACGAAAAACACCGTCCCACCGTAAAAGATATTACGCGCCATGGATTTGGTGAATGTACCGCTCATGGAGCCTCCCTGATTCCTGGTTCGCTGCAATACGCAGCTTGGGGCGCATGTTGCGCCACAGCGTGTGCGTGGCTCCTTGATACCAGTCAAGGCCGCGTGTACGTGCGATCCGGGGCGGGGCCGGGGGCCGCGCTTGCTCTGAATCCCGCCGGCTGGGGGGCGATAGGCTGTGCCGAAGGGGAATGCCTTGCCGGCTCCCGGCCGCCGGTCATTGGCCGGATCTCGCCCAGCAAGGCCGCCTTCTTTCTTGTAACGACGAATAGAGAAGGCCGCCGCACTTGCCTCGATCGGAGCGGAGCGTTGATTGACCCAAGGGTCGAATCCTGGTGTCGCTCGACAGGTCAGTCGTGCCTCAAGCCTGGGTACGGCTCCCGCTTCCGATTCGTCGCCCCGGCGAAGGCCGGGGTCCAGCGACTTTGGCCCCTGCTTTCGGGGTCGTGGCTTGCCTTTGACTCGCCCCGGTCGGCCGGGGCGGGCCGCGACGGCGCTGCGGGGGCGAGGGAGCGCGAACCCGCCCGGCTCGAAGGTGGCTCGCGCACAGGGTGCCTAAGCCGGGGATTCTTCGGCCGCTTGATGCGGGTCAATCATTGGAGGCGGCCTCCCGTGCTACGAGTGGTGCGTGCGATGCAGACCTGCGGTGCCCGGCATGTCCGCCGGGTTGCATCCTGTACCTATACGATTGAGGAAACGAGATGAATGCTGCC
>JACKMC010000012.1 GCA_024235595.1 Zoogloeaceae bacterium | reverse complement strand
GCAGGAACAGCCACTGGTTCCACTTGTAGTACTCGGGCGTGCAGGTGGCCAGCTCGCGGCTCCAGTCGATGGCGAAACCCAGCGACTTGAGCTGCTGCTTCATGTAGGCGATGTTGTCGTAGGTCCACTTCGCGGGCGGGACCCGGTTCTTGATCGCGGCGTTCTCGGCGGGCAGGCCGAAGGCGTCCCAGCCCATCGGCTGGAGCACGTTGTAGCCCTTCATGCGATGGAAGCGCGACAGCACATCGCCGATGGTGTAGTTGCGCACATGCCCCATGTGCAGCTTGCCCGAAGGGTAGGGGAACATCGACAGGCAGTAGTATTTCGGCTTCGAGGGGTCGGCGACGACCTTGAAGGACTGCTGGCTGTCCCAGTGCTGCTGGGCTGCGGATTCAATGACCGCGGGGGTGTATTTTTCCTGCATGGCGGGGCTTTCGTGAGCGCGAAAGGAGCGAATTATAGCTTCAAGCGCGCACTTCGCCCGCGGCTGTTTCCCACTCGGACGGCGCGGGGGTATCCGGGCGCCACTGTTCGAGCGGTGCAGCCGGGCAAAGTCCGTTGCCTTGCAGGTAGAAGCTGTTCTGTACGTATGGCGCGATCGGGCCGTCGCCCTCGATCCCCGCGATGATCACCGTGTAACCGGTGCGCGCGGCGATGCTCGCCAGCCCATCGCCCATGGCCAGGGCATCCTCGACCCCGTACTCCTGCTGCAGCAGATCGTAGCGGATCTTCACGTAGTCCGGGCCGATGGTCCGCAACAGCGCGGGCGACTGGTCCGTGAATCGGTCGAGGACGATGCCACAGCCCATCAGGCGCGTCTCGGCGACGAAGGCGGCGGCCTCGCCGGGAAGCTCGGCGGCGAGATCCGCGCCGAGCTCGAATAGCAGTTGCTGCGGTTGCAGCCGATGCGAGGCGAGCGCGAGCTTCACCGCCGTGCAATATGGCTGCGCCGCGAGCAGGCTGTGGCGGCCCACGTTGATGCTCGCCTTGAGCGGCTGGCCGGGCGGGCAGGCCGCGCCGAGGCGCACCAGCGCCGCGGCAGTCTGTTCCACCACCCAGGTGTCGAGCCGCAGCCCGCCGCTCTCCGGGCCGCGTCCATCGAGCAGGCCTTCTACCGCCGCCGCCGAGTTGCCATCGACCCGCAGCAACACCTCCAGCCACGATTCAGGACGTTCGTCGGCCCGCAGGATCGGTTGCGCGTCGAGGCTCAGGCGCCCGGCGCCGATCATCTCTTCGAGATCGTCGTGCGCGGGACGCTCCTGGTCGACGGGCGGTCGCGGCGTCGGTCGCACGCTCGCCTCCACGACCCTGTTGCGGCCCAGCCGCTTCGCTTCATAGCAGGCCTGGTCGGCGGCGACGAGGATGTCGTTGAGGTCGTGCACCTCGTCGGCCAGCGCGACCAGTCCGATACTCGCGCCAACGCTGAAACTCCGGTCCTCGCGAATGAAACGGAAATTCTCCACCGTCGCGCGAAGGCTCTCCGCGATTCGCCGGGCGTTGTCGATCCCGCAGTCGCGCAACAGCACCGCGAACTCGTCGCCGCCCATGCGCGACACCACATCCTGCTCGCGCAGGCGACCGCGCAGCAGGGCCGCGATGCGGCACAGCAACTCGTCGCCCGCGGCGTGCCCGCAGGTGTCATTGACGATCTTGAAGCGGTCCAGATCGATGAAGCACAGCACGTGATGATCGCCGCGCCGCCGGCCGATCGCGATTGCGTCGCGGATGGCCTGTTCGAAGGCGCGCCGGTTTGGCAATCCGGTAAGAACGTCGTGGTTGGCGAGGTGGCTGAGCTGCGCCGTGGCGCTGTCGATGCGCGACTGCATCTCGCGGTGGATCTCGTCGAGGGAATCGGCCATGTGGTTGAAGCCGCGTTCGAGCTCACCAAGTTCGCCGCTCGAGCCTTCGTCGACGCGTGTTGCGGTGTGGCCCTCGGCCATCGAATTGACGGCGCGGGCGAGCGCCACGATGGGTTCGCTGACCGCAGCGGCGATCCTGTTGGCGAGCCAGGCGGCAAGGGCGAGATAGAGCAGCAACAGGCCGGCGTCGGCGAGCAACAGGTCCTTCTTGCGCTGGGTGAGCGGTGCGAGGTCGAGCTCCACATAGACCCAGCCGATCACCTCGGGGAGACGGGCGCGTGCGGCCGGTGCGTCGAGCAGTTCGCCGAGGTCCACCGGCGATCGAATGACCGGCGCGATGAAGCCCATCGCCCGGTCGATCGGCGTGGTCGGCGTCGGCGCCTGTGCGGCCCGCAGCTGGTCGAGCGAGGGCAGGGTCAGGGGGCCGCTGATGGCCAGCGTATGGCCGGACTGGTCGAGCACCGCCGCGCCGCGCACCGGATGCTGCGCGAGCGTGGCCTGGAGGAGGACCATGAGGCTGTCGCGGTTGCCCGATATGGTTCCGTACTCGCTGGCCGGGGCGAGGAAGCCTGCGATCGAAAGGCCCTGGTCGCGAAGGCTCTCGTCGAGCGTGCGCGAGGCATTGACGACGAAGAATATCGAAACCAGCAGGCCAATCAGTGCGGCGGGCGCCAGGCTGCCGAGCAGCAGGCGCTTGCGGATCGAAAGCGAAGCGATGGTCTTCTTCAAGGTCGCCGCTCCTCGGATCGGATCGCTTGGGCAATTGCTTCGGCGTCCTGTGTTTCGAGGCCGAGGGCCTGCGAGACGCGATCGTTCACCGCGATACGGAAATAGCGGGGCTCGCGCGTCTGGTCGGCCAATTGTGCGAAATCGGACATCTCATTCACCCATTCGGCGGCCTGGCGGCCGATGTCGTCCGGGGCACTGAAGACGGCCGCGATCGCGCCTGCGCGAACGTAGGCCTCCGAGAAGCCGATCACCGGTGTGCGGTAGCGGTAGCTTGTGAGGAGGATGCTCATCGCGGTATTTCGATTGAATATCTGTCCATCCGGCACCGCAACGAGAACCTGGTTGGATTGGAGCAGGCGGTCGAGTGCGGCGCCAAGCTGGCCTTCGTCGTCGATGCGGGTCGTTTCGGGGATCAATCCTACCCTTTTGGCGTTCAACCGGAACTGTGATTCCGCCGCCGTGTTTTCCGATCCGAAGAGGGCCGTCGCGCGGCGGGCCCCGGGGGCAACCAGGCGGGTCAGCCTGAGGGTCCGCAACATCGGCTGGTCGAGCACGATCGCGCCAAGGCGGCGGTTGCCCGCTTGCGTGCGCAGTGTCGTCGCCTCCTGCTGTGAGATCAGCGCAGCCAGCACCGGGGCGTCGTTGCCCGTCGCGGCTGCCCTCGCGGCGGCGGCGCCCACTGCCACTACGAGATCGGCTCCGGCCACGGCAACGGGATCCGGGCCCGACAGCGATGCGATCCGCAAACGATGGCTTTTCCCCGGCTTCAAGCCCGCCCCGAAAGCCGCGACGAAGGCATCCTGCACTTCGCCCGGGCGCGACTGAATGATCAGGATCTCCGCTGCATGGCTGGAAGCGAGCACGCTGCAAAGCAGAGCCGCGCAGAGACATCGCCGCCAGCCCGGCGCCAGGCCTGCGGGCGTTTTCGTGGGGCGCGGGGTGCCGATGGAGGCGGCGCGGAGGATCGAGTCGCGATTCAATTGCCCGACTCACCAAGCCAGCTTGAGGCTGGCCAGAACGCCTGATTCGTGAAGGTAGTTGCCTTCGTGGAAATCGGCATAGTCGCCCTCGAGGCTCTGTAGCGTGAGCGCGAACTCGCTTTCCCGTCCGGTCTTTCCGAAGCGGCGGGAGAGCTTGAGGTCGGTGCGGCCGTGGCTGGGGATGACATCGCCGTCGTTGAGCCATTTCATGCGTGTGGCGTGATAGAAGCCGAGGCTCGCGCGCCATCCCGCAGGCAACTCGGCGGCGATCAGCAGGCTGGTCATGCTGTCGGGGGCGCTGGCTTCGAGATCGATATCCTGGCCTGGCAGGCCCGTATTCTCGATGTTGACGAAAGCCTGGCTCAGCACCACGCGGCCCCAGCCGGGTTTGCGCCAGTCCGCTCTGAACTCCGCCCCGGTGGTGGTGACCGCGCCATTGTTTCCGAAATAGAAGACATAGGATTTGTTGAGCGTTCCGCTGTACGAGGGCGGCGCGCCGACGTATCCCGGCGGGGCGGCAAACCCGCAGTTGCCGCTCGCGAAGCGGCATGCCTGATCGTCGATGTAGTTGTCGTAGGCCTCGCGAAAGACCCGTGCATCGAGGTCGAGCGAGAGGGTCGCGATCCGTCCGGCGAAGCCCAGTTCGACGAAGCGGACGCGCTCCGGCTGCAGCGGCAGCGCGGCCCAGTAGCCGATGGCGAGCACCCGGCCGCCTTCGCCCACGGTCTCGAAGCTGCGGCTCTCCCAGGCCTGGGGCGCGCGGTAGGAGATGCCGGTGCTGGCGCGCAGGCTGGCGTAGTGGTCGAGCCTGTAGTTGACCGCAGCGCGAGGGGAGAAGAGCTTGCCGCTGAAATAGTGGTGCTCCAGGTTGCCGCCAAGGTTTACCGCCAGACGCTCGGATGGCCGCCAGGTCACGCTGCTGAAAAGTTGCCACTGGGTGCCGCCAAAGTCATCGTTGGCGGTGAAGTAGCGCTGCGACTTCACGGCGTCATGGCGCAGTCCCGCACCCAGCAGGATGTGCCAGGCGGGCGACAGGCGCTGGGTGAACTGCAATTCGAGATCGTCGCGACGACTGTCCAGGTCCAGATCGGTTGGAATGTCGATGCCACGGAAGGGAATCGCCCAACTCTTTCTTTCGCTGCGATCCTGATGGTGGTATTGCAGCGAGAGCTCCGATTCGGGTCCCAGCGTTCGCGTCCACCCCAACTGCAGGTAGTTGCGCCCGATCCGCGTCTTGCCGAAGGGATCGCTCAGGCTGCCGACAACGCCGCTGAGGTTGAAGCCGGTCGTCGCGCCGGCCTGCAGGTGCAGCTCGTCGCGCAGCGTGGGTTGGATTGCGATCTGCAGATTGGCGACGCTGCGCTCGATCTTCTCGCCCGACTCGCCCTCGTAGGGCATGAAATTGTCGGCGGTACGGCGCGACGCGCTGATTCGCCAGGCCAGCGCTTCGGTGCGCGGGCCGCTGAGCCGCGCGGCCACCTCGTTGGCCTCGCGATGGCCGGCCCGCAAGGTCACCGCCGTGCCCGATTCGGTGCGCGCAGAGCGGGTGATGATGTTGATCACGCCCTGGAAGGCATTTGCGCCATAGGCCGCGCCGTTGGGGCCGCGAACCACCTCGATGCGCTCCACGTCGTCGACCCTGAGGGGAAGGTCCTGCCAATCGACGTTGCCCCAGAAAGGATTGTTTACCGTGCGCCCGTCGATCATGACCTTCAGGCGCCGCCCGTAGGCATCGCCAAGTCCGTGGTTGGCCACCGTCGGCGAGCCGCCGGCCCAATCCGCGACCATGAAGCCGGGAACCAGCCGGAGCAGGTCATGGAGCTCGGTGAATCCCGAATCGTCGATCAGTTGCCGGTCGATGACGGTGATCGGGGCGGGCGCATCCGCGGCCGCCTGGGGAAGCCGGGAAGCGGTGAGCACCAGCGGTACGGCCTCGAAGAACATCGCGTCGTCCGCCGCAACGACAGCCAACGGCATGGACAGTGCCGCAAGGCACATGGCGGTGCGGGCCGCGCGCGGCGCTCGGCAAGGCTGCATGGCTCCTCTCTCCCGATCCGGAAACGTTCCGGGACGACTATCCCGGTTGAATTGGAGGCTATAACGTCATCCGGCGGCAGTTCTGGAGTCGCTTGTGCTTCGGCGAGCGGACAAAAAAAGGCGCCCGATGGGCGCCAAATTCTCCAATGAAGGAGAGGGAGGGAGACAAAGCGGTCGAACCGTCACGCCGCTGGGCGGACGGTTTCGCGATCAGGCTGCGCGGCGGCCGTTCCGCAGGAACTGCTGCCAGTTGCGCACGCTTGCCAGCGCCACGTCTTCCATCGCATGGAAGGGCAGCGACCACAGGCGATTCTGGGTGCGCAACAAGGTCGTCACGCGCGGGGCGCACAGCGAGGCGCGCTCTTGCTCGAGCAGGGTGCGGAAGCGCTCTTCGGCTGCGCCCCAGTACTCGGGGGTGCCGACCCAGCCGGTCTCGGCGGTCGCCTCACGTACGGCCTTGCGCCACAGGGCCTCGGCGCGGTCCAGCGAAACGCCGGCCTTGCGGGCATACCAGGGTAAAAGTTTTGGGCTGTTCATCATGCTCTCCTTGGGGCCTCATGCTGCCCCTTGACTCGCCAACGCCCCTTTCCGGGTGCTGCAGGCGATAGTTTTGTTGCATTGCGGCAATCTGCGATTCACATCCTACATGTATAAACGAATCGGAAGTGTTAAAAACATCAACAAAATGTTGCGCCGCACAATTAATACCTTAGCTGCTTGGTCGGCTATCTGCAAGGGCAAGTTCCCCGGTCTTTGCAGGGCGCCGATGAGCGGCGCAGATTCGGTGTCGAGTGGTCGCTGGCTTTAGAATGAGACGACCCATGCACAAGGTTTCTCATGTCCAGTCTGCTTGCCAATCTCAATCAGGAACAGCTCAAGGCGGTGTCGCTGCCCTCGTGCCACGCCCTCATCCTTGCCGGCGCAGGTTCCGGCAAGACCCGAGTCCTCACCACCCGCATCGCCTGGCTGGTGCAGACCGGGCAGGTCACGCCCCAGGGCATTCTTGCGGTGACCTTCACCAACAAGGCCGCCAAGGAGATGCTTGCCCGCCTGTCGGCGATGCTGCCCATCAATACCCGCGGCATGTGGATCGGCACCTTCCACGGCCTGTGCAACCGCCTGCTCAGGGCCCACTACCGCGAAGCCGGCCTGCCGCAGCTTTTCCAGATTCTCGACAGCGCAGATCAGCTCTCGGCGATCAAGCGCCTGCTGAAGGCCCTCAACGTCGACGACGAAAAGTTTCCGCCGCGCGAGTTGCAGCACTTCATCAACGGCCACAAGGAGGCCGGCTGCCGGCCTCATGCGGTGCAGGCCTGGGACGATTTCACCCGCCGTCGGGTCGAGTTGTACGCGGAGTATGAGGCCCAGTGCCAGCGAGAGGGAGTTGTGGATTTCCCTGAATTGCTGCTGCGCACCTACGAACTCCTGGAACGCAATGAGCCCATCCGCAGGCACTACCAGTCTCGTTTCCGGCACATTCTGGTGGATGAATTCCAGGACACCAACCGGCTCCAGTACCTGTGGCTCAAGCTGCTTGCAAGCAAGGGCGAAGACGGCGGTGCCTCGCTGTTCTGCGTTGGCGACGATGACCAGTCGATCTATCGCTTCCGCGGCGCCGAGATCGGCAATATGCGCGATTTCGAGCGCGAGTTCAGGGTCGAGGAGGTGATCCGCCTGGAGCAGAACTACCGCTCGCACGGCAATATCCTCGCCGCGGCAAACGCGATCATCACCCACAACAGCAACCGTCTCGGCAAGAACCTGTGGACCGAGCGCGGCGAGGGCGAGCCGATCCGGGTTTACGAGGCTTTTGCCGACCTCGACGAGGCTCGCTGGCTGGTCGAGGAGATACAGGCGCTGATCCGCGATGGTCATTCGCGCAGCGATGTGGCCTTGCTGTATCGGTCCAACGCCCAGTCGCGGGTACTCGAACATCAGCTTTTCTCAGCCGGCATCGCCTATCGGGTGTATGGCGGGCTGCGCTTTTTCGAGCGCCAGGAGATCAAGCATGCGCTGGCCTATCTGCGCCTCATTGCCAACCCGGACGACGATACCGCCTTCATGCGGGTGGTGAATTTTCCCGCCCGCGGCATCGGCGCTCGCTCGCTCGAGCAGTTGCAGGACGCCGCGCGCACCTGGAATACCAGTCTCTACGCCACGGTGCCCCACCTCTCGGGCAAGCCCGGCACGGTGCTGGCGCAGTTCGTCGGGCTGGTCGAGCGGATGCGCAAGGAAACCGCGGGCCTGCCGCTGTCCGAGATTTTCGAGCATGTGCTCGAGCTGTCGTCGCTGCGGGCGCACTACCGGTCGGAGCGCGAGGGCCAGGACAGGCTCGAGAACCTCGACGAGCTGATCAACGCGGCCGTGAACTTCGTCGCCGAGGAAGCCGCTCACGGGACGCCGTCGGACGACATCCCGGTCGAGCGAAGAGACCTTTCGCACCCCTTGTTGGCCGATTTCCTCGCCCATGCCTCGCTCGAAGCCGGCGATCACCAGGCCGAGGCAGGTAGCGACGCGGTGCAGCTGATGACGGTGCATGCGGCAAAGGGCCTGGAGTTCGACGTGGTTTTTCTGTCCGGGCTGGAGGAAGGGCTTTTCCCGCATGAGAACAGCATCCAGGAGGCCGAGGGGCTGGAGGAGGAGCGTCGCTTGATGTATGTGGCGGTGACCCGCGCGCGCCAAAGGCTCTATCTCTCGTTTGCGCAAAGCCGCATGCTCCACGGCCAGACCCGCTACAACCTGCGTTCGCGCTTCCTCGAGGAGATCCCCGAGGGGCTCACCAAGTGGCTGACCCCGCCGCGGGCTCGCGCCAAGGCGCCCGAGGCGGGCTTCAGGTCTTACCGCGATGCGCCAGCGGCACGGCCAGCGCCGCCTTCGGCGCCGGTTCCGCCCTCGCCGAGCAGGGACCTCGGTGGTCTCAGGGTTGGGCAGAACGTGACGCACGCGAAGTTCGGCGTGGGCGTCATCGTTGCCGCCGAAGGCAGCGGGGAGGAGGCCCGGGTCCAGGTGAATTTCGGCAAACCCGGTGTCAAGTGGCTGTTGCTGCGGGTCGCCAAGCTCAGTCCGGCTTGAGCGGGGGCTCGGCCTGCGGTGCCACGCAGGTGCGGTTACGCCCGCTGCGCTTGGCCTCATGCAAGGCCTGGCCGGCGCGACCGACCAGCGCAGTGAAGCTGCCGTCGTGCCGCACGGCCGCTGCAAGGCCCGCGCTGACCGTGAGTTGCAGGCGCTGGCCGTGATGCTCCCGTGGCGTTTGCACAACGCGTTCGCGCAGCCGCTCGGCGACCGCCCTGGCCGTCTCCAGCGAGGTCTCCGGAAGCAGTGCGCAGAACTCGTCGCCGCCCCAGCGCCCGAGGATGTCCTGTTGTCGCAACGCCGACTGTATCGAATCGATCACCTCGCGCAACACCTGGTCGCCGGTGACATGCCCGAGGCGATCGTTGATCCCCTTGAAGTCGTCGATGTCGAAAATGATCAGCGCCGGCAACGCGCCGCTTCGGTTTCCCCGCGAGAGCTCCTTGCGGGCCAGTTGCTCGAAGGCGCGCCGGTTATAGATGCCGGTGAGCCCATCGAAGGTGGCGAGCCGGTAGAGCTGGCTGTTGACCTCCTGGCCAGCCATCAGGACGTAAAGCATCGATGCCGCAAAGGTGGTCAGGAACACGGTGAGAAAAGTCAGTTGCTGCACCACGTCCGGTGTCAGCGGCTCCCACTCCGGGGTGGACGGGCGGGCTGCGTCGATCAGGCGTACCAGGAAGACCAGCGCGGCGATCGCGTAGGTTCCGATGGTCAGGTCGTGGATGCGCCTGTCGCGTTCGCGTGCCGCTCGCAACAGTTCGTGGATCACAAGCCCGTAGATGATGAGCTTGAAGACGCTCACGATGATGATGCGCCGTGAAATCATGTCGGCGCCCATGGTGAGGCTGTAGGCCCCCAGCGCGGCGATCACCAGCGCAGTGATCTGGTCTTTCGGGATGCGTCTTTGATGGAGTGCGCGGATCGCCGCATAGGCGAGGGCGCCAGAGAGGGTGCTGACGGTATTCGCGACGACGATGGAAAGCCCGTCCGGCACCATCCCGCGCAGCGTCAGCAGCAGGTAGGTAAGTGCCTGCAGGGCTGCGGAGATGCCCCACAGATGCAGGCCGAACCTGACGTGAGAGGGGTAGCTGCGGGCGGCCGCCAGGGCACCGATGCTGACCACAAGCGACGCCGCGATGATCAGCGTGTGTACCGTCCCCAGGTCCAGGGCGAAAGGCATTGCGGGCTGGTTCGTGCAGGGCCGGGGTCAGGTACCGTACTTGCGGGCCAGGCTGTCGTGCAGTGCGATGAATTCCTGCGACAGCTTGTGTTTTGCGTCGAGGTGAATCATCGGCTTGGCCTGTTCGTGGGACTCCTTGATCTTCACCGAGGCGGAGAGATAGGGCTCGATGATCGGCAGGCCCTCGTCGATGAGCTCCTGAACCACCTTGCGGGGAAGAGTGGCGCGGGGCTGGAACTGGTTCACCACGATGCCCTCGACGACCAGCTCGCGGTTGTGGTCGGCGCGGATCTCGTCGACGTTCTCGAGCAGGGAATACAGGGCGCGGCGGGAGAAATCGTCGCAGTCGAAGGGAATCAGGCAGCGCTGCGCCGCGATGAGCGCCGAACGGGTATAGAAGTTGAGCGCCGGCGGGGTGTCGATCCAGACCACGTCGTAGTCGTCGGCGAGTTCGTCGAGTGCGTCGCGAAGCTTGTAGATCTTGTAGCGCGATTCGAGCTTGCCCGCGAGTTCTTCGAGCGCCGGCGAGGAGGCCAGCACATGAAGTCCCTCGAAGGGCGTCGCATGCACGAAATCGGCGGTATCGCGCGGATTGAGTTTGAAGTTGAGGGTCTGGTCGAAGAAATCCGCAAGCGTGCCGTCGAGATCGTCAGCCGACTTGCCGAGCAGATACTGGCTCGAGTTTCCCTGCGGATCGAGATCGACGACCAGCGTACGCTGCCCCTTGCTGGCGCTGATCGCCGCAAGGTTGCAGGTAATGGTCGATTTGCCTACACCGCCCTTCTGGTTGAACACCACGCGTCTCATCGAGTTCCCCCTTGTAATGACGCCATTCTGCCAAAAAGGCCCTCGCTGCGGTGGCGCTATGCCAAATTCCCTTGCGCTGGGCTAAACTCCTGCTCTCGTTTCCGTGCCGGAGTTCGCGCCTCCCTAAGCGTTCGGCACGCGGGATCAATGTCGCTGATTCCGGTCCACGGCTCCTGGCCTGTCAATCAGGCCGGAAAGAAAATAATCGAGAGCAGATGCTGTGGATGTCCACGATGGCGAAATTGCAGGTCTTGCTGCAAGCTTGCAGGGCGGCGTTCAAAGACCGTTTGGAGAGAGGGAGAACAGTAAATGGATCAAGATTTCATCGCGGCAGCACTCGAGTACCACCGTTCACCGACCCGGGGCAAGATTTCCGTCACCCCCACCAAGAGCCTCACCAACCAGCGCGATCTCGCCCTGGCCTATTCGCCCGGCGTAGCCGCGGCCTGTGATGCGATCGTCGCCGATCCGGGCGATGCCCGCGAGTACACCTCGCGTGGCAACCTGGTCGCAGTGGTGACCAACGGCACTGCGGTGCTCGGACTCGGCAACATCGGCCCGCTGGCTTCCAAGCCGGTGATGGAAGGCAAGGGCTGCCTTTTCAAGAAGTTCGCAAACATCGATGTGTTCGATATCGAGCTGGCGGAGAACGATCCGGACAAGCTGATCGACATCATCGCTGCGCTCGAGCCCACGCTCGGTGGCGTGAACCTCGAGGACATCAAGGCGCCCGAATGCTTCTACATCGAGAAGAAGCTGCGCGAGCGCATGAAGATCCCGGTCTTCCACGACGACCAGCACGGCACCGCGATCATCTCCTCGGCGGGCCTGCTGAATGGCCTCAAGGTTGTCGGCAAGAAAATCGACGAAGTGAAACTGGTGTGCTCGGGCGCGGGTGCGGCGGCGATCGCCTGCCTCGACCTGATGGTGAGCCTCGGCCTCAAGCGCGAAAACGTGTACGTTTGCGATTCGAAGGGTGTGATCTGGGAAGGGCGCGACGAAAAGATGGAGCCCAACAAGGCTCGCTACGCCCAGAACACCGAATTTCGCTCACTGGCCGATGCCGTGGCCGGCGCAGACGTCTTCCTCGGGGTGTCGACCGCGGGCGTGCTCAAGCCGGCCATGGTCGCGTCGATGGCCGACAAGCCGCTGATCTTCGCGCTCGCCAACCCGACCCCGGAAATCCTGCCGGAAGAGGCCAAGGCGGTTCGCCCGGATTGCGTCATCGCCACCGGCCGCTCGGATTATCCGAACCAGGTCAATAACGTGCTGTGCTTCCCCTTCATCTTCCGTGGTGCGCTCGATGTGGGCGCCACCACGATCAACGAGGAGATGAAGCGCGCCTGCGTCAAGGCGATCGCCGAGCTGGCCGAGGCCGAGCAGTCCGACATCGTGGCCAACGCCTATGCGGGGGCCGATCTGAGCTTCGGCCCGGACTACATCATCCCGACCGCTTTCGACCCGCGCCTGATCGTCAAGATCGCGCCGGCCGTTGCCAAGGCGGCGATGGATTCCGGCGTGGCGACCCACCCGATCGAGGACATGGACGCCTACGTCGCCAGCCTCACCGATCTGGTCTATACCTCCGGCATCATCATGAAGCCGCTGTTCTCGCGTGCCAAGGCGCTGGCGCCGGAGCAGAAGCGGGTGATCTACGCCGAGGGCGAGGACGAGCGGGTCCTGCACGCGGTGCGCGTGGTGATCGAAGAGCAACTGGCAAAACCGATCCTCATCGGTCGCCCGGCGGTGATCGAGCAGCGCATCAAGAAGATCGGTCTCAATCTGGTTCCGGGGCGGGACTTCGAGGTTGTTAACGTCGAGGACGACCCGCGCTATCGCGAGTTGTGGAGCGATTACCACAAGATGATGTACCGCGACGGCGTCACCACCGAGACCGCCAAGGCCAAGATGCGCCGCGATACCACCCTGATCGGCGCGATGCTGCTGCGTCGTGGCGATGCGGATGCGCTGGTGTGCGGCACCTTCGGCACCTACGACTATCATGTGCGGCAGGTCGAGGACGTGATCGGGCTGAGCGCCGATGCGAAACTGCTGGCGACCATGAGCATCCTGCTGCTGCCCAAGCGGGTGCTGGCGATTGCCGACACCTACGTGAACGAGAACCCGACCGCGGAAGAGGTCGCCGAGATCGCAGAGATGGCTGCCGACGAACTCAAGCGCTTCGGCATCGAGCCCAAGGTCGCGCTGCTGTCGCATTCGAACTTCGGCAGCTCGCGTTCGAGTTCGGCGCTCAAGATGCGCGCCGCCCGCGACCTCCTGCGCGCACGCCGTCCCGACATCGAGTGCGACGGCGAGATGCACGCCGACGCGGCGCTCAACCTCGACATCCGCAAAGGTGCGGCTGCCGAGTCGACGCTGGAAAGCGAGGCCAACCTGTTGGTGATGCCTAACATCGACGCGGCCAACATCAGCTTCAACCTGTGCAAATCGGCCAACAGTGACGGCGTGACCGTCGGTCCGATCCTGCTCGGCGCGGGGCGTCCGGTGCACGTCCTCACCGCCTCGGCGACGGTGCGGCGGCTGGTGAATATCACCGCGATCGCGGTGGTCGATTCTGAAGAGCTGCGTAGCGCCAAGGACTGATCGCTGCGTGGAGCCGCTCGCGAGGGGCAGCGCAAGCTGCCCCTTTTTCCATGCCGCCGGTTTTCGCCTCGCAGACATGGGCGTGATGCTTGCGGGGCCGGTCATCGGCGCTAGAATCAAGGCTCCAGATCGTGCGCGCGGCGCATAGGAGATACGGCATGAGCCAGGTAATCCGGTTTCACGAGACAGGCGGACCCGAAGTGCTGCGCTGGGAGTCCCTCGAGGTGGGGCCGCCGGGGCCCGGCGAAGCCCGGGTCCGGCACTATGCGGTCGGCCTGAACTACATCGACACCTATCACCGCAGCGGTCTCTACCCGGTACCGCTGCCTTCGGGTATCGGCCTCGAAGGCGCCGGCGTGGTTGAGGCGGTAGGCGAAGGCGTGACCGAAGTGCGCCCGGGCGACCGGGTTGCCTACGCCGGCGGTCCGCTCGGTGCCTACGCCGAGGTTCGCAATATCCCCGCCGCCAACCTCGTGGAGCTGCCCGCCGAGATCGATTTCGAGACCGGTGCGGCAATGATGCTGCAAGGCATGACCGCGCAATACCTGCTGCGTCGCACCTACCGGGTAAAGCCCGGCGACACGATTCTCATTCATGCCGCCGCGGGCGGGGTCGGGCTGATCGTCTGCCAATGGGCGAAGGCTCTCGGCGCCACGGTGATCGGCACGGTGGGCTCCGAGGAGAAGGCGGAACTGGCACGGGCACACGGTTGCGATGTTCCGATTCTCTACAAGCGCGTCGATTTTGCCGAGCAGGTGCGCGAGATTACCAAGGGCGCCGGGGTCGCGGTCGTTTACGACTCCATCGGCAAGGACACCTTCATGGACTCACTGACCTGCCTGCGGCCGATCGGCACGATGGTGCTTTTCGGCGCCGCGTCCGGTCCGGTGCCGCCCGTCGATCTCGGCCTGCTGGCAAAGCACGGCTCGCTGTTCGTGACCCGCCCGACGCTGTTTACCTATGTTGCGCGTCGTGAGGACCTCGTCGCCACGGCGCAGGATCTTTTCGACGTCGTCGTGAGCGGCAAGGTCAGGATCGAAGTCAATCAGCGCTATGCCCTTGCGGACGCGGCCGTCGCGCACACCGACCTCGAGGCCCGGCGGACCACCGGTTCGACGATCCTGCTGCCGTGATGACGTCAAGGGCCGGTGTCGCCCGGTGGTGGCTGGTAGTCGCCCTCGGCACTTTCGCGCTTGTCCTGGTGGCGATGCCTGCCGCGAACGCAGAGGCCGACAGTGCGCCCAGTGTGGCCGAGATCGCGCGTCAAAGAAGCGAGGCGAAGCGCATCGAAGGCCGTTTTCATGAGCAGGTGGCAACGATCGTTGGCGTGCCGGCGGGCACAATCGCTGGCCTGTTGCCGAATGAGAAGCGGATCTCGGGTCTCGCAGCGCGCTTGATCGAAGTGATCGAGCGCGAGCTGAGGCCGCTTTCCGATGCCGAAAAGGATGCTGTCCGGCGCGCCGACGACACGCGCCGGGCCGCGCTCGCCAATTTGCGAAAGTAGTTGCCTGAACGCGCGGGCTAGAAAATATCGACGTCGCCGGGCGCGCGTTTCCTGATCTCTCCGGCCGCCACCAGCTTCTCGTAGCAGGCGAGCTGGTTGCGGCCGTGGGATTTTGCGTAGCGCAGGGCCTCGTCGGCGGCCGCCAGCACATCCTCGACCGTGTCTCCGCTGGCGATCGCGGCGAGGCCGATCGAAACGTTGATTTCGCCGACCTGAGGAAAATGCTGGGCCGCTACCCGCATGCGGAAGCGCTCCAGGGCTCTACTTGCATCCTCGAAGCTGGCTGGACGCATCACCACCACCATGGCCTCGCCGTCGAAGCGGAAGAGCCGGTCCTGGTGGCGAAAGCTTTCGCGCATCAGGTTGGCCAGAAGAATCAGCACCTCGTCGCCGTAGAGTTGCCCGAATTTGTCGTTTACCCGCTTGAAATGATCGATGTCGATCACTGCGAGCCAATGCGGTGTGGCGATGTCAGGGCTCGCCCGCCGGTCCGGATTGTCGGCGTGGGTGTCCGCGGCAGGCGCCATCGTCGCAAGAATTCGTTCCAGTTTGCGATCGAAGGAATTGCGATTGAGCAGGCCGCTGAGCGGATCGCGCTCGGCGTCGTCGAGGCGGCTGAGGAGCGCACGGTAATAGCCGATCATCGCCCCCACCGTTTCGAGCTCCTCGGCAGTGAGCATTCGGTCGCACAGCAACTCGACCACGGCGGCAACCTTGCCATCGAAGGCAACCGGCAGACAGTGGACGACCAGCCCGCCCTCATCGTCGTCGCAGGCAACGATCTGCTCGCCAACGACGCAGGTTTCCATTTCGGGGCGCGATTCGAGCTTTATCGACGACTCGGGTAACTGGAAATCGCTGTCGCGAAAGCTCACTTCGCTGCTGCTGGCATGGGTTATCCGCTCCAGCAGGGTTGCGGTGCCAGCGGCCTGCACGACGAAGATGCCCACCTCGGCGGCGCCCACCAGGTGCATCAGCGAACAGGCGATGCCAAGCTCGGCGAGGGTGCGCTCGCTGTAGGCGGTGGTCGGTTCGACATCTGTGAGCAGGTGAATCATCGCTGCGGGTAGTTCGACGAAGTCAGGCTGATGCCAAATTCTAGCCGGGTTTTGCCCGATCACCGACGAGTTTGTCCCCGGCGTCCCGCGTCCGGCAGACCGATCGGCCGCTAACCGCTACACTCTCGGCTCGATTTTCTGTCCCGGGCCGTATGGATTACGACGATTTTCTCGCGGGCCTTCATGCGCGTGTGCCTCGTGCCGCCATCACGCTGGCGCTGGTGGTCCTGAACCTCGGCATCTACGTCGTGATTGCCTTTCAGGCCGGCAGCGCGTGGACCCTGGGCACGCCGCTGTTGCTCGCCTGGGGCGGCAACGAAGGCGCTCATACGCTGGCCGGCGAGCCATGGCGCCTGCTGAGCGCCATGTTCCTGCATGGTGGCGCATTGCATGTCGGGCTCAATATGCTGGCGCTTTACCAGGTCGGTCAGCTCGTCGAACGCATGTTCGGCCATGTGCGCTATCTGCTGATCTATCTGGGCGCAGGGGTGCTGGGGGGGGTGGCGAGCCTGTGGTGGCGCCAGGATGTGGTCAGTATCGGCGCTTCGGGCGCGATTTTCGGATTGTTCGGCGCGCTGCTGGTCTATTTGCTGGCCCATCGCCGCGCGATCGACGCCGAGCTCTTCCGGTCGCTGCGAAAGACGACGCTGGGGCTGATCGGTTACTCCCTGCTGATCGGATTCGTCATCCCCGGGGTGGATAACGCCGCGCATGTGGGCGGGCTCGTCGGCGGACTGCTGCTGGGGGCCTCGTTTGCCTCGCCACGCTTGCGACCGCGAGCTGCGGGCCTTGGCGGGATTGCGATCTGCATCGCGCTCGGTGTGCTGATGTGGCATGAGACGCCGGTTCCGCATGGCGCTTCGGTCCCCGACGCATTCAGGCTCGATGCGGTGCGCGCATTCATCGAGGCCCAGCCCGAGCTGGTCAGCACCGAGCAGGCGGTAGTGGACGGCTTGCGTGACGGGTCGATGTCGAAGGTGGTCGCGCTCGAGGAGATCGAGCGCGGGCTGCTGCCGCAGTGGGAGCGCCTGGTTGCCGGGCTCGCCGCGGAAGCCCCACAGACCAGCGATTGGCGTGCCGGCGCGCTGCTGCACTATGCCAAGGCGCGACGCGATGCGCTGCGCGCGCTGGTGCTCGGGCTGCAGACCGGGCATCGCGGCTGGCTCGAAAGTGCCGGGACGCTGCGCAACGAGGCGGGTGACGTGCTGGCCGCCTATCAATTGCGTGATTCGCTTGAGCGTGCGCGCCAGGATGCGGGGGCTGACAGGCGTTGAGCGCCGTCCGCGCGAAGCGCCTTGATGCGCTGCACGAATGGCTTGCAAGTGGGGTAAAATGCGGCCACTTTTGCAGAGGCGCGCTTGTTTATTAGAGTGTGCTAATATTTCGTCGGGAGCGATATATGAACTTCGAACGCGCACGTTTCAATATGGTCGAGCAGCAGGTCAGGCCCTGGGAGGTTCTCGACAACGATGTCCTCGACCTCATGATGACGGTCAAGCGTGAAGAGTTCGTCCCTGCGGCCTACAAGGCGCTCGCGTTTTCGGAGACCGAGATTCCCATCGGCTGCGGCCAGGTGATGCTCAAACCGGTTATCGAAGGCAAGGTGCTGCAGGCCGTGCAGGTGAAGCGCTCCGATCAGGTTCTGGAAGTGGGAGCAGGTTCGGGCTATTTCGCAGCCCTTCTGGCGGCGCGTGCGGAATGGGTGCGCAGCATCGAGATCGAGCCGACCTTGGCGGCCCTGGCGCACGACAACCTGGCGCGCAACGATGTCCAGAATGTGATCGTGGAAGAAGGCGATGGCGCGCTGGGGTGGGCGCGCAACGCGCCCTACGATCTCATCGTGCTGTCTGGCGGCGTTCCGGTTCTGCCTCACAGCCTGCTCGAGCAGCTCAAGGTCGGTGGTCGGCTTTTCGCCTTCGTCGGCGAGGCGCCCTTGATGAGCGCACGCCTGGTCACCTGCGTTGCCGAGGGCCAGTTCCGCACCGAGGACCTATTCGAAACCATGGTCCCGATGCTGCGCAATGCGCCGGCTCGCGATCACTTCAGTTTCTGAGAACCCCATGCAGCAGATGTCGCCGATCGAACTCAGGACCTGGCTGGACGATGCCGGTCGCGAACAGCCGCTGTTGCTCGATGTCCGTGAGCCCTGGGAGTTCGGCATGTGCAAGATCGACGGCTCCGTGCCGATGCCGATGAACAGCGTGCCGGCACGGTTTCGTGAGCTTGATCCGGCTCGGCAAGTGGTCGTGGTCTGCCATCATGGCGGACGCAGCATGCAGGTGGCCATGTTCCTGGAGCGTCAGGGCTTCGACAAGGTGATCAACCTCGCCGGCGGCGTCGCTGGCTGGGCAGCGCAGGTCGACCCTTCGATGGCAACCTACTGAGCCTGCGGCCAGAAAAAAGTGAGAGGCGAGATGAAGAAGGTAATTGCGGTACTGATTTCAAGTGTGCTTTCGTCGGCCAGTTTGGCGGCGGACCTGCTCGACGTATATCGCGATGCGCTGGCCAACGATGCCGACTTTGCCGCAGCGCGTGCCGAGCGCGAGGCGGGCCAGGAAAAGGCGGTGCAGGGGCGGGCCGGCCTGCTTCCGGAGGTCGGCATGACCGCCAACACCACCTACGACTACGCCACATACGCCGGCAATGACTACAACTTCAACAGCAATGGCTACGGCGCCCAGTTGAGCCAGCCTCTGTTCCGGATGCAAAACTGGGTGCAGTACAAGCAGGGGCAATTGCAGACCGGCCTCGCCGAGACCCGCTTCCAGCTTGCCCGCCAGGACCTGATCCTGCGCGTAGCCAGCGCGTATTTCGATGTGCTCAATTCGCAGGATGCGCTCGATGCGGTGCTGTCCCTGAAAACCGCTGCCGAACAGCAACTGCAACTGGCGAAGAAGAGCTTTGAAGTGGGCACGGTGACCATTACCGATGTGCACGAGGCGCAATCCCGCTTCGATCTTGCCAACGCGCAGGAAATCGCCGGTCGCAATGATCTCGAGGTCAAGATCCAGACGCTTTCCCGCCTGGTTGGCAAGCAGCCCGACGCGCTCAGTCGCCTGCGCAAGGGCGTGACCCTCGAGCGTCCCCAGCCCGATGATCTGCAGCAATGGGTGAAGGCCGCGGTGGAAGAAAGCTATAGCGTACAGGCGCAAAAGGTGGCCGCAGAGATCGCCAGTCGCGAAGTCGAGCGCAATCGCGCCGCGCACCTGCCGACGGTGGACCTGGTGGTGAACTACGCCAAATCCAACACCGATCTGCCGATTTCGTCGTACGACAGCAGTACCAGTCGCAGCATCGGGCTGGTGCTGAACATGCCACTCTACCAAGGCGGTGCGCTGACTTCGCGCGACCGCGAAGCGGCAGCACTCAAGTTGAAGTCCGACTCGGACCTCGAGTCAGCTCGTCGGGCCTCGGCGCTGGCGGCGCGCCAGGCCTACCTCGGCGTGACCAGCGGCATGGCCCAGGTCCGCGCGCTGGAGGCCGCCGAAGTCTCCTCCCGCTCGTCGCTCGACGCCAACCGCCTCGGTTACGAAGTCGGCGTGCGCATCAACATCGACGTGCTGAATGCCCAGTCGCAGCTCTCCGATACCACCAAGCAACTCGCCAAGGCCCGCTACGATACCCTGCTCGCCCAGCTCCAACTCGAAGCCGCGGCGGGTGCGCTCGATGAAGCGGACGTGCAGCGCATTAATGCCCTGCTAGAGGCTTCGCCGGACTGATTTCCTTCGCCGGGGAGTTCCCCGGGCTGACGGCCATAGTGGCATGGCCACTATGAGAGCCCCTGGGCTCGCACACGTCGTGCCCGCGAAGGCGGTATTCACTGCGGCATTTGCCGAAGCTTCGGACGAGCCGTGCCGCACTAGGTAAGTGGTGCGCTGCCGGGCGTGTGGATCCGCAAGGTCGAGCGAAGCCCTATCCCATCTCTCCGCCCTTGCCATGCGAATGCGCGTTCGCCAGCCCGTCGAGCAGGCGCACCGTTTTTTCGGTGGCGCCGCCATGCGCCCTTGCAAACGCCTTGCCGGCAGCCGCCATCGAGGCCCGCTCGGCGGCTTGGTCGAGCAAGGCCAGGGCGAGGCGCATGCCATGGTCCACGTCTTCGGCGCGCAGCGCTGCGCCGGCCTCGATTGCCAGGCGGCTCGCTTCGGCAAAATTGAAGGTGTGCGGTCCCATTACGACCGGGGTGCCGACGGCACAGGCCTCGATCAGATTCTGTCCGCCGAGAGGCTGCCATGAGCCGCCGATGAGGGCGACGTCGGCGGCGGCGTAGTAGGCAAACATCTCCCCCATGCTGTCGCCGATCCATACCTCGGTCGCTGCTTCGATGGTCTTCTCCGCCGAGCGCAGGGCGACGGGCAGGCCTTGTGCCCGGGCCAGTGCCGCCACCTCGGCGAAGCGCTGGGGGTGGCGTGGCACCAGGATGAGCAGGTCGCCCGGGCGACGGTACTGCATGAAGGCCGCGAGCAGCGGTATTTCTTCGCCTTCGCGGGTGCTGGCGGCGAGAATCGTCCGGCGCGCCCCGCGCCAGCCGCGAAACGTTTGCGCAAGTTCGAGTTGATCTGCGGGAGGGGCAATGTCGAACTTCAGGTTGCCGCTCACCATGACCTCGGGCGCGCCACAGGCGCGGAGCCGCCCGGCATCCGCTTCGGTCTGCGCCGCCACGAGGGCGAGTGCGCCAAAAACCTGCCCGCTGAAGCGCCTCAGCCGTCCGTAGCGGCGCGCCGAACGGGCCGACAACCGCGCATTGACCAGCGCCAGCGGAATGCCCAGGGCCTTTGCCTCGATGACGAGGTTCGGCCACACTTCGGTCTCCATGAGCGCTCCGGCGCGGGGCGAGTAGTGGCGGAGGAATCGTCGCGCCAGCCAGGGGAGGTCCCAGGGCAGATAGGCGAACGCGACCCGGTCGCCGTGCCGCCCGAACAGGCTCTGCGCGGTCCTGCGTCCGGTAGGTGTCATCTGCGTGAGAAGGATCCGGGTCTGATCCGAGCGCGCCAGCAGCGCCTCGACGAGTGGCTGGGCCGCCCGCGTCTCGCCCACCGACACCGCATGGATCCAGATCGGCTGGCTGCGCGGCTGGGGTCCGCCGTAGATCGCCAGCCGCTCACTGATGCCGTGCCAGTAGCCACGTTCGCGCATTCCTCGCCAGCCGAGGCGGAGCAGGGCGAAGGGGAGGGCGAGAAGCCAGGCAATGGTGTAGAGCAGTCGCGACATGAGGCGGGAGTCTAACGTGTGTGCAGGTGGCGGGTGAAACTGCATCATGAGCTGTGGAAACGGGCGCGATGCCGATCTCCGTCCGTGGTTTACGATCTTTTTTGCAGCCCTGAAAATCCGTTCCGGTTTGGGCGCCCAAATGCGAGTGCCGCGTGGGTCAAGGCTTTGCGCGGGACTGCCCTCTCGATTCGGCGAATTACGGTGAAAGGGACGCTTCCCGCGATTTCGCATCCGCAACATCTCTATGCGAAAATGACGGGTTTGGAACATATTGGGGTTGTATCGCAATGAAGATCCTGGTCACCGGAGCTGCCGGCTTCATCGGCATGAACACCTCCCGCGCGCTGCTCGCGCGTGGCGACGAGGTCGTGGGGCTGGACAATCTCAACGACTACTACGACCCAAATCTCAAGCTGGCGCGCCTCGAACTGCTCAAGCCGAGTCCGAACTTCCGCTTCGTCAAGCTCGACGTGGCCGATCGCGAGGGGATGGAAAGGCTCTTTGCCGAAGAGCGGTTCGACCGGGTCATCCACCTCGCCGCCCAGGCCGGCGTGCGCTATTCGATTGAAAACCCCCATGCCTATGTCGACAGCAATATCGTCGGCTTCATGAACATTCTCGAAGGCTGCCGCCACAACAAGGTCGCGCACCTGGTGTATGCCAGCAGCTCGAGCGTGTATGGCGGCAACACCCTGATGCCCTTCTCGGAGCATCACAGCGTCGATCACCCGATCAGCATGTATGCCGCCACCAAGAAGGCCAACGAGTTGATGGCCCACACCTACAGCCACCTCTTCGGCCTGCCCACCACCGGTCTGCGCTTCTTTACCGTCTATGGCCCCTGGGGCCGGCCCGACATGGCCTTGTTCCTGTTCACCAAGGCGATTCTCGAGGGCCGGCCGATCGACGTCTTCAACCACGGCAAGATGCGTCGCGATTTCACCTACATCGACGACATCGTACAGGGCGTGGTGCGCACCATGGACCGCATCGCCGAGCCCGATGCCGGGTTCGACCCCGATCGGCCCGATCCGGGCCGCAGCAGCGCACCCTTCCGGGTCTTCAATATCGGCAACCACAACCCGGTCGAACTGATGAGCTTCGTCGAGGCCATCGAGGATTCGCTGGGCTGCAAGGCGCAGAAGAACTTCCTGCCGATGCAGGACGGCGACGTGCCCGCCACCTACGCCGATACCGCCGACCTGCAGGCCTGGACCGGCTTCCAGCCGGCCACGCCGGTGAAGGAAGGGGTCGCCCGTTTCGTGAACTGGTATCGCGACTACTACAAGGCCTGAGCGCCTCGGCTTGCAAGGCAGGAAATCCGGAATGACGCAGAAAATGATCCATCTGGTGGCGGGCGCCCGCCCCAACTTCATGAAGATCGCGCCCATCGTGCGGGCGTTGCAGGCGCACGGCGGCATGGCCTTCAAGATCATCCACACCGGTCAGCACTACGACCGCGAGATGAACGAAGTCTTCTTCGAAGAGCTGGGCATTCCGCAGCCGGATGTCTTCATGGGCGCCGGCGGCGGCACTCATGCGCAGCAGACCGCGAAGATCATGGTCGCCTTCGAGGAGCTTTGCCAGGCCGAGCGCCCCGACTGCGTGTTGGTGGTCGGCGATGTGAACTCCACGCTGGCCTGTTCGATCGTTGCCAAGAAGCTGTGCATCCCGGTGGCACACGTCGAAGCGGGCCTGCGCAGCGGCGACCTGGCGATGCCCGAGGAAATCAATCGGCTCGTCACCGATGCCATCACCGACTGGTTCTTCGTCACCGAACCCAGCGGCCGCGACAATCTGCTCAACGAAGGCAAGCCCGCCAGTGCGGTGCACTACGTTGGCCATGTGATGGTCGACAACCTGCTCTTCCAGGCGGAAAAACTGACCGCTGTCGACACCTCGGGATTCGAGACCGCGGCCTTCAAGGCAGCGAATCCGCGCTATGGCGTTGTGACCCTGCACCGCCCGTCGAACGTGGACGACGCCAAGACCATGACTCGCATCGCCGGCGCGCTCAAGGCAATCTCCTCCGAGTTGCCGCTGATCTTCCCGGTGCACCCCCGCACCCGCGGCAACCTGGAGAAGTTCGGCATCGATCTCGGCCCCAATGTCACCCTGGTCGGCCCGCGCGCCTACATGGAATTCCTCAACTTGTGGAAGGACGCTGCCGTAGTGCTTACCGACAGCGGCGGCCTGCAGGAGGAAACCACCGCGCTCGGCGTACCCTGCATCACGATTCGCGAGAACACCGAACGCCCGGTGACCGTTGACCAAGGTACCAACGTGCTCGTCGGCACCGACGCCACGCGCATCGTCGAAGAGGTGGGCAGGGTGCTGGCGGGGCATGGCAAGCAGGGACGCCGGCCGGAGCTTTGGGATGGATTGGCGGCGGAGCGCATTGTGGGGGTGATCTCGGACCGCCTTCGCCCGCGCCAAAGTCATGACGCCTAAAGTACATGCAATTTTCGATTGAAATCGGGGCCGTACCAATGTCTCTGAGGTGTGTTCGTGTCATCAGATGATTCGTCCGATCGATCTTTACCAAACCGCCCGGGGGCACGCAGGTTAAGGTCCTCCCTGTCGGTAACGTTGTCGGTATGGAATGCCCTCTTCTTGCGTGAAGGAGTGACTCGGCTCGCTGCGGGAAGGGCTGAGTGGCTATGGATCTTGCTGGAACCCATCGTTCATGTCGTGTTCCTGATGATCGTCTTTTCGACGTTGCGGACTCGTTCTCTTTCAGGAGCCGATTTCGCCATCTTTCTCGCTGTCGGTGTCATGGGCTTTACGATGTTCCGGAACCCCGCGACGAGAGGCATGGAAGCAGTCAACGCCAATCGCGCTCTGTTCGCTTACCGACAGGTCAAACCGGTCGACGCGGTAATCGTTCGTGTATTCCTTGAAGGTTTTGTCGAATTCATGGCGATACTGCTGGTGATATCTGGTGCTGCGTTTGTAGGAATGGATGCGATTCCGCACGACCCGCTCAAGGCATTGACGGGAATTGCGATGCTCTGGTTGTTTGGCTCTGGCGTGGGCTTGATGCTTGCGGTCGGCAAAGAGTTGGTCCCAGAGATTGGGAAGGTGGTGAATATGCTATTTACACCCCTGTATTTCCTGTCGGGGGTAATGTTTTCGCCGGCAGCGCTTCCCGCGGTTGCTCGGGATTGGCTCCTCGTGAATCCGATCATGCATGGAATCGAATATACGCGGAGTGGATTTTTTCCCGGCTACCATCTCACCCCTGGAGTCGATATTTTCTATCTGGCAACGTTCGCAACACTGTCAATTTTCCTCGGTTTGGCGCTCCACGTTCGGTTCGAAAAGCGTTTGGTGGCACTGTGATCGTCCTCGAGAATATTGCCAAACGCTATCGTACTGAGTCGGGGCCTGGGAGATGGGTGCTCAAGGATGTCTCGATGACGATCCCGAGAAACCGCAGTGTTGGTCTGGTCGGCCGTAACGGCGCCGGAAAATCGACTTTGCTACGCCTTATCGGTGGCATCGATGAGCCAAGCCGCGGTTCGGTTGAGCGGCGTTGTCGAGTGTCCTGGCCATTGGGCTTTGGGGGCGGGCTGCAGGGTTCGTTGACAGGGCGTCAGAACGTCAAGTTTGTGTGTCGATTGCATGGATATGATGAACATTTGGGTGAGCAGATGGAGTTCGTCAAATCCTTTTCAGAACTTGGTGATGCCTTCGAGGACCCCATCAAGACATACTCATCGGGGATGGGGGCGCGGCTTAAGTTCGCCCTGTCACTGGTGTTCGATTTTGAAGTCTATCTGGTCGACGAGCTCACCGCGGTGGGGGACGCAGCCTTCAAGAAGAAGAGTCAAGCCGCGTTTAGGGAACTTGCCGACCACGCCGGCTTGATTATGGTCTCTCACGACGAGCGTTCGCTCAAGGAGTTCTGCAGTGCAGGAATCTGGCTTCACGAGGGTCAGGCTTATTGGTTCGACGAAATTGATGAAGCTCTTGCTCGTTATAGGGAAAGTCTCGCGGCATGATCGATAAGATTCGGGAAAGCGCGATAGCGCGCTCCATAGCGGGTTTTACAGAAAGCACTCAAAAGCGTGTGGCCGGACGCCGGTTGTTTTTTGCAGCTATTGCCGCCACCGTCCTGGCTGCTATCTACTGGTCCGTCATCGCGTCAGACCGTTATGTTTCGGAGGCGCACGTTGTTGTCGATCGAACCGATGTCGGAAGCGCCAGTGCGCTCAATTTTGGCGCGATTCTGACGGGAAGCACGGGCAGCCAGGATTTGCTGTTGCTGCGGGATCACTTGCTTTCGATAGACATGCTGAACAAACTTGATGAAAAGTTGAATTTGCGCGCGCATTTTAGTGACGAATCAAGAGACGCTCTTTCAAGGATGTGGGCTCGGGACACTGAACTGGAGCGATTTCACGAGTATTACCTCAGTCGTGTCAGTGCCGAGCTGGACGACTTTTCGGGAGTTCTCAAGATCCGTGTGCAGGCTTTTACGCCTGCATTCGCGCAAGCGGTTAGTCGTGAACTGGTCGCTGAAGGTGAGCGATTCATGAACGAGATCGCGCATCGCCTTGCACGTGAACAGGTTGTGTTCATCGAGGACCAGGTTCAAAAGATGGGCGAACGGGTCATGAAGGCGCGGTCGGAGGTGGTGCAGTTTCAGAATGTGAAGGGTTTGGTTTCTCCACAGGGAACGGTCGAGACGCTGGCGGCGATTACCGCCAAAATTGAGGGGCAGCTTGCCGAGTTGAAGGCCAAGAAGCAGGCAATGCTTGGATATCTGAGTCCTGATGCCGCGGACGTTGCCCAAGTCGATTTTCAGATAAAGGCGCTCGAGAAACAGAAAGCGGATGAAGAGTTAAAGCTCACCTCCACCAAGGGAAAGGCGCTTAATCGTGTCGTGGAGGAGTTTCAGCGTCTGCAACTCGAAGCGGAGTTCGCGCAAGACGTCTACCGTACGGCACTGGTCGCGCTTGAAAAAGGGCGAGTCGAGGCGACCCGGACCCTCAAGAAGCTTACTATCGTCCAGTCGCCGAGTCTCCCGGAGTATCCGCTTGCGCCGCGGAGAATCTACAACGTCGTCGTGTTCGCCTTGGGCGCGCTTCTGATTGCCGGAATTGCTCACTTGTTAGGCGCAATTATTCGGGACCATAAGGATTGAACCCATGACCCAGAATGCAAAAGTATGGCGATCGACCATGACCGCTGTTAAATTCAGCTGGATTAGCTTCTTGGTGACGGTGTTCGCCCTGTGTGGAGCAACGTCCAGCCTTGCGGCCACCTTCCCTCCTGGGAATGCGCCCGGGATGGATGCCTCGACGGCGTCTGAGGCTCAGGGTGGGCCGCGTTCGACGATCAAACCACTTCCGGTACCGAACACCGAGATTTCCGCGCCTCAGGGTTTTGACTACCGGGACAATCTCAAGAGTGATGTTTTTGGCGCAAATCTTTTCAGTGGTGCTTTTGCGCGGCAGGGGGCGACTCAGTTTAATCCAAACTATCTGATTACTGTTGGTGACCGATTACAGGTCCGCTTGTGGGGAGCATTCGATTTCGATGCAGAAGTCGTTGTCGACCCACAGGGAAATGTGTTCCTTCCACATGTAGGCCCGATTCGTGTGTTGGGTGTTCGGAATGGTACGCTCCAGAAGACCATCGATACTGCGTTGCGGAAAGTCTATCGGGCAAATGTTTTCAGCTATGCGAGCCTTGCGGCAGCGCAACCTGTACGGGTATTCGTTAGCGGCTTTGTACATAGGCCCGGTTTGTATAACGGTACAAGTATGGACAGCGTTCTACATTATATCGACCAGGCAGGGGGGATCGACCCGGAGCGCGGCTCGTTTCTTACGGTTCAGATAAAGCGAGGCGGCGAAATACGAAAGGAGATAAGTCTTTACGATTTCCTTCTGAAGGGAGAGTTGCCCTTGATTCAACTTGGCGACGGTGATGTGATATTTGTTGCACCGAGAGAGCATACGGTGCGGGTCGCTGGTCTTGTCGAGAACGCGAAAAGATTCGAGTTCTTAGGCGGGGAATATTCGGTTTCAGATTTGATGGCACTGGCCAAGCCGAAGGCGCAAGCGACACATGTTCGTGTGATAAGAAATACCGGTGCGGTTCGAAACGTTGAATACTATCCCCTCGAGCAGGCTGTAAATATTATCCTGGCCAACGGCGATGAACTGGAATTCACCGCTGACAAGAAGCCTGGAACGATCACGGTACGCGTTGAAGGAGAGCATGAAAGTCCGCAAGAGTATGTCCTGCCCTATGGCGCTCGCCTAGGTGATCTCGCGAGAAGAATTCAATTCTCCGAGCGGTCCGACACCGACAGTCTGCAGCTCTATCGCTTAAGTGTTAAAGAGCGGCAGAAGCAAATGCTCCAGGCTTCGTTGAAGAGTCTTGAAACGGCTGCATTGACCGCGCGTTCAGGCACTAGCGATGAGGCGCGCTTGCGCAAGGAAGAGGCGGAATTGATTCTGCAGTGGGTCGACCGCGCTAAGAAAATCGAACCGCCTGGCCAGGTACTCATTGCCGAGGCTGTTGAACGGGACCAGATACTGCTTGAAAATGGAGATGTGCTGCGGGTGCCGGCGAAGGATGGCCTTGTTCTGGTGAGTGGTGAGGTGCTCTTTCCGAACGCCATTGCATTTGATAAATCTCTGAATCTTGAAGAGTATATTCGGCAAGCGGGAGGCTATACGCAGAATGCCGACGCGTCGCGTGTGATTGTTGCCCATCGCGACGGAAGTTTTACCGCGGGTAATCTGGAAGACGGTTGGTTCATCGACGCGCGAAATGAGGGTGAGGTTCGTGCCGGTGATGAAATCCTTGTTCTTCCAAAAATCGATGTCAAGTCGCGGCAAATTGCGAAGGATCTAACACAGATCCTTTATCAGCTCGCCGTGAGCGCAAAAGTTGTTTTCGGGCTTTGAGTTGGATAGCGGCATGAGCAAGATTCTTGTGGTTGGACACCCTCAGTCTGGGTACGAGGGGGTCGAAGAACTCCTTTCCGCCTGTGGAATGGGCGCGGCGCAACCGTCTCGTCGGGACGGTTATACACCGCAGCAAATCAATGCGATGTTATGCAAGGCACACGGTACCCCGAAGCTGACATCGGTAACGTCGGAAGCGGATATCCAACAGATCGGCACTGCTCCCGTCTGGCAAGGCCTGGCGCTCGATCTCATGCTCGGCAATCTTGAAGAAAATTTCTGGGGTTGGTCGGATCCTAACGCAATCTACCTGCTTGATTACTGGAAACAGCTGGATCCAACAGTGAAGTTCGTATTCGTGTATGGATCCCCGGAGACCGCTCTCATTGAATCCGATGGAGATGCTCAGGCTGACGACATTGCTTCACTTGGGCGGCGACTTCAGAACTGGAAGGGATTCAACGAGGCGATGCTGTATTTCTATAATCGCAATCAGGATCGTAGTGTGCTGGTGCATGCCCAACAGGCTCGTCTGTCGGTTGCGGCTTCATTGCAGCAGTTGCGAACGCGACTCAATGCGCCGGTAATGGACCCTCCTGTCGAACTGCATCTTCTTGATACAGCGAAGAGTGGCTCGACTGAGCCCTCTCCGAGTGCAGTAACCTCCGGAGCCCCCATGTACGCGGTAAAGGAGGTTTACGAAGGGCGGGTGCGATCGACACACGCAGGGTCGGAGATGCAAACCGACGCTCTCGGTGCGTATTTGGCTAACCAGATTGTTCGACTATACCCCGATGTTTGCGAGGTTTTCGAGGAGCTTCAGTCCGTTGCAAATCTGGCTCGGGACCCGAATGCGTTTGAACCATGCAGTGCCCGGCTGGCATGGGGCGCAATGCTGGAGAGAGATCGATTCAGGTTGACTCAAGAACGTGAGCTCCGGGACAAGGCGCGAGCACTCGCCGACGCGAGACAGCATATTTCGGATGCAGTAAGGGCGCGTGCTGACCTGAGCAAGGATCTTGAGCAAAACAAGGAGTTGCTCATTCGAGCTGAAGCACGTTACGCGAGTCTGAAGGCGGAGTCCGATAGGTGCTCGGAGCAAGCTTTGGCGAGCAAGCAAGAAGTCGAGTCAAAAGCGAAAGATCTGTTGGCTAAGTTGGAAGCGGCAAAAGATGAACTCGGCCAATTAAGCTCGGAGAAGCAGAATCTATTGACGGAGCTCGAGAAGTTTCCGCGTCAGCTTGACGTCTTGCGTGAGGAAAATTCGAATCTTCTTTCGGAGCTACACCAGGCGCAGGAGGACTTAGAGCGAATCTATCTCGAGACGCAGCAGCTGAAGAATCTCCGGCCCCCGCCTGAGCCGCCCCGTCCTTACGGTGCGGCGGAACGAGTAAGGCAGGAATTGAACTATCGGCTGGGTGCGATAATGGTTCAGGGCTCGCGCTCGATGGTGGGCCTGCTCCGTATGCCTTGGGCTTTACGCGCGGAGATGCGCTCGTTCAGAAACGAACGTAGAGAGTCGCCGCATGGAGGCCTCGCCCCCTTGGATAGTTACATGGATGTTCATGAAGCCGAGCGGGTGAAGCAGCATTTGTCGTACAGATTGGGTTCCACCCTGCTCAATTGCGTGAATTCACCCCTTGGATGGGTCAAGTTGCCCTTTGCCGTGCGACGAGAGGTGAGGGAATTCCGTCAGCAACGTCAAGGGCGCGCGAAATGAGCCTCCCGAGGGTTAAGGATAGTCAGGGCGTCTTGAGTTGGCTTGATTTCCTATGTGCTGTATTCCCGCCGCGCGCAAGCTTGCTGGTTGGAGCAGGTGCAGGTAACGGCCTCCTGGTCCAATGGCTCGAGGGGAGTCATAAGAATCCGGTTTGTTTAGTGGAGGCCGACGAACAGCAGTATCAACACTTGGTGACTACGGTACGACCAGGGTCTGCGCGCACGGTGAAAATGAGTTTGGTGGCAGGAGAAAGCGCCAACGTCAAGTTCCATTGCGCTTCGAATCCTTCCGAAAGCAGCTTGATCCCGCCCGAGGACTTGCTGGGCGTTTGGCCGAATCTTCTCGTTCGAGAGGTGAAAGAAGCTGAAGCGGCGGTTACGCTTGATAGCCTCGCTGACGACTACGGGCACGACGTAAATTGGCTCATGCTGGATTGCCTGCCCGCAGCCACCCTGCTTAGGGGGGGCGGAGCCTTGTTAGAACGATCCGACGTCGTGATCATTCGCGTTGTCTTGGATGAGTGTTCTGCGGTGCCCGAAGAAGCCACCGCAGATGCGGCGAGGCATCTCTTGGAGCAATTTGGATTTCGGCTGGCTTTTCAGGTCGAAGAGCGGAATCCCTCGTTAGTTAAAGCAGTCTTCGTAAGGGATGTCGGGGCTCTAACTGGCGAGATACGGCGGCTGGAAGCGCGTCAGCAGCACGAGACACCGGAAAGTGAATCGGATACCGAGGAAGGAGTTGGTCCACGAACTGCTGTGCCTGAACAGCGGTTGGCTCTCTCGCCTGAAACAAGAGATGAGAACGCGGCGCAAGTGCGCCTAGATGCACGATCCAAGAATACAGCACAAGACTCGGCGTCGGCGGAAGCTGAAAGGCATGAAAGTAAGGTGGAACATGAGGTGCTGGCGCAGGGCACGAGCGACCTTGAAAGCTTGATGGAGTGCTGTGACGACAAGTTGAAAGAGCTTGTCAGGGCTTTCGAGCACTCCGTAGAACGCCAACTTGGCAATGCCGTCAAGCAGGTTGAGGCATACACGAGCCTTCAAGGATATCTCGCTACGGGCGAACTCATGCCTATCCTGCATGGGTGGCCAATCAGCCCGGATTTTGCCCTGCTGTTGGTGCAACTGCTCGAACAACAAAGTTTTGATGCAATCATCGAATTTGGCTCAGGTTCTTCAACACTTGTAGTCGCACGCGCTCTTGCTCACCTTGCCAATAGACATCCGACGCGGCGGCAACCAGTGCAGCTAGCGTTTGAGCACCTAGAGGAATACTACGACAATACCGCCGCCCTCCTTGCTCGAGCGGGCCTGCGGGATTGTGTGCAGTTGGTTCTGGCGCCACTGACACAAACCGAGGTGGCTTCCGGTGAGTCCTACAGCTACTACGAACCCGGAGATTCGCTGACACGCTTGGCGAAGCAGCTGGGTGATATTGGGGTCCCCAGGATTTTGGCCATCGTCGATGGCCCACCGGAAACTGTCGGGCCCCTGGCCCGTTATCCAGCTCTTGAGATGCTCATCGGAGCGATTCCACAGCACAGCGGGTTTCTGTTGATGGATGACTACAGGCGCCCGGGGGAACAGGAGATCAAGCGGCGGTGGTTACAACTGCTTGAGGGGCGAGGCATCGAGGCTACAGTTACCGAGTATCCACTGGAAAAAATGGCAGTTCTGATTTGTTACGAAACATGCATGCCTTTGCCCTGAGCGGTGGTGGCGTTCATCAGCGATTCCTCAACATTCATTTTCAGTAAGTTGTGAACCCTTATGAGTGACTCGAGCTTGTCTCTTGCGTCCGTCCATGAACAACTACGGGCGGGGCGCCTGGCCGATGCGGTTCAAAGCGTTGAGCGATTGAGAAGGGCTCGACCTGAGTTGGCCGAACTCTACGATCGCAAGCTCGTGGAGCTTCGCAAGCTTGAGCGTCTGTCCGGTGCGGGCAAGATCAGCGCGGCGCCTGCCCCAGTCCTCAGGGAGCTCCCCGATCGACTGAGTCTTGAGCAGCTGATTTTCGTTACCCCGTCTTGTGCTGCCAACGAACCCAAACGGCGCGCCATTGAGGCCACGTGGGGCGAGACGCTGAGGAGGCGCGGCGTGAGGCAGTTCTTTATCGTCGGCTGCCCGGAGTTGGATCGAGCAAGCAGCTTGGGCCAAGTGATATATGTGCCCTGTCGCGACGATTATGAATCGCTCTTGTTGAAGCTTGCGTTGGCTTATGAATATTTGTTGGCTAATGAGAAAAACTTTACCCATATTTTCAAGATCGACGACGATTGTTACCTTAACTTGACCCGCTTCGAGCAGAATCTACTCTGCATGGAGGGTGCAGGCGATTATGTCGCTGGGGCCGTTCAGCCAAGCAACGAGCGCATCAACCGCCGTTGGCACTTTGGTAAATGTAGTGATGCAAGATTCGACAAGGAATATCCGCATGATTTTCCTCCGGTTGCGTATGCAAAAGGTGGATATGGATACTTGCTTTCAATGCATTCGATGACGGCCGTTGTTAAGCAAATTCCGGTCTTTAGACGCGAGCTGGAGCAGTACGTCTATGCCTACGAGGATCTGAGGATTGGTGACGTACTGCGCGGCGAGGGGATTTCTGTAAAGTTGCTCCCCAACTACGAAGTGGCGCCAGCCTCTGCAGTAACGGCGTCATCCGCTTCCGTGGTCTACGATATTTCAAATGCCGCTCAGTTTCAGATGTATCACCAAGAGCTTGCCGTGCGAGCTTTGCACGAGCAACGAGTTGAAGATTTTGTCGGCCTTGCATATGCGCAAGGTGTCGCGGTTTCCGATACGCTTGGATTTGACCATGTCTACCTGGTAAATCTGCGCAGTGCAATCGACCGCCGGGCATCCGTTCAGTGGGCACTCAACAAGGAAGGTGTTCGATACGAGCTTGTTCCCGCAGTGGATGGACATTCACCCGTTGGTCTGGGCTTGCTCAAGATGGTCCAAGATCGTCCGGTCGGTGACCTGCCTGGCCATCCGCAGTTCGGGGATTTGGAGAAATGGCGTGGCTCCAAATTTATCGATTCAGCGGGGGCCATAGGCTATATCATGACTTATGTCCGGATTCTCCTCGACGCAAAGAAGCGCGGATTCGGCAAGGTCCTCATCCTGGAAGACGATGTCCTTCTGGCGAAGAATTTCCGTGCTCGTCTCGCCCGCTTTATGACGATCGTAGGTGACGACTGGCGAGTATTGCATCTTGGAGCATCGCAATACGGTTGGGGCTCAGTGGATCATGACACCGCCCTTCGCGAAGGGCGGTACCGCCCGCGTGTTCTGGATACCTGCGGGTCCTTTGCCATGGCCATCAACACGAATATCGTCGATGAACTGATCGGTGAGTTGCTGTGCTTCGATGCACCGTTTGATCATCTTCCGTTGGGGCAGATATACGAGCGCTATGAGACGGGTTGCCATGTAGCGTATCCGAATATCGTGATTCCCGATGTGAGCGATAGCTATATCCGGGGCGGGCGGGAGCAGGAGAGTCATTCCGTAAAGATGCGGTGGTCGCTCTCCGATTTTCAGTACCCTCGCCCCCGCATACGCATCGGCGTTGTTTTTCTTGGGGACGCCGGACTTCGTTGTGCCCCCCCGCCGGAATACGGCGTGGATCTATTTTGCTACCGCGCTACGCAGGACGGGTTGCGCCCAGTGCATGACTCGTGCCAAACGTTCGTTCCCCAGGAGCCCATCTCGGCTGAACAAGAGGGGCACTTGCTTGAGCGGATGCAGTTTCTACCGGTGGATGCATTATATGCCACGCGGCGGAGTTGCGATGGCGCTGAGGTCGTAATCGAGATCCTGGATGCGCCAAGCAGATTCGGCGCCGAGGATCGTCGCTCTCGTGAATGGCTGCGGCCTCTTCACAATCGGGCGAAGCCGTCAACGCGTGGCTTGGCTGCCGTCGTGATTCCAACCAGAGGGCGAACCGACGCTTTGGCCGCCGCAATTGAGTCGGTGCTCTCGCAGGATTACCCCGACAAAGAGGTGATCGTCATCGATGAAAACGAGATCGGTACTCCAGCCGGGGATTTCGTGCGAAATCATGTGGATGCCTTGAAGAAGAAGGGCGCTCCCATCCGATTGGTTCGCCACTCCCGGCCCCGAAATGCCGCGGCTGCGCGAAATACAGGATTGTTTTCGACGCAGGCTGAGTTTGTCTCCTTCTTGGACGATGACGACGCCTACTTGCCTGGGCGACTCTCGCTGGTCATCGATCTGCTTCGCTCGAGCGGACCGCAGATCGGAGGGGCTTACTGCGGGTACTTGGGGTGGAATTCGAAAAAGAGTGATCCGGGCCGGTACCCCACGACTGATATTCCACGAAGACTGCTGAATCTTGAATTCAGTTCGCATTATGTGTGTACTGACACTGTGACCTACAGGCGCGAAGCTCTATTGTCAGTAAACGGATATGATGAATCGTTCAGGCGACACCAGGATTTGGAGCTCAATGTTCGCGTCTTCCGTCAATGGGATATCTGCGCCTATCCCGAGGCGCTGGTGCAACTCAATCCATTGCCACCCGACAACTCTAACAAACTCTACGATATTGATCTATTCGATGTGAAGATGCGCTTCTTGTCGAAATTCGATGATGAAATTGAGCGCTTGGGCTTGGATCGGACTGCGATCTACGCGTCGCATGTAAAGGAGATGAGGAATTTTACGAAAGATGCCGAAGGTGTGGAACGTTTTGCGCTAGAAAACCCATCGATATTTTCGTCTGCGTACCTTGACTGCATTTTAAAGGCCGCTCGTTCAATGGCGAACGGGCGCTGAAGTACCTTCGCTCTTTTCGACCGAAACCGCCGCTGAACAAGAATCCGAATGGATAGAGGCTATTGGTAGAATTTGAAAAGTCTGCATCCCATTCAAGGGTGTTTCCTGGCCTTTTTTGCGTGTGTTGTCAATAGTTGAAGCCGATGCGACATGATTGATTGCTGACAGAGATCGAGGCGATCCGGCGGTGGGAGGCGGTGAAAGGGGCCATTACGCCATCCCACCGGAAGGCTGAAGATCGTGGGCGGCCGTTGAATGGTCTGCGCCGGATGTGGCGGATGTATCTCACACGGCAATGCTTCGGACTCTCCGTCGAAGGGATCGAAAGGGCGTTCTACTGTCGAGTCCGATGGCATGTCGAAATCACGCGCGGTGCGGGCAAGGCGCTGCCAACGGATGTGACGGGAAAATCCCATGGAGCGATTCGAGACGCTCAGGGCCGACACCCGTGCGAAGATCGAGCCCCCCTTTCATTCACTGACAACGCACTTCAAGCACAGCGCAACACGCTCCCAAGGGCTTGGCAAGAACGAGGCGCAGTTGGTGTCGCGGGTCGGCCTCAGGATATTCTGCATATCGATGAATGAGACAATTCGAATCGTGTTCGACACGGAAATCTCGCATCCGCGAGCGAATTCCTCGATGGCTTCAGGGCGTGCGTAGGAGGGGATTTGTCATTTCGTTTTGATTTGTTGCAGTTCAAGTTTGCCAATGGGCTGGCGCGGCGACCCGATGGCGGGGCGCTTGACGACTGGTGGGCTTGGGCTGCATATCGGTTGGGACTCTATCGGTCGGTGTCCGGCTACAACTGGAGTGGGCGCCTTCGGTTCGGCGGAATGGCGCTTGCGGTCTCGCTTGCTGCGTGTGGACGGTCAGAGGACGCGGGCAGAACTGTAAATCAGCTCTTGGAGCGCTTCGGAAGGGGGCGCTATCTTGTTTCGCTGGCCGACGCTTTGGCTCCGTTCGACGCAGAACTGGCTTGGGCGGCCATAGATGGTATTGATGCGTCCCCGGTGTTGCGGGTGGCATTGCAGCTTAAATTGGGAAGGCTGGAGGATGCGAGGCATGCGGTCCTCGCTGCGCTCGAAAACGGAGAGCATCGGCGCTTCCCCGAGCTCTTGCTGCTGGCGACCAACGCGGTTGGCGGTGTGCCTGCTGCGCAGTTGCAGCGTTTGAACAACTACCTGAAGATGAAGGGCCTGCCGGGCGTGGCGTTGGCTGATCCCAATCTTCCCCCCGGTGCGAGCAACCTGGTTGCTTCCGACGAGTTGCCGAAGGTGGACGGGCCGCTGCTCAGTGTGTTGATGACGACATTCTCGACCGCGGACAGGGTTGGCGAGGCGATTCGATCAATATTGGGGCAGACCTACAGGAACCTCGAGTTAATCGTTGCCGACGATGCGAGTGACGACGGTACGGCTGAGATCGTTCAGGCGATGGCTCGAGAAGATAGGAGGGTGAAGTACCTTCGCATGCCCTGCAACGTCGGTACCTATGTTGCGAAATCGATCGCGTTTGAACATGCCCTCGGGGAATTCGTAACGTGTCACGATTCCGACGACTGGTCGCACCCGCTGAGGTTCGAGAGGCAGATTGCCCCCTTGCTCAAGAATCCTCGGCTCGTGGCGACGACCTCCCAATGGGTACGCATCCAAGATGATGGCGTGTTCTACGCGCGGCCGGTGCACCCGCTTGCCCGCCTGAATCCTGCGTCTCCGATGTTCAGGCGAGAGTTGGTGGCGCGAGAGATGGGGCTGTGGGATCTGGTGCGCACGGGGGCAGACAGTGAGTTTCATGCTCGCTTGCGATTGGTCTTCGGCCGCAGGGCGGTCAAGCGGATCGCGCTACCGTTGGCATTCGGGGCGCACCGGCCAAACTCGCTGATGACTGCGTCGGACACAGGATATTGTGCCTCTGGAATGTCGCCGGTGCGCTTGGACTACTGGGAGGCATGGACCCATTGGCAGATCGCTGAGCTGAGGGCGGGGCGCAGTCCGAGGCTGGAGCCGCGACGGGAGCGGAGGCAGATTGAGGCTCCTCCACAGATCGTGGTGCCGCGCGAGCGGATCGATCAATGCTACGCGGAGCTTTGTGGGCGGTGATGCCTCGCAATCTGGGGTTCTCCGAGGGTGTCAAGGACGGCTTTTGCGCTGCAACATATGGCGTGCGTCACACCCCGGGTCTCGAAATCTTTCTGGGTGGGCCGGTGTTGGGCCCCCGCTCATCGAGTCGCGCCTGCGCGGTGGTTGTCTGGGGCCGAAAACCGAGTGCAGCCAAAGGCGAACGATTTGCTGCGAAGCGAGGCCTTCCGCTACTGCGGCTGGAGGACGGCTTTCTACGGTCCTTTGGCACGGGAAACTTTTTTCCGCCGCTTTCCCTGGTCGTGGACAGTACGGGCATTTACTACGACAGTACCGCACCTAGCTCCCTCGAGAGCTTGATTCAGTCCGAAACGGACTTGCTTGGAGGGCTCCGGGATTCCGTTGCAAAGGCTCGAGAGCTGATTCTTACCCACAGGCTGTCGAAGTACAACCACGCGCCTGATCTTGTTCAGGGGCAACTGCGCGGTGGCGCGAATCGACGGGTGCTTGTGGTCGATCAGACCGCGGGTGATCTGAGCGTGCGATTGGGCGGGGCCGATGAGGCCACGTTCTTCACGATGCTTCGAGCCGCACGGGATGAGAACCCGGACGCAACGATATATGTAAAGACCCATCCGGAAGTGGCAGCAGGTCGCAAGAAGGGGTATCTGGCAACCGTGCTCGAAGATGACCGAACGGTCATCCTGCGCGAGCCCGTGAATCCACTGTCGCTGATCGAAAAAATGGACCGGGTATACGTCGTGTCCTCGACGATGGGCTTCGAGGCGCTCCTTGCCGGCAAGTCGGTTACCTGTTTCGGGATGCCTTGGTACGCGGGCTGGGGAGCTACCGATGACCGCCAACTCTGTAGTCGCCGCTCCCAGGCCAGAACCGTGGACGAATTGTTCGCCGCTGCCTATTTTCACTACACGCGCTATTTGAATCCCGAGACCCATCGTCGTGGAACGATTTTCGATGTCATCGACTGGCTCATCAGGCAACGCGACATGGCCGCTCGGTGGCCTGGCCGCACCATCGCCGTTGCTTTCCCGATGTGGCGAAGAATGAACTTGAGCCCGCTGCTGTCGCTGTTCCCTGATCGAGTTCTGTTTTCGCGGGATGCAAAGTGTGCTGCTTCCCATGATCCGGGGCGGGGCGATTCCCTCGTTTTCTGGGGCGCTCACATTCCGCCCGCATTGTCCGGGCTTGCTGAGCGCACGGGCGCGACGCTGGTGAGGATGGAGGACGGTTTCGTGCGTTCTGTTGGCTTGGGGTCAGACTTCATCCGCCCGCTTTCGCTGGTGCTGGATCGTGCTGGAATCTACTTTGATCCCTCACAGCCGTCAGAGCTCGAGGAAATTCTGAACCTGCACGCGTTTTCGCCAGGGGATCTCGCACGCGCGCGCAAGGTGAGGGAAATGATTGTTTCGAGTGGGGTCACGAAGTACAACATCGAGCCTCGTCAAGCGGCCCTGTGGCCCGCGGCCGGGCGTGAGGTCGTGCTCGTTCCGGGGCAGGTGGAGGACGACGCGTCGATACGCCTAGGCTGTTTGGATGTCCGGACCAACCTCGACTTGCTGCGAGCAGCCCGCACCGTTCATCCTGAAGCCTTCATTGTCTATAAGCCACATCCTGACGTGATGTCGAGAAACCGAAGGGGTCGTATAGCCGTTCAGACGGCAAGGGCTTTCGCCGATCATGTAGAAACGGATCTGTCCGTCGTTTCCTGTATCGAGGCATGCGATGTCGTTCACACCATGACGTCTCTTGCAGGGTTCGATGCCCTGCTCCGAGGCAAGCGGGTGGTTGTATATGGACGACCGTTCTATTCGGGATGGGGATTGACAGAGGATAGGGTGCCGATGGTGCGGCGTACCCGCCGCCTTGCCTTGGATGAACTCGTGGCGGGGGCGTTGATCCACTACCCGATCTACTGGGACTGGACTCTACGGGGTTACTCCACATGCGAGGCGATCCTACGGCAGATCGTAGCCTCTCGCGATGCGCTTGCGGCTAGCGAGCATCTGGAAAGGCTCCGTTCCGGGTACTTCAGGCGGCAAATTCGAAGAGCAACGGTGATCGCGCGTGCGCTGATGCAGGCAGTTGCTTCCAAAAGGCCGTCGTAAGCCCGTTTTTCGATGTCGGCATGCATACGGGGGTCGGGCCATGAGATATTCCGACACATTATTTCGTGGTGAGCAGGCTATAATCCCATTCTAATATGGATGGTTCAGTGATACTTGAGCGGCTTGGCGATGCCCGGCGCTTACTCCTTCTACAGGGGCCCGTTGGGCCCTTCTTTGCGCATCTAGCGCGCTTCTTGCTTGAAAACGGACGAGAAGTCACAAAGGTTCACCTGAACGGTGGCGATGCATGGTTTTATGACCTTCCGGGGGCCGTTGATTTCAACCAGCCACCCGACCATTGGCCCCGCTTCGTCGACGAGATGCTGGAATCTCGTCGGATCGATGGCCTCATCCTTTTCGGGGATTGCAGGCCGTATCATCGTGCCGCGATTCTGAGGGCCCGGCTACGAAGGGTGCCAGTATTCGTTTTCGAGGAAGGCTACATCCGCCCGAACCACATCACGTTCGAACCGGCGGGGGTCAACGGGTTTTCGTCCTTGCCTCGGTCGATTGCGTTGCTCCGGATGCTGCCTGTTCCAAAGCCAGATTCGAAGCAAATCCCATCGCCGTTTTCCCGCATGGCCCGCTATGCGACGACCTATTATCTTGCCGGGCGACTCTACAGGTCGCGTTATCCGAACTATCGCCACCACAAACCCTTCGAGATCTATCCCGAGGCTTGGTACTGGATCCGCTCCGGCTTGAGAAAAGCATGGTTCAAACTTTCTGAACGTAATGTGCAGGCCAGATTGTCCGGATCGCTCGCGAAAAAGTTCTTCTTGGTCCCGCTGCAGGTATACAACGACAGCCAAGTCAGGCATCACAGCGACTTTCGCAGCGTCCGCGCTTTCATTGCACAGGTTCTCAATTCGTTTGCGCGTTCGGCGCCGGAAGATTGCTACCTCGTGTTCAAGCATCATCCGATGGATCGTGGTCATCGTCATTACGGAAGGCAGATATCGGATCAGGCGGAAGAGGCCGGCCTCGCTGGCAGGGTGATGTACATCCACGACCAACATTTGCCGACTTTGCTCAAGGCTGCGCGAGGGGTGGTCGTGATCAACAGCACCGTCGGCTTGTCTGCCCTCCTGCATGGTGCAGCGGTCAAGGTATTGGGGCGATGCATCTATGATCTGGAGGGATTGACGCATCAGGGGCGCCTTGACAGCTTCTGGCGGGAACCGGTGAAGCCGTCGCAAGATGTTTTCAATCGATACAAGGATTACCTCATCCACCTCACGCAGGTGAATGGTTCCTTCTATTCGGGTGAGCCGGTGGTCTTGAGTGGAGACGCCCCGCAATTGTTGAGCCGCCGTCCGCCGCCGGAAGCCTTGCACGAACCTGTGCTCGAGACCCGCGAGGCGGCCTGAATGACCGCTGGCCCCAAACGAGCATTCCGGTCAGCGGCAGAACTTCGGTAACTCGTGCCCACCTACGCAATCGGCGACATTCAGGGCTGCTACGCAGAACTGTCGCGGCTCCTCGACAAGCTATCCTTCGACCCCTCGGGCGATCGGCTGTGGCTGGTAGGCGATCTCGTCAACCGCGGGCCGGATTCGCTTGCGGTATTGCGCTTCGTGCGTAGCCTCGGTGCTGCGGCGACGGTGGTGCTGGGCAATCACGACCTCTATCTGCTCATGCTTGCGGCGGGGTTTCGCAAGCGAGGCAAGGATGACACCCTGGAACCCGTGCTCAAGGCCCCGGATCGGGAAGAATTGCTGGACTGGCTGGCGTTGCGCAAGCTCTTTCACGCTGAGGGGCGCTTCGCCATGGTGCATGCGGGACTCCTTCCCCAATGGAGCGTCGCACAGGCGCAGTTGCTCGCCTCTGAGGTCGAGTCGGCCCTGCGTGGGCCCGGGCGGCAGGCGTTTCTCGCGCACCTTCAAGGCAACGAGCCCCACGAGTGGCGCGACGATCTGCGCGGGCAGGAGCGCCTGCGGCTGATCGTCAATGTGATGACGCGGATGCGCTTCTGCTCACCCACGGGGCGCCTCGAGTTTGCGCACAAGGGGCCGGTCGAGAGCGCGCCAGAGGGGTTCCTGCCCTGGTTTGCGCTACCTGGGCGACGCAGCCTGACGCATACCATCCTGTGCGGCCACTGGTCGGCGCTGGGTTACCGTCGTGCCCCAGGGCTGGTGGCGCTCGACTCGGGCTGTCTTTGGGGCGGAGCACTCACCGCGATGCGGCTCGAGGATGGCGCGGTGACCCAGTTGCCTTGCGACGCGCGCGGGCGAGGGAAGGGCAGGGGGTGATTCCGGGCGGCCATGTGCTGGCTGGCTCGGCAACTTGCACAAAGCGCCGTTTCGGCGGAGCTGGGTCCTGGATTCCGGTCTTTGCCAGCGTCAAGAGCGATGCGCAAGATGCTACGCCACGTGGGCAATCGCCGGGGCATCTCCGACCAGGGCCTGCGGGCAGGCCCTTGCCACGATCGCGTCGCGCGCGCGTTGCGCGACGATCCTGCGCTCCGGTGTTTGCACCGTGTCGATGGCCGCTGCGAGTTGCAGGCGGACGGTGAGCGAGCCGGCGGCGGCGATCGACATCATGCTCTCGCCAAGGCTCACGTCGCCATCGTAGGCGGCAGCCAGGCTGCGGCTGCCGTCGCTATGGTGGTAGCTGATCGCCAGCGGCACGATCGGGCGCCGCGCGGCGATCGCGGGCTGCAGCAGGGCGGCGTGGAAGTGCTGCACATGGCTGCCGTTGGTCGTGGTGCCCTCCGGGAAGAGTGCGACCACCTTGCCGGCATCCATGAGTGCGGCGATCTCTGCATTGACGATGCGCGCGTGCCCGCGGCTGCCTCGACGCAGGAACACCGTGTCGTTGCGGCTTGCCAGCCAGCCGATGCCGGGCCAGTTGCGAACTTCGGCCTTCGAGATGAAAGCCGCTGGAAGCAGCGCATTGATGGCGAAGATGTCGATCCAGGAAATGTGATTCGAGACGATCAGGCACGCCCTGGGGAGCTCGCCTGGGTCGCACTCCAGCGCGATGCCCAGATTGCCGAGCAGCTTGCGCGACCAGCGCCGCCGGCGCTCGCCACGGGCACTGTCGTCGAGCCAGGGGAAGACCAGCGCGACGCTCGCCAGGCCCGAGACAAGGTGCAGGGCGAGTCGAAAAAGCCGCCAGTACTGCAGCGGCTTCGATGCTTTCTGCGGGGCGGTCGGGGTAGTCAGTCTTTGCGTCCCATGAAGTGCCTGGCGTATCTGCCGTCAACCCTGTTCATCGCGATCATGATGGGCAGGTCCGCGGTATTGAAGTCGGGGTCCCAGGCCGGCTCGCCACAGATCCAGGCGCCGGCCCGCAGGTAACCCTTGATCAGCGGCGGCGTATCGGCATCGAGATCGCCTCGCAGCGACTCGAGCGGCAGCGGGCAACGCGGGAAGACCCGGTATTCGAGCGGACTCAGGTGGGAATCCTTGAGGCGATTATACAGGCTCGCTGCCGTGTGGCCGCCGTCGCCCATGCTGATCGAAGCGCAGCCGATCAGGTAGTCGTAGCCGTTTTCCTGCATGTAGCGCGCCAGCCCGGACCACAGCAGCGTGATCACCGCGCCGTTGCGGTAATCGGGGTCGATGCAGGAGCGACCAATCTCGACGATGCTGTTGCGCAGGTGCTGGAGGCGGGTGAGGTCGAACTCGTTCTCCGAGTAGTAGCCGCCAACCCTGCGGGCGGCGCTCGGCGCGAGGATGCGGTAGGTGCCGACGATCCGGCCCTTGTCTTCGTCGCGCACGATCAGGTGTTCGCAGAAGGGATCGTAGATGTCGCGATCCACGCCCGGGGTGCGCGTGTTGAGGCGTGCGCCCATCTCCTCCGCGAAGACGCGATAGCGCAGCTTCTGCGCTTCGAGAACCTCGGTCTCGCAGGTGGCGAGCCCGACATGCAGATTGCGGCCCGGGCGTGCGTTTTGCTGTTCCTGTTTGCGTAGCATGTGATTTCCTCCTGGCTTTCGGGGCACTCTAGGAAGGATGCGTTGCGCGCGCATGACGCATCTGTTGCAGCATGGTGACGGTCGAAAATAACGGCATCGTCATCTGCGCTTAACGCGCTTGTCTTGGAGTGGCTTCACAGTGCGCAGGCATGGAATCCTTGCCAATCAGTCTCCAGAGCCTCGGCCCGGCCGTGCGCCAGTTGCGTGTCGCGGTGGTTACCGAGACCTATCCGCCCGAGGTCAACGGGGTGGCGATGACCACAGGGCGGCTTGTGGATGGATTGCTGCGGCTGGGTCATCGAATCCAGCTCATCAGGCCGCGCCAGCACGCCGGCGATGCGCCGCTCAACGTGGAAGGTTTCGAGGAAGTCCTCTCGCGCGGGCTGCCGATTCCCAGATACAAGCATCTCAAGCTTGGCCTGCCCGCCCGCAGCGCGCTGATCAAGCTGTGGTCGTTGCGGCGCCCGGATGTGGTGCAGGTGGTGACCGAGGGGCCGCTTGGCTGGTCGGCGCTGGCGGCTGCGCGAAAGCTGCGCCTGCCGGTGGTGACCGAGTTTCACACCAACTTTCATGCCTATAGCCGCTACTACGGCGTCGGTTGGTTGAAGCAATCCGTGGCGGGCTACCTGCGGCGCTTTCACAACAAGGGCGACCGCTGCCTGGTGCCGACCGAAGAGCTCGCCGAGGAGCTGCGCCAGGCCGGGGTGCGGGCCGTCGAAGTGGTGGCGCGCGGCGTGGACACCACGCTGTTCTCGCCTGCGCGGCGTAGCGAATCCTTGCGCGGACGTTGGGGCCTTTCGCCACAGACCTTGTTGTTGGCAGTTGTCGGCCGCATTGCGCCGGAGAAGAATCTCGAGCTCGCGGTTTCCGCGATGGGCGCGGTGGCGGCGGCCGGTATCGATTGCCGGCTTCTGCTGGTCGGTGATGGCCCCGCCCGCGAAGCGCTCGCCGCAGCCCATCCGGAGGTGATCTTTGCCGGCATGCGCAGTGGGGATGATCTCGCATGCCACTACGCTTCGGCAGATCTCTTCCTGTTCCCCAGCCTCACCGAGACTTTTGGCAACGTGACCACCGAGGCGCTGGCAAGCGGTTTGCCGGTGATCGGTTTCGACTATGCGGCCGCCGCGTTGCGGGTTCGCAGCGGGATTAACGGCTGGCTGGCATGCAAAGGCGACGAGCAGGCCTTCATTGCGGCGACGCTGAAGGTTGCGGGCGACCCGTCGCTGAGACGGGAGATGGCATCGAGCGCCCGCGCGAGTGTGCTCGATGCGGATTGGGAGCGGATCGCCCGGCGCTTGGTTGCGGTGATGGAGGAGGTCCTGCAGCGTCACGAGGCGCGCGCCGGTCTGGTCGGCGCCGGCGCGCTCTGAGGCGGGTTGGCTGGCCGAAGCAGCTCACTTCGGAGCGCTGTTGCAATTGCTTACCGATTGCGTTGTTGGGAGCGTACGCTTCGGGGCGAATATAATGGGCGTTTCGAGACGGTTGAAACTCCTATGTCCATCGTTGTTTGTGGCTCGCTCGCCTTCGACACCATCATGGTATTCGGCGACCGCTTCAAGAATCACATTCTGCCCGAGCAGATTCATATCCTGAACGTTGCCTTCCTCGTGCCGGACATGCGCCGCGAGTTCGGCGGTTGCGCAGGCAACATCGGCTACAACCTCAAGTTGCTGGGCGAAGATCCGGCGATCATGGCGACCGTGGGCGACGATTTCGAGCCCTATCGCAGGCGCTTCGATGCGCTCGGCCTGAGTCTTGCAAACGTGCGCCAGGTCGAGGGCAGTTTTACCGCCCAGGCGTTCATCACCACCGATCTCGACGACAACCAGATCACTGCCTTCCATCCCGGCGCGATGACCCAGTCGCACCTCAATCGCATCGACGAGGTGGCGGGCGCGAGGCTGGGCATCGTGGCGCCGGACGGGCGCGACGGGATGCTCGCGCATGCGCAGCAGTTCGCCGCCGCCGGCGTGCCCTTCATTTTCGATCCCGGCCAGGGACTGCCGATGTTCTCGGGCGAGGAGCTGCTGGCCTTCATGCAGATGGCCACCTATTGCTCGGTCAACGACTACGAGGCCCGTTTGCTCATGGAGCGGACCGGGCGCAGCATCGAATCCCTCGCCACCGAAGTGGAGGCGCTCATCGTTACGCTTGGTGCGCAGGGCTCGCAGATCCACACCGCGGGCGAACGAATCGACGTGCCTTGTGTCAAGGCGGATGAGGTCGTCGACCCAACGGGTTGCGGCGATGCCTATCGCGCGGGTCTGCTCTACGGCATTGCGCGAGGGTACGATTGGCAAAAGACCGGACGGCTGGCCTCGCTCATGGGGTCGGTAAAGATCGGGTACCGGGGGGGACAGAACCACGCCCCGACCCGCGATGAATTGGCCGCACGCTATGCGGCAGCTTTTGGAGAAACACCATGGTGAAATCGGGAATGACGCGCGCGGCCTTGTTTGCTGCGGTGCTGGCGGCAGCCGGCGCGACGACCGGCTGTGCCACCGGCCTCGGAGGCGATGTCTACCAGCGCGGCGAGGCGAGGCGCACGATGGAGGTGCGTTTCGCAACCATCACGTCGGTTCGTCCGGTGCAGATCGAAGGCACCAAGACCCCGGTCGGCACGGTCGCCGGTGCCGCTGTCGGCGGTATCGCGGGCAGTACCGTTGGTGGAGGCAAGGGTTCCACCATCGGCGCGGTGCTTGGCGCGGTAGCAGGCGGCCTTGCCGGCTCTGCAATCGAAGAGGGCACGACACGCAGCCCCGGCCTGGAAATCACGGTCCGCGAGGACAACGGTCGCTATCTCGCGATCGTGCAGGCAGACAGCGGCGAAGGCTTCCGTGCCGGCGAGCGGGTGCGCATCCTGAGCGATGGTGGCACCACTCGGGTCAGCCGCTAGCGGTCCGCCGCATTGCAATTGTCGCAACCCTTGCGGGATGGGCCTCATCCCGTCAGGGTCGGCTGAGCCCGCCCCTGCGAAAGGCCGTCGCTCGTTGCGCACGGCACGTCCTTGGGGGTGCGGGCTTCGGCAGGTACGCGCCGCCCCACCCCACCCGCATCAGGCGAAGAGCACCAGCACCCATACCAGCGCAAGATTCAGCAGGCTCAGCATCACTGCGGCGCTGCCGATGTCCTTGGCGCGCTTGGCCAGCAGGTGGCGCTCGAGCGAGACGCGATCGACGGTCGCCTCGATCGCCGAATTGAGCAGCTCGACCACCAGCACCAGGATCACACTGCCGACCAGCATCGCCTTGCCCAGGCCGCTCGAAGGCAGTATCAACGCAAGCGGCACGAGCACCAGCGCGAGCAGGCACTCCTGCCTGAAGGCGTCCTCATGCCGGAGCGCAGCCCCCAAGCCAGCCAGCGAATAGCGGAAGGCGTTCCAGATCCGGATCAGGCCGGTCTTTCCCTTGAAGGGGCTCTGAGGTTCGTCGGCTTGCCGTGGGTCGTGCATTTTCGAGTTTCCGGTTGGACCGACCCTGGCTCGGGAGCGGCTGACGGGTGGCCGAGCAGGCGGCGCGCAATGCGCCGACCTCGCGGACCGCGCAGTATGCGGTGCGCAGATTACCCTGCCGTGAATCCTCCGCGCCAGGAGGCTGTCCGATTCGAGGCCGAGCTGCGGCGCGGGCGGGATTGCGGCCCGGATTCGACCACTTCCTGGGTGCGCTGGCACCGCTACACGCCCGGGCCGACGGCCTGCTAGGGATAGAAAACGTAGATCCGGTAGCCCACTGCGGCGACGTCCCTGGTTTCGAACGGCACGCTTACTTCAAGCTCCCGGCCGGCCGGGAATCCGGCGGCGGGGGCATCGGCCGGTCGCCACTGCTGCGGTTCGAGCACCTTGCGTGCCAGGGGCCGGTCTGCGGCGTCGGTCAAGGTCAGCTCGAGATGAGGATAGGCCTGCTCGAAGGGCGCACGATTGCGGATCGTGGCGCGCAGGCGGAAGAAATTGGCTGCCCCCTGTTCGGGATGCAAATCGGAAGATTCGATGGCGATCTTCGAGGCCTCCCTTGGCAGGGCCATGCTGCATCCGATGTGGGCGCACAACTGGGCATAAAGCGGTCGAGTCTGAGGCAGGCGCTGGATGATCTCCTGCCTGAACAGCAGCGCTCCCTGGGCGAGCAGGGCGATCGCGAGCACGCCAATGCCAAGGCCCCAGGCCCAGGTGCGTGGCGGGCTCGCCGGCTCGAGTTCGAAGGTGGGTGACTCGTCCGCCGTCCCGGATTCGTCCTGCGCATCCACCTCGGGCATGGTGGCGAGCGGATCGACCGGCTCTTCGGCGTCCGGGAGCGTCGTGGAAAGCGGCTCATCGGAGGAGGGGGTGTCGTCCGTGGCTTCGGTCGCCGCGACGATGCCCGCATCGCGGTCGCCGCTTTCCTGCCGCTCGGCGAGCAAGGTCGGCATCGCGGGCGGGAACTCGTGCTGCTCGGCAGCGTCTTCGGCCTCGTCACGCGGCAGTTGCGGCCACTCTGTCGCGCCGGCGTCAAAGGACTTGCCCGCCGAGGCGCCGAAATCCTCGGCCTGCCGGGCCTCGATCTTCGCGGACAGATCTTCGTCCGGATCGGATAGAACGTCGGCCGCGCCCCCCTCCGGGTCGACCTTCCGGGTCGCGAGGATGTGCGGGTCGCCGGTCGTTTTGGCGCCGTTCTCGACTGCCACGGCGCCGAGCGATGGGTCGGTGTCGACCTGGATCTGGCCGAAACGCAAGGGCTCGGATGTCTGCGGGCGGTAGCGCTGGAAGCTTTCGATCAGGAGGTCGGCGGAGTCGTCGGGGGTGATCGGTGTGTAGGGATCGTGGGTGAGGGGGTCGTGCGACAGCTCCACCCCGGCCTTCTCCTCCAGCACGAAAACATGGCTGCTTGCCGTGGCGGCAGCAGGCTGAACCGAATGGGCCTCGGCCTCAGCCTGGTCGCCCTCCTCTGTCCCGGCCTCTGCCTCTGTTTCAGCCTCGGCGTGCGGCGCCAATACCTGCTCGTCGATCATCTGTTGCACGGCGCCCTGGTCGTGCTGCGGGTCGGGGATCGCGGCTGCATCGTCCGCTTGCGCCTGCGCTTCGTCGAACAGCGTGGCGAGTGCGTTGAACGCCTTGCCGCAACTGCCGCAGCGCACCCGGCCCTGGCGCAGGCGCAATTGCTCCGGCCGCACGCGAAATGCGGTCTGGCAGGCCGGGCAGCGCGTCAGCATCATCGGCGGGTACCTTCCAGGCGTACCCAGCCGTCGTCGGTTGCGCCCACCGCGAGCGCGATGAAGGGGGCGTAAGCGGCGATCACTTGTTCTGCCTGGGTGACCAGGACGCCCGACAGGGCGAGCCTTCCGCCGGGTGCGACGCGTGCCGCGATGGCCGGTGCAAGAACGCAAAGCGGATTGGTGAGGATGTTCGCCACCACCAGTTGGTACTGTGCCTCGAGCGGCGCCGTGGAATGCTGCAGCTTCAGGCTGACCCGGTTTCGGGCGGCGTTGTCCGCAGCCGCTTCGAGGGCCTTCTCGTCGATGTCCATGCCCAGCACCGATCCGGCGCCGAGCCGCGCTGCGGCAATCCCCAGGATCCCCGAGCCGCAACCGTAGTCGAGCACGCTGCAGTCCGGCGTCACCGCCTCGCTCAGCCACTCGAGACACAGCCTGGTGGTGGGGTGGCTGCCGGTGCCGAAGGCCATGCCGGGGTCGAGCACGATATTGATGGCGTGAGGATCTGGGGCCTCGTGCCAGGAGGGTACGATCCACAGTCGCGCGGTGATGCGGATCGGGTCGAACTGGCTCTGGGTAAGCTGCACCCAGTTCTGTTCGGCCAGCTCAGTGACCGTGTAGGCGGGGGTCTGCTCGCAACCTGCCGCGGCCGAGGCCGCGGCAAGCGCCTCGACGAGGTCGGTCTCAGGGTCGAAAAGCGCGATCACCGTGCTGTGATTCCAGAGGCTTGCCGGGTCCATGCCGGGTTCGCCAAACTGTGGTTGCTCCAGCTCGGTGCCGGCGTCGGCATCCTCGATCGATACCGACAGCGCACCGTGTTCCATCAACGCATCGGAGAGCGCTTCCGCCCGGTTCGCGTCAGCTTGCAGGCTTACGGATCGCCACATCTCGACTAGCCCTTGTTGACCTCGCTGCGATCCGCCAGCTTGTGTTCCAGATAGTGGATGCTGGTGCCGCCGCGGACGAAATTGGCGTCCTGCATCAATTCCTGGTGCAGGGGGATATTGGTCTTGATGCCTTCCACTGCCATCTCGGACAGCGCAATGCGCATCCGCCGGATGGCCTGTTCGCGGGTGTCGCCGTAGGAGATCAGCTTGCCGATCATGGAGTCGTAGTGCGGGGGGACCGTATAGCCATTGTAAACATGGGAATCGACCCGGATCCCCGGGCCGCCAGGGGTATGCCAGTTGGTGATCTTGCCGGGCGAGGGCGTGAACTTGAAGGGGTCCTCGGCATTGATCCGGCACTCGATCGAATGGCCGCGGAACTCGATGTCGCGCTGGCGAATCCAGAGTTTCTCGCCTGCGGCGACGCGGATCTGGGCCTGGACGATGTCGACACCCGTAATCAGCTCAGAGACCGGATGCTCGACCTGGACCCTGGTGTTCATCTCTATGAAGTAGAACTCGCCGTTCTCGTAGAGGAATTCGAAAGTGCCGGCGCCACGGTAGCCGATCTTGCGGCATGCCTCGGCGCAGCGCTCGCCGATCTTGGCGATCAGCTTGCGGTCGATGCCCGGCGCCGGCGCCTCTTCGATCACCTTCTGGTGGCGCCGCTGCATTGAACAGTCGCGCTCGCCCAGGTAGACCGCGCCGCCATGCTGGTCGGCCATGATCTGGATTTCCACATGGCGCGGGTTCTCGAGGTACTTCTCCATGTAGACCACGGGGTTGCTGAATGCGGCCTGGGCTTCGGCGCGGGTGGTGGTGACGGCGTTCAGCAATGCCGCTTCGGTATGAACCACCCGCATGCCGCGACCACCGCCACCGCCGGCGGCCTTGATGATCACCGGATAACCGACCGCGCGCCCGATCTTGACGATCTCCTTGGGGTCTTCGGGCAGTGCGCCCTCGGAGCCCGGCACGCAGGGCACGTTGGCTGCCTTCATCGCATCCTTGGCCGATACCTTGTCGCCCATCAGGCGGATGGTGTCGGCCCTGGGACCGATGAACACGAAACCGGACTGCTCGACGCGCTCGGCGAAGTCGGCGTTCTCGGAGAGGAAGCCGTAGCCGGGGTGGATGGCCTCGGAGTCGGTAACCTCGGCCGCCGAAATGATGGCCGGCACGTTGAGGTAGCTCAGCGTGGATGAGGCCGGGCCGATGCACACCGATTCGTCGGCGAGCTTGACGTACTTTGCCTCGATGTCGGCTTCGGAGTGCACCGCCACCGTCTTGATACCGAGTTCCCGACAGGCGCGCAGCACCCGCAGCGCAATCTCGCCACGGTTGGCAATAAGGATCTTCTCAAACATGGGCAGCTCCCCGGCCGTCTACAAACAGCGTTCTTTCGATCATGCGCGCCGGCCTCAGCCGATGATGAACAGAGGCTGACCGTATTCGACCGGCTGGCCATTCTCGACCAGTACCGCCTTGATCGTGCCGGTGGCGTCGCATTCGATCTCGTTCATCAGCTTCATGGCCTCGATGATGCACAGGCGATCGCCGCTCGAGATGCTGTCGCCGATCTCCACGAAAGGCTTCTCTCCCGGCGCCGCGGCGCGGTAGAAGGTGCCGACCATGGGCGACTTGACGACGTGTCCTTCGGGCGTTTCATCGGCCGGATCGGCCGGCACGCTGATGGCGGCCGGAGCCGCGGCTGCCTGCGCCGCAGGGGCTGCCGTGACATAGGTGGGCCCGGCGGCAGGAGCGAGTTGCTTGGCGATGCGCACTTTCTCTTCGCCCTCGGTTACCTCCAGTTCGGAAATGCCGGATTCCTGGACGAGATCGATCAGTTTTTTGAGCTTGCGCAGATCCATTTTCAGTTCTCCAAATGATTCACGGCGCCCGATGGGCGCCGCGTACTTATTCCGATGCGAGGCGGCTGAGACAGAACTCGAGCGCTGCCATGTAGCCGTATGCACCCAGGCCGCAGATGACGCCGACAGCCTGGTCCGAGAAATAGGAATGGTGACGGAAGGCTTCGCGGGCATGCACGTTCGACAGGTGGACTTCGACGAAGGGGATGTCTACGCCGGCGAGGGCGTCGCGCAGTGCCACGCTGGTGTGGGTATAGGCTGCGGGGTTGATGATGATGAACTCAACATCTTCGGCCGCGGCTGCCTGGACGCGGTCGATCAACTGACCTTCGTGGTTGCTCTGGAAGGACTCGAGCAACAGGCCATTCGCGCGCGCCCGGCTTTCCATGGCCGCATGGATATCGCTCAGCGTCGTGCGACCGTAGATTTCGGGTTCGCGGGTTCCCAGCAAGTTCAGATTCGGCCCGTGCAGGACGAGAATTCGGCGCTGCTGGATCGGTTCTGATTGGGTCTTTTTGCTGCGGGTTCTAGGCATGATCGTGGAAGTTTGCCGCAAAATGCCGGCGCTTGTCCAGATCTCCGCTCAGCCTGGCAGCAATCCGGTGAGTTTTTCCTCGAGTTCCGATTCCTTCAGGATGCCCAGCTTCACGTGACGGATGCTGCCTTCTGCGTCGAGTATCACGGTAAACGGCAAGCCCATGGCAGCGTTTCCGATCTCGCCGGCGAAGTGAAGGCTTCCGGTACTGCCGATCAGGAGTGGATAGGGCACACCGTATTCCTTCTGGAAGGGGCCGACGTTTTCCGGCGTATCGATGCTGACGCCTACGAATTGTACCCCTCTGTTCTCGAAACGCCGACTGACGCGCGAAAAATCCGGAATTTCCTTGCGGCAGGGCGGGCACCAGGTTGCCCAGAAGTTCACGACCATGATCTTGCCGCGCCACTGCTCGAGCGACTTCTTTTCGCCGGCGATGTCGGTCAACTCGAGTGCGAAAATCTTCGCGCCGGCCGCCGACGAGATGTAGCTGCCCGGCTGCGCGGTACGGTCCGCCGAGGCGCTCATGCTGTGGTTGAAGAGGTATCCGGCCGCACCCGCGCCGGCGGCGACGGCAATGACCAGCAAGGTCTGGTGGAGTGGTTTCATGGGGTCGCTTGCGATTGTGGCTGGAGAAGCGCTTCGACGCCCGGCAGGCGGATGCGTTCTGTGCTTCGCCGCGAGTGACGGTCTACATTGTGCTCGTAGATCGAAACCCGGATCGGCACCTCGTTCCAGTCGAACACGAGTACCGCCTCGGCGGCATCCGGTGCCGCGCGACGCGGTTCGCGGTGTTCGTAGCGCAGGTCGCGGTTGAGAAAGAAGATTTCGACGTCCTTGGCGCTCTCGGAGTAGATCTCGATATCGACCTCCGAATATCGGCCTGCCGTGCCGTCGAGCACCGCACCGGTCAGGTAGGGCCGGAATTCGGCGAGCAGGCGCATGACTTCGATGGCTGCGCGGCGCATCTCGACGAGGCGTTCGGCATGTTCCTCGTCCTGGTAAATGGCCTGCCAGGCGCGAAGTTCGGCCTCTATCTCGGCATTGGTCGGCAGTGAGTCGGCCTCGGTGGCACCCAGTTGGCGGGCTGCCTTGCGCTTTGCGAAACCATAGTCCTGGATACCGTCTTCCGCCATCATGCGGGCGGCAAGCGCGGCGATTTCGCGGCGCAGGATACTGGTGCGATGGGGGTTGGCACGATGGGGCATGGAGGGGCCGGGGTCGCCATCGATTACAATGCGCTCCATTCTACACGTGCACCGCGTTTCACCATTGTGAACACGCCGGGGCCGCGACTTTCCGGAGTATCGATGCACATCCACATCCTCGGCATCTGCGGCACCTTCATGGGCGGCATCGCCCTCCTGGCGCGCGCCGCGGGCCATACGGTAAGCGGTTGCGATGCCAATGTCTATCCGCCGATGAGCACCCAGCTCGAGGAGCAGGGGATCGACCTGATCGAGGGCTACGATCCGGCACAAATCGCAGGCGCGCCGGATGTATTCGTGGTGGGCAACGCGGTGTCAAGGGGTAACCCGCTGCTCGAGGAGATCCTGGATCGGGGTCTGCCGTATGTGTCGGGGCCGCAATGGCTGGCCGAAAACGTACTCCAGGGACGCTGGGTGCTGGCGGTGGCGGGCACCCATGGCAAGACGACGACGACCTCGCTGCTCGCCTGGCTGCTCGAGGACGCCGGTCTGAACCCGGGTTTCCTGGTGGGTGGAGTGCCACAGAATTTCGGCGTTTCGGCGCGGCTCACGGATTCACCCTTCTTCGTCATCGAGGCCGACGAGTACGACACCGCTTTCTGCGACAAGCGTTCGAAATTCGTTCATTACCGGCCGCGCACCGCCATCCTGAACAACCTCGAGTTCGATCACGCGGACATCTTCGCCGATCTGGCGGCGATCGAGACCCAGTTCCATCATCTGGTTCGGATCATGCCGCGTAATGGTCGCATTCTCGCCAACGGTACCGAGTCCAGCCTGCAGCGGGTGATCGAGCGGGGCTGCTGGTCCGAGCTCGAATGGTTCGATCGGGCGGACGGCTGGCTGGCCACCGAGGGCGCCTCGCCGGACGAGGCGGTTTTCGCGCTCGCGGGACAGGGCCTCGGCAAGGCCGTGATGCCGCTTGCCGGGCGGCACAATCGATCCAACGCACTGGCCGCGATCGCAGCGGCCCGCCACGTCGGCGTGACGCCCGCGGTGGCCATCGATGCCTTGTCGCGCTTCAAGGGCATCAAGCGCAGGCTCGAGCTGCGTGGCTGTGTAGCGGGGGTCACGGTGTATGACGACTTTGCACATCATCCCACCGCCATTGCGCTGACGATCGAAGGCTTGCGGCGCCAGGTGGGCGATGCCCGCATCCTCGCGGTGCTCGAGCCGCGCTCAAACACGATGAAGCTCGGTCTCATGGCGGCCCAGTTGCCGGCCAGTCTCGAGGCGGCCGACAGGGTCTTCTGCTATGCCCGGGATCTGGGCTGGGACGTCGCTGCGGCGCTTGCCCCGATCGCCTCGAAAACCCTGGTCAGCGACGATTTGGAGGCAATGGTTGCGGCCATCGTCGCCGAGGCGCGCGCTGGCGACCGGGTCCTGGTGATGAGCAACGGCGGCTTCGGCGGGATTCACCAGCGCCTGCTCGACGCCTTGTCGGCGCGCTGAAACGAGCCTGTGGCAGGGAGCAATGAAACGGGCCCCTCGACGGGGCCCGTTTCCTTTGCGAAGCGGCCGGCGTTGATTACTTCTTTTCGGCTTCGCGCTGGTCGAGGCGGCGCGCCTCTTCGGGGGAGATGTATTCGAATACCCGGATCACCTTGCGCACGCCGCTGGTGGTGCGCGCCAGCTCGGTGGCCTTGTCGGCCTCCTCGCGGGTGACCAGCCCCATCAGGTAGACCGTGCCGGCCTCGGTAATGACCTTCACATGGTGGGCGCCGAAGGTCGCGGCGTCGACAAAGCGCGCCTTGACCTTCGAGGTGATCACCACGTCATTGCTTCGCGATGTCAGCGAGGCGATGCCTGCGACCTGCAGGTCGTTGGTGATGGCCCGTACGTTGGGAACGCTTGCGGCGATCCGGTCGACCTCGGCACGGGTCGCATCATCAGGCACTTCGCCGGAGAGCAGCACGTTGCGATTGAAGGAGGTGGCATTCACATGAACGCGGTCCCCGAATTTCTCGGCGATGCGGTTCTGCACCTTCCACTCGAGGCCCTCGTCTTCGACATAGGATCCCGAGCTGCGGCGGTCGGCGGCCATCATTGCGCCCATGCCGACCCCTGTTGCGACGACCGGAAAGCAGCCCTGCAGAGCCGGGACGATGCCCGCGATCAGGGTCAGGACAAGCAGCCCGCGGCGTGTGGATTTCTTCATTCTTCAACTCCAAGAAACAGACAGTCGATTCCATCGCAAAGGCAGTGCAGGGTCAGCAGGTGAACTTCCTGAATGCGTGCAGTGCGATCGTTGGGGACACAAAGATGTACATCGTCCGGTGCGAGCAATTCACCGATGAGACCGCCGCCCCGGCCGGTTAGCGCCACGACCCGGGCCTCTCGCTCATGTGCGGCATGGATCGCTTCGATGACGTTGGCCGAGTTGCCGCTGGTCGAGATCGCGAGCAGCACGTCTCCCGGTTGGGCAAGGGCACGCACCTGCTTGGAGAAGATCTCTTCGAAGCGATAGTCGTTGCCGATCGAGGTCAGGATGGAGCTGTCGGTGGTGAGTGCGATCGCGGCGAGCGGTGGACGCTCCATCTCGAAGCGATTGACCAGCTCGGCGGCAAAGTGCTGGGCGTCGGCGGCCGAACCGCCATTGCCGCAGGCCAGGATCTTGCCGTTGTTGAGCAGGCTGGCCGTCATCAGTTCGATCGCCTGCGCGATCGGCGAGGCCATCAGCTCCGCGGCGTGTTTCTTTGCCTCGATGCTGTCGGCAAACTGGCGAATGATTCGGGCGGCTATATCCATGCTCTGCACTGGGGTTGGAGGAGGCGCGTCGAGTCTAACATGGCAGCAGCAGGGCAATGCGGCCTCTGCGCGCGACGCTCGTGTGGCGTCATCTTCGCCCAGAGCGGGTGGAGGGGTTGTTACCCTGTGTTACTTACTCCGCATCGAAGGCGCCTTGCAGCCACTCGATCGCTTCCGCTTGCAGGCTGTCCAGCAGCACCGCATCGAAACGACACGGCCGGGCGGCACAGCCGCGCCCCGGGCCCGCGAGCCAGTGCCTCGCCGCGAGGATGACCCGATTCTGCTTGTGCCGCGTGATGCTTTCGGCAGCACCGCCATGGCTGCGGGAGCTGCGCAACCGGACTTCCACGAACACGATGCAGCGCTGGTGCTCGACGATCAGGTCGACTTCCCCGCCGCGACAACGTACGTTGCGGGCAAGCAGTCTTGCGCCCTGCGCGGCGAGGTATTCGGCGGCCAGATCCTCGGCCGCGGCGCCCCGCGCTTGCCGGCTGCCGGCCGCGGAGCCGACAATGCGAGCTTTGAGTGAGCGCAGCAATCCATCCATGAGCGAAATCCGTGAAAGCCTTTTCAGGACGCCGTCATTGTACGTGGTGGCTACGCCGCTCGGGAACCTGGCCGATATAAGCCGGCGCGCGGCCGGTGTGCTGGCTCAGGTCGACATGATCGCCGCCGAGGACACCCGTCACACGCGGCATCTTCTCGATGCGCTGGGGATCGGCACCCGCACGATGGCGGTGCATGAGCACAACGAACAGGGCGCGGCGGGCGAGATCATCCGCTTGATCGAGTCCGGGCAGCATGTGGCCCTCGTGAGCGACGCCGGCACACCGGCCGTCTCCGATCCCGGTGCCCGAACGGTGGCGCGGGTGCAGGAGGCTGGCTTGCCGGTCGTACCGGTGCCCGGCCCCAGTGCGGTCATCAGCGCCTTGTCGGCCTCGGGTCTCAACGATCCCCATTTCCATTTCCATGGATTCCTGCCGGCCAAGGGCGGCGCGCGGCGCGCGGCCCTAGAGCGGCTTCGGGAGATCGATGCGACGCTGGTGTTCTACGAGGCGCCGCACCGCATCGTCGAGATGGTGGACGATCTGGTGCAGGTGTTCGAGGCGGGACGACAGCTCGTGATCGCACGTGAGCTCACCAAGCTCTTCGAGCAGATCGCGCGCATGCCGCTGGGCGAGGCGCCGGCATGGCTTGCCGCCGACTCCAACCGGTGCCGCGGTGAATTCGTGGTGCTGGTTTCGGCGCCGCCGGCGCGCGAGGGCCTCCCGGCCGAAGCGCAGCGGGTGCTGCGCCTGTTGCTCGACGAGGTGCCGCTCAAGACGGCGGCCCGGCTGGCCGCGGAGATCACCGGCAGCCCCAGGAATGCGCTCTACCAACTGGCCCTGAGCCTCAAGCAAGACTGACGCGGCGGCTATAATCACCGGCAGCCGACGGATTCAAGCCGATCAATCAATCAAGCGGACTTCCATGCAGACGCTCACCATCACCCGCCCCGACGACTGGCATCTTCACCTGCGCGACGACGCCGCGCTCGCGGCCGTGCTGCCCGATACGGCCCGCCGTTTCGGCCGCGCCATCATCATGCCGAACCTGCGTCCGCCGATCACTACGGTGGCCCAGGCCGCGGCCTATCGCGAACGCATCCTCGCGGCCTTGCCGCAAGGGCTAAAGTTCGAGCCGCTGATGACGCTATATCTCACGGACAACACGCAGGCCGCTGAAATCGAGCGGGCCCGGTCCTGCGGTTTCATCCATGCGGTGAAGCTTTACCCGGCGGGGGCGACCACCAACTCGGATGCGGGGGTGACCGATATCCAGAAGGTCTATCCGGTGCTCGAGGCGATGGCCGCGTGCAACATGGTGCTGTGCGTACATGGCGAGGTGACTCATGCTGATGTGGATATCTTTGATCGCGAGCGTGTCTTTATCGATCGCACTCTGGCGCCACTTGCGGCGCGTTTCCCCGATCTGCGCATCGTCTTCGAGCACATCACCACCAAGGAAGCGGCGCAGTTCGTGACCGCTGCAGGCGAGAACATCGGTGCCACCATTACCGCCCACCACCTGCTGCTCAATCGCAATGCGATCTTCGTCGGCGGCATCCGCCCGCATCATTTCTGCCTGCCGGTGCTAAAGCGCGAGACGCATCGCGAGGCGCTGGTCGAGGTCGCCACCTCGGGCAGCAAGAAATTCTTTCTCGGTACCGACTCGGCGCCGCACTCGCGCAGCGCCAAGGAGGCGGCCTGCGGCTGTGCCGGCTGCTATTCCGCGCATGCCGGGATCGAGCTGTACGCGGAGGCGTTCGAGGCCGCGGGAGCGCTCGACAGGCTGGAGGGATTCGCGAGCTTCAATGGCCCCGATTTCTATCGGCTGCCACGCAACACCGACACCTTGACGCTGGTGCGCGATGCCTGGAGCGTGCCACCGACGCTCGATTATCTTGCCGACGATCCTCTCGTTCCGCTGCGGGCGGGCGAGCAGATCGCCTGGCGCCTCGCCTGACGGGAACATTCGATGCATAGAGCCGCTGCCCTGAACTTCGCCGTGCCGGTCCTGCTCGCCGCGGCGCTCAGCGGCTGCGAGAACGCCGCTGCGCCCTACATGATCGATGGCGCAGCGTACGCAATCTCACTGGTGCGCGAACAGCGCTGGTTCTGGAGCAGCGAGGTGGAGCAGGCACTGGTGCTGTCGAAGATGCCCAAGTGCCAGCGACGCTTCGCGATCAGGCCGGGAACCACGGCGAGCGTGAAAGTCGAGGTCTATGAGGCGGGCGACGACCTGTGGGCAATCCACGACCGGCAGTATTGGTATCTCGCCAGCCCCGAGAAGTGCCGCGTCCAGGAATGGACCGACCCGCCGGCGACGCCACCGGGCCGCGAAGTGGGCGTTTTCGTGATGCGCGATGGTGCGATCGTCTTCGACCCATCCGAGCCGCCCGCCAGGTTGGGTGACGGTAATCGGTGATTCCGGGCGGCGCACTCGAACTTGCGGATCGGCCCCTCTACCGGCCTTTTGGGGATCTCCTGAGGTTGGCCGGCGCGGGGGCCTTGCCTGACTGCAGGCGACTCAACGAGATCGTCGCGACGCGCGTCCCCGGGCTGATCTCGAGCGCCGGCGCACCGCTGCGCTTCGCCTTGCCGTCGGCGGATGTTGCGCTCGGCTATGAGCAGCGCATCGCCAGGACGGGCGAAGTGGCGACCCGGCCGGGCGACTGGCACGATTTCTTCAATGCCCTGGTGTGGGCCGTCTATCCGCAAAGCAAGCGCGCCCTCAATGTCCGGCACCTGCGGGAGATCGAGCGCCAGGAGGGCGACGCACGCCGCCGCGGCCCGGTGCGTGATGCACTGACCCAGTTCGACGAATGCGGCGTGGTGGTCAGTACGGCCTTGCCCGAACTGGCCGAAGCACTGGCCGCGCACGAGTGGGAGTCGGTGTTCTGGACACGACGCGCCAGGCTGGCCGGGGCGATGGACTTCTCGGTGTTCGGCCATGCCAGTCTCGATCTGCTGCGCGAGCCGTTCATCGGGCTTTGCGGCAAGGCCTTGTACCGGCCGGTGAGCCGCGCGTGGTTTGAGCTGCCAACCGAGCGTCGCTGCGAGGAACTGGACGCTTGGCTGGCGGCGCGAATCGCGGATGACAGCCGCTTTCGCTCGCCGCGCGAATTCTCCGCCTTGCCCTTGCTGGGCATTCCTGGTGTGACCCATCACAGTGAATGCCGCGACTACTATCTGGATACGCGCCAGTTCCGGCCGCGACGCCGAAGCGGCTTGTCGCCGGAATAGTCCAACCGCCGGGCCGGGGCATGCGTATAATCCGCCGCGGGAAGTTCGCCAGGCAGTCGCGGTGTGCAAGCATCGAGGAAAGTCCGGGCCCCTCAGAGCAGGATGCCGGCTAACGGCCGGGCGTCATAAGCCGCAAGGCAAAAGCGACGGAAAGTATCGCCCGAAGGGGTGATTCGTGCGGATGGATCGATCTGTGCCGGCTTCGGCCGGTGGGGCGTGCCCCGAGATCCGCCGTGCGGGCAACAGAAAATGAACCGCCGACGGCAACAGATGCCGGGCAAGGGTGAAAAGGTGGGGTAAGAGCCCACCGCGGACGTGGCGACACGGACGGCACGGTAAACCCCATCCGGGGCAAGGCCAAATAGGGGAGCATCGACGTGGCTCGCGTCGCTCCCGGGTAGGCTGCTAGAACTGCACGGTAACGTGCAGTCCAGAGGAATGACTGCCCGGCGGTCGCAAGATCGCTCGACAGAACCCGGCTTATCGGCGGGCTTCCCACTTTTCCTCACCGCCCCCATGTTTTCTCCACTTTCTCCCACCCGGGGCGCGTCCGCAGTCCCGTTGCGGCCGTTTCTCAGCTTTAAGCGCTATCAGGTTTGATTTTGAAGGACTTTTTTCACTCCTGGTGCGTCCTCGGTCGGTTTCGCTAAGTCATTGTGTCAACACGAGAATTCCCGATAGGCCAACTTGACCGGTGGTGGCCTTTGCTCTAGAGTGGTAATTAGTGGAGAAAAGTGGGGGAAAGTGTCGCTCGGGCGCTCTCCTCGAAGACCAAGAAAAGGGGAAACGATGTTTCAGGGGGCGGCGGCGCTCAACCTCGATGCGAAAGGGCGGGTAGCGATACCGACTCGCCATCGCGTCGCCCTGTCCACGATCGCGGACGGCCACTTGGTGTTGACCGCGCATCCCCATCGCTGCCTCCTTGTTTATCCGGCTCCCGCCTGGGAGCCCATCAAGGAAAAGGTCCTTGCCGGTTCGAGCCTGGAGCAGAAGGCCGCATTTCTCAAGCGCCTGCTGGTCGGCTTCGCGCGCGACGAGACTCTCGACAGCGCCGGCCGCGTATTGATCGCCCCTGAGCTGCGCAACTTCGCACAACTCGACAAGAAGGTCTGGCTGGTCGGCCAGGGGTCGCATTTCGAACTCTGGTCGGATGCCGGCTGGGCGGCTCAGCAGGAAGCCATGCTGGCGATGGGGGCGGATCTGCTGCCGCCGGGCATGGAGGACTTCTCGTTGTGATCGCCATGCCGGAACACACCAGCGTGTTGCTCTGCGAGGCGGTCGAGGCGCTGGGCATCGTTGCGGACGGGGTCTACGTGGATGGCACCTTCGGTCGCGGCGGTCACAGCAGGCTCATCCTCGAGCGCCTCGGCCCGGCGGGGCGATTGATCGCCTTCGACCGCGATCCGACGGCGATCGCGGCGGGGGAGTCGATCAAGGACCCCCGCTTCACCTTGATTCACGAAGCGTTCAGCCACTTCGCAGAGATGCTCGACCACCTCGACATCCATGCAGTGGACGGCGTGTTGCTGGATATCGGGGTTTCCTCACCCCAACTCGACGACGCGGCACGCGGCATGAGCTTCAGGTTCGATGCGCCGCTCGACATGCGAATGGATACCAGCCGCGGTTTCACCGTGGCGGATTGGCTGGCAACGGCTGAGCTCGGCCAGATTACGGAGGTCATAAGGGATTATGGAGAAGAGCGGTTTGCTTATGCGATTGCAAAGGCGATTGTTGCTGCTCGGGAAGGGCAGCCTGTTACAACCACTCGACAACTTGCCGAGATCGTGGAGAAGGCGGTCCGCACACGCGAGCCGGGCCAGCATCCCGCGACGCGCACCTTCCAGGCTCTACGGATTTTCATCAACCAGGAACTCGAGGAGCTTGCGCTAGCGCTGCCGCAGTGCATGGCGAGGCTCAAGCCCGGTGGGCGCCTGGTGGTCATCAGCTTTCATTCGCTCGAAGATCGCATCGTCAAGCGCTTCATGCGCGATGCCTCGCGTCCGCCACAACTGCCTTCCCGGTTGCCGCTCAGGGCGGCCGAAATGCCCGCGCCCGAAATGCGGCTGGTTGGAAAGGCGGTGCGACCTTCTTCGGCCGAAGTCTCCGCCAATCCGCGATCGCGCAGCGCCGTGATGCGGGTGGCCGAGCGACTGGGGGCTTGAGATGGGACGCATGAACGCAATTCTGGTGCTATTGGTGGTGCTGAGCGCTCTGGGTCTGGTGGCGGCCCAGCATCAGGCGCGGAAGTTCTATTCGGAATATGAGCGTGAGCAGACCGGCATGCACGAACTCGAGGTCGAGTGGGGGCAGCTCCAGCTCGAGCAAAGTACCTGGGCCTCGCATGCGCGCGTCGAAAAGATCGCCCGCGAGCGCCTCGGCATGCGTCCACCAGCCGATGGCACGCTGGTGGTGGTCGAGGTGACGAAATGAAGCGCGCCCATGGAGTGACGTTCAATCACAACCCGCTGCTCGACAAGGGCTTGCCGGTGTGGCGGCCACGTTTCGTGCTGCTGGCGCTGCTCGGCTGTTCGGTTGCGCTGATTGGACGGGCGGCCTATCTGCAGGGGGTGAAGGACGATTTTCTGCAGGCCAAGGGCGCTTCCCGCTATGCGCGGGTGATCGAGATGCCGGCCACCCGCGGGCGGATCATGGATCGCAACGGAGACGTGCTCGCGGTGAGCACGCCGGTCAAGTCGGTGTGGGCGATTCCCGAAGACGCCAGGTTGCAGCCCGCGCAGGCTCGCCGGCTCGCCGGCTTGCTGGACCTCGATGTGCGTGAGTTGAACCGCAAGCTGGCTTCCGAGAAGGATTTTGCCTACCTGAAGCGGCAATTGCCCCCGGAGGTGGCGCAGAAGGTTGCAGAACTCAAGCTGCCGGGCATCCATTTGCAGCAGGAATACCGTCGCTACTATCCCGGTGGGGAGGTGACCGCCCATGTGCTGGGCTTCACCGGCGTCGACGATCATGGCCAGGAGGGCATCGAGCTCGCCTACGACAGCAAGCTGATGGGCAAGCCCGGATCACGGCGCGTGATCAAGGACCGCCGCGGTCACATCATCGAGGACGTGGAGTCGATCCGCCTGCCGCAGGAGGGTGGTGACGTCACGCTCTCGATCGACAGCAAGATCCAGTACCTGGCCTATACGGCGCTTCGCGACGTGGTCAGGAAATACAAGGCCAAGGCGGCCAGTGCGGTGGTGCTCGATGCGCGTACCGGCGAAGTGCTCGCGCTGGTCAACAACCCGGTGTTCAATCCCAACAACCGCGAGGGACTCACCGGCGCGCAGCTTCGCAATCGCGCCCTCACCGACACCTATGAGCCGGGTTCCACGATGAAGCCCTTTACAGCGGCATTGGGCCTCGAGAAGGGCAGGTACCGCTTCGATACGGTGATCGATACCTCGGCCGGACGCATGACCATCGGCAACGCCACGATCTCCGATTCGCACAAGCACGGCATGCTGACGGTTGCCGAGGTGATCCAGAAATCTTCCAATATCGGGGTCGCCAAGATCGCGCTGTCCTTCCCGCCCGAGCAAATGTGGACCTTCTTCGACAAGCTCGGCTTTGGCGCACCCCTCGGCCTGGGCTTCCCCGGCGAGGCGGGCGGGCGCCTGCGTCCTGCCAAGACGTGGCGGCCGATCGAGCAGGCCACCATGTCGTATGGTCATGGCCTTTCGGTCACCGTGATGCAGATGGCCCACGCCTATCTCACCTTTGCGCGCGATGGTGAGCTCGTGCCGGTGTCGCTGACCAAGAAGCTCGGGACGCCGGCCGCTGGTCGCAAGGTGTTTTCGGCGCAGACCGCGCGCGAAATCCGGGCAATGCTGGAGATGGTGGTGCAGCCCGGCGGCACCGCACCGGCAGCGCAGATATCCGGCTACCGCGTGGGCGGCAAGACCGGCACCGCGCAGAAACTCGAGGGTGGGCGCTACAGCCGTCGATATGTGGCTTCTTTCGTCGGCATCGCACCGATGTCGGATCCGCGTCTGGTGATTGCGGTGATGGTCGATGAACCCAGTGGCAAGGAATACTACGGAGGTCAGGTCGCCGGGCCCGTCTTCGGTCAGATCGCCTCCGGCGCACTGCGCGCGCTCGGCGTGGCGCCGGATGCACCGCTGGTGCCGCTGCAGGTCGCGCAGCAGGAAGCGGCGCGGGAGCGCATGTGAGCCAGGCCGCCATTCAACTCCTCGAGCGGATGCGTGCCCAGGGGGTAAGCCTCGCAGGCCTGAGTGCCGATTCGAGAAGCGTGGCGCCTGGCGAGGCGTTTCTTGCGTTTCCGGGGCAGCGCAGCGACGGGCGGCGCTTCATTGCTGAGGCCCTCGCCCGCGGCCCTTCCGCGGTGCTGTGGGAGGCGCTGGGTGGGCAGCGGCCGGAGCACTGCCCGGTGCCTGAGTTCGGCGTGGAAGGCTTGCGCGAACTTTCGGGATTTCTTGCCGACGAGGTCTATGGCAGACCCAGTGAGCAGTTGTGGTTGGCGGGCGTTACCGGTACCAATGGCAAGACCACCGTGAGCCAGTGGCTGGCCCGCGCGTTGACCGACCTGGGCCTGCGTTGCGGCGTGATCGGTACCCTTGGCACCGGGTTCCCCGGCGCGCTCAAACCGGGGCTCAATACCACCCCCGATGCGATCGCCCTGCACCGCCTGCTGGTGGACTTCCTCCGCGAGAAGGCAGGCGCGGCGGCAATGGAGGTGTCGTCGATCGGTCTTGACCAGGGGCGCGTAAACGGAGCGCGCTTCGACCTGGCAATCCATACCAATCTCACCCGCGACCATCTCGACTACCACGGCAGCATGGAACGCTATGCCGAGGCAAAGGCGAAACTGTTCGAGTTTCCCGACATCGAGGCCTCGATCATCAACCTCGACGACAACTTCGGTCTCGCGCTGGCGCGGCGACTCGTCTCGCGGGGAGCACGGGTGATCGGATATACGCAGATCGATGCCAACCTGGCTGCGGTCCCGGGCGCCGAGATCCTGGCTGCGCGAGGCGTACGCACCACCGCCGCCGGGTTGCAGTTCGAGGCCAACTGGGGTGGCGGGCAGGCGAGCCTGCATCCGCGCATGGTGGCCCGATTCAACGTGTCGAACCTGCTGGCGGTGCTGGCGGCGCTGCTACAGCGCGGCGTCAGCCTTGAAGAGGCGGCGACCGTGGCGGCCCGCATGACGCCTCCCGAAGGTCGCATGCAATTGGTGGGTGGCATCGGTGAACCTCTGGTGATCATCGACTACGCGCATACGCCCGATGCCCTGGCGCAGGTGCTCGAGGCTGCGCGGGGCAGTGCCGAGGCCCGCAGGGGCAGGCTGACCTGCGTCTTCGGCTGCGGCGGCGACCGTGATGCGGGCAAGCGTCCGATGATGGGCGAAGTGGCACGCACGTGTGCGGACCGGGTGCTGATCACCAGTGACAACCCGCGCAGTGAGGATCCGCTTGCGATCCTTGTCGACATTGCGGCGGGAGCCGGTGCGCATGCCGAGCAGGTGGTCGACCGCAGCGAGGCGATTCTTCGCGCGGTGCTCGAGGCTGGCGCCAACGACGTGGTGGTGGTGGCCGGCAAGGGACACGAGCCCTACCAGGAAGTGCATGGCCAGCGACTGCCGTATTCGGATATCGCCGAAGTGCGCAAGGCGCTTCAGGCTTGGGAACGACAACAGGAGGGCCGGGCATGATGATGGATCTGCTCGAAGCGGCCCTCGCCGTGGGCGGAGAAGCGCGCGGAAAGGCCAGCTTCGACGAGGTGGGTAGCGATAGCCGGGCGATCAGGCCCGGCCAATTGTTTGTTGCCTTGCGAGGCGAGCGTTTCGACGGCCACGACTTCCTCGCCGCGGTGGCCGCGGGCGGTGCGGTGGCGGCGCTGGTGGATCGCAGCTTTGCCGATTCGCAAACCGGCGAAGCGCCCTTGCCGCTCGTAATCGCCGACGATACCCGGCTCGCGTTGGGCAGGCTCGCCGCGCACTGGCGCAGCAAGTTCGTGTTGCCGCTGATCGGCATTACCGGCAGCAACGGCAAGACCACGGTCAAGGAGATGTGTGCGGCAATCCTGCGCGCCCAGGCCGCGATGGATGGCTTCGACCCGGATCTCGCCGTGCTCTCCACTGCCGGAAATTTCAACAACGACATCGGCCTGCCGCTCACCCTGTTGGGTCTGCGCGCCCACCACCGCGCCGCGGTGATCGAAATGGGAATGAATCATCCCGGCGAGATCGCCTATCTCACCGCAATCGCGGCACCGACCGTGGCGCTGGTCAACAACGCCCAGCGCGCCCACCTCGAGGGCATGGGCGGGTTGAACGAAGTGGCGCGCGAAAAGGGTGCGATCTACGCGGGCCTGGGTGCCGACGGGGTGGCGGTGATCAATGCGGACGATCCCTTTGCGGCCTACTGGACCGGCCTCAACCAGGATCGGCCGGTGCTGCGCTTTGGGCTGGAGGCCGATACCGGGGCCGAGGTCGCCGGTCGTTACATTCTGAAAGGGCTCGGGGCGACTGTTGCGGTGCAAAATTCGGGTCGCCGGATCGATTTCGAGTTGCAGGCGCCCGGCGTCCACAACGTTCGCAATGCGCTGGCGGCGGCTGCCGCAACGCTTGCCGCAGGGGTCAGCGATGAGGCGGTCAGTGTCGGGCTCGGGGGTTTCGCCGGCGCCAAGGGGCGGCTGCAGCGCAAGCGCGGCGTGAACGGCGCCGTGGTGCTGGACGACAGCTACAACGCCAATCCGGATTCAGTGCGGGCTGGCATCGACGTGTTGGCCGCCACGCCGGGTCGCAAGCTGCTGGTGCTGGGCGATATGGGCGAGATCGGCGAAACCAGCGGGCAGCTCCACGACGAGGTCGGCGGCTATGCCAAGAGCCAGGGGGTCGATCAGCTTTTTGCGCTGGGCGAGGTGAGTGCGGTGGCGGCCCGCAATTTTGGCGAGGGCGGATACCACTACACCCGCCTCGAGGAGCTGGTATCGGCGGTCCGCAAGCAGATGGACGCCGATACCGTGGTGCTGGTCAAGGGGTCGCGATTCATGCGCATGGAGCGTGTGATCGAGGCGATTGTCGAGAAAACGAATTGAGGAATGCCGCGCCGGCGTCACGGGGCCGCCGGCAGGAACTAAAGCATGCTGCTTGAACTTGCAATCTGGCTGGGCCAGGACATTCGCGCCTTCAACGTGTTCGGCTACATCACGCTGCGCACGGTGTTGGCTGCCCTGACCGCGCTGGGTATCTCCTTCATTTTCGGCCCGGCGGTGATCCGCTGGCTGGCCGCCAAGAAGATCGGCCAGGCGGTGCGCGACGATGGCCCCAAGTCGCATCTCACCAAGGCCGGCACGCCGACCATGGGCGGCGCGCTGATTCTTATCGCGATCGGCATCACCATGTTGCTGTGGGGCGATCTCAGCAATCGCTACATGTGGACGGTGCTGCTGGTGACCCTGGGTTTCGGTGCTGTGGGCTGGGTCGATGACTGGAAGAAGGTGGTGCACCGTGATCCCAAGGGTCTCGCGAGCCGCTGGAAATACCTGTGGACCTCACTCATCGCCGCGGGCGCGGCGGTCTATCTGGGCCTCACCGCCGACGCCGCGGTGCAGCTCGAGCTGATCGTGCCCTTCTTCAAATCGGTCGCCTATCCGCTGGGGGCGATCGGTTTCATCGTGCTCAGCTACTTCGTCATAAATGGCACCAGCCACTCGGTGAACCTCACCGACGGCCTCGACGGCCTCGCGATCATGCCCACCGTAATGGTGTCGGCGGCGCTCGCGATCTTCGCCTATGTGGCAGGCCACGCCGGCTTCTCCAAGTACCTGGGCCTGCCCTATATCCCGGGTGCCGGCGAGCTGGCAGTGTTCTGCGGTGCGATGGCCGGGGCGGGCCTCGGGTTCCTGTGGTTCAACGCCTATCCGGCGGAAGTCTTCATGGGCGATGTCGGGGCTCTCGCGCTGGGCGCCGCAATGGGCACCGTCGCGGTGATCGTGCGCCAGGAGATCGTGCTCTTCATCATGGGCGGGCTGTTCGTCGCCGAGGCAATGTCGGTGATGGTGCAGGTGCTGTACTTCAAGGTCACCGGCGGCAAGCGGATCTTCCGCATGGCGCCGCTGCATCACCACTACGAACTCGGTGGCTGGAAGGAAACTCAGGTGGTGGTTCGCTTCTGGATCATCACCATCATGCTGGTGCTGTTCGGTCTCTCAACCCTGAAGCTGCGATAACGATGAATACACAGTGGCGCGACAAGCAGGTGCTGGTGCTCGGGCTCGGGGAGTCCGGGCTGGCAATGGCTGCCTGGTTGAGCCGTTGCGGTGCCCGGCTGCGCGTCGCGGACAGTCGTCCGGCGGTGCCGCGGAGCGCCGAACTGGCGCGCGTTGCGCCTGGCGCCGACTGTGTTCTCGGCCCCTTCGATGCGTCCCTGCTCGACGGCGTGAATGCCGTAGCAATCAGCCCGGGTCTCGACCCCCGCATGCCGCTCGTCGATCGGGCACGATCGCTCGGCCTGGCTATCACCGGCGAAATGGAGCTGCTTGCGCTCGCGCTGCGCGAACTGGGCGTGCGCCAGCAGACCCGCATCATCGCCATCACCGGCACCAACGGCAAGACCACCACTACCGCGCTCGCCGGCGATATGGCCCGGGCAGCGGGATTGCGTACCGCGGTGGCGGGTAACATCAGCCCGGCGGCGCTGGCGGTGTTGATCGATCATCTCGATCGCGACGAGCCCTTGCCTGAAGCATGGGTGCTCGAGCTCTCCAGCTTCCAGCTCGAGACCATGTACAGCCTCGATCCCGATGCGGCGACGGTGCTCAACGTTTCGGACGATCATCTCGATCGCTATGCGGATATCGCCGCATACGCCGCCACCAAGGCGCGGATCTTTCAGGGCGAGGGCGTGATGGTGCTCAACCGGGAGGATTCGCGGGTCGCCGCGATGGCGATTCCCGGGCGCCGTCAGCGATGGTTCGGCACCGACGCGCCCCGATCCGCCGAAGAGTACGGGCTCGAACTCGACGCCGACGGCGAATGGCTGGGCCTGCCCGCGTTCGGTCGCATCGCGCGCAGCGAGCTGGCGCTGGCCGGCGCCCACAACGCGGCCAATGCGCTGGCGGCGCTGGCCTTGTGCCGCGCCATCGAGCTGCCCTGGGCGCCGCTACTCGAGGCGCTGCGCGCCTTTCGGGGGCTCGCCCATCGGGTCCAGCAGGTCGCCCGCCGCGACGACGGGGTGATCTTCTACGACGATTCAAAGGGCACCAATGTGGGCGCCACCGTCGCCGCGCTCGAAGGCTTGCGCCAGAAGGTGGTGCTGATCGCCGGCGGCGATGGCAAGGGGCAGGATTTTTCGCCGCTGGCCGAGCCCTTCGTCAAGTACGCCCGCGCGGTGGTGCTGCTGGGGCGCGACGCACCGCTGATCGCTCAGGCGGTCGCGGATTGCGGCGTTGCACTGGAGCATGTGGCCGACATGGATGAGGCCGTGGCGCGTGCGAACGCGCTCGCCCAGCGCGGCGATGCGGTGTTGCTGTCACCGGCCTGCTCGAGTCTCGACATGTATCGCAACTATGCGCATCGGGCCGAAGTTTTCGTGAATGCGGTGCGGCGATTGCCGCAGGTGGTGGCAGCATGAAGTTCGCTTCGGCACTGTACGGTTTTCTGGCCGGCCACCGGCAGGCATCGCCGGGCCGCAATCCGGGTGGCCGCCTGCAAGCGCCCACCACGCCCGCGGCCGAGCTCGACATGGTGCTGATCTGGTCGGCGATTGCGCTGCTGCTGTTCGGGTTGGTGATGGTCTATTCGTCGTCGATCGCCACCGCCGAGGGCAGCCGGTTCACCGGCAACCAGTCGACCTACTTCCTGGTGCGCCACAGCATCTTCCTCGGCATCGGCCTGGTGGCCGGTACGCTGGCGTTTCAGGTGCCGATGCGAAGCTGGCAGGAAGCGGCGCCGTGGCTCTTCATCGTCGGCGTGGTGCTGCTCATCGTGGTGCTGATTCCGGGGCTCGGGCGCGAGGTGAACGGCGCCCGCCGCTGGCTGCCGCTGGGCGTCATCAACCTCCAGCCGTCCGAGCTCATGAAGCTCTTCGCGGCGCTGTATGCCGCCGACTACACGGTGCGCAAGCTGCCATTCATGTCGAGCTTCAGACGTGGTTTTCTGCCCATGGCCGCGGTGATTCTGTCGGTCGGTTTCCTGCTCATCAAGGAGCCGGATTTCGGCGCCTTCGTGGTCATCACCGCGATCGCCTTCGGCATCCTCTTTCTCGGTGGCATCAACGTGCGGCTGTTCGCGCTGCTGGCCGTGGTTGCAGCGCTCGGCTTCATCCTGCTGATCACCTTCTCGGAATATCGTCGCCAGCGCATCCTGGGTTTCATGGATCCATGGCAGGACGCCTTCGGCAAGGGCTACCAGCTCTCGCATGCGCTGATCGCCTTCGGTCGTGGCGAGTGGTTCGGCGTCGGTCTGGGCGCGAGCGTGGAGAAGCTCTTCTACCTGCCCGAAGCCCACACCGACTTCCTGCTCGCGGTGATCGCCGAGGAGCTCGGCTTCGTCGGCGTCCTGGCCGTGGTGGCGCTGTTCGCGCTGATCGTCCAGCGCGCCTTCGTGATCGGTCGCCAGGCAATCAGCCTCGAGCGCTTTTACTCCGGACTCGTGGCGCAGGGTCTGGGACTGTGGATCGGGGTGCAGTCCTTCATCAACATGGGCGTGAACATGGGTCTGTTGCCGACCAAGGGTCTCACTCTTCCGCTGATGAGTTTCGGCGGTTCGGGCATCGTCGCCAACTGCATCGCGCTCGCGATCCTGCTACGTATCGACTGGGAGAATCGCCAGGTGATGCGCGGAGGGCGAACATGACGCAGTGGCCCGATTGCGGCGTGCCTCTCCACACCGTGCAGCTGACCGCGCGGTGCACCGCATTGCGGGGGGCGGCATGAAGACGCTCATGGTGATGGCCGGCGGAACCGGGGGGCACATCTTCCCAGGCCTCGCCGTGGCCGACGCGATGAGGGCGCGCGGCTGGCAGGTGGTGTGGATGGGCAATCCCGAAGGCATGGAGGCGCGCATCGTCCCCGAGCACGGTTACCCGATCGCCACGGTGCGCTTCGGTGCGCTACGCGGCAAGGGCCTGCTGCGCAAGCTGTTGCTGCCGCTCAACCTGCTGCGCGGCTTCTGGCAGGCGCTTGGCGAACTGCGCCGCATCAAGCCCGACGTAGTGCTCGGCATGGGCGGCTATGTGACTTTTCCGGGCGGCATGATGGCGGCCCTGCTGGGGCGACCGCTGGTGGTGCATGAGCAGAATTCGGTGGCCGGGCTCGCCAATCGCGTGTTGGCCGGGGTCGCCGACAAGGTCGTGACCGGCTTCCCGAACGTCCTCGCCAAGGGCGAATGGGCGGGCAATCCGGTTCGCGCCGAGATTGCCGCGCTGAGCGTCCCGGAAACCCGTTTCGAAGGCCGCAGCGGACCCCTGCGGCTGCTCGTGGTGGGCGGCAGCCTCGGTGCCAAGGTGCTCAACGACACGGTCCCGGCGGCGCTCGCGCTGATCGCCGAGGGCAGCCGCCCGGTGGTGACTCATCAGGCCGGTGCAAAGCAGATCGAGGCGCTTCGCGATAACTATGCCCGCGCCGGCGTCGAGGGCGAACTGCTGGCATTCATCGACAACATGGCGGAGCGCTATGGCGAGGCGGACGTCGTGTTGTGCCGCGCCGGTGCGCTCACTGTGGCCGAGCTGGCGGTGGCGGGTGCGGCCAGCATCCTGGTGCCGCTGCCGCACGCGGTTGACGACCACCAGACCGGCAATGCGCGCTTTCTTGCCGACCGCGGCGGAGCAATCCTGTTGCCCCAGCCGCAGTTCAGCGCGGAGCGGCTGGCCGAGCTGCTCGGCAGCCTCACGCGCGAGCGGCTGCTCGGCATGGCGCTGCAGGCACGTGCGCTGGCCCGGCCGGACGCGACAAGCAAGGTGGCTGCCGTGTGCGAGGCGGCCGCATCCACAGGAAAGCCATGAAACACAAGGTCAAACACATTCACTTCGTGGGCATCGGCGGCGCCGGCATGAGCGGCATCGCCGAGGTGCTGGTGAACCTCGGCTTCAAGGTCAGCGGTTCGGACCTCGGCGACAATGTCGCCACGCGCCGGCTCAAGGCGCTGGGGGCGACGATCGTCAAGGGGCACGACACTGCGAATATCGAGGGTGCGGATGCGGTGGTGACCTCGACCGCGGTGAAGAACGACAACCCGGAAGTGACCGCCGCCCGGGCGCGTCATGTGCCAGTCGTGCCGCGTGCACAGATGCTCGCCGAGCTGATGCGGCTCAAGCAGGGAATCGCCATTGCCGGCACCCACGGCAAGACCACCACCACCTCGCTGGTCGCCAGCATCCTCGCCGAGGGCGGCATGGACCCGACCTTCGTGATTGGTGGCAAGCTCAACGCGGCTGGCGCCAATGCACGGCTCGGCAAGGGCGACTTCCTGGTCGCCGAGGCGGACGAGTCGGACGCCTCCTTCCTGCTGCTCAATCCGGTGATCTCGGTGGTGACCAACATCGATGCCGATCACATGGAAACCTACGGCCACGATTTCGCGCGCCTCAAGCAGTCCTTCGTGGACTTCCTCCAGCACCTGCCCTTCTACGGTGTCGCGGTGCTGTGCGAGGACGATCCGCATGTGCGTTCGATCATGCCGCTGGTGTCGAAGCAGATCGTGCGCTACGGCCTCTCGGAGACGGCCAATGTCCGTGCCGAGAACCTTCGCGCCGAGAACGGCCAGATGCATTTCGACGTGGTTCGGGTCAATGGCAAGGTGACGCGCTTCCCGGTGATACTCAATCTTCCGGGCCAGCACAATGTGCTCAACGCCCTGGCCGCGATCGCGGTGGCCACCGAGGTGGGCGTCCCGGATGCATCCATCGCCAAGGCGCTCAATGAATTCAAGGGCGTCGGCCGGCGCTTCCAGCGCTACGGCGAGGTGGCGCTGCCGGCCGGAGGCAGTTTCACTTTGGTCGATGACTACGGGCATCACCCGGTCGAAATGGCGGCGACCATCGCGGCGGCGCGCGGGGCCTTCCCCGGGCGGCGCCTGGTGCTGGCCTTCCAGCCGCACCGCTACACCCGCACCCGCGACTGCTTCGAGGATTTCGTCAAGGTCCTCTCGGGTGTCGATGCATTGCTGCTCTCCGAGGTCTATGCCGCCGGCGAGCAACCCATCGTGGCAGCCGACGGCCGTTCGCTGGCCCGAGCGCTGCGCGTTGCCGGCAAGGTCGAGCCGGTGTTCGTGGAGGATATCGAGGAGATGCCCGATGCCATCCTGGGCGCGGCCCTCGATGGCGATGTTGTGATCACCATGGGCGCCGGATCCGTCGGTGCGGTGCCCGGGAAACTGGCGGCAAACGAGGAGTAGGCGGTGAGCGACAGCTTTGGCAAGGTGGCGGTGCTGTTCGGTGGCGACTCGGCGGAGCGGGAGGTCTCGCTGATGTCGGGTCGCGCCGTGCTCGCCGCGCTGCAGGCGCAAGGTGTCGATGCTCATGCGTTCGATCCCGCCGAGCGGGACCTGCACATTCTCAAGGAGGAGCGCTTCGACCGCGCCTTCGTGATCCTTCACGGACGCGGCGGCGAAGACGGCACCGTGCAGGGCGCGCTCGAGCTGATGGGTATTCCCTACACCGGCAGCGGTGTGATGGCTTCGGCGCTGTCGATGGACAAGTGGCGCACCAAGATGGTGTGGCAGGCAGTGGGATTGCCGACGCCGAAATACGAAATCCTCCAGGCCGATTCCGATTGGCATGCGGTGGCGCAAAAGCTCGGCCTGCCGATCTTCGTCAAGCCGGTGCACGAGGGATCGAGCATGGGCGCCACCAAGGTCACCGAGGCGGGCCAGCTCGAGGCCGCCTGGGCGCTCGCCGCACGCTACGACACGCTGGTGCTGGCCGAGGAGTTCGTCGCCGGCCAGGAGCTCACCGCACCCTTCCTCGGCGAGCAGGTCCTGCCCCTGGTGCGGATCGCAGCCCCCGATGGCAACTACGATTACCAGCACAAGTATTTCACCGACGACACCCAGTATTTCTGCCCCAGTGGGCTCGCGCCGGAGCTCGAGCTCGCGATGCAGGAGGCCGTGCTGCGCAGCGCCCGCGTGCTCGGTTGTCGCGGCTGGGGGCGTGCGGACCTGATTCTGCGCGAGGATGGCAGTTTCACCTTGCTCGAGATGAACACCGCGCCGGGCATGACCAGCCATTCGCTGGTGCCGATGTCGGCACGGGTTGCCGGTCTTTCCTTCGAGGCGCTGTGCATCGCCATCCTCAAGGAGGCCCGCCTTGGCTGAGGTCCGCGCCCGAGCAGGTTTCTCCGCCCGCGCCCGCAAGGGCGGCGACGCGGCGCGCGAGCGCGGCGGCAGCGGGCTATGGGACCGGCCGGCGCTGCTCAACCTCATCTCCGACGTCCTGATCCTGTTCGGCACCACCGCCCTCGGCTACGCCTGCTTCGGCTGGTTCCTGCGCCAACCGCTGTTTCCGATCGACGAAGTGGTGGTGACGACCCCGCCTGCGCAGGTCACGGCGGCGCAGCTCGAGTACGCGGCCCGCACTGCGGTGAAAGGCGGCTTCTTCACCGTCGATCTCGACAAGGTCCGCCAGACCTTCGAGAAGCTGCCCTGGGTGCGCAAGGCCGAAGTGCGACGCCACTGGCCGTCGAGTCTCGAGATTCGGCTCGAAGAGCATGTCGCGGCCGCTTTCTGGACCGCCAACGGCAGCGGCGAGACCCGCCTGGTGAATCGCCAGGGCGAAGTCTTCATCGCCGCCAGCAATGCGCGCATGCCCAGCCTCGCCGGGCCCGAGGGCTCGGCGCCGCTGCTGCTGGCCCGCTACCGCAATTTCGGCGAGGCGGTGGCGCCACTCGGTCACGAACTCGTCGCGTTGAGCCTGTCGGCACGCGAGGCATGGCAACTCAGGCTGGACGACGGTCTCGTCATTCAGCTTGGCAGGGAACAACCCAGCACGCCGCTCGGTGAGCGCCTCGCGCGCTTCGTCAAGGTCTATCCGGCGGCACTGGAGAAAACGGGAATTCAAGTGGCGGTAGCGGATCTGCGCTATCCCGGTGGCTTCGCCCTCAAGGCTGAAGCTGCCCCGAAGTCTGTCAAGGGCAAATGATGAGCAAGGAATACAAGGATCTGATCGTCGGGCTGGATATTGGCACTGCCAAGATCACCTGCATGGTTGCAGAGGTGAAACCCGATGGCCGGATCGAGGTGGTAGGGCTCGGCACCCAGTCCTCCAGCGGCCTGAAGAAGGGCGTGGTGGTGAACATCGAGGCCACGGTCGATGCGATCTCCAGGGTCATCCAGGAGGTCGAGCTGATGGCCGAGTGCAAGATCCGCGATGTCTATACCGGCATCGCCGGCAGCCACATCCGCAGCTTCAACTCCAACGGCATGGTGGCGATCAAGGACAAGGAGGTTTCGACGCTCGACGTCGAGCGGGTGATCGAGGTGGCGCGGGCGATGCCGATCCCGGCCGACCAGCAGATCCTGCATATCCTCACCCAGGAATTCATCATCGACGGCCAGGACGGCGTGCGCGAGCCGATCGGCATGAGCGGGGTCAAACTCGAGGTCAAGGTGCACATCGTCACCGGCGCGGTGTCGGCGGCGCAGAACGTGATCAAGTGCGTACGCCGCTGCGGTCTCGAGGTGATGGACTTGATCCTGCAGCCACTCGCTTCGAGCTATGCCACGCTCTCCGAGGACGAGAAGGAGCTGGGCGTGTGTCTCGTCGATATCGGCGGCGGCACCACCGACATCGCGGTGTTCACCCACGGCGCGATCCGCCATACCGCGGTGCTGCCGGTGGCCGGCGACCAGATCACCAACGACATCGCGATGGCGCTGCGCACTCCGACGGCCGAGGCCGAGGACATCAAGATCCGCCACGGCGTGGCCATGCACACCCTCGCCGACCCCTCCGAGATGATCGAGGTTCCGGGAGTCGGCGACCGCCCCTCGCGCAAGCTCTCGCGCCAGGCGCTGGCCGACGTGATCGAGCCGCGGGTCTCCGAGCTTTACGAACTGGTGCAGGGCGAGCTGCGCCGTAGTGGCTACGAGGAGCTGCTGTCATCGGGCATCGTCCTCACCGGCGGTTCGGCGGTGATGCTGGGCATGGAGGATCTGGGCGAAGAGATTTTCCACATGCCGGTGCGTGTGGGTGTGCCGCAGTACTCGGGCAGCCTCGCGGATGTGGTCTGCCAGGCACGCTATGCGGCGGCAATGGGACTTGTGCTGGAGGGCGCGGCGCAGCGGCGACGCGGCCAGCAGGCGCGCGAGACGCGCAACGTGAAGCAGTTTTTCGGCCGCATGAAAAGCTGGTTCGAGAAGAATTTCTGAACACCGCAGTGTGCGGATGGAATGAAGCAATTTGACTGTTTGAACTGTTCTCACCGGCTATTTAGTTGTAGACTCTCACGTTAACACTAAATAGCCGCAGGGCTGGGCGCAAACCCTGTAATTCAGGCTGTTTTTCAAGGAGGCGAGGCAAATGTTTGAAATCGTTGAAAAGGTCGCAACCGGAACGATCATCAAGGTGGTCGGCGTCGGCGGCGCGGGTGGCAACGCGGTCGATCACATGATCCGCGAGGGCGTACAGGGTGTGGATTTCGTCTGCGCCAATACCGATGCCCAGGCGCTTGCCCGCAGTCTTGCGCAGGTGAAGGTGCAACTGGGGGCGACCGGGCTCGGTGCGGGCTCGAAACCCGAGGCCGGGCGGGTTGCCGCGCAGGAGTCGCGCGAGGAAATCGCCGCGGCCCTCGATGGCGCGCACATGTGCTTCATCACCGCCGGCATGGGTGGCGGCACCGGCACCGGTGCGGCGCCGGTGGTGGCCGAGATCGCCAAGGAAATGGGCATCCTGACGGTCGCCGTGGTGACCAAGCCCTTCGACTTCGAAAACCGCTTCCGGGTCGCTGAGAGCGGTGTCGAAGAACTTGCCAAGCAGGTCGATTCGCTGATCGTGGTGCTCAACGACAAGCTGCTCGAAGTGTTCGGCGACGATGCCGGCTTCGAGGACTGCTTCCGCTCGGCCGACAACGTGCTGCGCAACGCGGTTGGCGGTATCGCCGAGATCATCAATGTGCCGGGCCTGGTGAACGTCGATTTCCAGGATGTTCGAACCGCCATGGCGGAGATGGGCCGCGCGATGATGGGTTCGGCCGAAGCCGAAGGCATGGACCGTGCCCGCATCGCGGCCGAGCAGGCCGCGGTGAGCCCGCTGCTCGAAGGCACCGAGCTGTCCGGCGCACGCTGTGTGCTGATCAACATCACCGCCAGCCGTTCGCTCAAGATGTCGGAAGTGCGCGATGCCGTGAAGACCGTCCAGGCTTTCGCCGCGGAAGAGGCTTTCGTCAAGTACGGTACGGTGTTTGAAGAGTCGATGGGCGACCGCATCCGCGTCACGGTGGTGGCGACCGGTCTTGGCCTGCCGCGCGTGGCCAAGCAACCCGTAATGCAGGTGGTCGCCGGGACCGGCACCTACGGCCCCAACAGCGGCGGCGTCGACTACGCGAATCTCGACGTGCCGGCGGTGATCCGCACGGGTCGCCGCTCGGCGGTCGAGGCGATGAGCGCAAATGGCGTAGGCACCTACGATATTCCCGCTTTCCTGCGCAAGCAGGCCGACTGAGCCCACAGTCGTTTCGCCCCGGCGGGCGCCCGGCGCAGACGATGCCTCCGTCTGCGCCGGGCGCCCGTGTCGCTTGTTGCCCCGCGTTTGCCGCACCATCCCGGCCGCGCCACCGTTGCGCGCTCCGCGCCGCAGCGAGAGATGCTGCCCGGGGCCGCCCGATGGCTGCAGGCTATGGCAAGGATTGGCTCGGCCGCGAATCGCCGCATGTTAGAATTCAGGCGTTTTTTCAAGGGCATCCAGAATGATCCGCCAGCGCACGCTGAAATCCATCGTCACCACCACCGGGGTGGGACTGCATGGTGGCCGCAAGGTCAATCTGGTGCTGCGTCCCGCCGCGCCCGACACCGGAATCATCTTTCGTCGTATCGATCTCGACCCGCCAGTCGATCTTCCCGCCGACCCCTACGCGGTGGTCGACACCCGTATGTGCTCGGGGCTGCAGCAGGGTAGTGCCAAGGTCGGCACCGTCGAGCACCTGATGTCTGCGCTTGCGGGCCTGGGGGTCGACAATCTGTACGTCGATGTGGATGCCGCGGAAATACCGATTCTCGATGGCAGCGCCGGGCCCTTCGTCTTTCTGCTCCAGTCGGCGGGAATCGAGGAGCAGAAGGCCGCCAAGAAATTCCTGCGGGTGAAGAAGACGGTGGAGTACCGCGAGGACGACAAATGGGTTCGCCTCGAACCTCACGATGGTTTCAAGCTCGAGTTCTCTATCGTTTTCAACCACCCGGCCATCGACAAGACCGGTACTTCCGTGTCGGTCGATTTCGCCGAGCAAGCGTATGTGCGTGACGTGGCGCGGGCGCGCACCTTCGGGTTCATGCAGGACGTCGAGTTCATGCGCTCGAACGGGCTGGCCCTCGGCGGCAGCCTCGGCAATGCGATCGTGATGGACGAATACCGGGTGCTCAATGCCGATGGACTTCGCTACGCGGACGAGTTCGTGAAGCACAAGGTGCTCGATGCCATCGGTGATCTCTATCTCTGCGGCCACCCGCTGCTGGCCGCCTATTCGGCCCACAAGGCCGGCCACGCGCTCAACAACCAGATCCTGCGCGTCCTGCTGGAGGACGCCAGCGCCTGGGAGATCGTCTCCTTCGAGAACGACAAGACGACGCCGCCGGCAGTGGCCCGGCTGTTCCAGCTTCAACTCGCCTGATGCTCGTTCTGCGGCTGCTTGTCGTTCTGGCGGCGATCGCCATCGTCCTGTGTGTCGGCGCCTTCTTCCTGAAGGGCGATCGACGCTACCTGAACCTCGCGTGGCGGATCTTCCGCTACGCGATGGTGGCGGTTCTGGTGTTCTTCTCGCTCATCGCCCTCGAGCGCGTTCTGGTGCCGCTGGTCTGACGCAGGGCCTCAGCCGCTGCGGCTGTGTTTGACAAAGCGCCCGAGCGCGGCGCGCAGTGGCGAATCCTTGGGCAGCGTGGATGCGAGCTCGGTCATCGCATCGAAGGCCGGCGCGGACACATGACGCACCACCGGCGCGGGGGCCTCCGGCCGGTAGTCGGCGACGGTGACGCGCACCTTGATCTCTGCAATCAGCAGCCCTTCGGTGTGCAGCGCGCGCAGGATCCCCGGCGCGAGCTGGCGCAGCTTCGCCGCAACCGCACCGCTGTCGGTGTGCATCACCAGCGTGTCCTGTTTGAGGTTGGCGACGTGGCAGCTGTCGGCGAGGTGGGCAGGCAGGCTGCGCCGCACCATCGCGTCGATACGCAGCAGGCGGTCGGCGTGCTCGCGCAGGCGGGTGAGGGGGTCGGCCTGTCCGATGTAGCTGCGCAGTGGGGTGCTCATCTGGCGGTGGGGGTCCGGGTTGATGCGGCTCGACCTCGGATTATCCTGCAATCGGCGTGCGCTGGCGTGCCTGATCGATCATCGGCCCTGCATGGCTTCATCATAGGGCGCGGGAGCGTGCGCGGTGGATCTTCGCGATGGCGCCGCCACGCTGCGGATCGACCGGCCGACGAGCTGAATCCGGGTCCGGTGCGACGACAAAATCGCCTCTTCCGTGCGCAATCGCGCAGTGCAGGCAATGCGCTTCCGGAGCCCCTTAACCCCCGCGTGATAATATGCGCGCTTTGCGAAAAGACCCCAGCCCAAGCCATGATTTCTGGTCTTCTGAAAAAGATCTTCGGTAGCCGCAACGACCGGCTCGTCCGTCAGTACTCCCAGACCGTGCGCGCCATCAACGCGCTCGAACCGGAGATCGAGAAGCTCAGCGACGAAGCGCTGAAGGCCAAGACGGATGAATTCCGCAAGCGGCTTGCGGACGGCGCCTCGCTGGACGACCTCCTGGTGGAAGCCTTCGCGGTGGTTCGCGAAGCCGGGCGACGGGTTCATGGCATGCGCCACTTCGACATGCAGATGATCGGCGGCATGGTGCTGCACAACGGCAAGATTGCCGAGATGCGCACCGGCGAGGGCAAGACCCTGACCGCGACGCTGCCGGTCTACCTCAACGCGCTGTCCGGCAAGGGCGTCCATGTCATCACGGTGAACGACTACCTGGCCAGCCGCGACGCCGAGTGGATGGGTCGCATCTATCGTTTCCTCGGGCTCAGCGTGGGGGTGAACCTGTCGCAGATGCCGCATGCCGCCAAGCAGGAAGCCTACGCGGCCGACATCACCTACGGCACCAACAACGAGTTCGGCTTCGACTACCTGCGCGACAACATGGTCTACACCACCGCCGAGCGGGTGCAGCGCAGCCTCAACTACGCAATCGTCGACGAAGTCGATTCGATCCTCATCGACGAAGCGCGCACGCCGCTGATCATTTCCGGGCAGGCCGAGGACCACACCGAGCTCTACCTGAAGATGAACCAGGTCCCGCCGATGCTCACCAAGCAGGAAGGCGAGGGCGACAACGTCACGGTGCCGGGCGACTATACGGTGGACCTCAAGGCGCACCAGGTGCTGCTCACCGAAGAAGGCCATATCCACGCCGAAGAGATCCTGGCCCGCCTGGGCATGCTGGAGGGCGGCTCGAGCCTCTACGAGCCGGCCAACATCTCGCTGATGCACCATCTCTATGCGGCCTTGCGCGCCCACTCGCTGTATCACCGCGACCAGCAATATGTGGTGCAGAACGGTGAAGTGGTGATCGTCGACGAATTCACCGGTCGCCTGATGGCCGGGCGCCGCTGGTCGGACGGCCTGCACCAGGCGGTTGAGGCCAAGGAAGGGGTGAAGATCCAGGCCGAGAACCAGACCCTCGCCTCGATCACCTTCCAGAACTACTTCCGCATGTACGGCAAGCTCGCCGGCATGACCGGTACCGCCGATACCGAAGCCTACGAATTCCACCAGATCTACAGCCTCGAGACGGTGGTGATTCCGACCAACCGGCCGATGATCCGCAAGGACGAGAACGATCTCGTCTACCGCACCGCCAAGGAAAAATTCAACGCCATCATCGAGGACATCCGCGACTGCCACAAGCGCGGTCAGCCGGTGCTGGTCGGCACCACCTCGATCGAGAACTCGGAACTCCTCTCCAAGCTGCTGACCGACGCAAAGCTGCCGCATCAGGTGCTCAACGCCAAGCAGCATGCGCGCGAAGCCGAGATCGTCGTTCAGGCGGGTCGTCCGGGCGTGGTGACCATCGCCACCAACATGGCCGGCCGCGGCACCGATATCGTGCTCGGCGGCAACCCCGAGCGCGAGATCGCAGCGCTCAAGGAGGATGCTTCCGTTCCCGAGGCCGACAAGGCGGCGCGCATCGAGGCGCTGCGCGAGGAATGGAAGAAGCTGCACCAGCAGGTGCTTGACGCCGGCGGCCTCAAGATCATCGGCACCGAGCGGCACGAATCGCGGCGCATCGACAATCAGCTTCGCGGTCGTGCCGGGCGCCAGGGCGATCCCGGGGCGAGCCGTTTCTACCTCTCGCTCGAAGACCCGTTGATGAAGATCTTCGCCGGCGAGCGTCTGAACGCGATCATGGTGCGTCTCAAGATGCCCGAGGGCGAGGCCATCGAAGCGGGCATGGTGACGCGCTCGCTCGAGTCGGCGCAGCGCAAGGTCGAGCAGCGCAACTTCGACATCCGCAAGCAACTGCTCGAATACGACGACGTCTCGAACGACCAGCGCAAGGTGATCTACCAGCAGCGCAACGAGCTGCTCGCCACCGACGACATCTCCGAAACGATCACGGCGATGCGCCAGGGCGTCATCTACGACACCTTTCGCACCTATGTGCCCGAGGAAAGCGTCGAGGAGCAATGGGAGATCGCGGCACTCGAGCAGGCGCTCGAGTCGGAGTTCCAGCTCAAGGTGCCGGTCGGGGAGTGGATCAAGGCCGAGCCCACGCTCGATGACGAGGAGATGGTCAAGCGTATCCTCCTCGCGGCCGATGAGGCCTATGCTGCCAAGGTGGCGATCGTCAATCTCGAGGCCTGGCATCAGTTCGAGCGCAACGTCATGCTGCAGAGCCTCGACAGCCATTGGCGCGAACACCTTGCGGCACTCGATCACCTGCGCCAGGGCATCCACCTTCGTGGCTACGCGCAGAAGAACCCCAAGCAGGAATACAAGCGCGAGGCCTTCGAGCTCTTCGAGAGCCTGCTCCAGCTGGTGCGTTCAGAAGTGACCAAGCTGCTCATGACGGTGCAGATCCGTACCGAGGAGCAACTCGAGGAAACCGAGCCGACACCGGCGGTCGAGAATGTGCAGTATCACCACGCGGACTACGACGAGGCCCTTGGCACGGCCCAGTCGGATGACGGCAGTGGCGCCCAGCCGGTGGTCAATGCCGGACCCAAGGTCGGTCGCAACGACCCCTGCCCCTGCGGCTCGGGCAAGAAATACAAGCACTGCCACGGCAAGCTGAGCTGAAGGCTGATTCGCGGCTCGCATCGAGGGCGCCCGGCAGGGCGCCCTTTGCCTTTCTGGCCGCCGGGTCCGCACGTCGATTGCCCAAGGTGGCGACAGCTCTCAAGGTAGGCGCGCGGCGGTCGTAAAGTACTACATGTATCCGGAGCTCGATTTCGACCTGCCCGACCCGCCCCGAGCCGCTCAGCCACGCGACGTTGCGGGCTGGGTGACGCATATCCGCGACAACGAGATGCCGGCCTTCGGCACCACCGTGGCCAACGTGCGACAGGTCACCGACGACGATCGTGCGTCCGCGCAGCGACTCGCCCAGGTGATCCTGCAGGATGCCGCGATGACCACCAAGGTGCTCAAGCTTGCCAACAGCGTCCTTTACAACCCCGCGCGCCAGACGGTCAGCACCATCAGCCGTGCGATCGTGGTACTGGGTTTCGACACCGTGGCCGAAATGGCGCTGGGCATACGTCTGGTTGATACCCTGCTCGCCGGCGGCGTGCGCGAACGGGTAGTGGAGGGCATGGCGCAAAGCTTTCATGCGGCGGTGCAGGCTCGCGGTCTGGCGGTCCAGCTCGGCGATCCGAGGGCCGAGGAAATATTCATCGCGGCCCTGCTGGGACGCGTCGGCGAAATGGCTTTCTGGTGCTTCGGCGGCGCTGCCGCGCAACAGCTCGACGCGGCGTTGCGCGAGCCGGGCGCGGTTGCCGAGAAGGTGCAGGGGCAGGTCCTCGGTTTTCGGCTCCGCCAGCTCACCAGCGGCCTGGTACGTGAATGGCGGCTGGGCCCGCTGGCCCAGTCGGTTGCGGATGGCGGGGCGCAGGGTTCGCGCAGCGAGCAATTGGTGGCGCTTTCGCACCGCATCGCGCTGGCGGCCGAGCAGGGGTGGGATTCTCCGGGGGGCCGCGCCACACTTGCGGCGCTTTCGAAGATGACCGGAATGGACGGCGAGGCGCTCGCCGAGCGCCTGTCTCAGCGTGCCGAAGAGGCCGCTTCGATCGCTGCGGGATATGGTGCCAGCGAGGCGGCGCGAAAGATTCCAGGCAAGGTCTCGCTGCCGCTGGAGCAAGGCGCAGGCGCCGGGGGGCCACCCTGCGCGGATCCGTTGCTCCAGCTCGGCATCCTGCGTGAGCTCTCGCAGCTCATCTGTGCGCACGGCGCGATCAACGATGTCATGCACCTGGCGCTCGAGGGGGTCTATCGTTCGGCGGGTTTCGAGCGGGTGCTGTTCGCGCTCGTCAATCCGGCCCGTACCCAGGTTGTGGCGAAAGCCGGCCTCGGGCGTGGTGCGGACGCATTGTGCCAGCGCTTCATCCTCTCGCTGAATGCTTCGACCAGCGATGTCTTCGGCGAGGTGCTGCTGCACAACCGGGCGATCTGCCTGAGCGGCGACGAGGCGCCGGGCAGCGCGCGTTTGCGCCGTGTGGTCGGAGATTCCGTGTGCTGCCTTGCGCCGATCATGGCCTCGGGCCGGGCGGTGGGGCTCTTTCTGGGTGACCGCGGCAGTCTCGGTCGGATAGAGGACGAAAACGCGCATGCGGCGCTGGTCCATTTTGCACAGCAGGTAAGCCTCGCGCTGGGGCAGGGCGCACCCGTGAGCTGAGGCCGGGTCCGGGCGGCGCGTCGGGTCCTGCCGCGAGTTGAAGACGATCCCAATCCGGTATCATTCCGGCTCGCGTACCCCCGCGGGGCTGTTGGAGCCGAGATCCGGCCTCGCCCGGGGCACTAACCGTCCAAGCAATGAGGTCGCTCCATGTCAGTGAATCTGAAGCCCCCGAAACCTGCCAGCCTGCACCCTGTCCCGGGGGTGCGCCTCGGTGTCGCCGAGGCCGGTATCCGCAAGGCCAACCGCAAGGATGTGACCTTGATCGAACTCGCCGCGGGCAGCCGGGTGGCCGGTGTGTTCACCACCAATCGGTTCTGCGCAGCGCCGGTCCAGGTGTGCAAGGCGCACCTCGCGGCTGCCGAAGGCATTCGCGCGCTGGTCATCAACACCGGGATCGCGAACGCGGGCACTGGCGAGCTGGGCCTCGCCAATTCGAAACAGACCTGCGATGCGGTGGCCGCATTGCTTGGCGCTTCACCGAGCTCGGTGCTGCCCTTCTCCACCGGCGTGATTCTCGAGCACCTGCCGATGGACCGCCTCATCGCAGGCTTGCCCGCAGCGCGGCAGAATCTGCGCGACGATGGCTGGTTCGATGCCGCCCACGCGATCATGACCACAGACACCATCGCCAAGGCGGTATCGCGACAGATCGAAATCGGCGGTGCGACGGTCACGCTGACCGGCATGTCCAAGGGTGCCGGCATGATCAAGCCCAACATGGCCACGATGCTGGGCTTCCTCGCGACCGACGCGGCCATTTCGCAACCCCTGCTCGAGACGCTGGTCGAGGAAGCCGCCGGGCTGTCCTTCAACAGCATCACCATCGACGGCGACACCTCGACCAACGACAGCTTCATCCTGATCGCCACCGGCCGCGCCGGCAATGCCGAAATCTCGGACGCAGCCTCGGCCGACTACCAGGCGCTGCGCAGCGCGGTGGTCGAGGTGTCGATCGAACTGGCGCAGGCCATCGTGCGCGATGGCGAGGGGGCCACCAAGTTCATGACGCTCGCGATCGAGGGCGGCGGCAGTCGCGAGGAGTGCCGCAAGGTCGGCTACGCCATCGGCCACTCGCCGCTGGTCAAGACCGCCTTCTTCGCCTCGGATCCCAATCTCGGTCGTATCCTCGCGGCGATCGGCTACGCCGGCATCGACGATCTGGACGTCTCGAAGATTCGGGTCTGGCTGGCAGCGGACGGCGAGGAGGTGCTGGTCGCTGAGGAGGGCGGGCGGGCGTCGTCCTATCTCGAGGAAGCGGGTTCGCGGGTGATGAAATCGCCGGAAATCACGGTACGCGTCGATCTCGCGCGCGGTCAGTCGGCGGTCCGGATGTGGACCTGCGACTTCAGCTACGACTACGTGAAGATCAACGCCGACTACCGCAGTTGAAGCTGTCCGGCCTGAAGCCGCCGTATTCTGGCGCCCATCCGGCGCGCCATGATCGCTCAACTCCAGCGGACCGCCGGTCGAGGTCACAGTGAACGCTGAACGCGCCCGAATGTCGAAGCGAAGAGTTCTCCTATCGGATAGACTCATCGGCTGGCCATGAGCCAGCGACCCACCGGGACTTAGTTCATGCGTAGAACCCTTCGCCGATACCTGCCAACGCCCGACAGCCTGCGCCGCAATCGCATGCTGAGGCCGATGGCGGGCTGGCTCGAGCGCCATGGCAACTGGCAGCTCAACGCCCAGTCGGTGGGCCGGGGCGTTGCCCTGGGTCTTTTCTTCGGATTTCTGATTCCGGTCGCGCAGGTCGTCTTCGCCGTCATCGCGGCCATGTTCCTGCGGGCGAATCCACCGGTGGCGGCGCTGGCGACGCTGGTGACCAACCCGATCACCTTTCCTTTCGTGTACCTGGTGGCATACCGCATCGGCCGGGTCTTCATCGAGGCGCCGCCCGTGTCGGCCCAGCATGCGGCGACGCTGGGCCAGGCCCAGCTTGCGGGAGCGCTCGAATCATTCTCGGCATTCTGGCAATGGATGTCCGGAGTGGGTCAGCCGCTGGTCGTGGGGCTGGTGATCCTGGCCGTCAGTTCGGCGGTGCTGGGCTATCTTGCGGTGCTCGGAATCTGGCGCGCGCAGGCGGTGCTGCGGCTGCGTCGTCGGCGCAGGAGCCGGCGGGTGGTCTGAGCCTGCAGCGCAACGCTAGGCCTTGCGCAGCCCCAGGCGCCTGAACCATCCTCCGGCGAGTGCCGGTTCGTCCCATTCCAGCTCGAGTTCCGGCGCATTGGCCAGAACCTCCTCGAAGACCACGTCCATGCGTGTCGCGATCCGCCGCGAGAGCGGATTGAGCAGGCGCCGCAGGCGCGCCGATTCGCCCGGCTTGAGGAATTTGTCGAATACCAGCAGTTGTCCGCCGGATCGCAACACTCTTGCGGTTTCGAGCAGGCATAGCCGCGGATCGGGGACCACAGCGAGGATCAGGTGCAGGATCGCGCAATCGAAACAGTGGTCACGGAAGGGCAGGCGCATCGCGTCGCCCTGAACCGTGCGGTAGTTGTGGCGCCCGGCGCGGGGGCGACTGCGATGGAGCATCGCGGCGGTGAAGTCCAGGCCGACGTAGTCGTGCCCTGCCGGCAGGTGCGGCAGATCGAGACCGGTGCCGACGCCGCTGACCAACACCCTCATCGGCGCCCTGTCCTTGAGCCATGCCGCGCTGCCGGCACGGGCGCGGCGGGTCGCGGCGGCGATTGCCGCGTCGTAGAACGGTGCGATCAGCGTGTAGCTGTGGCGAAGTGACATCGGCGCCGCGGCCGTGCCGGGTCAGTGCAGGACCCGTGGCACCGCCAGCGTGAACTCGGGAATCACCGCATCGAACAGGGTGCCGTCGTCGGCGGTCATCTGGTAGGTGCCGCGCATCACCCCGACCGGCGTCGCCAGTGCACAGCCGCTGGTGTATTCGAACTGCCCGCCGGGATTGAGCTCCGGCTGTTCGCCCACCACGCCCATGCCCCGGACCTCCTGCTCGTCGCCGTCACCGTCGGTGATGATCCAGTGGCGACTGACGAGCCTGGCGCCGATGCTGCCGGCATTCTCGATGGTGATGTGATAGGCGAAGACGTAGCGCCCTTCTTCGGGGGCAGACTGTTCTTCGATGTACTGCGCTTCGGCCGAAACCCGGATGTCGTATTTGCTATTGTTGTTCATGGCTCTCTGCTCTGTTGGGATGGGCGTGCCTCGCCCTGCATTTGGATTGAAGCGGAAAGCCGCCGCTTGAGCAAGCCGAGATGTTCACGAAAGCGCGATTTCCGCCTCGGTGCAAGTCGCGCGTAAAATCCAGCTTCAGCCTGTCAGTGGAGTTCGTCCATGTACCGCATCGCCCCCAGTCTGCTCTCGGCCGATTTCGCACGCCTCGGTGAGGAAGTCCGCAACGTCGTGGCCGCCGGCGCCGACTGGATCCATTTCGACGTGATGGACAACCACTATGTTCCGAACCTCACCATCGGGCCCCTGGTCTGCGAGGCGATCCGGCCGCACACCGAGGCGCCAATCGACGTGCACCTCATGGTCAAGCCGGTAGACCGGATCATTCCGGATTTCGCCAGGGCGGGCGCCAACGTCATCACCTTCCATCCGGAAGCGTCCGAGCATGTCGACCGCAGTCTCGGCCTGATTCGCGACAGCGGTTGCCAGGCCGGGCTGGTGTTCAATCCGGCGACCTCGCTTGCCTGGATGGACCACGTCATGGACAAGCTCGACGTGGTGCTGCTGATGAGCGTGAACCCGGGGTTCGGCGGGCAGAAGTTCATTGCGGGCACGCTCGACAAGCTGCGCGAGGCGCGTGCGCGCATCGATGCCTACGAGGCGCGCAGCGGCCGTCGCATCCTGCTCGAGATCGACGGCGGCGTTAAGATCGACAATATCGCAGCGATCGCGGCAGCCGGTGCCGACACCTTCGTCGCCGGCTCGGCGGTGTTCGGCGCGGCGCGCGGGGAGGATCCGCACGGCTACGATACGGTGATCGGCGCGCTGCGTGCGCAATTGTGCGGGGTGGCAGCGTGAGCAAAATCTACGAGATCCGCGCGGTCTTGCTGGACCTCGACGGCACCATGCTCGACACCATCCACGACCTCGCCGAGGCCGCCAATCGCACCCTCGCAGAGCTGGGGCGTCCCGGCCGCAGTGTGGAGGAGATCCACGGCTTCGTCGGCAAGGGCATCCCGAACCTCGTCCGCCGGACCCTAACGGAAGGGTCCGCGGCCAGCGACGAGGAGATCGAGGCTGCGCTGCCGATTTTTCGCCGCCACTACGCCTTCGTCAATGGCAGCCACACGCGGATCTATCCCGGTGTCGTCGAGGGCCTCGCCGAGATGCGGGCGATGGGTTTCGCGCTGGGCTGCGTGACCAATAAGTCGGGTGAGTTCACGATGCCGCTGCTCGAACGCATGGGGATCGCGGACTTCTTCGGTGCGGTGATCAGCGGCGACACGCTGCCGGTGAAGAAGCCGGACCCGGCGATGCTGCGCCACGCCTGCGACCGGCTCGGCGTTGGCGTGACCGATTCGCTGATGATCGGCGACTCCGAGAACGACGCCCTGGCCGCGCGTGCCTGCGAGATGCCGGTGCTGCTCACGACCTACGGCTACAGCGAAGGCAGGCCGGTGGACAGCATCGAATGCGATGGGCTAGTATCATCGCTCTCCGAGGTTGTGCCGCGCATCCGCCTGCGGCGCACCGGCCGGTAAAATCAAACAGAATTCGTATCGTGACTCTTGAGCAAAAGCTTTTCGACAAGGAGATCGCAGCGGCCCGTGCCCGGGCATTCACGGGGCGCGGCTGGTGGTCATGGCGTGCCGCCTGAGCTGCTGCGATTGGCGGGTGAATGCCCGTGATAACCTAGAAAAACTGATGCAGATGGAGTCTTCATGCTTGAGACCGAATTCAACGCGCTGGCCGCGCAGGGTTACAACCGTATCCCGGTAACGCTCGAAACTTTCGCCGATCTCGATACCCCGCTTTCGATCTACCTCAAACTCGCCAACGAGCCCTACACCTATCTGCTCGAGTCGGTGCAGGGCGGCGAGCGTTTCGGCCGCTACTCGATGATCGGCCTGGCCGCCTCCACCCGCATCGAAGTCTACGGCCGCTCGGCGCTGCTGCTGACCGGCAACCGCCTCGTCGAACGTCGCGACTATGGCGATCCGCTCAACTTCGTCGCCGAGGTCATGGAACGCATCAAGGTGCCGGCGCGCGACAACCTGCCGCGCTTCTCGGGCGGGCTGGTGGGTTGCTTCGGCTACGATACGGTGCGCTATATCGAACCGCGGCTGGCCGGGGCCGACAAGCCCGATCCACTCGGTACGCCCGACATCCTGCTGCTGCTGTCCGAGGAAATGGCGATCGTCGACAACCTCTCGGGCAAGCTTACCCTGGTGGTCTACGCCGAGCCGGAGGTGCCCGGCGCCTTCAAGCGCGCGCGCAAGCGCCTGCGCGAGCTGCTTGCCAGGTTGCGTGCGCCGGTGTCGATCCCGATGGAGATCGTGGCGGAGTCCGCGCCTGCGGTGTCGAGCTTCGGCGAAGCGGAATTCAAGGCCGCCGTGCAGCGCGCCAAGGACTACATCGTCGAAGGGGACGTCATGCAGGTGGTGCTGTCCCAGCGCATGAGCAAACCCTTTGCCGCCAGTCCGCTGTCGCTCTACCGCGCGATCCGGACGCTCAATCCGTCGCCCTACATGTTCTTCTTCAATTTCGAGGACTTTCACGTCGTGGGCTCCTCGCCGGAGATCCTGGTGCGCCTCGAGGACGGCGACGTGACGGTGCGCCCGATCGCGGGGACCCGCAAGCGTGGCCTTTCGCCCGCCGAGGACCTCGAGCTCGAGCAGGACCTGCTCTCCGACGAGAAGGAGCGCGCGGAGCATCTCCAACTGCTCGATCTCGGTCGCAACGATTGCGGACGGGTGGCCGAAGTCGGCTCGGTGAAGGTCACCGACCGGTTCATCGTCGAGCGCTACTCGCACGTGATGCACATCGTCTCCAACGTCGAAGGTCGCCTGCGCGAGGATCTCAATGCGCTGGCGGTGCTGCGCGCGACTTTTCCGGCCGGTACCGTATCGGGCGCACCCAAGGTACGGGCGATGGAGATCATCGACGAGCTCGAGCCGGTCAAGCGCGGCATCTATGCGGGCGCCTCCGGCTATGTCGGTTTTCACGGCGACATGGACCTGGCCATCAATATCCGTACCGCGGTCATCAAGGATGGTCTCATCCATGTGCAGGCCGGCGCCGGCATCGTCGCCGACTCCGACCCCGATTCGGAATGGCTGGAGACGCAGAACAAGGCGCGGGCGATGCTGCGCGCAGCCGAAATGGCCGAGGCCGGGCTCGATACCCGCATCGACTGACTCTCGTCCGAACGCGACCCGCCAAGCCAGGAGGCCTGCATGCCCGACGATGCGCTCAAGATTCGTGACGATGGCCCGGCCGGTCTCTTGCCGGCCACGGCCGGCGAGGCGCGCCCATGAATCGCAATCGCGTGATCGTGACGGTGGCGCCGACCGGCGCGCGTCGTACCAAGCGGGAACACGGCGCGCTGCCGCTGAGTACCGAGGAGATCGTGGCCGCGGCGCGCGCGAGCCGTGCCGCGGGCGCCTCGATCCTGCACCTGCACGTGCGCGACGACGATGGCATGCACAGCCTCGACGTCGGCCGATACCGCGAGGCCTACGAGGCGGTTCGGGCGACATCCGACATCTGCATCCAGCCGAGTTCAGAACGTGGGGGCAGATTTTCGCCCGCCGACATGATGGCCGTGCAGCGCTCGCTCGCGCCCGAGATGATATCCCTCAACCTGAACGAGCTGCTCGAGCCGGACGACGAGAGCCAGAGCGCAGCGGTGCGCGACTTTCTCGCCGAGACCGCCGCAGCCGGCACGGTGCCGCAATACATCGTCTACGACTGGTCGCAGTTGCAGCTCTTGCAGCGCTGGTGGGACGCAGGCTGGGTGCCGCAGCGCCGCCCCTTCGTGCTGCTGGTGATCGGCCGCAATGGCGCTGCTCCGGGCAGCCCGCGCGACGTGCTCGACTACCTGCCAGTGCTGCCGGGCGACTGGCGCTGGAGCGTGTGTGTGTTCGGACCGCAGGAACTCGCCTGCGTGACCCAGGCGGCGCTGGCGGGCGGGCATTGCCGGGTCGGCTTCGAAAACAACATCACCACCGCCGACGGCCGGCCGCTGCGCGACAACGCCGACCAGGTGGGGCGCCTCGCGCGCGTGCTCAACGAATTGGGGTTCGCCCTGGCATCGGCGGCCGAAGTGCGCGAGGTGTTCGGAATGAAACCCTACAAGGCCGGCTGAGAGGCTGGCGGGACTGAAAATCATGCTGCTGATGATAGACAACTAAGATTTAGCTCCATGGAGTGCCGCTGAGTTCCAGGGTGCATCTGTAAGACGCTGATTTACAATGGTTGATAGTCCGGCGAGTTCTGTCGTTGTCTAGACCAAGCCACTGCAAGAGTGTATAACCATGTGAGTAACGATTCCCCTGGAGGGCGTTATACACATGGCTCTCAATCTCCTCACAGTACGCAAGATCGAGACGGCGCAAGCCAAGCCCAAGGCCTACACGCTCAGGGATGGCGGCAGCCTGTTCCTGCGCATACAGCCGAATGGAAGCAAGCTCTGGTGGTATCGGTATCGCCTGGGTAACGCCGCGCAGGTCTATTCGATTGGTCCGTTCCCCAAGGTGACTCTGGAGGCTGCACGACAGGAGCGTGATTGGGCGCGCAACCTGATTCGCGAGGGGCGTGATCCGATCCTGGAGAAGCGGGTCAAGATCGCCAACCAAGTCGAGCAGAACGAGCACACCGTTGAGGAAGTTGCCCGCAGGTGGATGGCGAGCAACGTGCATTGGAGCGACTACTATGCCGGCCAGGTGAAGGCCTATCTTGAGAAGGACGTGTTTCCCAAGCTCGGCAAGCTGCCGATCGGCGCGATCAAGGCATCTCACCTGCGGCCCATCATCCAAGGGGTGGTTGATCGCGGCGCTCCTACGGTGGCGATCTTGATCCGGCAGTGGAGTGGTCAGCTCTTCGCATACGCATCGGGAGAAGGGCTTTGCGAAAACGACCCGACTGCGTTGCTGAAGCGATCAGTGAAGCGCCCGAGGGTTCGGCACAACCCGCCGCTGTCATGGCAGGACATCCCGAAGTTCTTGAACAGCGTGGACGATGCGGGCTACAGGACTACCGTGATCGCGCTGCGGCTGATGGCGCTGACGTTTGTCCGCACGGCCGAGCTGCGCAAGGCGTACTGGTCTGAGTTCGATCTGGACAATGCCCTCTGGACGGTTCCCGAAGGGCGAATGAAGATGCGCCAGCCTCACATCGTTCCGCTCGCGAAGCAGGCGATCGTGCTGTTGAAGGAGCTCCACGCCCTGACTGGCGGTGGCAAGGTGCTGTTCCCCAGCTATCGGAAGCCGGGGGAGGTGATGTCCGCCACGACGCTCAACAAGGTGTTGGAGCGCATGGGCTACGGCGGTCAGTTCTCGTCGCATGGCTTCCGCTCGACGGCGACGACGCTGCTGGGATTGTTGAGCTATCCCGAGAATCGGGTCGACCTGCAACTGGCGCACTCGAAGCGGAAGAAGGATTCTTCGCGCGCGCCGTATGACCACACGAAGTTCATCGCGTCGCGGGCGATCATCATGCAGGACTGGGCTGACATCCTGGATGCTCTGGCCCGCGGCGATTCGATGAGCGAGGTCATGGAAACCTTCGGCCCGCTGTCCAGGCGGCGCAGGGCACTGCTGAAAGTCATCGAGCGCGAGTGATGTCCGCGGGGCGCGTTCAGGACAGCGAGCGCGCGCGTCGAACGAATCTCGCCCGTGAGCCTGCCAGCAAAACGTCAGGGCGAAGCAGGTAGGCCGTCACGATGGTCGGTGCGCCGGCCAGCGGTCGCACGGCGATGCCTCGGCGTAGGTAGCTCGCCAGTCTCGCGGCAGGTGCAATAGAGATCCCGTACCCGGCGGCAACCAGCGTCATCGCCACGTCGAATGTCTCCACCGTTTGCTCTCGCTCCTGCAGCGCGTTATCGAACACGCGCTGTACGGTCATGCGCCATGGTTCATCGGCCGTGGACTGCGAGCAGATCAAGGGCTGCTTGAGCACTTCCTCGCACGGCACTTCACGGTAGGCCAGCAGGTGTGAGCGCTTGGCCACGGCGACCGCCAGCGTGTCATGCCACAGCGGCTCACATATCCAGCCAGGCCACTGCCAGGCAGCCGCAGACAGGGCGAAGTCGAAGCCATCGCCCGGAAGCTCCGCGCCTCGACCGGGATCTGTCCATCCGGCCAGGGCGGCGTGAGTCTCCGGCTCTTCGGCACGCTGCAGGGCGAGCACGTCGGCGAGCTGGGGAGGCACCCATTCGCCGAGGACGGCCATGCGAATTTCGGCGGTGATGTCACTCGATTCCACGTCCAGCTCCCCCCAGGCGGTGAACTCGTGGCAACTGATCTCGAAGCCGTTGAATGAGTTAAGTTTAACGTGGTTTAAATCGTGACCGTGTTCGACGCTCTTGGCAATGCCAAAGCGTTCGATCCAAAGGGGCCGCCCCACCGGCACCACTACCTACGAAGCGGAACCAGCCATCGCGTTTGGGGCTGCCGTGCGGGAAGAAAGAACCAACCAGGGTATCGCTCAGGAAACGCTGGCCCACATGGCCGGCATCGAACGGTCGCACATGGGCAAGATCGAGCGCGGCGAGCATGTCCCCACGCTCCCTCTCATCCTCAAGATCGCCCGTGCGCTGAAATGCAGTTCCGCCCACTTGATGACTCTGACCGAAGCCAAGCTGGCAGAGTCGGCCCCATCCGCAGATTGAAGCCGGCCCGCACAGCGGTCGCATGCCTACGCCTGATCGTCGTCCTTGCCCCCAAGGGCTGAATCTTCGCGCTTTGCGGCCTCGTTGAGGAGCCGCAGGTATGGGTTGTCTGGCGGCGTCTCCTGGAACAGCGCATCCGGGCTGACGAGCAGGTAGCCGTGCAGCCGGCGCGACTTGCGCGGCCCCGTGACTTCGCAGGTCCAGATGTTCAGCCCGCTCGGCTGCTTGCGGTGCTGTCCCAGCTTCTCGAAGCGCTTCTGTACCCACTGCCACCCCTCCAGCTTCTCCTGCTTGGCCAGCGCGGCGACTTGAAGGTACTCCTGCGCGTAGCGCTGGAACACGCCGGGGCTGACGAGGTAGGTCGTACCGGCGACGGTATGCACCAGGGCCTTGGCGTCGTTGATGATGAGCTTGCGCGTCTGGATGCTCTGACGCAGCCAGGCCATGAAGTGCGCCCCGGAGGGCTCCGCGCGATCCTGGGAAGGCGCGAGGCTCATCTGCGGCGGGGGCACGGTCGAAGGGGCCGGCTCGGCCTCGGCGATCTCAGGCGCTGTGGGTGGAGCAGTGTCGCCCAACAGGTCGAGTAGCGCGGCCACGCCGGTGTCTGTGGCTGTGGATGCGATCGGCGCCGTGCTCGCGGGTGCAGCTTCGGTGCCTTCCGCGCGCGGCCCATCGGCCACCGTCGGCGCCTGCGGCGTCGGCTCCGCTTGTTCCTCTTCGACCTGCACACGGCCTGCGAACGGCGCCGGCCGGTCGGCGGCATCCCAGATCATCGCCGGCGAGAGTTTCAGGAAGGTGAAGGCGTGCGACCAGCCGGCGTCGCTGGTGACGGCAGCCTTCCAGATCGCCTTGCCATCCGGCGTCGGTTGCACGATGCCGTGATCCTGCAACACGTTGAACACCGCCGTATTGCTCGCCGGGATGCCGTCGATGCCCTGCGACAGCAGATGTGCGCGCAGCTTGTCGGAGACGGTCTTGCTCACCAGCCACAAGGCGTCTTGGGTCAGCCAACCGTCCGCCGGGCCGGCCTGGTTCAACTTGAACTCTTCCTTGAGCAGGTAGCGCAAGCCGTCGAGCAATTTGCGTTGCAGCGCATGCTTGGGCGCCGCCAGCGCCTTGCTGGGATCGCCGCCGAGTTCCTGGGCGACCGATGCCTGGTCGGCCTGCACGACCAGCTCGCCGAGCGTGCCGGCGTGCTCGTACTGGCCGGCCAGCACGTACAGCAGCGCGGCCCAGAGGTCGGGATAGCCGCTGAGCCAGTCGAAGATGTCCCGATCGAGAAGGCGCGCATAGAGCAGCCCGGTGGCGGCGCTGTGCAGGCGGTACTCACGCTCCTTTCGGTAACGGAAGCGGTAGGGCTTTCGCAGCGGGCCGTGCCAGGGATGCCAGACGCTGCCGTCGGCATGCTCGACGTGCAGATCGACCGCAATCTTGCCGATGTCGTGCAGCAGGGCCGCGTAGGCCGTGCCTGCGGTCCAGGCTTCGGCCTGGGCCGCCTGTGCCTCCGGCGTGACGCCCGCAGGCAGCAGGTATGACTGCCGCAATTTCAGCGCATAGGCGACGATCTCCAGGCCGTGGTCCAGCATGCCGCCCGGATAGGCGTGGTGGTGGTTCTCGGAGGCCGGGAACTGCTGGACCAGCTCGGCGTAGCGCTCCAGTGGGGCGAGGTAGAGCGTGGCGAACTGCCGGCGCGAGAGCGATGTGCGCTGCCAGATGTGTTCCAGCAGTTTCTGCCGGCGCGGCGTGGCCAGCAGCGATGCGGCCGACTCCGGCCGCGCCAACCCTTTCGGAGTTTCGATGGCTGATGTTGGCGGTGTGCCGGAGGTGGGTGGCACCCTTTTGCGCTGGAACAGCGAGAGCATGGCGAACCCCGGATGACGGGCTGCTCGGGGGCGCCTTTTGGCCTTTTCAGGATAGGGCCTTTCCCCTTGGCGCCCTTCCTTTGCCCCTTCCCAGCCCTTTGGCCTTTGTCGGAAGCCTTTGGGTATAGGGCCGCTGCTGCGCGGGCGCCACAATGAATGCGGCATGGGGAAATCCCGGCAAGTGGGGCGCTGCGGGACGCTCGTCAGCTCTGGCCCAAGCCGGCGTCGAGGGCGGCGGATTGCGCTGCGAAGTCGTCGGGACGGCGCTTGCGGAAGGTTTCGAGATTGGCGAGCTTCCAGCGCAGTGCCGGCAGTTGCGCGGCGTGCTGGCACTGCACCAGCGACCAGTCCGGTTCTGCGCGCGCCAGCCCGCTCAGAAACTGCTTGTGCGCGGTGCTCAGTCGCCGTGGCAGCTCGCGCCGCATCCTGGCGCGAGCATCGAGTAGTCTCTCCAGAGAGCAGTCCACTTCGGTCATGCCGACAAAGGCCCGCTCGTACTCGCCGGCGATGTCCTTGTCGTTGCCGAACAGCACTTCGTGGGGAGGCCGGTTGTGGCCCGCCAGATAGATCACGAAGCACTCGACCATGCGGTCGCTGATGTCGCCCGACTCAAAGAGCTGCCACACGTCGAACAGATCGCGCGGGTGCTGCCGATCCAGCGCGGCCACCAGCTTACTGGCGTACAGCTCGTCCGGCGCCAGAACCGGCAGCTCGAACTCCACGCCGAACAGATCGCTGGTCCTGGCGCTCAGCGCCCGCCGCTCGACGGGCAGCACGCTGCATCGGAACACGACGTTGACCTCGATCTTCACCTGGCTGGCGTCGTTCTCGACGATCAGCTTGGTGTCCCCCAGGTCCTTGGCGCGAACCAGGCGTGTCTGCACGCCCAGTGGTGCAACGCGCGTGGCGATGGCGGCCAGCTCCTGGTTGATGGCTTGCAGCGCTTCGTCGCGCGGCGTCTGCCACGGGAGGTACACCACGTCGATGTCCACCGACAGGCGCGGCATGTCCCGCACGAAGAGGTTGATGGCCGTGCCGCCCTTCATGGCGAAGATGTCGTTGGCGAACACGTCGGGCGCGACGGCCAGCAGCAGGCGAACGGTGTCCGCGTAGGTCTTATCCATGAGGTCTCAGGCTCAGCAAGGTGCCGTCATCGAGCCGGCTCATCCAGCGCGTGTTGCTGCCGGTGCGAACCGGGTACTGCTCCAGCAGGGCATCGACATCCACGAGGCTGGTCTCGCGCGCCCAGGTCAGGAACAGGCGCACGGCCTTCACGCTGGCGCAGCAGGACAGCAGTTGCCCGAGCAAGTCCTTGCGGGGGGAACGCAGTCCATCAAAGAGGTTGCGGGCCTCTTCGAGGCTCTGTTTGACGCCGGCTTCGTACAGCAGCTCCAGAACGGCACGCTCGGAGGCAGCCACCCGCAGATCCTCGGGCAGGCCAGGCGGCGTGGTCAGGGTCTTGCCGGCCAGCACCGTATCCGGCCAGTCGAACAGGCGGGCGTGGACGTAGCGGGCCGGAAAGCGCGAAGTGAACCAGACCGGCAACGCAAAGCGACCCTCGCCCCACAGCACCAGCGCCTCCCGGCTGCCCAGGTTGTGCCGCACACCCTGCAGGGCCAGGGCGCTCTTGCCGCCGACGTGCAGGCCGGGCACGCGCTGTTGCAGGAACTTCAGCGCACCGTAGACCCCGAACTCATCGTTCGGGAAGGCATAGACGCCATGGGCCAGGCGCACGAGCCACCCGCCGTCGGCATAGTGGGCGGCGAGCTGGGGCGACACCCCGAACTGGCTCAGGGTGGCAAGGTCGAACGGCGCCCCGCGGGGGAGTCCCGCCTGCAGCCGCTTGATTACCTGGTGCCTAGAATTTCCATCCATGTTATAAAGATAGCACGGAATCAAATCAGCCCCTAGAGCTATCGCAAGAACGCGCAGAGAAAGTAGCATGAGGTTTGATTTTTAATGCACAATCTAATCATCCTGCGACCCAAGCCAAGCCAAGCCAAGCCAAGCCAAGCCAAGCCAAGCCAAGCCAAGCCAAGCCAACCCGGCTCGGCCAGCCGCAACTTCTTCGAACGGGGGCCTGATGCCTGAGCCGCTGTGCGCAATCTTGCTGGCACCGCTCCAAGGGCCGGCGCTCCCAGTCGAGGGGCGCGATGAGTAGCCTTGCCGATGGATATGGCAGCTATGCCGACTTGGCCAGTGCGCAAGCCGAAGGAACGGACTACAGGGTGCATGTACGCCCGTTCGCCGGATCATCCATCGCCGTCATCGCACCGCATGGCGGAGGTATTGAGCAGTTCACGTCGGACATCGCGCGAGCCGTCGCTGGCACGGACATCAATCTCTATCTGTTCGAAGTAATTCGTCAGGCTGGCAACTACGCTGCACTTCATCTGACCAGCCACAAATTTGATGAACCGCGCTGCCTGGCACTGCTATCCGCCTGCGACCACGTGGTCGCGATCCACGGCTGCGGCGGCAAGGCACAGCGCGTCCTGATGGGCGGCCTTGACGACCCATTGAAGATATCCATCGGACAAGCCATTGCTCGGCTTGGTGTGGAAGTCGATCTGAAGGGGCACTCGTTCCCGGCAACCGATCCGAACAACATCTGCAATCGGGGACGGCGCGGTGTTGGCGTGCAAGTTGAATTGACCCTCGGTCTCCGGCTGGATGGGCCGCGTGATGCGGTGTCCGCAGCTATCCGCTCCGTACTCTTGAACTTGCCAAACGAACTGCCAGGGGGAGATCAACGCCGATGATTCTGACCGACAACGAAACCCGGGTCGACCTGCTGAACAACGAGGCCATCGCGACCACGATCATCGAGTTGCTTCGCGCCAGGCCCGACCATCCGGTGACGATCGGCGTGCATGGCGACTGGGGTGCGGGCAAGTCCAGCGTGCTCGAAATGATCGAGGCGGGGTTCGCCGACAAGGACGAAGTCCTGTGCCTCAAGTTCAACGGATGGCGCTTTCAAGGCTTCGAGGATGCCAAGATCGCCCTGATCGAGGGGATCGTCACGGGCTTGGTCGAGAAGCGTCCGGCCCTGAACAAGGCCGCGGCCGCGGTCAAGGATGTCTTCCGGCGCATCGACTGGCTGAAGGTGGCGAAGAGAGCCGGCGGCCTCGCCCTGACCGCGTTCACAGGCATTCCGACACCCGATCAAATCGGAGCTATCGTCGGCTCGCTCGAAGCGGTGATAGCGGATCCTGCCAAGCTCGCCACGAAAGAAAGCCTCTCGACGGCGATCGACGAGGTGAAGGCCGTGCTGAAGCCGGGCGAAACAAAGAATGTGCCCGAGGAAGTGGAAGCGTTCCGCAAGGCCTTCGACCAGCTCCTGAAGGACGCGGGGATCAAACAGCTCATCGTCCTGATCGATGACCTCGATCGCTGCTTGCCAGACACCGCCATCGAAACGCTCGAAGCGATCCGGTTGTTCGTGTTCACCGCCCGGACAGCGTTCGTCGTCGCGGCCGACGAGGCGATGATCGAGTATGCGGTGCGCAAGCACTTTCCCGATCTGCCGGACAGCACCGGACCGCGGGACTACGCACGCAACTACCTCGAAAAGCTCATCCAGGTCCCATTCCGTATCCCGGCGCTGGGCGAGACCGAGACACGGATTTACGTCACGCTGCTGCTGGCCGGCGCCGAAATCGGTGAAAACGACGCCGACTATGCGAACCTGATTGGCGTGGCGCGTGAGAAGCTGAAGCGTCCTTGGACCAGTGGCGGTTTGGATGCGGCGACCGTCAAGACGGCGCTCAGCAAGCAAGCCGAGAAGGCGAACAACGCGCTTGCCCTCAGTGACCAGATTGGCCCCATCCTGGCGAGCGGTACGAAGGGCAACCCGCGTCAGATCAAACGCTTCCTCAACACGCTGCTGCTGCGTGAGCGTACTGCGGCCGCGCGCGGATTCGGGGACGATATCAAACTGCCCGTGCTCGCGAAGCTCATGCTCGCTGAGCGCTTCATCCCGAGGCTGTTCGAGCAGATCGCGTTTGTCGCCGCGGTCCACCCGCAGGGGCTATGCGAGGACCTCGAAACGCTTGAAAAGGGGCTGGCGACGGCCGACGGTAAGGAATCGCAGGCCGGCGAGCGGAAGGGACAGAGAGCCGGCGAGCCGGGGCCGGCGCTTGACAACGCCGTGTTGACTGAATGGCGGTCGTCAGAGACGGTGTGCGACTGGGCGCGCCTGTCACCCAAACTCTTGGGTCTCGATCTACGCCCCTACTTGTTCGTGACGAAGGACAAGAAGGACTACTTCGGCCCGGTGTCCGTGCTGGGTCACTTGGCCGGCGTGGTGGAGAAGCTGTTCAGCGGCAAGATGACCGTCCAGGGCTATGAGGCCGAGTTGAAGCAGCTCGTGCAGCCCGAAGCGGAGAAGGTGTTCGAGGCCGTGCGCACCAAGATCATGAGCACGGGCACCTTCGACACCAAGCCCGCGGGTGTTGATGGACTTGTCGTTCTCGTGAAGGCGCAACCTGGCTTGCAGGGCCGGTTGATGGACTTCTTGGAAGCATTGCCAAGTGGCAAGTGTGGCCCATGGACTGTCAGCGGCTGGCAGGGTGTCATTAAAGATGCCGAATGCGCCGCTCGTCTGACAAAGCTGCTGGGCGAGTGGAGCAAGGTCGCCAATAACCCCGGCCTCAAAGCAAGCGCCGAAGCGGCCCTCAAGGACGTAAAGGGAGGACGCTGATGGGCACTTCGACAGCTTACGGTGGCCCTGGCGGCGGCACTCCGCTTGTTCCATCATGGCTCGGCGGCGCTGATGGCGGTGACGCTCCCGCTGCTCCTGCAGGCACGGGAGCTGGGCCGGACGGCCAGCCGCCGGCCGACGGCGGCGTGCCGCCTGTGCCGCCAAATCACCTGCCAATTCCAAGAACGGCAGACCCGCAGCGTTTCTCCGGCGCCCGCAATTGCTTCACGCGATTTGCTGGTTCCGGCGGCACTGACAGGGCCAACCTTGGCCGGGCCGTTTCAAGATACGTCTCCACATCCGCCGGCGGTGCCCGGCAGGCAGCCCAGCGAATGGGAGCCTCTCGCAGTGCCGGCGCGCGCCTTCTCGGCTTCCTGGTTGACGCGCAGGCGCGGGGGGTGCGCGAGGCCTTGCGCGCGCTCGACTTGGAGTCCCTGGCAGGTCGCCCGATCACCGAGATTTTCGTGGGCCTGGCCGACTACATCTGCCCAGGCGCAGGCACCGTCGATGAAGGCATCGCCCGTGAGGCTTACATCGAAACCGTCGTTGAACTGGCCAGCGAAGGGTTGACTGACCTGACCACTTTCACGCCGAATCAGATGCAAACGGTCTTCGAGCTGTACGCCACGCATGCGATCGAAGCGCGGATCTGCAATGACATCGGCACCAAGGCCGTGACCATGCCGGTGGACGCCCAAGCGGCACACCGCGTCGAGCAGCAGTTGCGTGACTTCATTCGGGGCGGGGTGTGCGACGCGCTGACCCGGGCCCGGGCGGAGTCACCGAATCTCACGCCCGAACGCATTCAAACCTTCGTCGACACCGTGTACGAGTCCGCGTTTGCGATCCTGCAGACCCTGGGGGATGCGGAGGCCAACCAATGAAGCGACAACTCTTGGCGGGGCGCTTCGGCCCCGATGACCACGTTGATGTTCCGGTCGGTGTGGATGAACAGAGGACCTACTTGCAGCTCGTCGCCGGCGAGAGGTCCCTGGACCATGGCATCGGTGGTGCGCTAACTAGCTTGAAGAAGATCGGCGTCTTTCCCTCGGAGATTGGCGTCGACCTGCTAGTGCTGGCTGCTCACGTGCATGCCGCGGACACGCGCATCTCGCGAGCTGAGCAATCGCAAGACTCCTGGACGCGCGAGATTCGTCTGGTTGTTCCGGTCAGTGATCCGGTTCGTTGGGGAACTGCGACAGCGACGCTGAAGAAGTCGCTGGATTTCTTGACGGGAGATCGATGGACGATCGGGTTCAGGGCGCGTCCGGCTCGGTTCACGACGATCGCTGAGGAGGCGCCCCCGAGTCTTATCTGTCCACCCTTCGACTCCCTGAGCCTCTTTTCGGGCGGGCTGGACAGCCTTATCGGCGCCATAGACCTCTTGGAGGACGGCGCGACCCCATTGCTGGTCAGTCACTTCGGTGAAGGCGCCACCAGCGACGCGCAGGGCAAGTTGCTTACGGGCTTGAAGAAGCACTACGACAGGTCATCCTTCGAGCGGCTACGCGTCGGAATGACCTTCGACGATGGCCTCGTGGAAGGAGTCGGCTCGGAGAACAGCACGCGGGGAAGATCGTTCCTGTTCCTCGCGCTCGGGGTGTTCGCTGGTACTGGACTGGGACGACGCTTCACGCTGCGGGTTCCCGAGAACGGGCTGATCGCTCTGAATGTGCCGCTGGACCCACTGCGGCTGGGCTCGAACAGTACCCGCACGACGCATCCGTACTACATGGCAAGGTGGAACGACCTGCTCGGCGCACTCGGCATAGACGGGGAGATCCTGAACCCCTATTGGGACAAAACGAAAGGGGAGATGGCCGCGGGCTGTCGCAACCCAGCACTCTTGAAGAAGCTGGCGTCGGACTCTCTGTCGTGTTCCTCCCCCACCAAGGGTCGGTGGCAGGGACTCGGAATCGAGCACTGCGGGTATTGCTTGCCGTGCCTGATTCGCCGTGCGGCGCTGATGGCGGCATGGGGCAACGGAAGCGATGCGACTACGTACACCGTGCCGGACCTCCGCGCGCAGCCACTGGACACGCGCGAGTCGCCCGGAAAGCAGGTCAGGTCGTTTCAGTACGCAATCGAGCGCTTGAAAGGGCGACCGCAGCTTGCGAACCTCTTGATCCATAAACCCGGCTCGCTTGCTGACGAAGCCGCGCACCTCGATGAACTCGCCGATGTCTACCGGCGCGGCCTTGATGAAGTCGCCCGGCTCATCGATGGCGTCGAGGCGCGGCCGAGTTGACTAAGGTGCGCGCATGATCGCAACAACCGGTCTCGTGGACTTTCACTGCCACTTGGACCTTTATCCGGACCATGCCGTGGCTGTTCGGGACGCTGACGCGGCCGGGGTGCTCACGCTTGCGGTGACGACGACACCTCGCGCCTGGCCTCGCAATCACGAACTCGCACAGCGCACGAAGCATGTTCGAGCGGCGCTCGGGCTGCACCCCCAGTTGGTCGCAGAGCGCGAGAACGAAATCGAGCTATGGGACCGGTATCTTTCAGAGACTCGCTATGTCGGCGAGGTCGGGTTGGACGCCGGCCCTCAGTTCTTCAAGTCGCTCGATGCCCAGAAGCGCGTGTTTCAGCACGTGTTGCAACGTTGCGCGGAGGCGGGTGGCAAGATCATCACGACCCACAGCATTAGATCGGCCAAGGCGGTGCTCGATCTTGTCGAGGCGCATCTGCCGCCGGAACGTGGCAAGATCGTTCTCCACTGGTTCACGGGAACGAAAAGTGAGGCGAAGCGAGCGTTGGAGCTGGGTTGCTACTTCTCGATCAATGCGGGAATGTTGGACAAAGAGAGGCACGTCGCGATGGTTCAGACCATCCCCTTGGATCGGATGCTGACTGAGACAGATGGGCCCTTCACCCGCACCGGCAAGCGACCCTCGCAACCGGTCGATGTGGCAGTCGTGGTGGAAGCTCTAGGCCGGTTGCGCGGTATGCAAGCGGCCGAAATGGCGGATGTCATTCGCGGCAACCTTCGAGCCCTTTTGGCATAACCCTGGTAGCCATCATGAAACCCGTTGCACAGACAACTTTCGCGGAATGCCTAGGCCGGATGTTGGGACGGGCGTGGCGAGGTTGCGTGCGTTTGGATCGGCGGGCAAATGGATGGCTGGTGGCTCAAGGATGGACGCCGAACGTTGCCAAGGTCGTTCTCGCGGTAGTCAAGCTCACGGCGCTCGGGATACTGCTCTACGTCGCGTTCTGGCTGGCGTTGCTGATCGGGGGCATCTTGGCTGCGGCTTGGATCGCAAGGCAAGACAATACGGAAAGCGATTCCGATTTTCTCGGTCGCAAGGCAGAGGAGCGCGATCACCGCGAAGGTCTGTTCTATCACCCAACGATGCACAACGACGATCCAGACCCGCGGTTTAAAGACGACTGATGTGCGGCAAGCTACTTTTTGGCAGCACTGATCAATAGATTCGATCCCTTGCCACCTGCTTGCCCTGCGTCCCTGGTCCCGTTTGCCAAACCTTGAAGCATGCCGCCAGCACGAACCCCTACCCAGCCCAGTGCGGTAACCCACAAGCTCGGCAGTACGATGAACATCGTTGCCATGACGAAGTTCAGCAGCATGTCACCGAACGCATTGTTCAGGCCGATCAATGGGTCGAAGTTGGCGTGCGGCCTGTCCGCGCCAAACCCCCAGCCGTAGAGAGCGTCCAGGATCGTGCTGTCGATCCAGCGTGCGAGCTGGAACCAGAAGTCCACGAAGAACAGCGCGAACTGGACGCAGCTAACCGTCATCACCGTCTTCAGGTCGTAGGTGCCGATCAGCAGCACCAACGGGATGCAGATGACGAGCGCCATCTTGAGCATCGTCAGCACCATCGGCAGCGCCTGGCGCACCACGTCCATCGCGGGAAAGAAGGCCAGCGAGCCCACGGTCAGCCCCAGGTCGCCCGCGCCGCGCGTGACGATGTTCGGCAGCGTCTTGTCGATCTGGCCGCCGTAATCGGTGTAGACGGCGCCCTGGTTCATCTTCTGCTGCCGCGGTGAGACCACGGCGCGGATCACCGAGTCGTTGACCTCGCTCTGCGACAGGAACCCTGCCCAGCGCCCGATGCGGGTCAGCAGGTCCGGGTCGACCTGTGCCAGCAGCCGGCTGTGCAGTCCCTGGCCGCCATCGGCCCACCACTGTTGGCAGGACGGATAGCCGCCGCCGCTGTCCACCTGTGCCAGCCCTGCATCGCGGGTCGCGTCGTAGGGCCAGGCCGTGCGTGGGGTCTTGGATCGATAGGCGTCATAGAAGCCGGGCGTGTCGAGGAAGTAACTCGACCCGATCCAGGTGACGTCGTTCATCTGCTCGTCGGAGAGCGTCGGCCGGTTCATGAACAGCTTGGCGCGCGACGGCCCGTAGCAGTCGTGCGTGAAGTCGGCGACCTCCTGTGCCAGCACCGGATCGTCGATGCGCGTGGCATCCACATCCATGCGAATCTGACGCAGGTCCGTGCCGCAGGGAATCGCCGCCACCGCGGAACCCGTCACGGCTTTCGACAGCGAGTGCATGAAGAACCACCACACCGGCACCAGCGCGCTCTGGTTGTCGAGCGTGGTGTAGACGTTGGCCCAGCCCGTGTCGTTGGGCAGCGGGACGTTGACCTGGCATTGCGCGGAGCGCGTGGTGTCGAACCTGATCGTGGCGAGATCCACCGGGATGAACGGGATGCCGGCGAACATGATGACCACGATCGCCACCCACACCCGGTTCTCGATGCGCATCGACGACAGCACGCCCTTGTTGCCTTCGTCCGCACCTTCGCTGCGGGCCTTGAGCCATTCCTGGATCACGATGGCCACGAACGGGAGCGCGAACACGCCGCTGGCCACGAGGATGCTCCAGATGCCGTTGTTGACCACCCAAGCCACCAGGGTCAGGTAATACTCCAGGTAGTCCGTGGTGTAGAGCGTCATGCCCGCCTCCCGGTCTCAGCCGTGCCGCAACAGTTGACTGGCTTCCAGCGCGACCACAGCGATCACGGCCGCGATCTCCGTGCGCAGCAGGCGCTGATGCGTCTCGCGGGATGGCTCCCGCCGCAGCAGGCGCTGGCGCATCCACCACCAGCCGTAAGCCGTCGTCCCGTAGAGGCACAGCCGCCACACGAAGAAGTGGCCGGCGTGCGCCTGCAGCCAGTGCTGCCAGCCCTCGACGCCGCCGACCACGTGGATGCCGGCGATGTTCACCGCCACCGCGGCGGCCACCACCAGCAAGGTCCACAGCAGCGCCACGCCGACGCGGCGGTTGAACAGCCATGGCAGCCGCAGCCAGGCCAGCCGGCTCATGGCGTACCGCTCCGCGGCTTCTGGACTTCCCGCAGCCGGTCGCGTGTGGTGTCGCCCTCGAAGATGCCGCGCGAGCCGGCAGCGCGAGTGCTGTGGCGCTGGATGATCGCCATCGCCGAGTTGCCGGCCAGCGTGCGCCGCAGCTCCAGCTCAGTCTTGAGGTTGTTGATCTCCTGCTCCAGCGCGCTGTTCTCCTGGTCGACCGCCCGCACGGCCAGTTCGTTGGCGGCGACGTTCGGCTCCTTCTTGCCGGTGAGCAACGTGCGCTGCAGCAGCAGGGCCTTCTCCAGCACGCTGGACAGCGCCGCCTCCGACGCCAGGCGCTTGCCCAGCACGTCCTGGTCGGGTTCGTCCCGCAGGGCCTCGATCACGCCGCGGGTGATCGGCAGCGAGCTGCTGCCGGCCGCGTCAAGATTGGTCGGCGTCGTCGGCCGGGCGCCCGTCACCAGCTCCTGCAGGACCTGCAGCTTGGTCTCGTACTCTTCCTGGATCACTGGCGTGAGCCCGACGCCAGGCGTGGTCTGGGTCTTCGTGCAGTTTTCGCAGGTGCGTTGCTCGCGTTCGCCCAGCACGCGGTTCGCAA
>JACKMC010000011.1 GCA_024235595.1 Zoogloeaceae bacterium | reverse complement strand
AGCGGGTGGCGATTCTCGCCTTCGGCAGCATGCTCCCGGCCGCGCTGGCGGCGGGCGAGGAACTCGACGCAACGGTGGCCAACATGCGTTTCGTCAAGCCGCTGGACGCCGAGCTGATCCGCGCGCTGGCCGCGGAGCACGAGTTGCTGGTCACGGTGGAGGAGAATGCGGTGATCGGGGGCGTGGGCTCGGAGGTGAGCCGCTGGCTGGCCAATGAAGGGATTGCCACGAGAACGCTACAGTTGGGCTTGCCGGACGCTTTCATCGACCACGGGGACCAAGGGCAGCTATTGGTAGCCAACGGACTAGACGCCGCCGCGATTGTGACGGCTACATCGAAAGCTTTGCGTAAAAGTTAGAAACTTGCCTAGAAAAAGAGGTGGCGTCGAGTGAAGATCCTCTTCATTGCTGAAGGCGCAACTTTTGCCCACACCGCTCGCCCGTTTGTCTTGGCGCAAGGACTCCTAGCGACCGATCATCAGGTCACCTTCGCACGTGCGCCTCAATACGATTGGCTCACTCGCGATGCGGCCTTCCCTAGTGTTGATTTGCCATGCCTGCCCAGTGAAGTCGTTGCCGAACGACTACGTAAGGGGGCTCCGTTATACGACTATGGAACCCTTGAGCAATATGTAAGAGACGACCTTAATCTTATCCGTCAGGTGGGACCAGATGTGATCATAGGGGATTTTCGACTTTCGCTTTCCGTGAGCGCGCGACTGGCGGCGCGTCCATACATCTCGATCTGCGATGCGTACTGGAGCCCTAACGCACCGGGAAAGTTGCCCTTGCCGGTCCTCCCTTTGACTCGTCGGCTTCCGCTAGCTATCGCAACTGCGGCCTTCAGTCTCGCCGCACCCATTGCATTTCGATTGCACGCGCACTCGCTGGAGAGAGTACGTAGCAAGCATGGCCTCTCCTCGTTGAATCATGACCTTAGGAACTGCTATACCGATGCCGACCTTAGGTTGTTCCCAAATTTCGAATCACTTTTCCCGGATTTGACAACAGAGCCACAAGATCGCTTTCTTGGTCCGATCGCATGGTCGCCTTCGACCACCACGCTGCCATCTATAGACCTTACGAACAGGCAGGTCGCGTACGTATCGATGGGCAGTTCGGGAGATCTTGGTACGCTCACGACACTCATCCCTGCGCTGGTGGATTCTGGGTACGAGGTCCTGCTTTCATCTGGCGGACGCAGTTTGCCGGCACTCGGCACCGCACACGTCCGAATTTTTGATTTCCTTTCCGGCGATGCCGCCTGCGAAGCGGCCACCCTCGTCGTGTGCAATGGCGGCAGCCCTACCTCCAATCAAGCGCTGAGGAAGGGTAAGCCCGTATTGGGAATTGTCACGAACATGGACCAATTTCTCAACATGCGATCAATTGAAAAATATGGCGCGGGGGTCGCCGTTCGGTCCGACCGCGCCACAAGAACTCAACTTGAACACGCCATCGCTCGAATTCTTGGTGATTCAATCTATGCCAACAGGGCTGCAAGGCTGGCAGCCAACTACCACCCCTCCGGACATCTGGACGTTCTCCAGGCTGCGCTTCAGGGCTTCTGACCACCAGGGAAGGCAGTTCTGCAAATCTCGCCCACCCGTCAAGTGTCGGTTTTTTTTACACATGCAAAACAGCTGCGCTGCCCAGCAACAACGGCTCATGTTTTTCCCTATTAATTTCAAGCAGCTACTGCACAAACAAAAAACTGGCACGAAGCCTGCATGGGTAGGCGCAAGGGCACTCATCTGGCCCTGCTTGGACCGCCCACTCACATTGCGGAGAATCAACATGAAAAAAGTAATTTTAGGAACTGCCATCGCCACATGCTTGGCAATGGCAGGAAATGCGCAAGCCGCCGCAACCATTCAGTTTGACCCGCTCGGCACAAGCGGCGCCAATGCGCTGAGCGTTAACTTTTTTGATTGGACCCCCGGCAATGCGCTCGCCATTGGCGCAGTCGACAGCTCGGGAATCGTAATCACCACCGATCCTTCGAACCCCAGTTCGTTTCAGGTTGTAGCCCAGGCCTCCCTTGGCAACCTCGTGCTCTCGAACGGTTCCCTGGTGAACTCCTACCCGCAGATTACGTTCCAACTGTCCATGTTCGAATATGCAGTCGGAACTACCGGAGCGGCGACCCTTCTGCTGGACCAGTCCAAGCCATCGACTTTCACGATGTGGATTGGGGGTACAGCCGCGGATGACGTCACCGGCGCTGGCTACGACGGCGCAGGCGGCGCGGTAAAGCTGCTCGAGGGCTCAATCGCCGGATCATTTGGCTCCTTCTCTGACGTTACCCGTTTGGCGGGTGCGGCGATCCAAGGTCTCGATCAGTCGCCCGATGGAAACGACGTCGACGGTGGCGCTCTGTCTCATCAGGGGTCAGGTGGAACTACGACTCAAATCGATATTACCTATCAGAATTGGGCCTACTTCCTTTCGAACGTGACTTCGCTTATGGTGGATGCGCAGGACTCATCGAACCTCGCGACGCCTTTCAGCCAAGTAAATCCGTCCGACTTTGTGGTTGGCAATGCGCCGACCTTTGGAGTTGGCGGTCCTGCGGGAACGAACGGCGCGAACTGCGCGGCCGGGCAGCTTTGCGACTTCCAGTTCCAGCTGGACGCATCGACTTCGTTCAATCCGGTTCCGGAGCCCGCATCGCTTGCCCTGCTTGGTTTGGGTTTGGCTGGCCTCGGCTTCACGCGCCGCAGCAAGCGCACTGCCGCCTGATTGCAACGCCTCGCGGGCATTGCATTGCAAAAAGCTCCCGCATTTTGCGGGGGCTTTTCTTTTCGTATAAGAGGTAAGTCATGCCCGCTCAGGGACATGCATAAGCCGGTCAAGGCCGAGCCTCAGCGAGCGGGATTGCGGTTTGGCTGAGGTCCCCACCCGACAAAAGAACGCATTGCTCCGCGCGTCTTCGGCACCTATGACATTGTCGAAAGACTCCGCTAGGCGAAGCGCTTCGGAATTGATTTTCGACTCCGATGAAAGTGAACATTGCGAGCAGGCATACCAACGAAAAATCACTGGGGTCATCTCGGGCTGCAGGCTAAGGCCCAGCGTTGTTGCCTTAAGCCAAAGCCGTTGCATTGCGCAGCCGGCCTCCAAATAGGCCTCCAGCGAATCGAGCGGAGCCTTCGGTCGCATCAAGATGTGCGCTCCGCAGGCAATAGCCGGGATGAAATCGAGCTGAATCCTCGGGGCAATGGTGCCGAACAAGTAGCGGTTGAAGAACTCGACCCGAGACCAACTCCCCATCACCCACTGCATCAACTTCGCTGTAAGCGGGTCCACACCCACGGCTTGATCTGGAATACGGTCTTCGCTGTATTGCGCGCCCCATTCGATAACCCGGGCATGTACGGCGTATGCCTCGGGGCATGTAAGCCGCAGTTTTGCATTACTCCAGAGCAGGCGAGCCACGGCGAACCGCTCGCTGAATGATTCGAAGAATTGCAGTTCAAAGTTGTCACCGACCGCGGACGAAAGGCCTTTGCGCTGATCGCACGTCAAGGGCCTGAGCCGCATTGGCCGGCGCTGCACAACACGCTCTCGGATGGCTCCTAGCAGCGAGTCCGCCTGCAGACCCTCCTCATGCTGCAGAAAAACGTCGTAGATCGGGGCCGTGTCCGGACGGTCGGGCCGAATCTTCCAACGGGCCGTGCAGGACTTCGCGGTCGCTGCTATGCGCAGCGTTTCGAGTAAAGCACCGTGCGCCATATGGCTAGCCCGCCCCTTAAAATCATAGACACACCAATCCCGCGTGTCGGATCCGTGAATGGCAATATGCCGATCGGAGACGATCTCGAATCGCCACGGCTGGGTGTTGTCTCCGCTCGGCGCCCAGCGGGCCAGTTCAAGCATTTCAAGCAAGCTTTCATGATCAAGCATTTCCGGTCGCCCTCCCCATTTTTTTCAACTGCCATTTGGCAATTCGAAGTCCAAGTCGTTGTATGGGATTGCGGTTTCCCCATGGTCGCCATGTTCGCGCGTATCGGTTTCTATAGGCGTCGAACTGGTAACCACGTGGCGCAGCGGGAACACCCCCACGGCCAAGCAGAAGCTTGAGGCTTTCAGTTGCTATCACCCCTGAGCAGAGCTGGCATGCTGCAATCGTAGACGGTCCTCGGTGCTCGGCCAGATTGACCCTGGAGGGGTCGGCAACGTAGGCGCGCTGCAGCATCGCCGGAGAAAGGCCGAGGAGGAATCTCAATGCCATTTCCTCTTCATTGCATCCTTCCAGTCTGAAATAATCTTCGAACGACATTCTTCCGGGCAGGAATGCGAGAAACGCGACGCCCATCCCCAGCGGTGCCGCAGTTATGGCCGGGATGCCGAGACGCTCGCACGCCATGAATGTCGCTCGCCGGGCTTCGAAGGCAAAGAAATCCAAGCCGTCGACGTAGAGGTCGGCTCCGTCCAGGAACGCCTCCAGGTTCTCCGCAGAGACACCTCTCGGAAAACTCGACAGTTCGATTTCCGGGTTGATGTCACGCGCCATTTCGGCAAGCACGTCGGCCTTTTCCCGGCCGCGCGTCGACATCATCGCTCCAGCCTGGCGATTGAAATTAACAATGTCGAAGACGTCGAAATCAGCAATGGTGAAGGCCCCGATGCCAAGCCGGGCAAGTGCCAGCAGGTGTCCGCCACCAACCCCGCCCATGCCTGCAATGGCGACGCGCCTTCGGCGCAGGATCTGTTGTTCCTCGGTGGTAACCCAGCCGATGTTCCGCGAGAATGCCTCGTCGTAGTCGAAGCCGGACGCCATCGGTACTCTCCTTCAGTTCTTGCTCGTTGAGCCGCTATCATAAGCAGTCCTTACCGCAAATCCATACGATGCCGAGATTTCATCTTCCTGATCACCTGAAGCAGGTGCGCCTTGCGTGGCGAAATATCGCTCGGCAACGCAGGCGCACGGCTCTTGCGCTGATCACCGTAAGCGGCGGCATCGTCGCCTTCCTGCTTTCCGGCGGGTTCATTGCCTGGGTTCTGAACGGCATGGCAGAGACAACGATACACTCACAGCTCGGCCATCTTCAGATTACCCGGCCAGGTTACTTCGAGGCGGGGCTTCGCGATCCCTACAAGCACCTGCTGCCGCCGACGGTGCCGGCGTCCGTGGATAGGCTCGAAGGGTTGGTAACGGTTTCGCCGCGCCTGGCCTTTAGCGGGCTGCTGAGCAAGGGTGACGAAACCGTTTCCTTTATTGGAGAGGGGGTGGCGCCCGAAACCGAGCGACCAATCAGTCGCTCGATCAATATCGTGCAGGGCGAAGAGCTCTCAGGGTCGGGCGCGCGCGAGGTGTTGCTTGGCGTTGGCCTCGCGGCAAACCTCGGGGCAAGCCCCGGCGATACTGTGGTGCTGCTGGCTAGCACCGCCGACGGTGGCATCAACGCAGTGGAGCTTACCGTGGCCGGAATCTTTGCGACGATCTCCAAGGCCTACGATGATGTCGTCTTGCGTGCACCGATAAGGATTGCCCGGGAGCTCATGAGAGTCGATGGGTCTACGACCTGGGTCGTATTGCTTGAGCGAACCACGCAGACCGCCGCTGCCGAGCACCAGCTTCAGCGCTTGCTGCCGGACAGCGAGTATCAGGTAACGCCCTGGACAGCTCTTGCCGATTTCTACAACAAGACAGTCGAACTCTTCACCAAGCAGGTCGATATCGTCAAGATCATCATCGGGCTGATCGTGGTCTTGAGCATCTCAAATACGCTGTCGATGGCAGTCATCGAAAGAACTGGCGAAATAGGTACGTTGATGGCGATCGGTCTGAAGCGTCGGGGAATACTCGCGGAGTTCCTGCTCGAAGGCGCTCTGCTGGGCATCATCGGCGGGATGGCGGGGGTTGTTCTTGGCTTTGTGCTCGGACAAGTCATTTCCGCCATCGGCATTCCCATGCCGCCCCCTCCGGGGATGGCTCAGGGCTATTTGGGAGAGATCTCGATTTCTCCATCTCTCGCCTTCGATGCGATTACACTCGCCTTCCTGACCACCCTGGCAGCAAGCATTTTCCCCGCCTGGAAGGCCTCGCGCATGACGATCGTCGATGCGTTGCGGCAACAGAAATGAAAAATATGCTGATCACGCTCGCGATTCGGAATGTCTTCCGGCAGCGGATCCGTACGCTCATGACGCTGGCGGCGATTGCGTTCGGCGTCGCGGGTCTGATCCTCTCGGGGGGGTTCATCCAGGATATCTTCGTTCAGCTCGGCGAGGCCATCATCCACTCGCAGACCGGTCATATCCAGGTTTTCAAGCGTGATTTTCTGGATAAGGGCAGTCGCAAGCCCGAAAAATACCTCATTCCCGAGCCTGCGAAGCTCGCTGCGCGCCTCGGAGAGCTGGACCGCGTCTCGGAGGTCGCTGCTCGCCTGAACTTTACCGGCCTCCTGAATAACGGACGGCGAGACCTTGCCGTTATCGGGGAAGGGATCGAGCCCGACAAGGAGGCGCGACTCGGGAGCTATCTGTCGATTACCAAGGGACGACAGCTTTCGGACTCCGACGAGTTCGGGCTGTTGGCCGGCCAAGGCGTCGCGCACTCCCTGGGCCTCGAACCGGGTGATCATGTAACGCTGGTCATGAATACGACCGGCGGCGCGCTCAACTCGCTCGAGTTCGAGGTCGTGGGGATCTTCCAGAGTTTTTCAAAGGATTTTGACGCGAGAGCGGTTCGAATTCCCTTGTTGGCGGCTCAGGAGTTGATGCTCACCGAAGGTGCGAACCTGCTCGTCGTGACGCTCGACGACACCGCGGCAACCGACACCGTGTATCAAAGGGTGCAGCAGTCGATCGATACGACGCTGCTCGATGTCCGACACTGGCGGCAATTGTCCGACTTCTACGACAAGACCATCCAGCTCTACGATCGGCAGTTCGGCGTACTGGAATGGATCATCCTTTTCATGGTGCTGCTCTCGGTGATCAACAGTGTGAACATGAGCACCTTCGAGCGCCAGAGTGAGTTCGGTACCCTCCGGGCCTTGGGCAACCGCCCGCGGGATGTCTTCAGGTTGCTGATGACCGAGAGCCTCGTTCTTGGCGTAAGCGGTGCGACCTTGGGAGTGTTCCTTGGTGTATCGATTGCGCTGGTGGTTTCCGCCATCGGCATCTCCATGCCTCCACCCCCCAATGCCAACGTCGGTTATACGGCCTATGTGCGTATCGTGCCCGCTATCGTTGGAAAGGCGTGGCTGATCGGATTCTTCGCGACCTTGCTCGCTGCTGTTTTGCCGGCGCGACGTACTACCAGGATCCCGGTGGTGGACGCACTCAGGCAGAGTGTCTAGACACAATCCTTAGGACCGCCCATGTCACTCTTCGAAGCATTCAACCTCGGCCAAGGTTTTCGCAAGTACTTCCGCATCGAGGCCGCCTCGTCGACCGAGGTTCGAGACGAGGTCTTTCGCGTTCGGCACGAAGTCTATTGCGAGGAACTGGGTTTTGAGCCGGTTCGCCCGGACCGGCGCGAAACCGACGCCTACGATGCGCACAGCATTCACTGCCTGCTGCGAACCTCGAATGAACCTTCTCACCCTGTCGGCTGCGCGCGTCTGGTGCTGGCAGACCCACGCGACCCGACTGCGCCGCTGCCTTTTGAAAAGGCCTGCGCCGCCACCCTCGATCGCTCCATCATCGACCCCTCGAAACTTCACCGAGGAAAGATCGCCGAGGTTTCCCGGCTCGCCGTGAGGTCGCACTTTCGCCGACGCAAGGGCGAGAAGCAGACCCCTGTCGCATTACAGGACGAGGATTTCGGTTCGACCGAGCAGCCGCGCTTCCCCTACATCCCGATCGGTCTGTACCTGGGCGCAGTGGCAATGGCCAAGCGCCGCGGCATCGAGACGCTCTTCGTGCTGACCGAGCCGCGGCTGCAGTCCCATTTCGCCAAGCTCGGGGTGAAGATCGAACAGATCGGCGGCCCGGTCGAGCACCGGGGAACGCGGATCCCCTCGATGATGGATGTAAACGCAATCATCAAGGGCCTGCGCTTTCTGGTGAAGCCGGTGTGGAGTGTCGTGCAGGAGGAAATCGCGGCCACCGACACCGAGGCGCAGCGTACTTCGTGAAAATGCACGGATTACTCCAATCAAAAAAAGGGGCCGCATTTCGCGGCCCCTTCTGCTTCAGCGCATGGCGGTCCTTACTTCGCCAGCGCTTCCTTGATCTGCTCAAGGGTGCTCGGATCGTCGATCGTGGTCAGGTCGCCGGCATCGCGACCTTCGGCGAGCGCCTGGATCGAGCGGCGCAGCATCTTGCCTGAGCGCGTCTTGGGCAGGCCACCGATGAAGTGCACACGGCCCGGCCGGGCGATTGCGCCAAGCAGGCTGTCCACCTTCTTCATGACCTCCTTCTCGAGCGCGGCACGTTTTTCGGCGGTGTCGACCACCGAGGCGTCCTTCACCACCGCAAAGGCCATCGGCATCTGGCCCTTGAGCTGATCGGCCACGCCCACCACCGCCACTTCGGCGATCGCCGGATGGGCCTGCACCGCCTCTTCGATCTCGCGGGTGCCGAGGCGGTGGCCGGCGACGTTGATCACGTCGTCCATGCGTCCGAGGATGGTGTAGTAGCCGTTCTCGTCGTGGATACCCCAGTCGGAAGACGAGTAGATCACCGGGTCGCTGAAGGTGCTGAAGTAGGTGGAGACGAAACGGTCGTCCTGGCCCCACACGGTCGACAGGCAGCCTGGCGGCAGCGGTGGGACGATCCCGACGATGCCCTTCTCGTTGGCGCCGGCTTCCGAGCCGTCCTCGCGGAACAGGCGCAGGTCGTAGCCGAACACCGGGAAGGCGGGCGAGCCGAGCTTGATCTTGCTGTCCTCGACGCCGCGGCAGATCGCCAGCATCGGCCAGCCGGTCTCGGTCTGCCAGTAGTTGTCGATGACCGGAATGCCGAGTTCGCTCATGATCCACTCGTGCGAGGTCTCGTCGAGCGGCTCACCGGCCAGGAACAGGTGCTTCAGCGACGACAGATCGTACTTCTTGAGGAAGGCCGGATCCTGCTTCTTGAGTACGCGCACGGCCGTCGGCGCCGAGAACATCACCGTGACCTTGTACTTCTCGACGATCTGCCACCAGATGCCCGCATCGGGACGCAGCGGCGTGCCTTCGTACATGATGGTGGCCATGCCGGCGAGCAGCGGGCCGTAGATGATGTAGGAGTGGCCCACGACCCAGCCGATATCCGAGGTCGAGAACATGGTCTCGCCCTCCTCACCGGTGAAGATGTGCTTCATCGAAGCCGTGAGCGCCACTGCGTAGCCACCGGTATCGCGCTGCACACCCTTCGGTTTGCCGGTCGTACCCGAGGTATACAGGATGTAGCTCGGCTCGGACGACTCGACCCAGGTGACCGGCACCTTGGCATCCATGTGCTTGGCGCGCAACGTGGCGTAATCGACGTCACGACCGTCGACGGTGGTGAAGCCCTTGTCGAGCCCGCGATTGACGATCAGCACCTTCTTGGGCGGGAACTCGGCCAGCGAGCAGGCTTCGTCGACCAGATGCTTGTAGGGCACCGGCTTGCCGTTGCGCATGCCGGCATCGGCCGAGACCATCAGCACGGGCTTCGCGTCGTCGATACGGGTGGCCAGGGAACCGGCGGCAAAGCCACCGAAGACCACCGAGTGAATCGCGCCGATGCGCGCGCAGGCAAGCATCGCGAACGCTGCCTCGGCAATCATCGGCATGTAGATCAGGACACGATCGCCCTTCTTGACGCCGAGCTCCTGATAGATCGCCGCCATGCGTTCAACCTCGGCCTGCAATTCGGCAAAGGAATAAACCTTCTCCTCATTGGTTTCGGTCGAGATGTACACCAGCGCCTGGTCGTTCGGCCGCTTGGCGGCGTGGCGGTCCACCGCGTTGTAGCACAGGTTCGTCTCGCCGCCCTTGAACCACTTGACGAAAGGTGGGTTCGAAAAATCGCAGATCTGCTGCGGTGGCTTGTTCCAATGAACGAGCTCGGCCTGCTCAGCCCAGAATTCGTCGCGCTTGTCGATCGAGCGGCGATGAAAATCACTGTAAGTCGTCATTCCTTCCTCTCCCAAAATTTCCCTGCATTGTCGAAAGATCTTCTAGTTATTGCTGCTTTCCGGTCTTTCTGCCGGCTGATTCCCGGGCGGTGTTTGCGCAAGCTGTCGTAGGGATTCGACAGGAATGCCACACCCGAGCCGTGATTCTATCAATTCGAACAGGGGCAACAGCGTATCTATCACATCGCGGTTTCTTGCCCAGACCTCTTCGCCAGCCCCGCTGCGCAGTTGCACCAGCACATGGTCGATGCTGATCGGCAAGCGGGCAAAACGGCCGATCGTCGTCGCATCCACTTCGCCGTCATGGGAGATGACACGGTCACCGCCCGCACTGGAGCCGCTCGCGGCGCGCTGCACGGCGAGGCCGATCAGCCGGCTCAGCGATTCGATCGAATCGGTGCCCGAGTTCGCAAGGCCCACCGAAATCGTGATGCGGATGCGCTCCTCACGATAGGTCATCACCATCTTGTCGATGGTACGGCGCAGGCGCAGTGCGAATGCGCCGCAGCCGTCTATGTCGGTGCTCGGCGACAACACCGCGAACTGCGCCTCCGCTAGCTGCGCAACCGTGTCCTCCTTGCGCACCTTGGTACTCAGAATCTTGGAGAGCTTGCGGGTAATCAGCTTGGCGATATGGCCGCCATAACGCTCGACGATCGCCTCGAAGCCGTCGATCTGGATGGCCATTGCCGAGATCGCCGCCTGTCGCCTGCGCGCCAGCGACATCTCCTGGTTTCCGTGCCATTGCAGGTAGGCGGGCGTTACGAGACCCGAGACCGGATCGACCGGGCTGTGCGACGCCAACGCCTCGCGGCTCTCCTCGAGTTGCCGCCGCGCGCTGGCAAGCGTGAGCAAGGATTGCAGGCGAGCGAGCAATTCGACCGAGCCGATCCCCTTGGTGATGAAATCGTTGGCACCGAGCTGCCGCGCCTTCTCGCGCGCTTCGTTCTCCTCGTCGCCGGAGATCACGAGCACCGGGAGTTCATGAACCCGTGCGACCCGCGAGGCACGGATCCGCTCGAGCAGTCCGAAGCCATCGAGCTTGGGCATGCCGATGTCGCTGATGACGACCTCGATGGTCGGATCGACCAGCAGCGCCTGCCAGCCCGCTTCGCCGTCGGCCTCTTCCCTCACGTCGAAACTGCCCCGGATCTGCTTGGCGATCGATGCCCGCACCATGCGGGAATCGTCGACGATGAGAACCCGCGGTTGGGCCTGCCCGGCTTCGTCGCTCATTTGTCCATACTCAGGCCACAACCCTCACGACGGTACGCCCCTTGATCTGGCCCTTGATGAATGCATCGAACGCGCCCGCAAGCTCATCGAGGGAAATCGTCCGTGTGACCTTTGCAAGATGCCGGGGTTTGAGATCGCCTGCCAGCCGATCCCATACCTGCTGGCGAATCGGGAAACCGATGTAACCGGAGTCGATTCCAAGAAGGCTGACACCGCGAAGAATGAACGGGAACACGGTGGTCGAAATATTGAAGCCGGCCGCATTGCCGATGCTCGCGACCGTTCCGGCCTGTTTCATGGTAGCCAGCACCCAGTGAAGAATCTGCCCGCCGACGTTGTCGACCGCACCCGCCCACTGCGCAGTCTCCAGCGGCCGCACGGTGTCGAAATCGATACTCGAGCGCAACCTGATCGCCGAAGCACCGAGCTCCCGCAGATAGGGCTCTTCGGCGGGTTTGCCTGTCAGCGCAACGACCTCGTACCCAAGGCCCGACATCATGTCGACCGCAAGCCCGCCCACCCCGCCGGTCGCGCCGGTGACCAGTACCGGGCCATTCGCGGGCGCGAGCCCGTTTGCTTCCATGCGCACCACGCCCAGCGCCGCCGTGAAGCCCGCGGTGCCGAGCGCCATCGCTTCGAAGAGATCCAGACCAGCGGGCAGGGGCACCACCCAGGCTGCGGGAATGCGTGCGTATTCGGCATAGCCGCCATGATGCGAAACCCCGATATCGAAGCTCGTCGCGATAACCGGGTCGCCCGGCCTGAATCGCTCGTCGCCGCTCTCGACGACCTCGCCGGAGAGATCGATTCCGCCGACGCAGGGGAAGCGCCGTATCACCTTGCCGGCGCCCGTGGCCGCGAGCGCGTCCTTGTAGTTGATACTGGAATAATGCACCCGGATCAGCACCTCGCCCGGGTCGAGTTGATCGCCGTCGAGCGCGACAAGGCCGCTGACCACCTTGCGGTCCTGCCCCTGCTCGATCAAGAGGGCCTTGAAGCTGGAAGAACTCATCTGCATCGACTCCTGGGTCTGGGCGGCGCAATGGGCGACGAATACAGCCTTGGATGTGCGATTATAACCAAAAGCCGACCCTGCCGAAGAACACAGGCTGATGTGCCGCAGGACATCGTGGGCCCGCTCAAGTCCGCACCCGTCGAGCCGTATACCTGCAGGTACGCACATCCTTCGGATGACCCCATGACGCAGCTCGAACTCCCCCTCGACAGCACCGAGGCCTATGTCGCTCACTTCTCGCGCCAGTCGCTGCCGGTGCTAAAGCGCACAGTGCGCGAGCTCGACGCCTTGCGCAGCGAGGAAGCGTCGGTGAGCGGCCGACGGATCGCCTCGGTGATCCTCGGCGACCCGCTGATGGCGATGCGGGTGATCAGCTTTCTCGAGCGCAAGCGCGGCGCCACCCAGAACCATGACATCACCACCATCGATCGTGCGGTGATGATGATGGGCATCACGCCCTTCTTTCGCGAGTTCAGCGACATGCCGGTCGTCGAAGACCTCCTCGCAAACCGTCCCAAGGCGCTCATCGGGCTGCTCAAGGTCATCGGTCGCGCACGGCGTGCAGCGGGCTTCGCCCGCGACTGGGCGGTAATCAGGCACGATCTAGATGTAGACGAAATCACCCTCGCCGCGCTCTTGCGCGAGGCCTCCGAGATTCTCTGCTGGTGCTTTGCGCCGGTGCTGACGGAAAAGGTCTACGCCCTGCAACAGGCCACCCCGGGACTGCGCAGCGTCATCGCGCAACGCGAGGTATTCGGTTTCTCGGCCCAGGACATCCAGGCAACCCTAATCAAGGCCTGGCGCATGCCGGCACTGCTGGCGGCGCTGATGAACGAGGCCGACGCCGAGAACCCCCGCGTACGCACCGTCACGCTGGCGGCCTCACTCGCGCGGCACAGCACCCAAGGCTGGAGCGACCCCGCCCTGCCCGACGATTTCGAGGCCATCGCTGCGCTCGTCCACATGGGCCGGGAGCCACTGCTCAGGCGCCTGGGCCTCGCGCCCGAGGAGGCCGCGCCATACCTCGAGCAGCCCTGACTTGCACGACCTCACTGCTACCGGGATGATTCCGCCACCCCCCGAACGGAGAACAGATTTCATGAGCGTTTTCACGGCCCTCATCCTCGGCGCCATCGTGATCGCCGCGGCGTACGCGGTAGTCATCTACAACGGCCTCGTGCAGCTCAAGCACAACGTCGCGAAGGCATGGGCCAACATTGACATACTCTTGAAGCAGCGTCATGACGAGTTGCCGAAGCTCGTTGAAGTATGCCGCCAGTATTCGCAGTTCGAACAAAGCACCCTGGCCAAGGTGATCGCGGCACGCTCGCAGGTCGCCAGCGCCAGGGAGCGGCACGACCTGCCTGCACTCGGCAGCGCCGAAGGGGCGCTGCGGGCGGGCTTGGGCAGGCTGTTCGCGGTCGCGGAGGCCTATCCTGAACTGCGCGCCAACGAGCATTTCATGCAGTTGCAGACCCGCATTAGCGCACTCGAAAATGCCATCGCCGACCGCCGCGAGTGGTACAACGAATCGGTGAATGTTCACAACGTGCGGGTCGAACAATTTCCCGACCTCATCGTCGCCAGGACATTCCGGTTTTCCATCCAGCCACTGCTGGAGTTCTCCCAGAACGAAAAGCGCGACGTCGACGTAAAGGCGCTGTTCGGCGCGTGACGCGATGCTGGTTTCACTGCGCTACGACCCGGCACACCTCCTGCTGCCGGCGCTCCAGAGCGTGGCCGTCGGCGCGGCGCTGCATTTCGACTCGCGGCTTGGAACGGGTTTCGCGCTGGTGGTGCTGCTCGGCAGCGGCCTCTTCGGCTGGTTGCGCTCGGTGCGCCACGGCCGCATCATCCTCGACACCCCCACCGCCCGCATCGCATCGGCAGCCCAGGGCTACACCGAACTGCGCGGCGAGGGACGGCCTCTTGGCGGCGCCCCCCTGCCCTCTCCGGTCAACGGCCTGCCGGTGCTGTGGTATCGCATCCAGCGCGAAGAGCGAAAAGGGGACAAATGGGTCGTCACCCATACCTACGAGAGCGAATCGTCCTTCCTGCTCGATGACGGATCGGGGCACTGCGCAGTGGATCCCGAAGGCGCCGAAATGCTGGTCACCCGCAAGGACGTTTTCCGAAACGCTCCCGACCAGCGCACCACCCAGTGGGCCCTGATCAAGCACGATCCGATCTACGCCATCGGCGAATTTGCCACCATCGGCAGCATCAGCGCCGCCACCGACACCGCCAGGCAGGTCCGCGAACTGCTGGCCGACTGGAAGCGCGACCGCTCGCGCCTGCTCGAGCGCTTCGATCTCGACGGCAACGGTGAAATCGACCTGCGCGAATGGGAACTCGCCCGTGCGCAGGCCCGCCGAGAGGTGACGCGCGCTCAACAAACCGCAACCCGCCACCCCGAAGCACATGTGATGCGCAAACCTGCCGACGGGCGCCTCTACCTGATCTCCGATCTCGATCCGGACAGGATCGCGATGCGTTATCGCTACTGGTCGTGGTTCCATCTCGCCGTGTTTCTCGGCGCCGCTGCCGCTGCGGCCTGGTTCTCGGGCCTCGGCGCCCTCTGAGCCGGGTTCAGGCACCCGCCGCCTTGCTCTCCAGCGCCTCCCAGCGCTCCAGCGCGGTATCGAGCTCGCGATCGATGGCCAGCAAGCGTTCGTTCAACTGCGGCACCTCCTGCGGCGCCTGCTGATAGATTGCAGGATCGGCGAGCCGGGTCTGGATGCCTTGCTGCTCGGCTTCCAGCGCAGCGATCCGCTCGGGCAGCGCCTCGAGTTCGCGCTTTTCATTGAACGAGAGCTTGACCGCCCTTGCCGGCGCGCCGCGCCGTGTATCGCTCTCGACCTGCTTGCGTCCGGCAGCCGCAGCCTGTTCCGCTGCCGCGCGCTCCTTGCGCACACGCTGCCAATCGCTGTAGCCCCCGACATACTCGCCCCAGGCGCCGTCGCCGTCCGCCGCGATCACCTGGGTGACCACATTGTCGAGAAAGGCCCGGTCGTGGCTCACCAGGAACAATGTTCCGTCATACGAGTCGAGCAGCTCCTCGAGCAGATCCAGGGTCTCGATATCGAGATCGTTGGTCGGTTCGTCGAGCACCAGGATATTGGCCGGCCGCGCGAACAGGCGGGCCAGCAGCAGCCGATTGCGCTCCCCGCCGGAGAGTGTCTTCACCGGCGACCTCGCCCGTGCGGGCGAAAACAGGAACTCGCCCAGATAACCGATCACATGCTTGCGCTCGCCGGCGATCTCGACATATTCCGAACCCGGGCTGATCACCTCGGTAAGCGGCAATTCAGGGTCGAGCTGGGTGCGCAGCTGATCGAAGTACGCCACCGACTGGCGGGTGCCGCGCTTGATGCCGCCTTCGTCGGGCGCGAGTTCTCCGAGGATGAGCTTGAGCAGGGTGGTCTTGCCTGCGCCGTTGGGACCGACGATGCCGATCCTGTCGCCACGCAGGATGCGAGCGCTGAAATTGCGCACCACCCAGCGCTCGCCGAAACGCTTGCCGACGGATTCGAGCTCGGCAACCATCTTGCCGCTTTTCTCCCCACGGTCGACCTCCAGGCTCACGTTGCCGAGGCTGTCGCGCCGCGCCGCCCGCTCGACTCTCAGCGCCTCGAGGCGACGCACCCGACCCTCGTTGCGGGTCCGTCGGGCCTCGATCCCCTTGCGAATCCAGACCTCCTCTTGCGCAAGCAGCTTGTCGAAGCGCTCGCTGGCCCGCGTCTCCGCCTCGAGCATCTCCGCCTTCTTGCGCTGGTAATCCGCATAGCTGCCAGGAAAACTGCTCAGCACGCCGCGGTCGAGCTCGACGATCCGCGTCGCCACGCGATCGAGAAACACGCGGTCGTGGGTGATCACCACCACTGCGCCCGGAAAATCCCGGATCAGCGATTCGAGCCATTCGATGCCATCCAGGTCGAGGTGGTTGGTGGGTTCGTCGAGCAGCAGCACGTCCGGCTCTCCAACCAGGGCGCGGGCGAGCGCAACGCGCTTGAGGCCACCACCCGACAATGCGCTCACCTGCGCCTGCGCGTCGAGACCAAGCCGGCTCAGCACCTGCTCGACCCGCTGGTTCAAGCGCCAGCCGTCAACCGCCTCGAGCTCGTGCTGCAGGGTTTCGAGACGGGCGAGCGACTCTGCCGATGAGGAGGCTGCCACCGCGATCAGTGCCTCGTGGTAGTCCTTGAGCAGCCGGGCGGCATCGCCCAGTCCGTCCGCGACGGTTTCGAACACGTCGCGCTCGAGCGCAAAATCGGCCTCCTGCGGCACATAGGCAAGCCGGCAGCCCGGCTGGCGCCAAAGCACCCCGTCGTCGAGGTTCACCTGGCCGGCGAGAACCTTCAGCAAGCTCGACTTCCCGCTGCCATTGCGGCCGATCAGCGCGAGCCGTTCGCCGGGGTCGAGCTGGAATTCGGCGTGATCCAGGAGAGCAACATGGCCAAAGGCCAGACAGGCCTTGTCGAGCGAAGCGAGGGGCATTGGCGGCGGACGAAGCTATAAACCCCTCATTCTACCCGCGCCGCGAGAGCGGCTCATCCCGATTTGGCCGCGGTGCCCGCAAACCGCTACAATACGCGCCGCCTGCTCTCCGTAGTTCAATGGATAGAACGAGCGCCTCCTAAGCGCTAGATACAGGTTCGATTCCTGTCGGGGGGACCAGGCACCTCATTCTTCCGCCGCGTCACCATCGAGACGCGATTCAGCGCTTCATCAGTTCGTGGATGTAGCGCGACGGAATTGCGTACGAGATGCCGCTGGGCTGGCTCAGCACCGACTCCTTGGTGGCCTTCACCAGAACCATGTTGATAAGCCCGATCACCTCGCTGCTGCCCGGCCTGTAGAGCGGGCTGCCGCTGTTGCCCGGATAGGCGGTGGCGTCGAGCTGGTAGACCCGGAACGGATCCTTCAGCGAGCGGATGTTCCGGGCATTGAGTTCCCGGGCACTGCGGCCCGGCATGACGATCGGCGTGACCGCCGAGACGATGCCACGATGGGTCACCGGAATGAGTCCGAGCACCGAGCCGATCGGAAAACCGGTAAAGGCCACCAGCTCGCCCTCTTCCACCAGCCCATCGGAAGCCAGCGCAAGCGGCACCAGCGGCGGGCCGGAGATCTTCAACAGGGCGAGGTCATGCTCCGGGTCCGAGGCGAGCAGCTCGGCCTTGCGACCCGACGCGCCCGGACCGTCATCGCCGGGTATCGCGATGGCGATGCTCTCGTACGCGTCAAGATCCACGGATTTGGGCAACACATGCGCATTGGTGACCACCATCGATCCATCGCCCACCGCGAAACCGGTCCCGCGAAAGGTAAACTGCGGGCTTGCGGTGGGCTTGAAGGTGCCGACCGCGATGATCGACGGCCGAACCCGCCTGATCGACTCGACAAGTTCCGATGCCCATGCGCCGCCGGCAAGCAGCGCAGCAAACAGCATCGACAGCACCAGCACGGACCCATGCAGGCCAAGGCGCGAAAAGGGGAGGTTCATCTGACCGCGACCCGGAGCGAACGGAGCATCTGCGAGGGCTCGACGACGCGACGCTCGAAGGGGTGGGTATCGGCCTTGAACAGCGTCAGGATCCGCTGCACATAGTTTCGGGTCTCCCGATAGGGCGGAATGCCGCCATAACGGTCTACCGCGCCCTCACCCGCGTTGTAGCCCGCCGCCGCCAGCGCGACATTACCCTCGAAATAGGCCAGCAGCCAGCGCAGATAGGCGAGGCCGCCCTTAATATTCTGGGCCGGATCGAAGGCGTCCTTGACGTTGAAGCGCTCGGCGGTCTCGGGGATCAGCTGCATCACCCCGAGCGCGCTCTTGGGCGAAGCCGCGGCAGGGTCGAAGTTCGATTCGGTGCTCGCGATGGCGAGCGCCAGTGCCGGGTCGATGTTGTACTTCGGCGCGAGCGAAACCACGAGCCTGCCGATCTCGCGCTTCGCCTTGGGCAAGGATTCGAGGTAGGCGTCGTAGTTCCACTTGCGATCCACGTCCGGCGTCCGCTCGGACTCCGGCGGGTTCATGCATTCCGGGACGACGCCCTGGTACTCCCCGGTGAAGCGCGCCATCTTCTCGGCATGCGCATGGCCACGGTAGGCGGCCATGGCAAACAGGGTTCCAGCCAGGGGATCGCTGCGCTCCACGCCACGCCCGTTGGCGTACATCCACCCCAGCGAGTACATCGCCTCCGCATTGCCGAGCCGAGCGGCCTCGCAATACATCTGCGCAGCCTTGTCGGTATCCTGCGGCACACCCTCGCCGTGCTCGAAGGCAAGGGCCTGGGCAAGCAGGAACTGCGCATGCCCGGCTCCGGGGTTGGTGTCGACGGCGGGATCGGCATCCGTCGCACCGGAGTCCGCGCTCACCAGCACCATCAGGCACACAAGACCCTTGGCGGCGAACAGACGTGCGAATCGAAGCCGACCGAGAGGCATCATTGGCTCATACCGGTAGTCGAGACACGTCCTGCCATGTGCTGCTCCTCAGAGACGCCACACCCTCACTCCGGCCGAGCGCAGCGTGGTCTGCTCATAACTACTCTTGACGTCGGCGAAGACCCCGCCTTCCACCAGCTTGGCGGCCAGCGCCTCTTCGCCCATTTCAAGATACTCGCGATGCGCCACTGCCGCCACTATCGCTTCGGCCCTGGGCAAGTCGTCCCATGCGCACAGCGACACGCCATACTCGTGCTGCGCCTCCGCGGATTCGGCAACCGGATCGTGAACGCTGACCTCGCAACCGTAGGCCTGCAGTTCCCGGATCACGTCGATGACCTTGCTGTTGCGAAGGTCGGGGCAGTTTTCCTTGAAGGTCAGTCCCAACACGATCACTTTCGCCCCCTTGATGCTGGAGCCGGCCTGGATCATCTGCTTGACGGTCTGCTCGGCGACATACTTGCCCATGCTGTCGTTGATGCGCCGCCCGGCGAGAATGACTTCCGGATGGTGGCCCAGCATGTCGGCCTTGTGGGTGAGGTAGTAGGGATCGACACCGATGCAATGCCCACCGACCAGGCCCGGGCGGAAGGGCAGGAAGTTCCACTTGGTACCGGCCGCCTTGAGCACATCGATGGTGTCGATGCCGATCTTGTGGAAGATCACCGCGAGCTCGTTCATCAGCGCGATATTGAGGTCACGCTGGGTATTCTCGATGACCTTGGCTGCTTCGGCGACCTTGATCGAGCTGGCCGGATAGACGCCTGCGGTGATCACCGCGCCGTAGATTTCCTCGACCTTCTTCAAGGTCTCGGGCGTATCGCCCGAGACGACCTTGAGGATCTTGGTGACCGTACGCTCCTTGTCACCAGGATTGATGCGCTCCGGACTGTAGCCGACGAAGAAGTCCTGCTTCCACTTCATCCCCGATTGCTTTTCCAGAATCGGGATGCACACCTCCTCGGTCGCGCCCGGATACACCGTCGACTCGTAGACCACGATCGCGCCGCGCTTGAGGTGTTTGCCCACGGTCTCCGACGACTTCACCAGCGGCGTGAAATCCGGCTGGTGGGCCTCGTCGACCGGTGTCGGCACGGCCACGATGATGAAGTCCGCGTCGACAAGTGCCGCCGGATCGGAATGGCAGGTGAGCTTGGTTGCCGCCTTCAGATCTTCGCTCGACACCTCGCCGGTCGGATCGATGCAATCTCGGTACGATGCGATCTTCTTGGCCGATAGATCGAAGCCGATGGTCTTGAACCTCTTGCCGAATTCGACGGCGAGGGGAAGGCCTACGTAGCCGAGGCCGATGACAGCGATGGTAGTCATGGTTTATGTGTCCGGTGTTTCAGTGGTTTCATGTGTCTGTGTCGCGAAACGTCATAGCGTACCGCGAATCGCGGCAATTTCCTTCTTCACCGCAGCCGCGTCCGGAAAATCGCGCTCGAGTTGTCCGAGCAGGGCCCTGGCCTCATCCGCCTTGCCTGTCTTGGCGTAGGCGCGCGCCAGATTCAGTATGATCGGCACCGCCTTGGGCGCCTTTTCGACCGCACGCTTGAGGTTCGCGATCGCCTTGTCGCCCTGTCCCGATTCGAGCTGGATCATCGCCACGGTATCCAGGATCGCGGGGCTGTCGGGTGCCGTCTTGAGCGCCTCTTCTGCATAGGACATCGCCTTGGGATCGCCGGCCTTCCAGGCCGCCCAGGCATAGTTGTTCTGCACCAGTGCATTGCCGGGGGCGATCGTCAGCATGCCCTTGTAGACCTGGGCGGCCTTTGCGTAGTCACCCTTGCGCAACTGCGCTTCGGCCAGATAGCCCCGCACCGTCAGATCCTTGGGCTGCTTGCGCAGCCAAGCCTCCGCTTCGCGGTCGGCATCCTGATTCTTGCCTGCCGCAGTCAGCGCGGCATGCAGTTTCACCACCGCCTGGGCCGACGGCTCGAGTTGCATCGCACGCCGATAGGAAGCCGCCGCAGGCGCGAACTTCTTCTGGCTGAGCAGATAGTCGCCCTCCATCAGGAAACCGGTTGCGGCCTTCGGGCGTTGCTTCTGCACCTCCGCCGCGAGCGCGAGCGCACCTGCCTCGTCCTTGGCTTGCGCCCGCAAGGCCATGAGCAGGCGCTGCGCCTCGATCAGATCGGGTTTGAGGGCCAGGGCCTTCTTCAGCGACAGCTCGGCGCCACTCGCGTTCTTGGTGGCGAGTTGGGCCTGGGCGAGCATGAGCAGCACCGCGGGCACATCCGGGCGCAGCCCCGCAAGTTTGCCGAAGGTCGCCACCGCCTGCTCCGGCCGCGCCGCTGCAAGTTGCGTGCGCCCAAGCACATCGAGCACCACCGCATCGTTCGGGGCGGCGGCCTGGGCTTCCTCGGCGATCGTCAGCGCAGCCTTGGGATCGCCACCGCGCAATTCATGCCGCACCAGCGCGATTTTCAGCGGTAGCGAGCCAGGATTGGCAGAAAGGCCCCGATCAAGCACCTTGCGCGCGTCGTCGGCAGGACGGCCGACCGCAATATTCAGGTCAGCAAGCGCGACATAGGCATCCACAAGCTTGGGATTCGCCTCGATGAGTCGCTCGAAGCGTTTCGTGGCTTCCTCCGGTTTCTTGTCCGCGAGATCCAGCCTCGCAAGATTGGTGACCGCCGGCAGGTAATCCGCCTTGAGGCTGATGGCCCGCTCAAAGGCCTCCCGAGCCTTCGGCAGATCGCCCTTGCCCAGCATCACCGCGCCAAGCAGGTTGCTGACCAGCGGATTGTCAGGCTGCTTCTTCTCGAGGCGGCCGAGCGCTTCGCTCGCCTTGTCGATCTCGCCGCGCCGCAGGTGCGACATGACGAGCGCAACATCCGCCTGGATTCGATCGTCATCCATCTCGGCCGCGGCCTCGAGATCGCTGAACGCCGAGCTGCTGTCTCCCGAGGCCAGCCTGCTGATGCCGAGGCGAGTGCGCGCCGACGCGTCCTTGGGATCGAGTTCGACCGCCTTTGCAAAATACTCCGAGGAGCGTGCGAAATCTCCCTTCGCCAGATATACCTGGCCCGCCAGCGACATCACGTCTGCATGGTCGGCGTAATCCTTGAGCAGCGGCTGCAGAACGTCCGCCGCCCGGTCCGTCTCACGCGCAGCCAGGTGCGCTCCGACGAGCAGGCGCCGTGCGACCAGTTGGCGGGGTGCCACCGCCAGCACCGAGTTCAGGTGCCCCTGCGCCTGAAGGATGTCGCCAGTGCGCAGATAGATCGCTCCGGCGAGGAGCCGAGCGGGAAGGTAGTTGGGCGCGACCCTGAGGACTCTCTCGATCGACTCCTGAGCGGGCTTCATCCGGCCCTGCGAAAAGTCCAGGTAAGCCTGCAGGTAGACGGCCTGAGCGTTATCCTTGCCGACCGCTGCCTGCATCGCCTTGAGCTTTTCGGCTGCCTCGTCGAACTTGCGGTCCCGAAGCAACAGTGAAACGAGCTCGAAATGCGGGGCAACCGCGGACGGCTCGATCGCGATCGCGGCAGAGTAGGCTTCCGCCGCCTTGGCCGGCTCTTCCCGGGCATTGAGCAGCGCGGCCTTGAACAACAAGGCATCGACGTACTTGGGCGAGTGCGCGAGAATGCCTTCGACCTGGCTCAGGGCACCTTCGAGATCGCGCTTGCCCGCGCTCACGCGTGCAAGACCCAACTCGGCGCGATCCCGGGCACCCGCGTCCCTCGCGGCGTCGCGGAAGCGCTCTTCGGCCTTGTCGGGAGCCCCCGTCCCCAGATAGGCCTCACCAAGCGTTGCCTGCAGTTGCGCCTGGCTTGCGGGGTCGCCGAGCGAGGTGTTGGCGAACTGCTCGATCATCTCCTTGCCCTCGCCACCCATGACCATCGCGCGAGCAAGCAGCGGTGTGACCTGATCCGCCGAATAGCCAAGCTCGCTGGCGCGCTTGAGCTCCTTGAGTGCGCTCGGCACATCGCCCTGATCGAGATGAACCCGCCCGAGCAGGAAGCGCGCTTCGGCGAGGCCGGGATTTTCCTGGAGCGCGTTCTTGAGCTGGATGCTCGCAGCCTTGGGGTCGTTCTTTTCCAGGAACCCCCGCGCCGACTGCACCATCTCCTCGGGGCTCGATCCGCATCCGCTCAACAGCATTGCGACGATTCCGGCGCCGGCAAGCGCCTTCACCATTCCGCGCAGGCGTTTCTCATGATATCTGGCCACGTTCAGCTCTCTTTCTTAAGTCCAAATCGGTTCATCAAGTCATACAGCGTCGGCCGGCTAATGCCCAGCACCTCGGCCGCCTTCGCCACGTTCCCATTCACCCTGGCCAGCACACGGATCACGGCCCGTCGTTCGGCCTCGTCGCGGACCTGACGCAGGTTGAGCGCGGACAAGTCCTCGTCGACAGTGTCGAAACCAAGATCGTCCGCTCCGATTCGCGTCCCGTCCGCCATGATCACCGCACGCTTGATGCAGTTCTCGAGCTCGCGCACGTTCCCTGGCCACGGGTGGGCGTCGATCGCGGCCACCGCGTCGTCGCCCAGTTGCATGCTGGCCCGTCCATTCTCGCTCGCAAACCTCTTGACCAGCGCATGAGCGATCAGGCTGGAATCGCCCTCCCGTTCGCGCAGCGCAGGAATCTCGACCACGATCTCCGCCAGACGGTAGTAAAGATCCTCACGGAACCCGCCGTCGCGAATCAGGCCCTTGAGGTCCTGGTGGGTCGCGCAGACGATCCGCACATCGACCGGGATCTCTTCACGACCCCCGATCCGCTCGATCACCCGCTCCTGCAGGAAGCGCAGCAGCTTCGATTGCAGCGACATCGGCAGATCGCCGATTTCGTCGAGAAACAGCGTACCCCGGTGCGCAACCTCGATCTTGCCGAGGGTCTGCTTCACCGCGCCGGTGAAAGCCCCTTTCTCGTAGCCGAACAGCTCGCTCTCGAGAAGGTTCTCGGGAATCGCGGCGCAATTGATGGCGACGAAACGCTCGCCTTTTCGCGGCGACAGGTTGTGGAGCCCTCGTGCGAGGACTTCCTTGCCGGTGCCGCTCTCGCCCAGGAGCATCGCTGTCACGTTCGCATTGGCGATCTTTTCGATCGTTCGACACAGCTTGAGCATCACCGGGTCGCGGGTCAGGAAGCCATCGAGCGGCGAGCCCTGCTGAAGCTGCAAGACCGCGTTCTCCTGCTGCAGGTCATGCAGCCTGAAGGCCCGGTCGATGGTCAATGCCAGCAGTTCGGGTTCGAAGGGTTTGGCAAAAAAGTCGTAGGCGCCCATGCCCACGGCACGCACCGCATTGTCCCTGTCGTGCTGGCCGGTGAGGACGATCACCTTGGTGCCGGGCTGCAGCTGCAGCATTTCGGCCAGCAGCGCGAAGCCTTCGCTGACATCGTCCGGCGCCGGCGGGAGGCCGAGATCCATCGTCACCACGGCCGGCTCGACGCGACGCAACTGGGCGATCGCAGATTCGCGATCGGACGCCAGCACGACTTCGTAGTCGTCGAAAGCCCAGCGCATCTGCTTTTGCAGTGCAGGATCGTCCTCCACGATGAGCAGGGATCGCCGCTTGTCCGCCATATTCGCCATTTTCAGTTGTTAGCCGCCACCGGAGCGGACGCCTTGTCACAGCCCGGCAGCACCACCGTCACCGAGCTTCCATGTCCCTGCTCGCTGCGGACGGCGATCGTGCCGCCCAGCTCGCGGATGCATTGCCGCGCTTCGAAAGCCCCGATGCCCATGCCGCTTTTCTTGGTCGATCGAAAAGGTTTGAAAAGCTCTTCGCGGATGAACTCCTCGCTCATCCCGACGCCGCTGTCCGACACTTCGACCTCGGCGTCGCCCCTTTCCGAAACACTCACCTTCACGGTCACGATACCGTCTTCATCGGTGGCATCCAATGCATTTTGCACGATGTGGCCGAGAATTCTCTCGAGTCGTTCCGCATAAGCCATCACCGATGTGGACTGCATCACGGTCAGTTGCGGATGAGGCCTCGACGCCCGCTTGTCATGCACGATTCGCTGCATGATTTCACCGATGTCGACGGGCCGCTTCTGATCGATCGAGGTCTTCTCGATGAGTTGTGCCATGAGCGTGCGCATGCGGCGCTCGACATGCGCGACGGTGTCGAGCATGTCCTGCTGAAACTCCGGGTTGTCGCGGTGTCGCTCGGCGTTCTTGAGCAGCAGGGACATCTGAGCGACCAGGTTTTTCAGATCGTGGACCACGAACGCCGACATCTTGTTGAAGGCTTCGAACTTGCGCGCCTCGAGCAAGGCCTCGCTGGCGCGAACCTGGCCGAGATAGCTGGCCGCCTGCTGCTGGGCGGTCTTGAGAAGGTCCAGCACCTCCCAGTTGACGTCCACCGTCACCCTGGGCGGGTGCAGGATCACGAATCCGATGAGGGTACCGAGCGAACTGAGCGGCACCACCAGCCAGGCATCGGACAGGTGAGAGAGCCAGCCGGGCGCGGTCAGATCGTCATAGAGGGTGCGCCGCGCGCGAAATTCCTCCATGTTCACGATCCACCCGCTGCGCTCGAGGAAACCCGCCAAGGGACCGTCTGCCGGCTCGACCGCGTCCGTCTCGGGCGCGTTGAGACGCGCCTGCAGGTGGAAGGCATCGCCCGGCTCTCGCAACCACAACCAACCGCCGGGGCTCTCGACCAGGTCGCCGAGAGCCTTGATCACGCTTTCGCCGGGGCTCAGGCTCGAGCCCGCAGCGGCCAGCGCCGCGGTGAACCCGAGCCACTGGGTACGGTAATCGTAACGGTAGGGGAACAGGTGCTTGTTCAGCCATACCCGCAGCCGGGCACGCAGACTGGCGGAAAAGAGCACTGCGGCAAGCGAAAGCAAACCCGCAAAGAGCAGCGCGACCTGAAAGGCTCGACCCCACTCCGCACCGAAAAAACGCACGTAGTATCCGGCGCCGGCCACCAGCAGCAGGTAAACGCCTGAAATGAGCAGCGCCGACGAATGGAACACCACATCGCGCGATACGCTGATCCGCATGTTCCACGACGGATTGCGGGCCACGGAAATACCGATCAGCGGAAGAATCAGCACATGCGCCAGGCCACGCACGCTCCAGGTCGCCGGATCAAGCCTGAGAAAGAGCGAGCCCTCGGCAAACAGATAGAGATCGAAGGCAAAGATCGCCACCAGCCCCAGCATCAGCGGCTTGAAAGCCCAGCGCGAATCGGAGGGCAGACCGCGGTAGAACTGCTCGATCATCACAAGCCCGAACACCGCGGCCAGCAGGCTGGTCATGGTCTGAAGGCGAATCGGATCGCCCGCGATCGTCGAGCCGAATGCTGCCAGGCCGACCGCCAGCAGTTGCAGCGCGACGATCACGATCGAAGTGATCGCCAGGCCCGACAGGGGCCAGGGCAGTGCGCCCCGACCGATCAGCACGAGGATGAAGAGCAACCATGCCGCGCCGCGAAGCACATCGGCGAGCGCTGCGGACAGAACCAGGATGGTCCCGCCGAATGCAAGCGCGGCAGCGCTCAGAATGCCCCATGCGAGCCCCGCGAGCATCGCCAGCAAGAGGATTCCGCCGGGTCTGCCGCCCCTCCAGGCAACCAGCAGATAGATCGCGAAGAGCCCATACGAGACAGCCAGAAGGATATAGCCGACGCGCGCGAGTTGCAGGAGATCGAAACCGAACTCCGTCATCTAGGGGAGATTCCGGTGCAGAGCAGACCTCGAGACGGAGCCCCGCCAAGCAAGGATTCGATGCCAGCGCGAAGCATCGATTGCGCGCCAAAGCGCGAACGCACCGCCTTTGCGGTGCGTCCGGACGAACAGCGCTCGGGGTCGATCCCTCTCAATGCGCACCCTGTCCGGTCAGCACGACCCGCACCGTCTCGCAAAGGATGAGGCTATCCAGGAACAGGGTATGGTTCTTGACGTAGTAGAGGTCGTACTGCAGCTTCTGCACCGCATCGTCGACCGACGCTCCGTACTGATAGCGCACCTGCGCCCATCCGGTGAGGCCCGGTTTGACGCAGTGGCGGACCGCGTAGAACGGCACTTCGGCCGTCAGTTGATCGACGAAGTACGGACGCTCGGGGCGCGGACCGACCAGACTCATCTCGCCCTTCAACACATTGAACAGTTGCGGCAGCTCATCGATGCGGGTGAGCCGCATCAGCTTGCCGTAGCGCGTCACGCGGTCGTCGTTGGCGGCAGCCCAGCGCGGCTTGCCATCCTTCTCGGCGTCGTTGCGCATGCTCCGGAACTTGATCACCTTGAACGTCCTGCCGTGCTGGCCGACACGCTCCTGACGGTAGAAGACCGGGGCGCCGTCCTGCAGCATGATGATCAGCGCCGAGATCAGCATCACCGGCAACGCAAGGGTGAGCAAGACCAGCGCGGCGAGAATATCGAAAGTCCGCTTGACCGCGGATCTCGCGAGGCCCTGGCGAAAGCCGTCACCATAGATCAGCCAGCTCGCTCGCAGGGAGTCGATGCGCACCTGCCCCTGCACCCGCTCGAAGAAGGACGAAAGATCGAGAACCTTCACGCCCAGCATCTTGCAGTCGAGCAGGTCACGCAGGGGGAGCACCCCCCCGCGCCGCTCGCGCACCGCGACGATGACCTCGTCGGCGCGCTCCTCACGGACCAGTTGCAGCAGCCGGCTGGGCGCACCGAGCACGCGGCCGCGCACCTGCGGCACCTCGTCCGGATCCATGGAGACGAAACCCACCACTTCGAGCCCGCGGGACTCCACGCCCGAGAGCACCCTCTCGATATGCGCCGCGTCGGCACCGGCCCCCAGCACCAGGACCCTCCGAGCCATCAAGGCACCCTGGTGACCGCGGTTCGACAAGCCCCTCAACACCATCACCCCGCCCAGCGCAGCGAGAACGGTCAGCTCGGCCGCCTCCGGCATGAAATGGCCCCACGGGAGCAGCTGGAAGATCACGTAGGCGACCGGCACGCTCACCACCACGGGCAGCGCCAGGCGCTCGATAACGCTGCGCAGCGAGCCGCCGGCGAAGGGCCGATAGAGGCCGAAGGCACTGTTCAGCACCATCATGACCAGCGCAAAGACCACCGCGGAGGGCACCACCAGCCGCCATTCGAAGCTCGCGCTCCCCGACTGCAGCATTACCGACAGTACGACCGCAAGGGCCAGCATGCATGCGTCGATGAAAAACTGGGCCAGCGCCTGTGATGGAACGTGATGACTGAAAATTTTGAGCATCTTTGATCCGCCCGCCTGATTGTATCGATTGCATCAACCGAGCCCGCCTGCGATGCGCCCTGGGGCGCCGAAGCTTTGCTGATGTCCTATCCTGGAGAGAAGAATAGGCAATGACGCCGAATTGCGATGTTAAGGAGGTCACGTTCAAGGACGATGAAGCGCGACCCCGGAAATTAAATCTAGCAGCCGGAGAAAATTTCGCCGGCTCGGGGATCGCATCGACGGCGCCCCCCGGCCGCGCTCGAAAAGCGCCGCAATCATGAGGCCTGAAGCGCTTCTCGGAGGTACGACGAGACACACCTGACGGCCTCGTTCGCCTGCGCAAAGAACTTGCCGAGGGGCAGGAAGCCATGAACCATGCCCTCGAAGTGGTGGCGTACCACCAGGCCCCCGTCGGCCACCATTCGCTCGGCGAAAGCCACGCAGTCGTCGGTCAGCGGGTCGCAGCCCGCGGTAATCAGGATCGCCGGCGGCAGTCCGGCCAGGCTCGCCGCGAGCATCGGCGACGCCTGCCAGCTTTGCGCCTGCGCGGGATCGGCAAAGTAATGCTCGTAGAACCAGCGCAAGGACTCTCGATCGAGGAAGTAACCGTCGGCAAAGGTTTCGCGCGAGGAACGCTCGCTGTGGATCTGGGTGGATGGGTAGATCAGGGCGAGGGCGCGCGGCATGCGCGCGGCCCGGTCACGCGCCTCGAGCGCCGCCACGATCGCCAGGTTGCCGCCGGCGCTGTCGCCGCCGAGCGCGATCCGCTCGGCATCGACCCCAAGCAGGCTGGCATTCTCGGTGCTCCACTCGAACGCAAGCGAGGCATCGTGGACCGCGGCCGGGAAGCGATGCTCCGGGGCGAGCCGATAATCGACCGACAGCACTGCGGCACCGGACTGGTTGGCGAGTTCGCGACACAGCACGTCGTAACCGGGCAGGTCGCCGGTACACCAGCCCCCGCCGTGAAAATAGATCAGCAGACCGAGATCTTCGCTGGCATGGCAGCCCAGCGGCCGGTACAGCCTGGCGAACAGGACACTGCCGTCGGGCCGCGGGATCGGCACCTCGGTGGTCGAAGCCACCGCTGGCGCTTCCGGCCTGAACGCGAACATCAGCTTCTGGGTGGCATGCCTGGCCTGCGACACGGACAGCTCGTGAAAACGCGGCGCATTGACACGATAGACCATTGCCAGCAGTTCTCTGGCCTTGGGATCGAGAGACATCCTCACCTCATACGGAGAGCGGGCGGTCAGGCCACGCTCCGGAACAGACCTAACGAATTTGGCAAGCCGCGCCGCGGCAGGATAACATTGCCGGCCTTTAGCCGGACGGCGGGCGGAAAATGCCTGGTGCCGGGAGAGGGACTCGAACCCTCACAGTGTTACCACCGGCGGATTTTGAATCCGCTGCGTCTACCGATTCCGCCACCCCGGCTGGAGGAGGCGCGAATTATCACCCAATCCATTCCGGGCAGCAAGCAGATGCCATTGAGGCTTGAAGATTTCGATTACCCCCTACCGGACGAGCTCATCGCGCAGGCGCCGCCCGGCGAACGCACCGCCAGCCGACTGCTCGAAGTCGGCCGCGAGGGCTTCGCCGATCGCGTTTTCTCGGATTTGCCGGGCCTGCTGCGCGCGGGCGACCTGCTGGTCTTCAACGACACCCGTGTGGTGCACGCGCGGCTGTTCGGCACCAAACAGACCGGTGGCCAGGTCGAGATCCTCATCGAGCGCCCCATCGGCGACCACGAAGCGCTGGCCCAGATCCGCGCCAGCAAATCCCCCAGGCCCGGCGGCAGGATCACGGTTGCCGATGGGGCCTTCGAGGTCGAGGTACTGGGTCGGGCCGGAGAGTTCTTCCACCTCGCCTTCCCTGCCGGAAAAAAACTGATCGAACTGCTCGAAGCGCACGGCAAGCTGCCCTTGCCGCCCTATATCGAACGCCCCGCCGGGCAGGCCGACGAGGCGCGCTACCAGACGGTCTATGCACGCCATCACGGCTCCGTCGCAGCCCCCACCGCGGGCCTGCATTTCGACGAAAAGCTGCTTGCGGCGCTTGCCGAGTCCGGCGTGAAGCTCGCCTACCTCACCTTGCATGTCGGTGCAGGAACCTTCCAGCCGGTCCGCGTCGACGACCTTTCCGAACACCGCATGCACCGCGAGCGCTATGTGATTCCCGCCGAGACCGTGGCGCTGATTGCCGCGACGCGGGCAGCCGGCGGCCGGGTCATCGCGGTCGGCACCACCAGCCTGCGAGCCCTCGAAGCGGCCGCCCAGGACGGCCCTCTCGCCGCCGGCAGCGCCGAAACCGAGCTCTTCATCCTGCCCGGCTTCCGCTTCCAGGTCGCCGACGCCATGATCACCAACTTCCACCTGCCGAAATCGACGCTGCTGATGCTGGTCTCGGCCTTTGCGGGCAGCGAGCGCATCCGCCATGCCTACGCCCACGCCATCCGCGAGCGCTACCGCTTCTTCAGCTATGGCGACGCCATGTTCCTGAGTCGCTTCAAATGAACTTCGAACTTCTCAAAACCTCGGGCACCGCACGACGGGGCCGGCTCACGCTCAATCACGGCGTGGTCGAGACGCCGGTGTTCATGCCGGTTGGCACCTACGGCACGGTCAAGGCCATGACGCCGCAATCGCTCGACGAGATCGGCGCGCAGATCTGCCTCGGCAATACCTTCCATCTGTGGCTGCGCCCGGGCACGAAGGTCATCGACCTGCATGGCGGCCTGCACGACTTCATGCGCTGGCAAAAACCCATCCTCACCGATTCGGGTGGTTTCCAGGTCTTTTCGCTGGGTGCGCTGCGCAAGATCAGCGAGGAAGGCGTGAAGTTCGCATCGCCCATCGACGGCGCGAGGCTCTTCCTCACGCCCGAGATATCGATGCAGATCCAGCGCAGCCTCAATTCGGACATCGCGATGATCTTCGACGAATGCACGCCCTACCCGGCCACCCTCGACGAAGCAGCCAAGTCGATGCGTCTGTCGCTGCGCTGGGCACGCCGTTCGCGCGACGAGTTCGACCGCCTCGAGAACCCCAACGCGCTGTTCGGCATCGTCCAGGGCGGCATGTACGAGGAGCTGCGTGACGAATCCCTGGCGGGGCTCGCCGAAGTCGGCTTTCACGGCTTCGCCATCGGCGGCCTGTCGGTCGGCGAGCCCAAGGACGAGATGCGACGCATCCTCGCCCACACCGCGCCCAGGCTGCCCATCGACAAGCCGCGCTACCTCATGGGTGTCGGCACCCCCGAAGACATCGTCGCCGGCGTGGCCGAGGGGATCGACATGTTCGACTGCGTGATGCCCACCCGCAACGCCCGCAATGGCTGGCTGTTCACCCGTTTCGGCGATCTCAAGATCAAGAACGCCGTCCACCGCGAGGACACCCGTGCGCTCGACGAAAGCTGCGACTGCTACACCTGCCGCAACTTCAGCCGGGCCTACCTGCACCACCTGCACCGCAGCGGCGAAATCCTCGGCTCGATGCTCAACACCATTCACAACCTGCGCTACTACCAGATCCTCACGGCCGAAATCCGCGAGGCGATCGAAACGGACCAATTCACCGCCTTCGTGGCGCGCTTCAAGGCGCAGCGCACGAGCGCCGCCGCTGCCGCCTGAGCGGCGGCGAACATGGCCGCTGGGCACAACTGATATAATCGCGCGTTTCCAAACGCTTACCCGGAGTCGAAAAAGTGCTGATTTCCAATGCCTACGCGCAGGCCGCAGGCGCTGCGGACCCCACAGGTGGTCTCATGGGCCTGCTGCCCATGATCCTCATGTTCGTCGTGATCTGGTTCCTGATGATCCGCCCGCAGATGAAGCGTGCCAAGGAACACAAGGCGCTGGTCGCAGCGCTTGCCAAGGGCGACGAGGTCCTCACCCAGGGCGGCGTGGCCGGTCGTGTCACCCAGGTCGGCGACTCCTTCGTCCATGTCGAGATCGCCGACAACGTGGTCATCCTGATCAAGAAGGAATCGGTCGGCAACGTGCTTCCCAAGGGCACGCTCAAGAGCGCCTGATTCACCTGTGCGGGGGCCCATCGGCCCCCGTTTTTCTCGCTGACCTCATCCCGAAGCCCCGAACATGAACCGCTATCCCCTCTGGAAAAACCTACTCATCGGCTTCGTGCTGCTCATGGGCCTGCTCTATACCTTGCCGAATTTCTACGGCGAGGTCCCGGCAGTTCAGGTTTCCAGCGGCAAGGCGACCCTCAAGCTCGACCCGACGGCCGTCACCGCACGCGTCGAGGAGGCCCTGTCGGGAGCGGGAATCGCCAACACCGGGATCTTCGTCGATCCCACCAGCGTACGCGCACGCTTCGCCAGCACCGATGTCCAGCTCAAGGCCAAGGATGCGATCGAACGGGCCCTCAACCCGGACCCGGCCGACCCCTCCTACGTCGTCGCGCTCAACCTGCTGTCCGCCTCGCCGAACTGGCTCACCAGCCTGAACGCGCTGCCGATGTACCTCGGCCTCGACCTGCGCGGCGGGGTGCACTTCCTGTTGCAGGTCGACATGGCCGGCGCGCTCACCAAACGTCTCGACGCCACCGCGGGCGACCTTCGCACCCAGCTTCGCGACAAGACCATCCGTCACACCGGCATCGCCCGCGAGGGCAACACCGTGGTCATCGATTTCCGTGACGACGCCACCCGCCAGGCGGCCCGCCAGGCCATCAGCGACTTTACCGCCGACCTGCAGTTCAACGAGCGCGACAGCGGCGGTGAGTTCAAGCTCATCGCCAGCCTCACGCCGCAGGCCGAAAAAACGATCCAGGAATTCGCGATCAAGCAGAACATCACCACCCTGCACAACCGCATCAACGAGCTCGGCGTCGCCGAACCGGTAATCCAGCAGCAGGGTGCCGACCGCATCGTCGTCCAGTTGCCGGGGGTGCAGGACGTGGCCAAGGCCAAGGACATCCTCGGCCGCACCGCGACCCTCGAAGTGCGCATGGTGGACGACACCCCGGGCGCCCTCGAAGGCGCGCTCAATGGCACCGTACCCTTCGGCACCGAGCTGTATACCGAGCGGGGCGGCTCGCCGCTGCTGGTCAAGAAGCAGGTGGTGCTCACCGGCGACCGCCTCACCGACGCCCAGCCCGGCTTCGACGGCCAGACCCACGAACCCGCGGTGCACCTCACCCTCGACGCTGCCGGCGCGCGCATCTTCCGCGACGTGACGCGCGAGAGCGTGGGCAAGCGCATGGCCATCCTGCTGATCGAGAAGGGCAAGGGCGAAGTCATCACCGCACCCGTGATCCGCTCCGAAATCGGTGGCGGCCGGGTCCAGATCTCGGGCCGCATGAGCACCCAGGAAGCCACCGACGTGGCCCTGCTGCTGCGCGCCGGCTCGCTCGCCGCGCCGATGGAGATCATCGAGGAGCGCACCGTCGGCCCCAGCCTCGGCGCGGAGAACATCAAGAAGGGCTTCGATTCCACGATGTGGGGATTCGCCGCGATCGCGGTCTTCATGATCGCCTACTACCTGATGTTCGGCCTCGTCTCGGTGCTCGCGCTGGCCTCCAACCTGCTGCTGCTGGTGGCGCTGCTGTCGATGCTGCAGGCCACCCTGACCCTGCCCGGCATCGCGGCGATCGCGCTCACCCTGGGCATGGCCATCGACGCCAACGTGCTGATCAACGAGCGGGTACGCGAAGAGCTGCGCAACGGCGCCACCCCGCAGGCCGCCATCACCGCCGGCTACGACCGCGCCTTCGACACCATCCTCGACTCCAACATCACCACCCTGATCGCCGGCATCGCGCTGCTGGTCTTCGGCTCCGGCCCGGTACGCGGCTTCGCGGTGGTGCATTGCCTGGGCATCATGACCTCGATGTTCAGCGCCGTGCTGGTGTCGCGGATGCTCATCAACCTCGTCTACGGTCGCAAGCGCAAGCTCGAAAAGCTGTCGATCGGGCAGGTGTGGAAGCCTGGTCAGTGACTAGTGAGGAGTAAGGGGTGAGGAGTGAGGGGACCATGCTCGGCCGGCGGCACCATGATCTGCTGGTCTGGCAGGAGGCCATGAAGTTGGCAAAGGCCATATACGCGCTGACCTCGGGCTTTCCCGCAGAAGAACGTTTCGGGCTGAGCAGCCAGATGCGCCGCGCCGCGGTCTCCATCCCCTCCAACATCGCGGAAGGTGCCGCGCGCGGCAGCAAGAAGGAATTTCTGCACTTCCTGACCATTTCGCGCGGCTCGCTGAGCGAACTCGACACCCAACTCACGCTTGCCTCGACCCTCGGATTTCCCGGTCAATACGCACAGTCCGCCGGCCATATTCAACAAACCTTCAGGCTCCTCGGTGGACTGATCAACGCAACTCGCGCCGAGCTCGGCCCCCTCACCCCTAACTCCTCACCCCTCACCTGAGGCCCTGCCGAAAAATGGAATTCTTCCGCATCAAGAAAGACATCCCCTTCATGCGCCATGCGCTGGTGTTCAACATCATCTCGTTGATCACCTTCGCGCTGGCGGTGCTGTTCCTGCTCACCCGGGGGCTCAACCTGTCGGTCGAATTCACCGGTGGCACGCTGATGGAGGTGAACTACGCCGAGGCGCCGCAGCTCGAGCCGATCCGCCAGGCCTTGTCGAACGAGGGCTATCCGGACGCCCAGGTGCAGAACTTCGGCAGCGCGCGCGACATCCTCATCCGCCTGCCCAATCGCGAAGGCCTCGATACCGCGCGGGTCAGCGAGAAGGTCATCGGTGCACTGGCCAGCGCCACGCCGGCCACCTCGCCGCAACTGCGTCGCGTCGAGTTCGTCGGCCCGCAGGTGGGCAAGGAGCTCGCCACCGACGGCGCAATGGCGCTGCTGCTGGTGATCGTGGGCATCATGCTCTACCTCGCGATGCGCTTCGAATGGCGCTTCGCGGTGTCGGCGATCATCGCCAACCTGCACGACGTGATCATCATCCTGGGCTTCTTCGCCTTCTTCCAGTGGGAGTTCTCGCTGGCGGTGCTGGCCGCGGTGCTGGCGGTGCTGGGCTACTCGGTGAACGAATCGGTGGTGGTGTTCGACCGGGTGCGTGAAACCTTCAAGAAGAAGCGCGGCATGGAGACCCCCGAGGTGCTCAACCACGCCATCACCAGCACCATCTCGCGAACCGTGATCACCCACGGAAGTACCCAGATCATGGTCCTGTCGATGCTGCTGTTCGGCGGTGAAACGCTTTACTACTTCGCCCTCGCGCTGACCATCGGCATCTGCTTCGGCATCTACTCCTCGGTGCTCGTCGCCAGCCCGCTGGTGATGTGGCTGGGCGTCTCGCGCGAACAGTTCGCCAAGCCCAAGAAGCAGAAGGAAGAAGCGGTGGTGTGAGGCCGACGGGCGAGGAAAAGCAGGCCGGCCCTCGCTGCTAGGGTCGTGCCTAGCGGCAAAGCATGGCGCTGGCCAACGTCACACCCCCCCGAGGCTTCAAACCGCGAAGCGGTGCTTCACCCGCAGCGATTCGCCGCGCTCGGACAGCCCGATGAGGCGGTCGATATTCGGGTGCTTGCCGGGGTTCGCCAGTGCATCGGCGGTATGCTCGGCGTAGAGTTCGAGGCCTTTCCTGGCCGCCTCGGGGGTGACCGCACCATACAGTTGGGCGAGGTGGTTGTACACCACCAGCGAACCCGCCTGGCCGGCCTTGTTCTCGATCTGCCCCACCGTCGCACCGCTGTCGTCCAACAGTTCGATGGCGGCGAGGTGCGATACCCCGGGAAGCTGTTTGAGGTTGTCTGCGAAAGCCATGTTTGCTCCGTTTCGACCATGGCAGGGGCGCCGGCGCGCCCCTGGAAAAGCATTGGTGTCTCAGCGGGGAATCCGGCAGCGTGTTTCGCGCCCCAGGGCCGCCACGTCGAGAGATTGCAGCGGCCGCGGACGCCGCCGGCGAGCGAGCGCCGCTGGCGCCGAGCGGTCATACCGGCCGAGGCTGGCATGCTGAAAATGCCTGCAGGGCCCTCGGGCGCTCGCCGCAGGCCACGTTCGCTCAGATCCGCCGCGCCAGCTCCGCCGCCTTGCCGATGTAGCTCGCCGGCGTCATTTCCAGCAGCCGCGCCTTCTCGGCCTCGGGGATCGCCAGCGTGGCGACGAACTCCTGCAGTGCCTCGCGGTTGATGCCCTTGCCACGGGTCAGCGCCTTGAGCTGCTCGTAGGGATTCTCGACGCCGTAGCGGCGCATCACGGTCTGGATCGGCTCGGCCAGCACTTCCCAGGTGGCGTCCAGATCGGCAGCCACGCGCACGCGGTCCACCTCCAGCTTGTTGAGGCCCTTGAGGCAGGAGTCGAAGGCCAGCAGGGTGTGGCCGAAGGCCACCCCCATGTTGCGCAGCACCGTCGAATCAGTGAGGTCGCGCTGCATGCGCGAGATCGGCAGCTTCTCCGAGAAGTGCCGCAGCAAGGCGTTGGCGATGCCAAGGTTGCCCTCGGCGTTCTCGAAATCGATGGGGTTGACCTTGTGCGGCATGGTGGACGAACCCACCTCGCCTTCCTTGAGGCGCTGCTTGAAGAAGCCCAGCGAGATGTAGCTCCAGATGTCGCGGCAGGCGTCGACGAGGATGGTATTGCAGCGCGCCATCGCGTCGAACAGCTCGGCCATCGAGTCGTGCGGCTCGATCTGGATGGTGTAGGGGTTGAAGCCCAGGCCCAGCGACTCGATGAAGCGCTGGTTGAAGCCCTCCCAGTCGAACTCCGGATAGGCCGAGAGGTGGGCGTTGTAGTTGCCCACCGCACCGTTGAACTTGGCGGTCATCTCTACCGAGGCGATGGCCTTGCGCACCCGTTGCAGGCGGTACACGATGTTGGCCATCTCCTTGCCCAGGGTGCTCGGGCTTGCGGGCTGGCCGTGGGTGCGCGAGAGCATCGAATCGTCGGCCAGCTCATGCGCCAGGGCGCGAAAACGATTGATCAACGCATCGAGCTTGGGCAGCATCACCTGGGCGCGTGCATCCGCGAGCATCAGCGCGTGCGAGGTGTTGTTGATGTCTTCGGAGGTGCACGCGAAATGGATGAACTCCGAGACCTTCTGCACCTCGACGTTGTCCGCGAAGCGCTTCTTGAGCCAGTACTCCACTGCCTTGACGTCGTGATTGGTGGTCGCCTCGATGGCCTTCACCGCCTCGCCGTCGGCGGGCAGGAAACCCTCCACCACCGCGTCGAGCTTGGTGACGGTGGACTTCGAGAAGGGCGCGACCTCGGCCAGCGCGGGCTCGGCGGCCAGCGCCTTGAGCCACTCGACCTCGACCTTGATGCGGTTGCGGATCAGGCCGAACTCGGAGAAGTGCTCGCGCAGGTCGGCGACCTTGGATTCATAGCGGCCGTCGAGCGGCGAGAGGGAAACGAGGGTGGACAGGGACATGGAATGCAAGGCCGGAAGTAGCAAAGGGGGGGATTTTACCCTTCGGCGGAGCGCAGGTCATTCTCCGAAAAGGCGCTGCCGGCCGGTGCGCCACGGGCCAACATCCCGCCGCCCCCGCTCAGTTGCAGTTCATGTCGCTCGCGGTGACCCTTCTGCGGTAAAGCCCGGATGCTTCGATGCCGACGTCTTGATGCTGCAGGCGCAATGAAAGAGAGGGCTGCCGAAGCAGCCCTCTCTTGCTGGTCACTCAGAGTGCGCGATCAGATCGATCGGCGCCCTCCAACCAAGCTTAGGAGCAGGAACCCGGCTTGTGCTTGGCTGCCGCGATATCCGTGGAACAAGCCCATACGCCAGTAGCGGCATCACGGGTCCAGGTGATCTTCTTGCCGACGATCAGTGCATTCGCATTCTTGATCGTGCAGACAAGCGTCGTTGCATCCGCTGCGTTGTTGCAGTAAGTGCCGCCTGCTGCGGTGACTCCAACGAAACCATCCGCGGTCGGATCGACACTCGGGGTTTTTCCGGTGTTGGTGACAACTTCGAACAGAGTCTTGGCCGGGGTGATCTCCGCAAGCGCGGAAGTTGCCTGCGACTTGATGGTGTAGTCCTGATAGGCCGGCAGCGCGATCGCAGCCAGAATACCGATGATTGCCACCACGATCATGAGTTCGATCAGGGTAAAACCTTGTTGAGCCTTTTTCATTTTGCATCTCCTTGTGTGAGAGGGAATTCCGATCGGGTGCTCCCCGGTCTTGGCTCTCTATATGCAGTCGCCGTGCCAGCTTTGCGTATCGAACAACATCTTCTTTGCTTTCAGGCGCTTACGCAAAAGTGAGGCAATCCGCGAGGCGACTTGAGCTGCGCAAAGTGACGATTTCCGTCACCTCGGGTGCCCCGGAGCGGCAGACTTTCGTGATGCGGCGTCGGCGGCGACGTGAATTTGTCACGGATGCGCTACGCGGGCAGATGCGCGATCGGCCGGACTGCGCGGTGCCGGTGTCCGCTCACGCGCGATGGATGTCTGGCGGATGGCGGGGCCACGACCCGCATGGCCGGCTGCGCGAGGGGTCGCACCGGACCAGCCGCCCGCCTGCGCCGGCATGGCCCGTGCGCGGCGCCCCCGGCCGCGCTGCCTCAGCGCACGCAGACCTTGCGTACCTGCGCCATGTCGGTGATGCCCGAGAAGACCTTCTCGATGCCGTCCTGGCGCAGGGTGCGCATGTCTTCGGCGAGCGCCACGGTGAGCAGGTCGGCGACGCGGGCGCGCTCCTGGATGAGGCGCTTGACCTCGTCCGAGCCGAGCATGAGCTCGTGCAGGCCGAGGCGGCCCTTGTAGCCCTTGGTACATTCGTCGCAACCGACCGGCTTGTAGAGCGTGAAGCGGCCCTGCTTGTCGCCATAGCGCTCGCGCCAGCCCTCGAGGATGGCGGCACGGGCTGCGGCCGGATCTTCACGGAAGACCGGGGTGAGGCGCAGGTCTTCGCAATATTCGCCGAGCAGGCTGTTCACCTCGGCCTCCTCGGGATGGTAGGGCGCCTTGCATTTCTTGCACAATCGCTTGGCGAGGCGCTGCGCCAGCACGCCGAGCAGCGCATCGGCGAAATTGAAGGGGTCCATGCCCATGTCGAGCAGGCGCACGATGGACTCGGGCGCGCTGTTGGTATGCAGGGTGGAGAACACCAGGTGGCCGGTGAGCGAGGCTTCGAGGCCGATCGACACGGTCTCCTTGTCGCGCATCTCGCCGACCATGATCACATCGGGGTCGGCACGCAGGAAGGCGCGCATCACGGTCGGAAAGTCGAGCCCGGCCTTGCGATTGACCTGCACCTGGCGCAGCCCCTTCTGGGTGATCTCGACGGGATCTTCGGCGGTCCAGATCTTGGTGTCGGGGGTGTTGATGTAGCCAAGGATGGAATGCAGCGTGGTGGTCTTGCCCGAGCCGGTGGGGCCGCACACGAAGAAGATGCCGTAGGGCTTCTGTATGGCCTGCTTGAGCCGCTCGAGGTTGGGGCCGAGCAGGCCGAGTTCGTCGATCTTGATCGGCTCGCTGTTGGCGAGGATGCGCATCACCACGTCTTCCACCCCGCCGGCGGTGGGCACGGTGGCGACCCGCAGCTCGATGTCGAGCGGCGCGTACTTGCGGAACTTGATCTTGCCGTCCTGCGGCTTGCGGCGCTCGGAGATGTCGAGGTCGCACATGATCTTGAGGCGCGTCACCAGCGGGCTGCGATAGCTGGCCGGGACCTCGATGTAGGGCACCAGCGAGCCGTCCCTGCGAAAACGGATGCGGGTCTTTTCCTTGCCCGGGCGCGGTTCGATATGGATGTCGGAGGCGCCCTGCTTGTAGGCGTCGATGATGATCTTGTTGACCAGCTTGACGAGTTCGTTGTCGGCCGCGGCGGAGACGTCGTCGGCGGTGCTGGTGCCTTCGTATTCGTCCTCGCCCATGTCAGAGAGGATGTCGTCCACCGAACCGAGGTCGAGGCTCATGGCGAAGAACTGGTCGATGGTCTGCGCAAACTCGCGGTAGGTGGTGACGTGATAGACGAACTTGCCCTTCGGAAAGACGTTGTGGGCGATCCGCGAGGCCTGCACCTGCTCGGGATCGACGGTCATGATGAGGATGCCCTCGTTGGTTTCTTCCAGCGGCAGCCAGTGGCTCTGCTCGACATACTCGCGCTTGATGTGCCGCAGCAGATCGAGGGGCTTGACGCGATCAGGGTGGAAGGGCTCGTAGGGCGTGTTGTAGAACCTGGCAAGCGCCTCGCCGATCTCGGAGAGCTGCAGCCCGTATTCGGCGATCAGCACGTCCTCGGTGCGAATGCCGGTTTGGCGCGCGGTACGCGAGGCCTCGGCCAGGTCGTCGGCGGAGATCCGCTTGTCGGCCACCAGCGATTCATAGCGCGAACGCAGGCCGCTCTGCGACTGCACCCGCTGCGCGAAGGCGACACCAAGGGTCTGCGTGAGCCCCAGCAGACCCTCCTCGGCGACCTCGGAAAACGGCTTGCCGTCGAAGGTATTGATGAGCTGGATCACGCCCTGGAGCTGCCCCTTGTCGGGATCGACGATCGGCGCCACCAGCATCTGCTTGCTGTGGAAGCGGGAGTGCTCGTCCACCTCCTTGCGGAATCGCAGTTCGGGACTGATCGCCTCGAGCTCGTCGCTGTCGTAGACGTCGGCGATGTTGACCAGCTTGTGCGACAGCGCTACATAGCCGGCAACGCTGTTGGCGGCGATCGGAAGGCGAATGGTGCTGATGGTATGCAGACCGCTCTTGACCTTGGAATGGATCGCAGTGCGCGAATCGTCGACCGTGTAGATGGTGATTCGCTCGGCATGAAAGAGCTCGCACAGGTCGGCCGACAGGTCGAAGATGATCTCGTCGATGTTTCGCGTGGCATGGATACGCGTGGTGATGCGCTGCAAGCCCTTGAAGAAGGCCAGCCTGCTGCCCACATCGGTTCCACTTGAAGCCTTGCCGTAGGCTCGATTCATCGGTTTGCCACCTCCCACGCGATTGCCGGGCCCCTTCCCCGGGCCCGTCCCCAACCGCGCGATTCTAGCCCGGATTGGAACAAGGGATCGAAATGCCGCTTCGTGGCCACCCCACTGCGTCCCCGGCGCAGGCGCAGCTCAGAACTCGAGCACCATCCCCTGGCGCAGCCGGTGCACCGGCATCGACGCGTTGTAGGCACCGATCTCGGCCATGATGCGCTTGCCCTTGCCGGGCTTCAGATGTGTCACGTAGACGTCGGGCCGGACCTCGAGTTCGTTCAGCATCATGGCGAGCAGCGCCGGGCACAGGTGGCGCGACGCCAGCGCCAGCCCCTGCAGCGCATCCGGAAAGGCCGCCTCGATGATGAGGTGGCGCAGGTTCGGCAATGCGTTGATCGCCGCGAGCACCTCCTTGGAATAGGTGGTATCGCCGGTAAACGCCAGCTGCCCCTTCCCACTGTCGATGCTGTAGCCGACCGCCGGAACGGTGTGATGCGCGGGCATGGGCTTGATCTTGCGCCCGCCAAGCTCGATCACGTCACCGACGGCGACCTCTTGATAGCGCAGGAAGGGATGGTTGCGATCCGGAATGGTCGAGAAATCCGGCCACACCAGCCAGTTGAAGAGGTGCGAGCGCAGGATATGCAGCGTCTCGCGCGTACCGTGGAGCGTAATCGGCCGCTGACGCTCATCACCGACGGTATCCACCAGAAAGGGGATGAAGGCGACATGATCGAGGTGGGCGTGGGTGATGAAGATGTGATCGATGCGCAGCAGCGCCTCGTAGGAGAGGTCTCCGACCCCGCTTCCGCCGTCGATGAGAATGTCATCGTCAACGAGGAAGGCCGTGGTCCGGCGCTCGGCCCCACCGATTCCTCCACTGCACCCCAACACCGTTAATTTCATTCGACCGGATTACACCAGAACGGAGCTGCCGGAGAGAGTCCAGCAGCCATGTTTAATGGCGAAAGGTAACCCGCAAGACGCGACGGGCGCTGCGCACTACATCACGAAGGTCGGCCGGGAGAGACTTCAGCCAGGCTCACGAAAAAAGAAGGACATCTTCACCCCTGCGATCTCGATCACGTCCTGTTCGTTCAGCAAGCGCGCCTGCGCATCGAGCGCTTTTCCATTAACCAGCGGAAAACTCGAGCCTTCCACGTGGGTGATGAAATAGCCATGCGGGCGCCGGGTGATGACCGCGACTTGCTGGCCGGGCTTGCCAAGCGTGGTAAGCGACTTGGTCAACACCAGCTCGCGTCCCGCGTTGCTGCCACTCAGGACCTGGATCACCCCGGTCTGGGTGGCGAATTCCGGTGCGGCCGAACGCGTCGGCTGCACGTCCGCATCCATGCCGTGCGGCACCACCTGGGTCGCGGTCGCATCGATGTGCTGATCCGTCGAATCGGCCACCTCAGGGGTATGGGCGACGACCCGGTCACTCGGGATCTCGAGCGGCTTGAGCGATGCGGTGTCGACAAACTCGGAGGGATTCAGCGCAGGCGCCGAGCTGTCCTTGACGTACTTGATGCGGTACTTGCCCAGCTCGACGACGTCATTGTTCTGCAGGGCGTGCTTCTTTACCGGCTGGCCATTCACGTAGGTGCCGTTGGTGCTGTTCTGGTCCTCGAGAAAGGCATCGTCGAGAATCGTGGTGATCACGGCATGGCTTCCGCTGATCGCAAGATTGTCGATCTGGATGTCATTGTGCGCCTTGCGGCCGATCGAGATCCGCTCCTTGTTGAGGACGATCTCTTTCAGAACCAGTCCATCCATGCTCAGAATCAGCTTAGGCATCAGTCCCGTACCTGTCGATAGCTCATTTCAATCGGGCGGCGAGGCGCCCGAACCATCCGCCAGCCTGCTCCGGCACCGCGTTTATGGCAAGCAGTGCCACGGTGATGTTGTCCCTTCCGCCCCGATCGTTCGCGAGTTGCACCAGACACTCGGCGGCAAGTGGCAGGTTGACGCCGACGCTCTCGAGCGTCAGCGCGATGTCGGCGTCATCGACCATGTCGGTGAGTCCATCGGAGCACAGCAGGTACAGCCCACCCTTGGCCAGCGGGTGCCGCAGGCAGGCCACGTCCACCTCGGGATCGACACCCAGCGCCCTCGTGAGCAGGTTGCGGCCCGGCGCCGATTGCGCTTCGGCGGCGCTAATCATGCCTTCGTCGATCCGCTCCTGCAACAAGGAATGATCGCGCGTGAGTTGCTCGAGCACCCCGTCGGCGAAACAGTAGGCACGGGAATCGCCGACATGGGCAAGCACCAGCTCGCGGCCATCGATGGCTGCCGCGACGACGGTCGAGCCCATGCCCGAGAGCGAAGGGCGGCAGCACGCCTCGCGCAGGATCGCCCGGTTTGCCGAGCGCACCGCTTCACAAAGCACCTCGCTGATCGAATCACCCTCGCCAGCGACACCCGCGGCCTGCTCGCAGGCAGCGGAGATCTCCTTGACGACGATCCGCGCCGCAACATCCCCGCCACGGTAGCCGCCCATGCCGTCGGCAAGCACGATCCAGCCGTGGATTTGACTCGCCGCAACGGCATCCTCGTTGCGCACACGCAGTTTGCCGATGTCGGTGCGGGTCACGATGGCAAGCGGCTCGTCCGCATCGGGGCCGCCGTTCAGCACGTCGTCGTCAAGGTTGGATAAATCCATTCGCGCTCAAGCCTGATATCAATACACCCGATTGGCTGCACCGTGCCCGCATTGTCCACCAATCCAGCGCGCAGTGGAACCGTTCGTCGCCAAAGGCGGCGGAGAAACAAAAAAAAGGCGCCGGAATTCCGGCGCCCTTGTTCCACTCGGGGCGCGCCTAGAGCAGCGCCTTGAGCAGCTTGGCCATTTCCGACGGGTTGCGCGTCACGGTGAAGCCGCACTCTTCCATGATGGCGAGCTTGGCATCGGCCGTATCGGCACCGCCGGAGATCAGCGCACCTGCGTGACCCATGCGCTTGCCGGCCGGGGCGGTGACACCGGCGATGAAGCCGACGATCGGCTTCTTCATGTTTTCCTTGCACCACATCGCGGCTTCCGCCTCGTCGGGGCCGCCGATCTCGCCGATCATGATCACCGCGTCGGTGTCGGGATCGTCGTTGAACATGCGCATCACGTCGATGTGCTTGATGCCGTTGATCGGATCACCACCGATACCGACAGCGGAGGACTGCCCCAGGCCGATCTCGGTGAGCTGTGCGACTGCCTCGTAGGTCAGGGTGCCGGAGCGCGAAACCACGCCGATGCGACCCTTCTTGTGGATGTGGCCCGGCATGATGCCGATCTTGATTTCGTCCGGCGTGATGAGGCCCGGGCAGTTGGGGCCCAGCAGCAGGGTTTCCTTGCCACCGGCCGCAATCTTGGCCTTCATCTTGTTGCGCACTTCGAGCATGTCGCGAACCGGGATGCCTTCGGTGATGCAGATCGCCAGATCGAGGTCAGCCTCGCAGGCCTCCCAGATCGCGGCGGCGGCACCTGCCGGCGGCACGTAGATGACCGAAACGGTCGCGCCGGTGTCGGCGGCGGCTTCCTTGACGGTTGCGAAGATGGGCACGTCGAAGATCTTTTCGCCGGCTTTCTTGGGGTTCACGCCCGCCACGAAGCAGTTCTTGCCGTTCGCGTACTCGATGCACTTCTCGGTATGGAACTGGCCGGTCTTCCCGGTAATGCCCTGGGTGATGACCTTGGTGTCTTTATTGATCAGGATTGACATTCAAACGCTCCTTACTTGACCGCGGCGACGATCTTGGTTGCCGCGTCGGCCATGGTGTCGGCAGAGATGATGGGAAGACCGGACTCGACGAGGATCTTCTTGCCGAGGTCTTCGTTGGTTCCCTTCATGCGGACGACCAGCGGAACGGAGAGATGCACTTCCTTGGCAGCGGCGACCACGCCCGTGGCGATGGTGTCGCAGCGCATGATGCCGCCGAAGATGTTCACCAGGATGCCCTTGACCTTGGGGTTCTTGAGCATGATCTTGAAGGCTTCGGTGACCTTCTCGGTGGTGGCGCCGCCGCCCACGTCGAGGAAGTTGGCCGGCTCGGCACCGAACAGCTTGATGGTGTCCATGGTGGCCATGGCCAGACCCGCACCGTTAACCAGGCAACCGATGTTGCCGTCGAGCGAGATGTAGGCCAGATCGAACTTCGAGGCTTCGACCTCGTCGGCATCTTCCTCGTCGAGGTCGCGCATCTCGACGATGTCGGGATGACGATAGAGCGCGTTCGAATCGAAGTTGAACTTCGCGTCGAGGGCCTTGATGTTGCCGTTGCCTTCGAGGATCAGCGGATTGATTTCCGCCAGCGAGGCATCGGTATCCATGTAGCAGGTATACAGCTTCTTGAGGGTATCGATTGCCTGGGGCAGCGAGCCGGCAGGAACACCGATACCGTTGGCGAGTTCGGTGGCCTGTGCGTCGGTGAGGCCGACGAGCGGATCGACGAAGACCTTGATGATCTTTTCCGGGGTGTTGTGGGCGACTTCCTCGATGTCCATGCCGCCTTCGGAGGAGGCCATCATGGCAACCTTCTGGGTTGCACGGTCGGTCAGCGCGGCGACGTAGTATTCCTTCTTGATGTCCGCGCCTTCCTCGACCAGCAGCCGGCGAACCTTCTGGCCTTCGGGGCCGGTCTGGTGCGTCACCAGTTGCATGCCCAGGATCTCGCTGGCGGTCTGACGAACCTCGTCCTTGGAACGGGCCAGCTTGACGCCGCCACCCTTGCCGCGTCCGCCGGCGTGGATCTGGGCCTTGACGACCCAGATCGACCCGCCGAGTTGCTCGGCAGCGCTCACTGCCTCGTCCACCGAGAAGCAGGGGATGCCGCGAGGTGTCACGACGCCATACTTCCTCAGTATTTCTTTTGCCTGATACTCATGAATCTTCATGGTAGCCCTTCGATCGAAGTCGCTATCGCCAAAATGGCAACGCGAACATTTAGTTGATGGGACGATGGAGGCACCCCTCCACGGTCACGGCTCCGCTCTCCCTCAGCCGGACTCGCGACCGCTCCCGCGGCCGTCCCTGGAGACGACACGCGCAGCTCCGGCGCACGAAGCCCCGGAGCCGGGGATTATAACTTAAACGACAGCGTGATTTTTGCGCTTCCTCACCGGCTTATTCAGCTTTTGGCTCGCCATCGGCGCGATACCAGCGCGGATAGTAGCGGCGCACCGTTTCGCTCCCCGTGTCGAGCGCGTGACAACGATCGAGCTGAAACGGTTTCCGGTCATCCTGCGCCTCGCCGGTGTCGGTGCGGAAGGTGGCAAAGGTCTGGATTGCCGCGGTCGGGAAACTGAACAGCAGCTCCGTCATGTGCGAGCAACCACGAACATCGGCAAACATCTCGCCGACCGTCTTGCGAAACCCCCTCACGAGGTTGAGGCCGATCAACTGGCGATATGCCGGACCGATGGTGTCGCAGCCACCGGGATAGGGCACGCTGTCGGAGACGGCGCAGACGTCCACGATCGTGAAGTCTTCCGAAATGACGATCCGCACCAGCATGTCGTGCAGCGCCTCGCCCGCAGGACGCAGGCCCGAAGCCACCTGGTAATCGACATCCTTCACGTCGGTCAGCCGGCCTTCGAGTTCGAGCAAGCCGTCCTCGCGCAGATAGCCGTCGATGGTGATCGATCTTCGATGCGCGCGCTGGCGCGGACAAGCGGGTTCGGGCAATGGCATGGCGGCACTTGCGTACGTTGGCGTATGGGAGAAACACCGATGATACACGGCAACACGGCCGTCCCGAAAAAGTACAAATCCGTAAAATCGGTACATCGTCACGATGCAAGCCCGCACAAGTTCATTACAATGAGCGCTATTTCGTCTGGAAGGTGGCGCCCCGCCGGCAGCACCCGATAGACTCGCAAACTGCGCCAACAACATACAAACATCGACGATGCGCAATTTTCCCGCTGCAGCAGCGACCGGCCTGACCCTCCTGGCGAGCGGATGGGCCCATGCCATTGGTCTTGGCGGCGTCGTCGGTCAGTCGGCAATCGGCGAGCCGCTGAGAATCGAAATCACCCTGATCGCAGGCGCAAGCGCGGATAGCTCCTGCATCCGCCTCTCCCCGGGAAGCGGCGCGGATCTTCCCTGGGTCAGGCAGGCGCGCATTGCGCTCACCGGCACGGGACAGAACCGCAGGATCATCGTCAGCTCCAGCCAACCGGTTTACGATCCGATCGTGATGCTCGGCCTCGAGCTGAGCTGCGAAGGAATGCTGAGGCGCGAATACCCACTGCTTCTGCCCTCCGCCATCGCCAGGCCGCAGGCCCAGCCGGAACCCCGGCCCGCCAGAACCGCGCCGTCCGAACATCCCGCGATGGCCGAGTCCGCACCTGCCCGGGATGCCGCCCCGACCCTCAACGAGCTGGCGCAACGCCTCTATCCGGGCGATCGAAATCTCAGGCGACGCTTCGTTGCCGCGGCGCGACGTGCGCATCCCGACCAGTTTCCCAACCGGGCGTCGACGAGCCGCCCGATGGCCGACGAGGCCGCACTCGACATCGCCGCGCTGCGCCGCCAGGCCGAGACACCGCCCGCCGCGACCCGCGCACCACGCGCCACGGCGGCACCGAGCACACCACGTGCCGAAAGCGCTCCAAAGGCCAGCACCGCCGCACCTGTCGCGAGCACCGAGGCGGCCGCCACACCACCGGCATCGGCACCCACCCCGGGCGCCATGGGCGGTGACCGCCTCACCGTCATCGGCGATGCCCCGCCGCCGGATCTCAAGCTCTCCTTCTCGCTGTCGGATCCCGGCCTCGTGGGGCGAACCAGCGATGATGAGCGCGAACGCATGCGTCAGGAGCAACGCCTGCTGCTGGCACTCGACGAGAAGATCATTGCCCAGCTCGAGATCGCAAGCAAAATCCGCGAGCTCGAGCAATACCAGCGCCACCTGACGAGCGAAGCGGGCAAGCTCGGCATCGGCGCGGCGCAAGCCGATCAGGCCGTCGCCAACGAAACAGGTGGACTCGAGACTCAACGCCCGCCAGCCCCCCCGCAAGGGCCCGTGGCCGCCGAGGCCGACTCCGCCGCATCGAGCTGGTGGCAGTTCTTGCTCGCCATCGCCGGATTCGCCCTGGTCGCGGGTCTGCTTGCGCTCTACCTGCGACGCAAGCGGCTGGATCGCGAGCGCGAAGAGGCCGACTTCTTCGCCTCGGGCGACTCGGAAGGCCCGGGCGACTCGGAAGGCCCGGGCGATCCGGAAATCCGGGCCGAACCCGGCATCGCGGCCGCCAAGGCTCACCCCGCCGCGGCCGCCGAAAGCGGCCACGAGGCGCTCGGCGAGCCCATGAGCTCGATGGATTTTGCACCACTCGACTGGGAGCCGCCCAATTCACTGCCGCCCGAACAAACGGTTGCCCCGCTTCCGTTGGCTGAAGAGGATCTCGCCGGCGAACACGACTCGGCCGTCGAGCTTGCCGAGATCATGATGTCGTTCGGCCGCGTCCAGGGCGCAGCCCAGACCCTCGCGGACTTCATTCGCGGCAATCCCAAGCAGGCGGTGGTGCCGTGGCTGAAACTGCTCGAGGTCTACAAGACCGCCGACATGCGCGCCGAATTCGATGGCCTCACTCAGCAGCTCAACCGGACCTTCAACGTCAAGGTGGTCGAATGGGATGATTTCGACATGGAGAAGGCCTCTTCGGAAACGATCGAGCGCATGCCGCATATCATCGCCGAGCTGGAGCGCCTGTGGGGTACGGTCGAGTGCCAGGCCTATCTGCACAAATTGCTTCGCGACAACCGCGACGGTACCCGACAGGGCTTTCCGCTGGCCGTCATCGACGACATCCTGTGCTTGCTGGGCATCCTGAACCAGCATCTCGGCGCCTACCGCGAAGCCACCCCGGACGCGGGCAATCCGGTTTCGACCTAGAAACCGCCGTTACACACGCAAGTGTGCGTCTGGCAAGGCGCGGCAAGGCGCAGCCTGCATGCTGCAACGAAGAGCAACTTGGCCACGCGGCCTGACAGATGTGCGCGGGCGCGTCGCGCCTTCACCCAACGGCTGATCGTCGTCGGAGCCAAGAAACTTCGGGGTTTCGGATGGACGCGCGGATGCGCAAGCGGTCAACTGCGGTTTCCGGGTTCACATCGGCCGTATTCGTCGAGACCACATTCGCCCGCTGCTCACACCGGGTTGTCGAGGTCGACGAACTCGCACTCCAGGCCGAAGCGCGCGCGCAGGTGCTCGCCCAGCGCATGCACGCCGTAACGCTCTGTCGCATGATGGCCTGCGGCCAGGTAGGGCACCCCCGATTCGCGCGCAAGATGCACGGTCTGCTCGGAAATCTCTCCGGAAACATAGAGATCGGCGCCGGCGGCGATCGCGGACTCGAAGAAGGATTGCGCCGCGCCGGTGCACCACGCGATCTTCCTCACATTGCGCTCCGGGTCGCCTATCAGCAAGGGGTCGCGGCCCAGCTTCGCGGCCACTGAGCGCGCCACCCGCGCTGCGCTCGAGGGCTCCGCCGTGCATCCGATGAAGCCGAGATCCTGCTCGCCGAAACGCCCTTGCGCAGTCCATCCCATCACCTTCGCGAGCTGGGCGTTATTGCCGAATTCCGGGTGAAGGTCGAGCGGAAGGTGAAACGCGAACAGGTTGATGTCGGCGGCGAGAAGCGCTGCCAGCCGCCGCCTCCGAATTCCGGTGACACAGGGGTCCTCGCCCTTCCAGAAATAGCCGTGGTGGACGATCACGGCGTCGGCCTCGCGGGCAACCGCCTGCTCGATCAGCGACTGGCTGGCACTCACACCGCAGACGAGACGACGGATCTCGGCCCGTCCTTCCACTTGCAGTCCGTTTGGGCAATAATCCCGCGTGCGCGCCACCTCCAGCAGCTCGTCAAGATAGTGCCGAAGATCATCGCGCTGCATTTCAAGGCTCCTCCATAAAGCACGGACCATGGCCACCCCGATGTGTGGCGGGTCAAAGAATCTCATTATGCGCCGCCTCTGGCTGATTTTTGCCCAGGCCGTCACCATCAGCGTGGCCGCCATCTTCGTTGTCAGCACGCTGCGCCCGGACTGGCTGGGCAATGGCGCGCCTTCGGCCAACCCTACCGTGGTGGCCTTGCGCGAGGCGGTCAGCCCCGACAAGCCCGCCGCGGCGGTGAGTGCCGGCTCCTATGCGCCGGCGGCGAAACGCGCGCTGCCTGCGGTGGTGCATGTGTACACCAGCAAGCAGACGCGCACTCCGCGCAATCCCTTCATGGACGATCCGGTATTCCGCCATTTCTTCGGCGACCGTCTGGGCAACCAGGCCGAGCGCCAGGCGGCCGGGCTGGGGTCGGGTGTGATCGTGAGCCCCGATGGCTACATTCTCACCAACAACCATGTCATCGAAACCGCGGATGATATCGAGGTCGCGCTCTACGACGGGCGCAAGTTCGAGGCGGTGATCATCGGCCGCGATCCCGAGTCGGATCTCGCGGTCTTGCGCATCAAGACCGGAGACGCGTTGCCATCGATCACCCTCGCACCGGGCGATTCACTTGCGGTCGGCGATGTGGTGCTGGCAATCGGCAACCCGTTCGGCGTTGGCCAGACCGTCACCATGGGCATCGTCTCGGCACTCGGGCGCTCGCACCTGGGCATCAACACCTTCGAGAATTTCATCCAGACCGATGCAGCGATCAATCCCGGCAACTCGGGTGGCGCGCTGGTCGATGCCGAGGGCAATCTCGTCGGGGTCAACGCCGCGATCTACTCGCGTTCCGGCGGATCGCTGGGCATCGGTTTTGCGATTCCGGTTTCGCTGGCTCGGGATGTCATGGAGCAGATCATCAGCACCGGTTCGGTGGTGCGGGGCTGGATCGGCGTGGAAATCCAGGAAATCACGCCCGAGCTGGCCGACTCGTTCGGCATGCCGGTGTCGAAAGGCGCGCTGATCGCCGGCGTGGTCCGCGGCAGTCCGGCGGAGCGCGCCGGCATCCGCCCCGGCGACATCCTGCTGGCAATCGACACACGCGACATCTCCGATGCCCAGAACATGCTCGAGGCGATCTCCAGGCTGGCGCCGGGCAGCCAGGTTCGCTTTCACTTGCGCCGCAAGGGCAAGGACACCGACCTCGACGTCGAAATCGGCCGCAGGCCACTCCTCGAGCAGTCGCGCAAGTAAGGCTTGGCGACTGGCGGTCGAGGCGATCTTGCGGGATCGGCCTGCCGGAGCGCCCCAGCGGGGCGAGGGCCATTCGTGCGACAGGATTTGCTGCTCGGGCGGCACAGGCAGCGGAGCAGGACCACAGGCCCGCGAGGGACGCCTCCGGCCCCGGCGATGCGCGGCAGGGGGCCGCTCGCCTATTTGCTGCTTTCGGTATCGGACTCGAGGCGGTCGAGTTCCCGATCCATTTCTTCGCCGGACATCGGCCGGTAGTCCGAATCGGCTTCCTGAGGTTTGTTCATGGTCCGTGCGACAAGTATTCCGAGTTCGTAGAGCAGCCACATGGGCACCGCAAGCATGAACTGCGAAATCACGTCGGGCGGCGTGATGACCGCGGCAACCACGAAAGCGCCGACGATGACATAGGGCCGGGCCTCCTTGAGCTTTGCCACGTCGACCACCCCGACCCTGACCAGCAGCACCACGATCACAGGCACTTCGAAGGTCAGCCCGAAAGCCATGAACATGGTCATCACGAACGAAAGGTATTGCTCGATATCCGGCGCCGGGGTAATGCTTTTCGGCGCGAATTCCGCAATGAAATGGAACACCGTGCGGAACACGAAGAAGTAGCAGAACGCCATGCCGAGCAGGAACAGCACGGTGCTGCCCAGCACCATCGGCAGCGCGAGCCGCTTCTCGTGGGCGTATAGCCCGGGCGCCACGAACGCCCAGGCCTGAAAAAGGACCACTGGCAGCGCCAGTACGAAGGCCAGCATCAGCGTGACCTTCACCGGGACGAAGAATGGCGTCACCACACCGGTTGCGATCATCCGCGTGCCCTCGGGAAGGGTCTGCAGCATCGGCGTGGCGAGAATATCGTAGATGTTTCCTGCCCAGGGCATCAGGCAAACGAAAATCGCCACCACGGCGACGATCGCCTTGAGCAGTCGATCGCGGAGCTCGATCAGGTGGGCGAGAAAGGTGTCCTGCATCGCGGTCATGGTGTGTGGATCCGGCCAGTCATGGGCTCTTGTCGCGGACCGCCGCATGCGACGCTTCCAGGCCGAGTTCCAACTGCGGTTTCGCGCTCGCGGCGCCGGCCTCGCCCGCCGAGGATTCGGCAGCGGCCGAAGGATCGCCCCTTACCTGCTTTTCCAGTGCTGAAAGTTCAGCCCCGGCCTGCTCCGTCGTGTGGCGAATGGAGGATTCCACATCGCTCACCTGTCCACGAAACGACGATTCGAGCTCGCGAGCGGAATCCTTGACCTGGGACTGAAGCTTTTTCAGCTCGTCCAGGTCCATCTCGCGCTGTATGTCCGATTTGACGTCCGACACGTAGCGCTGGACGCGGCCAAGCAGGTGTCCGACGGTGCGGGCGACCTTGGGGAGACGCTCCGGGCCGATGACGACGAGCGCCACCATTCCGATCAGCATGAGTTCGGAGAATCCGATGTCGAACATTTGCTCACACGCCTTGAAAGACCACGCTCAGGCAGGCACTGCTGAACGCGTCAGCCCGCCACCACAAGAACTCACGAATGGCTCTTTTCCTTGGCTTCGGCGTCGATGGTCTGTCCGCTGCCGGAGATCTTCTGGTTCTCTCCAGCCGGTTCGCCGGCCTCCTTCATGCCTTCCTTGAAGCCCTTGACCGCACCGCCGAGGTCCTGGCCGATGTTGCGGAGCTTCTTGGTGCCGAATACGAGCATTACGATGACCAGCACGATCAACCAATGCCAGATGCTGAATGAACCCATTTCCTTCTCCTTACTGATGTTTGAGCATCGGTCCGATCGGATCCTGCCCGCCCACGATGTGCATGTGCAGGTGCATCACTTCCTGACCACCGATCTCGCCGGTGTTCACAATCACCCGAAACCCATCGGGGCTACCTTGATCCGCCGCAATCCGGTGCGCCACCGCCAACATCCGGCCCAGCAGCGCCTGATCCCCGGGGCCCGCGTGCGCCAGCGAGGGAATATGGCGCTTGGGGATCACAAGGATATGGACAGGACGCTGCGGCTGGATATCCGGGAAAGCGAGAATATATTCATCCTCGTACACCCGGGTTGCCGGAATGTCGCCGGCGGCGATCTTGCAGAAGATGCAGTCTTCCATCGCAGGGAAGCTCAGGACTTGTCCCGGGATCGCTTCTCGTCGATTCCCGAGACGCCCTCGCGGCGACGGAACTCGGCCAGCACGTCATCAACCGACAAGCCGAAATGCGTCAGCAGGATCAGTGAATGAAACCAGAGATCGGTCACCTCCCAGACCAGGTGAAGACGGTCGCCATCCTTGGCCGCCATGATGGTCTCGGCCCCTTCTTCGGCCACCTTCTTGCAGATCGCATCGGTTCCCTTGGCGTAGAGACTCGACACGTAGGAAGAATCCGGATCCGCTTTCTTGCGTTCGGCGAGGGTTGCGGCCACCCTGTGCAGCACTTCGATATCGATCATTTGTAGATTTCCTTCGGGTCTTTGATAACCGGATCGACGGCCTCCCACTGGCCGTCTGAGTGGAGCTTCTGGAAAAAGCAGCTGCGCCGACCCGTATGGCAGGCGATTCCGCCGATCTGCTCAATCTTCAGAAGAACCACATCGTTGTCGCAATCGAGGCGAATCTCGAGCACCCGCTGTACATGGCCCGACTCTTCACCCTTGAACCACAGACGCCTGCGGGAGCGGGACCAATACACCGCCTCACCCGTTTCGGCGGTGCGCCCGAGCGCCTCCCTGTTCATCCAGGCGAACATCAGCACGTCACCGGTGGCCGCATCCTGCGCGATCACCGGCACCAGGCCCTGTTCGTCCCACTGGACATCGTTGAGCCATTTGTGTCCGGAAATGCTCATAGACGCACCTCGATGCCGCGAGCGCGCATCAATTCCTTCGCTTCGCGCACCGTATGCTGGCCGAAATGGAAGATGCTGGCCGCCAGCACCGCATCGGCCCGTCCCTCGGACACGCCTTCGGCAAGATGCTCGAGGGTGCCGACGCCGCCACTGGCGATGACCGGAATCCTTACCGCATCGGAGACGGCTCGCGTCAGGCCGAGATCGAAACCGATCTTGGTGCCGTCGCGATCCATGCTGGTGAGCAGGATTTCGCCGGCTCCGAGCGAGGCCACCGTCTGTGCCCACTCGATCGCGTCGAGGCCCGTATTGTTGCGGCCACCGTGGGTGAATACCTGCCACTTGCCGGGCGAGGTCTGCTTGGCGTCGATCGCCACCACGATGCACTGGCTGCCCACCTTGCCGCTCGCGTCGGCCACCACCCGGGGGTTGTTCACCGCCGCGGTGTTGATGCTCACCTTGTCGGCACCCGCGTTGAGCAGACGCCTGACATCATCCACGGTACGCACGCCACCGCCGACGGTGAGCGGGATGAACACCTGTTCGGCAACCTGCTCGACGACATGCAGGATGATGTCCCGGTCGTCGGAGCTGGCAGTGATGTCCAGAAAGGTGATTTCATCGGCGCCCTGCTCGTCGTAACGCTTCGCGACCTCTACCGGATCACCGGCGTCGCGCAACTCGACGAAGTTCACCCCCTTGACGACGCGTCCGGCGTTGACATCGAGGCAGGGAATGATTCTCTTGGCCAGCATGGGATCGGCGGCTCAGCGTGGAGACAGCGAATCGGCACGCGCCTGGGCGGCCGCGAAGTCGAGCGTGCCTTCGTAGATCGCCCTGCCCGTGATCGCGCCCATGATGCCCTCCTCCTCGACCGCGCAGAGGGCATCGATATCGTCGACGGTGGCGATGCCCCCGCTGGCGATGACGGGGATGCGCAGCGCCTGGGCCAGCCGCACGGTTGCTTCGACATTGACCCCGGAGAGCATGCCGTCACGACCGATGTCGGTGTAGATCACTCCCTCGACGCCGTAGTCCTCGTATTTCTTGGCGAGATCCACGACATCGTGCCCGGTCATCTTCGACCAGCCATCGACTGCCACCTTGCCGTCCTTGGCGTCGAGACCGACGATGATGTGGCCCGGGAAGGCGCCGCAGGCGTCGTGCAGGAAGCCCGGGTTCTTGACCGCGGCAGTGCCGATGATGACGTAGGAAATACCGTCGTCCAGGTAGCGCTCGATGGTGTCGAGGTCGCGAATGCCTCCGCCGAGCTGGACCGGAATCTCGTCGCCGACCTCAGCGACGATCGCCTTGATGACCGCCTCGTTCCTGGGTTTGCCGGCAAAGGCGCCGTTCAGGTCGACCAGGTGAAGGCGTCGCGCACCGGCGTCGATCCAATGGCGCGCCATGGCCACCGGGTCCTCTGAAAACACGGTCGCGCCCTCCATCTCGCCTTGCCTGAGGCGGACGCAGGAACCGTCCTTGAGGTCGATTGCGGGGATCAGCAGCATATCGGGATTGTCATTGATGGATGGAGATTGACCGCTGCGGGTTTCAGCGCGATGGCTGCCAGCGGATGAAGTTGGAAAGCAGCTGAAGTCCGGCTTCGGCGCTTTTCTCTGGATGGAACTGGACCGCGAAGATATTAGCCCGTGCCACCGCACTGGTAAAGGGCAGGCCATAATCCGTGGTCGCGGCCACGATCGCGCGCTCGGCCGGATCGACGTAGTAGCTGTGCACGAAATAGAAGCGGGCGTCGTCGGGAATGCCATCCCAGAGCACGTGCGCCCCTTGCTGGCGCACCTCGTTCCAGCCCATGTGCGGGACCTTGAGCCGGGCGCCGTCGGCCGCGAACATCAGCGCCTCGGGAAAGCGGCGCACCTCGCCGCGAAACACGCCCAGACCCGGTACGTTGCCCTCTTCGCTGTGGTCGAAAAGCATTTGCTGGCCGATGCAGATTCCCAGGAAGGGCTTGCTCGCCGCGGCCTCGAGCACGGCGGCGTGGAGCCCTCGTGCCTCCAGTTCGCGAATGCAGTCGGGCATCGCGCCTTGGCCCGGAAAGACGACGCGATCGGCTCCTCGCACGACCCCGGGATCGCAGGTGACGATCACCTCGGAACGACCCGAGACATGCTCGATGGCCTTTTCGACCGAGCGCAGGTTACCCATTCCGTAGTCGATGACGGCGATCTTGTTCATTGGGGATTCATTCCGGATGCGTGTTGCGGAAAGGTTCGAATCGGGCTTGCCCGATCACAACACTCCCTTGGTGGAAGGGATGGTGCCGGCGAGCCGGGCATCGGGCGTGACCGCCATGCGCAGGGCACGTCCGAAAGCCTTGAACATCGTTTCACACTGATGATGGGCATTGCGCCCCTTGAGATTGTCGATGTGCAGGGTCACCAGGGCATGATTGACGAAGCCCTGGAAGAACTCGAACACCAGTTGGGTATCAAGGCCACCGATCATGCCGGCGGTAAACTCGACCTCGCAAACCAGCCCGGGCCTGCCGGAGAGATCGACCACCACACGCGACAGGGCTTCGTCGAGCGGCACATAAGCGTGGCCGTAGCGGGTCAGTCCCTTCTTGTCGCCAACGGCCTTGGCAAAGGCCTGGCCCAGCGCGATCCCGACGTCTTCCACGGTGTGGTGCCCATCGATGTGCAGATCGCCCTTTGCCTCGATCTCGATGTCGAAGGCGCCATGGCGCGCAATCTGCTCGAGCATGTGGTCGAAGAAGCCGATGCCGGTCGCGAGCCGGGCCTGCCCGGTGCCGTCGAGATCGATGCTCACGCGGATCTGGGTTTCCAGCGTATTGCGGTTTATTTCGGCTTGCCTCATGACCTGTCGAACCGTACGGAGAAGGGAAAAAGCGAATGACTGGCCATGATAACATCTCGCCATCTCAACGTCTGTCGCGCCTTTCGCCGCGTACCACCCGCCAAAATGAGTCGATTCTGGAGCGCCGTCGTCGGCGAGCTGACCCCCTACGTTCCCGGCGAGCAGCCGAAGATCGCCCGGCTGACCAAGCTCAATACCAACGAGAGCCCCTACCCGCCCTCGCCACGGGTGCTCGCGGCAATCCGCGATGAACTCGGCGAGGACGGGACCAGCCTTCGGCTCTACCCCGACCCCAACGCCGAACAGCTCAAGCAGACGCTGGCGCGCTTGTACCAGGTCGCCCCCGAGCAGGTGTTCGTCGGCAACGGATCGGACGAAGTGCTCGCCCATGTCTTCATGGGCCTGCTCAAGCATGAACGGCCGATCCTCTTCCCGGACATCACCTACAGCTTCTACCCCGTCTATTGCGGCCTCTACGGTGTGCGCTACGAGAACGTTCCGCTGGGCGAGCACTTCGAGGTCCGGGCCGAGGACTACCTGCGCGACAACGGCGGCATCATCATCGCCAATCCCAACGCGCCGACGGGCCGCCTGCTGGGGCTCGACGCGATCGAGCGCATCGTCGCCGGCAATCCGGACTCAGTGGTGGTGATCGACGAAGCCTACGTCGATTTCGGCGGTGAATCGGCAATCGGGCTGGTGGCCCGCCATGCGAACCTGCTGGTGGTGCACACCATGTCGAAATCCCGCTCGCTCGCGGGCCTGCGGGTCGGTTACGCGATCGGCCAGGCAGCGCTGATCGAAGGCCTGGAGCGCATCAAGAACAGCTTCAATTCCTATCCCCTCGATCGCCTTGCCCAGGTCGGCGCCAGGGCTGCGCTCGAAGACCGGGCGTGGTTCGACGCCTGCCGTCGCAAGGTCATGGACAGCAGGGACGCGCTGGTCGGCAGGCTCGAGGGGTTGGGGTTCGAGGTCCTGCCCTCGGCCGCGAATTTCGTCTTCGCGCGACACCCACGGCATGACGGCGAAAGACTCGCCGCGGCCTTGCGGGCGCGCAACATCCTGGTACGTCACTTCCGGCTGCCGCGTATCGATCAGTTCCTGCGAATCACCATCGGCACAGAGGAGCAATGTCTCGCGCTGGTCGAAAACCTGAACGAGATCCTGCAGCAGGCCTGAGCGGGCGCTTCAGGACTCCGCAAGCAACCGGCGAATGTCCGCGGCCACCTTGTCCGCCGGCTCACCGTGCTTGACATACAGGCGCAGCCGGCCGCTCGGGTCGTAGACGTAGGTACCGGCCGAGTGATCGACGGTGTAGTTCGGGCCCGAGGTATCACCCGACTTCTGGTAGAACACCTTGAACTTCTTCGCCAGCGCCTCGGTGCCGGCAAGATCGGTATACAGCCCCAGGAAGCGCGAGTCGAAGGCCGGCACGTATTGCGCCAGCAACTCGGGGGTATCCCGCTCGGGATCGACGGTGACGAACAGCACCTGCAGCCGCTCCGCGTCGGGCCCGAGCTGCCGCATCACTTCGGCCATGGTCGAAAGGCTCGTCGGACAGACGTCCGGACACTGCGTGTAGCCGAAGAAGATCGACACCACCTTGCCCCTGAAATCCGCCAGGGTCCGCGCCTTTCCGTTGAAATCCGTAAGGGCGAAATCCTGGGCGTAGTCGGCGCCGGTTATGTCGGTGTTCTGGAAGGACGGAGGCGATTCCGGCAGCGAACACCCTGCAAGCAGGAGGGCGGCGACGAAGGCGATGAGGCGCAGCGGCATTTCATGGTCCGTAGGCGTTGCGCCCTGCTCGACAGCGGGGCGCTTCAGGGCCGCAGCCGCTACTGGAAGCGGATGTAGTGATCCGCCAGCAGCGCTGCGAACAGCGATGATAGATAGACAATCGAGTAGCGGAAAGTCTGCTGCGACAATTTGTCGCTGTAGCTCACGTAGAGGCGCCATGCGTAGCGGATGAACACCGCGCCGAGGATCACCGCGCAGACAAGGTAGATCCAGCCGCTCATGCGGGTCGCGAATGGCAGCAGGGTGACGCCGAACAGAATGAGCGTGTACAGCAGTACGCTCAAGCGGGTGTACTTGGCGCCGTGGGTCACCGGCAGCATCGGCAGCCCCGCCTTCGCATATTCCTTGGTGCGATAGAGCGCGAGTGCCCAGAAGTGCGGCGGCGTCCAGGCGAAGATGATGAGGAACAGCAACAGCGCGTCGGCAGAGACCTCGCCGGTCACCGCCGCCCAGCCGAGAACCGGCGGCATGGCGCCCGATGCGCCGCCGATGACGATATTCTGCGGGGTGCGCGGCTTCAGGAAGACGGTATAGACGATCGCGTAGCCGACGAAGGTGAACAGCGTCAGCCACATCGTCAGCGCGTTCACGAAGGCATACAGCACGCCCAGCCCGCTGCCACCGAGGACCAGCGAGAAGGCCAGGGTTTCCGTCGACGAGAGCTCGCCCCGCGGCAGCGGACGCGCCCGCGTGCGGGCCATCTGGGCGTCGATTCGCTGCTCGATGAGACAGTTCATCGCCGCCGCGGCGCCTGCAACGAAAGCGATCCCGAGCGTCGCCGCAAACACCACACCCGGCGAAGGCAGGCCCTGCGGGACCGCGAGAAACATCCCGATGACAGCGCAGAAGACGATCAGCGAATTGACCCGCGGTTTCGTCAGTACGTAGAAATGGCGAAGCCGCTGGCCGGCGTTTTCAAGGTCAAGCGTAGACGCTCTCATGCTCCCTCCCTGCAGACCAGGCGGGGCTGGTGCTCCGCCGCAGTCGATAATTGATCAACACCATGATCAGCACCAGCAGTGCCGCAACGGCGTTGTGGGCCACCGCCAGCGGCAGCGGCAAGCTCGTCAGCACATTGGCGATCCCCAACGAGACCTGCAGCAACACCCCGGCACCGAGCGCCGCGCCATGCGGGGCACTGTGCCGGTGACGCAGCATCAGCAAGGCCAGCAGCAGCAGGTAGGCTCCGACGATCAGGGCGCCAAGGCGGTGCGTCCAGTGAATCGCGGTCAGGGCCTGGTTGGAAAGCAGCTCACCGTCGGCGGTCATGCCCAGCTCGCGGACGACATGGAAGGCGTTCGCGAAGTCCGCGTCGGCGGGCATCCACTGGCCGTGACATGTGGGGAAATCGGTGCACGCCAGGGCCGCGTAGTTGGTACTCACCCAGCCCCCCAGGGCGATCTGCAGCACCAGCAGGATGAGCCCGATACGCGCCATCGCGACCAGGCCGCCGGCGCTCGCCACGCGCCGCATGTCGCGCAGCCGGAAGGTGAGCCAGGCGAGCAGCGCCAGGGTCGTGAGTCCGCCAAGGAGGTGGCCGGTGACGATGGCCGGCTTGAGCAGCAGGGTAACCGTCCACTTGCCCAGCAGGCCCTGGAACACCACCACGCCGACGAGCGCCAGCGCCAGCCCGGCCCCCGCTCCCGCTTCCTTGCGGCGCCGCCAGCAAAGCACCGCGATGGCCACGATCAGCAGGCCCAGGCTCGCCGCGAGATAGCGGTGAATCATCTCCTTCCAGGCCTTGGGCAGGCTCACCGGACCGTCGGGCCGTATCGCCTGGGCGTCGAGGATATGCTCGGCGGCGTGGGCGGGCGTGGCCTTGCCGTAGCAGCCCGGCCAGTCGGGGCAGCCCAGGCCCGCATCGGAGAGGCGCACGTAGGCGCCAAAAACCACTACCACGAGGGTCAGCAACAGCGCGAAGGCAGCGAGGCGTCGGAGCGTTTTCATCACAGGCGCGAGTACTTGAGAAGCCGGGTGAGATCCTTGATCATCAGCTTGGGCTCGGGATTGGCGGGAAAGCGCAACATCAGGTTGCCGAGCGGATCGACCAGCGAGACATGGCCTCTTGCGCCCGCGAATGCGGCCTGCCAGGCGGCATTCGCACGGGCGACGCTCATATCCTCGTAGCTGGCCAGCACCTCGGCGCGGGGCGCGACATCGTCGTCGAGCAACCAAAGCCGCCCCACCCGCTCCATGTGCTCTCCCTGCGCGGTCCGCACCTGGCGCATATAGTAGAGCGAGCTCTCGCAGGCCGCATCGCAGCCGCCGCCCGAGACATATACCATCGTCCATCGCCCCTTGAGCCCATCGGCCGCCACGGCAGCGCCGGCAAGCGGCTGCGGCGCCGACGAAGGCACCGGCGCGAGCGCCAGCAGCTCGCCGTAGTTGACGGTCGAGTCGGGCTTCCAGAAGAAGTAGGTCACGTAGGAAGCCACCACTGGCAAGGTACATACCAGTATCAGCACCGTGAGCGTCGTCTTAGCCTTGCGCGTCATCATTGCGACGCCATCTCCTGAAAACATGAATTCCCGTCAGCACTACGGCAAGGGCACACAACCCGTACCACTGCAATGCGTATCCCTTGTGTCGCTCGATTCCCGCATCGGGCCGCGGCCAGTCCCGCACCAGGCCGTCATCCGCCGCGCTGGTCTGCTGCAGCACGAAAGGCAGCACCGTCCGGCCCAACTGCGCGGCGATCCCCTCGAGGTCGAGGTTCTGCCATACCACACCGTCCTCCTGCCGCTCCGCCAGCGCGAACGGCCTTTCCTCGGGCACCCGCGCCACGCCGGTCAGCCCGACCACGCCATCGGGCGCCTTGACGACGGGCAGCGAACCGCGGTCGGCGCCCACCGGCACCCAGCCGCGATTGACCAGCAGCACCGCGCCGGAACCCGCCAGCAGCAGCGGCATGACCAGGTAGTAGCCGGCCTGCCCTGCGTGCACGCGGTTATCGATGTAGGCCGGACGATCGGCAAGCCACCGCCCCTCCACCCTCAATCGCCGCCATTCCTGCGGCGGCGATTCCCCGCCGTAGGCGAGCGGTTCCTCCTGCGAAAGGCGCTCGATGCGCGCCTGCAAGTCCTGCTTCTCAGCCGCGCGGCGGAGCTGCCAACTGCCCAACTGGAAGGCAATCGCCGCGACGAGCACGCCCGCCAGCGCAGGGACTGCCCGGATCAAGCCCCTTCCCGCCATCACCGTGTCCCTTGAAGGCCCTGGACTGGCTGGGGGTCGGCGTTCGGATTACACTCCGGCAACTTGATTCCGGGTCTGGCCATGCGCATCGTCGTAATCGTCTTTCTGCTAATGATCCTCGCCAGCCTCGGCTCGGCGCTGCTGTTCCTGCTGCGCGACAAGGGCCAGGGCGAGCGCACCGTCAAGGCGCTTGCGATCCGTGTCGGGCTTTCGATCACGCTGTTCCTGCTGTTGATGGGCGGTTTCGCCAGCGGTTGGTTGAACGGACGCCTGTAGCCCGATGCCTACGGCTCAAAGCCAGTAGACGACCACAAACAGCATCAGCCACACCACATCGACGAAGTGCCAGTACCAGGCCGTCGCCTCGAAAGCGAAGTGATGCTCCTTGGTGAAGTGTCCGGCCATCACCCTGAACAGCATTACGGTCAGCATGATCGCGCCGATGGTCACATGCAGCCCGTGGAAGCCGGTGAGCATGAAGAAGGTCGACCCGTAGATGCCCGAGGTGAGCTTCAGGTTCATCTCGTGGTAGGCGTGCATGTATTCGTACACCTGCAGGGTGAGGAAGATCGCGCCGAGCAGCACCGTGAGAAACAGGCCCGTCTTCAGCTGCCCGCGGTTCTCCTTCATCATGCCCCAGTGGGCCCAGGTCAGCGTCGCCCCGGAGCTCAGCAGGATCAGCGTGTTGATCGCCGGGATACCCCACGCGGCCATCGGCGTGAAAGGATCCTCCACCACCGGGCCGGCACTCGGCCAGGCGGCCGAAAAGCCCGGCCACAAGAGCGAATTGTCGGCGTCGGCGAGCCACGGCAGGCCGAGCACGCGGACATAGAAAAGCACCCCGAAGAAGGCCGCGAAGAACATCACCTCGGAGAAGATGAACCAGCCCATCGACCAGCGGAACGAGGCGTCCACGTTCTTGCCGTAGCTGCCGCCCTCGGATTCCCGGACCACCTGCCCGAACCATCCAAACAGCATATACACCAGCACGGCAAAGCCGATTGCCAGCGTCCATGGTCCCGAACCCACCTTGTTTAGCCACATCACGGCCCCGGAGGCGATCAGGAGCAGCGCGATCGATCCGAAGATCGGATATCGCGAGGGCTCCGGCACGAAATACTTCTCGTAGGTCTGACTCATCACAGATCTCCCAACTGGCAATCTGGTCCGCCCGTCAGCGGCACACCGCCGCAACACGAAACAGCCCGACAATTCATCTGGCAGCAGGCGCGCCCGCCAGGCTCAAACCCGTACAACAAGTTTCAGGAAGGCGACGATCGCCAACACAAACAGCAAACCGCCCGCAATGCCCGCCACGATCAAGGCCTTGAGATTCAGCGAACCCGCATCGCGCTGGTAGTCGTTGCGCTTGCGCACCCCGGCAAACGACCAGAAGACCGCCTTGAAGGTCGCCCAGAAGCCTGCCTGGCGCGGCTCTTCCTCGCTCATCAACCCGGCCCTCCGACCTTCGGTGCGGTCGCCTGGGTCCCCGCCACCTCGAAGAAGGTATAGGACAGGGTGATGGTGTTCACCTCGGCCGGAAGATCGGTATCCACCACGAACACCACCGGCATCGTGCGCCGCTCGTTCGCCGCCATCGTCTGGCCGCTGAAGCAGAAGCAGTCCAGCTTGCGAAAATGCTGGCCTGCCACCCTCGGGCCGTAGCTCGGGATCGCCTGGCCGGTCACCGGGTAATCGCGGTTGTTGACCACTTCATAGGCAATCTGCACGAGTTGTCCCGGATGAACCTTTATCTCGCGCTGCAGCGGCTTGAACTGCCACGGCAAATCATGGGTATTGGCATCGAACTCGATGGTGATCGTGCGAGTCTCATCGACCTGGCCATTCACCGCCACACGATCGGGCTGCAGCAGGTTGTTGATTCCGGCGGCGGCACAGATCTGCTCGTAGAACGGCACCAGCGCAAATCCGAAACCGAACATCACAACGGCCGCGACGCCCAGTCGGATCAATAGCTGGCGATTTTCGCTGCGGTACTCACGCATTGCCGAACAACCAGGTCTTGAGCATGATCCCGATGAAAAAAACCAGCGCGATCGAAAGCAGAATCAATGCCGTGCGCAGATTGGCCGGGCGCTTTCCTTCGTTCATGAGTTCCATTCAGCCTGTCTCATTTCACAACCGGTGGGACCTCGAAGGTATGGTGCGGAGCGGGCGAAGGCACGGTCCACTCGAGGCCTTGCGCGCCTTCCCAGGAACGCGCCGCCGCCTTCTCGCCGCCCTTCACGCACTTGATCACCACGACGATGAAGATCAACTGCGAAAAGCCGAACCCGAAAGCGCCGATCGTCGCCAGGGCATTGAAATCGGCGAACTGCAGCGCGTAGTCGGGGATGCGTCGGGGCATGCCGGCCAGACCCAGGAAGTGCATCGGGAAGAAGGTGATGTTGAAGAACACCATCGAGCACCAGAAATGGATCTTGCCCAGACGCTCGTCGGCCATGTGCCCGGTCCATTTCGGCAGCCAGTAGTAGGCCCCCGCAAACAACGCGAACAGCGAGCCCGCCACCAGCACGTAGTGGAAATGGGCAACCACGTAATAGGTGTCCTGAAGCTGGATGTCGATCGGCGCGATCGCGCAGATCAGCCCCGTGAAGCCACCGATGGTGAACACGAAGATGAAACCGGTCGCCCACAGCATCGGGGTCTCGAAGGTCATCGAGCCGCGCCACATGGTGGCGACCCAGTTGAAGACCTTCACCCCGGTGGGGACCGCGATCAGCATCGTCGCGTACATGAAGAACAGTTGCCCCACCGCCGGCATGCCGGTGGTGAACATGTGGTGCGCCCACACCGTGAAGGAAAGGATCGCGATCGACGCCGTGGCATAGACCATCGACGCGTAGCCAAACAGGGGCTTGCGAGCGAAGGTCGGGATGATCTCGGAGATGATGCCGAACGCCGGCAGGATCATGATGTAGACCTCGGGGTGCCCGAAGAACCAGAACACGTGCTGGTACAGCACCGGGTCACCGCCACCGGCGGCGTTGAAGAAGCTGGTACCGAAGTGACGGTCGGTCAGGACCATGGTCACCGCGCCGGCCAGCACCGGCATCACCGCGATCAGCAGGTAGGCGGTGATCAGCCAGGTCCAGCAGAACAGCGGCATCTTCATCATGGTCATGCCCGGGGCGCGCATGTTCAGCACCGTCACCACGATGTTGATCGCCCCCATGATCGAGCTGATGCCCATGATGTGGACCGCGAAGATCGCCATGTCCATGCCCATGCCCATCTGCACCGACAGCGGCGCATACATGGTCCAGCCGGCCGCCATCGCGCCGCCCGGCACGAAGAAGGAGCCGAGCAGCAACAGCGCAGCCGGCGGCAGCAACCAGAAGCTCCAGTTGTTCATCCGCGCAAAGGCCATGTCGGAGGCGCCGATCATCAGCGGGATCTGCCAGTTGGCGAATCCCACGAAGGCCGGCATGATCGCCCCGAACACCATCACCAGCCCGTGCATCGAAGTGAGCTGGTTGAAGAACTCGGGTTGCACCACCTGCAGCCCGGGCTGGAACAGCTCGGCCCGGATCGTCAGCGCCATCACCCCTCCGGAGAGGAACATGATGAAGCTGAAGATCATGTACATCGTGCCGATGTCTTTGTGATTGGTGGTGGTAATCCACCGCATCAGCCCGGTGGGCCCATGGTGATGGTCGTGTAGATGATCCGGAATGACGGCTGCCATGCTGCCTCCTGTCGGAATGCTGGCTTGCGAATTGATTGAAACGGACTCGTTCAGCGGGCTGCGGCAATCTCGGCGGGCTGGATCACCTCGCCGGTGTGGTTGCCCCATGCGTTACGCGTATAGGTGATCACTGCGGCCAGCTCGGTATCCGAAAGCTGCTTGCCGAAAGCCGCCATGGCCGTGCCTTCACGCCCTTTCAGAACGGTCTCGATCTGGGCCATTTTGGGACCCTGAACCACGGCGGAGCCATCCAGCGCAGGGAAGGCCGGGGGAAGTCCCTTGCCGTCGGCCTGATGGCATGCGGCGCAATTGGCAGCGAATACCTGCTCGCCACGGGTCTTCAGCTCGGCGAGGTCCCACACCTTGTTGGGATCTTCGGCCGTCGCGGCCTGCATGCCCTTGCGCTCGGCCACCCACGCGGCGTACTTCTCCTCCGAAACCACGTGCACCTCGATCGGCATGAAGCCGTGATCCTTGCCGCAGAGCTCGGCGCAGTTGCCTCGGAAGACACCCTCCTTGTCGGCCCTGAACCAGGTATCGCGGATGAAGCCGGGGATCGCGTCCTGCTTGACGCCCAGCGCCGGCACCCACCACGCGTGGATGACATCGTTGGCGGTGGTCAGGATGCGGATCTTCTTGCCCACCGGCACCACCATCGGCTGGTCGACCTCGAGCAGATAATTGTCACCCTTGGCTTCGCGGCCATCGAGCTGGTCGCGCGGCGTCGACAGGTTGGAAATCAGCTTGACCCCCTCGCCTTCGCCCTTGAGGTAGTCGTAGCCCCACTTCCACTGGTAGCCGGTGGCCTTGATGGTGATGTCGGGATTCGACGTATCCTTCATGGCAATCACCGTCTTGGTCGCGGGGTATGCCATTCCCAGAAGGATGAGCACCGGGATCACGGTCCACACGATCTCGACCGTGGTGTTCTCATGGAAATGCGCAGCCACGGCACCCTTGGACTTGCGGTGCGCGAACATCGACCAGAACATCACTCCAAAAACGGCGATGAAGATCACCAGGCAGATCACCAACATGAGCGTATGCATGTCGTAGATCTCGGTTGCGATCTGGGTAACCGGTTGCTGAAGATTGACACTGCTCTCCGCCATCACGGAGGAGGCGGATGCTGCGGCGAGAATTGCCAAACCAGTGCGAGCAACACTGCTCATGCGCGAACCCCTAATTCATGTCCTGCAAAGAGGCGTAGCGGAACATTGCCGACCTGCGCATCGACGCTCGAATGACGGGGCAACTCAGAGCGGGATCAGCCGGGGCAGCCTCCGACGCTACGCCGGGAACAACCAAGCCGGGACTCGAAACACCGCTGTAATCATTATTTTATGCGGGCCTCGATCAGCTTCGGTCGATCATGCCACAGCCGTTTTGGGGGTCGCAAGGCGATTTTTTGACAAAAATCAAAGTGCTGCAACGCAAAATGGATTATGCATCAGCTGCCGCATGGATTAATATCCACCTAAGCGGAATTTATGCTGCACCCGCACAATCAACGGCCCGCACTGAGGCGCGCGCGCAGCCAGCGCGCGACCGAGCCGATCGCCGGGAGCTTCTCGTAGACGCCCTGCGCGGGATCCCAATAGTCGCGGTGCAGGGTCACCCGCCCCCGCTCGTCGAACCTCAGCCTCGTGGTGCCCTCGAGTTGCTGGATCTGCCTTGAACCCTTGAATCGAAAGCTGAACAGCCACACCAGCATCGCCTCGTCGGGGTTCAGGAAACGCGCGCTGACATGAAATGCGGGTTCATCGACCTGCCGATACATGTGCTCGAAGATGCGCCGGATCGCCGGCACGCCGCGCACCTCGTTGAATGGATCCCGAAAGCACGCATCCGGAGCGTAGATGGCCTCGAGTCGATCTAGGGTCGCCGGCGAGAGCCGCTCGAAGAATCGCACGAAGGCATCGAGATCGTCGGATGTGCTCACAGGCCGGTCACCTTGCGGATAAGTGGGAAATAGAGGCGATGCGGCAGCAGGCGAAGGAGTTTCATCACTCGCGTGAAGCGCTTCGGGAAGTGGATCTCGAAGCCCCCCGAGGCAAAGCCTTTCATGATCTGGGCGGCGGCCTCGTCGGCACTGATCAGCGCCGGCATCTCGAAGTCGTTGCCGGCAGTGAGCGGGGTATCGACGAAACCCGGGTCGATGAGCCAGACCGACAGGCCCCTGGGGGCAAGGTCGAGGTAAAGCACCTCGGCAAGGTTGATGAGCGCCGCCTTGCTCGGACCGTAGGTCACCGCCTTGGGCAACCCGCCATAGCCGGCCACGCTGCCGACGATTGCAACGCCGCCGCGGCCTGCGCCGACCATCGACGGCAGTACCACTGCAAGCCCGTCCATCACCCCGAGAAGATTCACCGCCACGGTCTCGCGGGCCACGGCCGCGTCGAGCTCCCAGCTGCGCAGCGGCCGGTACGTGCCCGCGTTGAAGATCGCCAGATCGATCCCACCGAGCGCCTCGAGCACCGCCTCCCGGCCGCTTGCCAAGGCCCCGGGCGAAGTGACGTCGAGCGGCACCGACACCGCGCCCGACAGCCCGCTGGCCAGATCCGCGAGCTTGTCTGCGCTGCGGGCGGACAGCGCCAGCCTTGCGCCCTGTGCCGACAGCCGACCCGCCAGGGCCGCGCCGATGCCGCTCGAGGCGCCCACCAGCCACACCCTGCGTCCGCGCCAGTCGGTGATCCGTTCATTGAGGGCCATCGCCTCACCCCTCGCGGCGGATGAAGGACAGGCTCAGCTCGCCGAGCCGCAGGCCGAACTTGCTCATCACGGACCGATTGAGCATCACCCGTTCGTCCATGAGGTACATCCAGTCGTCGAAATCGACCTTGTAGGTCTTGCCATCCACCGGCAGCGACAGGACATAGCGCCAGCGCAAGGCATTGCCCCTCGCCTGCCCCTCGGCCTCGCCGACGACGTCATCTGCGCGGCCGGTGTAGCGACCATCGGCATGCCGGGTGATCGTCCATATGCGGCGCTGGGTGCTGCCGTCCGAATAGCTGAAATGCTCGTCGAGCGTCCCCGTGTCGCCCTGCCAGGAGGCGTCGATCACCACATGGAAGCGCTTCACCACCTTGCCACTGCGATCCTGAAAGATCCCGTGGCCGTCAATGATGCCGCTGAAGTACGACTTCAGGTCGAGCAGCGGGCGCTCGGCCCGATAGTCATCGATATCCACCGCGGCACACCCTCCAATGAACAGTAAGAAGCCAAGCAGCAAACCCGTTCTGATGATCATCGATCCTCTCCGAAACATTTGCGCCAGCGCAGCAGCAGATACAGGGCCACGAGCTTGAGCGTGAGCGGCAGCAGTCCATAGGTCGCCGCCAATGCGCCCAGCGCGGCGGGATCGGTACTGCCCGGGCGGTAATCCAGCAAGGCCAGAAGCGGCAGGGCGAGGCCTGCCGCCAACGCAAGATTCGACTTGGTGACGAGATTCCAGAGGCCGAACAGCGCGCCTGCGCGGGCCGTGCCCTGACGACGCCCCAGCAGGTCGGCGAGCATCGCGGGAGGCAGCGCCAGATCCGCGCCAAGCGTCGCCCCCGAGAGGACGCAGATGACGGCGAAGGCAGTCACGTCGCCCGCTCCGATCGCAAACGCCCAACCGAACACCAACATCGCCAGCATCATGCTGGCCGCCCATGCCGAGGCCTTGCCGAAGCGCCCCGCAAGACGCACCCACAACGGCAGGCTCAGGGCGCCCGCAACGAAGTACACGGCCAGCAGCGCGCCGGAGAACTCGGGTGCCCGCAGCACATCGTCGATGAAGAACAGCACCGTCGACGCTGGAATCGCCGCGGCGATGCCGTTGGCGGCGAACACGCCCAGAAGACGTCGGAAATCCCGGTCGCCGAGCGCCTCGAACATCGCGGCGAAGATGGGCCCGCGATGCGCCAGCGGGGCCGGCCCGGGCGGCCCCAGCAACAAGGTAGGCAGCGCGAACGCGACCAGCAGGGGCAGGAACAGCCAGCCGCTGCGCATCAGCCCGAGCGCCGCGTCCCCGCCTGCGGCGAGCAGCGCCGGCAGACTCGCCGCGAGGACCACCCCCAGCAAACCGAAACCTTCCCGCCAGGCCACGACGCGGGTACGCATCGCCGCATCCTGAGCGAGCTCCGCACCCCAGGCATGGTAGTTGATGGCGGCAAGCGAATAGCCCGCGGTAACCAGCACCAGCAAGGCACCGAGCCACAGCGCACCAGCACCCGATGGCGGGTCGAGCAGGCCGATCATGCCCAGCGCCAACACCGGCAACGCCGAGCAGATCAGCGCTCGCCGCCGCGCGACGCGATCGCTGAACCAGCCCAGCAGCGGATCGCTGAAGGCGTCCACCACCCGGGTAACGAGCAGCACCGTGCCGACCAGCGCCAGCGGCAGGGACAGTTCGTCGGCATAGAGCTTGGGCACGTGCACATAGATCGGCAAGGCCGCGAAGGCGAGCGGCAGTCCGAGCGCACCGTAGGCGGCGAGGCGCGCATCGCCCGGCACCGGCGGCGCGCCCGGGCGCCGCTGCACCCCATTCCAGTCCCGCGCTGCGCTGCCCGTCTCCATCGTCAACCCGTCGCCCCGGACAGCAACGCCTCGCGCAAGTGCGGCAAGCGGGTGCGCCGATCGAGCCAGATCGCGAAAAACAGCCGTGCAAAGTCCTCGTCGGCGAGACGCGCAGTAAGTCTGCCCTGGTGATAGAACGCCGCGCCCTCGCCCGGCAGATACAAGCCGACGATCACCTCACCCGCCTTTACATCGGGGAAGGCCTGCTCGAGCCCCACGCGCCAGCCCAGCAACTGCGTGGCGCTGGCGCCGAGCCGCGCGATCTCCGAAATGCTGCTGTCCACCAGGCGCTCGCCCGCGAAGTCCCTGCTGTAGCGCAGCGCCAGCGCAAACGGCGCGTCGGCGCGATAGCCCCCCGGCGCGGACCACAACGCGGCACGATAGAGCGAGAACCCCAACCAACGTGCTTCGCCGCTGCCACCGATCACCCAGTCCCTGCCGACGCCAGTGCGCACCTCGTCCGGCAAGGTGGCGGCGTGCGCCTGAAGCATGGCGCATGCCGCCACGCTCAGCGCCGCGAGAGCTCGCAAGGCGCGGGCCATGGGCATCAGTCGCGGCCCCGATGGGCGAAGGTGAAATGCCTTACATCCACATCACCGACCCTGAAGCCGGCTTCGCAGTATGCGAGGTAGAAACGCCACATGCGCACGAAGCGCTCGTCGAAGCCTGCTGCGCGGACGTTCTCCCGGCATTCGACGAAACGTTCGTGCCAGCGCACCAGCGTACGCGCATAGTCGAGCCCGAAGGCGAAATCGTCCTTGACCGCCAGCGCCGCGCCTTCTGCCAGGCCACGGATCCGCTCGGGGCTTGGCAGCATGCCACCCGGAAAGATGTAACGCTGGATGAAGTCGGTGCCGCGCCGATAGCGCGGAAACAGCTTCTCGTCGATGCTGATGACCTGAACCACGGCACGGCCGCCGGGCTTGAGACGTTCGGCGAGCTGCCCGAAGTAGCCCTTCCAGAAGCGCTCTCCAACCGCCTCGAGCATCTCGATCGAGACGATGTGGTCGTAGCTGCCGCGCACATCGCGGTAATCACAGAGCTCGAAATCGACCCGGTCCGCGTAGCCCCCGTCACGCGAGCGCTGCCGGGCGAAGGCCAGTTGCGAAGCGGAGAGCGTGACGCCGAGCACCTTGCAGCCGTATTCGCGTGCCGCGACCTCGGCAAACCCGCCCCAGCCGCAGCCGATCTCGAGCACCGTCTGCCCCGGCCTGGCGTCGAGCTGGTCGAGGATCCGCCGGTACTTGCGCCGCTGGGCCTCGGCGAGCGGTTCGTCTGCGCTCGCGAACAACGCGCTCGAGTAGGTCATCGTCTCATCGAGCCACAGGCGATAGAAGTCGTTGCCCAGGTCATAGTGCGCTTCGATGTTGCGGCGCGCACCGGTTCGCGTGTTGCGACGACTCAGGTGGTAGAGCCGATGGCCGAGCATCTGCCAGGCATTGCCGTAGATCGCACGCGTCAGGACGCGTCGATTGGCGGCGAGCAGGGTAAGCAGCGCGGCCGGATCGTCACTGTCCCACTGGCCGTCCATGAAGGACTCGCCGAGGCCGATGTCGCCATGCGTCAACACCCGGTCGAACACCGCCAGCTCGTACACCCGCCAATTCGCCACGCAGTGGCCGCTGCCCAGCGTGCGGCGCTCCCCGCCGGGCAGCTCGAGCGAGATCGCACCACCTTCGAGCTCGCCCAGCAGCCTGAGCGCCAGGCGGGCGCCCGAGGGCAGTTGTGTGGCAACGAAGCGGGCCGAGCCGCTTGCCGCATAGTCGCTGGAACTCATCGTGACACCTCCTTGACCGGGGGAACCGGTTTGCTGAAGAACGGCACCCGCTTGAGCCACAGCCGCAGCGCCTGCCAATGGATTCGTGCCATCACGCCCAGGGTCATGAACGGATGGCGCAGCAGCCATTGCCGCATCGCCCGCGCGTCCAGCACCCGGAGGCTGCCGCCGACGCTGGTCGAGAGCATCCGCTCGCCGCCATCCCAGTAGTCGATGCGGACCTCGATTCGCGCCGCTTCGAGACGGAAGGCGAAGCGATATTCGCCGCTCACCGGAAAGAAGGGCGAGACGTGGAAAATCTTGCGTGCGACGAGGGTGTCGCCGGCGCCGATCGGCGAGAGATCGTCGTGATGGAGCAGATAGTTGTGATGCTCGCCGAAGGTGTTGTTAACCTCCGCCAGCACCACCCGCAGCGTGCCCGCGCGGTCATGGCAGAACCACAGGCTCACCGGGTTGAACACGTAACCGAAGAGCCGCGGAAAGCACTGCAGCACCACCTCGCCGTCGGCCCGGGCGGCAAGCCCATGCTCGGCGAGGATGCCGCGCAGCCAGGGCTCGAGCGCGCTGCCGTCGCGCGGTCCGTGATCCTCGCGCCGGAAACTGAACACGCCGCCCCGGTCGACGCCCAGCAGGCCGATACGGCACGGCGCGGCGATGGCGCCAAGCGGCAGCCGCAGGCAGGCCACCGGGTAACGGAAATGATGACGGGTGGGGCGGTGCCGGGCATGCATGACATGGCCGGTACAGACGCTGGACTCGAGCAGCGGATCCTGCCGCACGCACATCATGCGAACTCCGCTTGCGCGGCTTCTGCGCGCTCGCGCCAGGGGACCGTACCACCGAGCGCCTCTACCACCGGCAGGGCCGAACGCAGGCCGTCCTCATGGAAACCGAAACCGGTCCACGCGCCCGCGAACCAGGTGTGGTGGCGCCCCTGGATGCACGGCAGCGCTGCCTGGGCAGCGATCGCCGCGCTGTCGAAGACCGGGTGGGCATAGTCGAAGCGCTCGATCACGTGCTCGTCGCGCGGCGCCTCGGCGGGATTGAGCGTGACCACCACCGGCCGGCCGAAGGGCAAGGGTTGCAGCCGGTTGATGAGGTAGGAGACCGACACCCCTGAGTCGAGCAGGCCTGCCTTGCGGGTGCTGTAGTTCCAGGCCGACCAGGCGGCCTTGCGACGCGGCAGCAGTCGCTCGTCGGTGTGCAGCCAGGCGACGTTCGGCTGATAGCTCACCGCGCCCAGCAGCGCCTGCTCGTCGCGCGTCGCCGCCTCGCCGAGGATCTCCAGCGACTGGTCGCTGTGACAGGCCAGCACGACCTCGTCGAACTCTTCGAGCCCTGCCGCCGTGGCCACGCTCACTCCGTGCGGATGCCGCTTCAGGCCCAGCACCGGTGTCGACAGTCGCAGATCGCCAATCCCCGCGGCCAGGCGCCGCACGTATTCGCGCCCACCGCCTTTCACGGTCAGCCACTGCGGGCGGTCGAAGACCTGCAGCAAGCCGTGGTTGTGACAGAACTGCACGAAGGTGGTGAGCGGATAGTCCATCATCTGCCGCGTCGGGCAGGACCAAATCGCCGCAGCCATCGGGATCAGGTACCAGTCCCTGAATTCGCGCGAGTAGCGTTCGCCATCCAGGTACTCCCCCAGGGTAAGCGCCGGAAGGCGTCCCGCACGGGCGAGTGCGGTGGTGTTGCGGTTGAAGCGCGCGATGTCGCCAAGCATGCGCCAGAAGGCCGGGCGCATGAGATTGCGCTGCTGCGCGAAGAGCGACTTCAGGTCGCTGCCCGCCCATTCCAGGTCCGGATCGCCGAGACTGACCGAGAAGGACATCTCGGAGGCCACCGATTCGACGCCGAGCCCGGCGAAGAGGGCGCACAGATTGGGGTAGGTACGGCGATTGAAAACCAGGAAGCCGGTATCCACGGGGCAGGTCCGCCCTTCCACCGTGACCTCGACGGTGTTGGTGTGTCCGCCCGCGTGCGCGCCCGCTTCGAACACCGTTACCCGGTGATGGCGGGCCAGCATCCATGCCGCCGACAATCCGGCAATGCCGGCGCCGACGACCGCGACCCGCCTGGGCGAGGCCACCGCCCTGTCGATTTCATCCATGCGCATGCTTGCGATCTCCTTGGCGGCGCAGGCCACCGTTGCAACGACCCGCCGCAGGCGGCGCGCCTTTCTCCCGATACGAGCGACTCACGCGCTCGGATTCACGCCCTCGATGAGCGCGTAGGCGGAGTGGTTGTGAATCGACTCGAAGTTCTCGGATGCCACGCTCCAGCGCTCGATGCGGGCATCGGCCCGCAGCCGCAGCGCGATATCACGGACGAGGTCCTCGACGAACTTGGGGTTGTCGTAGGCGCGCTCGGTCACCCATTTCTCGTCGGGTCGCTTGAGCAGGCCGAAGAGCTCGCAGGAGGCCTCTTCCTCGGCCATCCGCAGCAGTGCCTCGAAGGGCATGTCTTCACGCAGGCGCGCCCGGATGGTGATGTGCGAGCGCTGGTTGTGGGCGCCATAGTCGGAGATGTTCTTCGAGCAGGGACACAGGCTGGTGACCGGCGCGACGACCTCAAGCGTGAGCGCGACATCGCCGCCCTCCGCCTTCTCCACCACGACTGCCGCGTCCAGGTCGAGCAGGCTCTCGACACCGGAAACCGGCGCGCGTTTGCGTACGAAGTAGGGGAAGCGGGCTTCGATCCGTCCGCTGCAGGCATCGAGTCGCCTCAGCATCGCAGCGAACAGGTCGCGCAGGCCAGCGAGGTCGAGTGCTGCGCGCTCGCGCTCGAGCAGCTCCACGAAGCGCGACATGTGGGTGCCCTTGAGCTCGGCGCCGAGGCCCACGGTCATCTCCAGCGTGGCCACGGTATGGCAGACCGCGCCATCGCCACTGACGAGGCTGAGCGGGTAGCGAAGACCGCGCACCCCCACCCTCTCGATCGGCAGTTGGCGATGGTCCGCACTGGCCTGGACGTCGGGAAGAAAAACCTTCTCTGGTGCGTTCATGCTGATTGAGGCTCCATGCTGGAATCGGGCTCGAGCGAAGATTGGTCGAGGATCTCGACGGCGTTTCCGCCCGGATCTGCGATATACGTGGACCGGCTGCCGTCGCGATGCGTACGCAGCGGCCCGAATCGGGCGGCGTCGGCATGGGCGAAGCCGATATGGGGCGGGTGCTGCCCAGGAAGCACCAGCGCCAGGGATACGTTCGCGAAGCGCAGCAGCGCCCAGCTTTCATCCTGATATTCGACGAGGCAATCGAAGCGCTCGCGATACCAGGCCACCGCGACGGAGACGTCCCGCGTCGGCAGGGCGATGTGATGAATGGCGTCCATGCTCATCGCTCCGCCAGGCGCCTTTCTATCGCCGCCACCAGCTCGCGGGAGTCGGGGCGCAGTTCGCTCGGGAAGCTGGTTACCCGCGTTCCGCTGCGGTCGATGAGGTACTTGTGGAAATTCCAGCGCGGGCGCTCTCCGCTCAGCTCGGCGAGCATGCCGAACAAGGAGTCCGGCTCGGCGCCGCGAACCTTGGCCTTGGCAAACATCGGAAAGCGCACGCCATAAGTGAGCCGGCAAAACTCCGCAATCTCGACGTTGCTGCCCGGCTCCTGCTGACCGAAATCGTTGGACGGGAAGCCGACCACGACAAGCCCCTGCTGGCGATATTTGGAGTACAGCTTCTCGAGTCCTTCGTACTGGCCGGTGAAACCGCAGAAGCTCGCGGTATTCACGACCAGGATCACCTTGCTCGCGAAGCCGCACATCTGCGTGACCTCACCGTCCTGAAGGCGCTCGAGCCGGTGATCGAGCAAGGCAGGACATTGACCGCCGGCCTGCGCGTGGGGCGTCGAACCCGCCAGCACGGCGCCCGCGATCAGCGCGAGGACCTTCATCGGGCGGTCCCGGTGCCGGCCGCCCGTGGCAGTTGCCCGCGATGAACGAGCATCATCACTTCGGTCTCACTGATCTCCGTTTTGTTCTGGACAAAAGATGAACTTCCGGCGAGGTCGGCAAGACCCTCCGCGAACGCCAGCGACTGCCATGCGAACAAGACGACGCCGCTCGTCAGCATCAGCGCCGCGATCTGGAGCTGCAAATCCAAGGCTTTGGTTTTCATGGCAATTGTCCTAGACAAAGTTGAACGACGCTCTTACCATAGAGTTACGCTCAACGTCTGTCAAGTGTTTGTCCAGGACAAAATGATTCGAGAGAACGCCAACATCACATACTCTATTGCCGCGGTGGAGAGGGATACCGGGCTCTCCAAGGACACCCTGCGCGTGTGGGAGCGGCGCTATGGATTCCCCACGCCCGAGCGCGACGAGAACGGCGAACGGCTCTATCCCGGAGATCAGCTCGAGCGCTTGCGCTTGATCAAGCGCCTGCTCGACCAGGGTCGCAGGCCGGCCGCGCTGATGAAGTGCGGGGAAGCGGAACTCGCGGCGCTGCTCGGAAGCAGCGAAACCGCGGCCGCAGGCATCGACGATCCGGACTTCATCGCCCGCCGCGACGAAGTCCTCGGCCATCTGCGCGCCCATCGCAGCAGCGCTCTGCGCAGTACGCTGGGGCAGGCCTTCATGAAGCAGGGTCTGCAAGCCTTCGTCACCGACACCGTCGCACCACTCAACGTTGCCATCGGTGAGGCGTGGATGCGCGGCGAGATCGACGTGCCCGGCGAACACCAGTACACCGAGCAGTTGCAGAATCTTCTGCGCGCTGCAATCGGTGGGCAGGCCTCGTCGAACGGACGGCCACGCATCCTGCTCACCACCTTTCCCGAAGAGCTGCACGCGCTGGGCTTGTTGATGGTCGAGGCGATGTTGGTTCCAGAGGGCGCGCAATGCGTATCGCTCGGCACCCAGACGCCGCTCGCGGACATTCGCAGTGTCGCCGTGGCAGGAAACTACGACGTCGTCGCGCTCTCTTTTTCGGCTGCCTTTCCGGCACGCCAGGCAATCGACGGACTGCTCGAGTTGCGTGCCGCCCTGCCTGGCACGGTAGCGATCTGGGCCGGTGGCTGCGCCGTTCGCAACAAACAGCGGCGGCTGCCAGGCATCCGGGTGATCGCGGCTCTGCCCGACTGCGTCTCGGCGCTTCGCGACTGGCGAGTCCGCAACGCGGCCTGAGCGCCTCGAGGGCGGCGCTCGCGCGGCTGCGGGTGGGTTCGGGGATCGGCCCCGCGCGGCGAGGCCCGCCCCTTCCGGATCGATCAGAACGATATTACCCTTGTCGCCTGCGCCTCCCCGAGTAGGGCGCAGCGCGGCTGCCGGCGTCTCGTGCGGCCAGCCGCGCGTCATCCCCGTCATTGCCAGAAAGCGAAACGTGGTCACCGAACAGCTCTCGAATTTTGACATCATCGCCGGCACCTGCGGCGGCGTAGGCCTTTTCCTGCTCGGCATGCACCTGCTCACCGACGGGCTCAAGCTTGCCGCGGGACGGGCGCTGGAAGGCCTGCTGGAACGCTGGACCTCGACGCCGCTGCGCGGCCTCGCCGCCGGCATGCTGATCACCACGCTGGTGCAGTCCTCGAGCGCCGTCACGGTGGCCAGCATCGGCTTCGTAAACGCCGGCCTGCTCTCGCTCAAGCACTCGCTATGGGTGATCTTCGGCTCCAACGTCGGAACCACCATGAATGCATGGCTGGTCGCCGCGCTGGGCTTCAATTTCAAGATCGACGCCTTCGCCCTGCCGATCATCGGCATCGGCGCGGTACTGATGCTCGCCGGCCGCGGCGCCCGCCCCCGCTCGCTGGGCCAGGCGCTGGCAGGCTTCGGGGTGCTGTTCCTCGGCATCCAGGTCCTCAAGGACACCTTTTCGGGCTTCGGCCAGGGGATGCAGATCGAGCAGTACATCTCGCCCGGCGTCAGCGGCTACCTGGTGCTGGTGGGTCTCGGCACCTTGCTCACCATCCTGATGCAGGCGTCGGGCGCCGCCATCGCCATCGTCATCACCGCCGCCCAGGGCGGGCTGATGTCGATCGAGGCCGCCTGCGCGATGGTCATCGGCACCAACATCGGCACCACCTCGACCGCGGTCCTGTCGGCGCTGGGCGCAACCTCGAATGCGCGTCGCCTCGCGGCGGCGCATGTTTTCTTCAACCTCGTCACCGGCGCGGTGGCGCTGGCGCTGCTGCCGGGCCTGATTGCGCTGCTGGCGGTGATCCGCGAGTGGATCGACCAACCCGCCACGCCAGCGATCATGATCGCCCTCTTCCACACCGTCTTCAACCTGCTCGGCGTGCTCCTCATGGTGCCGGCAAGCCCGTGGCTGTTGCGCCTTCTCGCAGGCCACTTCAAGCGCGGCGACGAAGACCTGGGCCGACCGCGCTTTCTCGACAGCAGCGCCACCAGCGTACCCGACCTGGCGCTGCGGGCCTTGCGCATGGAGCTTGGCCGGACCCAGGCGATAAGCTGCGAGAGCCTCGCCCAGGCGGTCGCGGTGCCGCCTGCCGGCGCTGCGATCGAGGCCCAGCGCAGTACCTTGATGTCGCTGGCCGCCGCGATCGGCGACTATTCGCAGAAGCTCTCAAGCGTGCGCCTGCCGGTAACCCTGGTCGACCAGCTCGCCGAATGCCTGCGGGTACTGCAATACCAGGAAAACGCGGTCGAGGCCTGCCGCCAGTCGGCCGCATCCTCGGCCGCGCTGTCGCCGCTACCGGGCCCGGGCCTGCTCGAAGCTGCGCGGGCCTTTCACGGCTCGGTGCGGCAACTCGCGGCGGCTGCGGACCATGACCACCCGGAGTTCGACCGGGCGCAGGTGGAGTGGCTGCTGGGCAAGACCGAAACCGACTACGCCCACTTCAAGGAGCGCCTGCTGGCGGCCGGCGCGGATGGCAGCCTGGGCGTGCGCCGCATGCAGGAGCACCTGCAACAGGCCAGCCAGCTGCGCCGTGCGGCCGAACAATGCGCCAAGGCCGCGGACCACATGTCCGCGCTCGACCACGGCATCGAGCCCCCGGCAGAAAAACACGGCGAACGGCTCGCGGTATGATCGCGAGCGGATGCCGGGTGGCGGTGCCACCGCGAGCCCTCGTCGAATTGCCGCACGAAACCACGGTCGATTCGCTACGATTCCGGAGTATCGCCGCCACAGAGGCGGACGCGGCGCCGCGCCGTTCGAGGACGCCGACCGCGCCCATTCCCGCCGACAACGACCAGGACTCCGGATGACCTACCCGCCTCCCGATTTCGAGCAGAAGATCTGCTCCCCCGCCGCGCTCGCCGAACGCTGCGCCTCGCTTGCCCGGCCGCTGGTGTTTACCAACGGCTGTTTCGATATCCTGCATCGCGGCCATGCGACCTACCTCGCCCAGGCCCGCGCACTCGGCGCCTCGCTGGTCGTCGCGCTCAACACCGACGCTTCGGTGCGCCGGCTCGGCAAGGGCAACGACCGCCCGCTCAACATGCTGGACGACCGGCTGGCGGTGATCGCTGCCCTCGAAGCGGTCGACCTGGTGACCTGGTTCGACGAGGACACGCCGCTGCAGCGCATCCTCGAGTGCCGGCCCGAGGTACTGGTCAAGGGCGGCGACTGGACCCCCGAGCGCATCGTCGGCGCCGCCGAGGTCCTCGGCCGGGGTGGCGAGGTCCATTCGATTCCCTTTGCCCACGCACGCTCCACCACCTCGCTCGTGGAGCGCATCAGGGCTGGCGGCTGAGGCATTTCTCAAGCCTTGCGGCGCGCTGCCGTAAAAGGGTACACGAACCCGCCAGAGAGACAGCGCAATGATCCATTCGGAGCCGCCAAGAGCTCCCCGCAGGCGACCGATAGCGACGCCCATCGTCGCTTGGCTCGCCTGTGTCGCGCTGCTCATGCTTTCGCCCATGGGCGCGCTCGCAGGCCAGCACGGGCAGCTTCAGGATGGCAAGCGCGTGCTGCTGCTCTACTCGTATACGCCGTCCTTTCCGACCTCGCGACTCATTCACGAGGGGGTGCGCTCGGTGCTTGATTCGCCGAAACTCACCCTCGACGAAGCGTTCATGGATTCGCGCGCCCAGTTGGACGATGAAGGCCGGCAGCGCTACCGCGCGTGGCTGGCATACAAGCTCTCGCACTCGCCGCCCTACGATGCGGTGATCGCGGCCGACGATGCGGCTTTCGAACTCGCGCGCGACGAGTCGACGCTCTTCGCAAGCACACCGGTCGTCTTCATGGGGGTAAACAACGCTCGCGCCGCCATGGAAGCGTCCGGCTCACCCGGCATTACCGGCATCATCGAGCACGTCTCGATTGCCGAGACCCTCGCCATGGCCAGGAAGCTGCAGCCCCGGCTCAAGCGCCTGCTGGTGATCAGCGACGGCAGTCGGGGCGGCCGCAACGACCTCTACAGTCTCGAACGCATACCGCAGCGCGCCGGCGACCCGGAGCGCGAAGTGCTGTCGCTCGAGACCATGCGCTGGCAGGAACTCGCAGCGAGGCTGGAGGGCCTTGGCAAGGACGATGCGGTGCTGCTGCTGGCGGCGTTCAGCGACCGGGACGGAGTGCGCAAGAATTTTGCCGAGTCGCTGGAGCTGATCGTCGGCCATGCGACGGCACCGATCTACCATCTGTGGGCCCACGGCATCGGCCAGGGACTGCTCGGCGGCTATGTGATGAGCCACCGGGAGCATGGCGCCGAAGCCGCACGACGCGTGCTGCGCATCTTCGCCGGCGAGCCCGCGCAGCGCATTCCCGTTCTCGCCGCGAGCCCGAACCTGCCGATGGTGGACCAGGACCGCATGACCCACTTCGGACTATCGGCATCGGCGTTGCCGCCCGGAACGCACCTGATCAACGAACAGGTGTCGCTGTTCGCCCGGCATCCGCTGCAAAGCGCCCTTGGCATCGGACTGCTTGCCAGCCTGCTGGCGCTGAGCGCCGCGCTGGCCATGAACAATGCTCAGAAACGCAGGCATGTGGAGCGACTCGACCGCGAACAGGCCTTGTTGCGCAGCCTCCTCGATGCGAGTCCGGATCTGATCTTTTTCAAGGACGCCGAAGGACGCTTCATCGATGCCAACCAGGCCTGCATCGATCTGATCGGCCAGCCGCGCGAGGTCGTCATCGGCCGCTCCGACGCCGATTTCTTCCCCGCGAAGGTCGCCGGGGACTTTGTCGAGCGCGATCGACAGGTGCTGCTTGGCGGCAAGCCGCTGGCGTATCGCGAAACCGTGGTCGACCAGTCGGGTAGCCCGCAGTACCTGGACACCCTCAAGGCGCCGGTACGGGCAGCCGACGGCACCATCATCGGCATCATCGGCGTGGCGCGCAACGTGACTGCCAAGAACGAGGATCGCAAGCGCCTGCAACTTGCCGCCAGGGTCTTCGACCACGCCGCGGAAGGCATCATCATCACCGACCCGAACGGGATCATCCAGGCGGTGAATCCCGCCTTCAGCACGATCACCGGCTACAGCTCGGACGATGCGGTGGGCCAGAGGGGAAACATCCTGTCGTCCGGTCACCACGACGCCGCGTTCTACGAGCGGATGTGGGGACAATTGCAGGAAAAGGGCTCCTGGCAAGGCGAAATATGGAATCGCCGCAAATCCGGCGAAATCTATCCCCAATGGCTCAACATTTCGGCGGTCCATGCGGAAGGAGAGGACGGAACATCGAACTACGTGGGGATCTTCTCGGACATCAGCATCCTGCGCAGCAACGAGGAAAAACTCGATCACATGGCGCATCACGATGCGCTCACCGACCTGCCCAACCGCCTGCTGCTCAACGACCGGATGGAACATGCGCTGCAACGTGCGGAGCGCGAACACGCCGAGGTCGGGGTGATCTTCATCGATCTCGACCACTTCAAGGACATCAACGACTCGTACGGCCACTCGACCGGCGACAAGATCCTCTGCGAAGTCGCACGACGCATCGCCGCATCACTGCGCGAGGGCGACACCGTCGCCCGCCTTGGTGGCGACGAGTTCGTGGTACTGCTCGAGCAACTGACGGATGGCGACGCCGTCGAGATGGCCGCGAACCGCATCAACGCCAGCCTCATCGCCCCGCTGCAGGTCGGCACGCTGGAGTTCTACGTCGGTGCCAGCATGGGGATCAGCCTCTACCCCCGCGACGGCACGACGGCCCAGGCACTGATCCGCAACGCCGATACCGCGATGTACCAGGCCAAGAGCCTCGGGCGAAACAACGTCCAGCGCTACGCCCATGCCCAGACCGATTACGCCCGGCGGCGGGTAGAGCTCGAGAATGCGCTGCGCCGGGCCGTGGCCAGGCGCCAGCTCACGGTCGCCTTCCAGCCGCAGTTCTCGCTCGACCAACGCACCATGACCGGGATGGAAGCACTGGCGCGGTGGACCGACCCGGAACTGGGTTCGGTGTCACCGGCAGAGTTCATCCCGGTAGCCGAGCGCAGCGGGCTGATCATTCCGCTGGGCGAGTTCATTCTGCGCAGCGCCTGCACCCAGGTGAGCCAGTGGCACGCCCAGGGCCTGGCACCACCGCGCGTGGCGGTGAATGTCTCCGGTCGCCAGCTTCGCCGTCCCGAATTCCTGTCGGCCCTGTGCATCGCGCTCGAGGACACCGGCTGCCAGCCACAATGGCTGGAACTCGAGGTCACCGAGTCGGACATCCTGCACGATGCGGAACCGGCCATCGCGACCCTCCACGGCATCAAGGCGATGGGCGTCGCGATTTCCCTCGACGACTTCGGAACCGGATTTTCCTCGCTCAGCTATCTCAAGCGCCTGCCCATCGAAACCCTCAAGATCGATCGCAGCTTCATCGACGGGCTGCCTGCCGACGGCAACGACAAGGCCATTGTCGAGGCGATCCTCGCGATGGGACACGCGCTCGGAATCAAGGTGCTGGCAGAAGGGGTCGAAACAGCGCCGCAGGCAGAATTTCTCTGCGCTGCAGGATGTGCCGAGGCACAGGGCTACCTGTTCAGCCGTCCGGTCTGCCCGGCCTCGCTCCGCACGATGCTTCGCGAGCGGAGGGGCGTCACCGCCCTGGGCGTGGGCTGACCGCGCATGGCCTCGCCATGCGGCGAAACTACTATCCGTTCTGTCAATATTACGGCCCGCGCTTTCGCCGCACGCAGGCGTGGACCTACAATTCCGGTATTCCCCCAAGAGAAGTGATTCAGAAATGAAGATCGCACAAGACGTCACCGCACTCATCGGCAATACCCCGCTGGTGAAACTCAACCGCCTGACCCGTGACAGCCTCGCTACCGTCGCCCTCAAGCTCGAATTCTTCAACCCCGCCCACAGCGTCAAGGACCGCATCGCGGCCGCGATGCTGGACGCTGCCGAGGCGGCCGGCCTGATCGGGCCCGATTCGATCATCCTCGAGCCGACCTCGGGCAATACCGGCATCGGCCTTGCCATGGTGTGCGCCGCACGCGGTTACAAGTGCGCCTTCGTGATGCCCGAGACGATGAGCCGCGAACGCCGGCTGTTGCTGCGGGCCTATGGTGCCGAACTGATCCTCACCCCCGGCCCCGAAGGCATGGGCGGTGCAATCGCCAAGGCCCGGGCCATGGCCGAGAGCGACAGCCGCTATTTCATTCCGCAGCAGTTCGAGAACCCCGCAAACGTCGAGATCCATCGCAACACCACCGCCGAGGAGATCTGGCGCGACACCGACGGCGAAGTGGATATCTTCGTGTCCGGGGTCGGCACCGGCGGCACCATAACGGGCGTGGGCGAGGTGCTCAAGGCCAGGAAACCCGGCGTCAAGGTCATCGCGGTCGAGCCGGATGCGAGCCCGGTGCTGTCCGGCGGTCAGAAGGGCCCGCACCCGATCCAGGGCATCGGCGCCGGCTTCGTCCCCGCGATTCTCAACACCGAGATCTACGACCAGGTCGTCCGCGTCAAGAACGACGACGCCTTCGACATCGCCCGGCGCCTTGCCACCGACGAGGGCCTGCTGGTCGGCATCTCGTCGGGCGCCGCCGTGTGGGCGGCACTGCAGGAAGCCAGGAAAGACGAAAATGCCGGCAAGCTGATCGTGGTGGTGATCCCTTCCTTCGGCGAGCGATACCTCTCCACCGCGCTCTATGCGCATCTCGAAGGCTGACCGCCACTCCGGCCTTGGACCTCGAGCCCGGCAGCCGCCGGGCTTTTTTCATCCAGGCAACCGCAGTTTGATGCGCCCGAGTGAGCCCCTGGCGGGCTGCCTGACAAGGGGCGACGGGTGCCATCGCACCCGGCGTGCGATGCCCCGGGCATCTACCCTCTACCGCAGCGACTTTGCCAACTCGGCCATGGCGTCGAATCCGAGTCCGAAAAAGTGTTGCAGCACCGGGGCGAAGGAATCGAGGCTCAACAGCAGCACCAAGAATCCCGCACTCAGGGTCACCGGAAAGCCGATCGCGAAGAGGTTGAGCTGCGGCGCAGCGCGCGTCAGCACACCCATCGCGATATTGGTGATCAGCAGCGTCGCCACCAGCGGCAGGGCGAGCAGCAGGCCCGCCGAGAACAACAGCGCGCCGAGGCGTGCGATCACCATCCAGCCACCGCCGTGCAAGGGCTGGGTGCTGACCGGGAGCCACTCGAAACTGCGCACCAGCACGTCGATCATCAGCAGATGACCGTTCAGGGCCAGGAACAGCAAGGTCGCGAGCAGGTTCAGGAACTGCGACATCACGGCCGTCTGCCCCCCCGACTGGGGGTCGAAGAAGGTGGCAAAGGAAAGGCCCATCTGCAGGCCGATGAGCTCGCCGGTCATGATCACCGCCGCCAGCACGATGCGCATCACGAAGCCCAGCCCGATGCCGATGAGGATCTGTTGCACCATCACCGCGAGGCCGAGCCCGGACCCGGGCGCGAGCTGGGGCATCGGTGGCAGGGTGGGAAGCACCGCCAGCGCGATGGCCAGGCCCAGCGAGAGCCGCACCCGTACCGGGACCGACCCATTCGAGAACAGCGGCGCCGCGCCGATCATGCCGAGCACCCGCGCCAGCGGGAACATCATCGCCGCAAGCCATGCGTCGAGCTGGGCGGTGCTGACCGAGATCATCGGGGTCGATCCATGGGCAAGGCGACGAGCTCAGCCGATCATCGTCGGGATCGACTCGAAGAGCTGGCGCATGAAATCGGTGATGCGCATGATCATCCATGGCCCGGCGAGGATCAGCGTAATGAAGATCGCCACCAGTTTCGGCACGAAGGACAGGGTCATTTCGTTGATCTGGGTGGCCGCCTGGAAGACGCTCACCACCAGGCCGGTGACCAGCGCGGCGATGAACAGCGGCGCCGCGATCATGAGGGTGACCTCGACGGCCTGGCGGCCGAGATCGATGACGGTTGTGGGAGTCATGCGCGGATATCTCCTTCAGCCGAAGCTTTGCACCAGCGAGCCGATCAACAGGGTCCAGCCGTCCACCAACACGAACAGCATCACCTTGAACGGCAGTGACACGATCACCGGGCTCATCATCATCATGCCCATCGACATCAGCACCGAGGCCACCACCATGTCGATGATGAGGAAGGGGATGAAGACGATGAAGCCGATCTGGAAGGCCGTCTTGAGCTCAGAGGTGACGAATGCAGGCACCACCACCAGCATCGGCAGCTCCCCGGCCTTGTCCACCCTGGGCACCTTCGCGAGCTTGGTGAACAGGGACAGGTCGGGCTCGCGGATCTGGCGCAGCATGAAGGTCTTGACCGGCACCGAGCCACGGTTGAGCGCTTCCTGGAAGTCGATCTGTTCGCTCGACAAGGGCAGATAGGCCTCGTTGTAGACCCGCTCGAGTACCGGCGTCATGATGAAGAAACTCAGAAACAGCGCCAGCCCCAGCAGGACCTGGTTGGGTGGCGAGGTCTGGGTCCCCATTGCGCTGCGCAGCAGCGAAAGTACGATGATGATGCGGGTGAAGCTGGTCATCATCAGCACCACCGCCGGAATGAAGCTCAGCATGGTGAAGGTGAGCAGCGTCTGGATGCTCAGGCTCCAGGTGGTGCCGCCAGCGGCGGACGGCGTGCCGGTCAGTGCCGGCATGCTCTGCGCCAGCACGGGCAGCGGCAGCCACACGAGCAGGCCGGCGAGCAGGCCGGCGAGGCGCCTTGCGCTCATTGCCCACGCTCCAGCAGTCTTTGCAGGCGCGCCGCGAATTCACCTCCCGTCTCGGCCTTGCCCTCGGGCTGGCGCTGGGGCAGCTCGGAAGCGTCGAATTCGGAGAGGGCATTGACCCGTCCGGGCGCCACGCCGAGCACCAGCACCCGGTCCGCGACCTGCACCATCACCACCCGCTCCCGCGTGCCTACGGCGGCAGCACCGAGCACCCGCAGCCCGCCCGCGCCGCCTCCGCGGTTGAGGCCGCCACGCTTGAGCAGCCACAACAGGCCGAACAGCAAGGCGATCACCACGACCAGGCCGAACAGCATCTGCCACACGCTGCCGGCCAGTTCCGGCGGCGTCTCGGCGGCCGAGGCGAGGCCGGACAACATGATCATCGGGGAAAGGAGAATTCTGGCTGACAAGACGTTCGCGTCCGTAACGAGGCAATTGAGAGCTTACGGCGCCGGGGCGGCAATCCTTGCCGCGATAAGGCGGCAATCTGCCGCCCAATTCCGCGCTTGGGCCGCTGCGCACAACGAAAAAGGGCGGCCCCAGGGCCGCCCTTGCGCGAGCTCCGCCCGGGATCAACTACGCAGCTTGCGCATCCGCTCGGCGGGCGTGACGATATCCGTCAGGCGGATCCCGAACTTGTCATTGACCACCACCACTTCGCCCTGGGCGATCAAGGTGCCATTGACCAGCACATCCATGGGTTCGCCGGCCAGTCCGTCGAGTTCGACCACCGAGCCGTGCGCCAATTGCAGCAGATTGCGGATGGACAGCCGGGTGCGACCGAGCTCGACCGTCAGTTGCACCGGAATGTCGAGGATCATGTCGAAGTCGTTGAGCGCGCCACCGCGCTTGCCGCTGTCGCCGAAATCCGGAAAAAGCTGGCTCGCGGGCTTGGCCTGATAGGGCGAGTCCGCCGTCTCCGCAGCCTCGCGCAGCGCCGCCTCGACATCGGCGTCGCTCTCGCCCGCACCCTCCTCGGCCTTGGCCTGCTCCTGCATCGCTGCAGCCCAATCGTCTTCGCTAACCTGGTTCTCTTCAGCCATTTCCTTCTCCTGGAAGCACCGGCGTGGTCTCGTCCTGCGACAGGAAACGCTCGACCTTGATTGCATATCGGCCATGCTGCACGCCGTAGTGGCCCTCCAGGACCGAGGCGCCATCGACCTCGACCTGGAGCAACTCCGGCACCTGCAGCGGAATCACGTCGCCGGCCTTCATGTTGACCACGTCCCTGAGCGTGATCCGCGCCTTGCCGAACTGGGCGACCAGCGCCACCTCGGCATTCTGCAACTGCTTGCCCAACATGTTCACCCAGCGACGATCCTGGGTCAGGTGGTCGCTCTGCATCGTCGAGTAGAGCGTGTCGCGGATCGGCTCGATCATCGAATAGGGCATGCAGACATGCATCTCGGCCTGCGAACCGCCGAACTCGATCGAGAAGCTGGTCGCCACCACGATCTCCGAAGGGGTGGCGATATTAGCGAACTGGGAGTTCATTTCCGAACGCACATACTCGAAAGTCATTGCGAACACCGGCGCCCAGGCCCGCTGATACTCGGTGAACACGACCGACAGCATGCCCTGGATGATGCGCTGCTCGGTGGGGGTGAAATCGCGCCCCTCGACACGGGTGTGGAAGCGGCCGTCGCCCCCGAACATGTTGTCCACCACCAGGAACACCAGGTTGGGGTCGAAGACGATCAGGCCGATACCCCGCAGGGGCTTGGCGGTGATCAGGTTGAGGTTGGTCGGCACCACCAGGTTGCGCACGAATTCGCTGTACTTCTGCACCCGGATCGCGCCCACCGACACCTCGGCGTTGCGATGCATGTAGTTGAACAGGCCGATGCGCAGATAACGGGCGAAGCGCTCGTTGATGAGCTCCATGGTGGGCATGCGCCCACGCACGATGCGTTCCTGGGTGGCGAGGTTGTATGGCCGTACGCCACCGCCGGCCTCATCGACCTGCTCGGGTTCGTCGGTCTCCCCGGCGACGCCCCTGAGCAGGGCGTCGACTTCTTCCTGAGAGAGGAAATCCGCGGCCATGGCGTTCGCTTGTTACTGGATGATGAAGGAGTTGAAGAGTACCGACAGCACCGGCCCCCAGGGCTCGGGGATGCCGCGGCTCTGCCGGCGGGGCGGCTCGTAACCAAGAACATCGTTGGCTTCGATCATGATCTCCTCGGCCAGCGCCTCGCGGCCCTCGATATTCGAGATCTCCGAGGGCAGTTTCGAAGACAGCAACAGGTTCACACGGTGGCGAATTTCGGGCATGTAGAGCTTGAGATCCTCGCCGACCTTGGCGTCCGACACCCGCAGCACGATCACCGCCTGCAGGTAGTGATCGGCGTTCTCGCGCTGGAGATTGACCGTAAAGGCCTCCAGCGGCACGAACACTGGTGGATGAGACTTGTCGATGACGACCTTGGGTGGTTCGGGTTCGTGGGCCTCTGCCGCCTGCCCCTCATCGGCATGCTTGTTCTTCGAGAGCAGCAGGAAGGCCGCGCCACCGCCGACTGCCAGCAGCAATACCAGCAGCACGATCACCACGATCAGCATCTTCTTGCTCTTCTTGGGTGGGGGCGCATCCCCTTCGACAGCTTCCGCTTTGGCAGGCGCCTTCGCCATTACATACTCCTTGTGTGTGTTTCGATTATCCGCGTCGAACCCGCACTCGAAGCCTGAAATAAGGGCCGCCAAAGGCCGCTATTCCATGTTCCTCAGGCAAAGGTATCGACCAATCCATCACTTCGCCGCAGCAAGCCCTGGCTCACTGCGACCGGGCCCTCGCCCGCGATCCCGTTCTCGTAGCGCGGGCGATAGTGCCCCCCGCCATTGCCGCCCTCGCCACGCTGCTGCTGGGCCTGGGTATTCACATTCGCATCGCCGAGCGAAATGCCGGCCTCGGCCAGCACCTCGCGCAAGCGCGGCATTGCCTGCTCCAGCGCATCGCGGGCAGCCGGCGTGGCGGCCACGAAATGCGCCGTGGTGTGTTCGCCGCTGACGCGGATCGACACTTCGACCCGGCCCAGTTGCGGCGGGGTCAGAATCAGCTCGGCCGCGCTCTCGTCGCGCCCCGCCAGCAGCACTACCCGGTTGCCGACGTCCTCGGCCCAGCCGGGCTGTCCTGCCGGCGTTGCGATATAGGCCGGCATGGGCTGAGCCGCGGGACTGCCGTGAGAACGCATCGCCGCACCGGCCTGCATCGCGATCTGCGCCGCAGGTCCATCGCCGCCGCCCGCAGTCGATGACATGATCGGCGCCTCGCCGTCCGCGGCAGCGGCCTGCAAGGCGGCCTCCTTGCCGGCCGGCACGCCCGCCACCGGCGCGTCCGCAGCGGCGGGGTTGCGCACGATGCGCGGACGCTGCAGATCGACCGCATCGCCCTCCACCAGTTCGGTGGGCGCCTGCCCATCGGGGCGCTGCGGCTGCCCGTCCTCGTCCGCTGGCGCGCCAACCGCTCGCGGCAGGATCTTCTCACCCGTGGCGGACTGCGCCGCCCCTGCCGTCGCCAGGGCCCCGGCGGCGGCCTCGGCCGCAACCGGGCCAGCGACGCCGGCAGTCGCGGCGCTGCGTCCGCCGGGCACCGTGGGCTGCGTCCCGGCCTGCATCGACAAGGGCGCATCGGCATCCTTCGCCGCATCGCCGGCAAGCGCCGGCAACAGGGCGGCAATCCCTGCCGCCACCTGCGTGTCTTCGCCACGATCCGCCTCAACCCTGCCGCTCGAGGCCTCCGCTGCGTCCCTGGCGGCGACTTTGTGCTCCGCGACGTCCTTCTTCCCGCTCTTGCCGGTGCTTGCGGCCTGAGTGGCCTGCGCGTTGGCCGCGGCATGCTCGGCCGGCGCCTCGCCCTCGGCCCTGTGCTGGCGGGCGGACTCCTCGCTGCGTGAGGCCTCGCGACGGTTTGCCAGCTGCTGGTCGAGTACCCGGGAGAATGCGTCGCCGCCTTCGCCGGTCGCGCTGGTTTCGTCTCGCGAACGACTCGTTGCGCTTTGCGGGCCCTTGCTCGCAACGACTTGCGGCAGCGCGGTGCTGGCTATTTCAGACATGGCCATGATTCCTGGGTGAGAGTGTCGTGAGGGCTAATGCAAACTGCGTGCCATCCCGCTTTACTCCTCTTCCCTGCGATCCCGGAAAAGCTTGGCCGAGTGCTCGTCGGTGGCGCGCTGTTCCTGGCGTGCCTCCTTGCGCACCTGCTCCTGTTGGTGACGTAGCGACAGGGTATCGAAAGCCTTTACCCGGTTGCGCTCCGCGATCCAGGCCTGCTGGCTGGCCGCGGTGCGCTCGCGGGCCTGGTCGACGATCTTCTGCTGCTGCGCGATCGCGTCGTCGAGCCGCCCGATGAAGGCGCGAAAGTTGCGCCACGCATCCGGCCCGATCCCCATTCGCGCCGATTCCATGAAACGCTCGGCATACTCGGCACGATACTGCTGGAGCACCGCCAGCCGGCCCTCGTCTTCCTTTTCGGCGCCGATCAGCTCGCCCAGCTTGCGGGCAGCGTCGTCCATCCGGTCCTTGGCCAGATCGAGAAGGGTCTGAAGGGGAAAGTTCTCGCTCATCCACGATGTCCTGTATCGGGCGGGGGACGGAATTCTTTAGGGCAGGCCGACGACACGGCGCCCTCAGGCATTGAACAGCGCCGCCAGCTTGAGCACCGACTCGTCATAGCCCTCGCGCTCGTCGATGCGTTGCTGGAGGAATCCTTCGAGCCTCGGATAGAGCGCCACGGCCTGGTCGAGCACCGGATCGGAGCCGGCCTTGTAGGCCCCCACCGAAATCAGGTCGCGCGAGCGCTGGTAGCGCGAAAAGAGCTGTTTGAAGCGGCGCACCACGTCGAAGTGCTGGCTCTTCACGAGATTGTGCATGGCCCGGCTGATCGACTGTTCGATGTCGATCGCCGGGTAGTGCCCCTGATCGGCGAGCGCGCGCGAAAGCACGAAGTGGCCATCGAGGATGGCCCGCGCGGAATCGGCGATCGGATCCTGCTGGTCGTCGCCTTCGGCCAACACCGTGTAGAACGCGGTGATCGAGCCGCCGCCTTCGGCGCCATTGCCGGCGCGCTCGACCAGCGCCGGCAGGCGGGCAAAGACACTCGGCGGATAGCCACGCGTCACTGGCGGCTCGCCGATCGCCAGGGCGATCTCGCGCTGCGCCATCGCGTAGCGGGTGAGCGAATCCATGATCAACAGCACCTGCTTGCCCTGGTCTCGAAAATACTCGGCCACCGTCGTCGCATAGGCCGCCGCCTGCAGGCGCATCAGCGGACTGGTATCGGCCGGCGCCGCGACCACCACCGAACGCACCAGGCCATCCTCGCCGAGGTTCTGCTCGATGAACTCCTTCACCTCGCGGCCCCGCTCGCCGATCAGCCCCACCACCACCACATCGGCCGCGGTATAGCGCGCCATCATGCCGATCAGCACCGACTTGCCCACCCCCGAACCGGCGAACAGGCCGACGCGCTGGCCGCGGCCGACGGTAAGCAAACCATTGATCGCGCGGATCCCGACATCCATCGAGTAACGGATCGGCTCGCGCTGCAAGGGGTTGATCGGCCGGCTCTGCAAGGAGCGGCTGTGCACGGTGACGACCGGGCCGAGGCCATCGAGTGGCCGGCCGGCACCATCGACCACACGGCCCAGCATCTCCTCGCCGACCGGCAGGTGCTTGGCGCGATCCGACGCGCGCCGCCGCGGCTCGATACGCTCGCCCGCCTTGAGCGTGGGCTGGCTCGGATCGACGGGCAGCACCAGCGCTCCCGGCGCGAGGCCGAATACATCGTCGGTCGGCATCATGAACAGCTTCTCGCCGTGGAACCCCACCACCTCGGCCTCCACCGCGCCACTGCCGGGCACCACGATGCGACAGCCCGAGCCCAGCGGCAGCTTGAGCCCGGCGGCTTCCATGACCAGGCCGTTGATGCGCGTCAGACGCCCCGACAGCTCGAACGGCGTGCTCGCACCGGCGAGCTTGCCCGCGTCGGCGAGATAGTTGCGCCACACCTGGGCACGGGCGCTCATTCTTCATCCCCCCGCCATTCGCTGTCGCTGCCGAGGTTCGCGACGATGCGTCGCCAACGAGTCTCGAGGGTCGCATCGAGGCGGCTTCCGGCGGCCTCGAGCAGGCAACCGCCGCGACTGATCTGATCGTCCTCGATGATGCGGTGGCCGACGTGCGCCATCTGCTCACCGAGGTACTCGCGCACCAGGGCCGCGTCCTCGGGGTGAAGATGCACCATCGCATGGCTTTGCGGCATCTGCTGCAGCGCTTCACGCACCACCGCGAGCGCGCTCTCCGGCTGGCTGGCGAGTTCCTTTCGCACCAGCTGGCGGGCGATCTCGATGGCCAGCTCGAGCACACTGCCGGCAATCGATGCGTCGAGCTCGGCAAGCGCCTTGTCCATGTCCTCGACCAGGCCGAACAGGCGCATCGCCTCCATCCGCCCGCGGGCCGTCGCTTCCTCGTAGCCTGCGTCGTAGCCGGACTTGCGCGCCTCCTCGTGGATCTGCTCGATGTCCGCGGCGGTGGGAAGCTTGACCGGCGGCTCGGCCGGCTCCTCGACTTCGGCTGCCGCCTCGACCACCGGTTCGGGCTTCGGCGCAGCGGCCTCGGGCTGCGGCTTCGACGGCGGCTGGCGCTGCGGTTCGGGTTGTGGCTGCGGGTCGAAATCGGTAGGCACCCAGCGACGATAGGCGCCGACCGCCTGGTGACGGTCGATGCTCATGCCGGCTCCCGCGCAGCGAGATCAGAGGAAGGCATCGTCGCCACCCTTTCCGCCGAGCACCAGCGTTCCTTCCTCGGCCAGCCGGCGAACGATCTTGAGGATCTCCTTCTGTTCCGCCTCGACCTCGGAGAGGCGCACCGGACCTTTCGACTCGAGGTCGTCGCGCAGCATCTCGGCCGCACGCTGCGACATGTTCTTGAAGATCTTCTCGCGCAGCTCCGGCGGCGCACCCTTGAGGGCGACGATCAGCGAATCGGACTGCACTTCGCGCAGCACGCTCTGGATGCCGCGATCGTCGATATCCATGAGGTTCTCGAAGACGAACATCTCGTCGAGGATCTTCTGCGCCAGGTCCGGATCGTATTCGCGCACATTGTCGATGGTCGCCGTCTCCGCGGCCGAACCGACGAAGTTCAGGATTTCGGCCGCATGGCGCACCCCGCCCATCGCCGCCTTCTTGACCGTGGTCGCGCCGGACAGCATGCGGGTCAACGCATCGTTGAGCTCCTTCAGCGCCGCCGGCTGGACGCCGTCCAGGGTCGCGATGCGCAGCACCACGTCGTTACGCAGGCGGTCGGGAAAGTTCTTGAGGATCTCGCCGGCCTGGTCGTACTCCAGGTGCACCAGGATGGTGGCGATGATCTGCGGGTGCTCGTTCTTGATGAGATCCGCCGCGGTGGCGGCATCCATCCACTTGAGGCTCTCGATGCCGGCAGTGTCGGAGCCTTGCATCACCCTCGAAATGAGATGGCCGGCGCGCTCGTCGCCAAGCGCCTTGGTGAGCATGGCCTTGATCTGATCGTGATCGGCTTCGAGCGGCTTGCCCTTGAGGGCATGGGCATCGAGCTGGTCGAGCACCGACTCGACCTTGTCGCGTCCCTGCGAAGGCATGCCGGCCATCGCCGCGCCAAGCTTCTGAACCTCGCGCGGCCCCAGCAGCTTGAGCACCTCTGCCGCCTCGTCGGTGCCCAGCGTCATCAGCAGCAGGGCGCTCTTCTCCACTCCGTCATCGCTGCTCATTGCTTCCCATCCATTCCTTGATCAGGTTGGCGATCACCCTGGGGTCGTCGCGCGCGAGTTCGCGGGCGCGCGCGAGCTTTTCCTCGAACTGCTGTGCCGCAGCGGCTTCGGGGGTGAGCGTGACCTGCGCGCCTTCGCCCTCCTCGCCTTCCTCGCCACCTTCTTCGCCGGCGCCCTCGACCGCCTCGGCTTGCTCTTCCTCGGCCGACTTGGTCACCGTCTTCATGAGCGGGCGGATTACCCCGAAGGCCACGAATGCGACGACCGCGAGCAGCAGCAGGTATTTGATCCCTTCTTTTGCCAGCGCGAGATTCTCCGGGTCCTTCCACAGCGGCAGCGCCGGCTCGTCGGTCTTGACGACCTCGGCGAAGGGGCTGCTGGCCACGTTGAGGGTGTCGCCGCGGGCCTCGCTGTAGCCGACCGCCTCCTTGACCAGATTGGTGATGCGCTCGATCTCCTGGTCGGTAAGTGGCGTGGTCTCGGTGCGGCCGTTTGCCTGCGTACTGGTGCGGTGATTCACCACCACCGCGACCGACAGCCGCTTGACCTGGCCAAGCGCGCGGCGCACATGAGCCACGGTCTTGTCGAGCTCGTAGTTGGTGGTGGCGTTGCGGGTGCTGTTGAGGGGCAACTGCCCATTGGCTCCGGCCGCACCGGCGACCGCAGGGTTGGTGATCGGCGCGGTGGCGGGCACCGGCGGCTGGTTGGTGAGCGCGCCCGGCACGCCTTGTGCGCCGGCATCGCGGCTCTGGGTCTCGGCGGTCTGCTGGCTGCGGATGGCCTGCTCGGGCGAAGGGTTGGGCTTGTAGGTCTCGGCGGTCTGCTCGGTCTGGTCGAAATCCACATCCGCGGTCACCTGGGCGCGGAAATTGCCTTCCCCGACCAGCGGCAGAAGGATCGTGTTGATGCGCTCGCTGTAGCTCTTCTCGAGTTCGTCCACATACTTGAGCTGGGTCGGGTCGAGCCCTGCGGCGCGCAGCGGATCGGACTTCTGGGTCAGCAGCTTGCCCGACTGGTCAACGATGCTGACCAGATCCGGCGAGAGCTGCGGCACGCTGGAGGCAACCAGGTGCACCACGCCCGCCACCTGCGCCGGCTCGAGCACCCGCCCCGGATAGAGGTTCACGAACACCGAGGCAGTGGGCTTCTGCTCGTCGCGCAGAAAGGCGGTCTGCTTGGGAATCGCCAGATGAACCCGCGCGCTCGATACCGTGGCGATGGCCTGCACGGTGCGCGAGAGCTCGCCTTCGAGGGCGCGCTGGAAATTGACCTGTTCGTTGAATTGCGACAGCCCCAGCTTCTGGTTCTCCATCAACTCGAAGCCCACCAGCCCGCCGCGTGGCAAACCCTCGGCGGCGAGCCGCAGCCGCACTTCATGCACCATGTTGCCGGGCACGAGGATCGCGCCGCCCCCCTCGGAGAAGGTGTAGGGCACGTTCTGTTGCTGCAACGCGGTCACGATGGCGCCGCCATCGCGCTCTTCGAGGTTCGAGAACAACACCTGGTAGTCGGGCTTGCTGCTCCACAGCCACACGCCCACCAGCAACGCGATCGCGAACGCCAGGGCTCCCGCGCCGGCCAGTTTCTGGCGCTGCGAGAGCTTGCTGAAGTTCTGCGCCATCTGCTGAAGCGGCGAGGCGGGCGGAGCTGCGAGCGCTTCGTCGGCGGTAGCCATCTTGGGTTCCTTGCTCGAAAGCCTTTTCTGGATGTGGGCATTCTCATCCCCGGCGGTCAAGCCCCATAGGGGAATAAGCGGCAGTTTTTGCCGCCTATTTGCCGCTCGGACCTCGCCGCAGCCGCGCTAACCTGCCGCCACTGCAATGGAAAACTGCGCCATGGCCCCTGACGACCCGATCGCGAGCGAGAACCCCGCCGGCATGCCGGCGATGAGTGCGGCCGAGCTGACCCAGGCTTTTGCCGCCTTCAGTCGCGCCTCCGACGAGCTCTCGTCCGCCTACAACGCGCTGCAGGGCCAGGTGAGCCTGCTCACCGAAAGGCTGTCGGTGCTCATGGGCGCGCTGCCCGCAGGGGTACTCGTGCTCGACCGCGACAACCGCATTCTCGAGGCCAATCGCGCTGCGGCGCAGCTCTTCGGCGAAGGGCTCGGCGGCACATCCTGGGGCGCGCTCGAAGGCCGCCTCGCCGCCACCGAGACACCCGGCGAATGGCAGCTCGAGGCGGCCGGACTGGCACGCCGAATCGCGGTAAACCGTACCGCCCTGGATTCCGGCGACGGCCACATCGTGTTGCTGCACGACATCACCGACACGCATCGCATGCGCCTCGCCACCGAGCGCAACGAGCGCCTCGCCGCGATGGGCGAGATGGTCGCGGGCCTGGCCCACCAGCTGCGCACCCCCCTGTCCGCGGCGCTGCTCTATGTCGCCAATCTCGGCAGCATGGAACTCGGTCCCGCGGAGCGCACCCGTGTCGCCGAACGCAGCATGGAACGCCTCCGCCACCTCGAGCGGCTGATCCGCGACATGCTGCTGTTTGCCCGCGGAGACAGCCTCGGGCGCCAGCACTTCAAGGTGTGCGAACTCACCGCCGAGCTCGCACACGTGCTCGAACCGGTCGCGCGGGCCCGGCAGGTGCGTTTCACCGAGGATTGCGAATGTGACGATGCGACCCTGTTCGGCGACCGCAAGGCGCTGGCCGGCGCCCTCACCAATCTGCTGGAGAACGCCGTGCAGGCCACCCCGACCGGCGGCTCGGTGTCGCTCGGTGCGGCGCTCGAAGGTGCGGAGGTCAGCTTTCGGGTCAGCGACACCGGCTGCGGCATGGATGCAGCCCTGCAGGAACGCATTTTCCAGCCTTTCTTCACCACCCGCGCAGAGGGGACCGGCCTCGGCCTCGCCATCGCGCGTGGCGTGGCGCGCGGCCACGGCGGCGACATCGCCATCGTCTCGACACCGGGCCGAGGCACCACCTTCACCCTGAGGCTGCCGCTCGCGGCCGAGATCGCGGACCAGATGGAACAGCAGACATGAGCGAAAAACTCGACATCCTCGTCGTCGAAGACGATGCCGCGCTGCGCGATGCGGTGTGCCTTACGCTCGAACTCGCGGGTCATCGAGCACTCGGGGTGGACGGCGGACCGGCGGCGCTGCAAACACTCGAAACGCATGCCTTCAACCTGGTGCTCAGCGACCTGCGCATGCAACCCATGGACGGGCTGGAGTTGCTGGGCGCGATCCGCAATCGCCTGCCGCAACTGCCGGTGCTGCTCATGACCGCCTACGGCGACGTCGACAAGGCGGTGGCCGCGATGCGCGGGGGCGCCTGCGACTTCCTCATGAAACCCTTCGAGCCCCAGGCCCTGCTGGAGCACATCAAGCGCTACGCCGTGAGCGCCGTGGAGGGCGACGATACCATCGCCGAAGATCCGGTGACCCGCAACCTGCTGGCGCTGGCCGCACGGGTTGCCGAAACCGATGCGACGGTGATGCTGTGCGGAGAATCCGGCACCGGAAAGGAAGTGTTCGCGCGCTACATCCATGCGCACTCGCCGCGCGCGCGCCAGCCTTTCGTCGCCATCAACTGTGCCGCGATACCCGAGAACCTGCTCGAGGCAACGCTCTTCGGCCATGAGAAAGGCGCGTTCACCGGCGCCGCAAACGCTCAGCCCGGCAAATTCGAGCAGGCCGATGGCGGCACCATCCTTCTCGACGAGATCTCCGAAATGCCGCTGGGGCTGCAGGCCAAGTTGCTGCGGGTGCTGCAGGAGCGGGAAGTCGAACGCGTAGGCGCAAAGAAGCCCATCGCGCTGGACATCCGGGTGCTCGCCACCAGCAACCGCGACATGGCCGCCGAGGTTGCCGCGGGGCGCTTCCGCGAAGACCTCTACTACCGGCTCAACGTGTTTCCGCTCAACATCCCGGCGCTGCGCGAGCGCCCGGGCGACATCCTGCCCCTGGCACGCCATTTCGCGACCCTTCACGCGGCACGCCTGAAGCGCAACGCGAGGCTCTCGCCCGACGCCGAGTTGCTGCTCGGCCGCTATCACTGGCCGGGCAACATCCGCGAGCTTGAAAACACCATGCAACGCGCGCAGATCCTCGCCAGCGGTGAATTCATCGGCGCGGACACCGTAGGCCTGTGCCTGCCGCAGTGGAACGGCGCGGGCCCCGCGCCAGGCATCGCCTCACCGGCAAGCGGCGCGCAACAAGCGGCAATGTTTTCCGCCATACCGGCAAATCCTGCCGGTATGGCGCCAGCGAACATGAAGGATCTGGAACGCGAGCACATCCTCGGCACCCTTCGCGCCGTCGGCGGCTCACGCAAGAAGGCGGTCGAGAAGCTGGGCATCTCGGAGCGCACGCTGCGCTACAAACTCCAGCAATACCGGGAAGAAGGACATCCCATCGACTAATCAGCGAGGCGCGCCCGCCAGTGCCGCCCGACGCACCCCCGGCGGCTCGCGAGGGGGTCTTTTCGCTTGCATGGCACAGGCGTTGCTTTGTGTTACGCGAAACAGCCTCTAGGGCCGGAGAAGAATACGATGGATACCCGCGGAATCGATCAGATGCTCGGCGAGCTTCGCGCAAGCTCGCAGGTTGCGGCCGGCAAGACCACGCAGGAAACCCAGGCAAGCGACGGCGTTGCGTTCGGCGAAGTGCTGCAAACCGCGCTCGAACAGGTCAGCGCTGCGCAGAAGGAAGCACAGGGCATGGCCAAGGATTTTTCCGCCGGCGACCCGAACGTCAATCTCCAGGACGTCATGGTCAACCTGCAGAAGGCGAACCTCTCCTTCCAGCAGATGGTGCAGGTCCGCAACAAGCTGGTTACCGCCTACCAGGACATCATGAACATGCCGGTGTAAGGCGGCCTCTTCAACGCCCGCGCCCCGCAACTTCGCGGGGCTTTTTTTCGCCCGCATCGCGCATGCGTAACGAGATGCACGGCAAGCTTGCGCCCGCATGGACTACAATCGGCTGGTGAAGCGAACTCCGTCGGGCCGATGGCCCGCATTTGGCACGGATTTCATTGGTCGCTAAGATGTCGTGACTACATACGGGCACGCATGCAGATGCCTTGCCCGACCCAACTCAACAAACCTAAGTGAAATCGTCTTGAACGAACAGGACCGAGAACTTCAGCGCCGGCTCCGGGAACTTCTTTCCGTTCCGGAACGGGACCGCAGCGACGAGCAATGGGACGAGATCATCGAACTCGAGATCCAGCTCGCCCCCGGCAACCGCATCGACGGCTCCAACCCGATGCGTCCGCAAGGCAAGAACATGAGCGGCGGGGGCGGCGGTAGCCGCCAGGGTCGTTCCGGTGGTCGTCAGAATCGGCCTCGCGGCCCGGCTGGCGGTGGCGGTAACAGCAGCCCGAACCAGGGCGTTCCCGCCACGCAACCGCAAGGCGGTGGCAATGCGGCACCGCAGGGCGAAGGCCGGCCCGCCGGCGCAAACCGCAGCAAGCGCCGCAAGCCCGCCAACAAGGCGCCCAAGCCCCCAGTCGCCAGCGAGTGAGCTGCAGTGCGCAGCTGGCGCGTCGAACCGGCCGGACTCAGATCACCTTCCGGTTTCTGAGATCTGCGATCGTCGCGGCATCCAGACCGAGCAGGCCGGACAGCACTGAATCGGTATCTTCGCCCGTCGTCGGCGGCGCCCTGCGGTATTCGACCGGCGTCGCCGACAACCGCATCGGGCAGGCGACCTGCGGCACCGGGCCGATTCCGGCATGCTGCATCTGGACCCGCAGACCGCGAGCTTCGACCTGCGGATCGGCGAAGACATCCTCCAGGGTATTGATCGGGCCACACGGCACCCCCACCGCCTCCAGGGCCGACACCCACTCGCCGGTGGTCCGCCGGGCGGTGAGGCGCCGCAGCGCGGGAATCAGGCTGGCCCGATTCGCCACCCGCGCCTTGTTGCTGGCATAACGCGGATCCGCCGCCAGGGCAGGCTCTCCGGCGATCTCGCAGAAACGCCGGAACTGGCCGTCGTTGCCGATGGCGAGGATCATGTAGCCATCCTCCGTCGGGAAATCCTGGTAGGGCACGATGTTCGGATGCGCATTGCCAAGCCGCGTGGGCGATTGCCCGGTGGTCAGGTAGTTCATGGCCTGGTTGGCCAGCGCGGCCACCTGCACGTCGAGCAGCGCCATGTCGATATGCTGTCCCAGGCCGCTGCGTTCGCGCCAGGCAAGCGCTGCCTGCACCGCGTTGGCCGCGTACAGGCCGGTGAGGATGTCGGTCAGCGCCACGCCCACCTTGAGCGGCCCGCCGCCCTCCTCGTCGTCGGGCCGGCCGGTGATGCTCATGAGCCCGCCCATGCCCTGGATCAGGAAGTCGTAGCCGGCGCGCGCGGCGTAAGGCCCGTGATGACCGAATCCGGTGATCGAGCAATACACGAGTCGCGGATTGAGGCCGGACAGCGTCACATAGTCGAGCCCGTACTTGGCCAGGCCGCCGAGTTTGTAGTTTTCGAGCAGCACATCGGATTCGGCAGCCAGCCGACGGACGATGTCCTGCCCTTCCTGCGAGGTGATATCGACCGTCACCGAACGCTTGTTGCGATTGGCGCAGAGGAAGTAGGAAGCCATCGCCGTGTCGTTGCCCGCCTCGTCCTTGAGGAAGGGCGGCCCCCAACTGCGGGTGTCGTCGCCGACCCCGGGACGCTCGACCTTGATCACGTCGGCCCCCAGGTCGGCGAGAATCTGGCTCGCCCAGGGTCCCGCCAGGATGCGCGAGAGATCGAGCACGCGGATATGTGAGAGGGCGCCGGACATACTCTTCTCCAGTGGCAAAGGCGTACCGGCGGGGTACCGGCGCCGGGGTCGCCGTCACGCAGCGCGGGCCCGCGCCCGCCGGCATGCACGGCAACGCAGATCAGTTGGCAAAGGCCGCGATGTCGGTAATCGCCCGGCCGAGGATCAGCGCATGGACGTCATGCGTGCCCTCGTAGGTGTTGACCACCTCGAGGTTCACCACGTGACGGATCACCCCGAACTCGTCGGAGATGCCGTTGCCGCCGAGCATGTCGCGCGCTACCCGGGCGATGTCGAGCGACTTGCCGCAGGAGTTGCGCTTCATGATCGAGGTGATTTCCACCGCCGCGATGCCCTCCTCCTTCATGCGACCCAGCCGCAGGCAGCCCTGCAGGCCGAGCGTGATCTCGGTGAGCATGTCGGCGAGCTTCTTCTGGATGAGCTGGTTGGCGGCCAGCGGGCGGCCGAACTGCTTGCGATCGAGGACATACTGGCGGGCGGCCTCATAGCAGAATTCCGCAGCACCGAGCGCACCCCAGGCGATACCGAAACGGGCGGAATCGAGGCAGGTAAACGGGCCCTTGAGGCCGCTCACCTCGGGAAACATGTTCTCTTCGGGCACGAACACTTCATCCATCACGATCTCGCCGGTGATCGAGGTACGCAGCCCGACCTTGCCGTGGATGGCGGGCGCCGAGAGACCTTTCCAACCCTTCTCGAGCACGAAGCCGCGGATCCTGCCGTCGTCGGTCTTGGCCCACACCACGAACACATCGGCGATCGGGCTGTTGGTGATCCACATCTTGCTGCCCGACAGGCTGTAGCCACCGGGCACGCTCTTGGCGCGGGTCACCATGCTGCCCGGGTCCGAGCCGTGGTTGGGTTCGGTCAGGCCAAAGCAGCCGACCCATTCGCCGGACGCCAGCCTGGGCAGGTATTTCTGCTTCTGTGCCTCGGTACCGAATTCGTTGATCGGCACCATCACCAGCGATGACTGCACGCTCATCATCGAGCGGTAGCCGGAATCGACGCGCTCGACCTCGCGGGCGATGAGTCCATAGGCCACGTAGTTGAGAGCGGCGCCGCCGTACTGTTCGGGAATGGTCGGGCCAAGCAGGCCAAGTTCGCCCATCTCGTTGAAGATCGAACGATCGGTCCGCTCGTTGCGGAAGGCATCCTGCACGCGCGGCATCAGGCGCTCCTGGGCGTAGGCCCGGGCGCTGTCGCGGATCATCCGCTCTTCGTCGCTGAGCTGGGTATCCAGCAGCAGCGGATCGGCCCAATTGAATGCGTTCCTGTTCGAAGCCATGCCCGTCTCCCCCATATCGGTGAATGCAAATCGCGCGCCTTGTCCGATGGCGACTGCTGCCACTCTATCCCCTGGCGGCGACCGAAACAAACGAGAAATCGGCACCCTCCAGTGCAGAAAACTCACTTCGTAATGCATAGACCCGAGAAATGCGGTTAAATCGTGCGGAAGAGTGCGACACCAAATGCAGCTCGGACACTTGAAGGACGCAATGCGACGCAAGATCCCCAGCACCGCCGCCCTCATGGCCTTCGAACTGGCGGCCCGCCACGAGAGCTTCACCCGAGCCGCGGAAGAGCTTTCACTCACCCAGAGCGCGATTTGCAGACAGATCGCCGCCCTCGAGGGCTTCCTGGGGTTGCGCCTGTTTCGCCGCACCCGCCGCGGCGTCAAGCTCACCGAGGCGGGGCTCTCCTACAGCCGGCAGATATCGGCCCGGCTCGATGCGGTCGAGCGCGACACCCTGTCGGTAATGGCCCATCACGGCCTCGGCGCGACCATCGAACTGGCGGTGATGCCGACCTTCGCCACCCGCTGGTTGATGCCGCGGCTCACCGAATTCCTCTCGCGCGAGCCGGACATCACCATCAACCTTACCCCGCGCACCCGCCCTTTCCTGTTCGCCGAAACCGAGTTCGACGCCGCGCTGTATTTTGGCGATGCCGGCTGGCCGGGCACCGAGGCGCATTTTTTGATGCGCGAGAATCCGGTGCCCGTGTGCAGCCCCAGGCTGGCGCCGCCGGGCCGCAACCTGGGCGCGGCGGAGATCGCGGCGCTGCCCCTGTTGCAACAGAGCACCCGTCCCTACGCCTGGCGCCAGTGGTTCGGCTCGCTCGGCATGCAGCTCAGTCACGACATGACCGGCACCCGCCACGAGCTTTTCTCGATGCTCGCCCAGGCCGCGATGCATCACATGGGCGTGGCGCTGATTCCGCCCTTCCTGATCGAGGAGGAACTGGCCGGCGGTCGCTTGGTGGTGCCACTCGATCATGCCTACCTGAGCGACAAGGCCTACTACCTGATCATCCCCGAGCGCAAGGCCGAAAGCGCCGCGCTGGCGGCCTTTCGCGACTGGCTGCTGTCGGCCGCCGAGGACTATCGTGGCACCGTCGGTCTGGGATGAGCGCATGGGTGACGCGGTCGATCGGCTAACATTGGATGCTTCGATGGCAGCCGGACGCCATTCATCGCTGCGGAACACGAAAACATGGAATCGCTCATAAAGCCCTTCATCACCTTGCTGGCGATCGTCAATCCGATCGGCGTGGTGCCCTTCTTCATCCACTTCACCAGCAGCTTCTCCGCCGCCCATCAGGCCCGCACCGCGCGCGTGGCGGCCTTCACCGCCTTCGTGGTGCTGGCCGTCAGCGCCCTGCTGGGACTCAAGATCATCGAGTTCTTCGGTATCTCGCTGGCCTCGTTCCAGGTTGGCGGCGGCCTCCTGCTGCTCATGAGTGCGGTGCAGATGCTGCACGCCGAGCCCGCCGAATCGAAGGCCCAGGACGTCAATGACGGCGCCGACCGCGCCGACCGGGGCGCGAGCATCGCGGTCGTGCCGCTCACCATCCCGCTGCTCACCGGTCCCGCCACCATCTCGACCATGGTGATCTACGCCGAGAAAACGCGACACGTCTGGGAGATGGGCGTGCTGCTGCTCTACGCGGTGATCATTGGCGCGGTGACCTTCGTGGTGTTCTCCGCGGCCGAGCGCATCGGCCGCTTCCTGGGCCAGACCGGTATCAACGTGATGACCCGGCTCATGGGCCTGATCCTCGCGGCGATCGCGGTCGAAGTGATGTCGGAGGGGCTACACCAGCTCTTTCCGGTGCTGGGCAGTCGCTAGCCTCGCTTTTCCGCATCGTCCGGCCAGCCCGGCAGCTTCACCACTTCGCGCCATTGACTGTTCCTGCCCGGGCGCATCCGCGTCCCGGCGTTCATTGGCAGCACGGCGCGGAGCGCGCCGCGCTCGAGTCACAAGCGTGAGCACACCACCTCGCCAATTCCAGGCAGGCGACTCAGGCACCCGATTCGTACCATGCCTTGGTGCTATTGACCATTTTCACCAGCCACAGCATCACCGGCACCTCGATCAGCACTCCGACCACGGTGGCCAGCGCGGCCCCCGAATCGAAGCCGTAGAGCACGATCGCCACCGCGACCGCGAGCTCGAAGAAGTTCGAAGCGCCGATCATGGTCGATGGACCGGCGATATCGTGACGCACATGGAGCCGGCGGTTCAGCAGGTAGCCCAGCGCCGCAATCAACAGGGTCTGCAGCAGAATCGGCACCGCCAACATGGCGATGATCGCCGGCTGGGCGATGATGGTCTCGCCCTGGAACGCGAACAGCAGCACCAACGTCGCCAGCAGGGCGATGATCGAGAAGGGCTGGATACGCGCCAGCGCCGCATCGAAGGCCCGCCTGCCCTGCGCCATGAGCCTGCTGCGCCAAGCGTGGGCGATGACCAGCGGGATCACGATGTACATCACCACCGACAGCAGCAGGGTCTCCCACGGCACCGGGATCGATGACACGCCCAGCAGCAGTGCCACGATGGGCGCGAAGGCCACCACCATCACCAGGTCGTTGAGCGCCACCTGGGTAAGGGTGAAGTTGGCATTGCCGCGGCACAGGTTGCTCCATACGAACACCATCGCGGTACACGGCGCCGCACCGAGCAGGATCAGGCCGGCGATGTAGCTGTCGAGCTGCTCTGCCGGCAGCCACTGGGCGAACACGTGGCGAATGAAGATCCATCCCATCAGCGCCATGGTGAAGGGCTTGATCGCCCAGTTCACGAACAGCGTGACCCCGATGCTGGCCTTTTGCTGGCGGACCTCGTGCAGCGCGCCGAAGTCGATCTTCATCAGCATGGGGATGATCATCACCCAGATCAGGACGCCAACCGGCAGATTGACCTGCGCCACTTCCATGCGGCCGACGGCCTGGAACAATGCCGGCGCGAACTTGCCCAGCACGATGCCGGCAATGATGCACAGGAACACCCACAGGGTGAGATAGCGCTCGAAAAAGCTGATCGGCGCTGCGGCCACGACCTTGCCGGTCACTTCACATTGAACAGACATGGGGATTCCTCAAAGACCAAGCGCTTCGCGCACTGCCGGCACCAAGCGGGCGCGGATTTCGTCACGCACGCGGACGAAGCTTTCCAGCGGCTCGCCGTGCGGATCGTGGAAAGGCTGGTGGATGCGCGCCACCGGCCGCGGGAAGATCGGGCAGCTTTCCTTCGCGTTGTCGCACACCGTCACCACCAGATCGATCGGCTCGTCGATGACCGCGTCGACGTCCTTGGGATGGAGCCCGGCGGTCGGCAGTTCGAGCAATTCGAGCGCGGCGATCGCGCCCTCGGCCACCCGGGCTTGCGGAACGGTGCCGGCAGACAGGGCACGGACCTGCCCCGCAAGATCGTGGTTGAGGATCGCTTCGGCCATCTGCGAGCGGCATGAGTTGCCGGTGCACAGCACCAGCACGGTTTTCAGTTGGGTCATATGGATCGATTCCGGATGTGTATTGCCTGGCTCATTCGCCCTGTTGCCGCAAGCGACCAATGTCGTCGAGTTCATGCTTGAGCGCGGCCGCGTTCAACTTGCGGATCGGCAGGGACATGAACAGGCCAATACGGCGATTGAGTTGATGAAATGCCTTGGAGATGGCCTCGCGCCTTGCGTCGTCGTCGCCGTCCACCGCCGCGGGGTCCTCGATTCCCCAGTGGGCGGAGATCGGTTGTCCGGGCCATACCGGACACACCTCACCTGCGGCGTTGTCGCACACCGTGAAGACGAAATCGAGGCGGGGTGAATCGGCCTGCGCGAACTCGTCCCAGCTCTTGCTTCGCAGCGCCTGGGTAGGCAGCCCCTGTTTGCTGAGCCACTCCAGCGCAAAAGGATTGACTGCGCCAGCCGGATGGCTGCCGGCACTGAAGGCCTGGAACCGTCCTTTGCCGGCATGGTTGAGGATCGATTCGGCAAGGATGCTGCGAGCCGAATTGCCGGTACAGAGAAATAGAACCTTGAACACTCGTTCGTTCACGCTTGCTCTCCTGACTTACGCGCCACAGCGCGTGATCGATTGGCCGAACCGCCCTGCGCAACCGCGGGCAGGCAGGCTTCGCCCTGACAGCAATTGCGCGTCAGGTACGAAATCAGCTCGTTCATGGCCCCGAAATCCGCCGAATAGCGGATGAAGCGACTCTCCTTCTGTCCTTTGATCAGGCCTACCCGGGCGAGATGCGCAAGATGAAAGGAAAGTGTCGCCGGCGCCATGCCGAGCCGCTCTCCAACCACCCCGGCATTGACACCATCCGGCCCTGCCTCCATCAGCAGGCGGAAGATCGCAAGACGGGATTCATGCCCCAGGGCCCCAAGGCGTTCGGCAGCGGCTAACGTTTCCATAATTCGAATAATATCGAATTATTCGACAAGGTCAAATGACGTTTTCGTTACCGAAGAGCGATTCTCCATCAGGGACCCGAGGCGCGCCGGCGGATCGCGACGACGCCCCTCATGCACGCGCTTGGCCGTGGCATGGATGGCGCGTTCTCGCTCGACAACAGGTCGCGCCGGCCTTGTGTCTGCCACGCCGAGCCTGGCCTTGACCGATTGGTCTAAACAGATTACATTTAGGTCAATCGGTTTAAACAACGCTGCAGTCAGCTCCGAACGCATCCGGGGAGATTTCGCAGAACATGCGACTCATCGATTGCGGTCGACCGATCACGGGCGATTGCCCGAACTTCCAATGCCGGAGCCACAAATGCCTGATTTCCAGATTCACGACGAAGCCACCGCCCCCGCAGCCAGCAAGACGCTGCTCGCCAATTCGAAGAAGGCCTACGGCATGATCCCCGGCCTGCACGCCGTCATGGCCGAAGCGCCGGGCCTGCTGGAGGGCTACCAACTGGTTCACCAGCTGTTCATGAATACCAGCTTCGACAAGGACGAGCTGACCGTGATCTGGCAGTCGATCAACGTCGAGCACGACTGTCACTACTGCGTGCCCGCCCACACCGGCATCGCCAAAGGCATGAAGGTCGACGATGCGATCACCGAAGCATTGCGAAACGAAACGCCCTTGCCCAATGGCCGTCTCGAGGCGCTGCGCAGCTTCACATTGAGCGTGGTGCGCAAGCGTGGCAAGGTCGATGAGCGCGCGGTACAGGACTTCCTCGACGCAGGCTTCACGCGCCGCCAGGTTCTCGAAGTGGTGCTCGGCGTCGCGCAGAAAGTGATGTCGAACTACACCAACCACCTGGCAGAGACGCCCGTGGATGCCATGTTCCAGCCCTTCGAGTGGCACAGGGCGGCCTGAACCCGCGGCCACTCAGGCAAAATCGATGCGCGGCGCGGACCGCGCCATGGCGAGAGATCCAATCATGAGCACTTCGAACCCGACACTGCGCATCGACATCGTCTCCGACGTAGTCTGCCCCTGGTGCGTGATCGGCTATCGGCAGCTTGCCAGGGCGCTGGAGGCGACCGGCACGGCGCACGAGATCCACTGGCATCCGTTCGAGCTGAATCCCTCGATGCCGCCCGAGGGACAGAATCTGCTCGAGCATGTTGCCGGGAAATACGGCTCCACCAGGGAAGAATCCGAACAGAGCCGGGCAAGAATGACCGAAATCGGCGCAGCGCTCGGCTTCGAGTTCCGCTTTTCGGACGACATGCGCATGCACAACACCTTCAACGCGCATCAACTGCTGCATTGGGCCGAGCGGCAGGGACGCATGAACGATCTGAGCCTGGCTCTTTTTGCGGCACACTTCAGGGATCGGCGGGATCTGTCCGACCCCGCCGTGCTGGCGGATGTGGCCGCCGGGATCGGGCTGGAGCGGACCGAAGCGCGGGAGGTCCTTGCCGACCAACGCTTTGGCGAGCTGGTGCGAAATGCCGAGAACTTCTGGCTCAGCCAGGGCATTCACGGCGTGCCCGCAATGATCTTCAACCGTCGCCACCTTGTGACCGGTGCTCAAGGGACCGACAACTACACGGACATCCTGGCGAAGCTGGCCCGGATGCGGGAATGAGCGCGCACTCGACGACCAACAGGGGATTCCGAATCATGTCACAAACGAACAACTACGTACCGCCGGCGGTGTGGACCTGGGATGCCGAAAACGGCGGGGAATGGGCCAAGACCAACCGACCCGTTGCGGGGGCCACGCACGAGGCGGTGCTGCCGCGCGGCAAGCATCCGCTGCAACTCTATTCGATGGGCACGCCCAACGGACAGAAGGTCACCATCCTGCTCGAGGAACTGCTGGCACTGGGCGAGAGCGGCGCAGAATACGATGCCCACCTGATCCGCATCAGTCAGGGCGAGCAGTTTTCGACAGGCTTCGTCGAGCTCAATCCGAACTCCAAGATTCCGGTGCTGTTCGATACCGGGACCGGCAGTCGGGTCTTCGAAAGCGGCGCGATTCTCCTCTATCTGGCCGAGAAGTTCGGGCATTTTCTGCCCAGGAGCGCCGCTGCGCGCACTGAAGTGCTGAACTGGCTGTTCTGGCTGCAGGGCTCGGCCCCCTACCTGGGTGGCGGGTTCGGGCATTTCTACGCCTATGCGCCAGAGAAGTTCGAATACCCGATCAACCGCTTCACCATGGAGGTGAAGCGCCAGATGGACGTACTCGACCGCGAGTTGGCCGTGCATCGCTATCTGGGCGGACACGAATATTCCATCGCCGATATCGCCACATGGCCCTGGTACGGCAACCTGGCGCTGGGTGAAGCCTATGGCGCGGGCGAGTTCCTGCAGGTCGAAGGCTACGCCAACCTGCAACGCTGGGCGAAGGATATCCTCGCCCGCCCGGCGGTGCAGCGCGGCCGCAAGGTCAATCGCACCTGGGGCGAAGCGTCGGCGCAACTGCATGAGCGCCACGATGCATCGGACTTCGAACTCAAGACCCAGGACAAAGTGACCCCGGAAAGCGCCGCCTGAGGGTTTCGTGCGGAGGGCACGGCGCACGGAACCCGACGCACCGAATGCAGCACAGCGACCAGCTCAGTTCGTTCCCTGGCCAAGCAGCACGCCATCGACCCGCACGCCATAGAGGTTCACGCCGTCGTTGGCGTGATAGCGCTCACGGGTCTTGTCGATGGAACCATCGACCAGGCGCGGGTCCTGCGGTCGCTCGTGGCTGTTCATAAAGGCCGCCACGTGCCAGGCGTCGTCATCGCTGAGCGTGCCACCCTTGCCGAGCGGCATGTTCTCCTTGATGAAGGCTGCTGCGGTATTGATGCGATGCATGCCCGCGCCCCAGTTGAAGGAGTCCTTGCCCCACAGCGGCGGAAACACGTAGTGGCCGGCGGCCTTCTGCCCTTCTCCGTTCTCGCCATGGCAGATCGCGCAATTCTGCGCATAGACCACCTTGCCCCTGGCGATGTCGTAGCCCCCCTTGGGTTGCGCAATCGAGGGATAGGCACGTCCGGGCAGTTCCTTGCCGGTCGGGGCACCGGTCGCCAGCCAGTATGAATAGGCTGCCAGCGCGTTGATGACCCGGCCTTCCGCAGGCGGCGCCTTGCCATTCATGCTGAACTGGAAACAGCCCTGCATGCGTTCGGTATAGGAGTTGACCTTGTCATTCTTCTTGCGATACGCCGGGTACATCGGGTAGGCCGCCCACAGCGGGGCCGAATCGGCCTTGCGGCCCTGCTCAAGGTGGCAGTTGGTGCAATTCATGCCGTTGCCGACATACTCCGCTGCATGCGTCTGGGTATCGACGAAGATCGCGTGGCCCTCGCGTACCAGTTTGCCGAAGGCGTTGTCCGGAAGATCGTCCTCGCGTGGCGGCTGAAAGCGGGTCGAATTGGCGGTGGCTGCGGGTTTCGGAGTGAGCTGGGACTGGTCGTCCATGGCCACGCCCGCAGCGAGGACCGGTGTGGCGACGCACGCAGCGAGCAGGGCAAGCTTCGGTTTTCCATTCATTGCGGCACCCTCCATTGACCAAGGCCGGCGAAGTATTCGGACACCGCCCTGACCTCGTCATCGCTCAGGGCGCGGGCGATATGGCCCATGAGCGCCTGCGGATCGTTCTTGCGCGTGCCCTGTCGCCAGGCATCGAGTTGGGCGCTCAGATATTCGGACGACTGCCCGGCGAGCGGCGGAAAACTGGCACCCACCCCCACGCCACCCGGCCCATGACAGGCCACGCATTCGGGCACATTGCGATCCCATGCCCCCCGCAGCGCCAGCTTTGCGCCTGCTCCGACAGCCGCATCGGCACGACCCGCCTCCTTTACCGTGGGCCCGGGCATGGCGGCCAGGCTTGCCGCCACGGCGCTCACCTCCGCATCGCTGAGCGCCGTGGCGATCGGCTGCATCACCGGATTCATGCGGGCGCCACTTCGAAAATCCGCGATCTGCTTTGCCAGGTAGGCAGCCGGCGTGCCCGCCAGCGCAGGAAATCCTGCGGCGCCGAGGCCCTGGGCCTGCGCCCCGTGGCAGGTGACGCAGGCCAGGGCGGCGGGATCCGCCCCACCCTCGTGAAACACTTTTTCGCCATCCGCTGCACCCGCAGGCCCTGCGGCAAGAGCGACGAGCACTGCCAGCGGCATCGCACGCAAGACTACGCTGTCGAGCATCTATCGAACCCTCCCGGTCGCAAGACGCGGCCTTTGCGCGCGCCCTGTGTCACACCAGCATCCAAGAGGAGGAGGCGTCTGGAAGACCACCGCCCCTTGACTGTCGCAAGGCCCCAAGAAAGGATGCACTCGCCATTGCAATGCTGCCACAGTCGCCGCGCCGGCGCAGCACCGATACTGCTGCGTCATCACCTCGCAGTCACCTCGCATGTGCAGCGCGCGAGAGCCGAAGTCCGGTGTGGACGAGCGTCTCGAGCGGCTTGCCGGGTTCGCGCCCCGCGACTCGAACGGCCGCGCCCGGGCGTTCTACCGATCGGCACTCAAGCGAAACAGCAAGCTCTCGATCGCTTGTACCAGCGCTGCCGACTTGCCTTGGTCGAGGGCATCCGGATGGGGTGAGGCAAAGCGGCCGGAATCGTTGTCGAAATACTTGCCGGTGGCGGTCGCGAACTCATCGGACAAGGCTGCGCGCACGAGAATGTCGGCACCGATTCCGATATCGCCGCCGTCGACCCCGAAGCCCTCCTTCACCATCTTGCTGCCGAGCATCGAACCGGGATTGACCGCGACGATGAGCGGACCGCACGAGCCGAGCATCAGCGCGAGCTGGCGCGACCACATCGTGAGCGCGAGCTTGCTTTGGGCGTAGGCCGCCATGTCGGCGAGCCGGACGCGCCCGGCCAGCGCCTCGGGATCGACCGGCGACTGGGCCGCCGAGGACAGATTGACCACGCGGCCGGACGTCCCCAGAAGCGGCAGGAGCCGCTGCGTGAGCAGATAGGGGGCGACGGTGTTCACCACGAAGCGCACATCGAGTCCGTCGCGCGTGACGGCGTCGGAGGTGCGGAGGATGCCGGCGTTGTTGATCAGCACGTCGAGTTTGCCGTGGCGCTCGCCTATGGCCGCCGCGAGGACCTCGACTTCTTCGATTCGCGACAGATCCGCCACATGGGATTCGATCGGTCCAGCGCCTGGCAGCGCGCACAACGCCCGCTGCGCATCCGCCAATTTGTGCGGATTGCGCCCGTGCAACAGCACAGCATGCCCCTGGGAGGCCAGCATTTTCGCGGTCGCCAGTCCGATGCCGTCGGTCGAGCCGGTGACAAGAATCGTCTTCTGCATTGTCGTTCCTCGCTTAGGTGGTGAAGTCCGGCAGCACTTCGGCGGCCAGATGCTGCATGGTGGTCTCGATCTCGGCGCGATTGAAGCGCAGGTTCAGCGCGACATGATTGACACCGATCGATTCAAGCTCTTTCAGATAGGCCCGAAGATGGAGCACGCCCGAGCGGAATCCCAGATGGATCGTCTGTGGCGGCATCCCGGGGTCGTCGCAAAGGTCGATATACAAGGACTGCATCGCCGGCTTGGCCGGGCCGCCCAGCGCCTCCACCCGCGCCCGCCAGTCGGCAATGAGCTTCGCCTGCACCGCGACCTGGCGCGGATAGGTGATCCAGCCGGCGCCGTGACCTGCGATCCAGTCCGGGCTCTGTTGGCTGCCCCCGGTGATGAGCATAGGAAGCTTCGCTCCCACTGGTTTGGGCAACATGTCCATGTCGCCCGCCAGCATGCCATAGGTGTTGTCGAACTTCGGCTCGCACCCGCCCATGTGCTCGATGTACTCGAAGCTGTCGCGAAACCGCGCACCGCGAGCGTCGAATGGAAGCGCCAGCGCCGGATACTCTTGCGGCCGGTCGCCCGACGCAACGCCGAGGATGATCCGCCCACCCGATAGCACATCCACGCTGGCCGCCGCCTTGGCCACATGCGCCGGGTGACGCAGCGGCAGCACGACGCTGGCCACACCCAGCGCAATCCGCTCGGTGCGCGCAGCCAAAAAGCCGAGATAGGTGAAGGGATCGAAGATCTGCCCCGCATCGCCAAACGACGGTACGTTGAAGGGCACATCCCGCAACCACACTGCCGAGAAGCCGAGCGTCTCGGCGAGACCGACGCGCTCAGCATGTCGGTTCATGGTCGGCACCGGGCTGCTGCCGTAGCTTTCCAGCGGCACGACCAGCCCGATGCTCAGACGGTTCGGACGGAAGACCCTGTCGTATCCCCGATTGATGGACGGGAATTGCAGCGTATCGATCATTCCAGGCATTGCGTTTTCCCTTGCGGCGGCAACCGGAGTCGCATGGCCAACCGCTTACGGCGTTTCTTGCGGGCCCACGCCCTTCGGGCGAGCTCGTCCCTGCCTTCGATGAGGAAGTGGTGACTGGCCGGGCCCTCCGTGCGGGCACCCGGATGGGGCAGGTATCGCGGATCGTTGATGATGACGGCGGCCGTCGCCTGCGAAGGGCACCCGATGACGATGCGCGGCGCGGCCCTCGTGCAAGACCGCGGGCTTGCAGTACGGACACCACGATAGCGATTTGAGTTTTTCGAATAAAGGCCGTATTTTTTGGTTCTTAATTCGGTTTTTTGATATAAACATGGACACTGAAAGCCTTCGCCTCTTCGTCCTCGCGGCGGAAAAACTCAACATCAGTGCCGCCGGGCGTGCCCTGGGGCTGGCACCGGCCGCTGCCAGCGCCCGGCTTGCGAAGCTGGAAACCACCCTGCGGGCGGACTTGCTGATCCGCTCGACGCGAAAGGTCGCGTTGTCCATGGAAGGCGCCGAATTCCTGCCCTACGCCAGGGAGATCCTCGCCCAGGAGAGCGCAGCATTCGCGGCGCTGGGGCTGGGACAGCCGATTGCGAGCGGGACATTGCGCTTTGCCGCACCCAGCACTTTCGCGCAGCTCTATATCGCCCCGCTGCTGCCGGAGTTCCTCGCGCTGCATCCGGGCATCAAGCTCGACCTCAGGCTCTCCGACGCGCAGTTCGACCTGATCGAAGGCAGCTTCGACCTTGCCCTGCGCAACGCAGTGCTTGACGACAGCAGCCTCAAGTGCCGGAAACTGGCCGATGACCGGCGCATGCTGTGCGCATCGCCGCATTACCTTGCGCGAAACGGAACCCCCCGGCGCCCCGAGGAGTTGTCGCAACACCTGCTCATCGGCTTCAGGGATTCGTCGCCCAAGGAGCTGATCGCCCGCGACGGGCAGTCAGCACTCTTCGACCCGCGCAGCGCGGGGGCGCGACTGGTGATCGACGATGGTGCGAGCCAGAAGATCGCCACTGTTGCCGGCGCGGGCATCTCGATGAATTCGCTGTGGAGCGTCCACCGCGAACTCGCCGACGGCACACTGGTCCGCATCCTGCCGGAATACGAGATCAACGACCAATCATCCCTCTGGCTCGTCTATCCGAAATCGAACGTGCTGACCGCGAAGGTCCGTATCCTCATCGATTTCCTGATCGAGAAGATCGCCACGGCGCCGCTCTGGGCCAGCCCCTGAGTCCCGGGCAAGGCACCCTGCAGCGGGATCCGGACCGAGCGCTGTTTCACAGGCCCGTCGCGGCGAACCACACGCCCCGCTCGCGGCACCGAAGCGGATGCCAAGCCCATCCGGAAGACCGACGCATGGCTGCGCCGGCCCCCCGACCAAGCGCGGCCCGGCGCTCAGCCTGCGACGGCGTCTATCGATTCGCAGAGGATGTCCAGCCCTTCGTCGAGCACGGCCTGCTCGATGGTCAGCGGCACCATCAGTCGCAACACATTGCCGTAGACGCCGCAGGAGAGCAGCAGCAGACCGCGCTTGAGCGCCTCCGCCACGATCGCCTTGAGCAGATCCGCTCCCGGCTTCGCATGATCGCCGTCGTTGAAGAACTCCACTGCAACCATCGCGCCGAGACCGCGTACCTCGCCGATGGATCTCTGGCGTGCCGCCAGCTCACGCAGACGCACCTGCATGTGCTCACCGATCGTGGTTGCGCGCTGGCACAGGTCCTCCGACTCGACCACATCGAGCACCGCAAGCGCCGCCGCGCAGGCCATCGGCGCGCCCGCGTAGGTGCTGCCAAGACCGCCCGGGTTGAGCGCGTCCATGATGTCGGCACGACCCACCACCGCGGCGATCGGAAAACCGCCGCCGAGGCCCTTGGCCATGGTAATGAGGTCGGGCACCACGCCACTGTGTTCGACGGCGAACATCTTGCCGGTACGCGCCACGCCGGTCTGGATTTCGTCGGCGATCAGCAGGATCCCGTGCTGGTCTGCAAGTGAACGCAGGCGTTGCAGAAACTCGGGCGGTGCCGGGTAGTAGCCGCCCTCGCCCTGCACCGGTTCGACGATGAAGGCGGCCACGCGGCGGGCCTCGATGTCGCTCTTGAACAGCAGCTCGACCCCGCGGATTGCGTCATCGACGCTCACGCCATGCAGCTCGCACGGAAACGGCGCATGGTAGATCTCGGCCGGGAAGGGTCCGACGCCGACCTTGTAGGGCTCGATCTTGCCGGTCAGGCCGAGCGCCAGCAGGGTACGGCCGTGGAAGCCGCCCTGGAAGGCGATGACACCCGGACGGCCGGTGGCGGCGCGGGCGATCTTGATGGCGTTCTCCACCGCTTCGGCACCGGTGCTGAGGAAGAAGGTCTTCTTCGGCGCATTGCCCGGCGCCAGCGCATTCAAGCGCTCGGCAAGGCGCAGGTATCCATCATAGGCCACCACCTGGAAGCAGGTATGGCTGAAGAGCGGGATCTGCGCCTGGGCGGCGGCCACCACCTTGGGGTGACAGTGGCCGGTGTTGACCACCGCGATGCCGGCCACGAAGTCGATGTAGCGGCGCCCCTCGACATCCCACAGCTCGGCGTTCTGCGCCTTGCTGGCAAAAACCGGATGGGCCTGGCCGACGCCGCGCGGCAGGGCTGCGGCGCGGCGCGCCATGAAGTCCGCGTTGCTCGTGCCCGGCGGCTGGGTGTTTGCGTTCATGCTGTTCTCCTGGGTTCTGACGGCGGACACGCTCATTGCACGCCGCCCATGCACAAGTATTTGATTTCCAGAAAGTCCTCGATGCCGTACCTGGAGCCTTCGCGCCCCAGGCCCGAAGACTTCATGCCGCCAAACGGCGCCACTTCGGTCGAGATGATGCCGGTGTTGATACCGACGATGCCGTACTCGAGCGCGGCCGAGACACGCCACACCCGGTTCATGCCGGCAGCGTAGAAATAGGCGGCCAGCCCGAACTCGGTATCGTTGGCCATGCGGATCGCCTCGGCCTCGTCCTTGAAGCGGAACAGCGGCGCCACCGGCCCGAAGGTCTCTTCGCGGGCCACCATCATGTCGGTGGTCACGTCGGCCAGGATGGTGGGTTCGAAGAAGCTGCGGCCCAGCGCGTGACGCTTGCCGCCGGCAATTACCCGGGCGCCCTTGCCGAGCGCGTCGGCAATGTGCTCCTCGACCTTCTCGACCGCATTCATGTCGATCAGCGGGCCCTGGCTGGTACCGGCCTCGAGGCCGTTGCCGACCTTGAGCTTGGCGACCGCCGCGGCGAGCTTCTCGGCGAAGGCGTCATACACGCCGTCCTGCACCAGCAGGCGGTTGGCGCAGACGCAGGTCTGGCCGCTGTTGCGGTACTTGGAGGCCAGCGCGCCCTCCACGGCCGCATCGAGGTCGGCATCGTCGAAGACGATGAAGGGCGCATTGCCGCCGAGCTCCAGCGACAGCTTCTTGACCGTGGGCGCGCACTGCGCGGCCAGCTTGACACCGACCTCGGTCGAGCCGGTGAAGGTCAGCTTGCGCACGATCGGGCTCTCGGTGAGCTCGCCGCCGATCTCGGCGGACGACCCGGTAACCACGCTGAACACGCCCTTGGGCACTCCGGCGCGCTCCGCCAGCACCGCCAGGGCGAGCGCCGAATACGGGGTCTGGCTGGCGGGCTTGAGCACCATGGTGCAGCCCGCTGCCAGCGCCGGGCCGGCCTTGCGCGTGATCATCGCCGCCGGGAAGTTCCACGGCGTGATCGCCGCACACACCCCGATCGGCTCCTTGGTGACGACGATGCGCTTGTCGGGCTGGTGGCCGGGAATCACGTCGCCATAGATGCGCTTGCCTTCCTCGGCAAACCACTCGATGAAGGAGGCGGCGTAGGCGATCTCGCCGCGCGCCTCGGTGAGCGACTTGCCCTGCTCCGAGGTCATCAGCACGGCCAGGTCTTCCTGGTTCTCGAGCAGCAGCTCGAACCAGCGGCGCAGGATCTTCGAGCGCGCGCCGGCGGTCATCGCCCGCCAGGCCGGCCAGGCGGCGTTGGCGGCCGCGATCGCGCGGCGGGTCTCGTCGCGGCCCATTTTCGGCACGGTGCCGAGCACCGCGCCGGTGGCCGGATTGGTGACTTCGATGGTGGCGGCCGAGTCGGCATCGACCCATTCACCATCGATGTAGCAGCGGCTGCGGAACAGTTCGGCGTCTTTGAGGTTGAGGCTCATGATTCGGTGTCCTTGAGAGTTGTTGGGATCAGCTGCTGACGCCGCGAATTCGCTCGTTTCGGCGGCGCAGGCCCTCGAGGGTAATCAGCATCAGCGTGGAAAGCACGATCAGGATGGTCGCGACCGCCGCGATCGCCGGGCTGATGTTCTCGCGGATGCCGGCGAACATCTGGCGCGGCAGCGTGGCCTGCTCCGGGCTCGCCAGGAACAGTGTCACCACCACCTCGTCGAAGGAAATGGCGAACGCGAACAGCCCGCCGGAGATGATGCCCGGTGCCACCAGCGGCAGCGTGACCTTGAAGAAGGTACTCACCGGATCGGCGCCCAGGCTGGACGCGGCACGCACCAGGTTGAAGTCGAAGCCCTGCAGGGTGGCGGTGACGGTCGTCACCACGAAGGGCACGCCGAGCACCGCGTGGGCGATGATCAGCCCGGTGTAGCTGCCGGTCAGGCCGAGCGGCGCGAAGACGATGTACATCGCCACGCCGGCAATCACCACCGGCACCACCATCGGCGAGATCAGCACCGCGGTGAGCAGCGCCTTGCCCGGAAAGTCGGTTCGCACCAGGCCGATCGCCGCCAGCGTGCCGAGCACCATCGCCAGCAGGGTCGACAGCGGCGAGACGATCAGGCTGTTGATCATCGCCCGCTGCCAGACCTCCGAATTGGCGATCTCGGCATACCAGCGCATCGAGAAACCGCCCATCGGATACATCAGGAAGGTATCGGAATTGAAGGACAGCGGCACCACCACGAGGATGGGCAGGAACAGGAACAGCAGCACCAGTCCGACCAGGGTGCGCATGCCGTAGTACCAGACGCGCTCGACGGGTGAAGCGTAGGGTTGCAGCATCTCGGTCTCCTCAGCGCGCCTGCACTGCCTTGGCGGAAGGTCCAAGGTAGCGGGAATAGACAATGTAGAGCACCAGCGTCACCGCCAGCAGCACTGCAGAGAGCGCCGCAGCCATGCCCCAGTTGATGGTCTGGTTGGTGTAGAAGGCGATGAAGTAGCTCAGCATCTGCTCCTGCGGCCCGCCCAGCAGGGCCGGCGTGATGTAGTAGCCCATGCACATGATGAACACCAGCAGGCCACCCGCCCCGATGCCCGGCAGGGTCTGCGGGAAATACACTTTCCAGAAGCTCGTGAAGGGCGGGCAACCCAGCGATACCGCGGCCCGCATGTAGACCGGCGAGATGCCCTTCATCACCGAGTACAGCGGCAACACCATGAAGGGCAGCAGGATGTGCACCATCGCGATATACACACCGGTGCGGTTGAACAGCAGCTCGACCGGGGAATCGGTAAGGCCGAGCCCCATCAGCGACTTGTTGATCAGGCCCTCGTTCTGCAGCAACACGATCCATGCCGCCACCCGCACCAGGACCGAGGTCCAGAACGGCAGCAGCACGAAGATCATCAGCGTATTGCCGTGCTTGACCGGCAGGTTCGCCATCAGGTAGGCAACCGGGAAACCGAGCGCCATGCACAGCCCGGTCACGATCAGGCTCATCCAGAAGGTTCGCAGCAACACGTCTACATAGACGGCCTCTTCGGGCGGCGCGGTAATGATGTCGCCCTGC
>JACKMC010000010.1 GCA_024235595.1 Zoogloeaceae bacterium | reverse complement strand
CATGGCTCCCCCGTCGCGCATTCGGCGACCTGCCGCAAGGTCGAATTGTGCCCCGTGAATTATGGCTCAGGATGTTGGCATGTCGAGAATTTTCTTCGGCAAGGGCCTGAAGTTGGCGGTCTCGACACCCGTGAATGCCATGGCTCGATGCCGGAATCCCTCCACCTAACAATTCCGTACGGGTTTATTAGCCGGTTCAATAGTGCGAAGCGACAACCCTGACCGTGTCTGGCGTGCCAGTAGTTATCAGCCGTGCGGCGTTTCGCGCAGTCGTTTGAATGTCATTCCCTTTTTGAGCGCAATGCAATTCGGGTGAGTGTTTTGGCAACGGCGAACGATTTGCTGCCTGAAGAAATGGGGCAAACACCCCCATCTGAGTAGGCATCGATGTGCCAGAGTTAAAGTGGCCATACATCGCCCCGCGCACGCGTTCGGATTCGAATGCCACCGACGGGGCGGCACCGTTGCGCCCTGGGGCTCGGGACAATCCTCTCAACTTAGCGCTTTGTCATGAATTACAATCTCGGCTTCCGCGTGTCCGGTTCCGATGCGATAATGCGTGTGTAACTCATTGTTTAATTTAGGCTTTCCTATGACGGCCTAAATATGCAAACATCGTAAACAGGTTGGCTAACTTCCTGAATTCTCAGGATCTTCTGGAGGCTAGCCGACTCTCCCCGCGGTTTTTCACCCGCTGCCGCACCTTGCCCTTCGCCACCGTGCTCGCCTTCCTGCTCAGTGGCGTGCGCGGTGCCGTGCAGGCCGAACTCGATGGCTTCTTTGCACTGCTGGCGAACCGCACCCGGCTGCTTCGCCTGGTCAGTGCTCAAGCCTTCTCCAAGGCCCGCCAGCAGATTCGCGCCGACGTGTTCGAGCGGGTCAATCGCGTGCTGCTCGATCTGGTCGCCGAGGAGATCGGCTTCGTGCGCTGGCGCGGCCTGCGCTTAGAGGGGGCTGCGCAAAACTGAACACCCCGTTAAGTGGAAATGCTGCTCCAATGAGTCCGCAGAGGGCTCGATCTGACAGGAGCAGAAACGATGAGCAAAAGACCACGACGTAACCACTCGGCCGGGTTCAAGGCGAAGGTGGCACTGGCGGCCGTCAAGGGCGACAGGACGGTCGCAGAGATCGCGCAGCAGTTCGAGGTTCACCCCACCCAGGTCACCGACTGGCGACGACAGTTGCTCGATCGGGCGGTGGATGTGTTCGGCGGAGCGCAAGTTGCGAGCGAACCGCCCATCGATCTGAAGGCACTGCATGCAAAAATCGGGCAGTTGACGCTGGAGAATGATTTTTTAGAGGGCGCGCTCACCAAGGCGGGACTGCTGAGCGCAAGGAAATGATCGACCGCACCCACGAACTGCCCCTCAAGCGCCAGGCCCAGTTGGTCGGCATCAGCCGCGGGGCGGTGTATTACCGCCCGGCGCCGATCGGCGAGATCGACCTGCGGTTGATGCGACGCATCGACGAACTCCACCTTGAACTGCCTTTCGCCGGCAGCCGGATGCTGCGCGATCTACTGCGCCAGGAGGGCGAAGAGGTCGGCCGCCGCCACGTGGGCACCTTGATGCGCAAGATGGGCATTGAGGCGCTCTACCGCAAGCCGAACACGAGCAAAAAGCATCCGCAACACGCGGTATTCCCCTACCTGCTGCGCAAGCGACGTATTGATCAGCCGAACCAGGCGTGGGCGATGGACATCAGTGTGCCGCAGCAAGCGGCGTAAGAGATGAGGGTATGGCCCCTCGCCATCGGCTTGCAGGAGCGGGTGGCAAACCACCATGAGCGGCTTGGGTCAAAAGCCCTGGTCGTGAGCGTCATGGAAAAGGCGTCGTTAAGGCGTCAGGTATGGATCAGGAAGACGAACAACCGTGAACTGCCGTTCAAGTGTCGAAAGTACTCAGATGACATCAAAACCGGGGAGTGATGTTGCCCCGCGATCAGTCTGGCCGTTACCTGCTTACGGGTCAGGCGGTGTCCGGCATAGAGGCAGCGTCAGCCTGATTCGGGCTCTTACGTTGAACTGCGGGAACCTTCGGTGGCGATGTGAAGCGAAAGGCACAAGCCCGAAAGGTGAGGCCGAAAGTAGCGATGCGCCACCAAGGGACGGAGCAGCTCGTAGTAGTGTTGAAGCCGCTGTAATGGTGGTGGAGCGAAGGGGCTGCGTCATCCCGGCATTGTGTGACGTCAACCGCGGAAGCGGGAGGAGCGTCGCTCAATGACCAAGCCTTATGACATTTCCAAGGCGCTTGTCTGGAAAGCCTATTTGAGTGTGAAAGCGAATGGAGGGTCCGCGGGAATCGATCAGGAGTCGATCGGGCAATTTGAGCAAGATCTGAGCAACAACCCGTACAAGCTCTGGAATCGTCTGTGTTCCGGGAGCTACTTTCCGCCGCCGGTGAAAGGCGTCGCCATCCCGAAGAAGTCTGGTGGGGTGCGCATGCTGGGTGTGCCAACGGTGGCGGACAGGGTGGCGCAAACAGTGGTCAAGCAACTGCTTGAACCCGTCATTGATCCAATCTTCCATGCCAACTCCTACGGCTATCGTCCCGGGCGCTCGGCGCACGATGCGATTGCTATGGTGAGACGGCGGAGCTGGGAGTATGACTGGGTGGTCGAGTTCGACATCAAAGGCTTGTTTGACAACATCGACCACGAGCTGCTGCTGCGTGCGCTCAGGAAGCACTGTCAGATGTCATGGGTCTTGCTGTACGTCGAGCGTTGGCTCAAAGCGCCAATGCAAATGCCGGACGGCGAACTTGTGGAAAGGACACGGGGCACCCCGCAAGGTGGTGTCGTCAGTCCTTTGCTGGCCAACTTGTTTCTGCACTACGCTTTCGACAGTTGGGTAGGCCGTCATCTTCGCAGTGTGCGGATCTGCCGCTATGCCGATGATGGCGTGATGCACTGCCGGAGTCTGGCGCAGGCCAAGTTTGCCTTGGCGAAGGTTGGTGAGCGGTTTCGTCAGTGCGGGCTCGAACTGCATCCCGAGAAAACCAAGATCGTGTACTGCAAGGATATCAATCGGCAGGGGGATTTCTCATGTGTGCAATTTACGTTTCTTGGCTACACCTTCCGTCCGCGCAAAGCGGTGGATAAGTACGGTCGGGTCTACGTGAATTTCACGCCCGCAGTCAGTCGTGACGCCCTCAAGTCGATGCGGCAGACGATACGCGGGTGGCACCTCCAGCTGAAATGTGAGAAGAGCCTGGCTGATCTGTCGGCCATGTTCAATCCGATACTCCGAGGCTGGCATCAGTACTACGGCCGATTCTACGAGTCGGCGATGTCGGCCGTGTGGAAGCACCTGAATGACTATCTGACGCGCTGGCTGATGCGCAAGTACAAACGTCTGGCTCGGCATAAAGCGCGAGCTCGGCAAGCTCTCGGGCGACTTGCGCAGAAGTTTCCAGAGGCCTTCTGGCACTGGAGGTTGGGATGTGTTCCCAAGGCTGGATGAAGCGCCCCGGGTTTGGTGGAGGCTCTAACTCTTGAGAAGATAGAGCCATGAAGAAGTCAGTGAAGTTCTCCCCCGAAGTTCGTGAGCGCGCCGTGCGTATGGTGGCGGAGTGTCGCGGCGATCATACGTCGCAATGGGCGGCCGTTGAATCCATCGCCGCCAAGATCGGCTGCACGCCGCAGACGTTGCTGACCTGGGTACGTCAGCATGAGCGAGATACCGGCCAGCGCGACGGGCCGACCACTGCGGATCAGAAGCGCGTCAAGGAACTGGAGCGCGAGGTCCGTGAGCTGCGCAAAGCCAATGAGATCCTCAAGCTTGCCAGCGCGTTTTTCGCCCAGGCGGAGCTCGACCGCCGATTCAAGTCCTGAGGTCTTTCGTCGACGCGCATCGTGATGCCTTCGGGGTCGAGTCGATCTGCAGACAACTGCAGATTGCCCCGTCCGGCTACCGGCGCCATGCTGCCCAGCAGCGGACTCCTGAACTACGCAGCGAGAGAGCGAAACGCGATGAGGCATTGATCCCTGAGATCGAGCGTGTCTGGCAGGCCAACCTGCAAGTTTATGGCGCCGATAAGGTCTGGCGGCAATTGAACCGGGAGGGTGTCGCGGTGGCCCGCTGCACGGTCGAACGACTTATGCGTCGTCAGGGATTGCGGGGTGTCGTGCGGGGAAAGGTCGTGCGCACCACGATCAGCGACAGCAAGGCGACGTGCCCACTGGATCGGGTCAATCGGCAGTTCAAGGCCGATCGTCCCAACCAGTTGTGGGTCTCGGACTTCACCTATGTCTCGACCTGGCAAGGCTGGCTCTATGTGGCTTTCGTCATCGACGTCTTTGCCCGACGCATCGTGGGGTGGAGAGTGAGCAGTTCCATGCACACGGACTTCGTGCTCGATGCCTTGGAGCAGGCGCTGTACGCGCGTCAGCCAAGTCCTGAAGAAGCCTTGATTCACCACTCGGACCGCGGCTCGCAGTACGTCTCGATCCGCTACAGCGAGCGGCTAGCTGAAGCCGGCATCGAGCCGTCAGTCGGCAGCAAGGGCGACAGCTACGACAACGCCTTGGCAGAAACGATTAATGGTTTGTACAAAGCAGAGCTGATCCACCGACGGGCGCCCTGGAAAACCAAGGAATCAGTTGAACTGGCCACCCTCGAATGGGTGTCCTGGTTTAATCACCACAGGCTGCTTGAACCCATCGGCTATATCCCGCCCGCAGAAGCTGAGGCAAACTACTACAGGCAACTCCCCAGTCACGCCGCCATCGCGGCCTGACTTAAACCAACCGGCCTCCACGGAACCCGGGGCGCTTCACACAGCTCGCCCCTCATCGCACACGCGTCCGGCCGGTTGAGCTGGGGAGCATCGTCACGCTGATGCGCCACGCAAGCATGCGAGACCAGACCCTCGTCATGCTCATGATCGTCCATGTGTGCCGCGCGGGGCAATCCCGGTTTGTCAGTCTTCGCCGAGTCGTGTTAGTGATATGCGGGCCGGCATGGCGCAGCCTATCGAGATCCGAATGTTTTCCTCCCTGATTCCCAGCGTGATCGCCTTTGGCGTTGCGGCCCTTGTGATCGTCATCGCAGGCAGCCGGCTGGCCCGCCAGGCCGATATCCTGGCCGACCGAACCGGCCTGGGCGAGGCGCTCTTCGGGGTCTTGCTGCTCGCCGGAGTAACGTCGCTGCCCGACCTGGCCGCGACCCTCAGCGCAGCGATCGACGCTCGACCCGACCTGGCCATGAGCAACGTCATGGGCAGCATGGCGGTGAATCTGGTGTTTCTTGGCGTGGCGGACGTTTTCTACCGCAAGGCCAACCTCGAGCATGCGGCCGCATCCCCGGTCAACCTGATGCTGGCGGGATTGCTGATCGTGTTGCTGACGCTGCCGCTGCTCGCGGTCGTTACGCCAACCGTCGCCCGTTGGCGCGTGCACCCGGTCACGCCGGTGATCGTCGCCGCCTATCTGTTCGGCCTGCACCTGGTTCACCGCACGCGGGCCAAACCCATGTGGTTTCCCCGACATACCCACCAGACGGTTGCCGATGAGCCCGCCAGGCATCATCGCGGCCGTTCGAGCACGGTGTGGTTCGGCTTCATCGGCATGGCCGTCGTGACCGGCATGGCCGGCTGGGTCCTGATGGAGGCGGCAAAGGGCATCGCCGACCAGAGCGGGCTGTCCGAGTCGCTGGTGGGCGGCCTGTTCACCGCCCTGGCTACGTCGACGCCCGAGTTGGTGACCACCATCGCCGCGATACGAATTGGAGCGCTGACCCTGGCAGTGAGCAACATCTTCGGCACCAACTGCTTCAACATGCTCGTTGTCGCCGCAGCCGACGTGGGCTATGCCCACGGCTCCATCTACCACGACATGGCGCCGGCCCAGATGACGTGGGGCCTGGTGAGCATCCTCATGACCGCCATCCTGCTGCTCGGACTGGTGCGGCGTGAGACCTACGGAATCGGTCGAATCGGATTCGAAAGCGCTCTGGTGCTGGGCGTCTATGCCATCGCCGTTGGCGTCGTCGTGGCGAGCGCTTGAGCCCGACGGTGTGCGCTGGTGACTGCCCGATTTTCAGCGGCAGCACAAGCTACGTGCTGCCCTCGAAGGTCGACCTGCGCAAGCGATCGCGGCCAATGTCCTCAGCGCGACCTGATCCCCTGCCTTCCCTCCGCCGTGCGGCAAAGCGGGCAGCAAGCCGACGGTCCCCGGGGTCCATCTGAAGGCCGATGGGTGACTCCGCGCATTCCGTGTGCCCTAACACCTTGCGTTGACAGTCTTTGATATGTGCGCGCAGGCTCTCGCTTCCGCTTCACATCAACAGCAGCGTGAAGGGAGGATGCAATGACGCGATGCCAGGCTCTTCTGGTTGCAATCGCGCTCGTCATCTCGGCGCCCTGCGGCGCGCAGACGACACTCACAATCGCGACGGTGAGCAATCCGGACATGGTGCGGATGCAGGGGCTGTCCGACGCGTTTACCTCCGACAATCCTGACATCAAGCTCAAGTGGGCCGTCCTCGCCGAAAACGCGCTTCGCCAGCGTGTCACCACTGACATCGCAACCGGCGGCGGGCAGTTCGATATCGTCACGATCGGAAGCTACGAGGCGCCGATCTGGGCAAAACGAGGCTGGTTGTCTGCGCTGGGCGCGATGCCGAAAGACTATGACGTCGATGACATCCTGCCCACCATCCGGGAGGGTCTTTCATTCGACGGCAGGCTTTACGCGGCGCCGTTCTATGGTGAATCCTCTTTCACCATGTACCGTACGGATCTCTTCGAGCAGGCCGGCCTGGAGATGCCGGAGGCGCCGACCTGGGATTTCATCCGGACCGCGGCGTCCGCAATACGCAAGAAGCATGACGACGTCTATGGCGTCTGCCTGCGCGGCAAGCCCGGATGGGGCGAGAACATCGCCTTGATCACGGCAATGGCGAATTCCTATGGCGCGCGCTGGTTCGACGAGGATTGGCGTCCTCAATTCGAGAGCGAGGCGTGGACCAGCGCAGTCAATGACTATGTCAGTCTGATCAAGAGTTTCGGTGCGCCCGACGCCGTATCGAACGGCTACGTGGAGAACCTCAAGCTTTTCAGGGACGGCAAGTGCGCGATCTGGGTCGACGCGACCGTGGCGGCGTCGTCGATCACCGATCCCGAAAGCTCCAGCGTCGCAGGCCGTGTCGGCTTCGCCCTCGCGCCCGATCGCGGGCTCGGCAAGCGCAGCAACTGGCTGTGGGTGTGGGCGCTGGCGATCTCATCCGGATCCGAGCATCAGGAGGCCGCCAAGCGCTTCGTCGCGTGGGCGACATCGGCGCGCTATGCCGAACTGGTCGCCGCAAAGGAGGGCTGGTCGAACGCGCCGCCCGGCACCAGGCGGTCACTCTACGAGAATCCCGCTTACCTTGAGGCTGCGCCCTTCGCCCGAATGGTGCTCGCGTCGATCGAGTCGGCAGACCCGAAAAAGCCGACGGTCGGCGAGGTGCCCTATACGGGAATCCAGTACGTCGCGATTCCCGAGTTTCCGGGTATGGCGACGGCGGTCGGTGCCCGCATCGCCAAAGCCGCAGCCGGTGAGATCACCACTGCCGAGGCTCTGAAGAACGCGCAATGGGTCACGGGCAAGGTCATCGAGCGCGGCCGCTTTCTACAGGAATAGTGATCGCGATGCTCGACTCGCCCGATTCGGTATCAATGCTCACGGGCCGCAGGAAATAATCGACGGCGCGAACAATTTTCATATGCGGACCGCGTAAGAATTGGCTGGATATGGAATCTGCTGGGGGGATGACAAAATGGCTGACAACATCCGCGATCATCAAGGCTCCATAGCGGAAATAGATGACGAACAGCTGCCCGTGCCCGAGCACCGACTGCATGGCGCCACGCACTTCCTTGGCCTCTATGGTTCGGAACACGTCGCCGCGACCGAATTCGTCATCGGCGCCGCCTTCGTGGCGATGGGCGCCACCATCGAGGACATCCTGATCGGGCTCCTCATCGGCAACACGCTCGCCGTACTCAGCTTCTGGCTCATCACCGCGCCGATCGCGGTCAAGACGCGGCTCAGCCTCTACACCTATATTGAGCACAACATGGGTGAGCTGGCCTCGCGGCTCTACAACGGTGCGAACGTGCTGATCTTCGTGGCCATCTCGGCGGCCATGATCACCGTGTCGGCGACCGCCGTTCGGGCGCTGTTCGATATCCCACCACAGGTGTATCCGTATCCAACCAATTTGTACTTCGTAATGATTGCCGCCGCGGCGAGCATCATCGCGGTGGTGGTGGCCTACTACGGATTCAATGTGGTGGCCGAGTTTGCCACCATTTGCACGCCCTGGCTGATGGTGATGTTCACCGCCGGCGGCATGGTGCTGATACCGTCATTGAACGAAACCTTGACCGGCTACACGACGCTTTCGGGTTTCTCCGATTTCGTCAGCCTGGCGGGCACGACCGTGTTTACCGGCATCAATGCCGAGGGGAAACCCGGCATCGGATTGATGGAAGTCATAGGCTTCGCCTGGGCTGCGAACACGTTCGCGCATTTCGGCCTTGTCGACATGGCGCTGCTGCGCTACGCGAAAAAATCGGTCTACGGCCTTTGTACCGCGACCGGCATGATGTTCGGCCACTATATCGCCTGGATTTCCGCAGCACTGATGGGGGCCGCGACCGCGTCGCTCATGCAACTGAGTATCGCCGTGGTTTCACCCGGTGATGTTGCCTACTACGCGCTTGGCGCCACCGGTTTCGTGATCGTCATCATCGCGGGCTGGACAACGGCCAACCCCAACCTCTATCGCGCAGGCCTGGCGGCCCAGGCCGTGTTCCCCAGCATCCCGCGCCAGAAGGTAACGCTTGCCGTCGGGGCGGTGGTCGTGGTCGGAAGCTCCTTCCCGTTCATCTATCGCCAAATCCTGCCGATTCTCGCCTACGCGGGACTCGTCCTCGTGCCGATCGGCGGCATCGTCTTCGCCGAGCAGCACATCTTCCCGCGGCTCGGCTACAAGACCAACTGGCACCGCCTGAAGGGCGTCAAGGACAACAAGCCTGCGCTGATGACCTGGGCGATCTGCCTGGTGTTCGGTTTCGGGCTCGACGCCATCGGCATCATGCCCTTCGTCTACCTGTTCCTGCCGACCTGGGCGGTCGCGATCGTGAGCTACACGCTGCTGGCGAAGGCGGCCGGCGCCGACAAGAGCCATCCGGAGGCGGAACAGCGGGAGCAGGAGTTCGATAGAAGAGTCAAGGAGTACCATGCCCGGCTGGCGGCCCAGGAAAACCAGGCGCCCCTCAAGGACACCACGGTCCTCACAAAGGGCATCCGGGCGGTCTGGATCCTCATCGGCCTGGTGGTCCCGGCCGTGCTCGCATGGCGGGTGCTGTTCAACAGCCCCGATCTTTACGAGTACTACGTGAACCGCGAAGTCTTCTACGACGTGACCATCTGGTGCACCCTCATCTACTTCGTGTTCGCCTGGTGGGACCTTCAGCGCTCGAAGTCGCTGCAGCGCGCGGCCCGGCCAGGCGTTGCGGCATCACCTGCCGAGTGATGCGCTGCGCCTGATGGCTGGGTGCCCACGAACACGGAAACACGGGGGCAGGTCCCACTGCTGTCCGGTTGGGCGAGATGCGAAGATGGCCGAACGATTGCCGCAATGCATGCAGGCAAACGGCATTGATATCCGTGCATCCGGGGCCAGGCTTCGCATGACACCATCGCCACGCATCTCGATTGTCGGCTTTGCGGCCGCTCAGTGTCATCCCCTGGCGACATCCGGAACCGCGTCGCCGGCCGACAAGCTCTCCCTGGCCATCGGGACCGTTGCCGTGCGGCACCACGACGCGTTTGCGTGGAGGCGGCCAAGCGCGGTCTTCGGGATCATTCCGCTGCCACCACGATCTCGATCAGGTTGGGCCGGTTCGAGGCCACCGCCTCGCTGACCCGCGGACGAATATCCTCGGCCCGCTCGATGCGTTGCGAGGGCATGCCCATGGCCGTGGCCAGGGCGAGGAAATCGATCGGCGGGTCGTTGATCTCCATGGCCACGAAGCGGCCGGTCTGCGCCGAGGTGTAGTGCGGCTGCGAGCGCATGAAGTTCTTGAGGATGTTGTATTCGCGATTGTTGATCACCACGAAAGTCACCGGCAGGCGCTCGTTGACCGCAGTCCATAGCGCCTGCGGCGAGTACATTGCGGCGCCGTCGCCGACCAGCGAGACGACAGGGCCCCGCCCGATGCCCAGCGAGAAGCCGACCGCCGCCGGCATGCCCCAGCCGAGCGCGCCGCCGCGCATGAAGGAGTACTGGCGCGTCGAGCTGTTGTTGAGAAATTTGCGCAGGTGGCTGGCGGTGGCCAGCGCCTCGTCGATGATCGGGGTCTCGTCGCCGATGGCCAGCGCCAGTTCGCGGGCGGCCACCAGCGGATGGATCACGGGCCGGTCGAAGAGCGCATCGGCCTCGGCCATGAGCGCCTGCCGGCGTGCCGCCGAGGCTTCGCGCGCGCGCTCGCGCTGCGCTTCGAAGTCGGCCTGCCGGCCGGCGACCTGGGCCCGCAGCAGCAGGTTGAGCTGCTTGAGCGAATACTGGATGTCACCGACCACCGAGAGCTTGGTCGGGTAGGTGCGGCCCAGGTCGTTGCCGTCCACCGAGAGCTGGTAGAGCTCGCAGCCGGCAGGCAGCGCCGAAGTGTCGGTGTACAGGATGGTGATGAAGGACTTGCCGCCGAGCGCGAACACGCAGTCGGCATCCGAGATCGCTTCGGCGATCGCCGCCGCCTTGGTGGGCAGGTTGCCCTGCCACAGGTAGTGGCTGGTGGGGTAGGGAATGTGGGCTGGCCAGGACGAGCCGAATACCGGCGCGGCGAGGAGCTCGGCGAGTTCCACCACCTCCTTGCAGGCGTCGTGCAGCGAGATCTCGTCGCCCGCAATGATCGCCACCTTGCCCGGTGCGTAGGCCGCCAGCTCTTTCGCCAGTTCGGGCAGGGAGCTGGCCACCGGGCGGCGGTCGACCCGCGAGACCTTGGGGATCTCGACCTCGCTCATGGCCTCCATGACGTTCATCGGCAGCGACAGGAAGACCGGGCCGGAAGGCGTGGCGTGGCTGTCCTGGAAGGCCCGCCTGATCAGGATCGGGATCTGCTCGGGGGTGGACACCTCCATCGCCCATTTCGCAACCGGGGTCGCGATGGCGACCAGATCGCCCTGCAGCAGCGGGTCGGAGATGGCGTGGCGTGAGTCCTGCTGGCCGGCGGTGACCACCAGCGGCGTCCCCGAGGTGCATGCGTTGAGCAGGTTGCCCAGCCCGTGGCCGAGCCCGCCAGCGGTGTGCAGGTTGATGAAGCCGGGCTTGCCCGAGGCCTGCGCATAGCCGTCGGCCATCGCCACCACGCAGGCTTCCTGAAGCCCCAGGACGTAGTGGATGGTCTGGCGGCCGATCAGCGCGTCCATGAGCGGCAGCTCGGTGGTGCCCGGATTGCCGAAGATGTACTCGACACCCTCGCTCTCGAGCGCTTCGAGCAGGATGTGTGCGCCGAGGCGGCGGGTCGGTGTGTCCATTGCAGTGTCCTCCCGGGGAAATCACGTCCGCGCTGGCAGCGCAATGCGTGCACTATAGACCGACATCCCGGCGCATAGGACTTGGGGGAGTGCCGGGCAGCGGCCCGCGTTCTGCGGCCGGATGTTGCAGCCGCTGAGCGGTGAAGGTCGGAACGTTTAGCTTCGCCGTATCAGGTGTCGAGCGCTGCCAGCAAGCGATTATGATGCGGAACCGCTTGGCGGCAGTCCTCCACCAGCGAACCACGAGCAAGGGTGCGATCGTGAAAAAGACCTATGGAATCGGTATCGTCGGATGCGGCAATATCAGCGACAAGCACGCGACCGCGGTGAATCGTATCGAGGGCGTCAGCTTGGTCGCCGTTTCGAGTCGAAGCGAAGACAAGGCCCTTCGCATGGCGCAAAGGTTCGGCTGCGAATACCACACCGACTACGAGGCCATGTTCGCACGTGACGATATCGACGTGATCATCATATGCACGCCAAACAAGACTCACGCGTCGATTGGAATCGAGGCGGCAAGATCGGGCAAGCATGTCATTGTCGAAAAGCCGATCGATAGCCGGCTCGAGGCCACGGATGCGCTGATACGGGCTTGTCGCTCTGCAAACGTGAAGCTCACATGCATTTTCCAGCATCGATTCGATCCGGGCGTGCTGCGTCTGAAGGAAGCCGTTGAAAACGGCGAACTGGGGCGAGTCAGTTTTGGGGGCTGCTACGTAAAATACTTCCGTAGCCAAGGCTACTTCGAGAGTTCGCCGGGACGAGGAAGCTGGGAGTCCGACGGCGGCGGGGCTGTCATCATCAATGCAATTCACTACATCGATGTGCTGCAGCATCTGCTGGGTCCCGCAGAGGAAGTCTTTTCCTACGCGGGGACATTGGCGCATGACGATCTCGAAGTCGAGGATGTGGCGACAGCGGTCGTCAGGTTCAAGTGCGGCGCGCTGGGTACCGTGGAAGCAAGTTCGGCGGCCTTCCCCGGGCTGTATTCGCGAATCGAGCTCAACGGCGATGCCGGCAGTGTCGTCATGGAGAACAATCGAATCAAGGACTGGCGGGTGCGAGACCACGGCATGAAGCTGCACCCGCTATACGGCGATTTGCTGAACAAGGCGGACTACACGGACAACGGCGGGCTCTTCGAGCCGGCCGAACGCCCCGATGTGTTCGCAAGGCAGATCGAAGACTTCATTCATGCCATCGACGACGATCGCGAACCATACGTCAGCGGTGAGTCGGCGCGACACTCGCTGGCCATCGTTCTCGCGATATACGAGTCGGCGGCAAGCGGAAAGCCGGTCAGGATATAGACCTCGGTTTCGGATCGGGCGCGGGTGAGACGGCGTTTGCCGATAGCTTGCAAGTGCGGATCCGTCCTGCATCTTCGCATCGCCGCGTTTCGCTTCGATCCCGACCGAAGCCGACGCTTGAGGGACGTCGGGGCCGCCAAGACCTCGGTCCTGGCGGCCCCGGCCTCCGTGGGGCAGGCCGTTGCCACCTCCGCCATGCCTGCGGTGCGGTGTCGCGCAGCGGATATTCCTGTGACTACTTCGGCAAGACCTCGAGCCTCACCGAGCTGAAGTCGATGCCGTTGTCAGGCTGGTCCGGCGAATTGGCGCTACCGAACGCCTTGCTGTTCACATGAAATGCCAGCATGCCGAAGTTGTTGACGGTGCTGCCTTCGTCGATGGTGCTGAACTCGCTGAGCAACTTGCCTTCCTGGCTGAGCGTGCCGGTGATCTTGACGCCATTGGCCAGCCTTTGAACAGCGATGGTGCCGCTGTAGGCCGTATTGGGTGCGAACTGGTAAGGCAGGCCGCCTCCCGCGAGTCGCTCATAGCCTTTGGTCGTGCCCAGCAAACGCCCCTGGGTGTCCTGCTTGTGCTTGCGGACGTCGATATTGGCGGCAGCCGCGTCAGCGGGGTTCACATCGAAATCGATCATGTAGCCCGGCAAGCCGTCGTAGGCCGCGTTCGGTGCGTTGGACGAGGCAGACTGGTCGCTTTCCAGTTGTTCACGACCCAGTTTGTCGTAGATCCCGACCCGCAATGCCGAATCGATATCGCTGCCGACGGTAGCCGGGGTGGTGAAATTGAAAGTGGCCTTGAGGGTCTGCCCTTGTGCCAGGTTCTGCGGCGCAAAGGTCGTGCGAATGCCGCGCCCTGAACTACCCGAGACGAGCCCAAGCGACCCCTTGTTCACCTCGATCGCCGTGCTGTTGGTGGTTGTCCACCAGTTGCTGTCGCTTGCATCGGCGCCGTCGCTGCGATCGCCGTCGGCAAAGTGGTCGTCGAAAACCACGCCTTCGCGGGCGGCAGGGTGCTTCGCAGCCGGCATTGCAGAGGCCGCCGCGGCTGTGGCGGCCGTGCCCGCGGCGGCGAGCTGGATGGGCTCGGCCGTGGCCGCTTTGGCCTTCTCGGCCTCGGAGATTGCCGGCGCCGGGTCGTGGGCGTAGTCGAGCTTGTAGAAAATGACCTTGTCGAAGTCCTTCTCGGGCTCCGGGCTGGTGTTGTTTCCCGTGTAGGCGCCGGCCTTGAAGAACATGAAGTCGTCTTCGACACTGAACCCGCTGTCGCGCATGTCGAAGGGTTCGGCGACGATCTCCTTGCCATTGTCGCGAATGATCTTGAGATAGAGCATGGGGATGGTCTTGTCACCCTCCTTGACGCCCTTGACCTTGATCTCGTAGCTGAAGACTTCGTCCAGCGCAATGCCGTCCTGCGGGTTCCCGGCCTTGTCGGAGCGGCTGCCTATCACCTCGACCCATGCCTCCTTGCCCTTCTCGGGGTCGTGCGCAAAGTAGATCGAACCGTACTTGTTCTGCGGCAACTTGCGGTAATAGAGTCGAATCGGCTCATCGTTCTTGGCGTGGATCTGGCCGATGATGACGCGACCGACCTGGGAGTCCTTGCCCAGGCGCGTGACCTGGTTGACCGACAAGGTGGCGCTCAAGGTGCCGTCGACGCCGCCCGCTTTCGCTTGCGCGGCCAGAGGCGCGGACGAGAACACCCAGTTGTTCCTGTTCGGGTAGCCGCCCTCGGCGCGAGTGGCGATCGATTCATCGCCGTGGCGCAACATGGCGCGCAACTCCGAGCGGGTATACGAGGTGTTCTTCGAAGTCTTGGCGCCGGCTGGCGTGACGCGGAAGACCATGCCGCCGGTGGCCGGGTCGGTATAGAAATAGCGCGGGTCGGTGAAGCCCGCAGCCAACTGGTTCTCTTCTACGATGTCGCCGATTCCATCCCCGTCGGCATCGCCAGGGGTGTCGAGCTTCCAGCCTTTCAGGTCGAAGTTGGCTGCGGGCGGACGATCCATATGGAGGCCGAACATGCCCTTGCCCTTCTGCTCGGTGAGCACCGGCCTGTCGGGCTTGGCGACGGCCGTCCCGCAGCCGAAGGCAGTTACCTCGACGATGCTGTTCCAGTCGTTCTTCTCGTTGCCGTTGGCATTGATCCTGATGTACTGCGCCTTCGTTGCCGCGAACGAATAGGCTTCCAGATCCTTGCTGCTGCCACTCGTCTGGCGCTCGGCAATGAGCGCCTGGTAGGTCTTTCCATCGACCGATGTTTCGACGGAAAACCTGGATTTTCGCGAGTCGCCGCTATGCCAGGCAACGCTGAGCGACTTGAGGGTTTGCTGTGCGCCCAGGTTGAGGAGCAATGCCTTGGGTACTCCCTGCGATTGACTCGACCACCGCGATTCGGCTTCGAGCTGGCCGTCGATGCTCTTGTCGGGACTGTAGTTGTCCGAGTAGGAGCCATCGTCGGTTGCCGACAGGATGGTTAGCGGTCCGTTGCCATCACAGGCCGTGTTGGCGTGCGCGGCGAGGGCGTGAAAGCTCAGCGCGAAACATGCGGCAGTCGATATGCGAATCGTTCGCCTGCCCTTTGATGGTGTGGTTCGGTTTTTCATTATCGAGATCCAATGTTTTCTGGTTGTTGGGTGCCTTGCAGGAAGGTCCCCAACGCTGTCGACGCGGCGTGGCTGCCCTGTCATGTGCATCCATGGATGCTTTCCCGGGCGTCTCGCAGCGGCTTGTCTCCTACGGCTCCAGAAGGGGTCGGCGTCGCCTCGTCCGGCGAATCCGGTTGCAGCAGCCAGGCCCCTCCAATTGCGGTGCAACGACCCTCCTCAAAAGTTGGTGTAACGTTACACTACACGTTGCCGAGGCGCCTGACAAGCCCGTTTCCTACCTGCTTCCGGGCGCGTATGCGTGGGGGCTCGTGTTCCTGCATGCGCAGCGCCATGCACTCCTGCCGAGGGATCTACGGGGGGAACGACGAAGTCAGCGTCCGTTCAACGCCGCCCGAGGCATCAAGGCAACGATTCATATGCTGCCGAGTCCTCGCGGTGTCCTGTCAATCCGTTCTCAACCATCGTCTCTCGGTGGTGGTGCTGGCGATCGGTGTGGGCGCGCTCTGCCTTGCCAAGCTGCAGGCACCCCCAGGAATCGAAAGGATGACCGGCGATGCGATGCGAACCTGGACTCGGGTGCAGGTCACGGTCCGGCACAAGGCCGGTCTCGGTCGCCTCGAGATGATCCCCGCGCATGTGCGAGGTCGCCTTTTCCACGCCAGCGTCATTGCGCCCGGAATTCGGCTGACGGCGGGCGCCCAGGGACCAACCGCAGTGCTGCCGCCGCGGCGACGAGAGTGAGGGCGATGGCTGCGTGTGCGTCATTAACCGCGCCTGAACGCCGGCTTCAAGTGGCGTTCAGGCGCGGTGGCGCATGCTTCGGACATGCCGTCGAAAGCGATCCGACGGTCCTCCAAAAATGACCCGGAGCTCAATCAGATGAAACTTCACCAGACACTCTTCTTCCGCCAGTTCACCGCGGTCCTTGCCGGTCTGCTGCTGGCACTCGGCACCTTCGCCTTCGTCGCGATTCCGGTGCTGACCGCACCCGCCAGCGTGGTGCGCCACCTCACCTGACACGGGGGCGTCGGGCATTGCGCCGCGTCGCAATGCCGGCCGCGCCCTGGAGGTGTGGGCGCGGTCCTGCCTTGCGCTGAGCGGTGTGTTGGAATCGACCTCGCCCCGTTCAGGATGGTCGTGCAGCTTCGCGCGACCGTGAGCTCGGACCACGGCCGCAGCGAGCTGGGCGAGCTTTCTCGCTTCGTCGATCGCGTGCGCGTGCAGGGTACCGTCGACTTCGACCCCTTGCAGGGTATCGAGGATGCCGCGCTCGCGGAGATCATCCGGCTTCGCTGCGCACAGGCCGTTTTTTCCGGATGCGACTGTCGTTGTGACGAAACGCCCCGTCGTGGGCGTCTCGAGACCGACCCGGGGCTGCGCCTACTTCGCTGCGAACGGAGTCGGACGCGGCGTATTGTCGCTCGAGGGCGGCAGGATCGGCATCAGGAATGTGGGCTGGTCGCCGGTCAGGGTCTTGAGGAAAGCCACGATGCTGGCCGTCTCATCGGCACTGAACTTGCGGCCGAGCTGGATGCGGCCCATGGTGTCGACCGCCTCGCCGAGCGTGTTTGCGGCGCCGTCATGGAAGTACGGATAGGTCAATTCGACGTTGCGTAGCGTCGGCACCTTGAAGTTGAAGCGGTCGGCATCCTTGCCGGTAACGGCGCTGCGGCCTTCCACGCCATTGCCTTTGTAGGGTTCGACGATACCCATCTTCTGGAAGGAATTGCCGCCTACCGCGGGTCCGTTGTGGCAGGCGGTACAGCCGCTGTTCTTGAAGAGCTGGTAGCCGGCGAGCTCGGTGTCGTTCAGCGCCTGCTTGTCGCCGAGCAGCCACTTGTCGAAGCGCGAGTTGGGGGTGACCAGGGTCTTCTCGAATTCCGCGATCGCCGCGGTGACTTCGTCGATGTTGATCCGGTCGGTGCCGAAGGCCTGCTTGAACTCGCGCATGTATTGGGGAATCGATTCGAGCACATGGACGGCCAGGGTGTGGCTGAAGGCCATTTCGCCCGGGTTGGCAATCGGGCCGCCCGCCTGGGCTTGCAGATCCGCCGCGCGGCCGTCCCAGAACTGCGCCAGGTTCATGCTCGAGTTGAGCACTGTCGGGGCGTTGATCGGACCCTGTTGCCAGTGGTCGCCGATGGAGGTGGGGATGTTGTCGGTGCCGCCCATCGAGAGGTTATGGCAGGAGTTGCAGGAAATGAAGCCGGACTTCGAGAGGCGTGGATCGAAGTACAGTTTCTTGCCCAGCTCGACCAGGGCCAGGTTGATCTGCTTGACGGGCGGGACCGGCTGAATCGGTTCGTCCGCGGCGAGCGCCACGCGCAGCGGCATGGCGGCAAACAGGGTGCATCCCACGGCAAGGCTGAGTGTCTTGAGCTTCATGTCGTTGTTCTCCAACAGGATGAATCGATCTTGCATGGCAGCGTGGGTCTCTACCCCAAGGGGATAGGCCGGTCGGCATCCTTGAAGGCCAGTGCAAGCGGTGCGCATATTAGAAAACAATTATTTGAGACTCTTTCTGATCCAGATCAAGGAAGTACATCGGCATGGGCCGGGGGCGGCCGCCGGGAAGGGGGTGCCGGCTGGGCGGGTGAGACGCCTCTCCCGGTCGTGCCGGCGCTCGCAGCCCCGCACCGCCCATGGAAGCAAACCCGTCGCGGCAGGATCGGCTGTCGTCGAATGAAGTCCGCCGGCTTCGTCGGGGATCGTCCTGGCGGGCAGCGGCGCGCCGCGGGGGCGTGCCGACGACAGCGCATCGGCGCCTGGTGGGCTGTCGGAGCCGGGCAAGGAAGCGCCTGGCCGAAGCGCAGTCCCGCAGGCCGGTGCCAGCTCCATCGTCCGGCCGGCGCCTCAGTCGGGGCGTCCCTGGCCGGATTCGTTGAAGCCGATCCGTCTGCCGCGCCGGGCCGGGCGGGTGACGTGCTCGAGCGGCAGCACGTGACTCTCCTTGACCCGGGTCAGCGCGATGTTGGTCTTCACCTGGGATACGCCCGGCAGGTTGAGCAGGCGCTTCATCATGGTTTCCGAGAAGCTGGCGAGGTCGGGGGCGACGATGCGCAGGATGTAGTCGGCTTCGCCGGTAACCGAGAAGCACTCGCGCACTTCGGGCATGAGGGCGACCGCCGCCTCGAATTGCGCGGTTCCCTTTTCGCCATGGCGTTCGAGGTTGATGTGGGCATAGGCAGTGACGCCGAGGCCGATGGTCACCGGGTCGAGCAGCGCGGCGTAGCCGCTGATCACGCCCGCTTCCTCGAGGCGCTGGACCCGACGGCTGACCTGCGAGGCCGACAGGTGGGCGCGCTCGCCCAGCGCGGCGTTGGTGGCGTGGCCATCATGTTGCAGGGCCTCGAGGAGTGCGAGATCGCAGCGATCGACGTTGATGATTGGCATGGTATTGGGCCTTGACGCACAGAACGTGCATCTTAGCGCCGATTCGCGGCCAACTACGCGTACCTTGTCCGGCCCCGGGCGAAGATAATGTCTGCTTCGCCACCATCTGCCAAACGACGCCATGAACCTGACCGAATCCCTGCTCCAGGCCCTAAAGGCCAACGGTGCCCGCCAGATCTTCGGCATTCCGGGCGACTTCGCCCTGCCATTCTTTCGCATCATCGAGGAATCGAGGATCCTGCCGCTCTACACCTTGTCGCACGAGCCAGGCGTGGGCTTTGCCGCCGACGCGGCGGCGCGCATCGATGGTGTGCTCGGTGTGGCGGCGGTCACCTATGGCGCCGGCGCCCTCAACATGATCAATTCGGTGGCCGCCGCCTATGCCGAGAAGTCGCCGCTGGTGGTGCTGTCCGGCGGCCCGGGCAAGGGCGAATCGCACTCCGGGCTGCTGTTGCACCATCAGGCCAAGACGCTCGATTCGCAATACCGGATCTTCGAAGAGATCACCTGCGACCGTGTGCGGCTCGACGATGCCGCGCGGGCGCCGGCCGACATCGCCCGGGTGCTGGGCAATTGTCTCAAGCATTCGCGGCCGGTCTACATCGAATTGCCGCGCGACATGGTCGGCGTGCCCTGCGAGGCCGTGCCGGCGCTCGCTGACGAGGGGGTGGATGCGGATGCGCTGGCGGCCTGCGCCGAGGAGGTGCTGGCGCGCCTGGCCGCAGCCGAACGGCCGGTGATGATGGTGGACGTCGAGATCCGCCGCTTCGGGCTGGAGGCCAAGGCCGCCGAACTTGCACGCCGCCTGGAATTGCCGGTAGCGACCTGTTTCATGGGCCGTGGTCTGCTGGCCGATGCCGACGCACCCCTGATCGGAACCTACATGGGCGTTGCCGGCCTGCCCGAAGTGACCCAGGCGGTGGAGGATTCGGACGGTCTGTTTCTGCTCGGGGTGATCATCTCGGACACCAATTTCGCAGTCTCCGAAAAGAAGATCGACCTGCGCAAGACCATCGTCGCCAGCGATGGCGAGGTCCGCCTCGGTTACCACGTGTATTCGGATATTCCGCTGGGCGCCCTGATCGATGCGCTGCTGGCGCGCACCGCGCCGAGCGGCAAGCATTTTTCGGTGACGGCGCCGGTGTACCCGCGCGGGATGGTGGCCGACGACGCGCCCATTGCCCCCAACGACATTGCCGCGGCGGTCAACGACCTGATGGCCGCCCACGGCAAGATGCCGATCGCCTCGGACATGGGCGACTGCCTGTTTACCGCCATGGATATCGACCACACCGCGCTGGTCGCACCCGGCTACTACGCCACCATGGGCTATGGCGTGCCGGCCGGGCTGGGGCTGCAGGCGGCCACCGGGCAGCGACCGCTGATCCTGGTGGGCGACGGCGCCTTCCAGATGACCGGCTGGGAACTGGGCAATTGCCGGCGCTATGGCTGGGACCCGATCGTGCTGGTCTTCAACAACGCCAGTTGGGAGATGCTGCGCACTTTCCAGCCGGAGTCCTCGTTCAACAATCTCGACGACTGGGGCTTCGCGCAGATGGCAGCCGGCATGGGCGGCGACGGCGTGCGCGTCAGCACGCGGCGCGAACTGCAGGCGGCGCTCGCCAAGGCGCAGGCGCTACGTGGTCGCTTCCAGCTGATCGAAGTGATGATTCCGCGTGGCGTACTGTCGCAGACCCTGCAACGCTTCGTGGCCGGCGTGCGGCGCATCAACGCCGCGCCGGCGGCGTAGCAATCCCTCCTGCCCGGCCGGCAGGGCGGGTGGGCTCCCTCCGTCGTAGCGGCGACGCCTGACACATCCCCGGGGCCGGCAGGCGGCCGCTAGCGTACTGCCGGGCGGCGTGCTGATTCACGACCCCGGCTTTCACCCAGAGTTGCGAGTGCACAGCTACGCGAAGGCCGCGCCGCGGCCGCAGCCTGGCTCGCAATCCAGGGGAATTGTCCTACCCTGACAGGGTCGGAACAGGATAGCTGGAGGTGACCATCATGATCGAACTGGAACTGATTCCAATGGACGGCAAAGTTGCTGTCGTCCTGCCGCAGGTCGTTGTCGATGCGCTGCAAGCGCGGACGGGCGACAAGCTATACCTTGCCGAGATGTTGGACGGCAGCTATCGGCTGGCGCGCCACGACGGTCGGCAGGTTGAACGCATGGAACTGGTCGAAGGGGAGATGCACGAGGACGACGCCTGAGACCGGCGTCCTGCATCGGAGGCAGGAGATTCGGGGCGGCTCGTCCCGACGGCGGCGCGTCATTGCCCCAAGGTGGGCCGGACGCGCTACGACCGACGGCGACCGTGAAAACCGCTCAAAACGAGCGCCCGGGCCGTCTGGCGGAGAGACTCATGGCTGCGAAATCGGGGCGGGCAAAGAAATCCCACAGCGATTTGGCCGGACGGGCGGTGGCCCGCGTGCTGCAGTTCTGCTCGGACGACTTCCAGGGCCAGGCGCCAACGCCTTGCTCGAGCAAATCGCGGCTCAGGCCGACGTCGTCGAGAAAGCGGTCGCTACGCGAAAGGAACTCGCGGCGCAACCGGGCCTTGTCAAGATAGGCACTGCAGCGGGCGGGGACAGTCTTGATGACTTCATAGATTCCAGACATTGCATTCACCTCACAAACAATATTGCGCAGGACCTGGATGCGGGGAGCAGCCCCACCGATGCAGTTCCGGGCGACGCTCGTCGCTTGCACTGCATGAGGGCCGGTCGGGTCCTGCGCTGTTACGCTACCGCCGACTCTCGAGTGCCACAGTAGCGGGAATGGTGCGCCGCAACAAACGAGAAATCGTGATGCATGAAAAAGAAAAACTAACGCATCGCTTCGATGGCCAAGTCTTTCTGCAGGCTCGGGCAGGGCGCGCGGCGCCAGGCTTGGGCGCCAGCGGCTTGCAGGCCGCCGTTGCCGCTGCGGCAGGGCGCTGGAGCGTTGGAGAGAGGGAATGCGGCGATGAGGTTTGCGCCGCAACTGCACGCTTCTGGCAAGGAAGCGGGCGTGCCGGGATGTCTCATCGATCTGCGCGGGGCCACGAGCATGCCCAGCGTCAGGGACAAACACGAGTCTGCCTGGCGCAGGGCCCGGGATGTGGACGTGCCGCCACACGGGCGGATCGTCATTCCCTGGGACGCGGACAGGGATCGCTTGGCTCGAGCGGACCCGGCAGGCACAGCGACCGTCGTCGTCCGGTCATTGGCGTCGAATCACGCTTCGGGTGCACGGAGGTGCCGGCCTGCAATCTTGGTGAGCCCGGAGCGGCGCGAAGGAAGTTCCGGCCGGCGTCGATCCATGCAGTCGCGCCAGGCGAGGAAACGACCGGGAAAGGGGCGCTCAGGCAGCGCCGGCGCGGCAGATCGGTTTGTGGATTCAAGCCCGCGCGGCTTGCGCGCCGCGAGCATTCATGGTGCGGTGCGCAATGAGGCGGTGGGGGCGGGTTCTCGCACCATTCCGGATTGCGGCCTCGGGCGTAGCGCCGCAATCGATGGCGTCGGGAGCTGCTGCTGCCCTGTCGCCGTGCGGGCCGAATCCAGGGTCCGCCGATGCCCGAAGCGCGCTTCCGACGTTTACAGCCTGGACAGCAGATCGGCCTTCTTGGCGGCGAATTCTTCGTCCGAAACGATGCCCTTGGCCTTGAGATCGCCGAGCTTCTCGAGCGCCGACAGGACCGCAGAGGAATCTGCCGTGCCGGAGGATGAGCCTTGGTGGCCCTGCGGAGCGGATTGCGGTGCCGGTGCCGGATTGTTGTAAGCGGGGTTCTGGGCTGCGGGCGCTACGGGATGTCCATTGCGGGACAGCATCGGAAGACTGGAAAGATTGACCGTGCCGTACTGACTGCTGAAGGAGATCGATCCGCCGGAGCCCTGCTGCTGCGAGAAACCGCCGATCTGGTGGTCCAGGGTGTCGTAAACCGCCACGTCGCCGCCGACATCCACCGCGAGGCGGTGTGCGTTTGCGAAATAGGCATAGCGTGCGTTGTTCTGCGAGCCACTGGAATTGGGTCTGCCCAGTTCGGCCGGATACCACTGCGAGCGGGGATCCGGAACGAACAAGGAATTCGGGGCCATGGGCATGCCGCCGGTGGACATGCCGCCGCTCGACTGGCTCTGAGACTGGAAACTGCCGGTCTGCAGCAGGCCGGGCTGGTTGTTCAGGATGTTGGAAATCTCGGAGCAGAGATTGTCGACGAGATTCTTGAGACCGTAGTTGAACATGTCTCCAACCATGGTCATGCCGCCGCGCATCCACTGGCCGCTGCCGCCGAATTCCGGATGGCTGAACTGGGCCATGCTGCCTTGTCCGTTGAGGACGGCGATGAGCATGTGGGTGGCTGCGTCGGTACTGATACCGTAGCGCGCGGCAAGATCGCCGACTACTTGTTGACCGGCGGGTGTGAGGTGTTGCATGGGGAAAATCCTTGACGAGGGGCGCCGATGATGACCGGCGCGTGTTGCGTTTTGACTTGAAGAACCCTGCAGTCTACTCGCCCATGAGTGCGGAACCGGGATATTTCCCTTTTTTTCCGGGCTTGGCCGACGGGCGGCATGCCCGATTGCTCGGGCCGGCCCGCAACGCCGCAGCGTGCGGGGCTCGCGCATTCAGCGCAATGCCGGCTATTTCTTGATCGCTTCGAGGGCGATGTCGAGCGTCACTTCATCGCTGACGTTCGGCGCGTATTTCCCGGCGTTGAAGTCACTGCGCTTGATCACCGTGGTGGCGTTGGCGCCGATCGCGTCCTTCTTGAGCATCGGGTGGGGCATGGTCTTGAAGGAGGTCACGGTGAGGGTGACCGGCTTGCTCACGCCCTTGATGGTGAGGGTGCCTTCGATGCGGGTCGGCTGGTCACCTTCGAACACCACCTTGTTCGAGGTATAGGTGGCCGTCGGGTAGTTCGCGGTGTCGAGGAAGTCCTCGCCCTGGATGTGACCGTCGAAGAGCTCGACGCCGGTATCGACGGACTTCATGTCGATGGTGATGTCCACTGCGGCGGTGCGCGCCTCCTTGTCCCAGGTAACGGTGCCACTGGTCTTGTTGAAGCGCGAGAGCTGCTTGGAGAAGCCGAAATGGCTGTAGGAAAAGCGCGGGAAAGTGTGGGTGTTGTCGATGTTGAACACTTCCGGCGCGGCGAAAGCGGGGGCGGCAGCCGCTGCGAACAGGGCGACGGTAAGGGTGGCGATGGTTCTTTTCATGTTGAACTCCGTTGGGGCTTGCCTTGGAAACCGGCAGGGGTGAATGACTGTCGCAGGGCCTACTGGCCCGCGACGATATGGAAGTCGATGCGGATCTCGTCGGCGACGATGCCGACGTCCGCCCATTGGCCTTCGCCGATGGCATAGTCGCTGCGCTTGATCGTGAAGGTGCCATCGAAGCTGGCGCGCCTGCCGTCGACCTTGTAGGTGACGGGAGCGCTGATGGCGTGGGTCTTGCCCTTGATGGTGAGCTTGCCATCGAGTTGCAGGCGCCCCTCGCCGAGTGACTTGATGCGGCTCGATTCGAAGCGTGCGAGCGGGAAGGCGGCAGTGTTGAACCAGTCCTTGCCCCTGACCTCGTCGTTGGCCTCGGCCGATCCGGCGTCGATGCTGGCGAGCTTCAGTTCAAGCGCTGCCCTGCCCTGCTCGGGCCTGGCAGGATCGAAGGCCAGTGCGGCGGTGAATTTTCCGAAGCTGCCGTCCATGCCTACGCCCATCTGCGTATAGCCGAAGCCGATGCGGCTGCTTGCATGATCGACCGTGGCAAAGCCGGCGGCGCCGGCCGGGGCGGCAAGGGCCGCCAGCGCCAGGGTGGCACCCAGCGAAGCGAGCGTCCTGCGTAGTGAATGCATCGTTGTTCCTTGTCTCATTCGTTTCTTTCCAGGGCCGGCAACATGCGGGTGAGCACGTCGTCGCGGTCGATGAAGTGATGTTTAAGTGCGGCGGCGGCATGCAGCAGGACGAGGCCGAGCATGGTGAGGTTGAGGGCCTCGTGAACGTCCTGGAGCAGATCGCCCAGTGCGGCGTCCTTGGCGACCAGGTCGGGCAAGGGCAGGACCCCGAACCATACCGTCTGGAAGCCCTTGGCCGAGCTCATCAGCCAACCGGACAGCGGCACCGCGACCATCAGCGCGTAGAGCGCCCAGTGCGTGGCGTTGGCGGCAAGGCGCTGCAATGCCGGCATCTGCGCGGGAAGTGGCGGTGCGGCGTGGGTGGCGCGCCACAGCAAGCGCACGACGATCAAGGCGAAGAGGCTCACGCCGGCCCACTTGTGCCACGAATAGAGCTGCAGCTTGGTGGGCGAAAGCGGCAGTTCGTGCATGTAGAGGCCAAGCGAGAAGGTGCCGGCAATGCCGATGGCAATCAGCCAGTGCAGCGAAATGGCGGTGGTGGTGTATCGATGTCTCATGAGCGGTTCCGGGGTCAGGGGTTTACGCGGCGCGGGAGAGTTTGGCCGGCATCTCGCCGAAGACGAAACTGTCCATCGCCAGCACCTCGTAGTCCATGCCGCCTTCGATCCGTGCTGCCTTGGCCCATTCGCTCCTCGCGGCACCGATGGCGAAAAACAGCGGCAGGAAGTGCTCATCCGAGGGGTGGGCGAGGCTGGCCGCGGGCGCGGCGCTGCGGTAGTTGAGCAGGGCGTCGAGATTGCCGTCGCCAATCTGCTGCCAGACCCAGTCGGCGAACTTTCTTGCAACGCTGCTGGCCTGCGCACCGCCTCCGAGCTCACGGAGGTTGTGGGTGAGGCTGCCCGAACCCACGATCAGCACACCTTGATCTCGCAGCGGCGCGAGCACCTGGCCGAGTTCGAAGAGCGCACTCGGCAGCGGCGCCGCCGGCTGGGAAAGCTGAATCACCGGGACCTCGGCACGTGGGTAGAGGTGCAGCATCGGCACCCAGGCGCCGTGGTCGCGGCCTTGCAGCGGGTTGATCTCCACCGCCATGTCGTGTCGCTCGAGCAGCGCCGCGATCGCAACGGCGATATCCGGCGCGCCCGGGGCCGGGTAGTCGATCTCGTAGAGCGGAGCGGGGAAGCCGCTGAAATCATGGACCGTGCGCGGTGCCGCGGCGCTGCCGAGTTGCAAGCGGCGGCTCATCCAGTGCGGAGACATGACCAGCACTGCGCGGGGCGTGGGCAAGGTGCGCCCCAGCGCGGCCAGTTGCGGACCGAGCTTCCCGGGCGCCAGGGCAAAGGTCGGGGCGCCATGTGATACGAACAGACTGGGCAGGGACATGGTTTCGCGCGGCTCTTGGTGAGGGTGTGTTTCGATGTCTGAAGTCTAGACATGGAGCGAAGCGAGATAAACCGTCTAGGGATTGATTTACTGTCAAGCAAAAAGAGACAATGTGGCATGGACCGATTTCGTGAAATGGCGCACTTCGTGGCCGTGGTCGAGGCCGGCAGCTTCGTGGCCGCGGCGCAAGGGCTGCGGCTTTCGAAGGCGGCGGTGTCGCGCAACGTCATCGAGCTCGAGAGCCGTCTCGGCGCACGCTTGCTGCAGCGAACCACCCGGAGACTGTCGCTCACCGAGGCCGGGCGCGCCTATTACGGACGCTGCAAGCAGATCCTCGCCGAGGTGGAGGAGGCCGACAGCGCGGTGGGCGTGGTGACCGGACATCCGATCGGGCTGATGCGCATCAATGCCCCGTTCTCGTTCGGCATCGCGCACCTGGCGCCGCTGTGGGGGCAGTTCATGGATCGCTATCCCGCAGTGGAGCTCGACATCCACCTCTCTGACCGTCAGGTGGATGTGGTCGAAGAGGGCTTCGATGCGGTGATCCGGATCAGTCGTCTGCAGGATTCCTCGCTGGTCTATCGGCGTATTGCAAGCACCCGCATCTACCTGTGCGCGACGCCGGAATATCTCGCCCGCCACGGCGCCCCCGATTCGGTCGGGTCGCTCGCCAGCCACGCGGTGATCGGCTACAGCTATTCGGCCCAGGGCGACCTGTGGCGTTTCGAGACGCCCGACGGGCCGCGCGAGATCCAGACCCGCCCGCGGGTGCGGACCAACAATGGCGATACCTGCCGCGAAATCGCGCTGGCGCACCAGGGGCTGGTCCTGCAGCCCGACTTCCTGGTGAGCGGGGACCTCGCCAGCGGGCGGCTGGTCGAGGTGCTGCCCGATTGCAGGGGGCAGGAGATCGGCATCTATGTGGTCTATCCGTCGCGCAAGCATCTGTCGGTAAAGGTCCGCGCACTGGTGGATTTTCTTGCCGAGGCGTTCGCGCGTCCCGCGTGGCGGCGGGCCTAGCACGGCGCTCCGTTGTTGCGCGGCTCGGCTCCAAGGCCGCGACGCTTCGCGCCCCGGACTCTTTCGAGCAGGCTTCCAGCCTCGGCGACCGCACTCGGTGTCGGCGCGGGCCGGAATCCAGCGCGCCGTCCGGGCCGGTCGCGAGCTCCACGGCGCGCGGCGAGGGGGCCGGCGGCCCTGGCCGCAGTGGCTGGAGAAGTGCGGGCTCGCCGCGTTCTTGCGTGTTTTCGGCCCCACCGGTGCTTGGTGTAAGCTCTTGCTGATATACGCGGTCAACGCGATCGCTGGCAATTCGCGCTGTCTCTGCCCGCAGTGCTCCGGATCCGGGGGCCGTGCCACGCCGCCGGTCCGATCCGCTCAACGAACAGGTATAGAGTCCGTATGAAGTCGCAATCCGCACCACTGTTTGCCCGTACGCCACTACTCGCTGGCACCGATCCGCAAGCCAAGCGAGAGGAGATCCGCGCCTATTTTCATGCCACCTTCGATCGCTACGAGTCGCTCTTCGGCACGCTCGCCTGTGACGAGGCCTACTACCGCAAGGCGATCAGCCTGCGTCACCCGCTGATTTTCTATCTCGGCCATACGGCGACGTTCTTCATCAACAAGTTCGTGCTGGCCGGGCTCGTCGATGTCCGGATCGATGCCAGATTCGAATCGATGTTCGCGGTCGGCGTGGACGAGATGAGCTGGGACGATCTCGACGAGGCCAACTACGACTGGCCACCGGTCGAGGCGGTGTGGGAATACCGTCGCAAGGTCCGTACGGTAGTGGACCGTGTGATTCGCGAGGCGCCGCTGTCGCTGCCGATCGGCTGGGACGACCCGTTCTGGGCGGTGATGATGGGCATCGAGCACGAACGCATCCATCTCGAGACGTCGTCGGTCCTGATCCGCCAGCATTCCCTGAGCCTGGTGCGGCCCCGGGCCGACTGGCAGCCCTGCCGGCTGTCCGGCGAAGCGCCGCAGAACGAGCTGCTGCGGATCCCCGCCGGCAGCGTCGCGCTCGGCCGCCGACGCGACGAACCGGTATATGGCTGGGACAACGAGTACGGCAGTCACGCGGCGCAGGTCGCCGAATTCCATGCCGCCCGCTACCTCACCAGCAACCACGAGTTCCTCGCTTTCGTCGAATCGGGCGGCTACGCCGACGATAGCGTGTGGGAGGAGGAGGGGCTTGCCTGGCGGCGCTTCGCCCGCGCGGAGCACCCCACCTTCTGGGTGCCCGACGGTGCAGGCTGGAGGTTGCGGCTGATGACCGAAGAGGTGGCGATGCCCTGGGACTGGCCGGTGGAGACCAACTACCACGAGGCCAAGGCGTTCTGTAACTGGAAGGCGCGCGCCACCGGCCGGCCGGTGCGCCTCCCTGGCGAGGACGAGTGGAACCGCATCTACGACGTCTCGGGGCTCGCCGACGTGCCGTCCGACGTGCCCGCGGGGGCAAACCTGCATCTCGATCACTGGGCCTCGTCCTGCGCCGTGAATCGCTTTGCCCACGGTGAGCTCTACGACGTGGTGGGCAACGTCTGGCAGTGGTGCGAGACGCCGACCTACCCCTTCGACGGCTTCGAGGTGCATCCGCTCTATGACGATTTCACCACCCCGACCTTCGACGACCGTCACAACATGATCAAGGGTGGTGCCTGGGTGTCGACCGGCAACGAGTCTCGCCATGTCTCGCGCTACGCCTTCCGGCGGCACTTCTTCCAGCACGCGGGCTTCCGCTACATCGTGGCCGATGCGCCGGTGAGCTACGTGTCCTCCAGCTACGAAAGCGATGCGCTGTTGTCGCAGTACGCCGAGTTCCACTACGGGGAGGAATACTTCGGAGTGCCGAATTTCCCGCGGGCGATGGCGCTGAACGCGATCGCCGCGTTCGAACGCCACGCCGGCGCGCCCGCGGGCCGTGCGCTGGATCTGGGCTGCGCCACGGGGCGCACGAGTTTCGAGCTGGCGCGGCGTTTCGATCACGTCACCGGCATCGACTTTTCCGCGCGCTTCATCAACGCCGGGGTCAAGCTCGCGCAGCAGGGGGCGCTGCGCTACACCCTGCAGGACGAGGGCGAGCTGGTGTTCTACCGCGAGTGCCGCCTCGCCGGGCTGGGACTCGACGCGGTTGCCGGCAAGGTCGATTTTTCGCAGGGCGACGCCTGCAATCTCAAGCCCGGGTTCAGCGGCTACGATCTCATCGTCGCCGCCAATCTCATCGACCGCCTGTACAGCCCGCGAAAGTTCCTCGAAACCGTGCACCAGCGACTCAATCCCGGTGGCCTGCTGGTGCTCAGCTCGCCCTATACCTGGCTCGATGCGCACACCCGGCGGGAGGAGTGGATCGGCGGTTTCAAGAAGGACGGCGAGAGCTACACCACGCTCGACGGCCTCAAGGACATCCTCGGGGCGCGCTTCGAGCTTGTGGAGGGGCCGCAAGCTGTGCCTTTCGTGATCCGCGAGACGCGTCGCAAGTTCCAGCACACCTTGTCGGAGATGACGGTATGGCGCCGCCGCGACTAGGGCCGGGGCGGTAATGGCCGGCGCGCCGGGCGAGTCGGGCGAGGCGGTGCGCCATTCCGACGTGGCGCTGCTTCGCGTGCGACGGCTCGTGCTATTGCTGGCGGGTCTAACCGTGGCACTCTATCTGGGCGGCGTATTCCACTACCTGCGGACCGACCAGGCCAGCCGGCTCGAAGGCCTCGAGTCGCTGGCGCGAGACAAAGTCGACAGCGCCGCCGAGAACGTCAAGGCGACACTCAATCTTTTCGATTTTGCCCTGCGCAACGCTCGAATTGCGGTGCTTTCCGGCCCCGATGAACTCGAGTTCCAGGCCCGGCTCATCATGGACACCCTGCCCGAGGGCCTGGTCTATCAACTGTTTCATGTCGGCCCTGACGGACGTGCCGCGTACTCTTCGTTGGGGCCGACGCCGCCGAACTACCTTGGCGATCGCGATTACTACCGGCTGCTCGCGGCCACGCGGGCGGACGAGGACCCACTGGTGATCAGCAACCCCGTGCTGGGGCGCCTGAGCAACAAGTGGAGCGTCCAGGTGGCGCGCGCGGTGTATCGCGAGGGGCGCTTCGCGGGGCTGGTGTCGCTTGCGGTATCGCCCGAGAAATGGACCGACACGCTGCGCCATTTCAAGATCGGCGAGCGGGATGTTCTTGCGCTGGTCAATAGCGACGGTGGGCTGGTGCTGAGGACCGCGGGGCTGGGCGAGGCCTATGGCAGGAAGGTGCCGCCCGACCGGCCTTTCCTGAGCAGCACCGATGCAGCCGGAGCGTACGACACGCGTGGCTTTGGCGACGGCATCGAACGCCATTATGCGTGGCAGCGCTTGTCGACCGGCTTGATCGTGGTGGCCGGGATGAGCGTCGATGAGGCCTTGGCCGAAGGGCGGCGCGTAAGGCATCTGGTGCTGGCGGGGGCTGCTGCAGGGACGCTCGGATTCCTTGCCGCAATTTCCGGGATTTTCCACCTGATCGGGCGTTCGGCGGGCGCGGCGCGACGAATCGAGGAGAACGAGGCCCGCCAGCGGGCGATTCTCTCGACGATCGGCGATGGCCTGGCGATCGTTTCGCCAAAGGGCGAGCACCTGTTCCACAACGATGCCTACCGGGAGCAGTTCGGTGGCCCCGGAGCGCACCAGACCCATGTCATCGTCGATGCCGCAGGCGAGACCCTCGATGCCGCGAGGATGCCCGGTTTCGTCGCTGCCCGGAGCGGCACCAGTATCGACAACCTCACGCTCGGGGTGCGCCTTCCCGACGGCAGGCTGCGCTGGCTGATCGCCCAGGCGCGACCGCTGTTTCACGCGGGTGCGGCGTATCCCCACGGGGCTGTGCAGATCACCCGCGACATCACCGAACTGCGTGCGGCGCTCGAAGCTGCACAGATCAGCAAGCTTGCCTTTGAAGCCGCTGGCGAGGGCATCGTGGTGACCGATTCGGATGGCGCCATGATCGAGGTGAATCCGGCCTTCAGCCGCATCACCGGGTATCCGCGGCAAGTCGCGATGGGGCTCAAGGTGTCGATTCTGAGCGTCGCCGAACGGGGCTCGCAAGCGCTCGCCGGCATGCTCGAGGTGGTTGCGGCGAGCGGGTCCTGGGAAGGCGAGTTGCCAAGCCGGAGGCAATCGGGCGAGGAGTTCGTTGCCTTCTACCGGATCAGTTGCCTGGCCGATGCAGGGGGGCGCGTCAGCCACTTCGTGGTGCTGCTCGTCGATTGCACCGAACGCAAGCTCCACGACGACATGGTCTGGCGGCAAGCCAATTTCGATGCCCTGACCGGCCTGCCGAATCGTGTGCTGCTGACGGACCGCCTCGCACAGATGCTGCGCCGCTCGCGTCGTGCGGCGACCATGGTGGGGGTGCTGTTCATCGATCTGGATCGCTTCAAGCCGGTCAACGACAACCTCGGCCATGCCGCCGGGGACGAATTGCTGCGGCAGGTCGCCCACCGGCTGCTGAACCTGTTTCGCGATGAAGATACCTGTGCCCGACTCGGCGGCGACGAATTCGTGATCCTGCTGCCGGAACTGCGTGAGCAGGGCAATCTCGAGCGCATGGCCCAGAACACCGTCGAGACGCTCTCCCTGCCGTACCGGCTCGACGAGGCCTTCGTCGAGATCGGTTGCAGCGTAGGGCTCGCCGCCTATCCCGAGGATGGCGAGGATGTCGAGGCGCTGCTCCAGTTTGCCGACGAGGCCATGTACCGCGCCAAGGCGCGCGGCCGCGGCGTGTGGAGCCGCTGAGCCGGCCGCATCTGGTCAGCGCCGGCGGGCGCCGCGGTAGTGGCGCAGCATCAGCCAGCCGCCGAGCATGCCGCCGAGATGGGCGAAATGTGCCACGCCCGGTTGCAGTCCCGAAATGCCCAGGAACAGCTCGATCCCGCCGTAGATGAGGACGAAGTTCCTCGCCCGGATCGGAATCGGCGGAATCAGCAGCATCAGTTGCCGGTTCGGAAACAGCAGCCCGTAGCACAGCAGCAGTCCGAAGACGCCGCCCGATGCGCCCACCACCGGCGCCTGGGCGCCCAGCAGGGTGCCGACCAGAATCTGCATCAAGGCAGCGGTCAGGACGCTGGCGATCCAGGTCAGCGCGAACCGACGGCCGCCCCACAGGCGTTCGAGGTCGCTGCCGAACATGTACACCGCGAACATGTTGAAGAAGATGTGACCCATGCTGCCGTGCAGCAGGCTATAGGTGAACAGTTGCCAGGGCGCCAGCAGCAGCACCTCGGGTGTCGGCCAAAGTGCGAAGATTCCCAGCAACGCCCCGCCGCCGCTCGCCTGCAGCAGAAAGACGATGACGCTGGCAATGATGATGGATCGGCTGACCGGTGGCATGGAGCGCTCCTGACTTTCGACTGAGTCGCCGAACCGCGACCCAAGGTTCCCCGCCGACGGACGGCAGGCGCTCGCGATGCGCTTGCATTGGCTTATCGTGAGCTGTATAAATAAACACTGTTCAAAGATACACCACACCGTCCTCGTTACATCCAAGCCCGGAGATACCATGGATCGCCTGCTCAGCCCCGCAATCGCCGCCACCGGTCTTGTCGCCGGCCTGCTTCTCGCAACCGGCTACCGCGCCGATGCGGTCACGCCCCTGCTTCTCGCGCTCGCGACGGCAGCGGCGGTGCGCATCTACCGACATCGCTTCGGCCAACGGCACTGAGCCGGGCGGCGTCACCGCCCATACCTCCGATACTGCCATCACTATCGAGCGCGCGGCGGCCGGAATCGAGACTGACCGACTGCGTCGGCGCGACAGCGGCCCGTATCCGTCCAATCCTTGCGCGGTGCATTCCCCCCATGCGCCTCAGGGCCGGCCGACCTCCTCGCCGCGATCGCTCGAGTCCGACAGCCTGCTAGTGCCCGCCACGACCGATGAATGGCGGGCGCGCCCAGATCACCACGAAGACCAGCGCAAACATGATCAGGCCACCGAGCAGCATGAGGTCGTTGGTCGCCAACAGGTGCGCCTGGCTGTCGATCTCTCGCTGGATCTGGGCAAGCGCCTGTTGCGGACCGAGTCCCAGGCTTTGCAAGCGGGCGAGATAGTCCGCCGCCGCGGGTTGGTATGCCGAGATGTGTCCGGCGAGCACCGCATGATGGCCGACGGCGCGATGATCCCACAGCGACACCATGGTGGCGGTACCGAAACTCGAGCCGATGTTGCGCATGAAGCTCGATAGCCCCGAGGCGGCAGCGATCTGCTGGGGGGCGAGGCCGGACAGGTTGATGGTGAAGATCGGCAGGAAGAAGCAGCTGATTCCAAGCCCCATGAACATGCGGCTCAACGCCAGTGTCCAGTAGTCGACATCGGGCGTGAAACGGGTGCTCCACCATGACACCAGCGCAAAGGTGGTCATGCCGAAGACCGCAACCCGGCGCGCGTCCAGGCGTTGCATGTTGGCGCCGATGACCGGCCCCAGCAACACCCCGAAGACGCCGCTGAAGGCCACTACCTTGCCGGCCCACAGCGGGCTGTAGCCGAGATAGGTCTGCAGCCATAGGGGTTGTACCACCACGGTGCCGAAATAGGAGACCATGCCGAACAGCAGGCACAGTACGCCGACCAGGAAGTTGCGCGAGGCGAAGAGCCGGAGCTCGACGAGGGGATGCTCCTCGCCCAGCTCCCAGACCACGAAGAAGGACAGCGCCACCACCGACACCACGGCCAGCGCGACGATCTCGGTCGAGCCGAACCAGTCGAGCTCGTTGCCCTTGTCGAGCAGAATCTGCAACGAACCCACGCCGACGATGAGCAGCGCCAGGCCGATGTAGTCCATCTGCTGGCTGCGCCGCGTCGACTCGCGTCCCGCCAGCAGCGCCCATGCGCCGCCCGCAACCAGCAGGCCGATCGGAAGGTTGATGAGGAAGATCCAGTGCCACGAGAAATTCTCGGTCAGCCAGCCGCCGGTCATCGGCCCCGCGATCGGCGCGAGAATCGTGGTCATCGACCACAGGCCCATGGCGAGACCGCGCTTGTCTGGCGGGTAGATCGAGGTCATCAGGGTCTGCGACAGCGGAATCATCGAGGCGCCGACCGCGCCCTGCAGGATTCGCGCCACCACCAGCATCGGAAAGCTGAAGGCGATGCCGCACATCAGCGAGGCAAGCGTGAACAACAGTGTGGCGGCGACGAACATGCGCACCTGGCCGAAGCGCTGCGCGAGCCAGCCCGTCATCGGCAGCATGATCGCCTCCGACACCGCATAGGAGGTGATGACCCAGGTGCCCTGGGTATAGCTCACTCCAAGGTCGCCCGCGATGGTCGGCACCGAGACGTTGGCGATCGCCATGTCGAGGATGTTCATGAACGAGCCGAGGCCCAGCACCACGGTCGCGAAAAGCAGTGCCGGACCGCCCAGCGGGGCGGGTGGCGGGGACGCCGGGTCGCTCATCGGCGGCCGTTGGCCGAGCGGTTGGCCGTGATGACGCTTTCGATCAGGCTGTCGGCTGCCTCGAGCTGATCGGCGAACACCGGTGTCTCGATGCCGCCACCGAGGCGCGGCGAGGCCGCCAGCACGCTCCCCTCACGGTCGTGCGTGTCGATGCTGACGCGCATCGAGAGGCCGATCCGCAGCGGATGTTCGGCGAGCTCGGCAGGGTCCAGCGCGATCCGTACCGGCACCCGCTGGACGATCTTGATCCAGTTGCCCGACGCGTTTTGCGCCGGCAGCAGCGCGAATGCGCCACCGGTGCCGGCGGACATGCCGACCACCCGGCCGTGATAGACCACCTTGCTGCCCCACAGGTCGGAGCTCAGGGTTGCAGGCTGGTCGATGCGTACGTCCTGGAGATCGGTTTCCTTGAAGTTCGCTTCCACCCAAAGCTCGCTGGCCGGAACCACGGCCATCAACGCGCTGCCGGTGGAGACCCGTTCGCCCAGTTGCACCGAGCGCCGCGCGATGTAGCCGCGAACCGGTGCCACCACCTTGGTACGGATCAAGGCCAGATAGGCCGCGCGGACCTGCGAGGCCGCAGCGGCGACGCGGGGGTGGTTTTCCAGCGAGGTGTTGTCGACCCGCACCTCGGAGCCGCTTTTCTGCTCGCGGGCTTGCACCAGCGCCGATTCGGCCTCGCGAATCGCGGCCTGGGCGGCGGCGCGCGCCGCCTGGGCGCTTTGCAGCGTGGAGCGGCGGCCCTGCAGCGCATCCGCCGAAATGAAGCGGTCGCGATAGAGGGCTTCCTGACGTGCGTAGTCGTCGCGTGCGCGCTGCAGTTCGGCCTGCGCGCGGGCGGCCTCCTGGCGCAGGCGCTCGATGTCTGCGGTGCGCTGGGCGACGACCGCAGCCGATTGCCCGGTGCCGAGGTAGAGGCCGCGCACCTCACGCACCGCTTCGGCCAGCGCCGCCTCGGCAGCCTGCAGGGCGACCCGTGCATCCGCATCGTCGAGCTCGAGCAACACCTGGCCCTGTTCGACCAGATCGGTATCCTCTGCCCGGATGGCGACCACGGTGCCGTTCACGCGCGGGCTGATCTGCACCACGTTGCCGGCGACGTAGGCGTTGTCGGTCTCGCTGCGATAGCGGGCCACAAGCAGCCACCACGCAAGGGTCGCGAGCGCGGCAAGCGTGAAGGCTGCCGCCAACAGCCTGAGTGCGCGCTGGCGCCGGTGATTTCGGGATGCGGGGGTGGTCGCGGGTTCGCTCATGCTTGTCTTCCGCTACCTGCTTCGATCGGGGGGAGCTGCTCGATATGGCTCAGCAGCGTGCGCAGGCTTGCTTCGAGCGGGTCGAGGCTGGCGGGCTCGAGGCCGCCGAGCATCTCCTCGTAGAGCGCCCAGACCCTGGGAAGCAGGAGCTGCATCCGTTGCCGGGCCTCGCTGCTGAGGCGCAGCGCCACCGCGCGGCGGTCCGCCGCATCTGGAAGCCGTTCGACCCATCCGCTGGCCACCAGCTCATCGGCAAGGCGTGTCATGTGTGCCCTGGACTGCGACAGCGCCTGGCCGATGGAGCTGGGACGGACGGTGCCCGTGCGATCGCTGTAGATCATCATCAGCACCGACCATGAGGAGCAGTTCAGGCCCTCTCCAGTGAGCAGTTGGGACAAGCGCGCGTCGATTGCGCCGCTCAGGAAGCGAATCATGCGTGTCACCACCACGGCCTGCCTGGGCAGCCCGGGATGGCGCTCGCAGACAGCGTGGATGCGGTCTTCGAAATGCGGCAGGTGCATTTGATTACTTCGGTAATTGTTTCTTTGCGAACTATATCGCAGTCACGACCGTCGTGCCGGCCCAGGCGGGCGCAGCCAAGGCGCCGGCCTGGGCACTCCTCCCGTAAGATGCGGTCGACTGGGCATTGCCCATGCAGGGATTTCCGATGACCGACGCCAAGCCCTTTGCCAGCCTCACCCCGGACCACATCCTCGACGCGGTGGAGGATGCGGGCTTGCGCTGCGATGGCAACCTGCTTGCCCTGAACAGTTTCGAGAATCGGGTCTGGCAAGTAGGTCAGGAGGACGCGGCGCCGGTCGTCGTGAAGTTCTATCGGGCTGCGCGCTGGTCGGATGAGGCGATTCTCGAGGAGCACGCCTTTACCCTGGAGCTCGCGGCGCGCGAGATCCCGGTGGTGGCGCCGCTGCGCCTGCGCGGCAGCACCCTGCACCATTTCGAGGATCTGCGCCTGGCCGTCTATCCGCGGCGCGGCGGCCGCGCGCCCGAGCTCGAGGACCCCCAGGTGCTCGAATGGCTGGGGCGCTTCATGGGGCGCATCCATGCGGTGGGTGCCCTGGCGCCCTTCGCCGCACGCCCGACGCTGGACGTGGACAGTTTCGGCGAAGCCTCGGTCGATTTCATTCTCGACAGCGAGCGGATTCCGGAGCAGCTCGAACAGACCTGGTGTTCGGTCGCCGAGCAGGCGCTCGATGCGGCGCGCCTGTGCTTCGAGCGGGCCGGGCGCGTTCGCACCATCCGGCTGCATGGCGATTGCCACGCCGGCAACGTGCTATGGACGCCGGACGGTCCCCATTTCGTGGACTTCGACGACGCCCGCATGGGGCCTGCGGTGCAGGACCTGTGGATGCTGCTGTCGGGCGACGAACAGGCGATGGCCCGCCAGCTCGACCATGTGCTCGCGGGTTACGAGGATTTCGCCGACTTCGACCGCGGCGAGCTCTACCTGATCGAGGCCTTGCGTACCCTGAGATTGCTGCACTTCGCTGCCTGGCTGGCGCGGCGCTGGGACGACCCGGCCTTTCCGGCCGCATTTCCATGGTTCGATGGGCCTCGCTACTGGGAAGAGCACATCCTCGCCCTGCGCGAACAGGTTGCGCTCATGGAGGAGTCGCCGCTGGTGCGCCTGTGCGGCTGAGCGCCTCGCCAGCCGGCGGCGCGATCACTTGCCCGCGCCGGCCTTGCGGACCTGCGCGGGCGGTTCCTGCGGGAGCTGGCCGAACACCAGCTTGAGACGCGCCCGTTCCTGGTCGAGCTGGTCCGCATCGTCGGCGTAGCGCTCGGCGATCTCACGAAACTCCGCTTCGACCGCGAGGAAGGCATCGACGACGTCGGGATCGAAATGCGTACCCGATCCGCCGCGGATCGAAGCGACCGCCTGCGCGTGGCTCAGGGCCGGTTTGTAGACGCGGCGGCTGATGAGCGCGTCATAGACGTCGGCCACCGCCATGAGGCGGGCCGATACCGGAATCATGTCGCCCTTGAGACCCTCGGGATAGCCGCTGCCATCCCAGAACTCCTGGTGGCCGTAGGCGATCTCCTTGGCGAAGCGCAGGAAGCTCACGCGGGCATCCATCATGTCCTCGGCCGCCTGGATGGCGTCGCGCCCCAGCGCGGTGTGGGTCTGCATGACGGCGCGCTCCTCGTCGTTCAGCCGGCCCGGCTTGAGCAGGATGCGGTCGGGGATGCCGACCTTGCCGATGTCGTGCAGCGGCGCCGACTTGCATATAAGCTCGATGTTCTCGTCGCTGAGCACGTCTGCGAAACGGGGGTGGTGCTGGAGGTGCTCGGCAAGGACGCGGATATACACCTGGGTACGGCGCAGGTGGTTGCCGGTTTCGCCATCCCGTGTTTCGGCGAGCGAAGCAAGCGCGGTGATGGTGGTGTCCTGGGCCACTCCGATCTCGCGCGCCGAGGCGAGCAGGTGGGCGCGCATGCGCTCATGCGCGGCAGCGAGGCGGTTGATCTCGACCCAGGGCGCGTTCACGGGGGGGCCCGGGGTCAGATCGAGCCGTCCGATACGTTCGCTCTGCTCGCTCAGGAGCTTCAAGGGCTTGCCGATCCGGCGCGCCAGGCGCAATGCCAGAAGCATGCCAGCGAGCCCGGCCGTGAGCAGCAAGGCGGCAATCTGCATGATGTCCGACAGGCTTGCGGGAACGAAATCATCGCGGCGCGCGAAGCCACCGACCCAAAGTTGATCGCCGGCGAGCTGCTGACGCGAAAAATGCCCGACCCATTCCGTTCCATCGCTGCGATAGGTGAAGCTCGTGTTGGCGGGTTTGCCGAGCTTTCGCCACTCGCCCAGGCCGTCGGTGAGGTAGCGCACGCCGATCCGGTCTGCCGGCTTCAGCACCGCTTCGCGAACCGCCAGCGGGTCCTGAAAATTCGTGTGGCGCGGCAGGCCCAGCACACTGCCTTCATCGGTAAGGACCGCGACGCCGCCGTTGCGCCCCACTTCGAGCTGGCTGGTCAGCGCCGAGAGGTCGGCCAGCAGCATGTCGAAGGCGAGGATGCGGGTCGTGCCGCCCGCCGTGGTCCACCGCACCGAGGCGCTGATCCCGGGGTCGCCGGTGGTAAAGAAGCGGTAGGGCGTGGTCCAGAAGGTCTCGTGGTCCTCGCCTTGCATCATCGCACCGACGAACCATGGGCGAAGGCGCGGGTCGTAGCGGCTCGGGCGCCACGCCTGGTCCAGCAACTGGCCGTCCTCGCTCCACTCGAGAATCCGGTTGCGCTTGCCGATCTCGCCCGCGGTGGTGATGCGATTGTGCCAGCCACTCGCCGTGCGCAGCAGCAGCAACTCGTTGCCGTCCTCGTCGGCATACAACACCGAGGAGATGCGCCGATCATTGGCGAGCAGCGGCATCAGCAAGCCGTTGAAGCCGCGTACGTCGTCGATCGGAAGGCGTCCGCCTACCGCCCAGCCGCAGGCCGCCTTGAGCAGTGACTCGACCGCGGAGAGATTGTCCTGCAGGGCCCCCTCGACGCGCGACATGCCTCGTGACAGCTCGCCTCTGGCGAGCCGGTCGACGGCCGGGTTGACCACCAGCAGATAGAAACTCGTGCCGAACACGCCCAGGCACAGCACCACCACCGCGGTGATCCGCAGCAGCAGGCTGCGGGACAGGGTGGTGGTGGGTGGCGAGGTGAGAGTCATGGGCACGGTGATCGCACGGGGGTGGGCCTCAGCGGTTTGCCTCTTCGAGTGCCTTCATGCGGTCGCGTTCGAGCTCGCGCGCGTGACCGAGCTGTTGCTCGACGCTGGCCTTGAGCGCCTCGGCCTGCTTCATTTCCTGTGCTTTCTGGGCTGCAACGGCGGCGGCGCCGGCGCCGGAATCCGCAAAGCCGCATCCGCCAAGAGCCGCCAGGACCACAAGAACACAGAGCGCACGCATGCGAAAATCTCCAAAAGCAAGAGTTCAAGTATAAGTGTGCGCCAGCCGATGAGGCATGTCCTGCGACGCATTGCCGTGTGGATTGTGCGGGACAGGCCTACTTACTTGATAGAATTGCGCCTCTTCGCCGCCCGGCGCGTCCTTGCGGCGGCTTCGCATTTTCCGGATCCTTCATGAGTCAGACCCCGTTTCCGCCCGAATTGCTGCGCGATGTGAAGAAGCGCCGCACCTTCGCCATCATTTCCCACCCCGACGCGGGCAAGACCACGCTGACCGAAAAGCTGCTGCTGTACGGTGGCGCGATCCAGATGGCGGGCACCGTCAAGGCCAGGAAGTCGTCGCGCCATGCCACCTCGGACTGGATGGAGGTGGAAAAGCAGCGCGGCATCTCGGTGACCAGCTCGGTGATGCAGTTCGAGTACGAAGGCAACACCATCAACCTGCTCGACACCCCGGGTCACGAGGATTTCTCGGAAGATACCTACCGGGTGCTCACCGCGGTCGACGCCGCGGTGATGGTGATCGACGCGGCCAAGGGCGTCGAGGCACAGACCATCAAGCTGCTCGAGGTGTGCCGCCTGCGCGACACCCCGATCATCACCTTCGTGAACAAGTTCGACCGTGAAGTGCGCGAGCCCTTCGAGCTGCTTTCCGAGATCGAGGACGTGCTGAAGATCGAGTGCGCGCCGATCACCTGGCCGCTCGGCATGGGGAAGGCCTTCAGGGGGGTGTTCCATCTCCTTGGGAATCAGCTCCTGCGCTTCGCCGCGGGCGAGGAAAAACGCAGCACCGCCGAGATCATCAAGGGGCTCGACAACCCGCTGCTCGACAGCCAGTTCGCGGGAGAGATCCAGCAACTGCGCGACGATGTGGACCTCATCCAGGGGGCCAGCGCGCCGTTCGATCTCGAGGCCTTCCAGGCCGGCAAGCAGACGCCGGTGTTCTTCGGCTCGGGCATCAACAACTTCGGCGTGCAGGAGATCCTCAACGCACTCGTCGAGTGGGCGCCGCCGCCGCAGCCGCGCGACGGGGGCCGCCGCATGGTCGAGCCCGCCGAGGCGCCCTTCACCGGCTTCGTCTTCAAGATCCAGGCCAACATGGATCCCAAGCACCGCGACCGCATCGCCTTCTTCCGCATCTGCTCCGGGCGCTACAGCTCGGGCATGAAGGTCAGGCATGTGCGGCTCGGCCGCGAGATGAAACTCGCCAATGCGCTCACCTTCATGGCCAACGAGCGGGTGCACAAGGAGGACGGGGTGGCCGGCGACATCATCGGCATCCACAACCATGGCCAGCTGCAGATCGGCGACACCTTGACCGAAGGTGAAACCCTCGGCTTCAAGGGCATCCCGTATTTTTCGCCGGAGCTCTTCCGTGCGGCGCGGCTGCGCGATCCCCTCAAGGCCAAGCAGTTGCAGAAGGGCCTGCAGGAGCTTGGCGAAGAGGGCGCGATCCAGGTCTTCGAGGCGATCGGCGGCAACATGCTGCTCGGCGCGGTCGGCCAATTGCAGTTCGAGGTCGTGGCGCAACGGCTCAAGGACGAATACAAGGTCGACGCGATCTTCGAGTCGGCCGAGATCTACACCGCGCGCTGGCTCACTTTTCCGGACGAGCTGACGCGTCGCAACTTCGAGCGCGAACAGTCGATGCGCCTCGGTACCGACGTTGACGGCAATCCGGTGTACCTTGCCAGCACCCGCTACAACCTCGACGTGACGATGGAAAAGTGGCCCAAGGTGGGCTTCCACGCCACGCGCGAGCACGGGCAGCGCATCGAGACCGCCTGATCGAGTCGCGGTCAGGGAGGAACCGGGCCGTGGCCCGGTTCGTCCCCGGGTCTGCGGGGAGCGGGGCCGCGCTCAGGCCTGCTGTTGAGCGTCCTGCTGCGCGGCGATCTCCGCCCGTACCGCCTCCATGTCCAGATTGCGTACCCCGTCGATGACCTGGGTCAGGGCGCTGGCAGGCAGCGCGCCCGACTCGCGGAATACCATCACACCCTCGCGGATCACCGCGATGGTCGGGATCGAGCGGATCTGGAAGGTGGCGGCGAGCTCCTGCTGGGCCTCGGTATCGATCTTGCCGAAGACGATGTCCGGATTCGCCTCCGAGGCGGCCTCGTAGGTCGGGGCAAAACCGCGGCAGGGCGCGCACCACGAGGCCCAGAAGTCGATGAATACGATGGGGTTCGCTTCCAGCGTGGCGTTGAAGTTTTCGGCAGTGAGTTCCAGGGTGGCCATGCTCAGGGGCTCCGGGTGGTTGGTCGGTCCATCCTACCGGAACGCGACATCCGGTCCAAATTCCGGGCCGGTGCCTCAGCCGGTGCCGATGAGCACGCGGTAGTCGAGGGTCACGGTGACGCCATTGGCAAAGAAGCCGCCTTCGACCGGCATGCTCGCCGCCTGGTCGGGCGTTGCGCAAAGAGCCACGTGGCCCTCGCCCGCCGGGATCCCATTGGACGGATCCCAGCCCTGCCAGCCGATTCCGGGCAGGCCGACCTCGGCCCATGCGTGCAGGTCGCCCGCGCCGGTCGGGGTGTGCGGCGGCGCATGATAGCCGCTCACGAAGCGAGCCGGCAGCTTGAGGCAGCGACACGCGGCGATGAACAACGTGGCGATGTCGCGGCACGCTCCGCGGCCGCTCGACAAGGTGTGTCCAGCGCTCTGGGCCTCGCCCGAGAGCCTGAAGCGGTTGTCGATGCGTTGATGCAGTGTGCGATTGAGCAATTCCAGGAAAGCCAGCGGCGAGTTTCCCGCCTGTGACGCCAGCGCCTGGGCAAGCTCGGCCACGGCGGGGTCGCACCACGGCTGGCCGCGATATGCGTCGAGTCCGTCGCCCAGCGGAAAGGCCCACGGCAGCGGCGCCATGGCGGAGGCGGAATGCGGCGTCGGCGCGACGGTGTCGATCACGAAGCGACTGTCGACCCGCAACTCGGCGGTGGGCGCACCGAACTCGACGCGGGTGAGCGCGTTGCCGTGGGCGTCGAACTCTTCCATGCGCAGCACCGGCGCGGGCTCGACGAACAACTCGCGCGAGAGCAGCCGACCACCGTCGAGGCGCGGATCGAGTCGCAGCAGATGCGGCGCCAGGCTGACCGGGACGCTGTAGCGATAGAGCGTTTCGTGGCTGACCGAGAAACGCATGGCTCCTCCCCCGGTTGATGAGACGCAAAGCGCTCTTCGGGACGCGCCTAGCCTCCCGCGTAGCGATCGGTGGCGCGGATGAGCTGGTCGAGAATGCCCGGCTCGTTGTATGCGTGTCCCGCGCCTTCGATGACATGCAGCTCCGAATCCGGCCACGCCTTGTGCAGCGTCCAGGCATAGCGCAGCGGGCAGGGCATGTCGTAGCGACCGTGCACGATGGTGCCGGGGATGCCCCGCAGCCGGTGGGCGTCACGCAGCAGTTGGCCCTCGTCCAGCCAGGCGCCGTGGATGAAGTAGTGGTTCTCGATGCGCGCGAAGGCCAGCGCGAAGCGATCTTCGCCGAAGCCGGCCGCAAAATCCGCATCCGGCAGCAGCTTGATGGTGCTGCCCTCCCAGGTGCTCCAGGCACGCGCCGCCTCGATGCGGACTGCAGGATCGTCGCCGGTGAGGCGTTTGCGGTAGGCCGCGATCATGTCGCCGCGCTCGTCCTCCGGAATCGGGGCGACGAAGCCTTCCCATCGATCGGGATACATTTCCGAAACCCCGAACTGGTAGTACCAGTCGAGTTCCGCCCTGGTGACGGTATAGACCCCGCGCAGGATCAGCTCGCTGACCCGCTGGGGATGGGTTTCGGCATAGGCCAGCGCCAGCGTCGAACCCCAGGAGCCGCCAAACACCTGCCATCTGTCCACGCCGGCCAGTTCGCGCAGGCGCTCGATGTCCGCGACCAGGTGCCAGGTGGTGTTCGCCTCCAGTCCCGCATGGGGGGTGGAGCGCCCGCAGCCGCGCTGGTCGAAGAGCATCACGTCGTAGCGGGCCGGATCGAAGAGCCGCCGGTGCTCGGGCGAGATTCCGCCGCCCGGTCCGCCATGTAGAAACACCGCCGGTTTCGCTCCGCGCGTGCCGGCTCGCTCGTAGTGGATGCAGTGGCCGTCGCCGACCTCGAGATGGCCGGTTTCGTAGGGTTCGATGGCGGGGTAGAGGGCGCGCAGGTTCGTCATTGTGAGTCTGTGCAAAAAGGGAGGAGTACGTTCGATTCCGTATCAACTGCGAGCCAGTGGCTGGCGAAGCACCATCATGCCCGAGGGGCGCCGATTTGCAACACGCGGGAGCTTGCCGGCGCGGCTCAGGTGTTGTGGCGATCACGGTGTCCGCTTCGCCTGCCGGCCTCGACCGGCGGCCGTTCGCCGCCACCGCCCGGCGCGCGGATCGCGGATCGCGGATCGCGGATCGCGCGTTGCCGGGAGGCTGGCCGAGCCGCGAATGCCCCGCGGGCAGAGGACGAGGCGCGGCTCAGCCGGCCTCGCCTGCGACAAGCCATTTGCCGATTTCCGGCCAGGTCTGCGCCAGCGTGCGCGAGCCCATGAAGAGCCCGATATGCCCGCCGGGACACAGCGTGCTGACGATCTGGTCCTTTGGGGTGCCCAGCAGCTCGCGTGCGGCGAAGACCTGTTCCTTTGTCGTGATGTCGTCGGACTCGCCCGCCAGCAGGTAGGTCGGGCAGGTGATGTGTGCCAGCTTGAGGGTCTTGCCGAGCCCCACGAAGCGGCCCTTGGCGAGGAGATTCTCCTTGAACAGCTGGGTAATGGCCTGGAGGTACCAGCGGCCCGGCAGATCGATGGGGTTTTCGTACCAAGCCTCGAAAGTCTCGGTCTTGTTGAGGTAGTCCGGGTCGTTCATGTGCTCGTAGAGCTCGAGATACTTCTGCACATACTGTTGGTCAGGATGCATGGCCTTCCAGCCCTGCAGCATGAAACGGCCTTCCATCAGGCCACTGCCCATTTTCACCAGATCCTCGTAGAAGGACACCGGCAGGGTGTGGGCGAGCTCGCGGATCGGGCCATTGCCGGCGTCGGTGTCGATCGGCGAGCCGGCCAGCACCAGGCGATTGACCTTTTCGGGAAAGCGGGCGGCGACCATGGCGCTCATCCAGCCGCCCTGGCAAAGGCCGACCAGGTTGACCCGCCCGCCGAGTTCATCGATACATACCAGCAACTCCGCCAGGTAGTGATCGATGTCGTAGTCCTTCATCTCGGGTGTGGCACTCTTCCAGTCGGTGACGAGCACCCGCTGCAGGCCGCTGGCGAGCAGGGTCTCGACCAGGCTCTGGCCCTTGTGGTAGTCGGCGATGGTGGAGCTGTGTCCGGCGAAGGGGGCGTCGACGATGGTCGGGATGCCGCTCGCCTCGGGGACCGAGAAGTCGCGCAGGCGCAGGGTGTGCAGATCGAGCAAGACCCGGTTCGGGCTTGCGAAAGCGGGGTGCAGGCCGAAGTCGATCTTCTCGGCTTCGAGGGCGAAGTCGAGGTTGCGGGCGACCAGCTTCTCGCCGGCCTCGATCATCGTCGCGGCGGCGGTGAAGGGCCAGAAGAAGGGAACGCTGTTTTCGTGTTGCGCCAGCCTAGGGCGCGATTCGGTGGTGGTGTTCATGCGGTTTGCTCCTTGACTGGCAGTGCCGACCGGGCACTGTGTGATTTCCTGCCGGCAGATGGCGTCGGCTGCAGCAGGGTGCGTGCGGCGATCGATTTCACCACGTCGCTTGCCAGCAGTTCGACGATGGCGTATGCCCACACCAGCGCCGCACCCTGCCAGCCGATGCCCTGCATGAACCACCCTTCGGCGGCGAAGGCGGTGCCGATGAGTTCGGTGCCGAAAGTGGCGACGAGCAGGATCGGCGCCGGATACGGGCGCTGCCAGAACCATCCCGGCGCGCGGGTGATGTACAGGGTGAAGTGACCGGCCACGATGAGCTTCAGGAAGAGCCAGCTCTGGATCTCGCCGCGTGGCACCTGCCACTGTTCGAGCAGAAAGAACAGCAGGAAGGAGAAGATCACGCCGGTGAGCCCGAGCAGGCTGGAGAGAGTGAGCAACGCCTTCATCTTCCAGCGCACCGGGGTGGATTGCACCCGGGTGTTGTCGTAGGCAATGCTGAGGATGGGGAGATCGTTGAGCAGCGCCAGCAGGATGATCATCAGCGGTGTGATCGGGTAGAAGTCGAACACCAGGATGGCCAGCGCCATGAAGAGCACGATGCGCATCGTCTCGGCGATGCGGAAGGTGGCGTAGCTCTTCATGCGCTCGAAGGTGATGCGCGCCTGCTTCACTGCCGAGTTGATCACCGACAGGCCGGGCGCGGTGAGCACGATGTCGGCCGCTGCGCGCGCCGCGTCGGTGGCGTTGGAGACCGCGAAACCGCAGTCCGCCTTCTTGAGTGCCGGCGCGTCGTTCACCCCATCGCCGGTCATGGCGACGATATGGCCGGCCTTCTGGAGCGTGTCGACGATGCGGTATTTGTCCTCCGGCACGACCTCCGCAAAGATGTCCACCGACTCGATCATCTCGACGATGGCCGACTCGTGGGTGTGCAGGAACTCCCGCTCCAGCAGGCTGGTGTCGAAGCGGCTGCGTACCTCCTCGATCACCTCGCGAGCGAAGGCACGGCTCTGCGCCAGCCCGGCGCTGCCGTCGAGGCGGTGGTGGATGGCGCCCGCCAGCACCTCGATGAGGCCCATCAACTCGCCACCCGCCGCGCCGGAAAGCTGCGAGGAGCGGATCGCCTGCTCGCGCAGGCCGAGCAGGTGGCCGATCTCGCGGGCGATGGCGAGGTTGTCGCCGGTGATCATTTTTACCTTCACGCCATTCGCGTGCATCTCGTCGATCACCGCACGGGAGTCGTCCCGCGGCGGGTCCTGCATCGGGATCAGGCCGACCAGCTCCAGCGCTGCGTCGCCCTCGCGGCGGCCCACCGCGAGCGTGCGATAGCCCCGCGCGGCGAGCAGCTCGACGGTGTCGGCGAGGCGCTGCGCTTTCGTTTCGTCGAGGGCGGCCATGCCGATGAGCACCTGCGGCGCGCCCTTGATCGCGGTGAAGCGGCGGCCGTCGCGCTCGAGCAGCGCCTCGGTGCGCTTGCCGATCGGGTCGAAGGGCTTGAAATCGAGAACCTTCCAGGCGGTCAGCTCGGTGCCCGGCAGGCGTTCCTCGAGGTAGTTGAAGATCGGTAGCTCGATCGGGTCCTGGTTCTCGAGTCGCGATGCCAGCGCCGCAAGAACGAAGAGCTCGGCCTCGTCGTGGCCGTCCAGCACCACCGGGGAGACTACCGTCATCTCGTTGCGGGTGAGGGTGCCGGTCTTGTCCGAGCAGAAGACGTCCACGCCGGCCAGCTCCTCTATGGCGGTGAGCCGCGAGACGATGGCCTTGTCGCGGGCGAGATTGACGGCGCCCACCGCCATCGTCACCGACAGCACCGCCGGCAGCGCGACCGGGATCGCTGCCACCGCCAGCACCAGCGCAAAGCGCAGGATCTCCAGCATCGGTTGGTGGCGGAACAGCGCCACCAGCGCGATCAAGGTGATCACCAGCACGGTGATCACGATCAGGAAGCGGCCGATCTGCATCACCATCTGCTGGAAGTGGCTGCGCGATCGAAGCTGGGCCTCGGCCACCAGCGCGACCACGCTGGAGAAATCGGTGTTCATCCCGGTATTGACCACCACGCCGAGCATCTCGCCCTGCTTGACGATGGTGTTGGCGTAGATGACCTCGTCGACCCTGCGGCTCACCGGCATGGATTCTCCGGTGAGCGAAGACTGGTCGACCTGCAGGAAGTCGCCATCGACGAGCTGGATATCGGCGGGCACGACCTCGCCGAGGCGAAGCTTGACGATGTCGCCGGGCACCAGTGCGCTGACGGGGATGCTCTTGAAGGCGCCGTCGCGCCTGACCCGGGCGGTTTTTGCGAGGCCTGCCTGCAAGGCCTTGAGGGCATTCAGGGCCCGGTGTTCCTGGAAGAAGTCGAGGAACACGTTGATCAGCAACATCACGAGGATGATGCCGAAATCGTCCCATTTGCCGACCGCTGCGGAGAGGATCGCGGCCAACTCGATCATCCACGGAATGGGGCCCCAGAAGCGCCGCCCGATGCGGTGCAGCAAGGTCTCCTCGTGGGTGCTTATCTCATTCGGACCGGACTCGTGCAGGCGGCGCTCCGCCTCCTCCGTGCTCAGTCCCTGGGCATGCGCCACGCCAAGCTCGGCCAGTGTTTGCGCGGCTGCCTGGGCGGCGAAGTCGTCAGTGCGTTTCATCATCGCTCCCGACGGTGCCGGTCTCACGGGGAATGTGGCCGGCATCGAACTGCTTGTTGAATATTGCGAGAAATATTGTACTGCACAAAAAAATCGAGGGTAGTAAACCGACGCCTGCCCATTGACGCGCCCTGCATGCCGAGCAAAATGGGCACCTTCGTTCCCGAGTCCACCATGCTGCCTGCGCTTACTGCCTTGCTCGTGTTCCAGTTGGTCGGAGAGGCCGCCCGGCTTGCGCTGGGCCTGCCGGTGCCGGGGCCGGTGATCGGACTGGTGCTGCTGCTGGGCTGGCTGGTCCTGCGCGGCGGCCCTTCCACGGAGCTGCGAAACACCACCGGCGGGCTGCTTCAGCATCTTTCGCTGCTCTTCGTGCCGGCGGGGACCGGCGTGATGCTGCACATCGGTCGCATCGGCGAGGAGTGGCTGCCGATCGTGGTGGCGCTGGTGGTGAGTACCGCGCTCGGCCTGGCGGTGAGTGGCTGGGTGCTGCACCTGCTGATGCGTCGTGCCGAGCGGCGGAGCGCCAGATGACCACGCCGCCACTGACCGAAATATGGGTCTATCTGTCGGCCACGCCGCTGCTGTGGCTGGCATTGACGCTGCTTGCATACCTGGCGGCATTCGAGCTGCACCGTCGATTGCATTTCAATCCGCTCGCCAATCCGGTGCTGATCGCGGTGGTACTGCTGGTTTGCACGCTCTATCTCACGGCTACGCCCTACGACCGCTACTTCGACGGTGCCCAGTTCGTGCATTTTCTGCTCGGCCCGGCGACGGTGGCGCTGGCAGTGCCGCTCTACGGGCAATTGCAACGTCTCAAGAGTATGGCCTTGCCGATCGTCGCCGCGCTGGTCGCCGGATCGCTGACCGCGGCACTTTCGGCTTACCTGATCGCCGGCGCGTTGGGCGCGAGCCTGCCGACGATGCGCTCGTTGGCGCCCAAGTCGGTGACCACCCCGATCGCCATGGGAATCGCAGAAAGGATGGGTGGCCTGCCTTCACTGGCGGCGGTGCTGGTGATCCTCACCGGCATTCTCGGTGCGGTGGCGGGCTCGGGGCTGATGAAAGCGCTGCGGGTGCGGGACGAAGCGGCAACGGGCTTTGCGCTGGGCCTGGCCTCGCACGGCATCGGTACCGCGCGGGCGTTTCAGATCGGGCAGACCGCCGGCGCCTTCGCAGCCCTGGCAATGGGCCTGAACGGCCTTTTTACCGCGGTGTCCCTGCCTTGGCTGCTGCCGCTGCTGGAAGGCCTTTTCGTCCGCTGACCGGTGCCAGCCACATCCACACGCACGCGCCGGCGAAGAGCAGCACCAGCAGCCATTTGATCGTCGAGCACAGCGCGGAGGCCGGGACCACGAAGCCACCGCCGTTGCTGGCGCCGGCAAGCAGGTAGAGCTGGGCTGCGTTTTCCAGCACGTCCATCAGGCCCGCCAGCGGCAGCACAAGCGCCCACAGGCGACGCGGAACGTCGCCAACACGTGCGAAGATCCCGCGGCGGCGACAAATCGCGATGCCGAGCAGGGAGTAGAGCAGGATGTGCACCCAGTCCCAGGGGAAGTGACTGATGTAGATTGCGGTGTTGACCGGGCCCCAGGCGTCAACGATCGCCCAGAAGCGTTGGGCGTCGAAGGTGAACTGCACCCGCAGAATGTTTGGGTCCAGTCCGCGGACAATCCAGCCCAGGTGCATCTGCGAGATCAAGACCGCCAGCCCGAGAACCGCTACCCTGATCGAGAAGTTTTTGCCCATGCCCGCCACTCCATGCAACCCTTGAAGGGTATCGACGCTTTCATGGTATGCGTACTTGCGTATTCGCGCACGTGAAATCTTGACGTGCCGGGCCGCGAAGATGGCCTCCACGGGGGCGCTCACGGGTAGGTACTTGGTGTTGGCCCGGGCTTCGCCCCAGCGATGCAGCGTCGCGGATGCGTCGGGGCCAGCCCCCGGGACCTGCGATGCCCTCAGGAGCAGGGGTCCTGCGGCCATTCCATGTCGAGATAGCCGGACTTGCGGTCGCCGCCGCGTCCGAGCACCACCCAGCCGCGCGATTCGTAGAAGGCCCGCGCACGGGTGTTGTGGATCGAGCACTTGAGCCTCGCCGGGCCGGCAAGGTGATCCCTGCTGGCGGCGAGCAGCCGGGTGCCGATGCCGCGGCCCTGGTGGCCGGGGCTCACGAACAGGTTGTGGATGAAGTTTTCAGGGAGCCAAAGCGAAACGAATCCCACCACCTCGCCATCGGTCTCTGCCACCAGCACCAGTTCATCCGCAGTGGCGGCATCGAATTCGGCCAGCACCAGCTCGTCGGGGTTCATCCAGTGGAAGGCCTGCCGGCGGGTGTTGAGGTACACCAGCCGCAGCGCCATCCGGTCGGCCTCGACGAATTGGCGGATCTGGCAATGCAGCGCTTCTTCGCACCTGTCCATGACGGCTCCGTGGTCCTCGGGTGCGGGCACGGGTGGGATGCATAGCCGGCACCGGATCGTTGATCAATATTAGAGCTTCGGCGTGCGATGGGAAACTGCGCCGTGGCGAGCCGGCAGGATCTCGCTGGGCAGTTGCGCCGCGCGCGGCGATGGTAGGATACCGGCGCCGTGTTTCGCCACCCGTCACCCATCACCCATCGCTCGATGCTTCCTGCCCAGTCAGCCCTGCCGTTCCGCGAAATTGAAAGCCTCGGCCAGATCTTCACCCCCGAGCCGGTGGTCAGGGCGATGCTGTCGCTGCGCCGCAACAGTGGCCGGGTGCTCGAGCCATCCTGTGGAGACGGCGCCTTTTTGCGGCATCTGGATGGCGAGCGGGGCGTGGTGGGGATCGAGTTCGATCCGGCGCACTGTCCCGAGGCGGCGCTCAACATGGATTTTTTCGCCTATCCGGTAAGCCAGCGCTTCGACACCATCATCGGCAATCCGCCCTACGTGCGCTTCCAGGATATCTCGCCGTCGACTCGCGCGCTGCTCGCCGCGGAGCACTTCGACGGCCGCTCCAACCTCTACCTGTTCTTCATCGAGAAGTGCCTGCGACATCTCGCGCCGGGTGGCGAACTGATCTTCATCACCCCGCGGGATTTCCTCAAGGCGACCTCGGCGCTCAAGCTGAACCGCCTGTTGTGGTCGCAGGGCTCGATCACCGACGCGATCGAACTGGGCGATGCACGGGTTTTCGACGGTGCGCTGCCCAATTGCCTGATCTGGCGCTTCGAAAAGGGTGCCACGCTGCGGCGGCTGCGCTATGCGGAGCTCGGCCAGGGGGATGATCTCGCCGCCTTGCTGGCACACCCGCCGTGGCAGGCGCGCAGCCTGCTCGAGTGCGAAGGCCACCTGATCTTCGCCCGTGAGGATTACCCCTTGCGGCTGTCGCAGGTCGCCTTCGTGAAGGTCGGTGCGGTCTCCGGCGCGGACGAAGTGTACGCCGACGCGGTGCATGGCAATCGAGACTTCGTGTGCTCGTCCACGGTGCGCAGCGGCCACACCCGACGCATGATCTGGTGCGAACCCGGCGAGGTGGCCCCGGCGGCGCTGCGGCCCCACAAGGCGCGCCTGATGGCGCGGCGCATCCGCAGCTTCGACGAACACGACTGGTGGCAGTGGGGCCGAGGCTACTACCAGTCGTCGCTGCCGCGCATCTACGTAAACGGCAAGACCCGCGCCGCGGCGCCGTTCTTCATCCACGACTGCCCGCACTACGACGGCTCGGTGCTGGCGGTTTTCCCGCGCCGTGCGGACATCGAGCCGGCGGCCTTTCGCGACGCGCTCAACGCGGTGGACTGGGCGGCGCTGGGATTTGTCTGCGATGGCCGGTTCCTGTTTACCCAGCGCAGCCTCGAGAACGCGCCGCTGCCCGCGGCCTTCGCCGAGTTCCTGCCGGGCTGAATCGCGGCCCGCGGGAACCGCCACCGCCGTAGCGCAGTCCGCTTGTTGCCGGGCGGCGATTCGAGCCGTAGCCAGCGCTGGTGTAACATTCGCCGCAAAACATCCGCCCTTTCGAGCGGCAACGTCAAATCCCACGAGAACAGTCATGGTCCCACACCTCACGACCGCGCTATCCGGTCCACTACTCGAACTGGAAAAACACTTCCTCGACAACGCCACCGCCATCGAGCACTGGATGAGGGCGCAGTGGCAGGATCATCTGCCGCCCTTCTACGCTTCGACCGACCTGCGCAACAGCGGCTTCAAGCTTGCGCCGGTGGACCTGAACCTCTTTCCCGGCGGTTTCAACAACCTCAACGACGCCTTCCTGCCGCTGTGCATCCAGGCCGCCCAGGCGGCCGTCGAGCGGATCTGCCCGGGCGCCAGCCAGTTGCTGCTGATTCCCGAGAACCACACCCGCAACCAGTTCTACCTGCAGAATGTCGCCAAACTGGTGTCGATCCTGCGCCTGACCGGTCTCAATATCCGGGTCGGCACCTTGCTGCCGGAGATCACCGAGCCCACCGTGCTCGAGCTCGCCAACGGCTCGAAGCTCACCCTCGAGCCGATCCAGCGCCGCGGTGGCCGACTGGTGATGAAGGATTTCGATCCCTGCGCGGTGCTGCTCAACAACGATCTCTCGGCGGGTATTCCGGCAATCCTCGAGGGACTCGACGAACAATGGGTGATCCCGCCCGCACATGCCGGCTGGCATTCGCGCCGCAAGTCCAATCATGCCGCGGCCTACGACCGGGTGACGCGCGAATTCGCCGAGGTGATCGGCATCGACCAGTGGCGCCTGAATACGGCCTACGACACCTGCAGCGGCCTTGATTTCCATGCCCGCGCGGGCGAGCAGGAGCTGGCCGACAAGGTTGCGGGGATGCTCGACGGCATCCGCGCCAAGTACAGGGAGTATGGCGTCTCGGACGAGCCTTTCGTGGTGGTCAAGGCCGATGCCGGCACCTACGGCATGGGCATCATGATGGTCAAGGATGCCGCCGAGGTGACCGGGCTCAATCGCAAGCAGCGCAACAAGATGAGCGTCATCAAGGAAGGCCTCGAGGTGCACGACGTGATCATCCAGGAGGGCGTGCACACTTTCGAGACCGTGGATGGCGCGGTTGCCGAGCCGGTGGTGTACATGATGGATCACTACGTGGTGGGCGGTTTCTACCGCGTCCATACCGAGCGCGGCCGCGACGAGAACCTCAACGCGCCGGGCATGCACTTCAAGCCGCTGGCCTTCGAGACCTGCTGTTCGCTGCCCGACTCGGCACAGGGCCCCGACGCGCCGCCCAACCGCTTCTACGCCTATGGCGTGGTAGCCCGACTGGCGCTGCTGGCGGCGTCGGTCGAGATCGAGGAAACCGCGCCGGTCGAGCTCGCCGAGCTGGCTGCCTGAGCACCGTGATGCAGATTGCTTTCATTCTCGACCCGCTGGAAGGGCTCAAGGCCTACAAGGATTCGAGCATCGCGATGATGCGCGAGGCGGCGCGGCGCGGCCATGCCGTATGGACCATCCAGCGCGAGGCGCTGGCCTGGCGCGATGGCGCGGTGGTGGCCAGTGCGCTGGCGATCGAGCCGCGCGCCGACGACCAGGACTGGTACGTGGCCGGCGAGCAGCGAGTGCAGCCGCTGAGCGCCTTCGACGCGGTGCTGATGCGCCAGGACCCGCCCTTCGATTTCGAGTACGTCACCGCGACCTGGCTGCTCGAGCGCGCGGTGCAGGCCGGCGCCAGGGTCTTCAACGACCCGCGCGCGATCCGCGACCACTCCGAGAAGCTCGCCATCACCGAGTTTCCCGAGTATGCGGCCACCACCCTGGTGAGTCGTGACCCGCAGAGTATCCAGGCCTTCGTGGACGAACTCGGCGACACCATTCTCAAGCCGCTCGACGGCATGGGCGGCAGCGGCATATTCAGGGTCCGCGCGGACGACCCCAACCGCAACGCGATCTGCGAGACGCTCACCGACCTCGGCCGGCGCACCATCATGTGCCAGCGCTACCTGCCGCAGATCGCCGAGGGCGACAAGCGGGTGCTGATCATCGGCGGCGAGGTGGTGCCCTACTCGCTGGCGCGCATTCCCAAGGCGGGCGAGACGCGCGGCAATCTCGCCGCGGGCGGACGCGGTGTGGCGATGCCGCTCACCGCCCGAGAGCACGAGATTGCCGAAGCGCTGGCGCCGACCTTGTGGGCGCGGGGGCTGCTCATCGTGGGCCTCGACATGATCGGCGGGCATCTCACCGAAATCAATGTCACCAGCCCGACATGCATGGTCGAGATCACCGAACAGCAGGGTTTCGACGTGTCCGCGCTGGTGCTGGAGCGTCTCGAGGCGAGCGTGGCCTGAATCCCTTGCGCGCCCTCTCGCGCTGGCGCGAGGCGCGCGTGTCGGTGGGCGCAGCCACGGAGGCTGTCCAGCAGGCGCGGGCTAGGGCAAACGCCGATTGCAGTGTCGGCGGCGGCTCTTCATACTATCACTTTCGTGATAGTTGAACGGCTCCTGCCGGCATCGCCGGGCGGGCTGCAGCGGGAGTGCGACCATCGATGCACCTGTCGGCAAAACAGCTGGACCGCGCCTGGCGCCCACTGCCGCTGCTTTTGCCGGGGTTCATGCTGGCGCTCAGCGCGGCGGCGAACGCCCAGGGACGGGCCGCCGCGGCGACCGAGGGAACGTCCCTTGCTCCAGCAGTGGCCGCCGTTCTCGCGCTTGTCGTGCTTTTTCTGCTGTGGCGCCTGCGCGCACAGGTTCGCCGTGGCGCGGCGACGACGCAGCGCGGAGGCGGCGCGATGCGCGACAGCGACGCCTGCATGCGCGCCCTTGTCGAGCATGCAGCGCATCCAGTCATCGTCTGCGACGGCGAGTTCAAGTGCCTCCATGCGAGCCGTGGCGCGTGCGAGCTGCTCGGCTACGAGCAGGCGGCACTGCTCGAGATGACGCTGCTGGAGCTGTCGCCCGCGGGGCAGCGCGAGGCCCTGGTGGCACGGCTGCGGCAGTCGATGTCGGCCGAGGCCGCGCAGACGGAGTTCAGCAGCGAAGCACAGCAACTGCGCCGCAGTGACGGCAGTCTCGTCGAGGTGGGTCTGGTGCTGCGCCCGCTGCCAGGCGGCCTCATCGTGGCGAGCTGCCCGAATGCCGGCGACGCCCGCGCGGTGGCACAGCAACTGGCGCTCTCCGAAGCGCGCTATCGCGGACTCTTCGATGGCGCCGGCACCGCCATGCTGTTGATCGGTCGCGATCGTCGCGTGCAGCGGGCGAACGCCACCGCGGCGGCACTGCTGGGGCAGGATGTCGAGCGGCTCGAAGGCATGCCCTTCGAAAGCTTGATTGCCGAGGAGGACCGCGAGCGCCTGCTGGATTACCATCGCCGTCGTCGTGACCCCACCGCCGAGCCGCCACCGCTGCAGTTCGAGATGCGGATGCTGGTAGCCGACGGCGCGCCCCGCTGCGTTCTGGCGAGCGTGGTGATGTTGCCCGAATCGAGCGATGCGGTGCTGTCGGTGATCGACATCGCCGAGCGCAAGGCCGCGGAGGAGGGCTTGCGGCTGGCGGCGGTGGTCTACGAGAGCACTGCCGAGGGGGTGCTGATCACCGATCCGCAGCTGCGGATCGTTGCGGTCAATCGCGCCTTTACGCGGATAACCGGCTATTCCGCCCCGGAGGTAATCGGCAAGGACCCGGCGCTGCTGCACTCGGGACGCCACGACGAAACCTTCTATCGGGAGATGTGGGCGTCGATCGCTGCGGACGGTTTCTGGCAGGGCGAGGTCTGGAATCGACGCCGCAGTGGCGAGGTGTATCCGGAGTGGCTTGCCGTCAGCAGGGTCATGAACGAGAGCGGTGAGATCCAGAACTTCGTCGGGGTGTTCTCGGATATCACCCAGCTCAAGCACTCCGAGGCGCGACTGCATCATCTTGCCCACTACGATGCGCTCACCGGGCTACCCAACCGGGTTCTGCTGCTCAACCGCCTGGAGCATGCGATCGCCGTTGCCAATCGCCACCAGCACCGTCTGGCGGTGCTGTTTCTCGATGTAGACCGCTTCAAGAACGTCAATGACAGCCTCGGCCATCCGGCCGGCGATTCCCTGCTGGTGACGCTGGCGCGGCGTCTCGGCAGCAGGGTGCGGCAGGACGACACCCTGGCGCGCCTCGGGGGCGACGAATTCGTGGTGGTGATGGAGGCGCTGCAGCGACCCGAGGAGGCGGGCGAGCTGGCGCGCGACCTGATAGAACTCGTCAGCCAGCCGCTGCAGCTCGACGGCGGGCCGGAGATCTTCATCGGCGCGAGCATCGGCATCAGCCTCTATCCCGACAATGCGCAGGACTGCCATGGCCTGATCCGCAATGCCGACGCAGCGATGTACGAGTCAAAGGCCGGCGGCCGCAACACCTTCCGCTTCTACAACGAGGAGCTCACCAGGCTGGCGCGCGATCGGCTCGAACTGGAAGCGCGGCTGCGTCGCGGACTCGAGCGCGAGGAACTGGTGGTCTATTACCAGCCCCAGCTTCGCGCCCGCGATAACGCGCTGTGCGGCGTCGAGGCGCTGGTGAGGTGGCGCTCGGGCGGTGAGCTGATCGGTCCCGAGCGCTTCATCGCGCTGGCCGAGGACACCGGTCTGGTGGTGCCGCTGGGCGAATGGGTGCTCGACCAGGCCTGCCGCCAGTTGAAGCGCTGGCAACGACAGGGTCTGCCCGAATTCTCGGTTTCGGTGAATCTCTCGCCGCGCCAGTTTCGTCTGCGCGACCTCGCCGACAAGCTGCATTCGACGCTCACCGCGAGCGGGCTGGAGGGGCGCTTCCTCGAGCTGGAGATCACCGAGGGCGCGATCGCCGAATCACCCGAAGACGCGGTGCTGTGGATGAAGGCGCTGAAGCGTCTCGGGGTGCGCCTGTCGATCGACGACTTCGGTACCGGCTATTCATCGCTCGCCTATCTGAAGCGCTTCCCGATCGACAAGCTGAAGATCGACCAGAGCTTCGTGCAGGGCCTTGGCCGGCCGGGCGATGACCGCGAGATCGTCAGCGCGATCATCGCGATGGGGCGAAACCTCGGCCTCACGGTGCTGGCCGAAGGCGTCGAGACAGCCGCGCAGCGGGATTTCCTGATCGACTCGGGTTGCGACAGCTTCCAGGGTTTCTATTACGCCGAGCCGATGCCCGCGCCCGAGTTCGAGCGCTGGCTCGCGGGTGTGCGAGCCTTCGCCGGGCCGGGTTAAACTTGCGCCCCATCATGTCCAGCCCTTTTCCCGTCGGCCCCCTGCGGTCATGCCTCGTGCTGCTTTGCCTGCTCGCCTTGTCGGCGTGCAGCCGACCCGAGGTCTTCAAGCAGGAGTCCTTCGTATTCGGCACCCGTGTCGAGGTAGCGGTATATGGCGACGACGAAGCGCTTGCAGGGCGCGCGATGGGGGCGGTGCTGCGGGAGTTCGACCGGCTGCACCGCGCCTATCATGCCTGGGAGCCCTCCGAACTGACGGCCCTCAACGAGGCCATCGCGGCAGGTCGCCAGAACGTGCCGGTATCGCACGAACTGGCCACCCTGCTGGCCGGCGCGCGCGATGTCTCGATGCGCGGGGACGGGCTCTTCGAGCCCGCGCTGGGGCGATTGATCGCGCTGTGGGGTTTCCATTCCGACGAGTTCAAGCCGGTGCTGCCGGACCCCAGGGCGGTGGCCGCGATCCTCGCCCGCCATCCGCGCATCGCCGAGCTCGAGATTGCGGACGACCGGGTGAGCTGCAGCAACCCGGCGGTCGAGATCGACCTCGGCGGCTATGCCAAGGGCTATGCGCTCGATCGTGCTGCCGCGATCCTGCGCGCCGAGGGTATCGCCAATGCGCTGATCAACATCGGCGGCAACGTGATGGCGCTCGGCAAGAAGGGCGAGCAGCCCTGGCGGGTGGGAATCCAGCACCCGCGCGAGCCGGCGCCATTGGCGTCGATGGCGCTCTACGATGGCGAGGCGGTCGGCACCTCGGGCGACTACCAGCGCTATTTCGAGATCGACGGACGGCGCTATTCGCATCTGCTCGATCCGCGTACCGGTGCGCCGGCCAATGCCACGCGCTCGATGACCGTACTCATCACGCCGCGCGAAGGTGCTGGAACGCTGTCGGACGCCGCCAGCAAGCCCGCCTTCATCGCCGGCGACGATTGGCGGGAAATGACCCGCCGCCATGGCATCGAGCACGCCTTGCGGGTTGCCGCCGACGGCCGCGTCGAGGTCACGCGGGCGCTCAATGCGCGCCTCGAGTACTACGGCGGTGTCAAGCCCGATGCCGTCGTTCCTTGAGATCGATTCGTCAAAATAGTGTTTCGGCTGATGCAAGTGTGGTATTTGTGCAACGCAACCACGGCTTGCCGGTGACAGGCGCCCTCCGCCTCGGCGACACTGTAGCTCCATGTCCGGCGATTGCCGCCGACCCAAGATAAAGACCGCAGCTTGAGCACCCCAGCCCCAACCAGCAGCATGTCGCGCTGGCGTTACTTCCTGACACTTCTGACAGTCCTGCTGGTGATGGCGATCGCCGTTCTGATCGCGATCGTGGTAGAGGAGATGCGCAGCTCCCGGCTGCAGGCACGCTACCTGAGTCGGCTCGCGGCAGACCTTCACTATGAACTGCGGCCGGGCCCCAGCGCGCACATCCGCTTCCCGGGCGAGGGCCCTTACGACCTGCGGCTGGGCTACAGCCGCCTGCCCGCATTCGTCAAAAGGGCCACCGAACGTGGCTACTCGGTAGGTTCCCAGGCAAGCATCTCGCCGAAAATGGAGGAGCTGGCCGACCTTGGCCTGTTTGCGACCTACAAGGAAAAGACCACCGCCGGACTGAGCCTGTCCGGCTGCGGCGGGATGCCGATCTACAGCGTCAGCTTCCCCGAGCGGGTATTCGGCAGCTTCGACGAGGTGCCGCGGCTGATGAGCGAGAGCCTGCTCTTCATCGAGAACCGCGAGCTGCTCGACGACCGCCACCCCGAGCGTAACCCGGCTATCGAGTGGGACCGCTTCGGCAAGGCCGTGGTCGACCGCGCCTGGCAGATGCTCGACCCCGACCACGATGGCGGCGGCGGCAGTACCCTGGCCACCCAGATCGAGAAATACCGCCATTCGCCCGAAGGTCGCACCACCTCCGGCAGCGAAAAGCTCCGCCAGATGGCGTCCGCGTCGATTCGCGCCTACATGGACGGGGAGGACACCCGCCCCGCACGTCGCCGGATCGTGCTCGAGTACCTCAACACCGTGCCGCTCTCGGCGCGGGCCGGCTTTGGCGAGGTGAACGGCATGGGCGATGGCCTGTGGGCCTGGTATGGTCGCGAGCTGGCCGAAGTCAGCCGCTTGCTGGCCGAACCTGACGCGGGGCGGATCGGCAATGCCGCACGGGGCGACGCGGAGCTGGCGGCCCGGGCGCTGGCCTACAAGCAGGTGTTGTCGCTGATGATCGCCCAGCGCCGTCCGTCCTATTATCTGGGCGGCAGCGAGACTGCACTCGAGAACCTCACCGACCGTCACCTGCGCTTGCTCGGAGAGCTCGCGGTGATTCCGCCACGCCTGCGCGATGCCGCGCTTGAAGCGAAGCTGGCTTTCAGGCGCGACAATCCGGCACCGCGCAACGTGTCCTTCGTCACCCGCAAGGCAGCCACTGCGCTGCGCACCGGCATCGCCGGCCTGCTGGGCGTGCCGCGGCTCTACGATCTCGACCGGCTCGACCTGTCGGCGCAGAGCACGCTCCATGCGCCGGTGCAGTCGGCGGTCACCAATGCCTTGCTGGCCATCGGCGATCCCGATGTGGCCCGCAAGTCGGGGCTGATGGAGCATCGCCTGTTCGCGCCGGGCGACGATCCGGCCAAGGTGTTGTTCAGTTTCACCTTGTTCGAGCGCGTCGGCGATGCCAACCTGCTGCGCATCCAGACCGACAATCTCGACGCCCCCTTCGACATCAATGGCGGCGCGCGGCTCGATCTCGGCTCCACCGCCAAACTGCGGACGCTGGTGAGCTATCTCGAGATCATCGCCGAGCTCCATCGTCGATATGTCGATGCCGACCGCGATGCCTTGCGGGCGGCGCTGAACGAACGCCGGGGCCCGCTGGCGAGCTGGACCATCGAGTACCTGCTCGGCGCCAGGGACAAGTCGCTGGCGGCGATCATGGCGGCGGCGATGGAACGTCGCTACTCGGCCAACCCCGGCGAGACCTTCTACACCGGTGGCGGGCAGCACCGTTTCGGCAACTTCGACCACCGCGAGGATGGCAGCGCGCCGACGGTCAAGGACGCGCTGCGCAATTCCACCAACCTGGTGTTCATCCGCATCATGCGCGACGTGGTGCGCCACTACATGTTCGAGACGCCGGGCTCGAGCGCGCTGGTGCTCGAGAATTCCGACGACCCGCGTCGCCGGGAGTATCTCGAGAGGTTCGCCGATCGCGAAGGCCGCCTGTTCACCAACCGCTTCTACGCCAAGTACCGGGGCAAGACGGCGGACGAGGTCGAGGCCATCCTGCTGCAGGGCGTGCGTCCATTCGCGCGACGTCTCGCCACGGTGTACCGCAGCATCCATCCCGAGGCCTCCTTCGATAGCTTTGCCCGCTTCATGCGAGGCCGCCTGGAGGGCGACGATCCTTCGGACGAACGCCTCAGGCAGCTTTTCGACGGCTATTCGGTGGACCAGTTCAACCTCGCCGACCGCGGCTATATCGCCGGCATCCATCCGCTCGAACTGTGGCTCGCGGCCTACTTGATCGCGCATCCCGAAGCCGATTACGCCAGCATGCTCGAAGCGGGTGCGCAGGCGCGGCAGTCGGTGTATGGCTGGTTGTTCCGTACCCGCCACAAGAACGCCCAGGACATCCGCATCCGCAGCCTGCTCGAGGTCGAGGCTTTCCTCGAGATCCACCGCAGATGGCAGCGCCTGGGTTACCCCTTCGAGGCGCTCACCCCGTCCTATGCGACCGCCATCGGCAGCTCGGGCGACCGGCCGAGCGCGCTGGCCGAGCTGATCGGCATCATCCAGAACAAGGGCATGCGCTACCCGGTGATGCGCTTGCAGAGCCTCGATTTTGCGAGCGGCACGCCTTTCGAGACGCATCTCGTGCAGTCGCCGGGCAAGGCCGAGCGGGTGCTGCCCGAAGAGCTGACCGCAGTGGTGCGCGAGGCGCTCGTCGGGGTAGCGAAGAATGGCACGGCCAAGCGGATCTGGGGCAGTTTCGCGTCGGCCGAAGCGGTGCCGCTCGATATCGGCGGCAAGACCGGAACCGGCGATCACCGATTCGAGGTCTATGGCCGCGGCGGGCGTCTGGTATCGTCGCGAGTGATAAGCCGCTCGGCGACCTTCGTGTTTCTGCTGGGGGACCGATTCTTCGGGGTGATTACGGCCCATGTGCGCGAGCCCTACGCGGAGAAATACAGTTTCACCAGCGCCCTGTCGGTACAGGTGCTGAAGAACCTCGCCCCGGTGCTGCAGCCGCTGCTCACCGCGACTGCGGATGCAGCCTGCTCGTCGCCGCAGGCGGTGGCCGCGCCGATGCCGCCCGTGGTGCCGGCGGGGCCCGGGCAGGGTGGCCAGGAACCTCCCGAGGGAACGCCGAACGACATCACCCCGCGCGGGACCGAGGCCGAGCAGGACGGGGCCGCGGAGGAAACCGACAAGCCCTTGCCCGGGCTGCATTGAACGCTTGGCGGGGCAAGGTTCCGTCGCCGCGGCGGTTTGACATTTGCCGGTGTGCGCGCTAATTTCCATCCCCTACGCGCCGATTTGAAAGTCAGCTTGCGGGCGCTCAACAAATACGGCTAAAGCGAGGGCAACCCGGTCCGAGCGCATAGCCGACCGGGTTTTCCGTTTTTTCGGGCCGCTGCGCAGGCCGGCCCTCATTCGCCATGGATTCGAAATGACGCAATCCTCTTCGGTGGGCATCGTCACCCCGCAGCGAGCGCGCTTCGATGCGCCGCTCAAGCTGCGCAGCGGTGGCGTGCTGCCGGGATTCGAGCTGGTGTACGAAACATACGGCACGCTCAACGCGGCGCGCAGCAACGCGGTGCTGGTCTGTCACGCGCTGTCCGGCTCCCATCATGTGGCCGGCGTGTATGCCGATCAGCCCGGCAACGTCGGCTGGTGGGACAACCTCATCGGGCCGGGCCGGCCGCTCGATACCGACAAGTTCTTCGTTATCGGGGTGAATAACCTCGGCGGCTGCTACGGCAGCACCGGGCCGGCCTCGATCAACCCCGCGACCGGCAAGCCCTGGGGCGCGGATTTTCCCTTCGTGACGGTCGAAGACTGGGTCGACACCCAGGCGTTGCTGGCCGACATGCTCGGTATCGAGCGCTTTGCGGCGGTAGTGGGCGGCAGCCTGGGCGGCATGCAGGCGCTGTCGTGGGCGCTGCAGTATCCCGGACGTATCGGCCACGCGCTGGTGATCGCCGCGGCGCCCAAGCTCACCGCGCAGAACATCGCCTTCAACGAGGTTGCCCGCCAGGCGATCCTCAAGGATCCGCAGTTCCATGGCGGCAATTACTACGAGCACGGCGTGGTGCCGACCCGCGGTCTCGCGCTGGCGCGCATGGTCGGGCACATCACCTACCTCTCGGACGATGCGATGGCCGAGAAATTCGGCCGCCAGCTGCGCCACGGCAAGCCGGTGTACAGCTACGATGTCGAGTTCGAGATCGAATCCTACCTGCGCTACCAGGGCGACAAGTTCGCGGGTTTCTTCGACGCCAATACCTATCTGCTGACCACCAAGACGCTCGACTATTTCGACCCGGCGTTTGCGCATGGTGGCGACCTCACCCGCACCCTGTCGTCGGCCTCGGCGGAATTCCTGGTGGTCTCGTTCACCACCGACTGGCGTTTTACGCCACAGCGCTCCAAGGAGATCGTCAATGCGTTGCTGCACAGCGACAAGCGGGTGAGCTATGCCGAGATCGACTCGGTCGCCGGCCACGACGCTTTCCTGCTCGACGAGCCCCTCTACCACGGGGTGCTCTCGGCCTACCTAGCCAACGTCCAGGTGTGATCATGAGCTATCAACGCTACGACTACGAGGTCATCGCTTCCTGGATCCAGCCCGGCGAACGGGTGCTCGACCTCGGCTGCGGCGACGGCGGGCTGCTCAAGTATCTGCAGCAGGTGCGCCAGGTGCGCGGCTACGGCGTGGAGAAGGAAACCGAGCGGGTGATGGCGGCGATCGGCAACGGCATCAACGTGCTGCAGCTCGATCTCGAGCAGGGGCTCGCCGGCATCGAGGACGACTCCTTCGACCACGTCATCATGAGCCTCTCGCTGCAGGCCATGCACAACACCCAGCGGATCCTCGCCGAGATGCTGCGGGTCGGCCATGAAGCGGTGGTGAGTTTTCCCAACTTCGGCTACTGGCGCCATCGCCAGTCCATCCTCAACGGCCGCATGCCGGTCTCGGAGAGCCTGCCGCACCAGTGGTTCAATACGCCCAACGTACGCTTCTTCACGATCGCCGATTTCGAGGCCTTGTGCGAGCAGGAGGGCGTCGTGATCCACGAGCAGCTGGCGCTCGACGACGGCAAGGTGATCCTCGATGAACCCAACTTCATGGCCAGCATGGCGGCCTACCGGCTGGGTCGCAGGAAGTAGGGCGTCGCTGCGGCGCCGCGCCTGGCCGTGAGCGCATCGTCGCGCCGCGCCGGGTGGCGTCGCAGGGCCATGCCGTGACATCCCGCAACCCCGAGTCGCCTCTGCCGAGCCACCGCTCGGTGCTCGCCATCGCCCTGCCGGTGATGCTCTCCAACGTCTCCACGCCGCTCATCGGGGTGGTCGATACCGCCATTGTGGGGCGCATCCCCGACCCCGCCTATATCGGCGCGGTGGCCCTGGGCGCGCTGGTGTTCACCTTCGTCTTCTGGGCTTTCGGCTTCCTGCGCATGGGTACCACCGGGCTGACCGCCCAGGCGCTCGGCGCCGGCGACGCCGAGGAACTGGCGGCCGGACTGGGGCGGGCGCTGTTGATCGCAGCCGTGGTCGGGGTCGCGCTGATTGCGCTGCAATGGCCGATACGCGAGCTCGCCTTCGCCCTCATCGCCGGCAGCGAGCGGGTCGAGGCGCTGGCGCGCGGCTACTTCGAGATCCGCATCTGGGCGGCGCCGGCGACCCTCGCCAACTACGCGCTGCTGGGCTGGTTCATCGGCCTGGGGCGCACCGATATCGGCCTGGTGCTGCAACTGGTGTTGAACCTCGCCAACATCGCGCTCGATGCCTGGTTGGTGCTCGGCCTTGGCCTGGATGTACGCGGCGTCGCGCTCGGCACCCTGATCGCGGAGTACCTGGCGGCGGCGGTGGGACTCTTCATTGCGGTCGGCTACATGCGGCGCCACGGTGCGCAACTGCGCCTCGCCCGGCTGCTGCTGGCGGATCGCCTGCGGCGCACGCTGGCGGTGAACCGCGACATCATGATCCGTTCGTTGGCCTTGATTCTCGTCTTCGTGTGGTTCATGGCCGAGGGCGCCCGCCACGGCGACGTGACCCTCGCCGCCAACGCGGTGCTGATGCAGTTCGTCTCGATGAGCGCCTATTTTCTCGACGGCCTCGCCTTTGCGGCCGAGGCGCTGGTGGGCCGCGCGATTGGCGAACGCAATCGCACCGCGCTTGCCGCCGCGGTCCGCCTGACGAGCGTCTGGGCGGTGGTCGTGGCGGTGCTGGTGAGCCTGGTGTATTTGCTGGCCGGCCCCTGGTTGATCGATGCCCTCAGCACCGATTCCGCCACCCGCGCCGCTGCCCGCATCTACCTGCCATGGGCGGCGCTGGCGCCACTCGCCGGAGTGTGGGCCTTCCAGCTCGACGGAATCTTCATCGGCGCCACCCGCAGCGCCGAGATGCGCAACGCGATGCTCGTCTCGCTGCTGGTATTTCTCGTTGCCTGGTGGCTGCTGCGCCCGTGGGGCAACCATGGCCTGTGGGCGGCGCTGTATGTGAACTACCTGGCACGCACGCTCACGCTGGGTTGCTACTACCCCGCTTTGGCACGCAGCGGCTGAACGGCGCGGGCGCCGCCCGGGCTGCGTCTGCCTCGCCGTCTTGGCTGGCCCGGGGAGCTTGCGTTCGGCGATTCGCCGTATCCGGTCTCGCCGTGCCGCTCCCGAGCGCCGGATGCGGAACTCAACCGACCACGAAGCCCGCTACGTCGACCCTGACCACCGGGCGGTTCAGCGCCGCCGCGGTCATGATCGCGAAGCGGCGTGCCCAGTCGCTTTCGTCGCGAAAGTGCTGTTCGCCGCCGTACTTGGCGACGTTGAGGATCATGTCCAGTACCAGCACCTTGCCCATGGGGTTGCTCGGCGTACATTCGAGGTCCTCGAACTCCTTGGCCAGCCAGGCGCGTGCCTGATCCTTGCCGATGTCCTCGGTGTCGTGTGCGGCAAGGTCGAATTCGTATTCCCGGTCGGTTCCGAACGAGACGATGACGTGATGAGTCATGAGGGGGCCCCTCCTGGGGTGGAATTTTCCGGTAGCGGCATTCTTGTGGCTCGCCGTGCTGGACGCAAGGAAAGTATCGAATTGTGTTGACCTGCCCCGATACTCTAATGCCAGCGGTGCGCCGCAGCCACACCCGTCGCGCTTATCCGTGATAATGGGTGCCCCTGCACCAACCGGCTGCCCTTTCGTGCCATCGATGTTCGCGCCTGCCTGGCTTGTCGCCCTGCTCAACCGCCGCATGCTGATCTGCATCTTTACCGGTTTCGCCTCCGGTATGCCGCTCTACCTGCTGCTCAACCTGGTGCCTGCCTGGCTCAAGACCGAAGGCCTGAGCCTGAAGGCGATCGGAGCCTTCGCGCTGATCCAGTTTCCCTACACCTGGAAGTTCCTGTGGGCACCCTTGCTCGATCGCTTCGGCATCCTGCCGCTGATGGGCAGACGGCGCAGCTGGATGCTGGTCACCCAGCTCGGCCTGCTGGCGGCGATCGCCTGGCTCGGGCGGCTGTCGCCGGCCGAGCATCTGCCCATCGTCGTTGCGCTGACCGCCGCCATCGCGCTCTTCTCGGCGACGCTCGACATCGCCCTCGACGCCTTTCGCCGTGAGCTGCTGCCGGACGAGGAACTGGGCCTTGGCAATGCCATCCACGTCAATGCCTACCGCATCGCCGGGTTGGTGCCGGGCTCGCTGTCGCTGATCCTGGCGGACCATCTGCCCTGGCAGCATGTCTTCATGATCACCGCACTGTTCATGGTGCCAGGGGTGGTGATGACGATGATGGTCAGGGAGCCGCTGATAGCGATCGGCACACCGCGCACCCTGCGTGCCGCGGTGGTCGAGCCCTTCAAGGAGTTCTTCGGCCGTCACGGCATCCGATCGGCGCTGCTGGTGCTGGCCTTCATCTTCTTCTACAAGCTTGGCGATTCGCTGTGCACGGCGCTGGCCACGCCCTTTTATCTCGACATGGGCTACAGCAAGACCGAGATCGGCATCATCGCCAAGAACGCCGGGCTGTGGCCGATGGTGATCGGCGGCATCGTCGGCGGCATCTGGATGGTCAAGCTCGGCATCAACCGCGCGCTGTGGCTGTTCGGCGTGGTGCAACTGGTGACCATCCTCGGCTTCGTCTGGCTCGCCTGGCTCGGTCCGGCGCCTTCCGATGCGGGGCGCCTGGCGGTGCTGGCGACGGTGATCGCCGGCGAGGCGATCGGCGCCGGGCTCGGCACCACCGCCTTCGTCGCCTACATGGCGCGCACCACCCACCCGGCCTATACGGCCACCCAGCTGGCGCTATTCACCAGCCTGATGGCGGTGCCGCGGACCTTCATCAATGCGACCTCGGGCTGGCTGGTGGAGTCGCTGGGCTGGAACAGCTTTTTCTGGCTATGCTTCGTGCTGGCCTTTCCGGGGATGCTGCTGCTCATCAAGGCGGCACCGTGGAACGAAGACCCCGAACCACTCGTCCAGGCTGCCCGTTCATGAAGCCGATCGAAGCTGATTCCCTGCTTGCCGAAGCCCTCGTCGAGGCCGCCCGAACGCTCAGCGCAGAGGTCGATGCCCTGAGTTTCGCGGCGCCGGTCAGCCATGTCTACAACCCGCTCGACTACGCCTGGGGGCCCAACGAGCTGTACCTGAGGCGCTTCGGCGCGAGCCGCAAGCGGGTGATCTTCGTGGGCATGAACCCGGGTCCCTTCGGCATGGTGCAGACCGGCGTGCCCTTCGGCGAGGTCGACACCGTGCGCGACTGGATGGGGCTGGAGGCCGCGGTCGCCAGACCTGCGCAGGAAAACCCCAAGCGGCCGATCGAGGGCTTCGGCTGCAGCCGCTCCGAGGTCAGCGGGCGAAGGTTGTGGGGCTTGTTTCGAGAGCGCTTCGGCGTGCCCGAGGCCTTCTTCGCCGAGCACTATGTCGCCAACTACTGCCCGCTGGCCTTCTTCGAAGGCGGCCGCAATCTTACCCCCGACAAGCTGCCGGCGGCCGAATTCGCGCCGCTCGAGGCGGCCTGTGACGCGCACCTGCGCCGGGTGGTGGAGCTGCTCGAGCCGCAGTGGGTGATCGGCGTGGGCGTGTGGGCGGAGGGGCGGGCGCGGGCGGCGCTTGGCGGACTTGCGCTCAAGTTCGGCCGGGTCCTGCACCCCAGCCCGGCGAGCCCGGCCGCCAACCGTGGCTGGAGTCCGGCGGCCACCCGGCAACTCGTCGAACTGGGCGTGTGGCAGGAATAGGCGAGCATTCGACCCCCCGCCCTCGCAAGGGCTGCAAGCAGCGATCAGGACGCATATGATCCGAAAACTGGACCATCTCTTCGAAGCAAACCGGCAGTGGTCCGAGCGCGTCCATGCCGAGGATCCTCAATTCTTCTCGCGACTCGCTACCCAGCAATCGCCGGAATACCTGTGGATCGGCTGCTCGGACAGCCGCGTGCCGGCCAACCAGATCATCGATCTGGCGCCTGGAGAGGTGTTCGTCCATCGCAACGTCGCCAATGTGGTGGTGCACTCCGACCTGAACGCGCTGTCCGTCATCCAGTACGCGGTCGATGTACTGCGGGTGAAGCACATCCTGGTGGTCGGCCACTACGGCTGCGGCGGGGTCACCGCCGCCTACAACAACAACCGCGTCGGGCTGGTGGACAACTGGCTGCGCCATGTGCAGGATGTCCGTGACGACCATGCGGCGGCGCTCGAGCGCATCGCCGAGCGCAAGGTCCGCCTGGATCGCCTTTGCGAACTCAACGTGATGCAGCAGGTGATCAACATCGGCCACACCACGGTCTTGCGCGAAGCCTGGGGGCGAGGCCAGGCGGTGACGGTGCATGGCTGGTGCTACAGCCTGGACAACGGTCTGGTGACCGACCTCGACATCAGCATCGATCGTCGCGACCGGATTGGCGAAACCTATCGCGAGGCGCTCGCCAAGCATCTGGGCTGAGGGCTGAGGGCTGAGCGTCAGTCAGTCGGCAGGTACAGCGTTTCCTTGAGCTCCTCCATCACCACGTAGCTGCGCGATTCGGCCGCCGCGGGAAGCTTGAGCAGGATGTTCCCGAGCAGGCGCCGGTACTCGCCCATTTCCGACATTCGCGCCTTGATCAGGTAGTCGAAATCGCCGGACACGAGGTGGCACTCCATCACTTCGGGGACGAACAGCATCTCCTTCTTGACCCGCTCGAAGACCTCGCCCGACTTGGCCGAGAGCTTGATTTCGACGAATACCAGCAGATTCTTGCCGAGAGCCTTCGGGTTGACCCGCGCATGGTAGCCGGTGATCACGTCCTCCCGTTCCAGGCGCCGTACCCGTTCGGTGACCGGGGTGGTGGACAGACCGACCTTTGCGGCCAGATCGGTCATCGTGGTGCGGCCATCCTTCTGCAGGAGGTCGAGGATTCTGCGGTCTATCTTGTCGAGTTCGCGCATTTCACTTCCGGTGTGGATGGCGGCACAAGCCGGGGCCATGTATTCACTTCATCGCCAACGATAATAAGTGAATATCACTGCCTGATGCTCAATAAACTGCATGGATTCAACAGGGATCCGCATGAATTCAGGCATGGTGCCTGGCGCGGACCTGAAAAGTCTTGAGGAGCGCTTCATGCACGTCATCGTTCTCGGCAGCGGGGTCATCGGCACCACCACGGCTTACTTCCTCGCCCGCGCCGGCGCCAGCGTCACGGTGATCGACCGCCAGCCGGGTCCGGCGCTCGAGACCAGCTATGCCAACGCCGGCCAGGTCTCGCCCGGATATTCCACCCCCTGGGCCGCGCCAGGCATTCCGCTCAAGGCCATCAAGTGGCTGTTCCAGCGCCATGCGCCGCTCGCCATCCGTGCCGATGGCAGCCTCTTTCAGCTCAAGTGGATGGCCGAAATGCTGAAGAACTGCTCGGCCGAACGCTATGCGGTGAACAAGGAGCGCATGATGCGTCTGTCGGAGTACAGCCGCGACGTGCTGCGCGAACTGCGTGCCGATACCGGCCTCAGCTACGAAGAGCGCCGTGGCGGCACGCTGCAGTTGTTCCGCACCGATGCGCAGATGGCGGCGGTCCAGCGCGATATCGCGGTGCTCGAGGAATGCGGTGTGCCCTTCGAGTTGCTCGAGCGCGATGCCCTCGCAAGCGCCGAGCCCGCGCTCGGGCGCGTCAAGGACAAGCTCACGGGGGGGCTGCGCCTGCCCAACGACGAGACCGGAGATTGCCATCTGTTCACCCGTCGGCTGGCCGAGATGGCGGCGGCGCTGGGGGTGAAGTTCCGCTATGGGGTGGCGATCGACGAAGTGATTTCGGGCGGTGGCGCGATCATCGGGGTGCGCTGCGGCGACGAAGTGATCGGTGGCGATCGCTTCGTGCTGGCGCTGGGCAGCTATTCGCGTCAGCTTGCGGCGGGCCTGGATCTCGATCTGCCGGTCTATCCGGTCAAAGGCTACTCGCTCACGGTGCCGCTCGGCAATGCCGACATGGCGCCGGTCTCGACGGTGCTCGACGAGACCTACAAAGTCGCCGTGACGCGTTTCGACGACCGCATCCGGGTCGGCGGCATGGCCGAGCTGGGCGGCTTCGACCTCGGTCTGAACCCGCGCCGGCGCGAGACCCTGGAGCTCGTGGTGAACGATCTTTTCCCGGGTGGCGGCGACGTGGCGCAGGCGGAGTTCTGGACCGGATTGCGGCCGATGACGCCGGACAGCACGCCGATCGTCGGCGCCACCAGCTATCCGAACCTGTATCTGTCGACCGGGCACGGCACCCTCGGCTGGACCATGGCCTGTGGTTCCGGCAAGCTCATGGCGGATCTGGTCACCGGGCGCAACCCGGCGATTCGCTGCGATGATCTGGCGCTGTCGCGTTATGGCAAAGTATCGTCTTCGGGACGCATCGTGCGTCCCGGTTTCGCCCACGCCAAAGAGTCCGCATGAGACCAGCCCGAGCCATCGTCGACCTCGACGCCCTGCGTCACAATTACCGTATCGCGAAGGCACTTCACGCTGGCCGTGCGCTTGCCGTGGTCAAGGCCAATGCCTACGGTCATGGCGCGGTGCGCTGTGCGAAGGCGCTCGGTGCCGAGGCGGATGGTTTCGCGGTGGCGGCGATCGAGGAGGCCCTGGCACTGCGAGACGGTGGCATCACAGCGCCGATCCTGCTGCTCGAAGGAGTGTTCGAGGCAAGCGAACTGGCCGAGGTGGAGGCGCACGATCTGTGGATGGTGGTGCATCACCTCGAGCAGTTGCAAATGCTCGAAGCGTACGCCGCGAAAAAACCCTTCAACGTCTGGCTCAAGCTCAATACCGGCATGAACCGGGCCGGCTTCGCGCCGGAGCTGGCGCGCGAACTGCATGATCGCCTGCTCGCCAGCGGCAAGGTCGGCAAGCTTACCTTGATGACCCACTTCGCGCGCGCCGACGAGCCGGACAGCGACGCGACCGCGCAGCAGTTCGCGCGTTTCCGGGCCGGGGTGGCCGGCATCGCGGCCGAGCACAGCGTCTGCAACTCCGCCGCCATCCTCGCCTGGCCGGCGGTGCGAGGCCATTGGGGGCGCCCGGGCATCATGCTCTATGGCGCCGATCCGATGCCGCTCGACGGCGGGCAGCTGAGGCCCGTGATGACGCTCGAGAGCCGCGTCATCGCGGTGCGCGAGATCGCGGCCGGTGAGCCGCTGGGCTATGGCGCGCGTTTCGTGGCCGAGCGCCCGACCCGCGTGGGACTGGTGGCGATGGGCTATGCGGACGGCTATCCGCGCGTGGTCCCGACGGGGACGCCGGTCGCCGTCGACGGCAAGCCCGGTCGCATCATCGGGCGTGTCTCGATGGACATGCTGACCGTCGACCTGAGCGGCTTGGCCGATGCCGGGCTCGGCAGCCGGGTCGAGTTGTGGGGCGCGCAGGTGCCGATCAACGCGATTGCCGCCGCTGCCGGCACGATTTCCTACGAATTGCTGTGCAACGTCAAGCGCGCGCGGCTCGAGTATCGCGGCGAGTGAGCCGGGCTCAGGCGGGGGGCGGGCTCGCGATGACCTGCTGGCGGTGCCCCTCGACAGCCAGCCAACGGCTGAGGATGCGGTAGGCGTCCACATCGAACTGCCTCGGCGGGGGCTCCGAGAAGAGCGCCGCCAGCTGCGTTTCGTTCCCTACCGAACCGAGAAGGCACCAGTGATCGACGACCTGGATCTCGGTGCGGCTGCCGTCCGGCCTCGACTCGCGAATCCCGATCGGCCCGGGCCACGGCCAGGGTTTCAGGCGCAGCGCGGCGAGTGCGCCTGCCAGGCGTGCATCGTGCGCGGCACCGCTCTCGCGCCCGGCACAGACGCCAGCGCAACGTTTCGTCTGGAAGGCCGAGCATGCCCCGTCCTTGCCCGATTCGATGCCGAGGCGGCGCGGGCACAGCCGATACAGATGGGCGAACTCGCGCAGCGTGTTGTCGATCTCGCGCTTGTTGCGGAAGGTGCCGTACAGGTTCTCGCCCCAGTCGAGCGGATCCCTGCCGCTGAGCCTGACGCGCTCGAAGATCGGCGGCTTGCGCCGGTTTGCGAGCAGCCGCAGGCCGGTGACCTCGTCGTTGCGGTTCGGCGCGCGATTGTGAAGCGGTTGGCGCTCCTTGATGAGTCGCGCCTCGACGAGCTGGGCGCCGAGTTCGCCGGCGGTTTCGATCCATTCGACACGTCGAATCTGCTGGGCAAGCCGCGCATCCTTGCCATTGCGATGCTCGCCGGCGAAATGGGCGCCGACCCGGGAACGCAGATTCACGCTCCTGCCGACGTAAAGGGGCAGATCCCTGGCGCCGCTGCCATCGCCGAAAAAAAGATAGACGCCAGGTGTGGGCGGAATGCCTTCGAGCGTGCCCTCGGGCAGGCCGGCGGGGCGCGGTGGCATCTTCATCGCGCGTCCGGTGGCGTCGCCGATGGTCGCGGCTTCGAATGCGGCTTCGGACTTCTGCAGGAAGTCCCAAAGCACTTCGGCGTCGCCCAGCGCACGGTGGCGGGCCTTGCAGGTGAGACCGTGGCGCAGGATCAGCGCGTCGAGCCCATGACGGTGGTGCTCGGGATAGAGCGCGCGCGAGAACTTGACGGTGCACAGCACCTCGGCCTTGAAGTCCTGCTCCATGCGCGCGAATTCGTTCTTGACGAACCCGTAGTCGAAGCGCGCGTTGTGGGCCACGAAGACGCAGTCGGAGAGGATCTCGCGGACGCGCGCGGCGAGCGCAGGGAAGGGCGGTGCGTCCGCCACCATCTCGTCGGTGATGCCGATCAGGCTCTGGATGTTGGCCGGAATGGTTCGGCCCGGATTGACCAGGCTGGACCAGCGTTCGACGACGCGGCCGTGCTCGACACGCAGGATCGCGATCTCGGTGATGCGATCACTTACCGGGTTGGCGCCCGTGGTCTCGACGTCGACGATGGCCAGCGATGCGGGCAGGGACATCGCGGGTTCAGGCCTGCGCCAGCGGCGGGCGCGGGTCGGCCCTGCCCCGGCAATCAGTCACCGGTCTGATAGTAATAGGCCTTTTGCGGTACTTCGGCTTCACTGTACTGCTTGCCGGTCTCGAGGTTCTGTGGCTTGTCCCACCAGAGCGCACGGCCCTTGGCCTGTTCCGCAGCCTCTTCAGGATGCTTGGCCATCCATTCGCGCATGAATTTGGTGTGTTCGGACTCGTAGATCGCCATGGTGTTCTCCGCAAATTGACTCGGAATTCTAGCAGTCGCGAAGGGCATAGGATACGGGCCGTGCATCTCAGAGGCGCTCCATCGCCTCGCGGATCCGCAGCGGCTCGTCCATCTTGAGTATTCGCTGCACCTTGGGCGCGATGTCGCCGAGGTCGGCGCGCAGGATCTCCTGCTTGACCTCGAGGATCTGCGAGGGGTGCATCGAGAACTCACGCAGCCCCATGCCCAGCAGCAAACGCGAATAGATGGTGTGGCCAGCCATCTCGCCGCACACCGAAACCGGCAGTCCGTAGCGCGCACAGGTCTGGATCGTCCCGCCGATGAGCTTGAGCACCGCCGGGTGCAGGGGATCGTAGAGGTGGGCCACGGCCTCGTCGGTGCGATCGATGGCGAGCGTGTACTGGATCAGGTCGTTGGTGCCGATCGAAAGGAACTGCAGTCGGCGCACGAACATGCCCATCGCCAGTGCCGCGGCGGGAACCTCTATCATGCCGCCGATCGGGAGTCGCTCGTCGTATTTCTGCTTCTTGTCGCGCAATTGCTCGCGCGCCTGGGCGATCAGCGCGAGGGTCTGGTCAATCTCGTGGGCATGGGTCAGCATCGGCACCAGCAGCTTGAGCTTGCCGTAGTGCGAGGCGCGCAGCAGGGCGCGCAGCTGGGCCAGGAAGATCTGCGGTTCGGCGAGCGAAAAGCGGATCGCACGCAGGCCCAGCGCGGGATTGGGTTCGACCCGGGTATTGATGCCTTCGAGCGCCTTGTCGGCGCCGATGTCCAGGGTGCGGATGGTGACGGGCTTTCCCGCCATTCCCTTGATGACCTTGCGGTAGGCCTCGAACTGTTCGTCCTCGTCCGGCAGCGACTCGCGGCCCATGAAGAGAAACTCGGTGCGATAGAGGCCGATGCCGTCGGCGCCCGCGGCCTTGACCTGAGCGATATCGGCGGGCAACTCGATGTTGCCGAAGAGCCCGACCATCTCGCCGTCCAGCGTCGCAGAGCGTGCCGTGACCAGGCGCTTGAGCTTCGAGCGCTCGAGTTCGAGCTCGGCCTTGCGAAGCTGGTATTCCTCCAGCACCCGATCGTCGGGTTCGACGATCACGACCCCGCGGGTGCCGTCGATGATCACCAGCTCGTCGTCCTCGACGAGGTGGCGAATGTGATGCAGCGCCACCACCGCGGGGATGCTCTGGCTGCGGGCCACGATCGCGGTGTGGCTGGTCGGCCCGCCGACATCGGTGACGAAGCCGGCCACGTGGTGGTCGCGAAAGCCGATGGTGTCGGCGGGGGAGAGATCGTGTGCCACCACGATGGTCCCCAGGCCGTCCTTGCGCCGCGTCGGCAGATGACCCGGCCTGCCAAGCAGGACCTTGATCAGCCGTTCGACCACCTGGACCACGTCGGCCTTGCGCTCGCGCAGGTAGGCATCCTCGATCTGCTCGAACTGCTCGATGAGCATTTCTAGCTGCTGCACCAGCGCCCATTCGGCATTGCAGCGCCGCTCTTCGATCAGCGCCGTGGCCGAATCGATCAGCATCGGGTCGTCGAGCAACATCATGTGCAGGTCGACAAAGGCGCCGACCTCGGCATGACCCTGGCCGCCGCCGGTGGCCGCCTTGAGGCCGGCAAGCTCGCCGCGCACGGTGTCGACCGCGACGCGAAGGCGCTCGAGCTCCTTCTTCAGGTGGCGCGGCTGCAGATGGTAGTGATTGACTTCGAGCAGGGCATGCGAGACGAGATGAACGTGGCCGATGGCGATGCCGTGCGATACCGGTAATCCGTGCAGAGCGAAGGTCATTGGCGCGTTCCGCGAGTACTGTTCAGATGGATGTTAGCCGATGCGTGGCGCCGAGGCACGCCCGCATGGCATTGCGTCACTCGCCTTCGCCGAAGTAATCGCCGACCAGCGCCAGAATGGCGGCCATCGCCTCGTCCTCGTCGGGCCCGCTGGTATCCACCACGATGGTGCTGCCCTTGGCGGCGGCCAGCATCATCACCCCCATGATGCTTTTTGCATTCACGCGGCGGCCGTTTCGTTCCAGCATGACTTCGGACTGGAAATTGCTGGCGGTCTGGGTGAGCTTGGCCGAGGCGCGGGCGTGAAGGCCAAGCTTGTTGATGATTTCGACGTCTGCGCGGGGCATGGTGTCCTCAGGTGATATGAACTACGCCCTCACAGGCGCCCGATACGGCGCGCTGGACCAGCGTTCTGAAATCTCTTGTGCGGTAGGTGAGTGCGCGCAGCAGCATCGGCAGGTTCACTCCGGCAATGGCCTCGGTGCGGTTCGGCTCGAGCAGTTTCATGGCGATGTTCGACGGCGTGGCACCGAACAGGTCGGTGAGGATCAGCACTCCGTCGCCGACATCGACCTGATCTCTCATGTTGCGTGCCTGCGGCAGCAGGCCAAGGGGATCATCCTGCGGGGCAACGCCCAGTTGCGCGATCTGCGGCGGGCGCTGGTTGAGCACATGGCAGGTACACTGCAGCAGGGATTCGCCCAGGTTGCCATGAGTGATGAGAAGGATGCCGATCATCGTCCGGCGCGCTCAGCTAACGGAGCCATCGCCCTTGGTCCGCATGATGCGTACCACTTCCGGGATCCGCCGGATGCCCTTGAGCAGGCGCGCGAGATGGATCCGGTCGGTCACCTGGAGCGTGAACTGCAGGCTCGAATAGGGGACCTGCTCGGCGTCCATGCGGACCTGCTGGATGTTGGCGTTGTTCTCGGCGATGGCGTTGGCGACCTTTGCCAGCACGCCACGCGCATCGTGGGTGAGGACCCGGATCGAGACGTCGAAATGCCGTCCGTCGGCGTGCTCCCACTCGACGTCCACCCAGCGGCCGCGCTCGCCGCGCAGACGCTGGATCGCCGGACAGTCGTGCACATGGACCTCGAGGCCCTGGCCCTTGCGGATGATGCCGATGATGGGGTCGCCGGGAATCGGTTGGCAGCATTTCGCCAGTTGCACCGCAATCCCTTCGCTGCCGCGGATCAGGATCGCGCCTGCGGGCTTGGGTTTGACCACGTCGGGCCGCCCGGTTTCCATGTCCTGCGCTTCGGCCAGGCGGCGCGCGACGATCACCGGCAGGCGTTTGCCGAGGCCGATGTCGGTGAAGATCTCCTTGCGATTGCGCACGCCCCTGTCGCGCAGGAAACGATCCCAGGCAAAGGTGCTGATCTGGCCCAGGGTGAGGCCGTGGGGGCGTAGCGCCTGGTTGAGCAGCCGCTCGCCAAGTGCGGTGGATTCCTCTTGTTGCACGTTCTTCAGGAAGTGGCGGATCTGCGCCCGCGCCTTGCCGGTGCGTACATAGGACAGCCACGCCGGATTGGGGCTTGCATGGGCGGCCGTGATGATCTCGACCTGGTCGCCGTTGCGCAGTTCGGTACGCAGCGGCATCAGCTCCGCATTGATGCGGCAGGCGACGCAGCGGTTGCCGACGTCGGTGTGCACCGCGTAGGCGAAGTCCACCGAGGTCGAGCCGCGCGGCATCGAGAAGATCTTGCCCTTGGGCGAGAACACGTACACCTCGCCGGGGAAGAGGTCGATCTTTACGTGCTCCAGAAACTCCGCCGAGTCGCCGCTTGCGTTCTGCAGCTCGAGCAGCGACTGCAGCCACGAGGTGGTCTTGTGCTGCAACTCGGAGAGGGTCTTCTCGTCTTCCTTGTAGAGCCAGTGAGAAGCGACGCCGGTCTCGGCGATGTGGTGCATCTCGTGGGTGCGCACCTGCACCTCGACCGGGGTGCCGAAGGGGCCGATCAGGGTGGTGTGCAAGGACTGGTAGCCGTTCCCCTTGGGGATCGCGATGTAGTCCTTGAATTTTCCCGGCACCGGCTTGTAGAGGCCGTGCAGCGCGCCGAGCGCGAGATAGCAGGTGGCGGTGTCCTTGGCGATCACCCGGAAACCGTAGATGTCGAGCACCTGCGAGAAGGAAAGGTTCTTCTCCAGCATCTTGCGATAGATGCCGTAGAGGTGCTTTTCGCGCCCCTGGATCTCGGCCGCGATGCCCCACTGCGGCAGCCGCTCCTCGATCGCCGCGAGCACCTTGCTGACGACCTCGCGACGATTGCCGCGGGCCGCGCGAATGGCCTTGGCCAGCACCCGGTAGCGCATCGGGTACTTGTGCATGAAGGACAGTTCCTGCAACTCGCGGTAGAGCGCGTTGAGGCCCAGGCGGTTGGCGATCGGTGCGTAGATCTCGAGCGTTTCGCTGGCGATGCGCCGCTGCTTGGAAGGGCGCACATAATCGAGCGTGCGCATGTTGTGCAGGCGGTCGGCCAGCTTGATGAGGATCACCCGCAGGTCGCTGGCCATCGCCAGCAGCATCTTGCGAAAGTTCTCCGCCTGGGCCTCTTCCTGGCTGCGGAATTCGATCTTGTCGAGCTTGGAGAGACCGTCTACCAGCTCCGCGGTGACCTTGCCGAACCTGTCGCTGATTTCCTGCTTGGCGACGGTGGTGTCTTCCATCACGTCGTGAAGCAGCGCCGCGGTGAGCGCCTGGGCATCGAGCCGCCAGCCGGCGACCAGCTCGGTCACCGCGACCGGGTGGGTGATGTAGGGCTCGCCACTGATGCGGAATTGTCCGCTATGGGCCTGCGCCGCGAAGTGGTAGGCGGCCTCGACCCTGCCGACGTCCTCCGGCCGCAGGTATTCGGAGATGCTCTTCTTGAGTCGTTCGAAGTCCAGCGACAGCACGCTGGATGGCGGCGTTTCGATCAGCGTGGCGGGAACGGGGGAGCTGGTGCCGGCCATGTCCACTCCTCCGTCCCCCTGGCGGGGTCAGGCCTGGCCGCGGTTGAGCATTTCCAGTCCGACCTTGCCGGCAGCGATCTCGCGAAGCGCGACCACGGTCGGTTTGTCCTTGTCGGATTTGTCGATCTCGAGTTGCGGCGTGGCCCCGACCGTCAATTGACGGGCGCGGTAGGTTGCAACGAGGGTCAACTGGAAACGGTTGGGGATACGCGTGAGGCAGTCCTCGACGGTGATGCGGGCCATGATTCAGTCCTGTTCTAGGTAATCGAAATATCCCGGATGCCGCGCCCTTTGCTTTGCATAGCGCAGGCGCGAAGCACGCACGACAGACACCAGGTCGTCGAGCGCGACGTGCAACTCGTTGTTGATTATAACGTAGTCGAATTCCCCTACATGGCGCATCTCGCTGCGCGCGCCAAGCATTCGCCGGGCAATCGTCGATTCGCTGTCGGTTCCACGGCCGACCAGCCTGTTTTCGAGCTCCTCCATCGAAGGCGGCATGATGAATACGCCGACTGCCTGGGCGAAGACCTTGCGTACCTGCTGCGCGCCCTGCCAGTCGATCTCGAGCAGGATATCGTGGCCCTTGTCGATCTGCCCCTTGATCCAGACTTTCGAGGTGGCGTAGTAGTTGCCGTGCACCTCGGCCCATTCGAGAAATTCGCCCGCGTCGCGCAGCGCCTTGAAGGTCTGCATGTCCACGAAGTGATAGTCGTTGCCGTCGCGTTCGCCGGGGCGCGGCTCGCGCGTGGTGTAGGAAATCGACAGTCGCACCAGATGGTCGCGCCTGAGCAGGCTGCGAACCAGGGTGGTCTTGCCGGCGCCCGAGGGGGCGGTGATGATGAATAGCGTTCCGGACACTGTGTGCCTCCGCGGGGCGCCGACGACGAGGTCGGGCCGGGGTTTACTCGATGTTCTGCACCTGTTCGCGCATCTGTTCGATCAGCAGCTTGAACTCCATGGCGATGCCGGTGAGCTCGGACGAGAATGATTTCGAGCCCAGGGTGTTGGCCTCGCGGTTGAGCTCCTGCATCAGGAAATCGAGCCGTTTGCCCGAGGCCCCGCCGGAAGAGAGGATGCGCTCGACCTCGTCGATGTGGGTATTGAGGCGCGCGAGTTCCTCGGCAACGTCCACCCGTTGCGCGAAGACGGCGACCTCCTGGCGAATCCGGTCTTCGTCCAGTCCAGCCATGGCGTCGCGCAGGCGGCCGGCGAGCCTTTCCTGGTGCTCGCTGACCTGGCGCGGGATGATCGGTGCGGCGTGGGCGACGAGTTCGCGCATGCGGGCAACCCGCTCGAGGATCACCGCGGCGAGTTTTTCGCCCTCGCGGGCGCGGGTCGTCATCATCTCGTCGATCGCCGCGCGGGCAATTTCAAGCAGCGCCGGCTGCATCTCATCGAATCCGAGGCTGTCATCGGAGAGCATGCCCGGCCAGCGCAGCAACTCCGCGACGGACAGCGGCGCGGCTCCGGGCAGGCGCTCATGCAGGCTCGCCTGGGCGCGTTCGAGTTGCCCGAGCAGGGCGGTATTGAGCGACAGATCGCGAGGCGCGGCGGTGTTGGTCTGCAGGTTGAGACGGCATTCGACCTTGCCCCGATTGAGCTTCGCGCCGATCAGTTCGCGCAGCCGGGGCTCGATCTGGCGCAGCTCTTCGCAGATGCGGAAGCTCAGGTCGAGGTAACGAGAATTGACACTTCGCAGCTCGAGATGGAGAGTGACGGGGCCGAGGTCGCGGCTCTGGACGGCGAAGCCGGTCATGCTGTGGATCATGGTGTATTCCCGAAAAGCCGGGGCATCGCGCTTTACAGCGCCGGTTGCAAACAAGACAATGCCGCGGAAACGCGAATCTTAGCGCCCCTGCCGATGGCCTCTCAAGCGAATTACCCCCTGCCCTCCGGCTTTCCGCTGGAGCACTACCGTATCGAGCGCCAACTTTCGCTTGGGGGGTTTTCTATTGTCTATCTCGCTTACGACGAGGACGGCACCCCGGTGGCGATCAAGGAATACCTGCCCAACTCGCTGGCGCTGCGCAAGGAGGGCGAGGTCACGCCGACCATCCCGAGCGACAGCCAGGCGGCCTTTCGCTATGGCATGAAGTGTTTTTTCGAGGAGGGGCGCTCGCTGGCGCGGCTGATGCATCCCAACGTGGTACGGGTGCTGAATTTCTTTCGCGCCAACGGGACCGTGTATATGGTGATGCAGTTCGAGCGCGGGCGGACCATGCACGACTACATCCAGAAGCACAAGGGCGACATCAGCGAGCGCTTCCTGCGCGGCGTCTTCACGCGCATGCTCAACGGCCTGCGTGAGGTCCATGCCCACAAGCTGCTGCATCTCGACATCAAGCCTTCGAACATCTACCTGCGCACCGACGGCACGCCTGTGCTGCTGGATTTCGGCGCCGCGCGGCAGACGCTGGTCTCCGATCAGCCGATCCTCAAGCCGATGTACACGCCGGGTTTCGCTTCGCCGGAGCAGCTCAACGGACGCGAGGGCCTGGGGCCGTGGAGCGACATCTACAGCGTCGGCGCGAGTCTCTACGCCTGCCTTGCCGGGTCCGCGCCGATGCGGGCCGACCAGCGCGTGCGCAAGGACGAACTGATCCCGGCGGAGAAGCAGTTCGCCGGTCGTTACAACAGGCAATTGCTGCAGACCATCGACATGTGTCTGCATCTCGACCACATGAAGCGGCCGCAAAGTGTCTATGCTCTGCAGAAGGCCCTCGCAAGGCGCTTCGGCGGCGATCCGGTACCCGCATCGTGGTTTACCGACTGGTCGAGCCGCCTGCGCACATTCATCGGACGCCAATGAAATTCACCATTTTTCAGGAAAGCCGCGTCGGACGCCGCCGCACCAACCAGGACAGGGTTGCCTACTGCTACTCGCGCGAGGCGCTGTTGATGATCCTCGCCGATGGCATGGGCGGGCACCTGCACGGCGAGGTCGCGGCGCAGATCGCGGTGCAGTTCGTGACCCAGTCTTTCCAGCGCGAAGCGAAGCCCAGCCTGCCGGATGTGGTGCTGTTCCTCTCGCGTGCGCTGTCCAGCGCCCATCACGCGATTCTCGACTACGCCTTCGACAAGAATCTTCCCGACGCCCCGCGCACCACGGTGGTGGCCTGTATCGTGCAGGACAGCCAGGCCTACTGGGCGCATGCGGGCGATTCGCGTCTGTATCTGCTGCGCCGTGGCGGCGTAGCCGCGCAGACGCGCGATCATTCGCGGGTGCAGATGATGATGGACCAGGGCCTGCTCGATGCCGAAGGCGCTGCCAAGCATCCGAGTCGCAATCGCATCTACAGTTGCCTGGGTGGGAGCCACTCGCCGCAGATCGAGTTCTCCAAACGCACCCCGCTGCATCGCGGCGACGTCATCGCGATGTGCTCGGACGGCGTGTGGGGCCCGATCCAGACCGAGGTGCTGACGCGCGGCCTCGCCGGGCCGAACCTCATGCAGGCGGTGCCGCGGGTCATGGACGTGGCCGAGGAGAAGGCGGGCTCGAGCTGCGACAATCTCTCGCTGATCGCCATGCACTGGGACGAGGACTTCGCCGACGACGCGGCGGAGACGGTGTCGACCCAGACCATGGCGCTGGGCTCGTTTACCACCCAGATGGAAGGCTTCGCGCGCACCCGTCCGCAAGGAACTGCGGGTGCGGACGAGCTCTCCGACGACGAGATCGAGCGCGCGATCCAGGAAATCAACTCGGCGATCCAGAAGTTCTCCAAATAGGAATCCATCATGAGACCCAGTCACAGACGTCCGGACGAGATGCGCCCGGTGCGCATCACCCGCGGCTTTACCCGCCACGCCGAGGGATCGGTATTGATCGAGTTCGGCGATACCCGGGTGCTGTGCACAGCCAGCGTCGAGGAGTCGGTGCCGGGCTTCCTGCGCGGCAAGGGGCAGGGCTGGCTGACCGCCGAGTACGGCATGCTGCCGCGTTCCACCCACACCCGCAGCGCTCGCGAAGCGGCCCGCGGCAAGCAAAGCGGCCGTACCCAGGAGATCCAGCGGCTGATCGGCCGCAGCATCCGCGCGGTGGTCGATCTGGAGAAGCTCGGGGAGCGCCAGATCGTCATCGACTGCGATGTGTTGCAGGCCGATGGCGGCACCCGCACCGCGTCGATCACCGGCGCCTGCGTGGCGGTTGCCGATGCCCTCAACGGCCTCGTCGCGCGCGGTCTGCTGGCCGCCAGCCCGATGAACGACTTCGTCGCCGCGGTGTCTGTGGGCATGTACCAGGGCGTGCCGGTGCTCGACCTCGACTACCCCGAAGATTCCGACTGCGAAACCGACATGAACGTCGTGATGACCGGCTCGGGCGGCTTCGTCGAGGTTCAGGGCACTGCCGAGGGCAAGCCGTTTCACCGCGATGAGCTGGACCGCCTGCTGGTGCTCGCGTCGAATGGAATCGCCCATCTGGTTCGCCTGCAGCGTGAAGCGCTGCAGGGCTGAACCGCCTCCAACCACAGGTGCCCCATGAGTAAACTCGTTCTCGCCAGCAACAATGCCAAGAAGGCCGCCGAGCTGTCCTCGCTGCTGGCGCCGCTCGGCCTCGAAGTGATTTCCCAGGCCGAGTTCCAGGTGCCCGAGGCCGGCGAGCCTTACGCGACCTTTGTCGAGAATGCCATCGCCAAGGCCCGGCACGCCTCGCAGCACACCGGCCTGCCGGCGCTGGCGGATGATTCGGGGCTGTGCGTGCTGGCGCTCGGGGGGGCGCCCGGGGTGCATTCGGCGCGCTTCGCGGGTGAACCCAAATCGGATCTGCGTAACAACGAATTGCTGCTCTCGCGCCTTGCCGGCGAGCAAGACCGCCGCGCCTACTTCTACTGCATGGCGGTGCTGATGCGCCATCCCGAGGATCCGCGGCCGCTGGTCGCCGATGGCGAATGGCACGGCGAGATCCTCGAGGCGCCGCGCGGCGAAAACGGTTTCGGCTACGACCCGCTGTTCTATCTGCCCGATCTCGAGCAGACCGCGGCCGAACTCGACGCCGCGCTCAAGAACACCCTCAGTCACCGCGGCGCGGCGATGCGCCACATGCTCGACCGGCTCCGGGTCCATCCGCTCGAATGAACGAACGCCGCGTGATTCCGCTGGTGAGCGCCCAACCGCGCGCCGCGAGCACCACCATCGAGCTTGCCGCACCGCCACCGCTGTCGCTGTACGTGCATTACCCGTGGTGCGTCAGGAAGTGCCCCTACTGCGATTTCAATTCGCACGCGGTGCGCGACGAGGGCATTCCCGAAGAAGCCTACGTCGAGGCACTGGTCGCCGACCTGGAAGCGGCGCTGCCGCAGATCTGGGGGCGGCGGATCAACACGGTTTTCATCGGCGGAGGCACGCCCAGCCTGCTGTCGCCCGCCGGCCTCGACCGCCTGCTCACCGCGGTGCGGACCCTCACCATGCTCGCGCCGGCCGCCGAGATCACCCTCGAGGCCAATCCCGGCACCGTCGAGGCGGCCCGCTTCAAGGGCTTCCGCGAAGCCGGCGTGACCCGCGTCTCGCTCGGCATCCAGAGCTTCAACGACACGCACCTCAAGGCGCTCGGCCGCATTCACGACGCCAGCGAAGCGCGTGCCGCGGTCGATCATGCGCTGACTCATTTCGAGTCGGTGAATCTCGACCTGATGTACGCGTTGCCCGGCCAGAGCCTGGCCGACGCGCGCGCCGACCTGGAGGCTGCGATCGGCTTCGGCCCGGCCCATCTGTCCTGCTATCACCTCACCCTCGAGCCCAATACACCCTTCCACGCCGCGCCGCCGGCGCTGCCCGACGACGATCTTGCCGCCGACATGCAGGAGATGATCGAGGCACGGCTCGGCGAGGCCGGCTACCGGCACTACGAAACCTCGGCCTTCGCGCGGCCGGGCAGGGAGTGCCGGCACAACCTCAACTACTGGCACTTCGGCGACTACCTCGGCATCGGCGCGGGTGCCCACGGCAAGCTCTCGTCCCACACCGGCATTGCGCGCGAGATGCGGCACAAGCATCCGACGGCCTATCTGGCCGGCGCGGCACGTGGCGATTTCGTGCAGGATCGGCGTCTGGTCGACGTCGAGGATCTGCCTTTCGAGTTCATGATGAACGCGCTGCGGCTCACCGGCGGCTTCGCGCTGGCGCAGTTCGGCGCCCAGACCGGCTTGCCGCTGGCGGCGGTCGAGGAGCGGCTGATCGAGGCACGCAAGGCCGGCTTCATCGAGATCGTCGATGAACGCGTGGTGCCGACCGCGCGCGGGCGGCGTTTCCTGAACGAGCTCTTGCAGGGCTTTCTGCCAGACTGAGCGGCCGCCATCAAGGTGGACTTGCTTCCTGCGCCGTGACCAGCCACCCTATGAAAAACACAACAGTCCCACCCCACGAAGGAGAACATCGATGACCACAGTAAGCCTAGGCGGCAACCCGATCGACGTCGCCGGAACCTTTCCCCAACCGGGAGCCGCGGCGCCCGCGCTCAAGCTCACCGGTGCCGACCTCGCCGATGTCGGCCTCGAGGCCTTTGCCGGCAAGCGCAAGGTGCTCAATATCGTGCCCAGCCTCGATACCCCGACCTGCGCCACCTCGACCCGCAAGTTCAACGCGGAAGCGGGCAGCCTCCAGAATACGGTGGTGCTGGTGGTGTCTGCCGACCTGCCATTCGCGATGTCGCGCTTCTGCGCCGCCGAAGGTCTGGAGAACGTCAAGACCCTGTCCACCTTCCGTAGCCCGGATTTCGCCCGCAGCTATGGTGTGGCGATCACCTCCGGCCCGCTCGCCGGCCTGACTGCCCGGGCGGTGGTGGTGGTCGACGAGAACGACAAGGTCATCCACTCGCAACTGGTTCCCGAGATCAAGGACGAGCCCGACTACGCGGCTGCACTGGCGGCACTCAAGTAAGTCGGCTCCGCTGCGATACCGCGGCCCGCAGCAGCGGGCCTTTTTTTGTCGACCGGACGCACCGGCCGGGATTGGATCGGCCCGATTCCGTGTTCGGCGGCAGTCTGACAAGTAGATTCTTCATGCTTCCTGCCCGCAACCTTCTGGCGCTCGTCCTGCTGACCGTGATGTGGGGGGTGAATTGGCCAGTGATGAAGATCTCGCTGCGCGAATTGACGCCCCTCTATTTTCGCGCCCTGACCATGACCGGTGGGGTGTTTCTGCTGATCGGCTGGTACCGCAGCCGTGGTGCGCGGCTGGCGCTGCCGCCCGGGAGTCTGCCGCGCGTGCTGATGCTGCTGCTTCCCAACATCCTCGGCTGGCATACCCTGTCGATCTTCGGCGTCCAGGCGCTGGCTTCGGGGCGTGCCGCGATCCTCGGCTTCACCATGCCGATCTTCACCGTGCTGTTCGGGGTGATGCTGTTCCGCGAGAAGATGACGCCGCGACTGTGGCTCGCCACGGCCTGCGCCGCGAGCGCGGTGCTGTTGCTGCTGTGGCACGAGCTGGGCACGATCTCCGGGCGGCCGGCGGGCATGTTGTGGATGCTCAGCGCAGCGGCCTGCTGGGCGATCGGTACCCTCTTGCTCAAGCGCATCCCGCTGCAGGTGCCGACCGAGGCGCTCACGGTGTGGATGATCGGCCTGGCGGTGCCGGTGCTGTGGATTCTCGCGATAACGCTCGAACCCGCGCCAAGCTGGTCGTTCAGCCCGACCATGTGGGGCGCGCTGTGCTACGGCTTCGCGATCAACTATGGCGCCGCCCAGATCATCTGGTTCGGCATCGCGCGCAGCCTGCCGCCGGTGGCCAGTGCGCTGTCGATCATGTTCATCCCGGTCATCGGGCTCGGCTCGGCGATGTGGATCACCGGCGAACAACCGTTCGCCCAGGACTATCTCGCGGCGATCCTGATCATCGCCGCACTGGGGGCGACCTTGCTTCCAGCGGGCAGGGCGAGGGCCGCATGAGCGAAGCCACGGAAAGTTCTCGGGGTTTCATGTGGCGCGGCGGTATGGCATTGTGTGCGCTGCACAAAATCTGAATCCAACATGACTCATTCGATTTCCGTGTTCGAGCTCGTCGGCATCCTGGTCGGCCTTTCGGCGCTGTTCGGATTCCTGAACTACCGTTTCCTGCGCCTTCCGGACGTCATCGGCATCACCGCCGTGGGGCTGGTCTTCTCGGTGCTGATGTTGCTCGCCGGAGCCGTGGTGCCGGAGCTGACCATCACCGCGCGGGCGCTGGTCGAGCGCATCGAGTTCGCCGATGTGGTGTTCCACGGCATGCTCAGCGCGCTGTTGTTCGCGGGCAGCCTGCATGTGAACCTCGCCAGCCTGTCGCGCGAGCGCTGGCCGATTCTCTCCCTTGCCACGGGCGGGGTGTTGATGTCGTCCTTCCTCGTCGGTGGCGCGACCTACGGGCTGGTCCAGTTGGCCGGCTGGCAGCTGCCCTTCATTTACTGCCTGCTGTTCGGGGCGCTGATTTCGCCGACCGACCCGATTGCGGTGCTGGGCATCCTCAAGCTGGTCGGCGCGTCGAAGAAGCTCGAGTCGCGCATCACCGGCGAGAGCCTCTTCAACGACGGCACCGGCGTGGTGCTGTTCATGGTCCTGCTGGGCCTGGCGACCGGCTCCGCGGAGGCTTCGCCTTCGTCGATCGCCGGCATGTTCGCGCTCGAGGCCGGCGGCGGCATCCTTTTCGGCATGGCGGCCGGCGCCGGTGCGCTGTGGATGCTGCGCCAGATCGACAGCTATGCGGTCGAGATCATGCTGACCCTCGCGCTGGTGACGGCGGGCTATTCGCTGGCCGAGTGGATGCACCTGTCGGCGCCGCTGTACGTGGTGGCGGCGGGGCTGGTGATCGGCAACCTGGGGCCCGGCAAGGCCTTGTCGAAGCACACCCAGGCGCACCTGTTCCCATTCTGGCAACTGGTGGACGAGATCCTCAACCTCCTGCTGTTCGGTCTGATCGGGCTCGAACTGCTGGCGCTCGACTACCGTGGCGGTTACGTCATCGCCGGCCTGGTGATGGTGGCGGTGGTGCTGTTCTGTCGCTGGCTGAGCGTGGCCCTGCCGATGCGGGGCCTGCAGCGTTTCCTGCCGGAGCGCGATGAGCGCCACACGGTGACGGTGATGACCTGGGGCGGCCTGCGCGGCGGCATCTCGATTGCGTTGGCGCTGTCGCTGCCGGTCGGGCCGGAGAAGGAGTTGATCGTCTGGGTGACCTACATCGTGGTGCTGTTCAGCATCCTGGTGCAGGCCACCACGCTCGGACCCCTCATGAAAAAGCTCGGCATGGGCGGGGCCACAACGGCCACCGATGCCGGGCACTGAGCCGGAGATCGGCGTAAGCGTCTGTTTAATTGCGCGATTCCCGACGCGCCGGAGGGCGCGAGCCTAGGATTCTGCAGCGCAACAGCGTAAAATCCGACCCCTTGCAGATTGCTTCTCATGTGCGGGGGTTCGCCATGCTCTATCCCACCCGTTTCGATGTCATCGTTGTTGGCGGCGGCCATGCCGGAACCGAGGCCGCGCTGGCTGCTGCGCGCATGGGCTGCCAGACCCTGCTGCTGAGCCACAATATCGAGACCCTCGGCGCAATGAGCTGCAATCCCTCGATCGGGGGCATCGGCAAGGGGCACCTGGTCAAGGAAGTCGACGCCCTGGGTGGCGCGATGGCCGCGGCGACCGACGAGGGCGGCATCCAGTTCCGCATTCTCAATGCCTCCAAGGGTCCGGCGGTGCGGGCCACGCGGGCCCAGGCCGACCGGGTGATGTACAAGGCGGCGATCCGCCGGCGGCTCGAGAACCAGCCCGGGCTGACGCTCTTCCAGTCGGCGGTGGACGACATCACCGTCGCCGGCGAGCGGGTCACCGGGGTGGTCACCCAGTTGGGCGTGCGCTTCGAGGCGCCCACCGTGGTGCTTACCGCCGGTACCTTCCTCAACGGGCTGATCCACGTTGGTCTCAGCAATCACGCGGGTGGTCGCGCCGGCGACCCGCCGGCAAGTTCGCTCGGCGCCCGGCTCAAGGAGCTCAAGCTTCCGCAAGGGCGGCTCAAGACCGGCACGCCGCCGCGGCTCGATGCCCGGACCATAGACTTTTCGGTGATGCAGGTGCAGCCCGGCGACGATCCGGTACCGGTTTTCAGCTTCCTCGGCTCGGCGTCGCAGCACCCTGCGCAGCGGCCTTGCTGGATCACCCATACCAACGAGCGCACCCACGACATCATCCGCAACAACCTCGATCGCTCGCCGATGTATTCCGGCGTGATCGAGGGGGTTGGCCCGCGCTACTGCCCGTCCATCGAAGACAAGATCCACCGTTTCGCCGACAAGACGAGCCACAACGTCTTTCTCGAGCCGGAAGGGCTCGAGACCCACGAGATCTATCCCAACGGGATTTCGACCTCGTTGCCCTTCGATGTGCAGCTGCAGCTCGTGCGCAGCATCCGCGGGCTCGAGGGTTGTCACATCCTGCGCCCGGGCTACGCCATCGAGTACGACTACTTCGATCCGCGCAACCTCAAGTCCAGCCTCGAGACCAAGAGCTTCGCCGGGCTCTTCTTCGCCGGCCAGATCAACGGCACCACGGGTTATGAAGAGGCCGCCGCACAAGGCCTGCTGGCGGGTGCCAACGCGGCGCTGCAGGTGCAGGGGCGCGAGCCGTGGTGTCCGCGGCGCGACGAGGCCTACCTCGGGGTGCTGGTCGACGACCTGATCACCCGCGGGGTCTCCGAGCCCTACCGCATGTTCACCTCGCGCGCCGAATACCGCCTGAGCCTGCGCGAGGACAACGCCGACCTGCGGCTCACCGAGAAGGGCCGGGAGCTCGGCCTGGTGGACGACCAGCGCTGGGCGGTGTTCTGCCGCAAGCGCGAGGCCATCGAGCGGGAGACCGCGCGCCTCAAGGCGGCCTTCGCCCGTCCCGAGCAGGTCCCCGCCGAATTGGCCGAGCAGGTGGTGGGCAAGGCGCTCGAGCGCGAATACCGGTTCTTCGAGCTGCTGCGTCGGCCGCAGACCCGTTATGCCGCGTTGATGACGCTGCCGGGCGCCCCCGAGGCGCCTGAAACCGATCCGCAGGTGGTCGAGCAGCTCGAGATCGCGGCGAAGTATCAGGGCTATATCGATCGCCAGCATGACGAAGTGGTGCGCAACGCCGATGCCGAAGAGAAGCGCCTGCCTGCGGACCTCGATTACACGCTGGTGCGGGGCTTGTCCAAGGAAGTGCAGCAGCGGCTCGCCGCGGCGAGACCCCAGACGGTTGGCCAGGCGAGTCGTGTGCAGGGCGTGACGCCGGCCGCAATCTCGCTCTTGCTGGTGTGGCTCAAGCGCGGCGAACTGGCGGCCGACGCGGTGCGCAGGCAGGCATGAGCGTCGCCGCCGCCCTGGCCCGTGGCCTTTCCGAGATGAGGCTCGAGCTGCCGCCTGCCGCCGAGGAGCGCCTGGTCGCCTTCGCCGGCCTGCTGAGCAAGTGGAACCGGGTGTACAACCTCACCGCGATCCGTGACCCGCAGCAGGTGGTGACGCATCACCTGCTCGACGCCCTGTCGGTGCTGCCCCAGCTCATCGGGGTGAAGACCCTTGCCGACGTGGGCTCGGGCGGCGGCTTGCCCGGCATCCCGCTCGCCATCGCCCGTCCCGACTTGCAGGTGACGTCGATCGAGACGGTAAGCAAGAAGGCGAGCTTCCAGCAACAGGTGAAGATCGAGCTCGGTCTCGACAATTTCGAGCCGCTGTGCGCGCGGGTGGAGAAGGTGCGTCCCGCCGCAGCCTTCGACGGCGTGATCTCGCGGGCGTTTTCGGATCTCGCCGATTTCATCGAGCTGACCGCCCACCTGCTGGCCCCGCATGGTCGTTTCTATGCGATGAAGGGCGTGTACCCAAACGAAGAGCTGGCGCGGCTGCCCCACGGCTTCGAGCTCGAGCGCGCGGTGGAGCTGACGGTGCCGGATCTCGATGCCGCGCGGCATCTGCTGGTGATACGGCGTGCGGCATGAGCGGTTGCGGGTGCAAAGCCCTGAACAATTTTGAGCGGACAGACTGAATGGCCCGAATCTTTTGCATCGCCAACCAGAAGGGTGGGGTTGGCAAGACCACTACCTGCGTGAATCTTGCCGCGGCACTGGCCGAGGCCGGGCAGCGGGTGCTGTTGATCGACCTCGATCCACAGGGCAATGCCACCATGGGCAGCGGCGTCGACAAGCGGGCGCTCGAGCACTCGGTCTACCACCTGCTCGTCGGGCTCGCCGAATTGCCGGCTGTATGTGTTGCTTCCGAGGCGGGAAAGTACGATGTCCTGCCTGCGAATCGCGACCTTGCCGGTGCGGAAGTCGAGTTGGTGGAGCTCGATCGGCGCGAGAATCGCTTGCGCGATGCTCTGCGACAGGTCGCGGATCGCTACGATTTCGTGCTCATCGACTGCCCGCCATCGCTGTCGATGCTGACCCTGAACGGTCTGTGCGCGGCGCATGGCGTGATCATTCCGATGCAGTGCGAGTACTATGCGCTCGAGGGCCTCTCCGACCTGGTCAACACCATCAAGAAGGTTCACGCCAACCTCAATCGCGACCTCAAGGTCATCGGCTTGCTGCGGGTCATGTTCGATCCCAGGGTGACCCTGCAGCAGCAGGTTTCCGCACAGCTCGAAGCGCATTTCGGCGAGAAGGTCTTCCGCGCCATCGTGCCACGCAACGTGCGTCTGGCGGAGGCGCCCAGCCACGGCGTGCCCGGCGTGGTCTTCGACCGTGCATCAAAGGGCGCCAAGGCATACATGGCTTTTGCAAATGAGATGATCGAACGGGTGAAAACCCTCTAGGAGACTATGGCACCTCCCAAACTAAAAGGGCTCGGCAGGGGGCTCGACGCGTTGCTGGGCGGCAACAACGACGATGACGGGCCGGCGGGCGAACTCAGCACGCTTTCGGTCGAGGACCTCAGGCCCGGCAAGTACCAGCCCCGTACCCGCATGGACCCCGGCTCGCTCGAAGAACTGGCGGCGTCCATCAAGTCACAGGGCGTCATGCAGCCGGTACTGGTGCGGCCACTGTCCGCCGGACGCTACGAAATCATTGCCGGCGAACGTCGCTGGCGCGCTGCCCAGATCGCCGGTCTGCAGGAAGTGCCGTGCCTGATCCGTGAGATTCCGGACGAGGCGGCGCTGGCAATGTCGCTGATCGAGAACATCCAGCGCGAAGACCTCAATCCGCTCGAAGAGGCGGCGGGTATCCAGCGCCTCGTCGACGAGTTCTCGATGACCCACCAGCAGGCCGCCGATGCCGTGGGTCGGTCCCGTCCGGCGGCTTCCAATCTGCTGCGCTTGCTGCATCTCGCCCAGCCGGTGCAGGAGCTGTTGATGGCGGGCGACATCGACATGGGACATGCGCGTGCGCTGTTGCCACTCGATGGCGCGCACCAGATCCAGATTGCCAACCAGGTTGCTGCAAAGCAGCTATCGGTGCGCGAGACCGAAAAGCTGGTGCAGCAGATCGTCGACCCGCGAGCAAAAAAGACGGCCCCGCCACCCGACCGCGATCTGCTGCGCCTCGAGGAGGAACTCGCCGACAGGCTTGGCTCGACGGTCAAGATCCGCTCGAACAAGAAAGGTGCGGGCACGGTCACGCTGCATTTCGGCAATCTCGACCAGCTCGATGGTTTGCTGGGATATCTCAAGGGGTGATCGGGGCAAGGATCATGCCGGATCGCTGAAATGGGCAGAATCCCACGATGCCAGAGGGTTTTCACGATTTTCCCGCGAAAGCCTTGCCGAGAGCCATGCTCCAAGATGAAGCAGATAGATTGCTGCGCCGCAATAAGGTTTGACTTCGTGTCGGTAAACCCCTAGTATTGCGCCGGTTTCAAGCGGCAGTCAGCGTTCAATTACAGGGCCCGCCCAACTCATAAAATGTTCAAAGCAGTTTATCTGCAAGTTGGTGCGACCATAATTGCTGCAATAGCAGCAAGCTTTTTCCTGGGTTGGCGCGGTGCGGTGTCGGCAGCGTTGGGAGGCGCAGCCTGTTTTCTTCCCAATTTGGTGTTCGCCATACGCCTGCATCTCGTCTCGAAAAGAGGCGGTGCGTCGTACGTGTCTGCTTTTTTCGTAGGCGAGTTTTTCAAGGTCGCCTCGACTGTTGGATTGTTGGTGTTGGCTCAGGCCCTATATCGCGACGTCCATTGGCTGGCGTTGTTTCTAGGTCTGGTGCTGGCGCTTAAAGCGAATCTGTTTGCATTTTTGGTGAAGACTTGACCATGGAAACTGGGCACGCACCCACCTCATCTGAGTACATCGTCCACCACCTGACGCACCTGAACAGCACAGGTCACGCCCAGAAGGCCGTGATCGACTGGTCGGTGCTGAACCTCGATTCGTTGGTTTTCTCGGTGGCGCTCGGCGTTGTAACCCTCTATTTCCTTTGGCGCGCAGCCTCCAAGGCGACCTCGGGTGTTCCCGGGCGCTTCCAGGCGGCGGTCGAGATTCTCGTCGAGATGGTGGCCGATCAGGCCAAGGGCATCGTCCATAGCGCCGAGTCACGCAAGTTCGTGGCGCCGGTGGCGCTGAACGTCTTCATCTGGATCTTCCTGATGAATGCGATGGACCTCCTGCCGGTCGATCTGCTGCCGCGCATCGGCGAACTCTTCGGCATTCACTACATGCGTGTGGTGCCGACGGCCGACCTCAACATGACGCTGGGCCTGTCGATCGGCGTGCTGCTGCTGTGTCTCTACTACAACATCAAGATCAAGGGTTTCGGCGGCTGGGTGCATGAGCTCTTCACCGCACCCTTCGGCAGCCACCCGCTCCTCTATCCGATCAACTTCGTGATGCAGATGATCGAGTTCCTCGCCAAGACCGTGTCCCACGGCATGCGACTGTTCGGCAACATGTACGCCGGCGAACTCGTCTTCATGCTGATCGCGCTGCTGGGTGGTACTGCAACCGTCATGGGTTTTGTCGGCCACGTCATTGCAGGTTCGATTTGGGCGGTGTTCCACATCCTGATCATCACCCTGCAGGCGTTCATCTTCATGATGCTGACGCTGGTTTATATCGGCCAGGCCCACGAAAGCCACTGAGCCGACAGAGAGTCTGAAAGTTCGATTTCATAGCTTCACAATTTAATACTTCAACATAAAGGAGTTGTCATGGAACAAGTTCTGGGTTTGGTTGCTCTGGCCGCTGGTCTGATCATTGGTCTGGGTGCTGTCGGTGCCTGTATCGGTATCGGTATCATGGGTTCCAAGTACCTCGAAGCGTCTGCCCGTCAGCCCGAGCTGATGAATGCACTGCAAACCAAGATGTTCCTGCTGGCCGGTCTGATCGATGCTGCCTTCCTGATCGGTGTCGGTATCGCCATGATGTTCGCGTTCGCGAACCCGTTCCAGATTGCCTAATCGTCTGCGCTTCAGTCGTTTTCGTTAATCAACACTGAGGGCACGAAAAGTGAATTTGAACGCAACCCTGGTAGCCCAGCTCGTTGTGTTCTTCATTCTGGCGTGGTTCACGATGAAATTCGTGTGGCCACCCATCGTGAAGGCACTGGACGAGCGGGCTTTGAAAATCGCCGACGGCCTGGCCGCCGCCGACAAGGCAAAGGCCGACCTTTCTCTCGCCGAGAAAAAGGTTGTTGAAGAACTGCGCAAGGCGCGTGAGTCGGCCGGAGATGTGCGTGTTTCCGCCGAGAAGCAGGCCTCTGCGCTGATCGACGAGGCTCGCGCCGAGGCCGCCCGCATCATCGCTCACGCCCGTGAGGCGGCAGAGGCCGAAGCCGGTGCTGCAGCCCAACGTGCCAAAGAGGCGCTGCGCGATCAGGTCGCCCATCTCGCCGTTGCCGGTGCAGAAAAGATTCTCCGCAAGGAAATCAATTCCAAGGCACACGCCGAACTGTTGGCAAACCTGAAACAGGAACTTCAATAAGTCATGGCCGAGAACGTCACCATCGCTCGCCCTTATGCCGACGCCGCATTCGAGCTGGCACGCGGGGCAGGTGCGCTGGGGCCCTGGTCGGAAGCACTCGACAGGCTCGCCACCGTAGCTGCCAATCCCGACATGTATGCCTGCTTCACCGATCCGAAGTATTCGGAAGACGAACTGGTGGGGCTCATGCTTGAAGTCGCGAACGGCAAGCTCGATGGAGAGCAGCAGAACTTTGTCCGCATTCTTGCGGGCAGCGAACGTCTGCAGGTGCTTCCCGAGATCCGTGATCTGTTCGTTCAGTTGAAGAACGAACATGAAGGTGTCAAGGAGGTGGCCATTGAATCCGCCTTCCCGCTCGACGACGCTACGCTGAAGAGTCTCACGGCCGACCTGGAAGCTCGCTTCCAGTCCCGGCTGAACGTCTCGGTCAGTGTTGATCCCGAACTGATTGGTGGGGTCAAGATTTCCGTCGGCGATGAAGTCATCGACGCCTCGGTCCGCGGCAAGCTCGCGAACATGGCCTCTGCGCTAAAGAACTAGGAGCTTATCTATGCAACTCAATCCCTCTGAGATCAGCGATCTGATCAAGAGCCGGATCCAGAACCTGCAGATCTCCGCGACCGCTCGCAACGAGGGTACGGTGGTGTCGGTGACGGACGGTATTTGCCGTGTTCACGGCCTGACCGACGTCATGCAGGGTGAAATGCTGGAGTTTCCCGGCGACACCTTTGGTCTCGCGCTGAACCTCGAACGTGATTCCGTCGGCGCCGTGGTGCTCGGCGAGTACGAGCACATCACTGAAGGCGATACCGTCAAGGCCACTGGCCGTATTCTCGAAGTGCCGGTTGGGCCGGAATTGCTCGGTCGCGTGGTGAATGCGCTGGGCCAGCCGATCGACGGCAAAGGTCCGATCAACGCCAAGCTGACCGACAAGATCGAAAAGGTCGCGCCGGGTGTGATCGCCCGCCAGTCCGTTTCGCAACCCGTGCAGACCGGCCTCAAGTCGGTTGACTCGATGGTGCCGATCGGCCGCGGCCAGCGCGAGCTGATCATCGGCGACCGCCAGACCGGCAAGACGGCGGTGGCAGTCGATGCGATCATCAACCAGAAAGGCCAGAACATGTTCTGCGTCTATGTTGCGATCGGTCAGAAAGCTTCGACCGTGGCCAACGTGGTTCGCAAGCTCGAAGAGCATGGTGCGATGGAGTTCACCATCGTGGTCGCCGCGACTGCTTCGGAATCGGCCGCCATGCAGTACCTGTCGGCCTATGCCGGCTGCACCATGGGCGAGTATTTCCGCGACCGTGGCATGGATGCGCTGATCGTCTATGACGATCTGACCAAGCAGGCATGGGCCTATCGTCAGGTGTCGTTGCTGCTGCGCCGCCCGCCGGGCCGCGAAGCCTACCCTGGCGACGTGTTCTATCTCCACTCCCGTCTGCTCGAGCGCGCTGCGCGCGTGAATGCCGACTACGTCGAGAAATTCACCGATGGTGAAGTCAAGGGCAAGACCGGTTCGCTGACCGCGCTGCCGGTGATCGAAACCCAGGCTGGCGACGTGTCCGCCTTCGTCCCGACCAACGTCATCTCGATTACCGACGGCCAGATCTTCCTCGAGACCGACCTCTTCAACGCCGGCATCCGTCCCGCCATCAACGCCGGTATTTCGGTGTCCCGTGTGGGTGGTGCAGCGCAGACCAAGGTCATCAAGAAGCTCTCCGGCGGTATCCGTACCGACCTCGCGCAGTACCGCGAACTGGCTGCCTTCGCGCAGTTTGCTTCCGACCTCGACGAAGCGACCCGCAAGCAGCTCGAGCGTGGCCGCCGCGTTACCGAGCTCATGAAGCAGGCCCAGTACGCACCGCTGTCGGTGGCCGACCTCGGGATTTCGCTGTTCGCGATCAACCGTGGGTACTTCGACGACGTCGAGGTGGACAGACTGTTGGCCTTCGAGTCCAGCCTGCACCAGTTCGTGAAGACCAAGAACCCCGCTCTGGTCGAGCAGATCATGACCAAGCTCGAACTCGATGCCGAAGGCGAAAAGCAGCTCGTCGCAGCGGTGGATGAGTTCAAGAAGAGCTGGGCCTAAGACAGCGGACGGAGACGGAAAATGGCTAGCGGTAAGGAAATCCGAACCAAGATCAAGAGTGTGCAGAACACGCGCAAGATCACCAAAGCCATGGAGATGGTGGCTGCATCCAAGATGCGCAAGGCGCAGCAGCGGATGCGGTCTGCCCGTCCCTATGCCGAAAAGATCCGCCGCCTCGCCGCGAACCTTTCCCAGGCCAACATCAGCGACTACAAGCATCCCTTCCTGGTTTCCGCCGACAAGGTTGGCCGGGTGGGGATCGTTCTGGTCACCACCGACAAGGGTCTGTGCGGTGGCCTGAATACCAACATTCAGCGGGTCGCGCTCACGTCGATGAAGGAGTGGGAGAGCCAGGGAGTCACCGAGTTCAAGGTAACCGCGATTGGCAACAAGGGCCTGGGTTTCATGCAGCGTCTGCGTGCCAACATCATCTCGCAGGCCGTCCAGCTCGGCGATACGCCGCATCTGGAAAAGCTGATCGGGCCGGTCAAGGTCATGCTCGATGCCTTCCAGGCAGGTGAGCTCGACGCGGTGTTCATCGGTTATACGCGCTTCGTCAACACGATGAAGCAGGAACCGGTGCTCGAGCAGCTACTCCCGCTTACCGGCGAGCAACTGGGGACCCCGGAGACCTCGTGGGACTACCTCTACGAGCCCGACCCCGAGACGGTGATCGACGAAATGCTGGTGCGCTACGTGGAAGCGCTGGTGTACCAGGCTGTGGCCGAGAACATGGCTTCTGAACAGAGCGCACGTATGGTGGCGATGAAAGCCGCATCCGACAATGCGAAATCCGTTATTGGTGATCTCCAGTTGGTCTATAACAAGACCCGCCAGGCCGCGATCACGAAGGAACTGTCGGAAATCGTCAGTGGCGCCGCTGCGGTCTAACGGATTATTGATTTAAGGGAAAAACGATGAGTCAAGGTACGATCGTTCAGTGCATCGGTGCGGTGGTGGATATCCAGTTCCCGCGTGACGCGATGCCCAGGATTTATGACGCGCTCAAGCTCGAGGACGCTTCGAGTTCCTTCGCCGAAGCTGGTCTGACCTTCGAGGTCCAGCAGCAGTTGGGTGACGGTGTCGTGCGTACGATTGCGATGGGTTCTTCCGACGGCTTGCGCCGCGGCATGAAGGTCGCGAACACCGGCAAGGGGATCTCGATCCCGGTTGGTGAAGGCACGCTGGGTCGAATCATGGACGTGCTCGGTCGCCCGATCGACGACGCGGGTCCGATTGATTCGGAAGAGCTGCGCGAGATCCATCAGAAGGCTCCGAAGTTCGACGAACTGTCGCCTTCGGTCGACCTGCTCGAGACCGGCATCAAGGTTATCGATCTGGTCTGCCCGTTCGCCAAGGGCGGTAAGGTCGGCCTGTTCGGCGGCGCCGGCGTGGGCAAGACGGTGAACATGATGGAGCTCATCAACAACATCGCCAAGCAGCACTCCGGTCTGTCGGTGTTTGCGGGCGTGGGTGAGCGTACTCGTGAGGGTAACGACTTCTACCACGAGATGAAGGACTCCAACGTTCTCGACAAGGTCGCGATGGTGTTCGGCCAGATGAACGAGCCCCCGGGTAACCGTCTGCGCGTGGCGCTGACCGGCCTCACCATGGCCGAGCGTTTCCGTGACGACGGCCGTGACATCCTGTTCTTCGTGGATAACATCTACCGTTACACGCTGGCCGGTACCGAAGTGTCCGCACTGCTCGGACGTATGCCGTCTGCGGTGGGCTACCAGCCAACCCTGGCCGAAGAGATGGGTCGCCTGCAGGAGCGCATCACCTCCACCAAGGTCGGCTCGATCACCTCGATCCAGGCCGTGTATGTGCCCGCGGATGACTTGACCGACCCGTCGCCTGCAACCACCTTCCTGCACCTCGACTCGACCGTCGTGCTGTCGCGTGACATCGCCGCACTGGGTATCTACCCGGCCGTCGATCCGCTCGACTCGACCAGCCGCCAGCTCGATCCGCTGATCGTCGGGGAAGAGCATTACAACGTGGCGCGGCAGGTCCAGCAGACGCTGCAGAAGTACAAGGAATTGCGCGACATCATCGCGATTCTGGGTATGGACGAACTCTCGCCCGACGACAAGCTCGCCGTGGCGCGTGCGCGTAAGATCCAGCGCTTCCTGTCGCAGCCTTTCCACGTTGCCGAAGTGTTTACCGGCTCGCCGGGCAAATACGTAACGCTCAACGACACCATCAAGGGCTTCAAGATGATTGTCAGCGGCGAGTGCGATGCACTTCCGGAGCAGGCGTTCTACATGGTCGGCGGTATCGAGGAAGCCTTCGAGAAGGCCAAGACCCTCCAGTAATGAATTGATCGCGTCGGGGGGCCGGCTGGCCCGCCGGCGCGGTCGGAGGAAAAGTAATGGCAATGACAGTGCATGTAGATGTCGTCAGCGCGGAAGAGGAGATCTTCTCCGGACTGGCCGAATTCGTTGCTCTTCCGGGCGAATCGGGCGAGCTGGGGATCCTGCCCGGGCATATGCCGCTGATGACCCGAATCAAGCCGGGCGCGGTGCGGCTCAAGCTGCCGAACCAGCAGGAAGAGGAGTTGGTGTTCGTCGCGGGCGGGATTCTCGAGGTACAACCGGGACGCGTTTCGGTTCTCGCCGATACCGCAATCCGTGGCCACGACCTGGACGAAGCGAAGGCATTGGAAGCGAAAAGCAAGGCCGAGGAAGCGCTCAAGAACCAGAGTTCGAAACTCGACTATGCGCGCGCTCAAAGCGAACTGGCAGAAGCGATTGCCCAGTTGGCGGCGATTCAGCGTTTGCGCAAGCGCGGGCACTGAGCCGCGCGGATCTCACGCGAACACAAGAAAAGGCAGCCACGGCTGCCTTTTTTCTGTGCTCAACTCGCTAGCGGGTCAGTCCCCACGCATGGGGGGAACACTTCGCCCGCCAGAGCTTCGCCGAGCAGACCGCCGGTCAGTCCCCACGCATGGGGGGGAACACTCCCGGGACGCCGAATCAACGTTCGATGCGCTCGATGCGCTTCTCGAGGCGGGCGACCGCGTCCCGTAGTTCGCGCAGGCGGTCGACGTGCTGTTCGATTTCAGTGCGCGACGGCAGGATCCTCTTTTCGATGGTGAGGTATTCGAGCAGGTTGTTGCCCGCCGCCTGCGCAGCGGAACGCTGTGTGGACAGCAGGCTGAGCACGCCCTCATGCAGACGGTGCGCCGCAACGTCGCCCACCAGCGCCGCCAGGTCTGCCTCGGGATCCCAGCGCAGGTTGCGAAAGACGAAACCCAGGGCATCTGCCATCTCGGCATTGCCGTTGATCCTCACCGCCTTCATGACCCGGTCCCAGCCTTCGAGCAGGCCCGGTAGTGCCGAAGCCGGCGCGCTGATTGTCACCTCGGGAGCCGCATTGGCCCCCGAAGCCGCAACATAACCGTCGGCGGCAATGGTGAAGTCGATGCTGGCCCCCTCGAGCATCAGCCTCGCGGGGTGCCCGGCAAACGGACTCAGCCTGCGCCGTGCCCATTCCGCCCGCGTCAGCAAGTGGTTGAGCAGCGCGACGAAACTCGAGGAGAGCATTTCAGCTTCGGCTGCCGCCTGTCTCAGTCGAGCTGCTGCAATCCGGCCACCCGCCAGCCACCGTTCCCGCTGACCGGCTTCGTCAGGTGCCAGAGCTCCGTAAACGGGCTTGCCGCGGCGTCTTGCTCTTCGCGGAGCATCCCGCTGAAGCGCACCGTGACCACGTGTTGCGCATCGACTTCGGATACGTCCACCACTTCCGCATCGAGTTCGAGTACATCGGTCCTGTGGACGCCTGGCTCACGTTCGCCAAGCTGAAGGCTGAGTTCGGCGAACACTTCGGGCGTGGTGAATTGGCGGATGTCCTCCAGGTTGCCGCTGTCGGAGGCGGCCTGCAGACGAATGAAATTGAGCTTCGCCTGACGCTCGAAGGCGGGCGCATCGAAGCCATCGGCGGCGCCTGGCACTGAAGCGGCACCGCTTCCGGCGTGGCTTGCCGTGGCGGGGGCCTCATTGCCGGCGTAACGCATCGCACCCGCGCCCGCAGCACCTGCGGCGGCGCCACTGGGTTGGGGCGCAGCGGCGCGGCGCATCAGCATCTTCACCAGCATGATCGCCCCGAACGCCAGCAGCGCCATGAGGATGATTGAGCCGAACTCCTCGCCCAGGCCGAGGTGCGACATCAGCGCTGCCAGCCCGAGACCTGCTGCCAGGCCGGCCAGCGGGCCCATCCACGAGCGCTTGGGCGGCTGGGCTGCGGCGGGTGTGGCGTTGTTGCGCGTCGGTGCGGCGTTGTTGGTCGGCGGCGCAGCCTTGCGGAAGGTATTGCTGTCGCGCTGCATGCCGAACGAACGGCTGCCGCCGAAGCGCTTGGCTTCGGCCTCGGGAACGGTGATGACGAGGCCGATGAATGCCGCGAATACGGCGACGAAAAAGCGATTCATGCGCTGAGGTCTCCAGAGTGCAGGGATTTTGTTTTCGGTGCGGTCACAACTTGAATCCGCGGTGCAGGGCAACGACCCCGCCGGTCAGATTGAAGTATTCGACCCTCGACAGGCCTGCTTGTTCCATCATCGCCTTGAGCGTCTCCTGGTCCGGATGCATGCGGATGGATTCGGCGAGGTAGCGATAGCTGTCGCCGTCGTCCGCGACCCGCTTGCCGAGCCACGGAAGCACCTTGAAGGAATAGAAGTCGTAGGCCGGCGCCAGCGGCTTCCACACCCGCGAGAACTCGAGCACCAGCAGGCGTCCGCCGGGTTTCAGCACACGCCGCATCTCGGCCAGCGCATGATCCTTGTGGGTCATGTTGCGCAGCCCGAATGCCACCGTCACGCAATCGAAGTAGTCGTTCGGAAAGGGAAGCTTCTCGGCGTCGCACTGGGCCACCGGCAGCGCCTTGCCGTGGTCGATGACCCGGTCCCGACCGCGCGACAGCATGGCGTGGTTGATGTCGGTAAGCCAGACTTCCCCGCGCGGGCCGACCTTCTTGGCGAACGCCAGCGAAAGGTCTGCCGTGCCGCCCGCAACGTCCAGCACTCGCTGCCCCTCGCGCACTGCCGCGATCTGGATGGTGAATGCCTTCCACAGCCTGTGCAGACCACCGGACATCAGGTCGTTCATGATGTCGTAGCGGCTCGCCACCGAAGAGAACACGCCCGCCACCCGCTTCGCCTTCTCGGATTCGGCGACGGTGTCAAAGCCAAAATCGGTCTTGCCTTCTTCCATGCTCAATGCCTGTGATGCCCACAACCGCCCTGCACGGGCGCGGGCGGTGCTTCGGAGGGCTCGCGGCTGGCGCCTGCCGCCTGCAGCCGGTCGAGGTAGACTTGCCACCATTCCTGCTGACGGACGCCCAGCTCGTAGAGATAATCCCATGAATACAGGCCGCTGTCGTGGCCGTCACTGAAAACCGGCTTGATCGCGTAGCTGCCCACCGGCTCGACGCTGGTGATGGTCACCTCGCGTTTTCCGACCTGCAGCGTCTCCTGGCCTGCGCCATGGCCACGAACCTCCGCCGAGGGAGAGTAGACGCGCAGATATTCGTATGGGAGCTCGAAACGGCTGCCGTCATCGAAGAGCAGTTCCATGAACCGCGACTTCTGATGCAGCTGGATTTCAGTGGGGATCGGGGTGTTCTTGTCGAGTCCGGCCATGCGGTGCTGACCTCCGTCGAAGGGGTAGATATGATACCCGAAAGCGCAAGCGCGGTCGGCGCAACCCATTGCAACCCCGTGACGTGTCATGAAAACGTCAAAATGCTGCAATAGACTCGGCCGGTCAATGGAGAATCGCGATGCCTGCAAATATTCTTTTGGTCGAAGACGAGCCTGCAATCCAGGAGCTCATTGCTGCCAACCTCGCACGTGCGGGCCATCATGTGGTCCGTGCTTCCGATGCCGAAACCGCCCAGCGCCTGGTTCGTGAAGCCCTTCCGGACCTCGTGCTGCTCGACTGGATGCTGCCCGGGATGTCGGGCATGGAGTTCGCGCGCCGTCTGCGGGCCGAGGAGCGCACCCGCGCGATCCCGATCATCATGCTCACTGCGCGTGGCGAGGAGCAGGACAAGGTCGCTGGCCTCGAGACCGGCGCCGACGACTACATCACCAAGCCGTTCAGTCCGCGTGAGCTCGTCGCCCGCATCAAGGCCGTGCTGCGCCGCAGGGCGCCCCAGGCGACCGAGGATCCGGTGTCGATGGGCGGGCTGACGCTCGATCCCGCGACCCATCGGGTGAGCGCGGGCGATCAGGCTCTGAACCTCGGCCCCACGGAGTTTCGCCTGCTGCATTTCCTGATGACGCACCCCGAGCGGGTTCATTCACGCGCGCAACTGCTCGACCAGGTCTGGGGCGATCATGTGTTCGTCGAGGAGCGCACGGTGGATGTCCATATCCGTCGCCTGCGCTGCTCGCTGGAACCGAGCGGACACGAATCGCTGATCCAGACCGTGAGGGGCAGCGGCTATCGCCTTTCGGTGCAACAGGATGCACCGGCCACCATGCGATAATTCCGCATCGAGCTGCACCGGAGCCTCGCCATCCGATCCACCAGCTATATCTGGGTTGCCGCGCTCACGACGGCGTCCATGGTCTTTTTCCCCGCGCTCGGACTGAGCCTGATTTTCGGGCTCACATGGGGATTGGCGTTCTTCTCCGCGGCCTCGGTGCTGGCCGGCGCCTACCATCTGCGCAATCTCATGCGCCTGGTGAAGTGGTCGCGCGAGCCACTCGGTACGCCCTTGCCGCGCGCGATGGGCGTGTGGGACTACGCGTTCGCCGACCTCAGCCGACGTGCCCGCGTGGGCTACGATCAGCGCGACCGCCTGTCGGCGACCCTGGAGCGCTTCCGCGAGGCCAGCCAGGCCATGCCCGACGGCGTGCTGTACCTTTCCGAGAGCAATGCGATCAACTGGATCAACCGCCGCGCGGAAGAGCATTTTGGCCTCGACCATGGGCGCGACCTCGGTGCGCCGGTCACCAACCTGGTCCGTCAGCCGGACTTCGTCCATTATCTTGAAGCGGGAGACTATGCGGAGCCGCTGCTGATGCGCTCGACGCGCAATGCCGGACATTCGCTGGTGGTCCAGGTCGTTCCCTACGCCGAAGACGAGAAGATGGTGTTGTCGCGGGACGTGACCCAGCTCGAGCGCCTCGAGACGGTGCGACGCGACTTCGTTGCCAACGTCTCGCACGAACTGCGAACACCGCTGACGGTGGTCATCGGCTTCCTCGAGATCCTGGAGGACGACGTTGACGAGCTCACCCGCGAGGAGCGACTCAAGTACCTGAAGATGGCGAGCGAGCAGGCGACACGCATGCACCGGCTGATCCAGGACCTGCTGGCGCTCTCGGCGCTCGAGACCGAGGCGCCGGCGGCCGTCGAGGAGCGGGTGGACCTCAGCCTGCTGCTCGAGGAGATTCGCGGCGAGGCCGTCGCGCTATCGGCCGGACGGCATCGGATATCACTCGAATGCCACGGGCCTAGCACGGTGCTCGGCTCGGCGAAGGAGCTCCACAGTGCGTTTGCGAACCTTGCCACCAACGCGGTGCGCTACACGCCCGACGGCGGGCACATCGAGATGCGCTGGCAGTGCGATGGCGGCGACGGTGTGTTTTCGGTGCGTGACGACGGTATTGGAATCGACGCTGCGGACATCCCGCGCCTCACCGAGCGCTTCTATCGCGTCGACCGCGGCCGTTCACGCGAATCCGGTGGCACCGGGCTCGGGCTGGCAATCGTCAAGCATGTGTTGACCCGCCACCAGGGCGAACTGCACATCACCAGCGTCACGGGTCAGGGCAGTACCTTCTCGGCGACGATCCCGCGGCGCCGCATCATCGCGCTCTCTGCAGTGGCGTGACGTTGATCTGGTCGTAGTTGGTCCCGCTCGCCACCTGCGCCGTCATGCGGGCCTGGTAGGGACGGTCGGCGTGGATCTCGAGCACCCGTTCGGCCTGGTACCAGCCGCCCGGGGTGACGATCGAGGCCTCGGACTTGAGTGCCGGTACCGCCGGCAGCAGGAAGCAGGGCAGGTAGGGCGAACGCGCGTTGGCGTGGGCGCTGATCTGGCGCGCGGCGGCGACGCTGGGGATGCCCGGCATGGTGTAGAGACCCGCTTCGAGCAGGCCGTCGGCGCGGAACATGAGCCAGCTGACGCGTGCGAGCAGAATCTGCTCCCCGTCGGGAGGCCGGATCCCCACCAGTTGGTGATGGTCGAGCCGAAGCCCCTCTGGATGGCAGCGGATCCGGAATCCGCCCACCGACTGGTCGATGACCTCCCAGTGGTAGGAAGCATAGCCCAGACGTTCGGCGTTCTCGCGAATCTTGGCGCGGTCGGGGGTGACCTCGTTGGCCCGTTCGCCGAAGGTCAGCAAGGCCATGTCGTTGCGGATGGTCGACACCGTCCTCGCCGTGGGCGCAGTGAAGGCACGGCCGTTGATGTGGAAGGCGATGGCATCCCAGTCGGCGACCATTTCCAGGCTGCCGCGTGCGCCGCGGCGCGCAAAACGCCGTCCTGCCGAGGCGAGTCCCCAGGGGCGGTAGAGCGAAAGCAGCAGCTTGCCCGCTTCGCGCGCCGCGCAATCGTCGCCCAGCCCGAGGGATGCGGGCGAGACCCCACGCTTGAGCTGTTGCAGCACCCCCTGGATGTGACTGGCGAGACGATTGCCGTCGAAATAGCGCAGGCTTTCGCTGGCGGTCAGCAGGCCAAGAGGCCTGACGCCATGGTCCGCCGAAAGGTCGAGACCGTAGCGCAGCGGCTTGCTCTCCGCGGAAGACGTGTCGAGGGTGCAATAGGGCGCGAAGCGCTGCGCCCAGCGGGTGATCCAGGTGAGTTCGCGCTGGGTCCTGCCGTATGGGTTGGACAGATCGACGAGCAGCAGTGCCACATAGGCTTCCGCCGCGCTCTGTGCCTTCCACACCTCGTTGAGCGAATCGGCCACCCGGGTACGCGCCACGTTGTTGCGTTCGGCCGCCGAATAGGCGGCATGCAGGTCGGTCCAGGCGCCCGCGGGCAGGCTGCGCCGGGCGCGGAAGTATTCGAGCAGCAACTGCGCGTTGTAGTGGAGCTGGCGCTGAAAAAGCTGCGGCATGTTCTCGGTGAGGCCGCTGTCGATCGCGTCCGCGAGGATCACCCGGGTGTAAGAGCGTGCCATGTCGCGCCACAGCCCCACTGCCTTCAGCAAGGTCTCGTTCTCGCTGCTGTCGGGCGGCAGCGGGTGTGCGGCATAGCGTTTCGAGATCTCGCCCTGAACGAAGGCCACGATGGGACGCGCGCTCTCGAGTACCTCGAGGTGCTGGTTGGCCGCCGGCGGATAGGACTGCAGCGTCGAGATGACCCGCGACAGGATGCTGTGCGTCTCGTCCACGTTGGTGGGGTGGAGGCGCCGCAGCAGATCCAGGCAGGCAGCGGGATTACGATAATCCATAGTGTGTCCCGGAGCGCATCCCCTCACCTGCCGGCGAGCGGAAAACGATTCGTCTTGTCATGTCGGGTCCTGCATGGCCCGGCGGATCCGGTCCGCCAGGGTGTCGTGCTTCGGAGTACGTTCCGGCCGTGCCTCGGGCTCGCGTTGCGCGCGGCCCCAAACCGGCTCCGGAAAATGGCGGTCGTCCCGGAAGCGCGGAATGACATGCCAGTGCAGATGCGGCACCATGTTGCCGAAGCTCGCCAGATTGATCTTGTCCGGTTGCATCAATGCTCGCAGCGATGCCTCCACGGCGTAAACCACATCCATCACATGGCGTCGCTCGCTCGCCGGCAGATCGCTCATTTCCCGCACATGATCATGCCAGATTACACGGCAATAGCCTGCATAGTCGGGATCGTCGACGGCGATCACGCGGCAGTGCCGGTCCGACCACAGCAGCCGCTCGTCGCTCGCCTTGCACAGCGGGCAGTCGTGGGTCTCAGGCATCGGAGCTCCGTGTTTCGTTCGATGCGCAGGCGACCTCTGCAGCAAGAGTCGGAGAGGCGCGGGTAGGGAGGCTGAGCGCCGGCTTGCCGTCGCTGAAACGCAGCAGGGTGCCGCGCTCGATGATGTGCCAGTCCTCGTTGTCGGTCAGCGGTGTGGTGACCACCACCGCCACCCTGTCGTTCGGCGTCGTGACCTCGCTGAAGTCCACGCTTACGTCCTGGTCAGCAAGGTGGGCGACGCTGAATGGTGCTTGGCGAACGATATAGGCCAGCTGGCTCGAGCAGTTGGCATACAGGCAGGTGCCGTTGGAGAGCAGGAAATTGAAGGTGCCGTGGCTGCCGATCTCGATGGCGAGGCGCTGCAACTCACGATCGAGATCATCGGCTGCGGGCTGGCCGCTGCGAAAGCGCTGGCGCAGGCTCTGCAGGATATGGCAGAACGCCAGTTCGGAATCGGTATTGCCCACGGGCAGATAGCTGCCGTCGAGTGTCGGTTCGAACTCGGAGAGATTGCCATTGTGGGCGAAGAGCCAGTAGCGGCCCCACAGCTCCCGCTGGAAGGGGTGGGTGTTCTCGAGTGCGAGCTGCCCCTGGGTCGCCTTCCTGATGTGCGCGATCACGTTCAGCGAGCGGATCGGGTAGTTGCGCACCAGCTCGGCGACCGGCGAGTCGACGCTCGGTTGCGGGTCGAGGAACACCCTGCAGCCTGCGCCTTCGAAAAAGGCGATGCCCCAGCCGTCGCGGTGAATGTCGGTGAGACCACCGCGGGCCCGGAAACCTGCGAAAGAAAAGCAGATGTCGGTCGGCGTGTTGCAGTTCATGCCCAGCAGCTGGCACATCCCTTGGACCTCCATTGACAACTATCAATGATAGTTGATTGCCCTTGCGCCCGGGTAGCGGGTTTGGCGGGCTATCTCGCCAGCTTGTCTTCGATCGCCTCGATCCGCCTGCGGTTCACACCGAAATCGAAGTAGCCGCTGCAGGCGCCGCTTCGCAGGCGGACCCTGTGCTCGTTCGGCTCTATCAGGAATTGTGCTTCGTCGATGAAGCCGAACAGGCGCGAGCGGAAGGTGGCGACGATGAAACCTTCGCTGGCGATCGCGATGCGGCTGCCGGACTGCAGCGCGATCGCGGCCAGCAGGCGCTCGCGTATCGACGTCAGGTCGCCGTTTACCGTGATCGGCGCGATTTTCCGGTCGGGGTCGATGGCCTCGGTCGACACGCAATTGGGCTTGTCGGGGCAGGGCATGAGCCGCGGTGCCGCGGCGAGAATGCGTTCGCCGCTGCAGCTGTCGAATTCGCGTGCCGCACTGGGCGTGGCGCACAGGCAGCCGATCAGCATCGTCGCGATCGTCAGGCCCGGATGGCGTTTCATTGCGCGGACGGCATCCGCGGCATGCCCTTGATCAGTTTGTCGAGGTCGATATTCCCCATGCCGGGCATCGACAGGGTGCTGTCACCCGGTTTCTGGCCGGCCTTGCATGCGCCCAGGTGGCGTGCCGAGATCTTCATCCGTGACTCGCTCATGCCATTGAGTGGCGGTTCGAAACGCGACACGATGTTGCCGCTGTAGGCGCCCGAGAAATCCCCGCTGAAGAGCCCCGTGGAGCTCACCGTGCTGCCCTGCGCCTTGCACACCGCCTCGATGCGGTATTTGCCATCCTCGCGCCAGATTCGCTGCTTGCTGCAATTCTTTCGCTCCTCGGCGGTCCGCGCCAAGAGGTCGGCGTCCGTGTTGGCGTCGATGCATTGATGCATGGTCATGGCGCGGCCGGGCATCATCGACAGCTCGGATGTGATCTCCCACAGGCCGGGCTTGCGCTTTGGAAGCTCGTCGGTGGCCTGGGCCGGCAGTGCGAGGAAGGCGGCGACGACGAGGAGTCGCTGGCAGAGGGTGTGGGTCATGGGGAGCTCCGCAGACGAGGGCGTGCAAGCCGCCATGCTAACAGCAAGCTCGCACCCCGCCGGCTGCGATTCGCCTCAGCCAGCCAGCTTGGTCCTGAGCAGCTCGTTGACCTGGGTAGGATTGGCCTTGCCGCGGCTGGCCTTCATGACCTGGCCTACGAGCGCATTGAAAGCCTTTTCCTTGCCCGCGCGGAACTCCTCGACCGACTTCTGGTTGGCCGCCAGCACCTCGTCGATGAGCGCCTCGATCGCCCCGCTGTCGGTGACCTGCCTGAGGCCCTGGGCGTCGATGATCGCGTCGGCGGTGGCACCTTCGCCGTTCCACAGTGCCTCGAAGACCTTTCTGGCGATGTTGTTGGAGATGGTGTTGTCGGCGATGCGGGTAATCAGGCCGGCGAGCTGCGCGGCGCTGACCGGCGAAGCGTCGAGCTCGAGCTCGGCCTTGTTGAGGCGCGCCACCAGATCGCCCATCACCCAGTTGGCGCAGGTCTTGGCCAGCGCCGCGCCGGCACCGTCGACCGTGGCCTGGAAGAAGGCGGCCAGCTCCTTGGAGGTGGTGAGGGTGGTGGCGTCGTAGGCGGAGAGGCCGAACTCGGCCATGAAGCGCGCCTTCATCGCCGCCGGAAGTTCGGGCATCCCGGCCCGTACCCGGCCGATCCAGGCTTCGTCGATGACCAGCGGCAGCAGGTCGGGGTCTGGGAAGTAGCGGTAGTCGTGCGCGTCCTCCTTGGAGCGCATCATGCGCGTCTCGCCGCTGTCCGGGTCGAACAGCACCGTTGCCTGCTCGATGCGGCCGCCGTCTTCCAGCGTCTCGATCTGCCACTGCACCTCGTAGTCGATGGCCTGCTGCAGGAAGCGGAAGGAGTTGAGGTTCTTGATCTCGCGGCGGGTGCCGAGCGGGCCGCCGGGACGGCGCACCGAGACGTTGGCGTCGCAGCGGAACGAGCCTTCCTGCATGTTGCCGTCGCAGATGTCGATCCAGCGCACCAGCGCGTGCAGCGTCTTGGCGTAGGCCACCGCTTCGGCGGAGGACGACATGTCGGGCTCGGAGACGATCTCCAGCAGCGGCGTGCCGGCGCGGTTGAGGTCGATGCCGCTCATGCCGTGGAAGTCTTCGTGCAGGCTCTTGCCGGCGTCTTCCTCGAGGTGGGCGCGGGTCAGCTGGACCGATTTCTCGTAGGCCTTGTCGCCTTCGCCGACGCGGATGGTGATCGTGCCGCCCTGCACCACCGGCAGCTCGAACTGGCTGATCTGGTAGCCCTTGGGGAGATCCGGATAGAAGTAGTTCTTGCGCGCGAAGATGCTCTTCGGCGCGATCTTCGCATCGATGGCCAGGCCGAATCGTATCGCCCGCTCGACCGCACCGCGGTTGAGCACCGGCAGCACGCCAGGCAGGGCGATGTCCACCGCCGAAGCCTGGGCGTTCGGCTCCGCGCCGAAGGCGGTGCTGGCGCCCGAAAAGATCTTGGAGACAGTGTTCAGCTGGGCATGGACTTCCAGTCCGATGACCACTTCCCAGTCGCTACGGCTCATGAGTGTTCTCGATTCAGTTCTGTTCGTCAGTCGCAACGCCCGCTGGGGGCGTCGATCAGGATGGGCCACAGGTAGTCCACCGCATTGCCGCTGCAGTTGGCGCGGCAGTCGGTGAAGGCGACCGTGACCTGCTGGCCCTGCTCCCACATCTGCACTTTGCAGCCGCTCGCTGCAGCAAGCTCGACGTGGGGCTCGCTCTTGACCTGGCGGAACTCGGCCATCTCGAAATTGCAGATGCCGCGTCGCGGGATGTCGACGTGGGCGCTGAAATCCTCGACCCGGGCCTGGCGCACCGACAGGCGCGCGGTGCCCTTGTAACCGGTCTCGTCCCTGAAGCTGCAATCGGTAGCGACCTCGAGCGGTCGAATCTTCATCGGACGCAGCCGCTGCTTGCCGCCTGTCGAGGCCTGGTCCGCCTCGCGCGAAGTGGGTCCGGTCTGCTGCGGTGCCTGTGCGCTACCCGGAAAACCCATCTCGCCGAGCATCGCGCAGCCACCCAGCAGCAGGCTCAGCGCGAGCGGCACAAGACCGGCGCGGAGGGCGCTCATTGCCCGTCCCCGGGCTGGCGCAGATGCCAGTCGGTGACGCGCTGCAGACCGTGGGCGGCAGCAAGCAGCCGCGCTTCCTCGAAGTAGTTGCCGATCAGCTGCAGGCCGACGGGCAGGCCGCCCGCACCCGACCCCGCGGGTAGCGAGATCGCGGGCAGTCCGGCGAGGTTGACCGCCACCGTGTAGATGTCGCCGAGGTACATCTGTACCGGGTCGTCGCTCTTTGCGCCGATCGCGTAGGCCGTGGTGGGCGCGGTGGGGCCGGCGATCACGTCACACTGCGCGAAGGCGCGGGCGAAGTCATCGGCGATCAGCCTGCGCAGCTTTTGCGCCTGCAGGTAGTAGGCGTCGTAGTAGCCGTGCGACAGCACGTAGGCACCGGCGAGAATCCGGCGTTTGACCTCCGCGCCGAAGCCTTGCGCACGGCTCTTCGAGTACATGTCGGCGAGGTCGCCGTATTCCGCCGCGCGGTGGCCGTATCGCACCCCGTCGAAGCGCGACAGGTTGGAGCTGGCCTCGGCGGGTGCGATGACATAGTAGGCGGGAATCGCGAGCTTGGCGTTGGGCAGGCTCACCTGCACCGTTTCGGCGCCGAGCCTGCGGTATTCGTCGAGGGCGTTCTCGACCGCGGCGCGCACGTCGTCGTCCATGCCGGGGCCGAAGAATTCGGTCGGCAGGCCGATGCGCAGCCCTGTCAGCGGCTGGTCCAGCTCTGCCGAGAGGTCGGCGGGGGGGCGATCGAGGCTGGTCGAGTCACGCCCATCGAAACCCGTCATTGCCGACAGCAGCAGGGCGCAGTCTTCGGCCGAGCGGCCAAGCGCGCCGCCCTGGTCGAGCGAGGAGGCGTAGGCAATCATGCCGAAACGCGACACCAGGCCGTAGGTCGGCTTGATGCCGGTGATGCCGCAAAAGGCCGCCGGCTGGCGCACCGAGCCGCCGGTATCGGTGCCGGTGGCGACCGGGCTCATCCGTGCGGCTACCGCGACCGCCGAGCCGCCCGAGGAGCCGCCGGGCACGTGCCCGGTATTCCAGGGGTTGCGGGCCGGGCCGTAGAAGGAATTCTCGTTGGAAGAGCCCATCGCGAACTCGTCCATGTTGGTCTTGCCCAGCAGCACCGTTCCGGCGTCGCGCAGCAGGCTCACTACGTGCGCGTCATAGGGGCTGACGAAGTTCGACAGCATCTTCGAGCCGCAACTGGTGAGCAGGCCTTCGGTGCAGAACACGTCCTTGTGGGCGATTGGAATGCCGGTGAGCGGCCCCGCGTCGCCGGCAGCCCTGCTGGCGTCGGCAGCACTCGCGGCTGCCAGCGCGCCGTCGCGGTCAACGGTGATGAACGCATTGAGCGAGAGGTTCAGGGCCTCGATGCGCTGGAGGAAAAGCGAGGTCAGTTCGACGCTGGAAATCTGCCTGGCGTCGAGCGCGGAGGCGAGTTCCTTGAGGCTGGCATTCAGCATGTTGGGCTTATCGTGGGTGAGTGTCGGCGGCGGTTCGCAATCGGCTGGCGGCAGGCGCCTATTCGATCACCTTGGGCACCAGGTAGAGGCCGGCTTCGGTCTGCGGCGCAATTCGCTGGAAAGCCGGGCGTCGGTTGGTTTCGGTGACTTCGTCATCGCGCAGGCGCTGAGATACGTCCTGCGGGTGCGACATCGGCTCGACGCCGGTGGTGTCGACCGCCTGCATCTGTTCGATGAGCGCAAATACGCCATTGAGCTTGTCCAGCGTCGGCTCGACTTCGCCGGGCGAAAGTTCGATGCGGGCGAGGCGGGCGATGTGTTTGATCTGGTCTTGGTCGAGCGACATGAAATTACAAACTTGCTTAGTTCACAAGGCGTTGTAGGTTATCATATTCGTTTATCTCGCCCCATCCTCATCCGGATTTACGGAACACAATTTCAATGTTTGGTTTTCTCCGCTCCTACTTTTCCAACGATCTGGCGATCGACCTTGGTACCGCGAACACCTTGATCTACGTGCGCGGCAAGGGCATCGTGCTGGATGAACCGTCGGTCGTCGCCATTCGTACCGAAGGGGGTCCCAATGCCAAGAAAACCATCCAGGCGGTCGGCCATGCCGCCAAGCAGATGCTCGGCAAGACTCCAGGCAACATCACTGCCATAAGGCCGATGAAGGACGGCGTGATCGCCGACTTCGTGGTCACCGAGCAGATGATCAAGCAGTTCATCAAGAAGGTGCACGATACCCGCCTGTTCTCGCCGAGTCCGCGGATCATCGTCTGCGTGCCCTGCGGTTCCACCCAGGTCGAGCGCCGGGCGATCCGCGACGCGGCGCTTGCAGCGGGAGCGAGCCATGTCTACCTGATCGAGGAGCCCATGGCCGCGGCGATCGGTGCCGGCCTGCCGGTTGCCGACGCAACCGGTTCGATGGTGGTCGATATCGGCGGCGGTACGACCGAGGTCGGGGTGATCTCGCTCGGCGGCATGGTCTATGCCGGCTCGGTGCGGGTCGGTGGCGACAAGTTCGACGAAGCCATCGTCAATTACATCCGCCGCAACTACGGCATGCTCATCGGCGATACCACCGCCGAAAACATCAAGAAACAGATCGGTTCCGCCTTCCCGGGTTCGGAAGTGCGCGAGGTCGAGGTCAAGGGCCGCAACCTCGCCGAAGGCATCCCGCGCAGCTTCACGATCTCCTCGAACGAGATCCTCGAGGCGCTGGCCGAGCCGCTCAACCAGATCGTCTCTGCGGTCAAGATCGCCCTCGAGCAGACTCCGCCCGAACTCGGTGCCGACATCGCCGACCGCGGCATGGTGCTGACCGGCGGTGGCGCCTTGCTGCGTGACCTCGATCGCCTGCTGATGGAAGAAACCGGGCTGCCGGTGATCGTCGCCGAAGAGCCGCTCACCTGCGTCGCCCGTGGCTGCGGCATGGCGCTCGAAAAGATGGATGAGCTGGGTTCCATCTTCGCGTCAGAGTAAGCCGGTGCGGTTCTGTGCGCGGCCGGCGGTACGCCGCATCGGCCGCGTCGCCGTTTACAGCCAATGTCACTGATCGGACACTCCGTACCCCCCATCTTCAGGCGTGGCCCGGCCCCGCTGGTGCGCCTGATGGTCTTTGTCGCGATCGCCCTGACCATGCTCGTCGCCGATCTCAAGTTTCGCTACCTCGAGGTCATGCGGCAAAGCCTTTCGGTGATTCTGTATCCGGTCGAGATGGCGGCCGCCACGCCGGCCGACCTGGTGCGCAATGCGTCCACCTATTTCGCAACCCTCGCCAAGGTGCAGAAGGAGAACGCCGAGTTGCGGGGTGAGCGCCTCAGGGTCGGCGAGCGCCTGGTGCAGTTCGAGCAGATGAGCCGCGAGAACGACGAGCTGCGCGGCCTGCTTGGAATGGCGCAGCGGCTGGAGGCGCGCTCGGTGGCCGCCCAGGTGCTGTATGCCGCGCGCGATCCTTTCAGTCGCAAGGTGATCCTCGACCGTGGCGCGACCCACGGTGTGGATGCCGGGCAGGCGGTGGTCGACGCGACCGGGGTGATCGGGCAGGTGTCGCGGGTCTATCCGATTCAGTCCGAGGTGACCCTGCTGACCGACAAGGACCAGGCCATTCCGGTGACGGTGGCGCGCAACGGGCTTCGCGGAGCCGTCTTCGGCGCGGGCCGCGGGCAGCTCGAGCTGCGCTTTCTGCCGGCCAATGCAGACGTCCAGCCGGGCGACGAGCTGCTGACCTCGGGTCTCGACGGCCTCTACCTGCCAGGCTTGCCGGTCGCCCGGGTGATGCGCGTGGAGCGTGATTCGCAGGCCTTCGCGCGCATCCTCTGCCTGCCCCTGGGCGGCGTGGAGAGCAGCATGCGGGTGCTGGTGCTGTCGCGCGCCGAGCCGCTGCCGCCGATGCCCGACCCTGCCGAGGCGCTGCCGATCGTACCTGAGGGCAGGGGGGCCGGTTCCCCTGCAGAGCATCAGGGCGAAGCGAAACCCACCAATCCGAAGGCCCCCGGGTAAGCCATGCAGCCAACCAATCGTTCCCGTCGCATTCTCCAGCCGGTCAAGCTGTGGTTCGTCTATCTCTCGCTGTGCCTCGCCCTGGTGCTCGACCTGGTGCCCACCGGGCGGCTGCCCGGCGTGCCGGACTGGCTGGCCCTGGTGCTGGCATTCTGGTGTGTGCGCGAGCCGCTGCGGGTCGGCATGGGGACCGGCTTCCTGTTCGGCCTGCTGGTAGATGTCGGTCACGGCGCGGCGATGGGGCAGCATGCGCTGGCCTATGTACTTCTCGCCTACGGTGCCAACGGGCTGTCCCGACGGGTGTTGTGGTTCCCGCCGGCCGAGCAGGCCCTGCATATCATGCCCCTGCTGCTGCTCACCCAGGTCCTGATGGTGCTGGTGCGGCTCGTCGCCGGGGCAGAGTTCCCCGGGTGGTGGTACTTTGTCGGCTCGTTCACCGGCACCCTGCTGTGGGTGCCGCTGCACTTTCTGCTGCTTTTGCCGCAGTACCGTCCGGCCGACCGTGACGATAACCGTCCGATCTGATCCGCGTCCCGTATCCGCATGAGTTTCGACGAGCCAGAACAGGAACTGTCCCAATTCCGCCGCCGCGTGCTGGTGGCGGGCGCTTTCGTGATGCTCTGCTTCGTGGTGCTGGCGGCGCGTTTTGCGTGGCTGCAGGTGAGTCGCTTCGACTATTACCACACCCGCGCCGAGGACAACCGCATCGCGCTGGTGCCGATCGTCCCCAATCGCGGCCTGATCACCGACCGCAACGGGGTAGTGCTGGCGCGCAACTACGCCGCCTACACGCTCGAGATCACCCCCTCGAGCCTCAAGAACGTGGACGAAACGATCGATGCGCTGGCCGAGATCGTCGATATCCAGCCAAAGGATAGACGTCGATTTCGCAAGATTCTCGACGAGAGCAAGAATTTCGAGAGCGTACCGATCCGCACGCGCCTCACGGATGAGGAAGTGGCCCGGCTCATCGCCCGGCGCTTCCAGTTCCCCGGCGTTGAGGTCAATGCGCGCCTGTTTCGCGACTATCCGAATGGTTCGCTGGCCTCGCACTTCCTCGGTTACATCGGTCGTATCAACGACCGCGACCTGAAGCGCATCGAGGAGCGGGAACAGGAGGCCAATTACCGCGGTACCGACCATATCGGCAAGATCGGCCTCGAGCAGAGCTACGAAGCCGAGCTTCATGGCATCACCGGATTCGAGGAGGTCGAGGTCGATGCAGGCGGTCGTGCGGTACGCCTGTTGCGCCGCACGGCGCCGGTGGCGGGCAACAACCTCGTGCTGACCGTCGACCTGGAGCTGCAGAAGGTGGCGGAGGAGGCGTTCGGCAACCGGCGTGGCGCGATGGTGGCGATCGAACCGGGCAGCGGGGCGGTGCTGGCGCTGGTATCGGCGCCGGGTTTCGACCCGAACCTGTTCGTCGATGGCATCTCGACCCAGGATTGGGAGGCGCTCAACAATTCGCCCGACCATCCGCTGCTCAACCGCGCACTCAACAGCGCCAATCCGCCGGGTTCGACCTTCAAGCCGTTCATGGCGCTGGCGGCGCTTACGACCGGCAAGCGCACCGCACAGCAGGCCATCTCGGACCCCGGCTATTTCGACTTCGGCGGTCATCGCTTTCGCGACGACAAGGTCGGTGGGCACGGCCTGGTGAACATGTACCAATCGATCGCCCAGTCCTGCAACACCTACTACTACAAGCTTGCCGCGGACTTGGGGATCGAACAGATCGCCGCTTTCATGAGCCGTCTCGGTTTTGGCTCGCGCACCGGAGTCGATCTGGAAGGCGAGTCTTCCGGGGTGCTGCCCTCGCCGGATTGGAAGAAGCGCCGCTTCAAGCGGCCCGAGCAGCAGAAATGGTACGCCGGCGAGACCATCTCGGTGGGCATCGGCCAGGGCTACAATGCCTATACGCCGCTGCAACTCGCCCACGCCACGGCGACCCTCGCCGCTGGCGGGGTGGTGTTCAAGCCACACCTGGTCCGCTATGTCGAAGACGTCCGCAGCGGCGAGCGCCGCATGATCGAACCCGCGCCGGTAACGAACCTCGGGCTCAAGCCCGAGCACCTCGCCGAGATCCGCCGTGCGATGATCGGCGTGAACCTCGAAGGCACCGGCCGGCGCGCCTTCGCCGGGGTCCCTTATCTGGTTGCCGGCAAGACGGGCACGGCCCAGGTCTATTCCTTGCGCGGCGGTCGCTACAAGGCCAGCGAAGTGCGCGAACGCCTGCGCGACCACTCGCTCTACATTGCCTACGCGCCCGCCGAAGCGCCCAAGATCGCACTCGCGGTGCTGGTCGAGAACGGTGGATTCGGCGCCTCGGCTGCGGCGCCGATCGCGCGCCAGGTTCTCGACTATTACCTGCTCGGCAAACGCGCCGGAAATCCGGCTCCAGAGGATGCCGATGCACCCGGCGACGAGGAAATCCAATGAGGCAAGAGCGCCCATGACCGAGCGACGATTCGATCCGCGCCGCTGGCTGATGCTGCTCATCGAGCCGCTCGATCCCGCGCTGCTGTTGATCCTCAGCCTGTTGCTCTCGTACGCCTTCGTGCTCATGGTGAGCGCCTCGCCGGAGCGCATGGAATCGCAGATGATCAACTCCGCGGTGGCGATTTCGGTAATGTGGGTGGCTGCGCGCATGCCGTCGCAGCGCATCCTCGCGCTTGCGCTGCCGGTCTATGTGACGGGGGTCCTGCTGCTGGTGGCGGTGGCGCTGTTCGGCGAAATCTCGAAAGGTGCGCAGCGCTGGCTCGATATCGGCGTCGCGCGTATCCAGCCTTCCGAACTGATGAAGGTCGCCGCACCGCTGATGCTGGCCTGGTACTTCCAGCAACGCGAAGGGATGATCCGTGTCCGCGAGTTCCTGGTGGCCGGCGCCCTGCTGCTGTTGCCGGTCGGGCTGATCGTCAAGCAGCCGGATCTGGGCACCGCCCTGCTGGTTGCCGCAGCCGGCTTCTATGTGCTGTTTTTCGCCGGATTGTCGTGGAAGCTGATTCTGCCGGTCGCCGTGGTGGCGATCGTCGGCATCGGCTCGATTGTCGGCTTCGGCGACCGCATCTGCCAGCCGGATGTCGACTGGGTGGTGCTCCACGGCTACCAGAAGAACAGGGTGTGCACCCTGCTCGATCCGAGCCAGGACCCATTGGGCAAGGGTTTTCACATCATCCAGTCCACCATCGCGATCGGCTCGGGCGGCGTCCTCGGAAAGGGCTGGCAGGCCGGCACGCAGACCCACCTGTCCTTCATTCCAGAGCGGCATACCGATTTCATCTTCGCGGTGCTCGGCGAGGAGTTCGGTCTCACCGGGGCGCTGGTCCTGCTGGCGCTTTACCTGCTGCTCATTCTGCGCGGTTGCACGATCGCAGCGCAGGCGCCGACGCTGGCCACCCGCCTGCTCGCGGGCGCCATCACAATGATCTTTTTCACCTATGCTTTCGTGAACATGGGCATGGTGAGCGGCATCCTGCCGGTGGTGGGGGTACCCTTGCCCTTCATCAGCTATGGTGGGACCGCACTGGTCACACTTTGCCTGGGCCTCGGTATCCTCATGAGCATCAACCGAAGCCGCATGATGTCGAAGCAATGAACGGGAACAGCGAATGACGAACAGGCCCATACTTCCGACTCGTGCCTGCAACGCGCAGGCGATCCGCAACTTGCTGCTGCTGACGACCGTGAGCGGGCTGCTGGCCGCCTGCGGCAGCGCGCCGATGCGCGGCAGCGATGGCGGCCCGGCTGCAAAGCCTGTCGAACAGGGCAGCGGCGACAAGGTCGTCCGGCGGCCTTCCACCAAGGGGGGCGGCTACTACAGCGATGACGGCCCGCATGAGAATCCGCCCGAGAATCTCGACGAGGTGCCGGACGCCGAGCCGCGAGTGGACCCCTTGCACCGCTTTGCAAACAGGCCCTACACGGTGCTCGGTCAGTCCTTCGTGCCGGCGACTACCATCGAACCCTATCGTGCGCGGGGCCTCGCAAGCTGGTACGGCCGCAAGTTTCACGGCCAGCCCACCTCGACCGGCGAACCCTATGACATGTACGGCATGACGGCTGCCCACCCGACGCTGCCGATCCCGAGCTATGTGCGGGTCACCAACCTTTCCAACGGTCGCACCGTCGTCGTGCGCGTCAACGATCGCGGCCCCTTCCACAAGGGACGACTCATCGATCTTTCATACACCGCGGCCTACAAGCTCGGCTATGTGAAGCGCGGCAGTACCCAGGTCGAGGTCGAGAGCATCCTGCCCGACGAGATTCCCCTGATTGCCGCCAAACCGGGCGAATCCGCGCTGTCCGCGAAAGCATCGGCAATCGAAGCCGTGCCGCCGATCGCAAGTGCGCCACAGCCCCTCCCGCCCCTGGCCGCGGCGGCCCCGGCGCAGCCGACCGTGGAGCAAGCGAATGCGGCCCCGGCCGCCGCCGCGACGGGCGGGGTGTATCTGCAACTCGGGGCCTTCGCCTCCCGAGCCAATGCGGAAGGGTTTCGCGGCCTCGTGGAGCAGGAAATGAAGGGACTCGCCGACCGGCTCGAAGTCCTTGCCGGGGAGGGGCGCTACCGTCTGCACCTCGGACCCTTCGAGACCGTCGACGCTGCGCGGCGGGATGCCGAGCGGCTTGCCTCCGCACTCAAGCTCCAGCCCTTTGTCGTCATGCGTTGAACCACCTGCCGCCCAAAGGGGTCTTTCTCCTTCGCGGCGGCGACAAACGTCTTCCATCAATCCCTAGCACCGAAAAGTTGAGGCTCATGCGTTTCGTAACCTTCTTCACCCTGTTGTTCTCCTCCGTCCTGGCTTTCGCCGAGGCTCCTGCGCCAGTCGTGGCGGCCAACTCCTGGCTGATGCTTGACTACACCACCGGGCAGGTGCTGGCCTCGCGCGACGCCGACAAGCGCATCGAGCCGGCCTCGCTGACCAAGTTGATGACTGCCTACATCACCTTCGGCGCGCTGCGCGACGGCAAGCTCAAGCGCGAACAGGAAGTCCCGGTCTCGGAGAAGGCCTGGAAGATGGAAGGTTCGCGGATGTTCATACAGCCGGCCAAGCCGGTCACCGTGGGCGAACTCGTGCAGGGGATGATCGTGCAGTCCGGCAACGACGCCTGCGTGGCGCTGGCCGAGGCCATCGCCGGTTCCACCGATGCCTTCGTGCATATCATGAACCAGGAGGCCAAGCGCCTCGGCATGGTGGACACCCATTTCACCAATACCACCGGCCTGCCCGATGCGGCCCATTACACCACCGCGCACGACCTCGCGATTCTCGCCGCCGCGGTTGTCCGCGACTTCCCGGACGACTATTCGACCTACTCGCAGAAGGAATTCAGCTACAACAACATCAAGCAGAGAAACCGCAACCGCCTGCTGTGGACCGATGCCACCGTCGATGGCATCAAGACCGGCCATACCGACAGCGCGGGCTATTGCCTGATCGCCTCGGCCAAGCGCGGCGAGCGTCGCATCATCACCGTGGTAACCGGCACCAACAGCGAGGCCGCCCGTGCCGAGGAGTCTCTCAAGCTGCTCAACCACGGCTTCCTGTTCTACGAGACGGTCCGCCTTTACAGCGCAGGCCAGGCGGTGTCGACGCTGCCGGTGTGGAAGGGCTCCAGCAACGAACTGCAGGCGGGCTTCCAGAGTGATTTCCTGATGTCGGTGCCGAAGGACCAGGCAAGCCGGCTCAAGGTCGATTTCGCCAGCATGCAGCCGGTCATCGCTCCGATTGCCAAGGGGCAGCAGGTCGGAACCCTCAAGGTCTCGCTCGACGGCCGCGAGCTCGGCGAATATCCTGTGCTTGCGCTGCAGGAGGTGAAACTGGCTGGCTGGTTTGGCCGCACCTGGGATGCGCTGCGCCTGTGGATCAAGAGCCTGTGAGGGTTTCGTGAGCAGCATCTGTTATCTCGATGGCGAGTTCCTGCCGCTGGCCGAGGCCCGGGTCTCGCCGCTGGATCGCGGCTTCCTGTTCGGCGACGGCGCCTACGAAGTGATCCCGGTATATTCCGGCCGTCCGTTCCGTCTCGATGAACACCTGGTGCGGCTGGGCAATACGCTGGCCGCGCTGAAGCTGCCCGATCCGCACGCCTTCGACGAGTGGCGGCGCATTGTCCGTGAAGTCGCGACGCGCAACCCGTGGTCCGACCAGTCGATCTATCTGCAGGTGAGCCGCGGCCCCGACGAGACGCGCAACCACGCCTTCCCCAAGGTGACGCGTCCGACCGTCTTCCTCATGAGCGAGGAACTGCTCACGCCGTCGGCCGCGCAACGCGCCGAAGGAGTGGGCGCCATCAGCGCCGCCGATTTCCGTTGGCTGCGCTGCGATCTCAAGACCGTGTCGCTGCTGGCGAATTGCCTGCTCAAGCAGAAGGCGGTCGAGGCCGGTTGCATGGAAACCATCCTGCTGCGCGACGGCTTCCTCACCGAAGGCGCGTCTTCGAGCATCTTCATCGTGCGCAACGGGATGCTGCTTGCGCCGCCCAAGAGCCACCTGATGCTGCCGGGCATCACCTACGACGTGATCCTCGAGCTCGCCCAGGAACACGCCATGCCACACGAGGTGCGCGAGATTCTCGAGGACGAGTTGCGCAGCGCGGACGAAATCTGGATGAGCTCCTCGACCAAGGAAATCCTGCCGATCACCCGGCTCGACGATCGCCCGGTCGGAGACGGCCGGCCCGGCCCGTTCGCGCAGCGCATGTACGCCTGCTACCAGGATTTCAAGAACACGGTGATGCGCGGTGAGTGACCAAACCAGGAAAACCCTGCTCGAGTTTCCGTGTGAATTCCCGATCAAGATCATGGGCGCGCGGGTTGACGATTTCGCCCAGAGCATCATGGAAGTGGTGATCCGGCACGCGCCGGATTTCGACGCCGCGGCGATGGAAATGCGCACCTCGAGCAAAGGCAACTACCTCGCCGTGACCTGTACCGTCATCGCCACCTCGCAGGATCAGCTCGACGCACTCTATCGCGAGCTCACCGCACATCCGCTCGTCAAGGTGGTGCTGTGAGCGCTGCCGAGTGCGCCGCCGCCCAGGGCCTGTGCCTGCCGCACGGCCAACTGAGTGCCAGCGCGCTCATGGTTCGTCGTCTCGGCCTGGTGCCCTACGAACCCGCGTGGCGTGCGATGCAGGCCTTCACGGCCGAGCGCGATGACGCCACCGCGGACGAGCTATGGCTACTCGAGCATCCGCCGGTGTTTACCCTCGGCCAGGCCGGCAAGCCCGAGCATCTGCTTGCCGCCACCGACATTCCCATGGTCAAGATCGACCGCGGCGGCCAGATCACCTATCACGGCCCCGGCCAACTCGTGGGCTACCTGATGCTCGACCTGCAGCGGCGCGGCCTCAAGGTTCGGGAGATGGTCCATCTCATCGAGCAGGCAGTGATCGACTGCCTCGCGGGCTACGGCGTCGAAGCGGTGCGCAAGGACGGCGCGCCTGGAGTCTATGTGGATGGCGCGAAAATCGCCGCGCTGGGCCTCAGGGTAAGGAATGGCTGCAGCTATCACGGACTGAGCCTGAATGTCGATATGGATCTTGCACCATTTACGATCATCAACCCCTGCGGTTATAGTGGGCTGAAAACAGTACAGCTTTGCCAGTTCGGCGTCAGCGACAGTGTCGGACAGGTCGGCGAAAACCTGCTCGCGCAGCTCGAACGACTGATGCCGCCACTTAATGGCGGCAACTTGGCCCAATGAACGACGAGCCGGCAAGAAGCCGGCCGATGAAAGGAAGACACAGCATGGAAACCCCAGCACGCAAGCAGCGTGGCGCCGAAAAGACTGCACGCATCCCGATCAAGATCGTGCCCGCCGAGCGTCTCAAGAAGCCCGAGTGGATCCGCATCAAGCTCGGTGCCGGGCATGAAGTGGAGCGCTTCAACGAGATCAAGGAGACGCTGCGCGAGCACAAGCTGCATACCGTGTGCGAAGAGGCTTCCTGCCCCAACATCCATGAGTGCTTCGGCAAGGGTACGGCGACCTTCATGATCATGGGTGACATCTGCACCCGCCGCTGCCCCTTCTGCGACGTCGGCCACGGTCGCCCCGATCCGCTCAACGCCAACGAACCGGCCGACCTCGCCAAGACCATCGCCGCGATGCGCCTCAACTACGTGGTGATCACCTCGGTGGACCGCGACGACCTGCGCGACGGCGGCGCCCAGCATTTCGTCGAGTGCATCAGCCAGACCCGCAGCGCCTCGCCGAAGACCACCATCGAGGTGCTGGTGCCCGACTTCCGTGGTCGCATGGAGATCGCGCTCGACATCTTCGACCAGGCGCCGCCCGACGTCATGAATCACAACCTCGAGACCGTGCCGCGCCTTTACAAGCAGGCCCGCCCGGGTTCCGACTACGCCTATTCGCTGGAACTGCTCAAGCAGTTCAAGGCCCGTCATCCGGAGGTGCTGACCAAGTCGGGCCTCATGGTCGGCCTCGGCGAGACCGACGAGGAGATTCTCGAGGTGTTGCGCGACCTGCGCGCCCACGACGTCGACATGCTCACCATCGGGCAATACCTGCAGCCCTCGGGCGGCCACCTGCCGGTGCTGCGCTACGTGCATCCCGACACCTTCAAGATGTTCGAGACCGAAGCGCTCAAGATGGGCTTCCGCAACGCCGCCTGCGGACCCATGGTGCGTTCGAGCTACTGGGCCGACCAGCAGGCTCATGGAGCCGGCGTGGTGTGACGGCACGGGGGCCGAGCGCGCCCCCCGGGAATCATCGAGGGACGGGGTGGCGCGGCCGGCTTGGCGCGGCACCCCGTTTGTTTTCAGCCTGTCTCGGCAAGCAATTCCAGCACCACGGCCCGCAACGCGGCGAAGTCGGGCTCGCCGAGGTATTTGCGGACGATCTCGCCGCGTTTGTTGATGAGGTAGGTGGTGGGTGTCGCGCGCACATCGCCAAAGGCCTTCGCCACCAGCCCGCCCGCATCGAGCGCGACCTTGAAGGGCAGCGCCTTGGCGTCGGCGTAGGCCTTGACGCGGTTGGGTGGATCGTACTCCATGGCCACCGCGATGGTCTCGAAGCGCTCACCGTCGAAGCGCCGGTGGGTGGCGATCAGCCGCGGCATTTCCCGGAGGCAGACGCTGCAGGTGGTGGCCCAGAAGTTCACCAGGACCACCTTGCCGCGCAGTTGCGAAGTCATGATGCTTTCTCCTGCCAGCGTCATGAAACGTACCTCGGGCGCCATCTGCTTGTGTGTAAAGATGATAAAAGCGGCGCCCGCCAGCACGGCCGCAACGAGCGCAGTGATAAGCTTGCCCTTCATGATCCGTTGCAGTCCGAGGAGGTAAGTCGTCATGCGAGCCATTCTGAGAACTTTGGCGCTGTTTGTCATCTGCGCGCCGGTGTGGGCGTTCGATCTTTCCTCGCTCACCGACAGCGAGGCCTCGGGAGGCCTCAAGGAGGCCTTGATCCAGGGGGCGGGCAACGCGGTCGGCTCGCTGGGCAAGAAGGATGGCTTCCTCAAGAACCCCAAGGTGCGCATCCCGCTGCCCGGGGCGCTCAAGACTGCCGAGCCGGTGCTGCGCGCGATGGGCAGGGGCAAGGATCTCGACGCACTCGAGACCACCATGAACCGGGCCGCGGAGGCCGCGGTGCCGCAGGCAAAAGTGCTGTTGGTCAATGCGGCGAAGCAGATGACGGTGAGCGATGCGAAACAGATCCTCACCGGGGGGGAAGATTCCGTCACCCAATACTTCAAGGGCAAGACCGAAGACGACCTCATGAAGATGTTCCTGCCCGAAGTCAAGAAGAGCACCGACAAGCTGTCGCTGTCGTCGCAGTACAACAAGCTCGCCGGCAAGGCTTCGGGTTTCGGGCTGGTGGACAAGGAAGACGCCCAGGTCGAGTCCTACGTCACCCGCAAGGCGCTCGACGGTCTCTACCTGATGATTGCCGAAGAAGAGAAGGCCCTGCGCAAGAATCCGCTCGGC
>JACKMC010000009.1 GCA_024235595.1 Zoogloeaceae bacterium | reverse complement strand
CGAGGAACGAGTCGCTTCCAGCACCTTGCTTCGCCCGCTCGCGTCGGGCGAGGCAAGGGCCTCAGTTGCCCTGTTTGCGAACGAGTTTTTGCTGCAGTTCACCGGGCACCGCCTCGTAGTGACTGAACTCGATCCTGCACAGGCTGTCGCCGCCGCTGATCGAGGTCATCCTGGTCTCGAATCCCTCCATCTCCGACATCGGTACCTGGGCAAGGATCTCGGCCCGGCCCGGCTGGACGCTATCGGTTCCGGTGAGCCGGCCGCGCCTCGCCGAAAGATCGGCACTGACGTCGCCGAAGTGGCTGTCGCCGGTTTCGATGGTGACGTTCAGGATCGGTTCGAGCAACTGCGGGCGGGCGTTGTGCACCGCCTCGTGCAGTGCATGACGGGCCGCGGTGACAAACGAGATCTCGTTCGAGTCGACGGTGTGATGCTTGCCGTCGATGACCGTGACCCGCATGTCCTGCAGCGGATAGCCGGCGAGCAGGCCCTCGGCCGCAGCCTGGCGGATGCCCTTCTCGACGGCGGGGATGTACTGCCCCGGAATCACCCCTCCCTTGATCGCGTCCTCGAATTCGAGTCCGCTGCCGCGCGGCAGCGGTTCGATCTTGAGGGCCACTTCGCCGAACTGGCCGGCGCCGCCGCTCTGTTTCTTGTGGCGGTAGCGCGCCTCGGCGGCGATGGTGATCGTCTCCCGGTAGGGAACGGCGGGCGGACGGCTGTCGAGGTTCAGGTTCCATCGACTCTGCAACTGTTCGAGCACCAGCTTGAGATGAACCTCGCCGAGACCGCGCACCACGGTTTCCTTGCTCACCATGTCGAAATCGACCTGCAGGCAGGGGTCCTCGTCGCTGAGGCGGTGAAGCGCCTCGGAGAGCTTCTGTTCATCCCCGTGCTTTTGCGGCGTGAGGGTAAGGCCGAAGATCGGCTGCGGGTAGGCCGGCGCGGGCAGGTGGATGAAGTCCTCCTCGTGGGAGTCGTGCAGCACCGCATTACGGTGAACCTCCTCGACCCGGGCAACCGCGCAGATGTCGCCGGTCACGCCCTCGGGGATTTCGCTCTGGTTCTTGCCCTGCAGCCGAAAGAGGTGGGCCACCTTGAAGGGCTTGCGGCCGTCGCCGACGAACAGCTGGGTGTTCGGCGTGATCCTGCCCTGGTGGATGCGGAAGATGCCCAGCTTGCCGCGGAAGGCGTCGTTGCTGACCTGAAAGACATGGGCGACCGCATGCGCGCCTGGATCGGTGCTCAGGCTCACCGGCGTGGCCGCCGCACCCTCTCCCCTGAGAAACTCGGGCGGATTGCCTTCGGTGGGGTCGGGCATGAGCCGACCGAGCACATCCAGCAGCTCGGCCAGGCCCGCGCCGCTGCGGGCCGAGACGAAGCAAACGGGGATGAGATGGCCTTCACGCAAGGCCTTCTCGAATGGGTCGTGCAACTGATCGGGATCGAGCGACTGGCCCTGCTCGAGATAGAGCGCCATCAGCGCTTCGTCGACCTCGACCACCTGATCGACGATGCGCTCGTGCGCCTCGGTGACCGAGGAGATCGCGGTCTGTGCCGCATGGTCGGGCTTGAAGAAACAGTCGACGACGCTGGCGCGATCATGCGCCGGCAGGTTGATCGGCAGGCATTCGGCGCCGAATGCCTCGACGATCCTGTCCATAAGGGCACCGAGATCCACGGTGTCGCTGTCGATCTTGTTGACCACGATCATGCGGCATTTGCCGGCCGCCGCATCCATTGCCCTGCGGGCGACCGGTTCGATGCCGGACTGCGCGTTGATGACCACCATGGCCGTGTCCACCGCGGGCAGGACGGCCAGTGCGCGACCGAAGAAATCGGGCGTTCCCGGTGTGTCGATAAGGTTCAGCCAGTGCCCGGCCCACTCCAGGTGAGTGACGCTGGCGTTGATCGAATGCCCCATCTGCTTTTCGAGCGGGTCGAAATCGCTGACGGTATCGCCTTTCTCGACACTCCCGGCAGTGTTGATCGCGCCGCCCGCTGCGAGCAGGGCTTCGAGCAATTGGGTCTTGCCGGCGCCGGCCTGGCCGAGCAGCGCCAGGTTGCGAATGTCGTGAACCGAAGTGGGTACCATGAACATCTCCCTGTCTGACAATTCGGGAACTGCTCGAAGTATCGCCCTCTTCGGGGGGCGCCGACAACGCGTCAGGTCAACATTTGCGTCGATCGGCCGGGCTTGCCCGGCCCTTCAGTCGGTCTTGCGATCGAGAACGACCATGTTGTTGCGATGGATGAGCTCCGCCTCGTCGATGTAGCCCAGCAACGCCTCGATTTCGCTCGACGGGCGTCCGGCGATGCGACGGCACTCCTGGGCACCGTAATTGATCAAGCCGCGGGCCATCTCCCTGCCGTCGGGCGAGATGCAACTGACGACCTCGCCGCGCACGAAGTCGCCCTGCACCGCAGTCGTGCCCACCGGCAGGAGGCTGCGGCCCTGCACGATCGCGCGGCATGCGCCTGCGTCGATGACCAGCTTGCCACGAACTTGAAGGTGGTCGGCCAGCCATTGCTTGCGCGCCTGCAATGGGGTGCTGGCGGCATGCAACAGGCTGCCGACTTCCTCGCCATTGCACAGTCGCAGGATCACGTCGGGGTCGTGCCCGCTGGCGATGCAGGTGTGGGCCCCACTACGCGCGGCACGGCGTGCGGCTCGCACCTTGGTGATCATGCCGCCCTTGCTGAGTTGGCTGGCCGCGCCGCCGGCCATGGTTTCGTAGCGTCCGTCCTCGGCCTCGCCTTCGCTCACCAGCGAAGCCGCGGGATCCTTACGCGGATCCGCCGTATACAAGCCTTTCTGGTCGGTGAGGATGAGCAGGGCTTCGGCTTCGATGAGGTTCGCGATCAAGGCGCCGAGGGTATCGTTGTCACCGAACTTGATCTCTTCGGTGATGACCGTGTCGTTCTCGTTGATGATCGGCACGACGCCGAGCGCGAGCAGCGTGGTAAGCGTCGAGCGGGCGTTGAGATAGCGCTCGCGATCGGCGAGGTCGTCGTGGGTAAGCAGGATTTGCGCCGTCTGCAGGCCGTGTTCGGAGAACACCCGCTCATAGACCTGGACCAGGCCCATCTGGCCGACTGCGGCCGCGGCCTGCAGTTGATGGACTTCCTGCGGCCGGCGTGTCCAGCCCAGGCGCTGCATCCCGGCGGCAATCGAGCCGGACGACACCAGCGCAATCTCTCGGCCTTGCTGCCTGAGCAGAGCGATCTGGCGCGCCCATTCGCTCATCGCTTCCTTGTCTAGCCCGGTGCCATTGTTGGTCACCAGGGCGCTGCCCACCTTCACTACGATGCGTCGGGCGTCTCGAATACGGGGTCTCATCGTTCTTCGGGGGTGGATGATTCTTCGTTGTCGGCCTCGGTGTCGTGGGCCTGCGCGGCGGCTGCGTTTGCCTGTGCAATGGCCTCGGCTTCGGCGGCGATGCGTGCGCGCTGCGCGTCGAGGTGGTCCTGGATGGCAAAGGTCAGGGCCTTGCAGCCCTCGCCCTTGAGCGCGGAGATCTCGAAATGTCGCTCGACCTCGCCGTAGGTAGCGAGGAAGTCGGCGATGCGCTGGGCGCGCTCGGACTCGTCGACCAGGTCGACCTTGTTGAGCACCAGCCAGCGCGGCTTTTCGAAGAGCTCGGCGTCGTACTTGCGCAATTCGTCGACGATGGCGAGCGCGTCGCGTACCGGATCGACCGCAGGGTCGAGCGGGGCAAGGTCGACGAGGTGAAGCAACAAGTGGGTGCGCGAGAGATGGCGCAGGAAGCGGTGGCCGAGGCCGGCACCATCTGCCGCCCCCTCGATCAGGCCGGGGACGTCGGCGATCACGAAGCTGCGGTTCTCGTCGGTACGGACCACGCCGAGATTCGGTTGAAGGGTGGTAAACGGATAATCCGCGACCTTGGGTCGCGCCGAGGAAACCGCGCGAATGAAGGTGGACTTGCCGGCGTTTGGCATGCCGAGCAGGCCCACGTCGGCGAGCACCCTGAGTTCGAGGTAAAGCGAGCGACGCTCTCCTTCCTCGCCCAGGGTGCGCTTGCGTGGCGCGCGATTGACGCTCGACTTGAAGTGGATGTTGCCCAGCCCGCCGCGCCCGCCGCGCGCCAGCATGACGGTCTTTCCGTCTTCGTCGAGGTCGGCGATGAGCTCGTTCGTTTCGAGCTCCCGAATCACGGTGCCGACCGGCATGCGCAGGAAGATGTCGTCCGCGCCCTTGCCGTAGCAGTCGCTCGAGGCGCCCTTCTCGCCGTTTCGCGCATGAAAGGTACGGGTGTAGCGGTAGTCGATGAGGGTATTGATGTTGCGATCGGCCACGGCATAGACCGATCCGCCACGACCGCCGTCGCCACCGTCCGGGCCGCCCCTGGGGACGAATTTCTCGCGCCGGAACGAAGCCATTCCGTTGCCGCCGTCGCCGGCAATTACATCGATTCGTGCTTCGTCGAAGAACTTCATGCTTGATTCCTGCGGGTACTGGGCCGGGCCCGGTGGCCTGCAAAACAAAAAAGCCCTACCGCAAGGATAGGGCTTTTACGCTTCCGCGCCCGGGTTTATTCGGCGGCGGGTACGATAACGACGGTACGACGCTTGTTGGCGCCCTTTACCTGAAACTGAACCGTGCCGTTGGTGAGCGCGAACAGGGTGTGATCCTTGCCCATGCCGACGTTCTCGCCGGGATGGTACTCGGTGCCGCGCTGGCGCACGATGATGTTGCCTGCCAGCACGAACTGGCCGCCGTAGCGCTTGACGCCCAGGCGTTTCGATTCCGAGTCGCGGCCGTTACGTGAACTGCCGCCAGCTTTCTTGTGTGCCATGACTTATTCTCCTGGTCAGGCCGAAATCGTGTCGATGCGGATTTCGGTGTAGTTCTGGCGGTGGCCCTGATGCTTCATGTAATGCTTGCGACGACGCATCTTGAAGATCTTGACCTTGTCGTGACGACCGTGGGACAGAATAGTGGCTTTCACGACTGCGCCCGAAACCACTGGCGTACCGATCTTGACCGACTCGCCTTCGCCGACCATGAGAATCTGATCGAGAGTGATTTCTGAGCCCACGTCTGCCGGTATCTGTTCTACTTTGAGTTTGTAGCCGGCGGTAACACGATACTGCTTACCCCCGGTTTTTATGACCGCGTACATGGAATGCTCCAACTGATGGAATGGGTGCTGCAAAACGCGGCAGTTTAGCTCGCCTGCGTCATGAAGTCAAAGCCGATTTTCTTCGGGCTTGTCAAGAGCCGGCAGCAGGGCCTCGAGCGCCAGATGCTCGTTGCGGTATCCGGCGCGCTCCTCGATCTCGGGCCAGATTCCGGTGGCCTCGAGCCGGTCGATCACCTGTTTCTTGAGTCCGCAGAAGGCCAGCGTCAGGCCGTCGGCGCCGGTGCGATGGAGCAGCCTGTCCAGAACTTCCAGGCCGCTGGCGTCGATGCTGTTGATGCCGGCGCCAGAGATCAGCACGATCTTTACCTCCGGGTGCGAGATCGCGACCCTCAGCACTGCGTCCTCGAAGCTGGCGGCATTGATGAAATGCAGGGCGCCGTCGAATCGCAGGATCACCAGGCCGGGGTGCGGATGGGCAAGTCCGAAGCGCTGCGCGTCGCGATAGGTGCCGTCCTCGTGCAGCCCGAGCAGGGCGATGCGCGGGCGCATGTCGCGGTAGAGGTAGATCGCGAGCGACAGCAGCAGGCCGGTGAGTATGCCGTTCTGGATGTTGGGGGCAAAGAGCAGGGTCGCGACGAAGGTCGCTGCGGCGGCGATGCCGTCGTCCCGGCTGGCCCGCCAGGCGCGCTTGAGGGCGCCGAAGTCGAGCAGCCCCCCGACCGCCTGCATGATGACCGCGGCAAGCGCGGCGACCGGCAGGTGCCACAGCGTCGGTGTGAAGAACAGCAGCGTCAATAGAACGAAGAGCGCGGTAAACACCGAAGACAGCCCGGTACGGGCGCCGGCCGAGAAATTGACCGCGGAGCGGGAGAAGGATGCGCTCACCGGTTGGGTGCCGCTGATCGCGGCCGCGACCTTGGCCATGCCCTGGCCGATCAGTTCCTGGTTCTCGTTCCATGGTTGATGCGTGCGCGCGGAAATGAGCTTGGCGTTGGAGGCGACCTCCATGAAGCCGACGAGGGCGATCACGAAGGCCGTGGGCAGCAAGTCGACGACGATGTGCCACCGCAGCTCGGGGATCGCGAAGTGGGGCAGGCCCGCTGGGATGGCCCCGACCACTTGCACGCCGGCATCCGCTGCGCCAAGCGATGCCGAGATGCCGATGCTGCCGGCGATTACCAACAGCACTCCGGGCAGCCGCGGTGCAAGCCATCGCAAGATCAACAAGATCGCGAGGGCGCCGAGACCGAAGGCCGCGGGCGCGACTCGAAGCTCATCGAGGCGGCCGAGAAAGCCCGCTACGTTGAGCAGGAAATGGGGCCCGTGGGGCATCGAGAGGCCGAGCAGGGCGGGGAGCTGGGAGAGGCAGATCAACAGCGCCGCGGCATTGATGAATCCCATCAGCACGGGATGCGAGAGCAGGTTGAGGATCCACCCCAGCCGCAGGGCGCCGAGGCTCAGCTGTACCAGCCCGGCGAGCAGCGCAAGCAGCACCACGATGGCGATGAACTCATCGCTGCCAGGCGTTGCCAGGGTCATCACGCTGGCGGCGGTGAGCAGGCCGGTGAGTGGCGTCGGTCCGGTAGAGAGCTGGGCCAGCGAGCCGAACAGCGCGCCGACCATGGTGGGCAGCAGCGATGCGTAAAGTCCGTAGTAGGCGGGCAGGCCGGCGAGCTGGGCGTAGGCGAGCGACTGCGGGATCATCAGCAGGGCGACAGTGAGCCCGGCCAGCAGATCGGCGCGCAGGGTGTCGATCGAAAGCTCGTGGCGCCACCTCAGAAAGGGCAGCAGCCGTGCCGAGGTGCCATGCTGCAGGCTCACCCCTGACGTCCCTGCAGGCCGGCCGCGGTCGCCCCGCGGCGGGTTTTCGCCGTGTTGCGTGCCGCCCGGGGTCCGAACGGCATTGCATTTCGCCTGCCCCGGGCACCGTGGAAATCGCTGGCCGCGCCGCCGCCGATCCGCGTGTCGGCGCGCTTCATGGCACGGGGCGTCGTGCCCTCGCAGCGCGCGACAGGGCTGCTGGGCGATGCCGCTTGGGGGCCGGCGATGGCTTGGTTCAAGGACGAAGCTGCTTCAATGCAGCCGATCGGGGGCGCCACAGCACTTCTTGAACTTCAGCCCGCTGCCACAGGGGCAGGGGTCGTTGCGGCCGGGGAGCGGCGGCGCGCGGTATGGCGTAGGGCCTGAATCGGGGCGGCCCTGGCTGTCGCGAAAGAGGCGGTAAAGATGCTGCAGGCCGACGACCACATGGGCCAGCATCTGTTTTCTGCTCGCGTGATCGAAGGGCTCGCCGGCGTCGTTGTGCCCGACCTCCAGTGCGGCAATCAGGCTGCCGGTGGCGAGCGCTTCCTCGTCGCCGTCCATGATTTCCCAGGCGTGATCGCCGAACACCGCGAGGCCTCTGCCGAAACCCCGGGCCCAGCGCTGCGCGAGCGGGTGCTCGGGGTCCTCGCGAGTCGGGTCTACATTGGGCAGGTACATGCGGTCGCGCATCTCGGCCTCGGGTACGTCGCGCCAATCGACCTGGAAGCCGCCCGCGATGCTGTTCCATTCGCGCAGCAGGAGTTCGAGAATGCGCCGCATCTGGGCTTCGCTGTCCCAGACCAGTTCCGATCGCCCGAGTGCGAGCGGCATCCAGCCGCTCGGCCCGACGGTTTCCGGACCGACGATCAGCGCGCAGAACAGCCCGTCGAGGGCTTCGGGGTCGAGCGCATCGCGCCGCTGCGCGAGAAAGGCATGCAGCTCGTCGCGGTCGGTGTCGGATAGCGGTGCGGTTAGCGTGGAAGCGTGCATGCGGGAGCGCCGGGCTGGTGAGGTAACGCAGTTTACACCGCTCGCAGCCTCGCTTGCTTGCGACGACTGTCCGGTCGGTGCGCTGCGGGCGGTAGGGGAATACCCGGCTTTGACCGGGAACGGGGATGTACTACAGTATCGTTTCAAATTGTCAGACAATCAGATGACCTGATGTTATCCGATGCCATCGTTCGTCCCCCGCGTCTTGCCGAGACGCTTTCGCGCAGCCTCATTGGTTGGGTGCGCGAGGGCAGGCTCGCGCCGGGAGACCAGTTTCCCACCGAGAAACAGCTTGCCGACCAGTTCGCGGTGAGCCGCGCGGTGGTCAGGGAGGCAATCGCGAGACTCAAGGCGGACGGCTACGTCGAGACGCGGCAGGGGGCCGGGGCCTTCGTCTCGAGGCAGGCGGGCTATGGCAGTTTTCGCCTGCACGAGGATGCGGTTTCTGCCACATGCCATGCCCGCAATGTGTTCGAGCTGCGCTATGTGGTGGAGCTGGGCTGCGCCGAGTTGGCCGCGAAGCGTCGCACCGCCGCCGATCTCATGGCCCTGCAGTTGCCGCTGGCGCGCATGAACGACGCGCTCAGGAGCGGCCTGCAAGGCGCGGCCGACGATGACGCCTTTCATCGCGCCGTCGCCGCGGCGACGCATAATCCACTGGTGGAGCGCTTCGTCGAATTCATGGGCGCACAATTCTCGGCGTCGCGCGTGCCCACCTGGAACGAGCATGGACGCAGCAACGGTCGCGCCTGCGATGCGCAGCGCGAGCACGAAGCGATCTATGCTGCAATTGCTGCGGGCGATGCGCAGGCGGCGCGCGAGGCCGCTGAGCGCCATTTGCGAGAAGGGGCGAAGCGGCTGGGCATTGCGCTTGAAGAATCGGCAGGGGTGTCGCCCATCCCTGCGCAACCAGAGCAAGGCTGAGAGGAGCGGACATGGCTGAGACGATGGAAGCGGTTGAACCGGGTGCCAACGAGGCCGATTTCTCCGGCGTCGACCGGGCGCGGGTGATCGAAGCGCTGGCACGGGTGATGCCGCCTGGCAGCCTTCTCTACGACCAGGAAGACCTCAGGCCCTACGAGTGTGACGGGCTTGCCGCTTACCGACAGGTGCCGATGGTGGTCGCCTTGCCCGAGACCGAGGCGCAGGCGGCGGAAATCCTCAAGGCATGCAGCGAACTGCGGGTGCCGGTGGTGGCACGCGGTGCCGGCACCGGACTGTCGGGCGGCGCGCTGCCGCATGCGCATGGCGTGGTGCTGTCGCTGGCGCGCTTCAAGCAGATCCTGCGCCTGGACCCTGTCGCCCGGCTGGCGGTGGTTCAGCCCGGGGTGCGCAACCTGGCGATCTCGGAGGCGGCCGCCCGCCACGGTCTCTACTACGCGCCGGATCCCTCCTCGCAGATCGCTTGCACCATCGGCGGCAATGTGGCCGAGAACTCCGGCGGCGTGCACTGCCTCAAGTACGGACTCACGGTGCACAACGTGCTGCGGGTGCGCGGACTCACCATGGCGGGCGAGGTGGTGGAGTTCGGCAGCCACGCGCTCGATGCGCCGGGCTACGATCTGCTGGCGCTGGTGCATGGCTCCGAGGGGATGCTGGCGGTGGTCACCGAGGTCAGCGTCAAGCTCACCCCCAAGCCCCAGCTCGCGCAATGCGTGATGGCCTCTTTCGATGATGTCGTGACCGCGGGCAACGCGGTCGCCGCGGTGATTGCCGCGGGCATCATTCCGGCCGGCCTTGAAATGATGGACCAGCCTGCCACCGCCGCGGTGGAGCAGTTCGTGCATGCCGGCTACAACCTCGAGGCGGCGGCGATCCTGCTCTGCGAGTCGGACGGTACGCCGGAAGAGGTCAGCGAGGAGATCGAGCGCATGCGGGCGGTGCTCGAGGCCAGCGGCGCCAGCGAAATCCGCGTCTCGCGCGACGAGGCCGAGCGGCTCAAGTTCTGGGCCGGGCGCAAGGCGGCGTTTCCGGCCGCGGGGCGCCTCTCGGCCGACTACTACTGCATGGACGGCACCATCCCGCGCAAGCGCCTGGGCGAGATGCTCAAGGCCATCCAGGGCATGGAGACGAAATACGGACTGCGCTGCATCAACGTCTTCCACGCCGGTGACGGCAACATGCATCCGTTGATCCTGTTCGACGCGAATGTCTCCGGCGAACTCGATCGTGCCGAGGAATTCGGCGCCGACATCCTTGAGCTCTCGGTGGCGCTGGGCGGCACGATCACCGGAGAGCACGGGGTCGGGATCGAGAAGATCAACCAGATGTGCAGCCAGTTCTCGGTGGCCGAGCGCACCACCTTCTTCAGGGTCAAGGCGGCTTTCGACCCGGATGGCCTGCTCAATCCCGGCAAGGCCATACCCACCCTCAACCGCTGTGCCGAATATGGCAAGCTGCACGTCAAGAACGGGCAGTTGCCCCATCCGGAGCTCGAGCGCTTCTGAGCGCCGTCCGATGCGAACGAGAGACATGAGAGGACATCGATAGAAATGGATGGAACGATTGCGGGATGGGTCGAGCAGATTCGCCAGGCGGGGGCCGAGGGCGCGGCGCTGGAGATCCGCGGGGGCGGCAGCAAGCGCTTCTACGGTCAGGCGCCGCAGGGCAAGCTTCTCGATACGCGCGGCTACAGCGGGGTGGTCGCCTACGAGCCGACCGAGCTGGTGATCACAGCGCGCAGCGGCACGCCGCTGGACGAACTCGAAGCGGTACTGGCCGAGAAGGGCCAGTTCCTGGCCTTCGAGCCGCCGCATTTCGGCGCAGCGACGATTGGCGGCAGTGTCGCCGCGGGGCTGTCGGGACCGCGACGCCAGGCCGTGGGTGCGGCGCGGGATTTTCTGCTCGGCGTGCAGGTGATCGACGGCCGCGGCGAGTTGCTCACCTTCGGCGGCCAGGTGATGAAGAACGTCGCCGGCTACGATGTCGCGCGGCTCATGTGCGGCAGCCTCGGCACCCTGGCAGTGCTTGCCGAGGTGTCCCTGAAGGTGTTGCCACAGCCGGTCGCGGAGGCAAGCCTGCGCTTCGAGATGGATCAGGCGACGGCCTTGCGGCGCCTCAATGAATGGGGTGGGCAGCCGCTGCCGATCTCGGCTTCGTTCTGGTGCCAGGGAGTCCTCACGGTGCGCCTGTCGGGTGCCCGCGCTGCCGTCGAGGCAGCCTCTTCGAGGCTCGGCGGCGAGATCCTCGAGGGCGGCGAGGGGGGCGCCCTGTGGCTCGCCGTGCGCGAGCAGCAGCATCCCTTCTTCGCGGGGGAGACGCCTCTGTGGCGCCTTTCGTTACCCAGCGATGCGCCCGTCCTTGCGCTGGCCGGCGAGGCGGCGGTGGAGTGGGGCGGCGCCGAGCGCTGGCTGCGCGCGACCGCGGCGGCCTCGGAGATTCGAGCGGCGGCAAGCGCGGCAGGTGGCCACGCGACGCTGTTTCGCGGCGGCGACAAGGCGGCCGGTGTGTTTCAGCCACTGGCCGGCCCGCTGGCGACGATTCACAAGCGTCTCAAGCAGTCATTCGACCCGGCGGCGGTGTTCGGCCGTGGCCGTCTGTATCCCGACCTCTGAACACGCAACCGCGAATCCCTGACCATGCAGACAAATCTCGCCGAATTCATCAAGGGTACGCCGGAGGGCCTGGAGGCCGAATCGATCCTGCGTACCTGTGTGCACTGCGGTTTCTGTACCGCCACCTGTCCGACCTACCAGTTGCTGGGCGATGAGCTGGATGGACCGCGCGGCCGCATCTACCTCATCAAGCAAGTGCTGGAGGGGCGACAAGCCACCGAAAAGACGCGTCAGCACCTGGATCGCTGCCTGACCTGCCGTTCCTGCGAATCGACCTGTCCATCGGGTGTCCAGTACGGCCGGCTGGTGGATATCGGGCGCCATGTGGTCGAGGCGCAGGTGCCGCGCCGCGGTGCGGACCGTGTCGTGCGGTGGCTGCTGAAGGAGTTCGTGCCTCGCGCCGGGCTCTTCGGTGCGGCGATGTCGATGGGGCGTCTGGTCAAGCCTGCGCTGCCCGCCATGCTCAAGGACAAGGTGCCCGATGCGCGCCCGGCGGGTGCCTGGCCTGCGTCCCGGCATTCGCGCAAGATGATCGCGCTGGCGGGGTGCGCGCAGCCTTCGATGGCGCCGTCGATCAACGCCGCGACCGCCCGCGTGCTCGACGCGCTGGGCATCTCGCTGGTCGAGATGCCGGGAGCCGGCTGCTGCGGGGCGGTGCGATATCACCTCAACGACCAACAGGGCGGCCTCGCCGACGCGCGGCGCAATATCGATGCCTGGTGGCCGGGTGTGGAGCGTGGCGAGATTGAGGCCGTCGTGATGACTGCCTCCGGCTGTGGCGTGCAGGTCAAGGACTATGGCCATCTGCTGCGCGGCGATGCGGCCTATGCCGACAAGGCTGCTCGCATCAGCGAGATGACCCTCGATATATCGGAGATTCTCAGCCGCGAGGCGGAGGCCCTCGAAACGCTGCTGCGCGCTCGGCCTGCGCAGGCGCCCGAGAAGCTGGCCTTCCATGCGCCCTGCACCCTGCAGCATGGACTGCGCATCCGCGGGACGGTGGAGCGCCTGCTCGAGGCGGCAGGCTACGAACTCACACCGGTGGCCGACAGCCATCTTTGCTGCGGCTCGGCGGGGACCTATTCCCTGCTTCAGCCGGCGCTGTCGAAGCAGTTGCGCAGCAACAAGCTGGCGGCGCTGGAAGCGGGCGGCGCGGGCCGCATCGCTTCGGCGAACATCGGCTGCATCAGCCATCTCGAGGCCGGCACTGCGACACCGGTGGTGCACTGGGTGGAGATGCTCGAGGCCCGCCTGCGGTAGGGGCTCGGAGATGCGGGCTGTCGACGAGGCTTGTCCGGTCGCGGCAACCCGCCTTGCCTCCACCTTGCAGACTGTGTCGGCCAGGGCTTCGTCACCAACGCGGTCCGGAAATGCCGGTTTTGGCTGCGAACGAGCGCCGCGCCGTTCGAGCGGGGGCTGGCGATCCGGGCTGGCATGCCCCTCCCGGGGTGTTCCGCCGTTGTCCGATTGGTGGGCGCAGTGAGTCCGCGGTTGCTATCATGCGCGATCCGCCAGAAACGCCTTTCCCCGAATACTTCAAAATGGCCCTGTCAGTAGAAACCTGCGTTGCGAGGCACACCGGTGACCGAACCGAACAGCAGGACCGCGTCGGCATCTTCGGCCATGCATCCCTGCCCGGCATGCTCATGGCCGTGGTGGCGGATGGCATGGGTGGCCATACCGGCGGCGCGATGGCCGCCGAGCAGGTGCTGCTCAAGGCGAAGCAGAATTTCGAGATGTTCACCCCGCGTGACGAATCGGCCGAGCACTTCCTCGCCGGTATCATCAACGAGGCCCACCTGGTGATCAAGCTCACCCGTTTCACCAGCGAGCAGGATCCGCACAGCACCGCGGCGGTGCTGCTGCTGCAGCCGGGGCGCGCCGACTGGGCTCACTGCGGCGATTCGCGGCTCTATCATTTTCGCGATGGACGCCTGGTGACGCGGACCACCGATCACTCGCTGGTCGAGGAACTCAGCCGCAAGGGCATGATCAGTGCGGCGGCGGCGCTGTCCCACCCGCAGCGCAACGTGCTGATGTCCTGCCTCGGCGCGGAGCGCGAACCGCGGATCGATCATGCGAGCCAGCTGGGCCTGGTCGCAGGCGATACCTTCCTGTTGTGTTCGGACGGCTTGTGGGGTGATCTGAGCGAGCACGAGATCGGTGCCGAGCTCAACGCAAGATCGGCGCGCGAGGGCGCGCAGGCGTTGATTTCGCTGGCACGCGCCCGCTCGGACGGTTACGGCGACAATATCTCGGTGGCGATCGTTCGCCTCGTGGAGGCACCCGCGCGCTGAGCGCGATGCGGGTTAGCGGTGCATCGCGGGGCGGCTATCCGGCGTTGCGCTTGAGCCACTGCCGACGCCAGAACAGACCGCCCATGAATAGCGCACAGGCGGCCATCATCAGCATCGAAATCCAGAAACCGTCCTTTTCGGCGAGCAGCGGCATGTCGTGGAAATTCATCCCGAACACGCCGGCAATGAGTGTTGCCGGCATGAACAGCATCGACAGCACCGTGAGGGTGCGTACCTCGACGTTGAGCCGGTTGCTGACGCTCGACAGGTAGATGTCGAGCAGGTCGCCAAGCAGCTCGCGGACCCCGTCGAGGGACTCGATGATGTGCAGGGTGTGGTCGTGGATGTCGCGCAGGTAGAGGCGGGTCTCGGGTTTGAAGAAGGCGTTCTCGGGGCGTTGCATCGACGCTACGACCTCGCGCAGCGGCCACACCGCGCGACGCATCTGCAGGGTTTCGTGCTTGGCCTGGTTGATCCGCGAGAGCAATGCCGGACTGGGTCGATTGAGCGCTTCGTCCTCGAGATTCTCCGCATCGTCGCCGAGGCGATCGACGGACAGGAAGTAGCGGTCGACCACGGTATCGAGCAGGGCATAGGCGAGGTAGTCGGTGCCGTTCTGCCGCATCGGCGAACGCGCCGCGCGGAGACGCTCGCGGACCGGCTGGAAGATGCCCTGGACGCGCTCCTGGAAGGTCAGCACGAAGTGCTTGCCGATGATCATGCTCAACTGATCGGACTGCAGGCTGTGGTTGCTTTCGTCGTAGGCGAAGATGCGCAGGACGAGGAAGAGGTAGTCGCCGTAGTCGTCGATCTTGGGCCGCTGGTGGGTGTTGAGGATGTCCTCCATGGCGAGCGGATGCAGTCCAAAGCGGCGCCCGACCTCCGCCATCATTTCGGCGTCATGCAAACCATGAACATTCAGCCACAAGCGCTCGTGCGTGGGTTTGTAGCCGTAGGCGTCGTCGACGGATTCGAATTGCCGTTCGACGAGGCCCAGATCGTCGTACTCGATCAGCGATATGACCGGTCGGTCGATTTTAACCTCGCCCACGTGGACCAGACTTCCTGGCGGCAGGCCGACCTTGCGACTCGGGGGTTGTTTCGATTTGCGGTTTCTTTTCAATGGCTTGCTCCGCAGTCAGGACGAGATTGCTGCATGCTGTTCGGTGCCTTCATATTTAAGTATGATGCACCACAGCGTAGCCGCGCACCGTCAGGGTGCGGGGATAGGGAGAAAACACAACAATATTCGCGGTCGCGCAAGACAATTCATCCCAACCATCTTCTAAATTCAGGGAGGTTACATGCCTCTGGTCATCGGAGTAACAGCCGAGACCCTAGCCGGGGAACGCCGTTTGTCGGTGGTGCCCGACGTGGTCAAGAAATATCAGGGACTTGGAGCGCAAGTGGTAATGCAGGCTGGTGCAGGCCAGCCCGCGCATTTTCGCGACGAGGATTTTGCCGAGGTGTCCCAACTCGCCACGGCGGACGAAGTCATTTCGGCAGCCGACGTGTTGTTCTGCGTGCAGCCGCCCAGCGCCGAGGCCATCGACAAGATGAAGCCCGGTGCGGTGCTGATCGGGCTGCTGCAGCCGTGGGGCAGCGCCGAGCGGGCACAGCAGCTGGCACAGAAGAACGTTACCGCCTTCGCGCTCGAGCTCCTGCCGCGGATCTCGCGCGCGCAGAGCATGGACGTGCTCTCCTCGCAGGGTGCGGTCGCGGGCTACGAGTGCGCGCTGATTGCGGCCGATCACTCGCCCAAGTTCTTTCCCATGCTCACCTACGCCGCCGGCACCATCCGCCCGGCCAAGGTACTCGTGATCGGTGCCGGCGTGGCCGGCCTGCAGGCGATCGCCACCGCGCGCCGTATCGGCGCCATGGTCGAAGCCTACGATGTGCGACCCGAGACGCGCGAGCAGATCGAGTCGCTGGGCGCCAAGTTCGTCGATACCGGCGTCTCCGCAGCCGGGAGCGGCGGTTACGCGCGCGAACTCACCGACGAGGAGAAGGCCAAGCAGGCCGAGCGCCTCGCCAAGGCCGTGGCCCAGTGCGATGCGCTGATCACCACCGCGGCGATCCCCGGCCGCAAGGCGCCGGTGATCATTACCGCGGACATGATCGCGCGCATGAAACCCGGCGCAGTGGTGGTCGACATGGCCGCCGAGACGGGCGGCAACGTCGAGGGTACGGTGGCTGGCGAGAAGGTTTGGATCAACGACGTGCTGGTCATCGGCCCGACCAACATTCCCAGCCGCATGCCGGTGCATGCCTCCGAGATGTACGCCAAGAACCTCTTCAATTTCATCAGCCCGTTCATCAAGGACGGCGTGCTCGCGCTCGACTGGGAAGATGAAGTGGTGGTGGGCGCGTGCCTCACCCACGCTGGGGAAGTGCGCCACGCTGGCGTCAAACAGGCCCTCGGGCTCTGATCGGAGGACACGACCATGGAAGGTATCGTCTATCTGTACGTCTTCGTGCTGGCCGCGTTCGTCGGCTACGAAGTGATTTCGCGTGTGCCGGTGATCCTGCACACACCGCTGATGTCCGGCTCGAACTTCATCCACGGTGTGGTGCTCATCGGCGCCATGGTGGTGATGGGGCATGCCGACCCGGACAGCCCCCTGGAACTGGCGATCGGCTTCATCGCGGTGTTGCTGGGCGCGGCCAACGCGGCCGGCGGCTATGTGGTGACCGAGCGCATGCTGGCAATGTTCAAGTCCGGCAAGAAGGGGGGTGAGTAATGTCCATGAAATGGATCATTGATCTTGCCTATGTGGGTGTAGCGATCGTCTTCATCCTCGGCCTCAAGGCCATGAGTTCGCCGGTGACGGCTCGCAAGGGCATCGTCTGGGCCGGCTGGGCGATGATCGTCGCGACGCTGGTGACCCTGTTCTGGCCGGGGATGCAGAACTTTGCCTGGATGATTCTGGCGATCGTCATCGGCGGTTCGCTGGCCTGGGTCTCGGGCAAGCGTGTGGCGATGACCGACATGCCGCAGATGGTTGCCATCTACAACGGCATGGGCGGCGGTGCGGCGGCGGCGATTGCGGCACTCGAGTTCGCTCGCGGCGAAGTTCACGGCACCATGGTGACCATCCTCGCCGTGCTCGGCGCACTGATCGGCTCGGTCGCATTCTCGGGATCATGCGTCGCCTTTGCGAAGTTGCAGGGCATCATGAAGAAAGCCTTCAGGCTGCCTGCCCAGAACCAGGTGAACATGGCGCTGGCGGCAGTCACCGGAATCCTCGGTCTGGCGATCATCACCGCCGAGCATCCTGGCATGTTCGCGATCGCGCTGTTCTTCCTCCTCGCGCTGGCACTCGGCGCGATCGTCACCGCGCCGATCGGTGGCGCCGACATGCCGGTGGTGATCTCGCTTCTCAACGCCTTCACTGGCCTGGCGGTCGGCTTCGAGGGTTATGTGCTCGGTAACCCCGCCCTGGTGGTGGCAGGCATCGTGGTCGGCGCTTCGGGTACCTTGCTGACGCAGCTCATGGCCAAGGCCATGAACCGGCCGATCAAGAACGTGATCTTCGCGCCGATCTCCGGCGAAGCTGTCGAGGGTGAAGCGATCGAAGGCACGATGCGCGAGATTGGTGCGCTCGATGCGGCCGCAAGCATGCGCTATGCCAGCAAGGTCATCATCGTTCCAGGCTATGGCATGGCCGTCGCCGGCGCTCAGCACAAGGTCTGGGAGATGAGCCAGCTGCTCGAGGAGGCCGGTGTCGAGGTGGTGTTTGCAATCCACCCGGTGGCCGGGCGCATGCCTGGTCACATGAACGTGCTGCTGGCCGAGGCCGGTGTGCCGTACGACAAGATCTTCGACCTGGACGAGATCAACGCCGATTTCGCGCAGGCCGACGTTGCCTTGATCATCGGTGCCAACGACGTGGTCAACCCGGTGGCGCGTACCGACAAGTCGAGCCCGATCTACGGCATGCCGATCCTCAACGCCGACATGGCGCACAACGTCATCGTCGTGAAGCGCGGCAAGGGCTCGGGCTATTCCGGCATCGAGAATGCGCTCTTCTACAAGGAGAACTGCCGCATGTTCTACGGCTCTGCGCAGAAGGCCATCGGCGAAGTGATCCAGCATGTGAAGGAGATGGAAGGCTGAGTCCGGCCTTCACCTCCCAATGCAACGGCCACCCACGGGTGGCCGTTTTTCATCTACCCGCGACGATCGGAAGCGTCATTGGTGCGTTCAAGCAGCAGGCTGAACTCGCTGGCAGGCATCGGCCGCCCGAGCAGGAAGCCCTGGACCGCATCGCAGCCTGCCGCGCGCAGGTAGTCTTGCTGGGCCTGGGTCTCCACGCCTTCTGCCACCACCTTGAGGCGCAGGCTTCCGGCGAGGCTCAGGATCGCGCTGACAATGGCTTCTCCGTCATCGCTGCGACCGATCTCGTGGACGAAGGAGCGGTCGATCTTCAGGGTGTGGATCGGGAAGCGGCGAAGGTAGGCGAGTGACGAGTAGCCGGTGCCGAAGTCGTCGATCGCCAGCTTCACGCCAAGCTCCTGAAGCGCGAACAGTGCGAGGGTGGCGGCGTGGTCGTCGTGCATCACCACGGTCTCGGTCATCTCCAGTTCGAGTGCGGTCGCGGGCAGGCCGGTCTGTTCCAGCACGCTTTTCACCGAGGCGAGGAAGTCGCTCTGGCGAAACTGCAGCGAGGAGATGTTCACCGCCACATGGATGTCGCAGCCGAAGCGCAATCGCCACGCACGCATCTGCCGGCAGGCCTCTTCCAGCGCCCAGCTGCCGAGCTGAACGATCAGCCCGCTTTCTTCGGCAATCGGGATGAAGCGGCCCGGTGCTACCAGGCCGAGGTCGGGGTGCTGCCAGCGCATCAGCGCCTCGGCGCCGATAAGTCGACCGGATGCGAGGTCGAACTGGGGTTGCCAGTAGAGCAGCATTTCCTTGTTGGGAAGGCTGCGGCGAAGACTGCTTTCGTAGGCGAGGCGCTCGAAGGCGCTGGTGTTCAGGTCATCGGTGTAGAAGTGATAGCTGTTGCGGCCGTCACGCTTTGCCTGGTACATCGCGGCTTCGGCGTTGCGAATGAGGATGTCGAGGTCGACCCCATCGTCGGGGAAGAGGGCGATGCCGATGCTCGCGGCCAGGGTGAGTTCGCGCCCGTCCGGGCCGAAGGGGCGCGAGAAGGCGTCACGCAACAGCTTCGCGATATGTGCCGGATCCGCCGGAGTGGCCGGCTGCGGCGCCAGCACCAGGAACTCGTCCCCTCCCTGGCGTGCGACCACAGTGTCCTGCGGCAGGGCGTCGCAGATTCGCGCCGCCACCTCGCGCAGCAAGGCGTCGCCGGTGGACCGGCCGAGCCCGTCGTTGATGTTCTTGAAATGGTCGATATCGACCAGCATGAGCAGCAGCGGTTGCCGCAGCCGGCGAGCGTGGGCGACGAAATCGGCGTAGTAGCTCTCGAGCAACTGGCGATTGGGCAGGCCCGTGAGCTTGTCGTACTTGGTGAGGTATTCAAGTTGCGCGTCGAGCCGCTTGCGCTCGGTCATGTCGCTGAACATGGCGACGTAGTGGAGGGTCTCCCCACGCAGGTTGGCGACTCGGGTGATGCTCAGCCATTCCGGGTAGATGTCGCCGTTCTTGCGACGGTTCCAGATCTCGCCCTGCCAGGCGTCTTCGTTGCCGATGGTCGCCCACATCTGGCGATAGAAATCGGCGTCATGGCGGCCCGAGCTCAGGATCTGCGGGGTCTTGCCGAGCACTTCATGTTTCGCATAGCCGGTAATCTTCGAGAAGGCGGTATTGACCGCGACGATCAGATTGTCCGCGTCGGTAATCAGTATCGCCTGGCTGCTGGCATCGAAAATCTCGCTCGACAGCTTGAGTCTCGGGCCCTCGTTGGGCGTCGGCGGGAGTTCGTGCGCGATGAGGACGTGACTGGCGTGCTCGCCAGCCTCGATCGAATTCGAGAAGATCTCCGCCTGGAACAGCGTTCCGTCCTTGCGGCGATGTTTCCAGATACCTTCGGCGATGTGGCTGCGCCGTTCGCCTTCGTGAGACCTGTCCACGGGCCGGAGATCGTCGAGCGTGAGCTTGCGGAATTCGTCGAGGCTGTAGCCGTAGGCGGCTTCGGCGGCGAAGTTCGCATCGACGATTCGCCAGCCGTTGCGCGAACATAGCAGGGTCGGCAGCGGGCTGTGCTCGAAGATCCTGCGGTAGTGGCTGGTGGCGGGATCGTTCGAGCGCGACATCGGCTCGCCATTTCCAACGATCAGAATTTCCCAGCCGTCCTGTGGCCCCGGAAGGCGCCGCAGATTGCGCTCCTCGAGCTTCAGGCTCGCCAGCGAATAGCCGACCAGGGGCGTCCTCTCGCGGCTCAGGGTGGCTTGCGCCGCGGCATTCGCTGCACTGATGCGCCCGAGCTGGTCCACCACCAGCACGGCCTGCTTGACCGCGGCCGCCAGCCGCGGCCAGATATTGTCTCGCGGCGGTGCTTCGACGAAGGGCTCGGGCAGAGCCCCGAGGTCCGGGCTGAGGACCAGCGCGTGCACGCCGGGCCGAACCCGTGCAGCCGCCAGGCAACGCAGCCGGCGACGTTCGCCATCCGGCATCCCGAGCAGCAGCGAGCCTCGAGATGCGCCTTCCACGAACAGCGTGGCGCGGGCCGAGAGGAAGGCCGCCTCGCTGGGGAAGAGTTCTGCGAGCGGTCTGCCGACGAGTTGCGGATAACTCCTCTGCAGCAGTTCGCAGGCGGCGCTGTTCACCTCCAGGATCGTCTCGTCGCTGGTGATGATCAGCCCCTCTTCGACGAGCTCGAAGAGGGCCAGGTAGAGCCCCGCCTCGGCACCGTCGGAGAGGTCCGGAACGAGGGGCTCAGACGGTTCGGGGGGCGGGCGACGGAAGGGCGAGAAGTCCATTCGGCGGGGTCATAGCCTGATTCGCGATAATGCGAATTTACGCCGACCCGCGAAAGCCCTTCTGCCGATTAGGGGGGTTAAAGCCGGTCTTTTCCGTTATGCCTGCTTGCGGCCCAGACCGCCGAGCAGGAAGGCGATGGGGCGCTTGTGACGGCTGGGGCTCGATGTTTCGCCGGCCTTGGCGGAAGCGTCGGCCCCCTCGGAGGCGAGGATTGCCGCGCTCGACGGTTCGTAGGGCCTGTTGAAGTCGAAACCGTCCGGCGCGACCGTCGATTTGCGGCCACCGCTCCGCCTGGATTCCTGCGGCCGGCCCGGGCGGCGGATATCGTCGCTTTTCGGTGGGCGAGGCGCCTGCGGCGCGGGGGCATCGCCGCCACTGCTGCGTCCGCCGCGCTTGCGCTTGTGCCCAGCATCGAAGAAATCCGGTTCAGGGTCGTAGCCTGGCACCACTTCCTGTGGAATCTGCAGCTTGACGAGCTTTTCAATCTCGGCGAGACGGCCTTTCTCTTCAGAGCAGACAAATGACACCGCGTTGCCCAGGCGGCCCGCCCGCCCGGTGCGACCGATGCGGTGGATGTAGTCTTCGGCGGTGTGCGGCAATTCGAAGTTGATCACGTAGGGCAGATCGTCGATGTCGAGGCCGCGGGCCGCAACGTCGGTTGCGACCAGCACCCGCACCTTGCCCGACTTGAATGCTTCGAGGGTCTCGGTACGCTGCTGCTGGCTCTTGTCGCCATGGATCGAGTCCGCGGCGATGGCGTGGCGTTCGAGGAAATTTGCCAGCCGGCTGCACGCGAACTTGGTGTCGACGAAGACCAGTACCTGGTCGTCGGGCTGATGGCGAAGCAGATGGGCGAGCAGGTTGCGCTTCAGGCCACTCGCCACCGGGTGGACCCGGTGGGTGATGGTTTCCGAGACCATGTTGCGACGCGCGACCTCGATCAGCTGGGGGTTCTTCAGCATCTGGTCGGCAAGCTTCTTGATCTCGTCCGAGAAGGTGGCCGAGAAGAGCAGGCTTTGGCGCTTCGCGGGCAACAGCGCTAGGATGCGGCGGATGTCCGGAATGAAGCCCATGTCGAGCATGCGGTCGGCTTCATCGAGAACCAGCATGTCGACCTGGCCCAGGTTGATGGTCTTCTGCTGTACATGGTCGAGCAGCCGGCCCGGCGTCGCAATGACGATTTCGATGCCGCGCCGCAACTCCTGGATCTGGGCGTTCATGTCGACGCCGCCGTAGATGCAGGTCGCGCGCAGGGGCAAGTACTTGCTGTAGGTCTGCACCGCTTCGTGCACCTGCATCGCGAGTTCCCGCGTCGGAGCGAGTATCAGGGCGCGCACCGGATGACGGGCCGGCGAAGTGCTCGAGGTCGCGAGCGGCGCGAGCCGGTTGAGCAGCGGCAGCGTGAAACCTGCGGTCTTGCCGGTGCCGGTCTGGGCGCCGCCCATGACGTCGTTACCTTGCAGGATGATCGGTATCGCTTGCTGTTGAATCGGGGTTGGTTCGGTGTAGCCGGCTTCAGCTACCGCACGTTGAACTTCGGGAATCAGCCCGAGGTCTGCAAATTTCATTGAGTTTTTTCGCTCCGGAATCTGCCCCGTGCCTTCGAGGCACTACCGGCTGGGCTGCGATTCGTACTTTTCTAGTTGTGCCAAGAGACCATCGCCCTCGAAAAAGGGCATGCAGGCGCCAACCGGCCGGGCGGATGCAGTGGACAATCGTCGGGATTATACACGCAGCGCATCCATCTTCGCGGTCGGAGCCGGGTTTTCGGAGGCTGCTGACCGCCAGCCGGGCGCTTCGCGGTGGTGCTTTGCTGTGGCACGCAGCCGCCCGCGATGCAGGTCGTCCCCTCGAGCAGGGCAAGGCACAAATCGCTTTGCCCGTGGGGCCACTGACGGGTCTTTGCAAGGGCGGCGGCGCACTGCACCTTAGCGGACTGCCTCGAGGAAGCCGGTGACCTCCTCCCGGTCATGATAGAGCTGCTTCAGCCGCAGCCGGTACGAGAGATTGGCTTGCGCAAATCGTTTGCCGATCAGTTCGCGGCATCGACCGATCTCTTCGTGGCGCTTCTTCATGGGAAGCTTCAGGTTGAAGATCGCATGTCGGCAGCGCCCGGAAGCCACCCAGTCGGCCACCAGCGCGGCGATTCTCGATGGTTGCTCGACCATGTCGCAGACCATCCACTCGACCGGTGCCAGGGGGCGCCACTTGAAGCCATCGGCACGCACATGGGTGACCATTTCGGTGCGCATGACGGAGGACGCCATCGGCCCGTTGTCGATCGCGGTGACGCGCAGGCCGCGCCAGGCCAGCTGCCAGGTCCACCCGCCAGGCGCGGCGCCGAGGTCGACCGCGCGCTGGCCCGGGCGCAAGCGCTGCTCCAGTTCGGCCTCGTCGAGAAGCGTCATGAAGGCCTCGGCGAGCTTCTGGGTACTTCGGCTGGGTGCATCCTTGGGCATGCGCAGGCGCGGAATGCCCGCTGGCCAGGGCGAGCGATTGTCGGCGGTGTTGATGCTCAACAGGGCTTCGCTCTGGGCAACGAACAACACTGCCAGGTTGGGGAGATGAATGCGCTTGGGGCGAAGAATATTGTTCTTCTCTGCCACCCTTCCGAGCGGCGCAGCGAGGCGGCGGCAAAATCCCGACAGGGGTTTGGTGGCTTCGGCGTCGGGCGTTTCGACGGTGATGCTGCCAAAACGCGTTGGCGCGCAGCGCGCCGTTTCGACGATGGCCGATACCCGGTCGTCGTCCGGCATCCCGGTAGCGCTGCCGAAGCAGAAACCGAGCTGTCGCGCGAAGGCGAGATCGGTGAGGCGTATATTGCGGTTGATGGATTCGAAGTGGCACGTCTCGTCGAGGGTCAGCAGGACAAATCCGCTGTCGACCGTGCATTTCAGCTGCCCGGCATGACCTCTGCTCAATGCATAATCCGACAGTTCCGCCGCCGCGTCTTTTTCAAAGCCGGGGCGGCAACAAATCACGATGCCCGAGATCTGCTGGGCGTTGGCTTCGCTGGAGTTCATTAGAATCTGTTTATTGAGGATGAGCGTCTGTGCGGCTGGTTGACGCGCCGGTTTGAACCGCGCGCCGGAGAGCTGACAGCGGCAGCGAGTTAAAGGAATGTCGTTGGCAGCCGAAATGGATCTGATGCCAAATGACGAGGGCGGGTAGAGCAATGGAACATCGCGAGTTGGGAGAGTCTGGCCTCAAGGTTTCGGCAGTGTGCCTTGGAACCATGACCTTCGGCGAGCAAAACAGCGCGGCAGAAGCGCATTCTCAACTCGATCTGGCCTTCGAGCGGGGGGTGAATTTCATCGACACCGCGGAGATGTATCCGGTCCCGGCACGTGCGCCGACCAGTGGTGCGAGCGAATCGATCGTCGGCGCCTGGCTTAGGAACAAGCCCCGCGATAAGATCCTTGTCGCCACCAAGGCTGCGGGGCCGGCGCGCAACCTGAGCTGGATTCGCGGCGGGCCGCTCGCCTTCGATGCCGCCAACCTGCGCGCTGCGCTGGAGGCAAGCCTGCGCCGCCTCGGCACCGACTACGTCGATCTCTATCAATTGCACTGGCCTGCCCGCAACCAGCCGATGTTCGGACAGTGGCAGTACGACCCCGCTCGCGAAAGACCGGCCACCCCGATCCGTGAACAACTTGAGGCGCTCGCCACCCTCGTCGGTGAAGGCAAGGTCAGGGCCATCGGGCTCTCGAACGAGCATCCGTGGGGCATCGCCGAGTTCGTACGGCTCGCCGGCGAGCTCGGTCTGCCCCGGGTGGTGTCGGTGCAGAACGCGTACAGCCTGCTGAACCGGACATACGAGTTCGGACTGGCAGAGCTGTGTCACCGTGAGCGGATCTCCCTGCTCGCCTATTCGCCGCTGGCCTTTGGGCACCTGTCCGCAAAATATCTGGCCGATGCGGATGCGAAAGGCCGTATCAATCTGTTCAAGGATTTCGGCATCCGCTACACCAAACCGAACGTGGGTGAGGCAGCGCAGGCCTACGCGGCGCTTGCCCGGCAGAGCGGTGTTTCGCCCGCGACGCTGGCGCTGGCCTTCGTGTATCGACGCTGGTTCGTGGCAAGCACCATCATCGGCGCGACCAGCATGGCCCAACTCGCCGAGAACCTTGAAGCGTGGGATTGGCGGCCCGAACCCGCGGTGCTGGAAGAGATCGAGCGGATCCACCTGCGCTTTCCAAATCCCGCCCCTTGAGACGTTCATGAAACAGGTATCCATAGAGGTTCCGAGGTGAAGGAGATCGTCGCCGCGTCGGATCTGACGACCGGACTGTTCGTGTGCGAACTCGATCGTCCATGGCTGGATTCGCCATTCCTCATGCAGGGCTTTCTGATCGAGGACGAGGAGGTTCTGGTCCAGCTGCAGTCCCTGTGCCGCTTCGTCTATGTGGATCGGAGCCGCTCGGTGGGCGAGCATTTTCGCGCGCCGGAGGCCGAGGACGTGACCTCCAGCGTCGGTCGCAGCCTGCGCAACGCCATCGTCCACGATGAGGAAGCCGGCGCGGCGGAGGGCGCGGCGCGCATGCCCGATTTTCTGGAGATCATGCGCCTGATCCGGACAGGAAACCTCGAGAAACTCCCCTCGGTGTCTGAGCTTGGCGCGGTTACACGGAGCGAAACCCATCTGGGCACGCCCGACAGTGACGATCCCTTCGGACGCGGGTTTTCCGCCGAGGGCGCGAAAGCGGCGAGAAACCCGGGTGGCCTGGAGCGTCTGTTGAATCCGCTGCGAGGGCTGTTCGGTCGCTCCGCATCGCGACGATTGGGTGAGCCTGAAAACCTCGATGAATTCTCCGACGAGATGATTCGGCGCGCACGCCTGCGTCAAGCCGAAACGGTCCCGGTCGAGCAGGAGCTGGTGCGGGTGGTGCCATCGTTTGCCCGCACCCAGATGGTGCTCGAGCAAGTCATCGACGATGTCCGCGGCAATCTCAATCCCGACCTTGGCAAGTTGCGCGAAGGCGTGGAGGACATGGTCCGCAGCGTGGCGCGAAATCCGGACGCACTGCTGTGGCTGACTCGTCTCAAGCGGACGGATCAATATACCTACGACCATGCCTTGGACGTGTCGGTGCACGCGATGATCTTTGCGCGGAGCCTGGGCCTTGGCGAGGAAACGACCGCGGCGCTCGGCATCGCGGGCTTGATGCAGGATGTCGGAAAGATCCGCCTGCCGCAGCGCCTTCTGCAGAAGAACACCCGCCTGACGCCGCTCGAGTACGAAATATTCAAGACCCATGTCGATTTCTCGATCGCGATCGTCAAGGAGGGCGCTGGCTGTAACGAAATGATCCTGCAGATCGTCCGTCGCCACCACGAACGCCTCGACGGTTCCGGATATCCCGAAGGCCTGCGCGGTGAAGCGCTCGGTATGAATGCTGAGATCTCCGGCTTGGTCGACAGCTATTGCGCGATGACGCGCGAGCGGGGCTACGGCGAGCTCTACACTTCGCAACAGGCGCTTGAACAGTTGATCGGAATGCGCGACCGGGTCTTCCGCGATACTTTGGTCGATCAGTTCGTGCAGTGCATCGGAATCTATCCGGTCGGTTCGCTGGTCGAGCTCAACAGTGGCGAGGTGGCGGTGGTGATCGGCCAGAATCGTGTTCGCCGTCTCAAGCCGCGGGTGATGGTGCTTCTCGCCCCCGACAAGAGCCCCAATGCCCATCCGCCGATCCTCGATCTTCTTTACGATCCGCCTGCGCCCGATGGTGAGCCCTATGCGGTGGTGAGAGCGCTGCCGCCCAATGCCTACGGCATCGATCCGCAGGAGTTCTATCTCCTATGAATGCCATCACGGCGGCGATTCAGGAAGAAGTCGACCGCTTCGATTCGGAGGCGTTGGCGGCCTTGCGGGAGCGATTCGGAATCGACATTGCCGAACTTGCCGCAATCCGCGCCTTCGCCAAGGTGGTGGACCCCAAGGAGCTGTCCGCGGAGTTCGCGGTGCTGATGGCAGCGCGAGGCCGTCTCTCCAGCGCATCGGAATCGGCTGCTGCTGGCGAAGCGCTTTTTTGCGCCGAACTCCTGCGTGCCGAAGCCTGGGCGGGCGATCCGGACTGGATTGGCAGGCTGCTGCGGCTGTGGCTGGGCTGTTGTGACTCGGGCTCCGACGTGGGGTTCGTGCTCGAAGCCTGTGCCGCGACGCTCGCTGCAGCGGGGCGGCGCCTGGTGGGTGAGCGGGCGGTCGTCTATCAGCTCGAGGTGGATATCCTGTTCGCGCTGGAGCGCCTGATGCTGGGGGTTGCCGCGGTGTTGAGCTCTTCGACCATTCGTCGCGAGCAGCGCCTGCGGGCGCGGCTCGAGGAAATCGACGAGGTCACCGGCCTGCCCAACCGGCATCGGTTCATGCGTCTGCTCGGCAGCTGGCTCGACACCGCGTCCGACAGCGTGCGCATTGGACTTGTTGTGTTGACCCTCGAATGGGGTGTGGCCGTCCAGCATCTGCCAGTGCCGGACCAGGATCGGCTGCGTTTGATGATCGCGGACGCGCTGCGCGATGTGGTGAGACCGGGTGACCTGCTGTGCGCGACTGGCGACAACGAATGGTCCCTGCTCATGCCGGCCCTGCGCAGTCCCGCGCAGGTCAGGCTGGCAGCCAACCGTCTCGTCGAGGTCTGCGAATCGCTGCTCGACGGCGAACTGCGGCAATTGCGGGGGAGAATCGCCGCGGGCGGGGCGGTTGGCCCCGAACACGGCACCGATCCCGAGACCCTGGAACATGCCGCGCGCATAGCCCTGGTGGTCGCGCGCCAGACCGGGCGGGGATTCGAGGACTATCGCGAAGACATTGCCGCAACGGTCCAGGTCTACGTGGACCAGGAGCGCGATTTCATCCGTGCCCTGCAGCTTCAGCAGTTCGAACTGGTGCTGCAGCCGCAGCTCGATACTCGGAGCGGCCGTTGCGAGTCGGCCGAACTGTTGTTGCGCTGGTATCGCGACTCGGGTGATGCGGTGGCGCCGCCCGAAGTGATCCTGCTGGCCGACCGGCTCGGCGTGCTGCCCCAGCTCTCGCGCTGGCTGATCATGCATTCCGTGCGGATGATCAGCGAGCTCACCGCCCAGGGCATGGCGTTGCGCCTGTCCCTGAATCTGACCGCGGCCGACATGCGCGACGAGGAACTGCCCGACCTGATCAGCCAGGGCCTGCGCACCTGGCGTGTGAATCCCTCGCAACTCACGCTCGAGATTACCGAGACGGCGCTGCTCTCCGACGAGGTGCGGGTGCGCCAGGTGATCGTACGTCTGAGGGAGCTCGGCTGCGACGTTGCCCTCGACGACTTCGGTACCGGTTTCTCGTCACTGGCCTACCTTCGAAACCTGCCGGTCTCGGAGCTCAAGATCGACCAGTTGTTCGTGCGCCAGCTCGATCGCTCGGAACGCGATCGTGCGATCGTCGATGCGGTGATTCGACTCGGCCATGGTTTCGGCCTGCGCGTGGTCGCGGAGGGGGTCGAGGATGAAGCCACGCGGGCGGTCCTGGCGGAATCGGGGTGCGATCTGTTGCAGGGGTACCTGCTCGCGCGGCCCATGCCGCTCGACGAATTCGTCACCTGGTATCGCGCCAGATCGTCCTGAGCGCACCAGCGTGCTAGTGACCTGCGTCGCGGCGAGTGCGCAGCGTCGAGCGGCGCGTCTCGATGCGGTTTTCCTTGACCACCGGATGCGCTTCGTCGGCCGTCTTTTCAGCGTCGGCATGGCTTTCGGCCTGGGGTTTGCGCGAAGGCAGGGCCATCGTCGTCGGTGGCAGGGTGGGGGGCACGATTTCGAGCTTGTTTTCCACCATGTAATCGTTCATCGACCGCCAGCCGTCGAATACAGCGGCTTTTGGCGCACCAGGGTTGAGCGCGTAGCAGTCCTCGAGGGCTCGCCCCGAATGGCGACATGCCGCGCCCACGGCCTTTCCCTCGTCGGCGGCCGCCGCCGCCTCCTTGGCTGGATCCGGAATGCCCAACTGCTCGCAGCCTGCGAGTGCCCACAGGCACAGTAGCATTGCGAAGAGCGCTTTCGTGGTCATTTCATCTTGCTCGCGTGACGCAGTGATAATTTCCTGTAACGTCGCGCAGGGCGAAAACTTGACCGTGACCGCCCCGCATCAGGTGCGATGCTTCGTGGCCCGCATCGAGTTCCGGTTTCAGGGATAATCGTCGCCTGACTCACTCGATGTGGAGTGCCATGAGCACCTTTGAACCGCTGGGCCGCGCCGTGCGCGCGAGCTTTCTACTTGCGTCATGCTTCTTTCTTGCCGGGCTCGCCGGCGCGGCCGGAAAGCCGCCACAGCAGGCCAGTGAACTTGAAATCGTTCACCACCTGAATCCATCCAAGGCGGCGCAGTTGCAGCGTCTGGTCGATGCCTACAACGCCAGCGGGCCTGCGCAACGGGTTGTGCTGAGCGAGCGTGACTGGTCGCAGGGCAAGCTGCCCGCGATGTTGCTGCTGGGCGATGCCGAGCAGGAGCGTTTCCTCACCGGAAAGCCCCGCTACCGCTCCCTATACCGGGTCATGGCAGGAGCCGGGCTGGCGCTCAAGACCTTCAAGCCCCAGGCCTTCGTAACCCCTACGCCAATCGATTCACGCGGGCGCTTGCTGGCGCTGCCGGTGGCGCTGGCCACGCCGGTGATGTACCTCAACAAGCAGGCGCTGAGGGAGATCGGCGCGGAATCGGAGCCGGTGCCCGAGACCTGGGATGACCTTCAGAACCTCCTCGGGCGACTGATGGATGCGGGCTTCGCCTGTCCGTACACCTCGGCCGATCCGGACTGGATCCTCATCGACAACACCAGCGCCTGGCACAATGAGCCGACCGTTCGAATGAACGGGAAAAAGGAAACCCTTGCCACCAACGGCATGCTTCAGGTCAAGCACATCGCCAAGATGGCGAGCTGGTACCGGGCTCGCTACCTGCAGCTGTTCGATGCCGAGGGTGAAGCGGAGCGGCGATTCGCGAGCGGCGAATGTGCGGTGCTGACGGCCTCGTCGGCCGCCTATGCGGAGTTTCGCGACAAGACCGGCTTCGAAGTCGCTGTTGCGCGCCTGCCCTACCACGAGGGTTATCCCGGGGCGCCGCAGAACACCCTGGCCGACGGCGCCTCGCTGTGGGTCGCCGAAGGGCTCAACAAGCAGGACTACCTTGGCGTCGCCCGCCTGGTGAGCTACTGGCTCAGTCCGGAGGCGCAGGTCGGTTGGCAGCGTGACAGTGGCTACCTGCCGCTCAATCGTGCGGGACTGCTGGCCTCGGACAGTGAATTGCTGCAGCCGGAGATGGCGAGCATCAAAGTCGCGGTAAGCCAGCTCACGAACCGTCCGGTGACGGCAAGTTCACGGGCTTCGGCGTATCCGGGGAGCGTCGCGGTGCGAAAGATTCTTTCCGAAGAGTTGCACGACGTGTGGGCAGACAGCAAGGCGGCCAAGCAGGCGCTCGACAACGCGGTTGTGCGTTCGGGAGGTCGCTGTGACGGTTGTTGAGTCAAGATGAGCGGCGACTCCCTCGGGCCCTGGCCCTGGCCGGCCCTGTTCGCCCATCGCGGCGGCGGTGCCCTGGCGCCGGAGAATACGCTTGCAGGCATCCGTCTCGCCGCAGCCCTCGGCTGCTCCGGGGTGGAGTTCGACGTGATGCTGTCGCTCGATTCGGTCCCGGTCCTTATTCATGACGAGACGGTCGATCGGACCACCAACGGCAGCGGGCGAGTGGCCGGACTGAGCAGTGGGGAGTTGGCCCGTCTCGATGCGGGTTGCAAGCACGGCAAGGCATTCTCGGGTGAGGCTTTGCCGACTTTCGAAGCCGCGGCGCGGCTCTGCATCGAGCTCGGCATGAGCGCCAATGTGGAAATCAAGCCCGCGCGAGGCTTCGAGGCCGAGACCGGTGCGCTGGTCGCCAGCCTCTCGCAACGCTTGTGGGGGGGGGCGAATGGCAAGCCCTTGCTTTCCTCGTTTTCCGAGACCGCCCTGATCGCGGCCCGACAGACGGCGCCGCGCCTGTCCTTTGGCCTGCTGGTCGAGGAGATCCCCACCGATGCCATCGAACGCTGCCGACGGCTTGGCTGCGTGTGCCTGCATGCCAATGTCGATGCCTGGACGGAAGCACGGATCGAGGCGCTCAAGGCTGCGGGGCTGTTCGTGCTCGGCTACACCGAGAACGATCCCGGCCGCGCCCGACGCTGGTGGACCGCAGGCGCCGATGCGCTGGTGACCGACCGCCCCGACCTGCTGCTGCCGAGCGATCATGTCGCAAATTGAGCGCGCCTTGACGCCACTCGTACTGGACCCATACCATCGCGGTTTTCCTTTCAGCCCCACACCGTGTCTCTAGCGCAGCTCTATTCGCCGATTGATGCCGATATGAAGGCTGTCGATGCGGTCATTCGCCAACGTCTGCATTCCGACGTCGTTCTCATCCGCCAGGTCGCCGAATACATTATCCAGAGCGGCGGCAAGCGACTCAGGCCGGCCTTGGCCCTGTTTTCGGCAGGGGCCTTCGGCTACAAGGGCACCGATCATCACGTCCTTGCTGCTGTCATCGAATTCATCCACACCGCCACGCTGTTGCATGACGATGTGGTCGATGAATCCGACCTGCGCCGCGGAAACCAGACGGCCAATGCCTTGTTCGGCAACGCGGCATCGGTGCTGGTCGGCGACTTCCTGTATTCGCGCGCCTTTCAGATGATGGTGGGCGTCGGTGAAATGCGTGTCATGCGCGTGCTTGCGGATGCGACGAACACCATCGCCGAGGGCGAGGTGCTGCAACTTTTGAACTGTCACGACGCAGACCTTGGCGTGGATGACTATCTTCAGGTGATCCGCTTCAAGACTGCAAAGCTGTTCGAGGCGGCGACCCGACTCGGCGCGATTCTCGGCGGCGCAACGCCGGAGCAGGAAGACCAGATGGCGGCCTTCGGCATGCATCTCGGTACCGCCTTCCAACTGATCGACGATGTGCTCGACTACTCCGCCGACGAAGCACAGACCGGCAAGCACCTCGGAGACGACCTCGCGGAAGGGAAGCCGACCTTGCCGCTGATCCACGTGATGAAGCACGGCACGAGCGCGCAGGCGGCGATCGTTCGCCATGCCATCGAAGTGGGTGGGCGAGACGATTTCGCGGCAGTAATGGAAGCTATCAAATCATCGGGAGCGCTCGAGGAGACTCGTCGCTATGCCGCGGCAGAGGCGGATCTGGCGATTGCCGCACTTGAGTGCGTTCCCGCTTCCAATTTCAAAAACTCGCTGCTACAATTGTCGGACTTTGCAGTTGCCCGGGTCTACTAGCCGGGTTTGCAACGAGCGGGGAATAGCTCAGCCTGGTAGAGCACTGCGTTCGGGACGCAGGGGCCGGAGGTTCGAATCCTCTTTCCCCGACCAAAGTATCCCGACAAGAATGCCACTCTTCGGAGTGGCTTTTTTGTTTGCCGTTCGGCGATCGGGAGTCGGCAGCCTTGCCCTCGCAGAGTCAACGAATCGGCATTCGCGAGATTCCGGAAAGATTCGAACACGAAACGTCTGGCAAGATGAGGGCCGCTCCTTGCTCCGAGGCTGCGATGCGGGCGGGACGGCAGCGGCAGTCGACGCATCACGACGAGGCAGCGAAAATGCCTTCTCCGTGATGCCGGGCGCAGCTCGAATGCATTCACAAGGCCGTTTCCGGCCGCTTCCGTATTGACCTCGATGATATTCGGCGCCATTCTTTCGGGTTGGTGAAACTGCGCGTTTTGTATGGTCCGGCCTCACTGGTGGAAACATTTTCCATTCAAGGCGATCGTGCAGGACGAGCGGTTTTCCGATTCGTCGGCTGCGGCGCTCGATCCCTGCAAGGGGCGCGCACTGTCAAATAGTCGCTCGCGCGGAGCACCCCCGCAGCGCCTGGGCGGCCAGACAGACGACGAATGCCATTCAGACCTAGTTGACCGAACCGTTTTTGCGATAAGAGAGCCAGAGCCATGACCGAACGTACCAAGTGCCAGCGACTGCAGGTTGCCGCCAATCTGCAACGCTTCATCGATGAAGAAGCCCTGCCGGGAACCGGCCTCGATGTAGCGAGCTTCTGGACCGGCTTCGACAAGCTGGTGCATGACCTGGCGCCCAAGAACAAGGCGCTGCTCGCCGAGCGGGATCGCTTGCAGAGCGAACTCGATGCATGGCATCGCGCCAATCCCGGTCCAGTACGCGACATGGCGGCTTACCGCGCATTCCTGGAATCGATCGGCTATCTGATGCCGGTTCCCAAGGATGTGAAGATCAGCACCACCAACGTGGACGACGAGCTGGCGGTGCAGGCCGGCCCGCAGCTTGTGGTGCCGGTAATGAATGCGCGCTACGCCCTGAATGCGGCCAATGCCCGCTGGGGCTCGCTCTATGATGCGCTCTATGGCACCGATGCGATCAGCGATGCCGACGGTGCCGCTCGTGGCAAGGACTACAATCCGGTGCGCGGCCAGAAGGTCATCGCATTCGGTCGCTCGGTGCTCGATCAGGCGGCACCGCTTGCCGGAGCCTCGCATGCGGATGCGATCTCGTATGCCGTGAGTGACGGTGCATTGCGGGTCTCGCTCAAGGATGGTTCGGTGGCCGGACTGGCCGACGGGGCCCGTTTCGTCGGCTTCCAGGGCGACGCCGCCGCGCCGAATGCGGTCCTGTTGCGGAACAACGGCCTTCACATCGAGATCCAGATCGACCGCAGCGGGGCGATCGGTGGGTCGGACGCCGCGGGTGTGAACGATCTGCTGGTCGAGGCGGCGCTTTCAACCATCATGGACTGTGAGGACTCCGTCGCGGCGGTCGATGCCGACGACAAGGTGGTCGTCTATCGCAACTGGCTGGGCCTGATGCAGGGTTCGCTGGTCGACGAGTTCGAGAAGGGCGGCAAGACCGTCACCCGCCGCCTGAACGCCGACCGCGAATACACTGGCAGCGACGGCAAGGCGGTGGTCCTCCATGGCCGCGCCCTGCTGTTCGTGCGCAACGTGGGGCACCTGATGACCAACCCCGCGATCCTCGACGTGGCAGGCAACGAAATCCCCGAGGGAATTCTCGATGCGGTGGTGACCACGCTGATCTCTTGCCACGACCTGAGGCGCAAGGGCAATTCCCGTCGTGGCAGCATCTATATCGTCAAGCCGAAGATGCACGGTCCGGCGGAGGTTGCCTTTGCCGACGAACTGTTCGGTCGGGTCGAGGAACTCCTCGAGCTGCCACGCCATACCGTCAAGCTCGGCATCATGGACGAAGAGCGCCGTACCAGCGTAAACCTCAAGGCCTGTATTGCCGCCGCGCCGGCCCGCGTGGCCTTCATCAACACCGGCTTCCTCGATCGCACCGGCGATGAGATGCACACGGCCATGGAAGCCGGGCCCATGATGCGCAAGGGCGATATCAAGAACAGCGCCTGGATCCAGGCCTACGAGCGCCGCAACGTGTTGATCGGACTGGACTGCGGACTGCGCGGCCGTGCCCAGATCGGCAAGGGGATGTGGGCAATGCCCGACCTCATGGCGGCGATGCTAGAGCAGAAGATCGGCCACCCCAAGGCCGGCGCGAACACCGCCTGGGTGCCGTCGCCGACGGGCGCGACGCTGCATGCGCTGCATTATCACCAGGTCAACGTCTCGGCAGTACAGCAGGAAATCGAGAAGCTCGACCTCGCCGCGGAGAGCGAACGTCTCCTCACCGATCTGCTGACGATCCCCGTGGTCGAGCGGGCCGAGTGGAGTGAGTCCGAACGCCAGCAGGAACTCGACAACAACTGCCAGGGCATCTTGGGTTACGTCGTACGCTGGGTGGAGCAGGGCGTGGGTTGCTCGAAGGTGCCGGACATCAACAACGTCGGTCTCATGGAAGACCGCGCGACGCTGCGCATTTCCAGCCAGCATATCGCCAACTGGCTGCGTCATGGCGTGGTGAGTCGTGAGCAGGTCGAAGAAACCATGCGACGCATGGCCGCCGTGGTCGACGACCAGAACGCGGGCGACCCCGCCTATCGGCCGATGGCGCCGAACCTTGCCGACAGCGTTGCGTTCCAGGCAGCCTGCGCGCTGGTGTTCGAAGGCTGTACCCAGCCGAGTGGCTACACCGAGCCGCTGCTGCACCGTTATCGCCAGATCGCCAAGGCACAGGCCTGATCCACGGTCCGGCCCCGCGGGCCGGATGAACCTGCGCCTCGCTAACGCCACGAATGCCACTTTGCGAAGTGGCATTCTCCTTTTGCGGCATGGGTGGCGCCGCTTCGCGGTCGGACATCCTCCTGCATTGATCGGATCACCATGGCTGAGGCCAGCGAGATGCCTGCCGTGGCGAGGCTCACTCTCACGCGGTGCTGCCCGACAGGGCTGTGCCGCGCTCGGCCTTCGCCACGCCTGGGTCGATGGCCGAAGGCGCCGGGCCGTCGCTGCGCCGCGGTGTGAGTAATGCGGGTCAGCGCTCCACGCCGAAGACCTGCTTCCACAGGGCAATGACGACCTCGCGCTCGCCGCCGACCTCCGCTGCCGGGATGCGCGAGCTGCCGGTATCCAGTCTCAGCCTGTGCTGGTGTCGGCGAAAGACCCGGTAGCTTGTCGCGGCGCCGGTCGCGAGCTCCGTGTCGATCAGTCCGAGCTTCGCGGCAATGCCTAGCAAGGCGATGTTGCCCAGATTGCCGCAGAGTTCGGGATGTGCGTGGGCGTGGCACAGCACCAGGTACTGGACGATGAATTCGACATCGATCAAGCCGCCCTTGTCGTGCTTGAGGTCGAACAGCTCGCTCCTGCCGCCATGCGTGTCGTACATCTTCTTGCGCATTTCGATGACTTCGGCGGACAGCTTGGCCGGGTCGCGTTTCTGCCGCAGCACCTCGATGCGGATCGCTTCGAAATGCTGGCCGATCGATGGGGCGCCGGCAGAAAAACGGGCCCGGGTGAGGGCCTGGTGCTCCCAGGTCCATGCGGATTCGAGCTGATACTGGCGGAACGCGTCGACACTGGTCACCAGCAGGCCGGCGTCGCCATTGGGTCGCAGGCGCAGGTCCGTTTCGTAGAGGATGCCGGCGGCGGTCTGGCTCGACAGCCAATTGTTGATGCGCTGGGCGAGCCTCGAATAGAGCTCCATCGCGTCCGGGTTGGGGTCGTCGAAAAGAAAGACGATGTCTAGATCCGAGGAATAGCCGAGTTCCTTTCCGCCCAGCTTGCCGTAACTGATCACGCAGAACGCGGGCGTCTCGCAGTGGCGCTTGCGCAGCTTGCGCCAGCACGTCGGGATCGTCAGCTCGAGGATCAGGTCGGCGAGCGCCGAAAGGTGGTCGGCCAGCGTCTCTACGGTGAGCTTGCCGGCGATGTCCTTGGTCAGCATGGCGAACACCTGGGCGTGGAGGCGTTCCCGCATGACGTCCATCTGACGCTCCATGTCCGGTTCGAGTCGATCGAGCTCGGTTTCCAGTTCACGGCGGAACTCGGAAAGGTCGGGGATCGCACCAAGTTGCCGGGCGTCGAGGAATTCGTCGAGCAGAATGGGATGGCGGGCGAGATAGGTGGCCCCCCAGCGCGAGGCGCTGAAAAGCTCGGCAACCCGTTCCAGGGCCTGTGGATATTGCTGCAGCAGGGCGAGGTAGGCGCCGCGACGGCTGATGGCCTCAAGCAGGTCGAGAATGCGCTCGAGCGTCTGGTCCGGATTCGGCATCGAGGCGGCGACCGCCAGGGCGCGCGGCATGACCCCGTCGAAACGGACCTTGTGCTGTACCGGCATCTGTTGATAGCGGGCACTGCTGCGAATTTCGCCGAGGCGGCGGGATGCGGCCGAGGGGTCCTTGAAGCCGAGTCTCCCGAGACCGTCGGTGCATGTCTGCGGATCGCCTGCATCGCTCCATATCCCGTCGAGGGCATGGTCGTCCTCGGTCGGATCGCCGAACACTCGTTCAAAGTTCGCGCTGACGACGGCGCGGTGCGCATCGAGCGTCGTCATGAGTTGATCGTAGGTCGCGCAGCCCATCGCCGATGCGATCAGGGCCTGGTCCGCGGCGTCATCCGGCAGGTTATGGGTCTGGGCGTCGTCGAGATACTGCAGCCGGTGCTCCAGCTGGCGCAGGAAGTCGTAGGCGAGCGAGAGCCGGGTGACGGTGTCTCCGTCGAGAATGCCGCGCTCCGGCAGCAGCGCAAGCACCTTCAGTGTGGCCTTGACCTGCAGCGCAAGGTCGCGGCCACCGCGCACGAGTTGGAACACCTGAGCGATGAACTCGATCTCGCGAATGCCGCCGGGGCCGAGCTTGATGTTGTTTGCCATGTCGCGGCGCGCCACCTCGCGACGGATCTGGGCGTGCAGATCGCGCATCGCGTTGATCGCGCCGAAATCGAGATACTTGCGGAACACGAAGGGCCGCGAGATCGCGGCCAGCTCGTCGCCGCGCGCGCCATGCATCACCCGTGCCTTGATCCATGCGTAGCGCTCCCACTCGCGCCCCTGGGTGATGAAATAGTTCTCAAGCATCTCGAAGCTGCACACCAGCGGTCCGGAGTCTCCGTTCGGCCTCAGACGCATGTCGACGCGGAAGACCTGGCCCTCCTCGGTGATCTCGTTGAGGGCCTGGATGAGCTTCTTTCCCAGCTTGGCGAAGAACTCGAAATTGCTGATGGATTTCGGACCGTTGGTGTCGCCGTCCTCCGGATAGACGAAGATGAAGTCCACATCCGAGGAGACGTTGAGTTCGCGCCCGCCGAGCTTGCCCATGCCGATCACGATCAGCTGCTGTGCGCTGCCGCTGGCGTCGAGCGGTTGGCCGTGGCGCTGGGCGAGGGCGGCGTGCAGGTGGTCGCAAGCCGTGGCGACGGTGAAATCGGCCAGCGCAGTCATGGTTTCGGTGACTTCCGTGAGCGATGCGAGGCCCGAGACGTCGCGTACCATGACATGGGCGATCACCCAGGCGCGCAGGCGGCGCAATACGGCAGGGAGGTTTTCCGGGCCGATCTGCTGGGCCGCGACGAAGGCCTGCATCGCCTGTGCGTCCAGTGGTGTCGCCAGGTGAGCTTCGAGTTGCTCGGCGAGCCATGCTCGGGCGTCGAGCTGGCGGCGAAGGAAACGTGAGAATTCAGCAGTTTTTGCGATCGCTTCGGCGAAAGCCGGGAGTTCGGAAGGCATGGTTGTGGCCGCTTCGGTAGAATTGCAGATCGACGCCGCGCCAAGTCGAGGGCGGCTCCTGAATGGGGCATTTTAGTCGAGCCTGAAGCGCGCAAGGCAGAAATGGCGCGCAGTTCCCGCCCCCAACGAGATGGTTCAGCCGACCTGCGGCTTTGCTCCGTGACCCCTTCAAGTTCCCCTCCCAGCTCTTCGCCCCCGCGGCGCGCCGTCCTGCAGCGTGCAGCGACCTGGATTTTCAGGGGGCTGGTGCTCGCCTACTTCGTCGCAGCCCTCGGCATCCTGGGGGTTCGCTACATCCTTCTGCCACAGGCCAACGCCTACCGGAGCGAGATCGCACTGGCGATTGGCGAGGCCCTCGGTTTGCCGGTCGATATCGGTGCAATCGACACGAGCTGGAACGGACTCAGGCCACGCCTCAAGCTTGCCCGGCTGGTCGTTCGCGACCAGGCCGGACGCGACGCGCTGATGCTCTCGCGGGTCGACGCCACGCTCTCCTGGACCAGCCTTGCCCGGCTCGAGCCGCATTTCAGCCTGCTCGAGTTCTTCGGGCCGCGCCTCGAAATAAGGCGCGAGGCCGATGGCCGGATCATCGTCGCCGGCCTGCCGGTTGACACCGACGCCAGCGGCGGGAGCGGCTTTGCGGAGTGGCTGCTGGCGCAGGACGAAATCGCAATCCACGATGCCGCGTTGAGCTGGACCGACGAGCTGCGCGGTGCCGCGGCGCTGGAGCTCGAGAAGGTGGAGGCCCGCCTGATCAACGACCGCAAGCGCCATCGCTTCGGGCTCACCGCGCGGCCGCCATCCGGGCTTGCGGGCAGGCTCGAAGTGCGTGGCGACCTGCTTGGTAGCGACCCCGCGGTGCTGAGCACCTGGCGCGGCGAGCTCTTCGCGCGCCTCGAGAATGCGGCGCTGGGTGCCTGGCGGCCGTGGCTGGATTATCCGCTTGCGATCGATGGGCGTGGCGGTCTCAATGCCTGGCTGTCGCTCGATGGCGAAAAGATAGGCAAGGTGCTTGCCGACGTGTCGCTGCGCGCGGTGAGCGTGAAGTTCGACGATTCATTGCCGCAGCTCGATCTGTCGCGGCTGGACGGCCGCCTGGGTGCCGAGCTTCGCCGGGGAGGATTCGCGCTCAGCTCGAGCGGATTGACGCTGTCGCTTGCCGACGGATCGCTCGCGCTGCCGCGAACCGAATTCGAGTTGAGCGTCTTGAAGAACGTCGCCGGCGAACTCGACGGTGGGCACCTGGCGGTCAATCAGGTCGACGTGACCGCCTTCGCCCTGCTTTCCCGCTACCTGCCGCTCGCGCCCGATATCCATGAGCGTCTCGCGGCGCTGTCGCCGGATGGAAGGCTGCGCGGCGTGTCGCTCGACTGGGATCGCGGCGCGGCCCGGTCGCCGTCGTGGAAGCTGGCGGCGAGCTTCGAGGGTATCGGATTTGCAGCCGGGCACGGCTGGCCGGGCATGGCAGGGCTCTCCGGAGAGGTCAGCGGGACCGATCAGGCCGGTCGCTTTACGCTCACCAGCAGCGGGGCCAGCATCGATCTCCCCGGGATCTTTGCCGAGCCGCGACTGAATTTCGAGAAGCTCCAGGCCGGCGGGGGCTGGTCGCGCCGCGACGGCGAACTCGAGGTCAGTTTGGACAAGGCGGAGTTTTCGAACGGCGACGCTGCGGGCAGCGCCAGCGGGCGCTTCACGCCGGACGAATCCGGACCCGGCCGGATCGACTTGCAGGCGCGCCTGACGCGTGCCGACGGTACGGCAGTGTGGCGTTACATGCCGCTGGTGGTGAACGAGCAGACACGCCACTGGCTGCGCGACAGCATCGTTTCCGGCAGGGCGGCCGATGCGCGCCTGAGGCTGCAGGGAAATCTTGCGGAGTTCCCGTTTCGTGATGGCAAGGGCGGCCAGTTCCTGGTGACGGCGAAGATTTCCGCTGCGCGCCTCGAGTATGCCCCGGGCTGGCCGGCGATCGACGACATCGACGGCGAATTGCGTTTCGAGGGGGCGGGCATGCTCATCACCGCCGAGCGAGGGCGCATCGGCGAGGTCCGGCTCGGTCGCGTGACGGCCCGATTGCCCGATCTCGATGCCGACGAGATCCTTACGATAAAGGGCAGCGCGGCGGGCCCGAGCAACGGCTTTCTCGCCTTCGTGAATCAGAGTCCTGTCGGTGAACGGATCGAACACTTTACCGAGGGCATGACCGCCGACGGCGCCGGGAGCCTGGACCTGACCTTGGTGATGCCGCTCCAGCATGTCGCCGATACCACGGTCAAGGGCGAGTATCGCTTTGCCGCGAACACGGTACGCGTCGCGCCCTCCGCGCCGGCACTGACCGAAGCATCGGCGCGGATCGGCTTTACGGCCCAGCGGCTCGAGATCGCCGATGGCGCTGCGCGACTGTATGGCGAGCCGATGCGCCTCTCAGGCGGAACGCTCGCGGATGGCAGCGTGGCGATCAAGGCGTCCGGCAACATCGCCACCGCGGCCCTCGCCAAGGCCTACCCGCTGCCGATCCTTGCCCACCTGTCGGGCCGCACCGCATGGAGGACCGATGTCAGCGTCCGCGGCGGACGTTCCAGCGTGGTCCTGCGCAGCGATTTGCAGGGCATTGCATCGAGCCTGCCCGCCCCCTTCAACAAGAGCGCAACCGAGAAATGGCCCCTGCAGCTCTCCCTCGACCCCTCCGAGGGGGGCGCGGTCCAGACCCTGGGGCTGAGCCTCGGTGACAAGCTCAAGGCCGAGGTGATGCGGCGTCGAAGTGATGCGCGCTGGCTGCTGGCGCGCGGTGGGGTGGCCTGGAACGAAACCCTGCGGCAGGCGGATGGCGGGATTCTCGTCAGTGCGAACCTGCCTGTCCTCGACGTGGATGCGTGGCTGAAGGCGATCGACAGCGGCGATGCGCCGGCCTCGGCCGACGCTGAGGGTGATGGGTCGCAGTGGCCGCTATCGGCGTTGACTCTGCAGGCCGATGCGCTGCAGGTGCTCGGTGAGCGTCTCGGCAAGGTGGTGCTCAAGGCAACGGCGGACGCGGGTGGCTGGAAGGGCTCGGTGAGCAGCCCGGCGGTCGAGGGCAGTTTCGACTGGCGCCAGCGTGACGAAGGGACGCTGCAGGCACGGCTTTCGCGGCTCGCGGTCGATCCCGTCGAAAAGGCCGGCAGCGCCGAGGCCGAGGCGTCTTCGAGCGACACGCCGACCAGGAGTCTGCCGACCCTCGACGTGATTTCCGAGCGCCTGCTGCTGCGGGGCAAGAACCTCGGACGGCTGGAGCTTCGGGCGCGCAACCAGGAGGGCGTGTGGCTGCTCGACAAGGTCTCGCTGGCCAGTCCGGAAGGAGAGTTGCGCGGCGACGGCCGCTGGCGCCCGGGCCGGCGCAGCGAGCTGGCGGTCAAGGTGGAGGCCAGGGACGCAGGGCGTTATCTCGCCCAGTTCGGCTACCCGGACGCAGTGCGTCGAGGGCAGGCCACGCTGTCCGGGCAGTTCGACTGGCAGGGCGCCCCCACGAAGATCGACTATCAGAGTCTGTCGGGGCGCTTCGATATCGAGGCCAGCGACGGCCAGTTCAACAAGCTGGAACCCGGGGTCGGCCGCCTGCTGGGCGTGCTCAGCCTGCAGTCGCTGCCGCGCCGGATAACACTGGATTTCCGTGACGTGTTCAGCGAAGGCTTCGCCTTCGACCGGATCGAAGGCTCGGCATACATCGAGCGCGGCATCATGCGAACCTCGGATCTTCAGATCCGCGGCCCCGCCGCGAAGGTCTTCATGGAGGGCAGTGTCGACCTGCCCGCCGAGACGCAGGACCTCAAGGTCAAGGTCCAGCCGACCCTGTCGGAGTCGGTCGCGGTCGGTGCGGCGTTGGCGAATGCGGCCACCGGGGTGATCAATCCGGTCGCAGGGGTGGTCACCTATCTGGCGCAGAAGATGCTCAAGGACCCTGTCGAGCGTTTCTTTGCCTTCGAGTACGGGATCACCGGAAAATGGGACGATCCCCTGGTGCGTCGCCTCAATGGTCGCGACGCGCCGGCGAAGAGCGGGCAGGACAAGGCCGAAACGGAGCGTGCCCGCTGAACGCCGGGGTTTCGCCGCAGTCCCAGGATTGCGCGATCATGCGCGCGGAGCTTTGCGCGCCAGTCTGCGATAATCGGCCACAATGCTTGCAGCGCCGCCGACCGATCCTACGCGAGGAGAATTGCTGAATGTCCGCTTCATCGCTTCATCAGAGCCTGTTCCGCGTGGCCGCCGTGCAGACCGTGTCGGGGCCGGAGGTGGAGGCCAACCTGAAGGATGTCGGCGCCCTGATCGCCCAGGCGGCCGGCGAGGGCGCAGGACTGGTGGCGCTGCCCGAGTACTTCGCCCTGATTTCGCCGGACGAGCAGGCCAAGGTGCGTATCAGCGAGCGCGACGGCGAAGGCCGCCTGCAGGACTTCCTGCGCGACGCCGCGGCGCGCAACCGGGTGTGGCTGATCGGTGGCACGGTGCCGCTTACGAGTGGCGACCCCGGCAAGGTGCGCAATGCCACCCTGGTCTATGACGACGGCGGCAGGCGGGTCGCCCGCTACGACAAGATCCATCTGTTCGGTTTCTCGAAAGGCGAGGAGCGATACGAGGAGTCGCAGACCATCGAGCCCGGGAGCGAGGTGGTGTGCTTCGACGCGCCCTTCGGGCGGGTCGGCCTTTCGGTCTGCTACGACCTGCGTTTCCCGGAGCTCTTTCGCGCCATGGGCCGGGTCGACCTCATCGTCCTGCCGGCGGCCTTCACCTACACCACCGGCGAGGCCCACTGGGAGGTGTTGCTTCGCGCCCGGGCGATCGAGAACCAATGCTACGTCCTCGCGCCGGCCCAGGGCGGCCGTCACCCCAGCGGACGACGCACCTTCGGCGACACCATGCTGATCGACCCGTGGGGCGGGATCGTGGCACGCCGCCGCGAGGGCCCCGGAGTCGTCAGTGGCGACATCGACCTCCAACATATCGCGCGCATCAGGCAAAGCCTTCCGGCGCTGGCGCATCGCACGCTGGTGTGAAACCGGCGGCCATCATTGCATCGAGAACACAACACATGAACACCGAAACGAATCCCCTCCAGGTCGCCGAGACCCATCTGCTGAAACCGTTCGACCTTGACATCGCGGCCGTCGACAAGGTCTTCGACCAGATATTCACCCACCGGCTCGATTACGCCGACATGTACTTCCAGTACCACCGCACCGAGGCCTGGAGCCTCGAGGAAGGCATCGTCAAGTCGGGCAGCTTCAATATCGACCAGGGCGTGGGTGTGCGCGCGATCTCGGGCGACAAAACCGCCTTCGCCTATTCGGACGACATCAGCCTGCCGGCGCTGCTCACCGCAGCCGAGGCGACCCGGGCGATCGGCCCGGCGGGCGGCAGCGAAAAGGTGTCGGTGAGGGCGGCACAGCCGTCCGCCCGCCTGTACCGCAGCGACGACCCGCTCGCCTCGCTCGAGGACACCGCCAAGGTCAAGCTGCTGGAGCGGCTCGAAGCGATGGCGCGCGCCGAAGACCCCCGGGTGTCACAGGTGATGGCGCACATCGTGGGTTCGTGGGAAGTGATCATGGTGGCGCGCAATGACGGCCACCTTGCCGCGGACGTGCGCCCGCTGGTACGCGTATCGGTGACGGTCATCATGGACGACAAGGGCCGGCGCGAGCAGGGCAGCGGCGGTGGCGGCGGGCGTTTCGACTACGCCTATTTCACCGACGCGCGCTTGCAGGAGTTTGCGCGCGCGGCGGTACACCAGGCGCGCGTGAATCTTGACGCATCGCCCGCCCCGGCGGGCACCATGACCGTGGTGCTCGGCTCGGGCTGGCCGGGCATCCTGCTGCACGAGGCGATCGGCCACGGTCTCGAGGGCGATTTCAATCGCAAGGGCAGTTCCGCGTTCTCGGGCCGCATGGGGCAGCAGGTTGCGGCCAAGGGCGTTACCGTGGTCGACGACGGCACCATCCCGGACCGCCGCGGCTCGCTCACCATCGACGACGAGGGCAATCCCACCAGCCGCACGGTGCTGATCGAGGACGGCATTCTTACCGGCTACATGCAGGACATGCTCAACGCGCGCCTGATGGGCATGAAGCCGACGGGAAACGGCCGCCGCGAGTCCTTCGCCCACCTGCCGCTGCCCCGCATGACCAACACCTACATGCTGAACGGCGACAAGGCGCCCGAAGAGATCATCCGCTCGGTGAAGAAGGGTCTCTATGCCGCCAACTTCGGCGGCGGGCAGGTCGATATCACCTCTGGCAAGTTCGTCTTCTCGACGGCCGAGGCCTACCTCATCGAGGACGGCAAGGTCACGCGCCCGGTCAAGGGTGCGACGCTGATCGGCAACGGCCCGGATGCGCTGACCCGGGTGAGCATGATCGGAAACGACATGGCCCTTGACCCCGGCGTCGGCACCTGTGGCAAGGACGGCCAGAGCGTGCCGGTGGGGGTCGGTCAGCCGACGCTGCGGATCGACGGCCTGACTGTCGGCGGGACCGCCTGAACGCGCCTGCCCCGAGGCCGCATCGCGGGGGTAACAAGCGGCTGGGGTTCGCGGGCCGGGGCCTGATCCTCTCCCGGCGCCCGCACGGCAGGGCGTGATCCTGCCACTGCCGGCTCGCGCATCCCGAAGGGCTCGAGTCCGGTCGCGTGGCCCAAGGCCCGAGGCCCAGCCAGCTTCAACCAGCGGTCTTGAGGTGCCGATTCACCGACAGCAGCGCCCCCAGCAGTCCGAGCGCGGCGACCATGCCGAGCATCGTCACAACCTGCGGCGCGTCGGGCCACTGCAGGGTGAACACCGTCCCGTAGCTTGCCGCGAGCCGGGAAACCGGCCCCGCGAGCGCGTCCACCATGGCGCCCAGCAGGGCCCAGGCGACGAGGCCGCCGAGCATGCCCTGAAGCGCGCCCTGCCAGAGAAAGGGCCTGCGGATGTAGCGATCGGTCGCGCCAAGCAGCCGGCTGACCTCGATCTCGGCACGCTGGGTGAGAAGTTGCAGGCGGATGGTGTTGAAGGTGACGATCACCAGCGCGGAAGCGAGCAGGGCGGCGAGCAGTGCGACGGCCTTGCGCCCAAGCTCGAGCAGCGCATGCAGGCGTTCTATCCAGGCCGAATCGAGCTGCACGTGGGCCACTTCCGGCCAGCCGGAAAAGGTTTCGCGCAGTTCGTTGAAGAGAGCCGGGTCCTCTCCCCTGGGAGTCACGACGAAGGCGTCGGGCAGCGGGTTGTCGGGCAGGTCCTCGATGACATCGGCGAGACCGCTGTCGGCGAGCTGCTTCAGGGCTTCGTCGCGCGGCACATAGCGTTGCGAGGCGATACGCGAGTCGGCTTGAAGGCGGCGCGCGATCTCGTCGCTTGCCGCGCGCCCGGCCTTTTCGTTCATGAAGATGCTGATCTCGGGGCGACCCGACGCTTCGCCCAGGGCACGCCCGGCATTGTCGAGCAGTAGCAGGCCGCCCGCGGGCAGGGCCAGGGCGATGCCGATCACCAGCGCGGTGAGGAGGCTGCCGATGAGGTTGCCAGCGAGCTGGCGGGCGGCCCGCTGTGCCGCGAGAAGGTGGTCGCCGAGCCAGCTCATGCGGGCTCCTGGGCGTTCAGCTGACCCTGGTTCAGGGTCATTCGACGCGGCTGCATGTCCGAGAACAGGTCCGCGTCATGGGTGGCGAGGATGACCGTCACGCCGGCGGCGTGAAAGGACTGGAACAGGGCTGCGATGTCGCGTGCGTAGGCTGCGTCGAGGTGGGCGGTCGGCTCGTCGGCGAGCAGGATGGAAGGGCGGTTGACCACCGCACGCGCAATTGCGGCGCGTTGCTGTTCACCGCCCGAAAGAGCCAGCGGCATCTCCTTGCCGCGTCCCGACAAGCCTACGCGTTCGAGTGCTGCATTGGCACGCTTGGCGGCATCGGTGGCGCTGTGGCCGGTGATCAGGAGTGGCAGCATGACGTTGTCGAAGATGTCGCGGTCGAGGAGCAGTCGGCTTTCCTGGAGCACCAGCCCGATCCTGCGGCGCAGGAATGCAATCGCCTGGCGCGGCAGGCGGCCGACATCCTGGTCGCCGACCAGCACGCGGCCCGAGCTGGGCCGCTCGATGGCCGGAATGAGCTTGAGCAAGGAGCTCTTGCCCGCGCCGGAATGGCCCGAAAGCACGACCAGTTCGCCCTGGCTGATGCTGAAGCTGGCATCGCGAAGGCCGCCCTCGGTACCGGGATAACGCAGACTTACGTGATCGAAGACAATCATCTGGACGCAGTGTTGGTGGCCGAGGCGGCAGCTCAGCGCGGGTTCGCAGTGGCGGGCGCAAACAGCGCGTCGACGAACTCGCGCGCCTTGAAGGGCTGCAGGTCGTCGATGCCTTCGCCCACGCCGATGAAGCGCAGCGGCTTCGGGCACTGGCGCGAAATCGCGGCAACCACGCCGCCCTTGGCCGTGCCGTCGAGCTTGGTAAGTACCAGGCCGGTGACGCCGATGGCCTTGTCGAAGGCTTTCACCTGCATCAGGGCGTTCTGGCCGATGTTCGAATCGAGCACCAGCAGCACCTCGTGCGGGGCGGTGGGGTCGGCCTTGTTGATCACGCGCCGTACCTTGGCGATCTCTTCCATGAGGTGCAACTGGGTAGGAAGCCGGCCCGCGGTATCGGCCAATACCACATCGATGCCGCGCGCCTTGGCTGCGTTGACCGCGTCGAACATGACAGCTGCCGGGTCGCCGCTTTCCTGGGCGATCACCGCCACGCCATTGCGCTCGCCCCATGTCTGCAGCTGCTCGCGCGCGGCCGCCCGGAAGGTATCGCCGGCAGCCAGCAGCACGCTCTTGCCTTGCCCCTGGTACCACTTGGCGAGCTTGCCGATCGAAGTGGTCTTGCCGGAGCCATTGACCCCCGCCAGCATGATCACGAAGGGCTTGTGGGTGCTCACGTCCAGCGGCTCTTCGAGTGGCGCGAGCATGTTCGCCAGGCCATCCGAGAGGGTCTGCTGCAACTGGTCGGCGGTCTCGAGGCGATCCTTCTTCCAGCGCCTGCGCAACTGATCGATGAGGTGCTGGGTCGCCTCGATGCCGCAATCGGCCATGAGCAGGGTGGACTCGAGCTCCTCGAGCAACTCCTCGTCGATCTTGCGGCGACCGAACAGGCTGGAAAGGCCTCCGCCGAGCTGGCTGCGGGTGCGCGAAAGCCCTGCCTTGAGCCGTTCGGCCCAGGATCGCCTGGGCACGGGCGGCGTCTCCGCCTTCGGTGCCGGCACCTCGGGTGCCTTCGGACTCCCGGGGGGCGACGCAGCGGGTGGGATTCCGGTAGCGTCCACCGGCGCAGCGGGCGGGATTCCCGGGGCGGGGGCGGGTGCCTCGGGCGGCACCAGTGGCTCGTCGGGCTGTGGTTTCGATGACGCGCCGGCTTTGCCGGATTTCTTGAAGAAACCAAACATTGGAAGGTCCGGTCAGAGTGGTGTTTTTGGAAGTCGTGGCGCGATGCCGCTAAGATGCCTCGCAACCGACCCAGGGCGAGCACGCTGCTGCCTGCGGTAGAGGCTCCGGATTCTAACAGATGCAGGACAAGTCAATGATGCGATGCAGCTTTGCGCGACAGGCCGTGCTGGCCTGCGCGGGTGTGCTGGCCGCGGCCACATGCCTCGCCAACCCCTATGAAACGACCCTCGAGAACGGGCTCAAGGTAATCGTCAAGGAGGACCCGCGCGCGCCGTCGGCAGTAAACATGGTGTGGTACCGGGTTGGCGCGATGGACGAGATCGACGGCACCTCGGGCGTGGCGCATGTGCTCGAGCACATGATGTTCAAGGGTACCCAGGAGGTCGGTCCGGGCGAGTTCAACAAGCGCGTAGCCAAGGTGGGTGGCCGGGACAATGCGTTTACAGGTCACGACTACACCGCCTATTTCCAGCAGGTGCCGGCCGACCGCCTGGGCGAGATGATGGGCCTCGAGGCTGACCGGATGCGGCATTTGCGCTTTGCCGACGAGGATTTCGCCAAGGAGCTCGAGGTGGTCAAGGAGGAGCGCCGCATGCGCACCGACGACAAGCCGCGTTCGCTGGTCTATGAACAGCTGATGGCGACGGCCTTCACCGCCCATCCCTATCGCAGGCCGATAATCGGCTGGATGACCGATCTCGAGCAGATGAAGTCGGCCGATGCGCGCCAGTGGTACCGCCAGTGGTATGCGCCCAACAACGCTTACGTGGTGGTGGTTGGCGATGTCCAGCATGAACAGGTATTTGCCGAAGCCGAGCGGCTCTACGGCGGCTACAAGGTTGATCCTCTGCCTGCGCGGCGCACCGTGCTCGAACCTCGGCAGCCCGGCATCCGTACCGCGAACGTGCGGGCGCCCGCCGATCTGCCCTATGTGATGCTGGCCTGGCGTGCGCCGACCCTGCGCGATGTGGAGAAGGATCGCGATGTCTACGCGCTTCAGGTGCTGGCGGCCGTGCTGGACGGCCATGACGGCGCCCGTCTGGCGAAGAACGTGGTGCGGGGCTCGCAGGTCGCCCTCTCGGCAGGCGCCGGATACGACGGGACGGCGCGCGGCGAGTCGCTCTTCATCATGGATGGCACGCCGGCCAAGGGGCACACCGTTGAGGAGGTCCAGCAGGCCCTGCGCGGCGAGATCACGCGGATTCAGCAGGAGGGCGTGAGCCAGGAAGAGCTGCGCCGCGTCAAGGCACAGGCGATCGCTGGGCAGGTCTACAAGCGCGACTCGCTGATGGGCCAGGCGATGGAGATCGGCATGCTCGAGGCCGTCGGCCTTTCCTGGCGGGACGAGCCGAAAATGATGGAGATGATCCGCAGCGTGACGGCAGACGAGGTGCAGTCGGTGGCGAAGCGCTATTTCTCCGAAGACAGTCTTTCGGTGGCGACGCTCGACCCGCTGCCGCTCGATGACAAACCTCGCCCTGGCCGCTCGGCCGGCCTGCGCCACTGAGCGGAGAGCACCACATGACCAAGTTCCTGAAGATCGCGGCATTCGTATCGACCTTGATCGGAGCGGGCGGTTTTTCCGTGCTCGCCACTGCCGCGGTCGACATCCAGCATTGGCAGAGCGCCAGCGGTGCCCGCGTGTATTTCGTCGAGAGCCGCAGCCTGCCCATCGTCGATGTGCAGGTCGATTTCGCGGCCGGTTCGGCTCATGATCCGGCCGACAAGGCCGGTCTCGCGAGCCTTGCCGCCAGCCTCATTGACCGGGGCGCGGGCTCGCTCGACGAAGACGCGATCGCCAACCGGCTCGCCGACGTCGGGGCTCAGTTCAGCGGCAGCTCGGAAATGGACCGGGCGAGCTTCTCGCTACGCACGCTCTCCAGCGCCGCAGAGTTGGACGCCTCGCTCGACCTGATGGCGACGGTGCTCGCCAAGCCATTGTTCCCGGAGGCGATCGTCGAGCGTGAGCGTGGCCGCAGCATTGCCGGCCTGAAGGAGGCGCTGACCCAGCCCGATACCATCGCCGGGCGCCTTTTCCTCAAAGGCATCTACCAAACGCATCCGTACGGCAATGTGGCCACGCCGGAGAGCCTGGCGCGCATCACACGGGACGACGTGGTGGATTTTCACAAGCGCTATTTCGTGGCCTCGAACGCATCGATCGCGATCGTCGGGGACCTTGACCGGGAGGCGGCCGCGCGACTTGCCGAGCGCTTGACCGTCGGACTCGCGAAAGGTGTAGCTGGGGCCGCGACGCCGCCGGTCGAGGCAACGCGGCAGGCGCACATCGTCGAAGCGCATCCGTCGGCCCAGGCACATGTGCTGATGGGACTGCCCGGCCTCAAGCGGGACGATCCCGACTACTACCCGCTGCTGGTCGGCAACTATGTGCTCGGGGGCGGTGGATTCGTCTCCCGGCTCATGCACGAGGTCAGGGAAAAGCGCGGCTACGCCTACAGTGTGTACAGCTATTTTGAGCCCCGCCGTGAGCTGGGGCCCTTCCAGATTGGCCTGCAGACCAAGGGCAGCCAGACCGAAGAGGCGATCGAGGTGGTCAACCAGACCCTCAAGGGCTTCCTCGATGCGGGGCCGAGCGACGAAGAACTCGCCGCCGCGCGCGACAACATCGTCAACGGCTTCGGGTTGCGACTCGATTCCAATCGCAAGGTGCTCGGCTATGTCGCGGTGATCGGTTTCTTCGAACTTCCGCTGGACTGGCTGAGCCGCTATCCGGAGGCGGTCGCGAAAGTAACCCCCGAGGCGGTGCGCGATGCTTTCCGGCGCCGTGTCAGACCGGAGCAAATGGTAACGGTAGTGGTTGGTGGAGACGGCGACCAGGCCCAGGCGGCGACGCAATGAGTCGTGTCAGGATCGTCGGCGGAAAGTGGCGCTCGCGATTGCTGGAGGTGGCATCCGTGCCAGGACTTCGGCCGACACCGGACCGGGTCAGGGAAACGGTGTTCAACTGGCTCGGCCAGGACCTTACCGGCATGGCGGTCCTCGATCTGTTCGCGGGGACCGGTGCGATGGGCTTTGAAGCGGCTTCACGCGGGGCTTCGAAGGTCACCATGGTCGAACAGAGCTCGGCTGCGTGCGCGGCGTTGCAGCAGGCGGTAAAGACCCTACAAGCCGAAGGTGTAGAGATCGTTCGCGGCGATGCGGTAAAATTCGCTGCGACGACGTCAGCCGGCTTCGATGTGATCTTTCTCGACCCCCCCTACAACAAGGGTCTGATCGAGCGCGTGGAGCCGCTGCTGGCAGGAATGCTGACCCCTGGGGGTTGGCTCTATGTGGAGGCCGAGCGGCCGATGAGTGAATTGGGGCCGTACAACGCTGTCAGGCGAGGCAAGGCGGGCCAGGTTTTTTACCAGCTGATGCAGCAAGGAGAGCGTTGATGAGAGACGGCACCGCGGTCTATCCGGGGACCTTCGATCCGTTCACGAATGGCCACGAAGATCTGGTGCGGCGTGCATCCCGGTTGTTCGAGCACGTGATTGTCGGAGTAGCGGCGAGCCAGGCGAAGGCGCCGATCTTCGGCCTCGATGAACGGGTCGAACTCGCGCGCGAGGTCCTCAAGGACTATCCGAACGTCTCGGTGATCGGCTTCGACGGATTGCTGATGCGTTTTCTCGCCCAGCAGAATGCACGAGTGATTCTGCGCGGGCTCAGAGCCGTCTCCGATTTCGAATACGAATTCCAGATGGCCGGCATGAACCGCCGGCTCTATCCTGACGTCGAAACCATATTCCTGACGCCGGCAGACGAGTACATGTTCATTTCGGCCACGATGGTGCGGGAAATCGCACGGCTCGGCGGCGATGTGAGCAAATTTGTGAAACCGCTGGTGTTTGAACGGCTGCAGCTCAAAACCAAATCGAAACCCGAGAAATGAAGAGGAACACGACATGTCTCTGATGATTACCGACGAATGCATCAACTGCGACGTATGCGAACCCGAGTGCCCCAACGGCGCGATCTACCAGGGTGATGAGATCTATGAGATCGATCCGAACAAATGTACCGAGTGCGTAGGCCACTTCGACGAGCCGCAGTGCCAGCAGGTGTGCCCGGTCGATTGCATTCCGCTCGATCCGGAACGGCCCGAGACCAAGGACCAGCTGATGGAGAAATTTCTTCAACTGACCGGTGGCAAGGCCTGACTGGCTGAGGTTCGCTTCCCGCTCTTGCCGCGTCTGGCAAACATGAATGGACCCTCGCGAGGGTCCATTTTTCGTGCCGGGGATGACGTCGCCGTTGCTCAGGCGGCCCGCGTCTCGAGCATGTGATCCGGGTCGGTAACGTCCCTGTTGAGTTCCAGGTGGATCTCGTTGGAGAGGCGCGTGAGCTCCTCGAGCTCGTGCAGCACGCCCTGTTCGGACTGTTGCAGTTCAACGATGCGCTCTTCGAGGGTGTCGGTCGCCTGGTGGATGCGCTTGACGCTCTCGAGCCGACGCTTCAACTGTAGCTGGTACTCGCGTACCTGGGTCTCGAGCGGCGACATCACCGCGCGCAGCCAGTTCTCGACATCCCGGTTGGCGACCTCGAAGGTGCGCCTGGCCTGCACCGCGATGGTTTCGAAGAACTTCTGCGTGAGGGCGTGCTTCTCGGTGGTGACGATGTTGAGTACGGTGTTGAACTGGCTGTTGAAGGCCTTTTCGAGACGATCGATCTCCTTCTCGTAGCGCAGTGTCGAGAAGCTGTTGGGCGGCGTCAGCTTGAGGCCGTGCTCGACGGTGAAGCGCTTGTACATCGCTTCGAGCATGCGCGTGATTTCGCCGATCTCGTCGGTCGAGCGGTGCAGGTTGCCGCGCAGGCTGGCGAAGAAGTTCAGCATCGCGTCGCGCAAGCCTTTCGAGAACGACGAGTCCAGCATCGCCTCGCGGGTGCGGCGGGTTTCGTCGCGCAGCGCATCGAGGCCCAGATGGGCGAGCAGGCTGTTGGTCATGTTCGAGAAGACGCTGCGCACCGCGTAGTACTTCTGCAAACCTTGCTCGAACTCCTCCTTCTCGGACTTGACCTTGCGCATCATGTATTCGATGACGCTCTGGTTCTTGCCCCGCAGATCGGTGAGTTCCTGGAGCTGCTCGCGGATCCCGGCGAGTCGCGCGTTGAGCAGCTCGCGGGTCTGGCGGACCAGGTCGTCGGCTTCGCCCAGCGTGCTCTCGCGCACCAGATCCTGTTTGGTCGGCAGCAGATCCTCGATGAGCGCGGTCTCGAGACGCTCCAGTTCGCTGCGGGCGAGCAGGGTGGCGTCGTGTCCGATTCTGGCAACCAGTGCCTTCTGGGCCGAAACCGGGAAGACCTGGCTTGCCTCGATGTCGAGGGTTCGCGACACGCTTTCAACCTGGCGCGCGATCTCCTCGTCGATCCGCGCCTGGTTGCGCAGGCCGTCCCAGAGACCGTCGATCTTGTTCAGCGCGACCAGGCAGCCGCGGCGGCTGCCTCGGCCGGCACTCACGTATTCGCGCCATACCGCGAGGTCGGACTGGGTCACGCCGGTGTCTGCGGCGAGCACGAAGAGCACGGCATGGGCGTTGGGCAGCAGCGACAGCGTCAGCTCCGGCTCGGCGCCGATCGCGTTCAGGCCCGGCGTGTCGAGAATCACCAGTCCTTTCTCGAGCAGCGGATGAGGGAAGCGGATCACCGCGTGCCGCCAGCTGGGAATCTCCACCAGGCCATCGGCACCGGGTTTGAGCCCGGTATTGCCCTCCGGGTCGATCGCAAAGCCGAGCTCGACGGCCCGGTCCTTATCGACCCAACGGGTCTCGCCCACGCGCGCGAGCGCGCTGCGCAGGCTTTCGGAGGAGTTCGCATCGAGTTCGCTGCTGATCCACTCTTCCGGATAGCGCTTCAGCTCCGCGACGCTCGCGTGAGTGGCCCTGGAATCGATCGGCAGCAGCGCGATGCCAGGCGTGTCGCCGGGGCTCCATTGGAGCTCGGTCGGACACATCGTGGTGCGGCCTGCGCTCGAGGGCAGAATGCGGTCGCCGTAGCCCGAGAAGAAGATGGCGTTGATGAGCTCCGACTTGCCGCGCGAGAACTCGGCCACGAAGGCAACCGTGAGTTGGTCTTCGCGCAGGCGATTGAGCGCGTATTGCAGCCGCATCTCGCCTTGGGCATCGCCTAGGCGATTGCTCTGCAGCCAGTTTCTCAGGCGTTCGACGGCCACCGCGGAGCGGTCGCGCCACTGGCTGTAAGCGGAAAAACTGTCAATCAGGTTCATGCGATATGTCTACGGATGCGCGGGTGAGAACTGTAGGTCCGACCGGCTCTCGCCGGGGCGTGACCGGAAACTGCAGCATAGAGGCATTTTCGACCGCTGAGAATCCCACCCCGCCGCGACCCGCCACGAGGTCGCCCGCGCCGACGGACGGCGCGCGCTTCAGCGATGTTGGCAGCCCGGACAGTAGTAGGTGGAGCGCTGACCCATCTGCATCACGCGAATCGTCCTGCCACACTGCGGACAGGGCTGGCCGGCGCGGTCATAGACTTGGTGGCGGTGCTGGAAATAGCCCGGCTTGCCATCGCTATGAACGAAATCCCGCAAGGTGCTGCCGCCGGCCTCGATGGCAGCGCCGAGGGTCTGGCGGATCGCTTCGGCAAGACGCGCGCAGCGCCGCGGGCCGAGCGTGCCGATCGGCGTGGCGGGGTGGATTCGCGCGCTATGGAGGCTTTCGGAGGCGTAGATGTTGCCCACCCCGACGATGTGGTGCCCGTCCATGACGAACTGCTTCGCCGGTGTCTTGCGACCGCGGCTTGCCCGATATAGCCAGGCGCCGTCGAAGGCATCGTCGAGCGGCTCGATTCCCAGCCGCCCGAGCAGCGGGTGCGGCTCCGCTCCCGGCTGCCAGAGGGCCAGGCCGAAGCGCCGCGGGTCGCGAAGCCGCAGCACCCGGTCACCGAATTCGAGGTCGAGGTGATCGTGCTTGCCGGGCGGCGTATTCAGGCCGATGACCCGCAGGCTTCCGGACATGCCCAGGTGCAGCAGCAGGCAGCCATGGTCGAAGGCCAGCAGCAGATATTTCGCGCGGCGACGGATACTCTGCAGGGTGCGGCCGCTGAGGGTCAGGTCGAGATCGGCGGGGATCGGCTGACGCAGGGAGGGGTTGCGAATCACGACCCGGCTCACTGTGACGCCGAGCAGGTGCGGCGCAATTCCCCGACGGGTGGTTTCAACTTCGGGCAGTTCTGGCATCGCGGTAAATGTGCATGAAAGGGGCTGACTTGCTCCGGCAGCAGAAACTACCTAACATCGATCGAACCGAATTGTATTGCATTGCTCAAAGCGGGCGGGGATCCACACTTTGTTGTGATCCGCATTGCCACGGCGCCAGGCGCGCCGCGTCGGCGTCCAGCTGTGATCCCATGCCCAAACCGTAGCGTTTCGAGAATCTTCAATGCCTGTCATCCATCGCCTTGCCGTGCTCCTGGGAGCGGGTTCCCTGGCATTTGCAACACTGCCGCCGGCTCTCGCCCAGACGGCGCCGACCCAGGGGGTTGCAATCCGGCCGGTGGTGGCGGCCGCCGGCGGCGAGTTGACCCCGCAGGTGTTATATCAATTCCTGCTCGCCGAGATCGCCGGTGCGCGTGGCCAGTTCGACGTGGCCGTGCCGGCCTACCTGGATCTTGCACGGCGGACGCAGGACGCGCGCATCGCGCGCCGGGCCACCGAAGTGGCGATCTATGCGCGGCAGATGCCGGCGGCGACCGAGGCGGCCCAACTCTGGGCGCGGCTGGATCCCGATTCGCCGGACGCGAAGCGGATCCTCGCGGGAGTGATGTCACGGGGTGGTGTGTCGGTCGATGCGATCCAGGTGCATCTTGCCAAGGTCCTTGCCGAGTCGGGCGACAGTCTCGACCGCAACCTGCTCGGCCTGAACGCGGCGCTCGCGCAAATGCAGGACAAGAAGGCCGTCAGGGCGATCATCGAACGGGTGACCGAACCCTACCTCGAGCACCCCGAAGCCGATTTCGCAAGGGCGCATGCGGCCTTCAATGCCGGCGATACGCTCAGTGCGATGACCCGTATCGACCAGGCGCTGGCGCTGCGCTCGGACTGGGAGCCCGCGGTACTCATGAAAGCCCAGTTGCTGCAGCGTGACGACCCCGATGCATCGCTGGCGCTGCTGGATGACTACATCAAGTCGCATCCCGATGCCCGCCAGGCGCTGCTCGCCCGAGCACGGGTGCTCGCCGCAGCCAAGCGCTATCCCGAAGCGCGTGAGGCGTTCCGGCAGTTGCTCGCGGCCTCGCCCGAGGACGGGGAGATGGTAAACGCCGTGGGATTGCTCTCGATGCAGATAGAGGACTGGGACGAGGCGGAAAGGCAGTTCGACAAGCTGCTCGAGTTGCGCCCCGACGACGCCGACCGCGTGCGCTTCCATCTTGCCCAGATTGCCGAAGCCCGAGGCAAGCGCGATCTGGCGATCGAACGGTTTCGCGAGGTGGGCGAGGGCGAGCAGTACATGCAGGCAAGAGTGCGCCTGGCCCATCTGCTTGCCGAGAAGGGCGAGGTGGAAGCGGCTCGCCAGGCGCTGCACGAAATCAGCGGCGACGCGGATGTCCAGCACCGGGTGCGCCTGGCCGAAGCGCAGGTTCTTCGCGACGCCGGCCGGGATCAGGAAGCCTTCGATCTTCTCGATGAGGGCCTGCTCGAACGTCCCGACGATGGCGACCTGCTCTACGAGTCGGCGCTACTGGCAGAGCGCATGGGCCGCCATGAAGTGATGGAGGGTCGCTTGCGCAAGCTCATCGCCCTCGAGGAGGACAACGCGCATGCGCTCAATGCGCTTGGCTACTCGCTCGCGGACCGCGGCGAACGGCTCGAAGAAGCGCAGTCGCTGATCGATCGGGCTGCCGCGTTGTCGCCCGACGATCCTTTCATCATGGACAGTCAGGGCTGGGTCCGATTCCGTCGCGGCGACGTCAAGGGAGGGCTCGAGACGCTGGAGCGCGCCTACAAGATACGCCCCGATCCCGAAATTGCCGCGCACATCGGAGAAGTGCTCTGGGCCCTCGACCGGCGCGAGGAAGCCAATCGCGTGTGGCGAGAGGCGCAGGCGAAGTTTCCCGACAATTCGGCGCTGCGTGAGGTGATCGAACGCTTCGCCAAATGATGAGCCGTGTGGTTCGGGTTTGGTCGGCCCTGGTCGTCATGACGCTCGTTGCAGCGTGCGGCACGCTCGCCCCGCTCCAGACGGCGCAGGTTCCGCCCGTGCAACGCGAGGCAGTGTCGCGTTTCGAGATGCAGGGCCGTCTTGCCGTCAGTGACGGCAGGCAGGCCGCGTTCATCACGATTCGCTGGGTGCGTGAAGATCGGGGGGACGTGATCAGCTTCGATACGCCGCTGGGTCAGACGCTCGCGCAGATCACGATCGACGCCAACGAGGCCGTTCTTCAGGAGGCGAACGGCCGCCGCACCGCGGCGGCGACGGCCGATGCGCTGGCGGCGCAGGTGGTTGGTACATCGATTCCGGTCTCGCGCCTCGCCGATTGGGCGCAGGCGGTGGCCGGCCCGGCGGCAAGCGTGCAGCGTCGCGACGAACTGGGCCGCATTGCCTTGATCGCCGAACAGGGATGGCTGGTCGCCTACCCCGAGTATGCATCGCCGCTGCCCGCGGCGATGCCACGGCGCATCGAGGCGGAGCGTGGCGACACTTCGGTGCGGCTGGTGATCGATGAATGGAGATCGCCTTGAGCGCCATGGAGACACTGCGCGGCGCGGCGCCGGCAAAGCTGAATCTCTTCTTGCACGTGGTAGGACGTCGGGCCGACGGCTACCACCTTCTGCAATCGGTGTTCCGGCTGCTCGACTGGGGCGACGAGGTGATCCTGCGCGCGCGCGACGACGGCCGAATCCGGCGAACCAGTGAGCTCGTCGGCGTACCCGAGGCAGAGGATCTCGTGGTGCGTGCCGGCCGGGCGCTGCAGCAGGCTTCGAAATGCCGGCTCGGCGCGGACCTGTCGGTGATCAAGCGACTCCCGATGGGGGGCGGGCTGGGCGGAGGAAGCTCCGATGCGGCCACGACCCTGCTGGGATTGAACCGTTTGTGGGGGCTGGGCTACAGCCGCCGCGAGCTTGTCGAAATCGGCCTCTCCTTGGGCGCCGACGTGCCTTTCTTCCTGTTCGGCCAGGACGCCTTCGTGGAAGGTGTGGGCGAGCTGATGCAGCCGGTAAGCCTGGCGCCGGCCTGGTACGTGATCGTGTTCCCGAACGTCTCGGTACCGACGGCAGAAATTTTTTCGGCAAGGGAGTTGACGAGAAATACGCAACTTATCAAAATAGCGGACTTCGCTTTGAACGCTACCCGAAACGATCTGGAAGCAGTTGCCTGCAACCGCTTTCCGGAGATCAAAGGTGCAATTTCCTGGCTGGGGCGGTATCATCCGGCCCGCATGACCGGCTCGGGTGCCTGTGTGTTCGCAGAGGTGCCAAGCGAGTCGGAAGCGAAAAAAATCGTCGGGGCTTGTCCTTCTTCGTGGAAGGCGTGGTGTGCGAGATCTTCGGGTTTCCATCCGCTGCACGATTGGGTGTCCGACGATCAGCTTTAGATAACTGGGGAGTCGCCAAGTCGGTTAAGGCACCGGATTTTGATTCCGGCATTCGAGGGTTCGAATCCTTCCTCCCCAGCCAGATAAGTCGGGCAGGCTTCGGCCTGCCCGAGTCGTTTTAGCGGCAATATTCTTTCTGCATCGGAGCATCGATCATGGCTTCTGGCAGCCTGATGGTCTTTACCGGCAACGCCAACCCCAAGTTGGCTGCCGACGTGGTAAAGCGCCTTGGCATGTCCCTTGGTTCGGCAACCGTAGGCCGCTTCTCGGATGGAGAGGTGAACGTCGAATTGCTGCAGAACGTTCGCGGCAAGGACGTATTCGTGCTGCAGCCGACCTGCGTGCCGACCAACGACAATCTGATGGAACTGGTGATCCTGGTGGACGCGCTCAAGCGCGCCTCGGCCGGCCGGGTCACCGCCGCGATTCCCTATTTCGGCTATGCCCGCCAGGATCGCCGGCCGCGCTCGGCGCGGGTGCCGATCACGGCCAAGGTGGTCGCCAACATGCTGCAGGCGGCAGGTGTCCAGCGCCTGTTGACGATGGATCTTCACGCGGACCAGATCCAGGGCTTCTTCGATATCGCGGTCGACAACATCTACGCCGCACCGGTGCTGCTGGGCGACCTCGACCGCCAGAAATACACCGACCTGATGGTGGTCTCGCCGGACGTTGGCGGGGTGGTTCGGGCACGCGCTTTTGCCAAACGGCTCGAGTGCGATCTGGCCATCATCGACAAGCGACGTCCGAAGGCCAATGTCTCGGAAGTCATGAACATCATCGGTGAGGTCAAGGACCGCACCTGCGTGATCATGGACGACATCGTGGACACCGCAGGAACCCTGTGCAAGGCCGCTCAGGCGCTCAAGGAGCAGGGTGCGAAGCGTGTGCTCGCCTACTGCACGCATCCCGTGCTGTCGGGCGCGGCGGTGAGCAGGATTGGAGATTCGGCGCTCGACGAGTTGGTCGTCACCGACACCATTCCGCTGCGTGACGATGCCCGGGCCTGCGACCGGATCAGGCAGGTTTCGGTCGCGTCACTGCTGGCCGATACCATGCTGAGGATCAGCAACGAGGAATCGGTGAGTTCGCTTTTCATGGAATAGCTTTCGCGTTGCCGGCTTGCCGGCGGCGTTTTTTGGTGGTGCCGACTGGTCGCGGTCGGCACCTTAATCATCAGGAGTAGTCATGCAAATTTCTTTCAAGGCCTCAAAGCGCGAGGATCAGGGATCGGGTGCGAGCCGCCGCCTGCGTCGCGCTGGCAAGCTGCCGGGCATCATCTACGGTGCCGGTCAGGATGCCACCCCGATCACGCTGGATCACAACGAGCTCTACCATCTGCTGCACAGGGAGGCCTTTCACGCCTCGGTGCTGAACGTCGATGTAGAGGGTTCGGTTCAGGAGGTGGTGCTGCGCGATACCCAGTGGCATGCCTACAAGGCGCAGGTCCAGCACATCGATTTCCAGCGTATCGTTCGCGGTCAGAAGATCCACATGAAGGTGCCGCTGCACTTCATCAACGACGAGATCTGCCCGGGCGTGAAGCTCGAGGGTGGAATGGTCTCGCACGTGCTGGCCGAAGTCGACGTCGAGTGCCTGCCGAAGGATCTGCCGGAGTTCATCCAGGTCGACCTCAAGGACCTCGCCAGCGGCCATTCGATCCACCTCTCCGAGCTTTCGCTGCCCGCAGGTGTGGAAGTCGTTCATCACGGTGAAGGCGACCCGGTCGTGGCGACCGTGCTCAAGGTCGGTGCCAGCGATGCAGGCACCGATGAAGAGGATGCCGGGGACGAAGACGCTGCGGAGGCCTGATCGCCTTCCGGAGGCAGGATTGCCGGATCGGTATGAACCCGGGTTTCAAGGGGTATCCACATGGCGCAACTGCCTCCGAAACTGATCGTCGGCCTCGGCAACCCGGGGCCGGAATATTCCGAGACCCGGCACAATGCCGGGTTTTGGTTTTGTGAGCGGCTGGCCCGCGAGTGGGGCCTGGGTTTCAATCGCGAATCGCGCTTTCATGGCCTGGTCGCCAGTTCGCGCACCGAGGGCGTGCAGCTGTTGATGCCACAGACCTTCATGAATCGCTCCGGTCAGGCGGTCGGCGCGCTGGCGCGTTTCTACCGCATCCAGCCCGCGGAGATTCTCGTGGTGCACGACGAGCTCGATATTCCGCCGGGCCAGTTGCGACTCAAGTTCGGCGGTGGCGCGGGGGGGCACAACGGCCTCAAGGACATCACCGCTCACTGCGGAACGCCCGACTACTGGCGGCTGCGCATCGGCATTGGCCATCCCGGCGATCGCAACGAGGTCGTGAACTTCGTTCTCAAGCCGCCACGGCGCGAAGAGCAGGACCTGATCGACGAATCCATAGACCGCGCTGTCGGCGCCTGGTCATTGATTGGCCGTGGCGAGTGGAATGCCGCCACCACCCGACTGAACGCGAGGACCACCTCGGCCAAGCCGGGCAACAAGAAGGACGCTTAACCATGAGTCTCAAATGCGGCATCGTTGGCCTGCCCAACGTCGGAAAGTCCACGCTCTTCAACGCGCTGACCAAGGCCGGAATCCAGGCCGAGAACTACCCTTTCTGCACCATCGAGCCGAACGTCGGGATTGTCGAGGTGCCGGATCCGCGGCTCGCGCAGCTTTCGGAAATCGTCAAGCCGCAGAAGATCCAGCCGGCGATCGTCGAGTTCGTCGACATCGCGGGACTGGTGGCCGGCGCCTCCAAGGGCGAGGGTCTTGGAAACAAGTTCCTGGCCAATATCCGCGAGACCGACGCGATCGTGAATGTGGTGCGCTGTTTCGAGGACGAGAACGTGGTGCACGTGAATGGCCACGTCGATCCGATCGCCGACATCGAGACGATCGGTATCGAACTCGCGCTCGCCGACCTGGCCACCGCCGAGAAAACCCACTCGCGCGAGAGCAAGAAGGGCCGCGCCGGCGACAAGGACGCGCAGAAGCTCGCGGCGGTACTCGAAAAGCTGCTGCCCCACCTCAATGAGGGCAAGCCGGTGCGCAGCTTCGATCTCTCCGATGACGAGAAGGAGATCATCGCGCCGCTGTGCCTGCTCACCATCAAGCCGGCAATGTACGTCGCCAACGTGGCCGAGGACGGCTTCGAAAACAATCCCCATCTCGACCGTCTCAAGGCGCTGGCCGAGGCCGAGGGCGCGCCCGTGGTCGCGCTGTGTGCGGCGATCGAGGCCGAGATTGCCGATCTCGACGATGCCGACAAGGGCGAGTTTCTCGAGAGCATGGGCCTCGAGGAGCCCGGCCTTGACCGCCTCATCCGCACCGGCTACAAGCTGCTGGGTCTGCAGACCTACTTCACCGCCGGGGTGAAAGAGGTGCGTGCATGGACGATCCATGTGGGCGACACCGCGCCCCAGGCCGCGGGCGTGATCCACACCGATTTCGAGCGCGGCTTCATTCGCGCCCAGACCATCTCCTTCGACGACTTCATCAAGTACCGGGGCGAGGCGGGCGCCAAGGAAGCCGGCAAGATGCGCGCCGAAGGCAAGGAATACGTGGTGCGTGACGGCGACGTGATGAACTTCCTGTTCAACGTCTAGTGGGCGAACGGTTTTTCCTGCAACATCAGGAAAGACTCTGAAATCAGGAAAACATCAACAAAGCCGCGTACTTACGCGGCTTTGTTGTTTCTTGGTGTTGCCAGAAATTGCGCGAGCAGCCACCTTCTGATTGAGTACAAAAGTGAGTACGCGTCTTTGCGTGGCGCGCGATAAGTGAGTACAGTGAGTGCATCGTCTTCATCAAGTACCCGCCATGCTGACCGACACCCACTGTCGCAATGCCAAACCTAAGCCCAAGCTCTACCGGCTCACTGACCACCGCGGCCTGTGCCTGGAGGTCAAGCCCAGCGGCGTGAAGGCTTGGCGCTACCGGTTCACGTTGGAGGGCAAGGCCAGCATGTTCGCCCTGGGCGAGTACCCCGCCGTCAGCCTGGCCGAGGCGCGAGACCGGTGCGAAGCAGCGCGCCAACTCGTCAAGCAAGGCATCAACCCCGCCCAGCAGCGGCAGATCGACCGCATCAAGCAAGCCAGCGACGCCGAGATCACCTTCGAGAAGGTGGCGCGCGAATGGCTGCAAACCAAAGACTGGGAAGACGTCACCAAGAACCGGCGCCTGGACATGCTGGAACGCGTGGTGTTTGGCGAGATCGGCCAGATGCCCATCCGTGCCATCACACCCGCCCACGTGCTGGGCATCCTGCAGCACACGGTCAAGCGCGGCGCCCCTACTGTGGCTGCTGAAGCCCGCCGAACCATGTCAGCCGTGTTCGAGTACGCCGTGGCCACGCTGCGTGCCGACAGCGACCCCGTCTGGCCCGTTCGCAAGGCCTTGCCCGCCAACAAGACGCAGCACAAGACGGCCCTCACCACTGCGCAGATCGGCAAGCTGCTCAACGACTTCGACAACCACCGCTGCACCTTCCAGATCAACTATTGCATGCAGCTGATGTGGTGGACCTTGGCGAGACCCAGCGAAGTCGCCGAAGCCGAATGGACCGAGATCGACTTGGACCGCGCCCAGTGGCGCATTCCTGCCGAGCGCATGAAGGCACGCAAAGAGCACGTGGTGCCTCTGCCGAAGCAGGCCGTGGAAATGCTCAGGGGCCTCAAAGCCACCACCGGACAGCGCAAGCACCTCTTCCCCGGCCGCGACAACCGAAACACCCCGATGTCCGTTGCATCACTCAGGCAGGCTCTGAAGGTTCTGGGCTGGGCCGGCACCTACAGCCCCCATGCCACCCGCACCACGGGCAGCACCCGACTCAACGAGATGGGCTACCGGCCCGATGCCATCGAAGCCCAGCTCGCGCACTCTGACCAAAACAACGTGCGCCGCGCCTACAACCACGCCACCTACTTCGAGGAGCGCCAAGTGATGATGCAGGACTGGGCCGACCACCTCGCGCAATGGAGAGCTGCCGCTCATGAGCGCCCCTAGGTCTACTGCCTTGGCATGCGACACCACCGCGCTTGGGCACTTGGCAAGGGTGATCGAAGGTCATTTTCCAAGGCAGAGCCAACACGACGGTGATGCAGACTTAGCACGGCGCCAAGCCTTCACAGCGGCGGCATCGGACCTGGCACAGCGCTACATGCGACTGAGGCTTCAGGCCCAAGACGCCGAGAACAGGCGCAAGCGCTTTGAAGCGATTGCCCAAGCCGCGCAGCAACTTCGCTTTGCGATGGAAGGCCTCAACCTGAGCGAATTGCACGTTCTAGAGAGCGCGCAACGGGCCACACACCAAGCTTACGTTGACGACCTGGGCGATCCCCAGGGCTACAACCTCGACAAGCAGCACGAGCTCTTCGACGAGCCCTGGGGGCCACGGCCCGCCAGCCGCATGCTGCAGTGGCAAGACCTGCGATGGCTGGAGCAAGCCGCCAAGTCACTGGGTGCGCCTCGCAGGCGAGGACGACCGGAGAACACGGCTGAGCGCTGGGCCGCTCGACAGTTCGTCGTGCTCTGTCATCGGCACGGCTGGACGCCGGTGCGAGTAGCTCACAGTGGATCGGAGACCCAGCATGCGGACCCGCACCCTTCTGGCCCGGTCATGTGCCTGGCAGCGGTCTTTGCCGCAGGCGGCGAGAACGAGGTGCGAGCCAAGAGTGCGGCCCTGTCGGCACTGAAGTCGCTGCGGGGCCGGTTCACCCATCTGGAGTGGCCCGACTGTCTACCGGATGATCCCCTCCACGACGTCATGGAGCCCACCGAATACACGGCCAGCCTGAAAGAGCTGATTTCTGACCGCCGAAACGGGATCGGCGTGCTCCCCGACTTCCACCCTGGGGACCACTGAGCCGCGGCCAAAAATTCGTCCTTCAGCGCGGCATTTGATGTCCGTGCATCGCGCCGCACGGCCGCGCAGCATCACCGGTGTTTTCACGATGTTTCGAGGAGCACCACATGCTGCGCGTTATCCGCATTCAAGACGTCTGCGACAAGATCGCCCTGAGCCGAACCTCTTTGTGGCGGCTGTGCAAGACCACTGACTTCCCCCGTCCCATCCAGTTAGGCGGCCGCGTGGCCGGCTTCTTGGAGCACGAGATTGACGCTTGGCTGGAGCAGCAAGCGGCCCAGCGCCACAAGGCGCAGGAGGTTAAGTGAGATGGGCCGACAAAGAACCATCAACGACCACGGCTTCTGGCACAGCCCGCTGTTGCAGCAGTGCACGACCGAAGACAAAACCGCACTACTGCATTTGTTGACCAGCCCGGTCTCCAACATCATCGGCGCCTACGCACTCGTGCCTCGCATTGCTGCTGCTGAGATCGGCTGGTCTCAGGACCAGTGGCTGCAGGTTGTCGAGCGCCTGCGCGCGGAAGACCTTGTGTGGTTCGAGCCAGCGCGCATGTTCGTCTGGGTTCGCATCTGGTGGTTTCATAACCTGGCCAGCCAGACCATGGGCCCCAAGCTCCGCGCCCGAACCATTGAGAACATCCGGCAGCTACCCGAACCCTGGTTGGCCCCATTCCTGGCCGACTACAAGGCCCGGCTCACCGAAGAACTTCGGCAGCTCCTGGACACCCTGCTGGAAGACGATGCACAGGCAGAAGCGTTACCCTTACCGCATGAATACGGTATCGATGCCCCATCCAACGTTTCCCTGCATAACAGTAACGCCAACGATAAAACCAACTCTAAGCTAACGCCAACTCTAGATGCACCGGCTGAGGTGCCTGTGGATAAGTCGGGCATCCCGGCTAGCAGTTTGGGTCAGGTGGAGGCCGCCATTGCCAAGGCCCAGCGCAACGGCGTGAGCAAGGCAGGCACGCAAGCGATTCTCTCTGCCGTGGCAAAGCAGTACCAGTCGAACCGGCCGCCAAGAGATGCCGGAGCCTATGCCTATGCCGTTGCCCAGAGTTTGGTGACACCGCCCCAGCAGCCTGCTCTACCAGCTCCGCCGTCCAAATCAGAGCTGAAAGCCTGGGCAGGCCGTTGCTTTTGCTGGCCGGCCGAGAACCCGAGTAGCTTCATGCGCGTCGAAGAAACCGGGTTCTGCGAGCAAGTCACCTTGAAAGATGGCGAACCCAGGCATGGGTATGCGCCACTGGGGAGAGGCAATCTGCTCAGTGCACTCCGGGAGGGAAAGCTGCGGGAAGTCTCCGCCGTCATCTTCGAAGATCTCGCCAAAGGCGTTCGACCATGAACGTCGATGCCGACCGCTTGAACATCATCGCCCGCGAGTGCTTGGGCATGCTGCCTAGGGCATTGCCCCGGGCACTCTCAACTGGCCGATCCAGCCGCACAGAGGCCGAGTACCTGCGCATGGCCCATGTACTCCTGGATCGTGCCCCCTTCACCCCAGGCGGCTTGGCAGGCGCTGTGCAAGCCACTCATAGCCCCAGAACCTTCCACAAGCGCCTTGCCGCACTCCGGTTCTACTGTCGACGGCTGGTGAGCGAGCACCTGGATGTGCGCTCGGCCCCGCAGGATCTGGACTGGCATCGCTTGGCTGATGTGCTGCCTCGCCTACACGAGCAACTGTGTGCCTTGGTTACCCTAAACGAGCAGGGGATGACCCAACCGCGCCGCAAGCGCCGGAGCAAACGCAAGGCGCTGAAAGGGCTGCCGCCGACCTGGCGAGAAGACTTGTATGAGCGCGGCGCCACTGGCAAATATGCCGACGCACTGCTGGCGTCAGCGCTGACCGGTGCAAGGCCCGGTGAAGTTGTCAAAGGCATCACTGCTTGGGTGCAGCACGACGAAGCGCTCGGCATCGAGACCCTATGTCTTTACGTGCAGGGCATCAAGGTCAAGGCCCAACAGGGGCAACGCTACCGCTTCATGGCCTACGCCGCTGAGGACACCCATCCGCTGGTGGCTGCGCTGGTGAAGCGGCTCAGCGCACTACCCGACAGAAAGCTGGACATCCATGTTGCCAAGGCGGTCAACTTCACAGCGGAGGTTCAGCGCCTTGCACGCGCACTCTGGTCCGAGCATGGTCACGCCATCACCGCCACCTGCTTCCGCCATCAATGGGCAGCAGACGTGAGGGCATCAGGCGACGGCGATGCCGCCAGCCGTGGTCTTGGCCATCGAAGCACCAAAACGCGGCGTCACTACGGCACGGCGCATCAGGCCCGCAGTGGGCATACTTTGCGTCCAGCACTCATCCAAGCAGATTTGCCGCTCAAGGCCTTGCAAGTACGCCCCCGGCCGGACGTGCTCGCCCCCCCAATGGAATGAGGCAACGCGAACGACGAATGGGGCAATGACTGTCGTCATTGCCTCATTTCACGTTGGACGTCCGGCCGTGATCTGAGAGCGCCTGCCGCTGGGATGGGCATGGTGCAACATTGCATTGCGCAATTACATGCAAAGGCAGTACATTTGCGTGACGCAATTGTCGAGGCACTGCCATGTCACGCCTGAAGGACGAAACCCTTTCCATCCGCACCTCCGCCGAGATCAAGCAGCTTTTGCGCTTGGCGGCTGATCGCGAGCGCCGTTCAGTGGCGTCGATGATCGAAATCTTGGTGTTGGAGTACGCGCGAGTTCACGAATTGAGGGCCAGTTCCTCTGAGCACAAGCCGGAAGGGAATGGCGTATGAACAAGAAAGAGCTGTCAGAGCGCGACATCTGCACCAAGTTCATTACCCCCGCACTTGAGCAGGCGGGCTGGGATATAGCTACTCAGGTACGTGAAGAGTTTCCACTCACCAAGGGTCGCATCATCGTCCGAGGCAAGCTGCACACTCGCGCTCAAAACAAACGCGCCGACTACGTCTTGTTCCACAAGCCCAACATGCCTATCGCAGTCATCGAGGCAAAGGACAACAAACACTCGTTGGGCGATGGCATGCAACAGGGGCTGGGATATGCAGATATGCTGCAAGTGCCCTTCGTTTTCAGCAGCAATGGTGACGGTTTCCTATTTCACAACAAAATTGCCAAAGACGGCGTCATCGAGCGCGAGTTGGCTCTGCACGAATTGCCGGGGCCGGATGTGCTTTGGCAATGGTGGGCAGAACACCTTGGCCTAAACCCAACACAAAGCGAACTGGTTTCGCAGGACTATTACAGCGACGGCAGCAACAAAACCCCGCGCTATTACCAGTTACTGGCCATCAACAAGACCATTGAAGCCATCGCTCGCGGCCAGAACCGCCTACTGCTGGTCATGGCCACCGGTACAGGAAAAACCTACACCGCCTTCCAGATCATTTGGCGCTTGTGGAAATCCAAAGCCAAAAAACGCATCTTGTTCCTGGCCGACCGCAATATCCTGGTCGATCAGACCATGACCAACGACTTCAAGCCCTTCGGTTCGGCAATGACCAAAATCCAGAAGCGGCAGGCCAACAAGTCATATGAGATTTATCTGTCGCTGTATCAGGCTGTCACTGGTACAGAAGAAGAACGCAATATCTACAAGCAGTTCAGTCGTGACTTCTTCGACCTCATCGTCATCGACGAGTGTCATCGCGGCAGCGCGGCAGCCGACTCGGCCTGGCGGGAGATTCTGGAATACTTCTCGTCGGCCACACAGATCGGACTGACAGCTACCCCGAAGGAAACCAAAGAAGTATCCAACATCGATTACTTCGGCGAACCGATTTACACCTACTCCCTGCGGCAGGGTATCGACGACGGCTTTCTGGCACCCTACAAGGTCGTACGCATTGACCTGGATAGAGACCTCACCGGCTGGCGCCCTGATAAAGGCATGGTCGATAAATACGGCAATCAGATCGAGGATCGGATTTACAACCAGCGGGATTTTGACAAAAACCTCGTTCTGGAAAAGCGCACGGAACTGGTTGCCAAAAAGATCAGCGACTTCCTGAAGCAAACAAATCGTTTCGATAAAACTATCGTTTTCTGCGACAACATCGATCACGCCGAGCGCATGCGCCAAGCCTTGGTCAACGAGAACGCCGATCTCGTGGCACAGAACAGCAAGTATGTGATGCGCATTACCGGCGACAACGAAGAGGGCAAAGCCGAGCTCGACAATTTCATCTTCCCTGAGTCCAAGTACCCTGTTATTGCCACCACCTCAAAGCTGATGACAACTGGAGTGGATGCGCAGACCTGCAAACTCATCGTTCTGGATCAGCGTATCCAGTCCATGACCGAGTTCAAGCAGATCATCGGGCGCGGCACGCGCATCAATGAGGATTACGACAAGTACTACTTCACCATCATTGATTTCAAGAAGGCCACGGAGCTGTTTGCCGATCCTGATTTCGATGGCGACCCGGTACAAATCTATGAGCCCAAGGGCATTGACTCGCCCGTACCGCCGGATGAGGGCGAGGGTTTACCGGCCCAAGATGGTTTCACCTATCAGCCGACAGAAGAATCGCCGTGGTCGGGAGTAGCTGAACCTCGGCCCGGCGAGGAAGGCAGTAGCATCCGCCGCTACGTTGTCGCCAATGTGGAAGTCAAAGTGGCGTCCGAGCGGGTGCAGTATTTCGATGCCGCTGGCCGCTTGATCACCGAATCGCTGAAAGACTACACCCGCAAGACGCTCGCCAAGGAGTTCAGCTCACTCGATGACTTTTTGCGGCGCTGGAACGATGCCGAGAAAAAGCAGGCCATCATCGACGAACTGGCCAACGAAGGCGTGTTCTTTGAAGCGCTGGCCGAAGAAATTGGCCGTCAGTCGGGCAAGGAGTTCGACCCTTTCGATCTGGTCTGCCATGTCGCCTGGGACCAGCCGCCGCTCACCCGCAAGGAACGCGCCGAGCAGGTGAAGAAGCGCGACTACTTCACCCGCTACGGCGAACAGGCGCAGCGCGTGCTGCAGGCCTTGCTGGATAAATACGCCGATGAAGGTGTGGGCCCCATTGAGGAAACCCAGATCCTCACCATTGCGCCCTTCACCAGCTTCGGTACCCCCATCGAAATCATCCGCGCCTTTGGCGGGCTGAATCAATACCAGCACGCGGTGCTCGAACTCGAACAAGCGCTCTACGGTTCATCGCAGCTGCGCGCATAACAAACATCCCGGAATCCACTTATGTCCATCGGCACCCTGATCAAAACCATCCAAGACATCATGCGCAAGGACGTCGGCGTGGATGGCGACGCCCAGCGCATCAGCCAGATCGTCTGGCTGCTGTTCCTGAAAATCTTCGATGACAAAGAGCAGGAATGGCAGCTCACCATTCCCGGCTACAAGTCGCCGCTGCAAACCCGATTCCGCTGGAGCAATTGGGCCAAAGATGCCGAGGGCATCACCGGCGAAGAGCTGATTGATTTCGTCAACAACGAACTCTTCCCCTCGCTGAAAAAGCTGGCCACCTCTGCCGGTGTCACGCCCCACGGCAAGGTGGTGGGCTCGGTGTTCGAGGATGCCTACAACTACATGAAGTCCGGCACCCTGCTGCGGCAGGTCATCAACACCATTGAAGATGATGTCGATTTCAACTCCTCCACCGACCGGCACCTGTTCAACGACATCTACGAAAAAATCCTGGCCGATCTGCAATCGGCGGGCAACGCGGGCGAGTACTACACGCCACGCGCCGTCACCCAGTTCATGGTGGACATTCTTGACCCGCAGTTGGGCGAAAGCGTGTTGGACCCGGCCTGCGGCACGGGCGGTTTCTTGACCTGCACCATCGAACACCTGAAGGCACAAGTCAAAACAGCGGCAGACCGCATCACGCTGCAAGACAGCATCCACGGCGTCGAGAAAAAGCCGCTGCCCCACATGCTGGCCATGACCAACCTGATGCTGCACGGCATCGATGTGCCCAGCAACATCCGCCACGACAACACCCTGAGCCGTCCGCTGAAAGATTACGGCCCGAAAGACCGGGTGGACATCATCCTCACCAATCCGCCCTTTGGCGGCATGGAAGAAGACGGCATCGAAAACAACTTTCCGCGCAAGTATCAAACCCGCGAAACCGCCGATCTGTTCATGGCGCTGATCATGCATCTGCTCAAGCACGACACAGGCCGCGCCGCCGTCGTGCTGCCGGATGGCTTCCTGTTTGGTGAAGGCGCCAAGACCACGCTCAAACGCGAACTGCTCGAAGAGTTCAACCTGCACACCATCGTGCGCCTGCCCAAGGGTGTTTTTGCACCTTACACCAGCATCGCCACCAATGTGCTGTTCTTCGAAAAGGGCGAGCCGACGAAAGATGTCTGGTTCTTTGAACACCCGTACCCGGATGGCTACAAGAGCTATTCACGCTCCAAGCCACTGGAGATCAAGGAATTCGACCTCGAAAAGGCCTGGTGGGGTGGCCCCTCACGCAAAGGACGGAAGACAACAGAGAACGCCTGGAAGGTATCGGCTGCAGACATTGCGGCGCGCAACTACAACCTGGACTGCAAGAATCCCCACGCGGTGGAGGTGAACCACCGTGACCCAGCCGAGTTGATGGCGGAGTATCAGGAAATCAGCCGCCAACTGGCTGAGGCGCAGAGCGCCTTGAAGAGCGAGCTGATGCTCGCGCTCGGAGGGCAGTGATGGAGCTGCTGCAGCAATACTTCGATACGGCCTTTGCCGCGCCCGATGGCATCCCGAAGTTGCGCGAGCTGATTTTGAAGCTTGCGATGCAGGGAAAACTGGTGCCGCAAGATCCAAATGACTCACCGGCCAGCGAACTGATCAGGACGATTGAAGCCGAAAAGAAGCGGCTGGTGAAAGAACGTAAGATCAAAGCGCCCAAAACCTTGCCGGAGGTTACCGCCAGCGATGAACCCTACTCTTTGCCCCATGGGTGGCAGTGGGTTCGACTCGGTGCGATGGGCAATATTTTCAATGGCAACAGCATCAATGCATCCGAAAAAGAATCGAAATATGCCGGAGTCGAGGGGTTGCCCTACATAGCAACCAAGGATGTCGGCTACGGTTTCGAACCGCTGGACTACGACAACGGCATTTGCATTCCCCCGGATGAAGAAAAATTCCGGATCGCACATCAAGGCGCTGTGCTGATTTGTGCTGAAGGTGGCAGCGCGGGGAAGAAGTGTGGACTGACAGATCGCGACATCTGTTTCGGCAACAAACTGTTTGCAAATGAATTGTATGGGCATATTCCGTCGCGATTCATCCTCTACGTTTATCTGTCCCCAGCCTTCCGCGCTTCATTTACCGCCGCGATGACCGGAATCATTGGTGGCGTCTCCATTGCCAAGTTTGTCGAGATACCAATCCCACTCCCACCACTTGAAGAGCAACACCGCATCGTCGCCAAAGTTGATCAACTAATAGCGCAATGTGATGTGCTGGAAAATCTGCGAATTGAGCGCGAAAAAAAGCGCTTGACCACACACGCTGCCGCGCTCTCGCAGCTGCTCGACACTACCGGCGACCGCAGCGCCGACGATGCTTGGGCCTTTATCACCCAGCACTTCGGCGATCTATATTCAGTCAAAGAAAATGTCACAGAACTACGTAAGACCATCCTGCAGCTTGCCGTGCGGGGCAAGTTAAGCGATCAGACCGATGAGGACGGTTCAGCAACTGAGACCTTAGCTAAGGTAGCGTCAGAACGGCGTCGCCTCAAGATTCAAGAGTCACCCAATCCGATTCGCGATGCCAAGCCATTAGGCTACGAGATCCCTGGACACTGGGAGTGGCACTGCCTCGGCGACCTTCTTGTCTCTGGACCAACCAATGGATTCTCGCCGAGGGCAGTTGACTATGAGACTCCAGTGCGTTCACTGACGCTCAGTGCGACAACTTCGGGTGTGTTCAAAGGCGAACACGCGAAATTTATCGCGGACGAAATTTCGTCTGACTCCGACCTTTGGCTGCGTGACGGCGACATTCTGGTCCAACGAGGGAATACGCTGGAGTACGTTGGCGTACCTGCTGTTTATCGGGGTGAGCCCAACTGTTACATCTATCCAGATTTGATGATGAAGCTCCGTGTGTCCTCGGAGCTTGACACTGATTACCTGTACTTTGCGATGAGTTCGGAGCCAGCAAGAAACTTTCTCAGGGAGCGAGCATCCGGAACGTCGGGGACGATGCCGAAAATTAACCAAAAGACTCTAAAGAGCCTTCCAATACCAATCCCGCCGATTCAAGAACAGCACCGAATTGTGGTGAAGATCAATCGGCTGATGAATATGTGCAATGCATTGGAAGAGAAGATTGACGCCGCCGCCAACCAGCAGACAGCGTTGTTGAGCTCCCTGATGGTGAAGATGTGAGAAAACAGTCATGCGCCTGAAATCACTCTTTGTCAGCAACTACAAGAATCTAAAGAATTTTACGTTGAGTTTTGATGGCACGAGCTTTATCGATGTGTTCGTAGGAAAGAATGGCAGCGGCAAGTCGAATCTATTCGAGGCGCTGATTGAGATATTCCGGCATCTAGATCAATTTGGCCGCCCTGCGAATGAAATCTCCTTCGATTACCTCGTGAGTTACGAAATCGAAGAGCAAGAGACTGAAATCGAATGGAAGGCGGGAAAACTGCGAATCAACAAGGACGAAGATCGCAAAACGCTGGGGCAAACACCATTCCCCGACAACGTCTTGATCTATTACTCTGGCCACAACACTACTGTTACCGACTTGATTGCCGACTACGAAGAGAAATTTCGTGGACGCATCAAAGGAGCCAATCTTGAGGACTCCCGTCGCTTCCTCGGTATCGGCCAAGAGTACAAGGCACTGCTATTGGCGGTATTGCTGGTGCAACCCTCAGATAGCAGATCTCACACATTCATTCGACAAAAGCTGAAAATCGATAGACTTGGCATCACAAAACCTGGAACTGCAGACGTTTCCGAGCCTGTGTTGAGGATTGATTTACAGCGGCCGGACTACGCGCGAGGTGGCGAGAAGGAAAAGTACGACATCGACAATGTTGATGCCGCCTCCCGTTATTGGCGTCCACTCGGCATTACAAAGGATTTTCTCGGCATCTTGAGCGATTGTGTGTGGGACAACACAGAGAAGCTGACGGTGACAGAGGGGTATTTTCCTACTGAGGATCGTTACATCCTATACCTATCCATCAGTAAGCTGCAGGAGAAATTTGCCGGAAAATGGCAGGAATTGTTCCGGCAGTTTGATAACTTGAAGACCCTGGGAATGCTGGGCGGCGTTTCTGTACCGCTTCGCCTTGCTTCTGGCATAGAGGCCAATATTAGCCACTTCAGTGACGGCCAATTTCAGTCGGTCTACATCTATTCTATTGTCGAACTCTTTAAAGACCGCAATTGCCTGATCTTGCTGGATGAACCGGATGCTTTTCTTCACCCTGAATGGCAGTTTGAGTTCTTGCGGCAGGTCTTCGACATCACTGATGCGGCAGCGAAAACCAGCCACGTTTTGATGAGCAGCCATAGCGCATCAACAATCACCTGCGCTAACGAGAGTGTTATCAATTTATTCGAGTTTGACGGTGAAAAGGTGGCGCTAACCAAGGTAAACAAGGCAGACATCATCAAGTCGTTGTCTGCTGGCTTGATTACTTTTTCCGAGAGTGAGGCGCGACTCAATATACAGCACGTGCTTAAAAACACTTCCGGGCCTGTTTTCTTCACAGAGGGCATTACGGATGAGATGATCCTTGAAACCGCCTGGCAAAAGCTGTACCCGACGGTAAGACGTCCCTTCGAGATACAAAACGCATTTAGCTGTGGATTCCAGCGCAATCTTGTTAAAGATAACGCGTTGTATCAAAACCATCCGGGCCGGACCTTTTTTGCCCTTTTCGATTTTGACGAGGCTTACAACGACTGGAATCAACTCGGCCAAGACGTTCAAACTGACCCCGCCCTTTGCCTTACGAAGAAGCGCAATGGCTGCGAAAGTTATGCGCTTTTGCTGCCCGTTCCCGTGGTCGGCCAGATCAGAGGGCAGGTCATCAACCCTCACACTGGAGGTAATTTCGGGGGCAAGTCGCTTCTAACCATTGAGCTTCTTTTTCACGGCGTGCCAGGTCTTGATGCTTATTTCACTATTGATACAGAGCGTACAGATGGATTTATAAAGTTCATCAGTGATAGCCAAAAGACAACCTTTGCACGGGATGTCGTACCGAGTCTCGATGCAACACATTTCGAGGCATTTCGCCCGATTTTTGATTTCGTCCTTTCGAAATGTCATCAAGGGCCAGCCACGTGAGTTACCCCAAGTCCTGGAAAAGCTACTCGGACCAACTGGATCAGTTGATTGACCGAGGCATGGCCGTCACCGACCGGGCTCGGGCGCTGGATTACCTGGAGCGCATTGGCTACTACCGCCTCAGCGGCTACTGGTTCGCGTTCCGCGAGCGCAGCGAGCCTTTATGCCTGTTGGATGAGCACGGTCGCAAGCCGAAGAAGGTGCGCGAAGAGCGCATCGCCCTTGATGCCTTCCGGGCTGGGTCCACCTTCCAGAATGCGGTGGACCTGTACGTGTTTGACAAGCAGCTTCGGCTCCTTGTCATGGACGCGCTGGAACGCATTGAAGTCGCGCTGCGCGTGGACGTGTCCCACACCCTTGGGCAACTTGACCGCTTTGCCTACCTCAAGCCCGAACTCTTCCACGACGAGTTCAGCGTCAAGTTGGACAAGGATTCCGGCGTCACCCGGCACCACGAGTGGCTGGGCAAGCATGCCCAGTTGATCGGCCGATCCAGGGAAGAATTCGTTCGGCACAACCGCGCGAAATACGGCCTACCACTGGCGATCTGGGTGGCCTGCGAGGTGTGGGACTTCGGCACGCTTTCGACGCTGTTCAACGGCCTTCGCGAGGCCGAGCAAGACACGATTGCCAGCCAGTACGGCGTGAGCAACGGCCGGGTTTTCGCGACATGGCTGCGAAGCCTGAACTATCTGCGCAATGTCTGTGCGCACCACAGCCGTCTCTGGAATCGGAACATCGTCGATCAGCCGAAGCTGCCATCGTCTGCAGAGCTGGCCTGGGTCACACCGTTTGAGACCGATGCGCACGCGAGGGCACGCTGCTTCTTGCTCTTGAAGATCACCCGACATCTGCTGGGTATGGTCAATCCTCGGTCCAGCTGGCCTGATCGGATGAAAGCGCATCTGCTCGCCTTCCCCGATCTCTCTCACCTAGGCCTGAACCTGGCGGGCATGGGTGCCCCTGGTGGGTGGGAGACAGACTGGTGAGCACAGGCAATAAAAAACCCCTCAGCAGCTTCGCTGCCGAAGCAGAGTCACCGAGAGGGGCCGTGTTGATGCGAATTCTAGGCTACCGGGCCGGTACCGTCAACGTCCGTACTTGTCCGCAGACGTGCGCCAAGGACTAGGAAAGCGCGCAATTAGGGAGGAAAAGATGGCAATTTGGTTGATTCGCGCTGGATCTCACGGTGAATACGAACAGAAGTTCATCCAAGAAGGTCGGGTCTATGTGACCTGGGATGAGCTGAACCTTGACCTATCCAAGCTGCAGCAGCGAGGCGAGTTGACCGCTGAAATGACCCAGCGCTACCCTGAGGCCAAGCCCAAGGCTGTGCTGAATTGGGTCAGTCAGGTCTGGCCCTTCGCCCACGAGATGCAGAAAGGCGACCTCGTGGTGCTGCCCCTGAAGACGCAGCCTGCGGTCTACATCGGCGAGATTACGGGCGACTACCACGCCGAGACGACTGGGCCGAACCCCTTCTTCCACTGGCGGGCTGTGAAGTGGATCGGCGAAGCCATCCCCCGCACGCACTTTGGCAAGGACCTGTTGTTTTCCTTCGGGGCGTTTCTGACCATCTGCCGTATCCAGCGTAACAATGCCGAGCAGCGCATCGCTGCCATGCGCGCCCATGGTTGGAAGGCAGAAACGCTGGCAGCGCCCGCCAAGGCAGCGACGGCAACGACCGACGATGTCGAGGCCGCAGATGCCGACCTGGACGAGTTGGCACGCGACCAGATCGCCGCACTGGTTTCTGCCCGCTTTAAGGGGCACGGCCTGACCCGACTGGTTGAGGGCATCCTGAAAGCACAGGGCTACACCACCTACCGCAGCCCGGAGGGGGCAGACGGCGGTGCAGACATCCTTGCAGGCTCTGGCCCCTTGGGGTTTTCCGCGCCGCGTCTGTGCGTGGAGGTGAAGTCTGAGGACTCACCGATTGGCCGCGAGCCTGTGGACAAACTGCTGGGGGCCATGACCAAGTTCAATGCTGATCAGGGCCTGTTCGTGGCCTGGGGTGGCTTCAAGGGCAACGTGCAGAAGGAACTGGTCTCCCAGTTCTTCCGGCTCCGGCTCTGGACGCAAAAGGAGCTGCTCGAACAGCTGTTCGAGCAGTACGAGCATCTGGATGAAGACCTCAAGGCCGAGCTGCCATTGAAGCGGGTGTGGATGGTGGCATCGCAAGATGAGGTGCTTTGAAAACCAAGCAAGGCGAGGTGTTCGCACCTTGTTCGGCAGGATGTCACCACACTGTTCGCACAGTTCAGGGCACGCTGTCGCCAACGTCTTTGCACATTGCCCCCACCTGCTTCGCACAAGGCAGGCACCGGTCTTCGCGCAAGGGTTGGCACCGTCTGTCGCACATTCATGTTGGACGCACGTTCGCAAGCAGGCTGTCCCCACCGTATTCGGCACATTCTTTGAGTTCGCTTCTTCGAGCTCAAAGAATGTGGCCGCTGGACGCCAAGCCGACAGGTTTGGTGGGCAGCGGCAGTTGGGGACACGGCAGATGAAGGCTGCGTCCAGATCAAGCATCAGGCTGAATCCTCGCTGCGGCCACGGGCCGGTCTGCCGCCATACACGGTAGGGGGGGCGACATGGCTTGGACTCGCAGACTGTTCTGCCGGCAGGCAGAGTGGCGATACGGCCAGCTCCTGGCATGGGCCGATCGAGGTCGGCTCGAATGATGTTCCGATGCTGCATGCGGCGCGCTCGGGGAAAGAGTGGCTGGTTGCAGGTCAGGAGTGCACAATGACTTCACAAGGATGTGCGGGAGGCGTATGACGAAGAAGAATGCTTTCAAGGGAAGTGCCGCTATCGGCAATTCAGGCATCAAGAAGCACTTTGGGAACGATGAGCCGTGGGATCCCCTCTTTGAGCTGGCCTGGAATGGATTCGATTCCGGTGCGAGCTTCGTTGCCGTCACTGTGGTTGAGAACGAGATCCACGGGGTGGAGCGGGTCGTCGTTCAGGACAACGGAGAGGGTATCGAATTTGCCACGCTGGGCGACACGTTCGGCAACTTCAACGACTCTTCGAAGAAGTCGAACCTATCGTTAAAGGGGCAGCATGGTCGCGGGCGTCTCGCGTTCCATAAGCTATGCCGCAACGCATCCTGGTTCACCAGGTTCAAGAATGTCGATGCAGTAATCGAGGTCGCAGAGCCGACCATCAAAGACTTCGAGGCCTGGCTCATCGACGAAACTGACCAGAAGCATGAAATCCTGAAGCATGGTCACGGAACTCTGGTAGAGCTCACTCAATTCACAGGTGTTCTGCCGACGCATGATGAGCTTCTGGAGAAATTCGCCGTTGAGTTTGGCTGGTACCTCGCGGTGCACAAGGAGAAGCGGCTGTATCTGAATGGCCGCGCCGTGGATGTGCCGAAACACGAGGATTTCGTTCAGACCATTTCCGCAGACGACGAAGTCTTCGAGACTCAAATCATCCGCTGGGAGCAGCGCCCAACATCAGAAAAGTCATATCTCTACCTGCTGAATTCCAGCGGCGAGTTGGTCTACAAGGTGCTGAGCTCGCTCAATCTGAAGCCCAACTTCTTTACTAGCGTCTGTGTGAAATCATCATGGGCTGACACTTTCTCGCAGGAACAGGACCTATTTAATCCTGACGCGCATACGCCAGCGTCCCCCGTATGGAAAAAATTCAAGGCTCAGCTAGACCGGCTTGGCCAGTCTGTCTACGACGAGTTCCTTCGCCTGCAAGCGGAAGAAGTTGTGCAGGGCTACGAGGATCAAGGCTACTTTCCGACCTACGCGGGGCTGGATGAGGCCGAGAAGGCATGGCGGCACCAGCACACCCGCGACCTAGTTCGGAACATCTACATTGCCGAGCCACGCGTCTTTCAAACCGCCAGCAAGAAGCAGGCGAAGCTCATCATTCGGCTGCTGGACCGGCTTGCTGTTTCAAATGAGAACGATGCTCTGTGTGACGTGCTTGAAGGTGCTCTTGACCTCGATGCGAAGTCGGTGCAAGACCTCGCAAACCAGCTCAAGAACGCGACTTTCGAGAACATCGTTGCGAGCATCGAAATACTGCAGCGACGGGCTACAGCTGTGGAGCAGCTACGCCACGTAATGAACGTGCACTACCGAGAGGTCCTCGAGACGCCCGACCTGCAGAGGGTCATCGAAAGCAACACTTGGCTGTTCGGGCCGCGCTACGAGATTCTCGGCGCAGAGGAGGACACCTTTACCAAGATTGCCAGGAAGATGCGCGACGAGGTCATGGCTCGGAACCCTGTCGACATGGACGATGTCGACGACGAAGAGGATCTGCCCGGTGCCAAGCGGCAAACGGACCTATTCCTGGCACGCAAGTTTCCGTCCCTCGACTCATTGGGAAATAGAATCTTCAAGTGCATCGTCGTGGAGATAAAGCGGCCGGCGATTTCGCTCAACAAAAAGCATCTTCGGCAGCTTGAGGACTACGCGGAAATCATCAAACGCCAGCCCCAGTTCAAGTCGGAAAAGATGCACTTCGAGCTCATACTCCTCGGGCGCCAGATTTCCTCTGCTGACACCATCATTACCAGTCGACTGAACGCCCATGTCTTGCGCAACGACCCCGGCCTCGTGACGGAGGACCCGCGTATGAAGCTGTACGTCATGAACTGGTATACGCTGCTTGACGGGTTCGAGCTGACGCACGGGTTCATGCTCGAAAAGCTGAAGCTCAAGCGGGACGATTACAGCGCGGCGACCAGACAGGAACTGGTGGCAGAACTACAGACCGAGCACTAAGACTTTTCGCTTTGGCAGCAATGTTCCCTCAACGACCTCAAGTGCACAAACTGAATCCGGGGCGATTCCAGAGCTGTCGTTGAGTGTCGGTGCGGGAATGACACAGGTCAGCCTAATCCAGTCCTTACCTGTACTGGCGGTTAGCGCGCTCGAAGTTCGACTTCGTCACGTTCATCCCGCACTTCAACCAAACTTGGCTTTGCCTGAACGAGGGAAGTCGTCTTCATCGAGACGCATCGTCTCGATCTTCAACGCCAATTGGGTGGGGCTCAACCCCCTGCGCATTGCACTGCGCAAGCTCACCTCCAAGATGCGCCAGCCCAACGAGTCGCCGTTCGTGAGCACAAAGTCCTGCCCAGGCGGCGCTCCGAGGCGTTGCATGAAGCCATGGGCCAGCTCGCCAGTGGGAATCTCCTGCCCACCCTGCTCGGCGAGGCTCAAGAGCGCAGAAGCGGTCGCTTGCGGGTCTTGCGTGGGGATGCCCTCCAGCGCGACTGGCAGCACGATCATTCGGTCGGGGCTGACCATCGCGGCCAAGTCATCCTGCGCCGTGGGCCCAGGCGTGAGAGACAGTCGAACCCATGCCTCGCCCCACTGCAGAAATCTCGTGTGGGACATCCCAGGGTGTTCGTCAAGAAACAAGCATCGGGGGGCCACTGGCTCCTGAAGCAGGTTGAACACGCTGCGCAGGTGCGCCCATTCACCTTGGTCGTTCCAGGTGTGCACCATGTCTGAGCGAAGCTGACCACCTTGGAAACCCAGGTGGTAAAGCAACGCCGTCACGCGCGCCGCGGAGAGGACCTGCGGTTTGCCTTTCAGCCAAGCCGACAGGTTGGCCGCGCGGATGCCGGTGGCTTCGAACACCGCAGCCAACGTGAGACCTCGCAGACGTAAGAGCGCACCGGCCAGTATGGGGAGTTGCTCGCTGTTCAACGCGGACATACCGGTCTCTAAAAAGAATCACAGTAAATCACTATAACAAAGACCAACACGGCAAGCGAACGCTGGATCATTGCTCTTTGTGTTGTTATAGTAATTTATAGTGAATCAAAAAGAGGCCGCCATGACTCGTCTCAACAGCCGTCGCCCGATGAGCCGCGCCGCCTACCAAGCTCGCGTGGCGGCCTTGAAAGCCGAGCACCCATGGCTGGCCAAGCAGGTGGTGGAGCCCGCCCCTGGCCACTTGGCGGTGCTGGCGCATTTCGTGGGCCAATGCGAATTGCTGATGAAGCCGGCCGACTACCGACACCTACCGCTCTTTTGCGCCACCAACCAGCGCGACAAGCTCAGCCTGCGGGTGGAACTGGTGGGCGCCAGCATCAACAGAGACAGGGCTTTGTTGGATCTGATCGAAGCCTCCCGGCATGCCGCCCAACAACACTGCCCAGTTTGCTCGGCGCCGGTGATTGGCGGCGATGCGAATGCAGGCCAGGGCGTGCGCTGCAAGCAGCACGAGACCACCATCGGGCTCTTCGCCGAAGACCTCAAGCGCAATCACAAACTGGCCGTAGCGGCAGGGCTACTGCCGGCCGCCACCAAGCCCGAGAAGTCGGTGCGTGGCGAGCCGCTCGATCCGTCCATCGACGATGCCGTACATGCGCTGGTGCAGTCGCTGCCCGACATGAAGCCACCGGCAGCAGCGCCGGATCAGCCCGCCCCGCAGGCACATCGGGCAACACCCCAAATCGCGTTTCTGGACGCCGCAGGCTTGCGCAGCTTTGTCGAGCGCCACCGCGCAAAGCCCGATGAGAAGGCCAAGCGGGCGCAGTACATCGCCGAGCGCATCCGGGCCGCTGGCCACGAACGCCGCAAGCTGGGTGAGCTGCCCAATGACTGGTCGCAGCTGATCGAAGACTTCCAGCGCGACTTCCCCAACTTCGCTGAGCTGGCCGAGGTACTGCACGACCACTTCGCCCTGCATGCCATGGGCGACGGCCGTGTCGCATGGTCGCCTATCCTGCTGGTCGGCCCTGCCGGGATTGGCAAGACAGAGGCCGCCCGCTGGCTGGCTGCGCGGCTGAGCCTTCCCTTCCGTGTAATCGACATGGCCAGCACCCAGTCCAGCTCGCCACTGGCCGGGTCGGAATCTTTCTGGTCGAACTCGGAGCCTGGCGTGGTGTTTGAGCTGCTGGCCTACCAACCGCTGGCCAATCCGGTGATGGTGCTGGACGAACTCGACAAGACCGACCAGCAACGTCAGTACGACCCACTCGCGGCGCTCTACACCCTGCTGGAACCTCGCAGCGCACGCGACTTCATCGACCTCTCGATTCGCGACTTCTCCATCGACGCCAGCCACGTGAACTGGATCGCCACAGCCAACAGCATCGAGGGCATCCCAGCACCGCTGCTGTCGCGCATGACGGTGCTGCATGTACTGGCCCCGACGCCAGAGCAGGTGGCCCACATCGCTCGACAGATCTATGGCCGCATGCGGGCCGAGAGCCCTTGGGGGTCACCCATTAGCCACCCCCGTCAATAGGGACGAACGAATTTCTGCGGTTCGTCCCGCATCCCGTCTCTACTCTGCCCGGCCGGCGACGGCCCCGCGCACTTGGTTCTCGTAGTGTGGTTGCGCGATAGCGCGCACCAGTCACCCATCAGGATCAAGGCCGGCACGGTGTGCTGTGCCTGCCCCTGGCTGCACTGGCAGCCCCAGAAAACCCTCTGTTCCCCATCGCGTCCAATCGTGGCGAGCAAACGTGCTCGCACAGATCTGTGGTTTCGCCCACGTTCTTTCCCAGGCGATCCAACCCTTGGTGGCTCGCGATACGGGCGCAGCTTCGCCTTGCTCAGGCGGGGCCGGTGGTGGCGTGCAATCAGGTCTCCTGGTTATGCCAACCCCTTGGCGGCACTGCCACCACCGCCCCATTGCTCCTTATCCGAACGCTCGCGCCACGTCGAAGGGCTCACCGCTCTTCATGACGTGGTAGCTCGCCCGCGCCAGCTTGTGGGCCACCGCCTTGATGGCTACCACCGGCAGCGTGCGGGCGCTCTTCTTCTGGTAGAAGCGCTTGATGCGTTCGTTGTAGCGCACCGCAAAGTGCGCCGCTTCGACGAAGGCCCAGGCCAGGTGCCGGTTGCCGCACTTGGTGTTGCCTTCTCCTTTTTTCTTGCCGTTCGACTCGCGCCGGCTGCTGACCGTGCGGGCGTAGGAAGCGAAATTGCCGGGACTCGCGAAGCGACCGATGTCGCCGGTCTCCAGCGCAATGGTCAGCGCCAGCACCTTGCCGATGCCGCTCACCGTCTGCAGCGCGCGGTAGTCCTCGCGCAGCGTGGCGCGCTCGAGAATGGCGTGTTCGAGCCCGTGGATCTGCTCGTCGAGGCAGTGCATCACGGCAAGGTTGGCCTGCACCGCAAGGGCCTGCTCGGGCAGCAGCGCCAGCGCATCGATGTCCGGCGCCTGCCAGCCCTTGATAAGATTGCCGGGCGCAGCGAGACTCAGGTTGCGGGCCAGCAGGTTCTGGATGCTCAGGATCTGGGTGGTGCGCTGCCTGACCAACTGGCTGCGCTTTCTCAGCAGATCGCGCACGGCGCGCGCTTCACGCGGATAGATATACCCCTCGGGCAGAATGCCCAGGCGCAGCAGGTGCGCAAGGTGCCGGGCATCGGCTGCATCGCCGCTGTACTTGAGCCCGTCATACTGCTTGACCGCTGCCGTGTTCACCAGATGCACCACGTACCCTGCCTCCTGCAGACCATCGACCAGCCAGTACCAGTTGAACGTCGATTCCACCGCTACGCCCTGGATCTGCCCGGCGCACGAGCGCAGCGCCGAAATGATGCCATCGAGATTATTGGGCAAGCGCTTGCGGTAAACCACCCGGTCGGTTTCATCGAGCACTACCACCATGCTGTTGTTGGAATGCAAGTCGATTCCAGCATAGAGTTCCATGTCGGCCTCCTCGTTGTGGACGTTTCGTCTGTGTTGGAACCCAAACGATACGCCCGCGCCCGGAGGCCGGCCCATGGCTAGATGTTTATCAGGTTTTGCTCCAACGCTGGACGAGCAGGTGGTGGACAAGCTGAAGAACTTGCCGCCGAGAACCCTGGGACTGGCGTTGAAGCGCGCGCTGGGACGTGCTGCGAGGGAGGAGCGGGATCGCATCTGCGTCGGCGACCTGCCAGACCAAGTTGCCGCAACTAGGAAGCCCATGGGGTTCTTGGCATAGCCGCCCCAAGAGTTGAACGCCCCGTACGTCTGTGAGCGTTTCAGCGTACCCGCTGCCACCGAGTGCAAAGTCGGGAGCATGAATCCACAACGTGCTGGCATCATCCAAGCCATCCGCGAACGGGTAGTTGATCAAGTCAACGCGCAGCTCGTGCCTGCAGGTGGCCCCAGCGTACTCAGCCGCCGCACGATTGAGTACAAATCGGAGTACATTTTTTGCGGAGAGCAGGCGAACCAAAGGAAAATCAATTGCTTGCCAATGATCTTCCTGTTCAACGTCTGACTTCGGACCCCGATGACCCCGCGCTCCTTTCCGGAGGCGGGGTCGTTTCGCGTTTGGCGTTAGCATTCGCCTATGACCGGACACGCAAGCTATGTCGGACGCTTTGCGCCCTCGCCGAGCGGTCCGCTGCACTTCGGCTCGATGGTGGCAGCGCTCGGCAGCTATCTCGATGCACGCCATCACCGGGGACGTTGGCTGCTGCGCATCGAGGACGTGGATCGTCCTCGGGTGGTGGTCGGTGCTGAATCCGCGATCTTGCGCACGCTCGAGGCCTTCGGGCTGGAGTGGGACGGGCCGGTGGTTCGTCAGCGCGAGCGCGTGGCGGCCTACGAGCAGGCGCTGGCGCAATTGCAAGCCGCTGGCAAGGTCTTCGGCTGCGCCTGCACGCGGCGCGAGATCGCCGACTCGGTGCTTGCCCGCGACGGCTCCCACCGTTATCCGGGCACTTGTCGCAATGGGCTGCCACCGGGCCGCGCGGCCCGGGCCTGGCGTTTTCGCACGTCGCCGGGTGAGGTGTGTTTCGAGGACCTCGCACAGGGGCGGCTCTGCGAGGATGTGGATGCGGATGTGGGGGACTTCGTGCTGCTGCGTGCCGATGGGCTTTTCGCCTATCAGCTGGCGGTGGTGGTCGACGACGGCGAGGCCGGCGTGACCCATGTGGTGCGCGGCGCCGACCTCATCGATTCGACCTGCCGGCAGATCCTCCTGCAGCGGGCGCTGGGCTTGCGGACGCCGCGCTATCTGCACCTGCCGGTGGTGGTGAACAGTGCCGGCGAGAAGCTCTCGAAACAGACCCTCGCGCGCGCCGTCGATGAGCTTGCGCCGCAGACGGTGTTGTTCGAGGCGCTGGTGTTTCTGGGCCAGCAGCCGCCAGCGGTGCTGGCACGCGAGGGAATTGCTACCATGCGCAGCTGGGCGATCGATAATTGGCAGCGCGAGCAGGTCCCCGGGCGGCGAACCGGGCTGCTGTCGTTGTGAACCAGGGAGCAGGCGTGATGGTGGACGATATCGACGGGCTGCGGCGGGTCCTGGCGGAGGACCGCGTCATCGCGGTGGTAGGCCTGTCCGCCAACTGGTACAGGCCAAGCTACTTTGCCGCGAAGTACATGCAGGAGCGCGGCTACAAGGTGATTCCGGTCAATCCGGCCTACCGCGAGGTGCTTGGTGAGAAGTGCTACCCGAGCCTGCTGGATATTCCGGAAAAGGTCGATATGGTCGATTGCTTCCGCAAGGCGGAGGACATCCCTCCGCTGGTGGAGGATGCGATCGCGATAGGCGCGCGTACGCTGTGGCTGCAGCTCGGGGTGATCAATCACGAGGCGGCAGCGAAGGCCGACGCGGCCGGCTTGCGCGTGGTGATGGATCGTTGCGTGAAGATCGAGTACGCCAGATTGTTTGGTGGCCTGGGCTGGTTCGGGGTCAATACCGGGGTGATTTCATCCCGCCGTCCGCCCTTGCCGCCCCGCCCGGCTAGATCCTGAGCGGGAGCAGTTCGGCGGTCAGCGCGGCGTGATCGGAGATCCTCGACCACGGGCCGCCGAAATGTGCCTGCGAAGTCTCGATCCCGAAGCCGCGGACATAGATGCGGTCGAGACGAAACAGTGGCAGCTTGCTCGGATAGCTGCGGGCAGGGCGTCCGTGATCCCCGCAGAATACTTCCTTGAGCCCGAGGCGGGCGGCCAGTTGGTCGTTGGCGTGGTTTCGCCAGTCGTTGAAGTCGCCGGCGATGATGAGGGGCGAATCACCGGGGGCGAGCATCTCCATGCGGGCCGCGAGGGCATCCATTTGCCGGCGCCGGCTGCCCGCGAACAGTCCAAGGTGTACGCAGACGCAGTGCGCATTGACCGGTGAGTCGGGAAGCTGGATTTCGCAGTGCAGAATCCCGCGGCGCTCGAAGCGGTGGTCCGAGACGTCCTGGTTGGTGCTGGAAACGATGGGAAAACGGCTCAGGACCGCATTCCCGTGATGGCCATGATCGTAGATCGCATTACCGCCGTAGGCGGTCTCAAGCCAGCCGCCTTCGGCGAGGAAATGATGCTGCGGCTGTGGCGGCCAGTCGAGATGTCGCTGTGCGTGCCGCTGATGCAGGCCCTGTACTTCCTGCAGGAAGACGATGTCCGCATCGAGACTGCGCAGGCGATCGCGCAGGTCATGGATTACCATGCGGCGGTTGAACTGCGAGAATCCCTTGTGGATGTTGTAGGTGCAGATGCGCAGTGGTTTCATGCCGGATAGAGTGCCCCTGAACGCTCACCGAAGTTGGATTCATTGTAATGCCAGAGAGCCGAATGAAGGATTTACAGGTTACCTATCGACTCGAGTGCACCGCGGCTGAGGTCGAGGCGCGTGCTCAGGCCATTGCCGTCGAACAGAGCATCGAGATGCCTCCGGAGGCGGTTCGCAGCAGCCGTGTGCGGGAGGAGGTGATTGGCGAGGTCCGCGAAATCGAAGCCGATGGCCCCTTCTTTCTGGTGCGGGTCGGCCTGTCGCTTGCAACGACCGGCTACGATGCCGGACAGCTTCTCAACATGCTGTTCGGCAACACCTCGCTGCAAGCGGATGTGAGTCTGCTGGATTTCGAGCCGGCCGCAGCGGCAATGGCGGAGTTCGGCGGTCCCCGGTTCGGTATCGAAGGCCTGCGGGCGCGAGTCGGCGTGATCGGGCGGCCGCTGACCTGCAGCGCCCTCAAACCGCAGGGATCGACTGCCGCGGAGCTGGCGCAGATCGCGGCGGCGCTGGCGCGCGGTGGCGTGGATCTGATCAAGGACGACCATGGTCTCGCGAACCAGGCCTTTGCGCCCTTCGCCGAGCGCGTCGAGGCGGTGCAGGCGGCCATCGCCGAAGCGAATCGCTGCAGCGGCGGCCGCACCCTATATGCGCCGAGTCTTACCGGTGGCCCGGACGAGTTGCTGGCGCGCTACCGTCTCGCCCGTGAGGCGGGCGCGGGCATGGTAATGCTGGCGCCGATGATTTCGGGTCTTTCGGCGCTGCAGCGACTTGCCGCGAGCGAAGCCGGACTGCCGATTCTGGCGCATCCAGCGATGGCCGGCGCGGCACGCGTCTCACCGCCGGCATTGATCGGCAAGCTCTTTCGCCTGGCGGGCGCGGATGCGACGATTTTCCCGAATCATGGCGGAAGGTTCAGCTATTCGCCCGCGACCTGCACCGCGCTGGCCCACGCAGCGCGGCGCCCTTGGGGCGGTTTGCGGCCCGCCATGCCGGTGCCGGCGGGGGGAATGACGCTGGACAGGGTCGATGAAATGGTGAGTTTCTACGGCCGCGATACGATCCTGCTGATCGGCGGCGCGGTGCTTGGTGCGGCAGAGGGCATCGAGGCCGCCGCGCGCGCATTCGTCGACAGCGTCGCAGCGCACACCGCATGAGCGTGCGCAAGGCATCCGGCCCGGGCCGCTGGCAGGGCGTCGAGATCCACGAGTACAAGCAGGCGGGCAGTGCGCCGTTCCGCGAGGTGAGCCGGCAGGTGCTGTTCAGTGACCCGGCACTCGCGGCGCAGTGGCGCTATTTCGAAGTGGCACCCGGCGGGCATTCGACGCTGGAGCGACATGAACACATGCACGCGGTGATGATCCTCGTGGGGCAGGGCATGTGCCTCGTCGGCGATGCGCTGCATGCCCTGGCGCCGCACGATCTGGTGCATATCCCGCCGTGGACCTGGCATCAGTTTCGCGCGACCGAGGACTCGGCACTGGGTTTCCTGTGCCTCGTCAATGCCGAACGCGACCGGCCCTGCCTGCCGGGAGAGGCCGATCTGGCGGAACTGCGCAAGGATCAGCGCATCGCCGCCTTCATCCGCACCTGACACGAAGAAAGCCGCGCGAGGCGGCTTTGCCGGGGAGGGCTTCGGCGTTCAGGAGATCGCGAGCATGCGCTCCAGGGCGATCTTCGCCTGCTCCGCTTCGTGCGCCGGTACCGAAATGCGATTGACGACGTTGCCCTCGGCAAGGTTCTCCAGCGTCCACGCAAGGTGCTGGGGATCGATGCGCTGCATGGTCGAGCACATGCACACCGTGGGCGCCATGAACTGGACGGTCTTGCCTTCGGGCTTGACCTCCTCGGCGAGGCGATTCACCAGGTTCAGCTCGGTGCCGACCAGCCAGCGGGTGTTGGGAGCGCCGGCCTTGATAGTGTTGATGATGTACTCGGTGGAGCCGACGAAGTCCGAGTTGATGCACACATCGAGGTTGCTCTCGGGGTGGGAAATCACGATGCCGTCGGGGTACTGCATGCGCCAGCGGCGGATGTGGCTTTCCTGGAACATCTGGTGCACCGAGCAGTGCCCCTTCCAGAGCAGGATCTTGGCCTTCCTGATCTGCTCATGGCTGAGCCCGCCATATTCCAGGTCGGGGTCCCACACCACCATCTCGTCGAGCGGGATGTTCTTCTTGTAGCCGGTCCAGCGGCCAAGGTGCTGGTCGGGGAAGAACAGCACCTTCTCGCGCTGCGCGAATGCCCAGTCGAGGATGGTCGGTGCGTTGGTGGAGGTGCAGACGATGCCGCCATGCTCGCCGCAGAAGGCCTTGAGGTCTGCGGCCGAGTTGATGTAGGTCACCGGCGTGATCATCTCGTCCGGGCGCTCGAGCACCTCGGCGAGTTCGCGCCAGCAGCGCTCGACCTTCGCAAGGTTGGCCATGTCGGCCATCGAACAGCCCGCGGCCAGATCGGGAAGTATCGCGATCTGGTGGGGCTTGGACATGATGTCCGCCACCTCGGCCATGAAATGCACGCCGCAGAAGACGATGAACTCGGCTTGCGTTTCCGAGGCAAGTTTCGACAGCTTGAGCGAGTCGCCGGTGAGATCGGCGAACTGATACACGTCTGCACGCTGGTAGTGGTGGCACAGCAGTACCGCACGGTCGCCGAGCCTGGCGCGGGCAACGCGGATGCGTTCTTCGGCCTCCTTGTCCTGAAGGGTGTTGAAGCGATCGAAACTGATATTGGCGACTTGCATCTGAAGGGCCTCTTGCATGGACTCCGGCGCGCCGACGCTCGAACGCGGGCGCGGCCGGTTGGTTGAATCTAGCTCTGGATCCAGGGCAGGCCGGCGCGGCGCCAGCCTCCTATATGATTGCGCTGCCCGCGGGCGTCCTTGTCGCCCTCGAAGCCCTCGAGCACGTTGTAGCAGTTGGTATAGCCCGCTTCGAGGGCGAGTCGGGCGGCGCCGTCGGAGCGCCCGCCGCTGCGACACAGGAAGAGCACGAGCGCTTCCTTGTCGACCTGATGGGTCAGCTGCGAGACAAAGCTGGGATTCGGCTGGCCGCCGGGGTAGGTTTGCCATTCGATTTCGACGGCGTCCGGAACGCGCCCGACCCAGTCCAGCTCGGCGCGCGTGCGCACATCGACGAGTTTGGCGCCGGGCGCGAGTTTGAGGACCTCGAACGCCTCGGAGGGCGTGAGCGCCCCCGCATAGGGCAAATCCATGTCGCTGGCGCGACGGTGCGCCAGCGTGAGAAGATCATTCAATTTTCCCATGGCTCGGGTCCGGCTAGAATGAGGGCTCATGAGTATAACGCCTGCCCTATGAGTGGCGAAAATCGCGACCGTTCGCGTCCTGTCGAAAAGAGCGTCGATGAACGTGCGCGGCGCATCCACACCACGACACTGGTGGCTGCGGGGACAAATTTCGCGCTCGCCCTCGGCCAGATCACGATAGGCCTGTTCGCCAATGCCCAGAGCCTTGTCGCGGACGCGTTCCACACCCTCTCCGACCTGCTCGCCGATGCCTTGGTGATGTTTGCGAACCGACGCGGTGCGCAGCCTGCCGACGAGGACCACCCCTACGGCCACGCACGCATCGAAACTGCCGCCTCGCTTGCGCTCGGGCTCCTGCTGGTGGTGGTCGGTGCGGGCTTCCTGGCGTCGTCCGGATTGCGGCTGCAGCAGGGCGGGGCGGCGCCGGTGCTGCACCCGCTCGCGCTGTGGATGGCGCTCGCTACGCTCGCCGCCAAGGAAGGCCTGTTCCGCTTCATGCTCAACGTCGGGCGTGAAATGCGCTCGCCGATGCTCGAAGCCAATGCCTGGCATGCGCGCTCCGATGCGGCCTCCTCCCTGGTGGTGGCGCTCGGAATCGGCGGAAGCCTGCTCGGCTTTTCCTATCTCGAGCCGCTGGCTGCCGCAATCGTCGGCTTCATGATTGCCCGCATGGGTGTGAAGCTGGCGTACGAGGCGGTTCGGGAGCTGATCGACACCGGTCTCGACGAGCGGGAGCTCGAAACGCTTCGCGTAAGCATCTCGACGACGCCGGGGGTACTCGGGCTGCATGAGCTGCGGACCCGCAAGATGGCCCACCGGGTGCTGGTCGATGCCCATGTGCAGGTGAGTCCGCGCATCACCGTCTCGGAAGGGCATCGTATTGCCGAGGCAGTGCGCGGGCGGGTGCGAAAGGCACATCACAATGTCCAGGACGTGCTCGTTCATATAGACGTCGAAACCGACATGGACGGACCTCGGCCGGGCATCTTGCCGGACCGCGAAGAGTTGACGCAGGTGCTTGCCGACATGCTGGGCGGCGAGGTGCCGCAGCCGATGCAGGTGCGGCTCCATTATCTGGGCGGCAAGGTCGAGGCGGAGTTGTATCTTCCGTTCGAGTGGCTTCAGGAGGATGATCGTGCTTCGCGCCTGCAGGCGCGAATTTCAAGTGCGGCGGAAGAGCACCCCGCGTTCCGGCAGATCGTGCTTTATGCGGTGGTTGCACACTGATGGGGCATCGTGTTTTTCAATGCACCAAGTTGGTGCATTTTGGTGTCCCTTTTTTGGTGCGCTTGCCACCGCCGGGCGGTCGCAGGTGAGTTTTTTTGCTTTGGCACGCTAAGTGCTAGGATTCGTCCGACGAATTTTTCGTTCTTAAACTTGCTGATCAACGAGCCAAAAACCAGGAGTTGAGCATGTCCGTAGAAAACGTAATGAAGCTGATCCAGGATAACGAAGTGCGCTTCGTTGACCTGCGATTTACCGATACCCGTGGCAAGGAGCAGCATGTCGGGCTGCCCATCTCGGCATTCGAGGAAGATCACTTCGAGAGCGGCCACCCCTTCGACGGCTCGTCGATTGCGGGTTGGAAGGGTATCCAGGCTTCTGACATGATCCTGCTGCCCGAAGCATCGTCCGCCTATATCGATCCGTTCTACGACGAGACCACGCTGGTTCTGACCTGCGACGTGATCGAGCCGTCCGATGGCAAAGGCTATGACCGTGACCCGCGCTCGATCGCCAAGCGCGCCGAGGCTTACCTCAAGAGCTCGGGCGTGGGCGACACGGCGTTCTTCGGCCCCGAACCCGAATTCTTCATCTTCGACTCGGTCGAGTGGTCGGTTGACATGTCCGGCGTCTACAGCAAGATCCTCTCCGAAGAGGCCGCCTGGTCGACCGCCGACAAGTTCGAAGGTGGCAACACCGGCCACCGCCCGCGCATCAAGGGCGGTTATTTCCCGGTTCCCCCCGTCGACAGCCTCAACGACATCCGCGCCGCAATGTGCCTGGCGCTCGAAGCCGCAGGCGTGCCGGTCGAAGTGCACCACCACGAAGTGGCAAACGCCGGCCAGTGCGAAATCGGAACCAAGTTCAGCACCCTGACCCAGCGCGCCGACTGGACCCAGGTCCTGAAGTACATCGTGCATAACGTCTCGCACCAGTACGGCAAGACCGCCACCTTCATGCCCAAGCCCATCGTTGGCGACAACGGTTCCGGCATGCACGTTCACCAGTCGATCTGGAAGGATGGCCAGAACCTGTTCGCCGGCAACGGCTATGCAGGCCTGTCCGAGATGGCCCTGTACTACATCGGCGGCATCATCAAGCACGCCCGTGCGCTCAATGCCATCACCAACCCGGGTACCAACTCCTACAAGCGCCTGGTGCCGCACTACGAGGCTCCCACCAAGCTGGCCTACTCGGCCCGCAACCGCTCGGCATCGATCCGCATCCCCTACACCGCCAACCCGAAAGGTCGTCGTATCGAGGCGCGCTTCCCGGATCCCCTGGCCAACCCCTACCTGTGCTTTTCGGCACTGATGATGGCCGGCCTGGATGGTATCCAGAACAAGATCCACCCGGGCGATCCGGCTGACAAGAACCTTTACGACCTGCCGCCGGAAGAGGATGCGCAGATCCCGACCGTGTGTACCAGCCTCGATCAGGCGCTCGAGTACCTCGACAAGGATCGTGAGTTCCTGACCCGTGGGGGCGTCTTCTCCAATGACTTCATCGATGCCTACATCGCCTTGAAGGGTGAGGAAGTGGACCGCCTGCGCGTTACCACCCACCCGGTCGAGTTCGACCTGTACTACAGCCTGTAATCCACAGGCCCAGGTCGGGCGTTGCAAGGGGACGGGCCTTGGCCCGTCCTTTTTCATTGTTAAATCGGATCGCCCGGTTTGCATTTGCGCCGGCGGCTTTCTACACTCGGGGCCTTGCGTTGAGAGGTAGCGATTGATGCTCAGACTCGTTCTCGCGGGCGTGTTCGCGATGGTGTGGCAGACGGCGGCACTCGCCGACATCTACAAATGCGTGGACGCCCAGGGTCGGGTGACCTACACGAATGACAAGTCGTCCTCGCGCGGCTGTACACCGCTGAGCAGTGATCTGCCTGTCTCGTCGATACCGCCGGTGACGCGACCGCAACCGCAGGCCGCGCCCTCGGGGGCATCGGGCGGGTCGTTCCCGCGTGTTACGGCGGATACCCAGCGCGAGCGCGATGACAGTCGCCGCAGGATCCTCATGAATGAACTGGCGGCCGAGGAAGCTTCGCTGCTCGAGGCGCGCAAGAATCTCGAAGAGCAGGAGTCGATTCGACTCGGGGATGAGCGCAACTACCAGAAGAAGCTCGATCGGGTGCAGCCATTCAAGGACAAGGTCGCCTTGCATGAGCGCAATATCGAAGCGCTGAGGAAGGAAATCGGCAATCTGCGCTGAAGCGCAGTGATCGCGCAGCTTCGCTCCTGCCCGCGTGGTGGCTGCAATTGCGCTTCCCCGGGCCCGCTCGCTCCGATGGCGCAGTTCTTGCTCGTTGCCTGACATATGGCAGACACCAAACGATCCAGATCCAATCCGTCCGAAAGCTATGCAGGGCTGGAGTTGCTCTCGTCCGCAGTCGTTCTGGCGGACGACTCGCTGCGCATCCGGTATCTGAATCCGGGGGCCGAGAATCTTTTTGCGGTGAGTTTCAGGAAGCTGCTTGGTGCGCCGCTGTCCGATCTGCTGGGAAACCCTGCCGAACTCGAGCCGGCGCTGAGCAACGCGCTCAACAACAACTGGAGCTACACCGGCCACGACCTCAGGGTGCAGCGGCCCAGCGGTGATGCGATGCGGCTCGATTGCACCGTCACCCAGGTGGAGACGGACGGCAGTCGCCAGTTGCTGCTCGAGTTTCGTCCCATCGACGCGCAACTGCGTGTTGCCCGCGAGGAGCAGTTGCTGCAGCAACAGCAAGCGAACCGGGAGCTGATCCGCAATCTCGCGCACGAGATCAAGAATCCGCTCGGCGGCATCCGGGGCTCGGCTCAGTTGCTGGCCGGTGAACTCAATGATCCGGCGCTGCAGGAATATACCGAAGTCATCATCGCCGAGGCGGACAGGTTGCAGGATTTGATGAATCGCCTGCTTTCCGCGCGCTCGATGATGCGCCCGATCTTGCTCAATATTCATGACGTGCTCGAGCGGGTCCGTCGCCTGGTAAGGGCGGAGTTCGCCGATGTGCGGGTTCGCCGCGACTACGACACCAGTCTTCCGCAGATCATGGGCGACCGCGAGCAACTGATTCAGGCCATTCTCAACATCGCACGCAATGCCGCGCAGGCAATGGGCGGCCACGGCGAGATCATCCTGCGTACCCGTATCGCACGACAGAAGACTTTTGCGAAACGTCGCCACAAGTTGGCATTGGAATTGCAAGTAATCGACAACGGTCCCGGAATTCCGGAAGCGATCAGGCATACCTTGTTCTATCCCCTGGTCTCCGGAAGGGACGGGGGCAGCGGATTGGGCCTGTCGATCGCCCAGACTTTCGTCGAGCAACACCAGGGAATGATCGAGGTCGAAAGCGCTCCGGGCCGCACCTGCTTCTCGATATTGCTGCCAGTAGGTGCCGGGACCGAACATGATGCACCATAATGGTGCAAGCATTCTGAGATCAGCCTCCCGGTCTGCCGGGGCGGCTAAAACCGGCCAAGAATAGTCATGAGCAATGCTGTCTGGATCGTGGATGACGATCGTTCCATCCGCTGGGTGCTTGAAAAGGCGCTGGCACGGGAAGGTATCGAACATCGGAGCTTTTCCTCCGCAAGGGACGTCCTCGATGAGTTCCGTCGATCGAACGAGGTGCCGCGGGTGCTGGTGTCTGACATCCGCATGCCGGGCGAGTCCGGGCTCGAGCTGCTGAAGGAAGTCAAGGCGAGTCATCCGCAGTTGCCAGTAATCATCATGACCGCCTATTCCGATCTGGATAGTGCAGTGGCGGCCTTCCAGGGCGGCGCGTTCGAGTACCTGCCCAAGCCCTTCGACGTCGACCAGGCGGTCAGCCTCGTGCGCAGGGCAATCGAGCAGGGGGCAGAGGACCAGGTCGTGGGCGAGGAGGCTGCGCTGGCGCCCGAGATCCTCGGCCAGGCCCCTTCGATGCAGGAGGTGTTCAGGGCCATCGGTCGGCTCTCGCAGTCGCATGCGACGGTAATGATCACGGGCGAGTCCGGCAGTGGCAAGGAACTGGTTGCCCGCGCGTTGCACCGCCACAGCCCGCGGCGGGAGGCCCCGTTCGTGGCGATCAACACCGCGGCGATTCCACGGGATCTGCTCGAGTCCGAGTTGTTCGGCCACGAGCGCGGTGCATTTACCGGCGCAACCGCGCAGCGTCGCGGCCGCTTCGAACAGGCCGAGGGCGGGACCCTGTTTCTCGACGAGATCGGGGACATGCCGCCGGAGCTGCAAACCCGCCTGCTCAGGGTTCTGTCGGACGGCCACTACTACCGCGTCGGTGGCCACCAGCCCATCAAGGCGAACGTAAGAGTCATCGCCGCGACCCACCAGAACCTCGAGGACCGCGTCCGCCAGGGCCTGTTCAGGGAAGACCTCTTTCATCGCCTCAACGTCATCCGCCTGCGATTGCCGCCCCTCAGGGAGCGGCGCGAGGACGTCGCGCTGCTGGTCAAGCACTTCCTGCAGAAGAGCGCCCGCGAGCTTGGCGTGGAGCCCAAGCGTCTGACCGAGGGCGCGCTGCGCCACATGCAGGCGCAGACCTTTCCGGGCAACGTCCGCCAGCTCGAGAATGTCTGTCACTGGCTCACCGTCATGGCGCCGGGCCAGGTGGTGGACGAAGCCGATCTGCCTCCCGAAATGCGCGAACCCGGCGACGCTTCGCCCAGCCTGGGAAGCTGGACCCAGGCGCTGGGGGCCGAAGCCGATCGGTTGCTGGCGGAATCGCCCGGCGAGGTCCACGAGCGTTTGCAGCGTGAGTTCGAGCGCGTGCTGATCCGCCGCGCGATGCATGCGACCGGCGACCGTCGGGTAGAGGCTGCGCAGTTGCTGGGCCTTGGCCGCAACACCATCACCCGCAAGATCCAGGAACTCGGCATCGATGCGGACCCTGCGAGCGATGCCCCGGAGGGCGGCTCGAACTGATTCGTCGCAAGCGGCTCAGGGGCCGCCCCTTGTGTGCCGCGAAGGCGACACGGGGGCATTGAATGGCGGATAATGGACGCCCCAAGATTGTGCCTGCCCGCCATGCGGTTCTCGTCCGTCCCACTCGATGCATCCCTGGTGCTGGCTGCGCTCGCGGAGCGCGCGCCGCGATTCGACGTGCGCGTGGTCGAGGAGTGTGGATCGACCAACACCGAACTCGTCGAAACGCCGCCCGATGCGCTCGGGCGGATGCAGGTCCTCGTCTGCGAGCGACAGACTGGTGGGCGCGGTCGCCGCGGCCGGAGCTGGGTATCCTGGGGCGGCGAGAGCCTTACTTTCTCCTGCCGCTGGACTTTCGAGCCCGGCCCGCATGTCCCGGCAGGCCTCTCGCTGGTGGCAGGCCTGGCGGTGGCGAGGACGCTGGAGGGGCTCGGCGCTGACGGTGTCCAGCTAAAGTGGCCCAACGATGTGCTGGTTCACGGTCGCAAGCTGTCGGGGATACTCATCGAACTGGTGCAGGGGCGAGGGCGCGCTTCCTCCGCGGTGATCGGAATCGGCATGAATCTTCGCGTGCCCGACGATGCCGTGATCGAGGCCGCCGGCGGTGTGACCGACCTTGCCTCGCTGCTGTCCGATCCGCCTGACCGCAATGCCTTGCTTGCGGCACTTCTTGGCGAGCTCTCGGCATTGCTCGAAACCTACGCGAGCGCGGGCTTTGTGGCACTGCGTGGCGCGTGGCTGCAGCGCAATGCGTTTGCCCAGTTGCCGGTGCAGCTCTCCGGTGAGGGATGGTCGCAGGTCGGCATCTGTACCGGCGTGGACGACGACGGTGCGCTCCTGCTCGAAACGCCAGAGGGATTGCGACGAGTGCTGTCGGGTGAGATATCCCTGAGACTGGCATCATGATGCTGCTGCTCGACGCGGGTAACACGCGCCTCAAATGGGCGATTCACGACGGCGCCGCGATCCGTGACTCCGGCGCGCTCGACTATGGCGAGCTGGATGAACTGCGCCGCACGGCGGCGGCGCTCGCACCGGCCAGCCAGGTAGTCGGGGTGAATGTCGCCGGACAGGGAAGCGCCGACGCGATTGCGGCGGTGCTCGAGCCATTCGGCCTGGTGCCCGAATGGAATCTTTCCTGTCGCGATCAGTGCGGGGTGCGCAACAGTTACGAACAGGCCGGCCAACTCGGCGCCGATCGCTGGGCCGCGTTGATCGGCGCCCGCGCACTGCACCGGGGACCCGTGGTGGTAGTGATGGCGGGCACTGCCACGACCGTGGATCTGTTGGACGAAACCGGTGTGTTTCTAGGCGGCCTGATCTTCCCCGGCTTCGACCTGATGCGCGGCTCGCTCGCCCGCAACACGGCCCAGCTGCCCTATGCGGATGGCAGCTATGCCGCGCAGCCCAGACGCACCGCCGATGCGATTTTCAGTGGTTGCCTGCATGCCCAGGCGGGCGCAGTGGAGCGCCTGTTCGCACAGTTCGCGATCCATCCGGCGGCGAAATGTCTGGTCGGGGGAGGCGGGGCCGAGCTGCTTCTCGGCGCCCTGTCGGTGCCCCGGGAGTTCCAGCCCCATCTGGTCCTGCACGGGCTGGCGCGGATCGGACTCGAGTCGCGTCAAAGCCCCGGCTGAGCGCTTCGGGCTAGAATTCGGACTGACGATGATGATTGAATCTGCGGCGCAGCGCGCCGGTTCTTGCCTGAGGGAGATGTGATGAGCGAGCCGACCCGGATTGTTCTCGAAGCTGACGAGATTCCGACCCACTGGTACAACGTCGTTGCGGATCTGTCGACGCCGCCGGCGCCGCCGCTCGGTGCCGATGGCAAGCCTGCCACGGCCGAGCAGATGCAGGCGATTTTCCCGGACAGGATCATCGAACAGGAGATGTCCGCCGAGCGCTGGATCGAGATTCCCGACGAGGTCCGCGAGATCTACAAGATCTGGCGCCCGAGTCCGCTGATGCGGGCGGTGCGCCTGGAGCGTGCGCTCGGTACTCCGGCGAAGATCTTCTACAAGTACGAGGGCGTCTCTCCGGCCGGATCGCACAAACCCAATTCGGCGGTTCCCCAGGCGTTCTACAACAGGCAGGCCGGCATCAAGCGCCTGACTACCGAGACCGGTGCCGGGCAATGGGGCTCGTCCATCGCTTTTGCCGGGCAGATGTTCGGGTTGGAAGTGCGGGTTTACATGGTCAAGGTCAGCTACCAGCAAAAACCCTACCGGCGCCTCATGATGCAGACTTGGGGGGCCGAAGTGTTCGCCAGCCCGACCGACATGACCCAGACCGGACGCTCGATCCTCGAGCGGGATCCCGACAACCAGGGCTCGCTGGGCATCGCCATCTCGGAAGCGGTCGAGGAGGCCGCGGGCCGCGCCGATACCAACTACACGCTCGGTTCGGTGCTCAATCATGTGTTGCTTCACCAGACCATCATCGGACTCGAGGCGAAGAAGCAGTTCGACAAGATCGGCCTCTATCCCGATGTGGTGTTGGGGCCGTGCGGCGGCGGTTCGAGTTTCGGCGGGCTGGCGTTTCCGTTTCTTGCCGACAAGGCCGCCGGCGAAAAAAGGGCCGAAAACCTGCGCTGCGTGGCGGTCGAGCCCAGTTCCTGTCCGACGCTCACCAAGGGCGCCTATGCCTACGATTTTGGCGATGCCTCGGGCTTTACGCCACTGATGAAGATGTACACCCTCGGCCATGACTTCATGCCCCCCGGCATTCACGCCGGCGGCCTGCGCTACCATGGCGATTCGCCACTGGTGTCGCAGCTCTATCATGAGAAGCTGCTCGAAGCGGTCGCGGTGCCCCAGCTTGCAACCTTCGAGGCGGGGGTTCTGTTCGCCCGCAATGAAGGCATCATCCCCGCGCCCGAGTCCTGCCACGCCATTCGCGCGGCGATCGATGAGGCCCTCCGGTGCCGCGAGAGCGGCGAGCCAAAGACCATTCTCTTCAACCTCACCGGGCATGGTCATTTCGACATGAGCGCTTTCGAGCGATATTTCTCCGGCGAGCTGGAAAACTACGAATATCCGGCCGAGGCGGTGGCGGATTCGCTTGCCCACCTGCCAAGGTTCGGCTGACCGGAAACACGATGCCCGTCGTCAGATTGCTTTTCTTCGTCCTGCTGCTGGTCAACGCCATCGCCTTCATGCTGCTCGAGGGCTGGCTGGGCAGCAGCGCACCGCGTGGCGAGCCCGAGCGGCTTACGAATCAGCTTCGGCCCGGGCAGATCGTGCTTGGCGAGCCTCCTGAGGCGCCCCCCGCAGAGCAGGATCAAGCGCCGCTCGCCGACCCTGCTGCCATCGAGGCTGCAGCGCCGGCCAATGCCCCGGCCAATGCCTCGGCCGATGCCCCGGCCGATGCCCCGGCCGATGCGGCAACGTCGCCGCCTGAACCGGCGCACAAGGCCGCTGCGCCAGCGCTGCCGGCTGCCTGTGTGCGTTTCGCCGGCTTGAGTGGCGACCAGGCCAGCGACATGATCGAACGCGCACGTCGCGCCTCGAAGGCGCTCACCATCGATGATGCGAGAGCCGGTACGCCGAACGGCTGGTGGGTCTATGTGCCGCCGCAGGGCAGCCGCGATGCGGCCGACGGCAAGGTGGCGGAGCTAAGGGCGCTGGGCGTCAAGGACCTGTATATCCTCCAGGACGCCGGTCCGAACCAGTATGCCGTTTCGCTTGGGGTCTTCAAGACCGAGACCTCGGCGCGACAAATGCTCGGCCGCTTGCAGGCGCAAGGGGTTCGCAGCGCGCGCGTGTCGCAGCGCAACAGTGAAACGCACCGTATCGAAATCAGCGGGCCGGGAGACGTCGTAAGCGACCTCGCCAGCGAACTGGGCGGTCGCTACCCGGGCGCAACCCGCCTCGGCTGTACGCCGTGAGCAGGCCTTTCGTGGTCGGCCTGACCGGAGGCATCGGCAGCGGCAAAAGTGCTGCCGCCGACCGCTTTGCGGCGCTCGGTGCGGACGTGGTCGACACCGACCTGATCGCCCATCGGCTCACCGGGCCGGGTGGCGCGGCAATCGAGCGGTTGCGCGAGGTCTTTGGCGATGGCGTGATCACCACCGAAGGCGCGCTCGACCGGGACGCAATGCGCGAGCGAGTGTTCGCGGAGCCCTCGCAGCGGCTGCGGCTCGAAGCGTTGCTGCATCCGATGATCCGCCGCGAGAGCGAGCGCCAATGCGCCCTGAGCTCCGCGCCTTATGTCGTGCTGGTCGTGCCGCTGCTTGTCGAGTCGGGCAGCTACGCCGAGCGTTGCGACAGGATTTGCGTGGTGGACGTGCCGGAGGAGATCCAGCTCGAGCGCGTCATGCTTCGCAGCGGCCTGGCCGTCGAGCGGATCCACAGCATCATGGCGGCGCAGGCGAAGCGGCAGACCCGCCGTGGCGCGGCTGACGACATCATCGACAATAGTGGTGATCTTGCCGCGCTCTCGTCCCAGGTCGACGCGCTGCATCGCAGCTACCTCGAGCTGGCACGAAACCCACGCTGAGCCCGGGCTTGGCGGCGCATGCCGGCGACAGGGCCGCGGACAGGCTGTGTGCTATTATCGGCGCCACTAAAGGCGGCAAACCAAGCGGGGCCCGACACGGTGATTACCTACGAATATCCTCTGAATGAGCGCATTCGCACGCTGCTCCGTCTGGAGGATCTGTTCGGTCGGATCGCCCACTTCAGCAGCAGCGACGACGGCCATGCCCATCATTGCGCGCTTCTGGCGACCTTCGAGGTGCTGGAAGTGGCGAGCAGGGCGGATCTGAAGGTCGATCTGGTTCAGGAACTCGAGCGGCAGCGGCAGATCCTGCTGACCTTCCGAAACAATCCCGAGATTTCCGAGGAGGCGCTTTCCGGCGCCTTGTACGAAATCGAACAGTCCTCGGCTGCCTTGCTTGCCATGGCGGGAAAGATCGGCCAGTACCTCAGGGAAAACGAGTGGCTGATGGCAATAAAGAGCCGTGCCGCGATTCCAGGTGGTGCATGCGAATTCGATTTGCCGTCCTATCATTTCTGGCTCAACCGCGATCCTGAATTGCGCCGCCACGATCTCGAGCACTGGCTGGCCCCGATTGTCCCCATTCGCGACGGCCTGACCATCGTGCTGCGCCTGCTCCGTGCCAGCGGACGACCCGAGGCGCAGCGCGCGGCGCGCGGCGTCTATCAGTTGATGATGGCCGGACGGACGGTGCAGATGATCCGGGTGCGGCTCGCGGGCGGAATCTCCGCGGTGCCCGAGATCAGCGCCAACAAGTATGCGCTCAACATCCGCTTCATGCTTCCCGAGACCGTGTCGCGGCCGCGGCAGACCGAGGCGGATGTGAATTTCGAGCTTACCTTCTGCAATCTCTGACAATGCCCCGAAACGATCCTGTGCCAAGACGAATCGTCAAGTGCCCGAATTGCGGCAAGCCGAGCGAATGGTCTGCCGACAACCGATGGCGGCCGTTCTGCAGCGAGCGCTGCCGCAAGATAGATCTCGGTGCCTGGGCCTCGGACGAGTACAAGGTGCCGGGCTCGGAGCCCGATCCGGGCGAACTCGAGCACTGAGCGGGAAGGTTCAACCCGGGCTCCACATACTGCGGATCGCGGCAATGCCGTGGGCGCCATGTCGGCGGGCGTCGTGCATCTCGCCAGGTGACAGGCCGCCCAGCGCCAGCACCGGTATCGGCAGCCCGGAGGCCAGTGTCTCGAAGGCCTGCCAGCCGATGCCCGGCTGTCCGGGATGGCTGGCAGTCTCCCCGACCGGGCCAAGGAGTGCGTAGTCGAGCTCAAGGCTCGCCGCCTTCTCCAGTTCGGCACGGTTGTGGCACGAGGCTCCGACCCATTCGAATGCGGGCCGGCTGGCGGATCGCAGCAGTGTTGCGGTATCCAGATGAACCCCGTCGGCGCTCGTCTGGCGCGCACGCTCGGGGCTTGCATTGACGATCACCAGCGTGCCGGATTGCTCGGCGCGCAGCCGCACCCTGGCGACGAAATCGGCCAGTTGTGCGGGTGACATGGCTTTTTCGCGCACCTGGATGAGCCGGCAACCGGTGTCGATCGCGGTTTCGATCGCCGCCAGCTGAGCATCCATCCCCAGCAATGCGCTTGCGGTAATGCCCATCGTTCGCGGCAGGCGCAGGGACTTGAGAATCGGGCCATTGGCAGGAAGCATCGGCGCGACGTCGAAGGCGCCGGGATGCTGCCACGCCAGGGCAGCGTGGACATGGTCGTTGAGCGCGCCCTGCCAGCGCGGGACTTCGAAAAAATGCAGGCGCACATGGGCGTGTTCATAGACATGCTCGCGCATCAGCCACGGATAGGCCTCGAGGACATCAATGCCAAGCTCCTCGCGGAGCTCCCGCACCAGCGCCTCGCGCGGTGTTTCCCCTGCCTCGACCTTGCCACCGGGGAATTCCCAGTAGCCCGGGTAGAAGGTGCCGGCCGCGCGCTGACCCAGCAGCACGGTGCCATCCGGCCGGGTAAGGACCGCGGCGGAGACATTGACGACCTTGTTCATTTCAATCCTCGAAGCGGCCGGCGTGGTCGCGCGCGAACTGCCACGCGACCCGTCCGCTGCGCGAACCGCGCATCAAGGCCCACTGCAGTGCCTCGCCGCGGGCCTCGGCAAGCTTGTCCTTGGGGACGCCGAAGGCCTTGAGCCAGTGCTCCGCCACGCTCAGGTATTCTTCCTGGCTGAAAGGATAGAAGGAAATCCAGAGCCCGAAGCGCTCCGACAGCGAGATCTTCTCCTCGACCGCTTCACCCGGATGGACCTCGCCGTCGACATGACGCGCCTTGAGATTCTCGTCCATGTATTCGGGCATAAGGTGCCTGCGATTCGAGGTGGCGTAGATCAGCAGGTTGTCGGACACGGCCGAGACCGAACCGTCGAGCACGCTCTTGAGCGCCTTGTAGGCGGCCTCGCCTTCCTCGAACGACAGGTCGTCGCAAAAGATGATGAAGCGCTCCGGCCGATCCTGGACCAGCTCGACGATCTCGGAGAGGTCGACCAGATCGCTCTTGTCGATCTCGATCAGGCGCAGCCCCTTCTTCGCGTAGGCGGTCAGCAAGGCCTTCACCAGCGAGGACTTCCCGGTGCCCCGGGCGCCGGTGAGCAGCACGTTGTTGGCGCGCTTGCCGGCCAGGAACTGGCGGGTGTTGCGATCGACGCGCGATTTCTGCTCGTCGATGTCCTTGAGGTCGCTGAGCCGGATGCGGTGGGGCTTGTCGACCGGTATCAACTCGGCACGCCCGTTGCGACGGCGCCAGCGGAATGCGGTCGAGGCCTCCCAGTCGGGCGCCTCGGCCGGGCCGGGAAGGAGTCGTTCGAGTTTTTCGAGCACGGTGTGCGCGCGCTCGAGCAGCGCGGCGAGATCGGCGGGCTTACTCATCTTCGTTCGTTTCGTCCTTCTTCTTCTTGGGCCAGGTAACCCATACGATGGTCAATAACAGTGCCAGCGCGACGCCGGCTTCGAGCAAGATGACCCACATGGTGGCTCCGGGCATGGGACAGGCAGGGTGAGACTGGGCGTGCGGATATACTGCACGCTTTCGCAGAGCGCGAGTTTAACTGATCGACCCTGATGACGAATCCGTTGCGAAACCTCCTTGCCTGGTGTGCGAGTGCGCTGTTGCTGGCCGGCTGCGCCGGCACCGCCCCGAAGCCCGAGCCGATGGCCTGCCCGAAACCCCAGTGCCCGGCCTGTCCCGTGTGCGCGCCTTCTACCCAGCCGGAGCCGGCGGTGCCGGCCGCGAGGCCGCTGGAACAAGCGGACTGGGGCGATCTGCCCGACTGGCAGCGCGACCGCTTGACAGCGGCGCTGCCGGCGCTCAGGCAGTCCTGCAGCGTGCTCGCCAGAAAACCCTTGTGGCAACCATTCTGCGTGGAGCTTTCAGGGCTCGGAAGTACCGCGTCCGAGGCCACCTTGCGGCAATTTTTCGCTCGCACGCTCAGGCCCTGGCGGCTGGTCAACCCGGACGGCAGTCGTGAAGGCCTCGTTACCGGCTACTACGAGCCGGTGATCAAGGGCAGCCGCTATCGCAGCGAGGCCAACCGCTGGCCGATCTACGGTGTTCCCGAGGACATGCTGACCATCGACCTGGGCGAGGCTTACCCGGAATTGGCCAAGTATCGTCTGCGCGGGCGCATCGAAGGCCGCCGCGTGGTCCCCTACTGGAGTCGAGGCGAGATCAATGAGAAGGGCAGCGCCTTCAAGGCGCCCGTGCTGCTGTGGGCGGCCGATCCGATCGACCTTTTCTTTCTTCAGGTCCAGGGCTCGGGACGGGTGCTGCTCGCGGATGGCTCGATGGTCCGCATCGGCTACGCCGACCAGAACGGTTTTCCCTACCAGTCCATCGGGCGGTGGCTGGTCGCGCAGGGCGAGCTCACGCTGGACAAGGCGTCGATGGCGGGCATCAAGTCGTGGGCGCGCGCCAACCCCTCGCGCCTCGCCGAACTGCTCGAGAGCAACCCCAGCTTCGTGTTCTTCCGCGAACTCCCCTCGGGGACAGGTGGGCCGATCGGCGCGCTCGGGGTGCCGCTCAGCGCGGAGCGCAGCATCGCGGTGGACCCGCACGTGGTACCGCTCGGCGCGCCCGTCTATCTCGCCACTTCGTGGCCAAACGAATCGCGGCCGTTACGCCGCCTGGTGGTGGCGCAGGATACCGGCGGTGCGATCAAGGGGGTGGTGAGGGCCGATTTCTTCTGGGGTTTCGGTCCCCAGAAGGGGGCGCTGGCCGGGCGCATGCGGCAGTCGGGTGAAATGTGGGTCTTGCTTCCCGTTGGTTACGCACCGAACTGATGCGTCTCGCGGGTTGGCTCCCTTGTTGGCACTGTAATGGTGCAGATGATGGTGCATGGTGCACGCTGATGGTGCGCCGCACGGCCTCCTGGTGTGGGGTTTCAATTCAAGTCATTGATAAATAGTAAGAACGAATCTGGCACGTGATCTGCTTCATGCGCCCCCATCGTGCATAGGGAGCGCAATGTGGAGCAGATCAAAGTCACTAACGATGTCCTGTTTATCCTGCTGGGCGCCATCATGGTGCTCGCGATGCATGCGGGATTCGCCTTTCTCGAAGTCGGAACGGTCCGCAAGAAGAATCAGGTCAACGCCCTGGTCAAGATTCTTTCGGACTTCGCGGTATCGACCATCGCCTATTTCTTCGTCGGCTACACCGTAGCCTACGGCAGCGGCTTCATGCATGGCGCGGACGAGCTTGCCGCGAGCTCGGGTTACGAGCTGGTGAAGTTTTTCTTCCTGCTGACTTTCGCCGCGGCGATTCCGGCAATCGTCTCCGGCGGCATCGCCGAGCGGGCGCGCTTCGTGCCCCAGTTGCTGGCAACCTTCCTGATCGTTGGCCTGGTCTATCCGTTCTTCGAAGGCATCGTCTGGAACGGCAACCTGGGATTCCAGGCATGGCTGGAGGCGACTTTTGGCGTACCGTTCCACGATTTTGCGGGAAGCGTCGTGGTGCACGCCGTCGGTGGCTGGATCGCCTTGCCCGCGGTGCTGCTGCTGGGGGCGCGGCGTGGGCGCTATCAAAAGGACGGTGGCATCGCCGCGCATCCGCCCTCGAGCATTCCCTTCCTCGCGCTCGGCGCCTGGATCCTCACCGTGGGCTGGTTCGGCTTCAATGTGATGAGCGCGCAACGCATGGAAGCGATCAATGGCCTGGTCGCCTTGAATTCGCTGATGGCCATGGTGGGCGGTACCCTGGCGGCCCTTGCGGCGGGTCGCAATGACCCGGGTTTCGTGCACAACGGTCCGTTGGCGGGGCTGGTGGCCGTGTGCGCCGGCTCCGACCTGATGCACCCGGTCGGGGCGCTGGCGGTGGGGGGTATCGCGGGCGCCTTGTTCGTCCATATGTTCACGCTGGCGCAGAACCGCTGGAAAATAGACGATGTGCTCGGCGTCTGGCCCCTGCACGGCCTGTGTGGCGCGTGGGGCGGCATCGCGGCGGGCATCTTCGGCAGCCGGGCGCTGGGTGGTATCGGTGGTATCAGCCTGGGGGCGCAAGTGGCCGGCACTGTGGCGGGAATTGCCGTGGCGTTGATCGGCAGCGCCATCGTTTATGGGGCGATCAAGGCAGTGGTCGGCCTGCGCCTCGACGCGGAGCAGGAATTCGAAGGCGCCGACCTGGCGCTGCACAAGATTTCGGCAACGGCGGAGCGCGAGACCTCCTGGTAAGCGTGGACCGCGTGCGGGGCAGACGCGCCGCGCGGCGCCGACCGCGCGTACTCGGTGCCTGTCCCGCCAATTGAAAAGGCCGGCGCCTTGCGGCGCCGGCCCTGCTTTGCAGCGAATTTCCGGCGATCAGTCGCTGTTGGCGAAGCCAAGCAGGTGAAGCAGGCTGGTAAAGAGGTTGTAGATCGTCACGTAGAGCGTGACGGTCGCCATGATGTAGTTGGTTTCGCCACCGTTGATGATGTTGCTGGTCTCATAGAGGATCAGCCCGGCCATCAGCAGCACGAATGCCGCCGACACTGCCAGCGAGAGGACCGGCATCTGGAAGAAGATCGCTGCGAGACCTGCAAGGAACGCGACGATTATGCCGACCATGAGGAAGCTTCCCATGAACGAGAAGTCCTTGCGCGTCACCAGCGCGACCGCGGAGAGCGCGCCAAAGATGATCGCCGTTCCACCCATCGCCATGGCCACGATCTGGGTACCGTTGGGCAGCGCCAGGTAATGACTGAGGATCGGGCCTAGGGTGTAGCCCATGAAGCCGGTAAGCGCGAAGACGGCGAGGATTCCGGCGGAGCTGTTGCGCAACTTGGTGGTGAGAAACAGCAACCCGAAGTAACCGACCAGCGTGATCAGCATGCCCGGATGCGGCAGCCCGAGTGCCATCGACGCGCCCGCCGTGAGGGCGCTGAAGAGCAGGGTCGCGGACAGCAACATGTAGGTGTTGCGCAGGACCTTGTGGGTCGACAGCAGGGAGCTGCGCCCCGCGGTGCGACCGATGACGCGTGTGTCTTGATAGTTCATGTTGATTTCCTCTTGCTATTCCTGATGATCATTCCAGCTCGGACGACTCGACGACCTGCGCAGGCTTGCGTGTTCGCACAGGTCGCGTTGTCCGATCGAGTCGTTTGAACACGTTGCGGCCGGTACGTTCCATCGCCCGGTTTATCAGCGACCTGAGTTCCAGGCCGTGTTCTTCAATCCTGACCGCACCAGCATTCTCCAATTCCACCTTGATGCTACACCGCTTGTCGATACCGCCGCGTGGCCCGTTGACGTCGCGCAAGCGCACGCTAACGTGCCGGATGCGGTTGGCGCAGCGCGAAAGCGCGGCCTCCAGCCTGCTCGCTATATGGTCGCGAAGCCCCCTGCGGAGTTCCAGCCCGGGCGCCTGAAGATCGAGTTGCATGTGTGACTCCTTTCGTATGAAGGGATGCAGGTGCAATCTAGATGGCTTCACCATTCGTGTAAATTCGATTTATTGTTCGTAACCATTCGATAAAAGTTGATTGTCCCATGCTGAACTTCAAGCACCTCAAGTATTTCTGGACGGTGGGCAAGGCGGGCGGAGTGATCAAGGCCGGCGAACAATTGCATGTCACTCCGCAAACCGTGAGCGCCCAGATACAGTTGCTGGAGTCGGCGCTCGGCGTGACCCTGCTCGAGCGCAGCGGTCGCACGCTCGCGCTGACCGAGGCCGGGCGGCTGGTGTTCGGCTACGCGGAGGAGATCTTCTCGCTGGGCTCCGAGCTCCAGGAGGCTGTCGATCTGCTGGAGAAGGGTGGGCGGCTTTCCGATTTCAAGGTCGGCGTGGCCGATGCGGTGCCCAAGGCGATCGCCTATCGCTTGCTGCAGCCGGCGCTCGAGTTGCCCGAAAAGGTTCGTCTTGCCTGCCGCGAATGGAAGCTCGACAGCCTGATGTCCGAGCTGGCGGTTCATCGCCTCGACCTGGTGATCGCCGATGCGCCCATTCCGCAGTCGGTGAGCGTGCGGGCCTTCAGCCATCGACTCGGCGAGTCGGGCATCTCCTTCTTCGCCCGGGAGGACCTCGCCAACTCTCTGGTTGGGCGCTTCCCGGCCATGCTGGACGGCGCGCCGACCCTTCTGCCGGGTGAGGATGCCGCAATCAGGGGGCGCCTCAACGGATGGTTCGTGCGGCTTGCCATCCGCCCTCTTATTCGCGGCGACTTCGACGACAGCGCCTTGATGCGTGCTTTTGGCGAAGCGGGCGCCGGCGTGTTCGTGGGACCGACGGTGCTGGAGGCGGACTTTCTCGCCAAGGAGGGCGTGGTGCTGCTCGGCCGTACCATGGACGTGCGCGAAGAGTTCTATGCGATTTCCGTCGAGCGGCGGATTCGTCATCCCTGTGTGGTGGCCATCGTCGAGAATGCTCGCGACCTGCTCATTGAAGCGTGACGGGCGTTTTTCGTGCGCTTTGCCATGATGCTCTGCAGCAATCGTGGTTATCATGACCGGCGGTTCGCGTTGAAAACGCATGCTTAAACGACCCTTCGAGATGGAACGACCATGAACCTTCAGCCCGTAATCCTTTCCGGCGGTTCCGGAACCCGCTTGTGGCCCCTGTCGCGCGAGCAACACCCGAAGCAGCTGCTTGCACTGAACGGCGAGCTCACCATGCTTCAGGCCACCGCCCGGCGTCTGGAGGGATTTTCAGGGGCTGCGAGCCTGTCGGTCGAGCCGATCGTGGTGTGCAACGAGGAGTACCGCTTCATCACCGCCGAGCAGCTGCGCAGCTGTGGTTGTGAAAGCCATCGCATCCTGCTCGAGCCGAGCGGGCGCAACACCGCCCCGGCGCTCACGCTCGCGGCCTTGCTGGCACTCGACGACGGTGACGACCCGCTGCTGCTGGTCATGCCGGCGGACCATGTGGTGCGCGACCTGCCGGCGTTTCAGGGGGCCATCGACGCCGGCGTGGCGGCGGCGCAGGCCGGCGCCGTGGTCACCTTCGGGATCGTTCCGGATCAACCCGAAACGGGCTATGGCTACATTCGGGTCGATGGCGAGCGGGCAGACGGAAGCCGTTCGATCGCGGCCTTCGTGGAGAAGCCCGATCTCGAGACGGCCGAAGCCTATGTCGCTTCGGGCGAGTACCTCTGGAACAGCGGGCTCTTCATGATGCGGGCGAGCGTCTGGCTCAAGGCGATCGATGCCTTCAATCCGGAGATGGCGGCGGCCTGTCGTCGCGCCTACGCGGACGCAGTGCGGGATGTGGACTTCGTCCGGGTTGACAAGGATGCATTCCTGGAGAGCCCGTCCGATTCGATCGACTATGCGGTAATGGAAAAGCTGGCCGGCAGCGGACTCGGGATCGAGGGCGTGGTGGTGCCGATGGCCGCCGGCTGGTCGGACGTCGGCGCATGGGAAGCCTTGTGGCAGGTCGCGGACAAGGACGACGACACCAACGTCACCCACGGCGACGTGATTCTCGAGGATTGCAGCGGCACCCTGGTGTTCGCCGACAGCCGGCTGGTGGCGGGCGTCGGCCTGGACGACGTCGTCGTCGTCGAGACGCCCGATGCGGTGCTGGTGGCGCGCAAGGACCGTACCCAGGATGTAAAGAAGATCGTCGCCCGGCTCAAGGCTGAGCAGCGCAGCCAGGCGAGCGCGCATCGCAAGGTGCATCGGCCGTGGGGAAACTACGATTCCATCGACAATGGCGAGCGCTTCCAGGTCAAGCGAATCGTGGTCAAGCCCGGCGGGCGCCTGAGTCTGCAGATGCACCACCATCGCGCGGAGCACTGGATCGTGGTGAGCGGAACGGCCATGGTGACGCGCGGTGAGGAGCGTTTCCTGCTGTCCGAAAATCAATCGACCTACATCCCCCTCGGCGTCACGCATCGGCTGGAGAATCCGGGCAAGCTGCCGCTGGAGATGATCGAGGTCCAGTCGGGCAGCTATCTCGGCGAGGACGACATCGTGCGTTTCGAGGACACCTACGGGCGCGGATGACCCGCAGGAGGGTCGTTTAGGGGCGGCGGCGCAGGTGCCGCCGTTCTCGTTTTCGGCCCCTGCCACGCGAACGGTTGTAGTCTGGCAGCGTCGGATTGATCAAGGCCCGAGGAGAAGGAGAAGAATGGCCACACCAGAAGCTCTGCCCGTGAGCGAACTGCGCAAGGTATGCGACCCCGAGTCCCTTGATTTTGACCGTAGCTCCGAGCTCGCGGAGCTGGTCGGCGGATTGGGGCAGGAGCGCGCAGAGGAGGCGCTGCGTTTCGCCCTGTCGATGCGCCAGCCCGGCTACCATGTGTTCGTGCTCGGCGAGGCGGGAACCGGCCGCCACGCGACGGTGGCCCGCATGCTGTCGGAGTTTGCGGCCGCTGAAGCGGTGCCATCGGACCTTTGCTATGTCCATAATTTTGGCGAACCCCTCAATCCCCGGCTGTTGAGCCTCCCCGCAGGCATGGGGGCGCGCCTGCGCACGAGAATGCAGCAATTGCTGCGCGAAGTCGGCCCCGCGGTCGACGCGGCACTCGAAGCGGACGCCCATCAGGGGCGGGTGGAAGCCTTGCAGGCGGCGCACAAGGCGCGCGAGGAAAACGCCTTGCTCGAGCTCGGTCGAGGTTGCGAAGCGGACGGGCTGTGCCTGCTGCGCACGACCGAGGGTTACGTTTTTGCGCCGGCCCAGAAGGGCGAGCCGCTGACCCCCGAGGCATATGCAGCGCTGGCAGAGGACGCGCGGGCCCGAATCGAGGAGTCGGTTGCGAAATGGAGCGACAAGCTCGAAGAGGTGCTGCGCGCCTTTCCGGGATGGCGAAAGGCGCTTCGCGAGGCGCTCGAGCAGGCGATCCGGGCAGCCCTGCTGCCGGCGGTCGATCACCTGCTGCATTCGACCGAAGTGGAATTCGCGGACTCCCCCGAGGTGCTCGCCTTCCTCGCCGCGGTGCGGGCCGACTTGCTGGAAACGGGCGAAGACTGGCGCAGCCCCGGCGAGGAAGAGGAAGACCTCGACAGCGATGGCAGCGAGATCCGGTTTCACCGCTATCAGGTGAATCTGCTCGTCGATCACGCCGCGAGCAGTGGCGCACCGGTGGTCACCGAGGACAACCCGGTGTTCGGCAACCTGATCGGACGCATCGAGCATCTGGCGCAGATGGGCGCACTGGTGACCAACTACAACCTGATTCGCGCGGGCGCCCTGCACCGCGCCAATGGCGGCTATCTGGTGCTCGACGCCAATCGCCTGTTCAGCCATCCCTACGCCTGGGAAGGGCTCAAGCGGGCGCTGCGGGCGCGTGAGATCCGCATCGAGCCACCCGCCGAGGCTCAGGGCTGGGGCGGTGCGCTGACGCTCGCGCCGGAAGCGGTGCCATGCGAGCTGAAGGTGGTATTGCTGGGCGACCGGGAGGTGTACTACCTGCTCAATGAAGGCGATCCCGATTTCCCCGAACTCTTCAAGGTTGCTGCCGATTTCGAGGACGACATTCCCAGGTCTGCGCGGACTCAACATGAACTGGCGCGGCTTCTGGCGACGCTGGCGCGAAGCAACGGGCTGCGCGAGTTCGACCGGAGCGCGGTCGCGAGACTGATCGAGGAGTCGTCGCGACTCGCCGAGGACGGCGCGAGGCTGTCGCTGCAGACCCGCCAGATGGCCGACCTGATGCGCGAGTCGGATTACTTCGCGGGCACCCTGGACGCTGCAATGGTCGGGGTGAGCCATGTAGACGCGGCCCGCCAGGCGCGGCGCAGGCGCTACGATCGCTTCCCGACGCGGATTCGCGAGTCGGTGTTGGATGGCACGGTGCTGATCGCCACGGATGGATCGCAGGCCGGACAGGTCAACGGCCTGGTGGTGGTGGAGCTTGCCGGCGAACGCTTCGGGCATCCGATGCGCATTACCGCCACCGCCCGCCTCGGCGATGGGGACCTCGTCGACATCGAAAGGGAAACCGACCTGGGTGGATCCCTCCATTCCAAGGGGGTGCTCATCCTGTCGGCTTTCCTCGCCGCACGATATGCACGCCACCAACCTCTTTCGCTGACCGCGAGCCTGGTGTTCGAGCAGTCGTATGCGCCGGTCGAGGGCGATTCGGCCTCTCTCGCGGAGCTGTGTGCGCTGTTGTCCGCGCTCGCCGACATCCCGATCCGTCAGGCCCTGGCGATCACCGGCTCGGTGAACCAGTTCGGGGCGGTGCAGGCGATCGGTGGTGTGAATGAGAAGATCGAGGGATTCTTCGATCTGTGCCTGGCGCGCGGCTTGGCGCCCGGGCAGGGGGTGGTGATTCCGGCCGCCAACGTTCGCCACCTGATGTTGCGGGAGGACGTGGTCGAGGCCGCCGCGGCGGGCCGCTTCATGGTGTACGCGGTGGCGACGGTCGATGAGGCGATGGAGGTCCTGACCGGGCTCACTGCCGGCGTGGCAGACAACAAGGGGCTGATGCCCAACGGCACCATCAACCAGCGGGTTGCCACGGCGCTCTCCGACATGACGGCGGCGAGGCACAGCTATTCGATGGGCGAGGGTGGCGCACGCAAGCCGCGACGACGAACCCACTGAAGCAGGGCGCTGGTAGGGCCACGGCCGGGTTGCAGAATCAATCGGCAGTGGGCGCGGGGTCGAAACCGAAGTGCCCTGCGACCTCATCGCGGCGGATCGGCCGGACTGGCAGTCTTCGTCCGCCGAGTCCGAGCGCCAGGGTGGTATCGGCCTGCTCGATGGCCTGCAGGATCATGGACTCTTCGGCCGGGGAGCCATCGAGCTGCTGCAGGCCTCCGAGCACGGCGGGCAGATCCCGGTCGTCCAGCAAGCCTGCGTGCTTCCCCCAGACGAACAGCATGTTGCCTTCGTCATCGATGTGCCCACCGTCGGCAGTCACGATTTCGCCGGTGTGGGTCACCAGCCTTTCCGCTTCGAGCCTCACCACCCACGGCGCGTAATCGAGGTCGACGAAAACCCGCTGCGGGCCGTTCTGGAAGAAGTGACGTCCGAGTTCATCGGAGGCGTAGTTGCGATTGATGAACGCGGCCAGGGCCGGCTGCCGGATCTGCTGCTCGCGAATCAGCCAGTTGCCCCGTCGGTCCAGCCGCAGCCAGCCGAAAACGGCAGGCACATTGGGCCACTTGGCGAGTGCGGCGATGACCGCGGCATCCATCGCCGGTTAGTGTCCCGCGTCGAGGCGGCGCGCCCGATGGTGGTGCGGTGCCATGCTCACCACATCTTCCACCATGGCTTGCCGTCCTTCTCGCCTCCGCGCAGGTAGACACTGTCGGGGAAGCTCTGGCGCAAGACCCTGTCGGCGCCATCACGCAACTCGGGCAGGTCGAGGGCATCGTAGCCCTTCACCATGAGGTACAGCGCCTCCTCGTTGGAAGGCGTGTTGGGAAAGGACTTGAGCGCTTCGGCAGCGCGATTCACGGCTGCGAGGTAGGCGCCGCGCTTGTAGTAGTAGCGTGCAACGTGGACCTCGTGGGCCCCCAGCGCATTGACCAGGTACTGCATTCTCTGGCTGGCGTCGGCAGCATATTTGCTGTCGGGGAATCGGTTGACCAGCTCGCGGAAGGTGTCGAACGACTCCTTGGCGCCCGCCGGATCGCGTTCGGAGAGATCCTGGTTGGCGAGATTGCCAAGCAGGCCGAGGTCCTCGTTGAAGTGCACCAGGCCCTTCAGGTAGTAGGCATAGTCCACGTTCGGATGGTCGGGGTGCAGCTTGATGAAGCGGTCGCACGCAGCGACTGCGAGGGCGGCCTCTCCAGACTTGTGGTAGGCGTAGGCTGCTTCGAGCTGGGCCTGCTGCGCGTATCGCCCATAGGGGTAGCGGGCTTCGAGTTTCTCGAACAGCTTGATCGCGCGGTCATAGCCGCCGTCGGTCATCGCTTCGGAGGCCTCGCTGTAGATGCGCTGCGCCGACCAGCCGGCGGTTTCGTCTTTTTCTTCTGGCAGCGAGCCGCAGCCTGCGAGCAGCAGCGCGGCGATTACCGCTAAACTACGTGGGGTGAAATTAGCCATCGAAAACTCGTTGGAAGTTGATCTGGACGATTATAGCTCAGGCAACTTTGTGGCCCCTGTCCGGTATTTGAGCGTTCCGCCCGAGTGTGCCGGCCTGCGGGTCGACCAGGCCCTCGCCCGGCTGCTTCCCGAGCATTCCCGCAACCGACTGCAGAACTGGTTGAAGGCCGGCCAGATACTGCTCGACGGGGCCAGTGCCGATCCCAAGCGAAAAGTGTGGGGCGGGGAGACGCTGTCGATCAGCGAGCCGCCCGCGAACGAGCATTCCGAGGCGCTTCCCGAGGCGATTGCGCTCGAGGTGGTGTTCGAGGACGACTCGCTGCTGGTGATCAACAAGCAGGTGGGCCTGGTCGTGCATCCAGGAAGCGGCAACTGGACCGGCACCTTGCTCAATGCGCTGCTTTACCACGATCCGAAGCTTGCCGCGGTGCCACGGGCGGGCATCGTCCATCGGCTCGACAAGGACACCAGCGGACTGCTGGTGGTCGCGCGGACCCTGCAGGCGCAGACCGAGCTGGTGCGGCAGTTGCAGGCGCGCAGCGTAAAGCGCCACTATGCGGCGCTGGTTCTCGGTGACCTCTCCGGTTCCGGCATCGTCGACGAACCGATCGGGCGGCACCCCACGCAGCGAACCCGGATGGCCGTGGTGGCGGGCGGCAAACCCGCCGTGACGCACTATGTGGTGAAGCGGCGCTTCGGTCACGCAACCTTGCTCGAGTGCCGGCTCGAGACCGGACGAACCCACCAGATCCGCGTCCACATGGCCCATCTCGGCCATCCACTGGTCGGCGACGAGACCTATGGCCGGCGGCGGGTTGCCGACCCGCGCCTGGCCGCGTTTGCGCGCCAGGCGCTGCATGCTTTCAGGCTGGGCCTGACGCATCCCGCGAGTGGTGAGGCCGTGGCCTGGGAGGTGCCGATGGCGCCGGACATCGAGGCCCTGCTGGCGCAACTGGAGGCAGCATGAACAAAGGGTGGATCGTGCCGGACTGGCCGGCCCCGCGGAACGTGCGTGCGCTGTCGACGACGCGGCTCGGCGGCTTCAGCGATGCGCCATACGATTCGCTCAACCTCGGCATGCACGTCGGCGACACGCCCGAGGCGGTAGGGCTCAACCGCTCGCGATTGGCGAAGGCGCTGCCTGCGCAGCCGTTGTGGCTCGATCAGGTGCATGGCATCGACGTGGCCGAATGCGGCCGCGACCCGAGCGGAACCCGCGCCGACGCTTCCGTTGCCCGTGGTTCCGGGCTGGTGTGTGCGGTGATGACGGCAGATTGCCTGCCAGTGCTGTTCTGCGATGAGGCGGGCGCGGTCGTCGCGGCGGCTCACGCCGGTTGGCGGGGCCTCGAGGCGGGGGTGCTCGAGGCCGCAGTGCGATCGATGCGTGTTCCTCCTTCCGGGATCATGGCCTGGCTGGGTCCGGCGATCGGCCCGCAGCATTTCGAGGTCGGGGGTGAGGTTCGCGAGGCTTTCCTGCGGCGCGGGCCCGAGGCCGATGCTGCCTTCAAGGCGACCGGCAACGCAGGCAAATGGCTTGCGGACCTGTACCTGCTGGCGCGTCAGCGCTTGTGGTCGATTGGCGTTGAGCGGGTCTGTGGCGGGAATCTATGCACCTTTGCGGACCCCGGCCGCTTTTACTCCTATCGTCGCGACAAGGTCACTGGCAGGATGGCCAGTATGGTGTGGCTGGAGTGAACCTTGCTAAGTTTTCGGCTCAGTGGGCCTGGCAGCCCGGCGGAATCCGTGTCATCGGTCGGCCGCCTCGTCTGCCTGCCCGCCGGTTCGGTCGGGGGCGTCCCGCTGCCGCGACTCCTGACGTTCCCGCGCGAGCCTCGTGCGTTTGCGTGCCGGTGCACCGAAGATCCACAGAAACAGCGCCAGCGGCGCCAAGCCGGAAAACAGGAAGGTCATCACGCCACCGACCACCGAAGTGTCGGCGATGGATACCATCAATGCAACGTAAAGCCAGGCTATCGCGATAATATACATGACGAGGTCAGGATCCGGATGCTGGGCGGCTTGCCTGTGGCGCAGCTGACAGGCCCGCTTTCGAATCGCCTGGCATCCTGCGGGGCGGGGAATCCGCTCATTCGCATTCGACGAGAATAACAGGATTATGGAGGCTGTCTGATGTCCAACCCCAATGACACTTCTGGCGCGGGGCTCGAAGGGATTCTCCAGTTCGGGCAATCGCTGGCCCAGAATTTCTTTCAGTTCGTGAATCAGCAAGGCGCTGTGCCGGGAAAGGTCCCGACCATGCCCGAAAGCGTGACGCTGCCGGGCGCGGAACGGATGCTGGAGTTGCAGCGCGACCTGGCCGCCCGCCACGCCGCATTGTGGTCGGGGCTGATGCAGAGCAAGCCTGGCGAGACTCCACAGCCGGTGGTTGCGCCGCCGCCGGGCGATCGCCGTTTCTCGGCGCCGGAATGGAACGAGAGCCCGGTGTTCGATTACCTCAGGCAGGCGTATCTGATCAACGCGGAGTTTCTCGGCAGGGTTTCCGATTCGCTGCCGATCGAAGACGGACGCGCCAAGGAGCGAATCCAGTTCCTGACGCGACAATACGTCGATGCCATGGCGCCGTCGAATTTCGCCGCGACCAACCCGGAGTTTCTCAAGACGGCGGTCGAGACCAAGGGTGAGAGCATCACCCGGGGCATCCAGAATCTGCTCAAGGATCTCGAAAAGGGCCGCATTTCGATGACCGACGACAGCGCCTTCGAGGTAGGGCGCAATCTGGCGGTGACCCCCGGCTCGGTGATCTACGAAAATCAGCTGATGCAGCTGATCCAGTATTCGCCGCTGACCGAGAAGGTTCATCAGACGCCGCTGCTGATCGTGCCGCCGTGCATCAACAAGTTCTACATCATGGATTTGCAGCCGGCCAATTCGCTGGTGCGCTTCATTGTCGAGCAGGGTTTCACGGTGTTCCTGGTGTCGTGGAAGAACGCTGGGCCCGAGGAGGCGAAGATCGGCTGGGACGATTACCTCAGCCTGGGGCCGATCACCGCGCTCGAGATCGTCCGCGACGTGACCCGGGTGAAGAAGCCGCATGTGCTCGGCTTCTGCGTCGGTGGCACCATCCTTTCCTCGGCGCTTGCGGTGCTGAAGGCCAAGGGCGAGGATCCGGTTGCGAGCCTGACCCTCATGACCACCCTGCTGGACTTCTCGGATCCCGGCGAACTGGGTTGCCTCATCGATGAGAGCTCGGTGGCGGCCCGCGAAGCCGCCATCGGCAAGGGTGGTCTGCTCAAGGGGCAGGAACTGGCAAACGTCTTTTCCAGCCTGCGGGCGAACGACCTCATCTGGCAGTACGTCGTCGGCAATTATCTGAAGGGCGGCAAGCCGCAGGCATTCGACCTGCTGTACTGGAATTCGGACAGCACCAATCTGCCTGGCCCCTTCCTGGCCTGGTACCTGCGCAACATGTATCTCGAGAACAGCCTGCGGGTGCCGGGAAAACTCAAGATGCTGGGCGTGAAGGTGGATCTCGGCAAGATCGACGTCCCCGCCTACTTGCTCGCGACTCGCGAAGACCATATCGTTCCATGGACAAGCGCATATCTTTCGCGGCGCCTTCTGGGCGGAGATGCCACGTTCGTGCTGGGCGCCAGCGGCCACATTGCCGGGGCGATAAACCCGGCTTCGAAAAACCGCCGCAGCTACTGGGTCAGTGATTCGGGCGCCGCGTCCCCCGAGGAATGGCTGGAGTCGGCAAGCGAGGAGCCGGGCAGCTGGTGGAATCACTGGATCGGCTGGCTGAAACCGAAGAGCGGCAAGGAGGTCAAGGCGCGTGGGCGTCTGGGCAGCCCGCGCCACGAGCCGATCGAGCCAGCGCCGGGACGATATGTAAAGGCCAGAGCCTGATCTCTGATAGCCTTGCCGATGCATGGCTCGGCGCAAGATATTCGATACGCAGCGGTAGCGACGAAGAAGGGGGCGTTACCGGTTTCTGCTTTACCCCCGATAGCGTTAAGGGAGAGGAGAAAACATGGCTAGAGTGGCACTTGTAACAGGTGGTATGGGTGGTCTTGGTGAGGCAGTCTGCATCAAGCTTGCCGCGCTGGGGTATCGCGTCGTGACAACGCACTCGCCCGGCAACACCAAGGCAGGCGACTGGCTGCAGACCATGAACAACATGGGATATGGCTTCAAGGCGTTTGCCTGCGATGTCGCCGATTTCGACTCCTGCAAGGCATGCGTCGAAAAGGTGACTGCCGAGGTAGGCGCGGTGGACGTACTGGTGAACAATGCCGGTATTACCCGCGACATGACCTTCAAGAAGATGACCAAGGCGGATTGGGATGCGGTGGTATCGACCAACCTCGACAGTGTTTTCAACATGACCAAGCAGGTCATGGATGGCATGGTCGAGCGCAAGTGGGGGCGGGTTATCAACGTCTCTTCGGTCAATGGCCAGAAGGGTGCCTTCGGACAGACGAACTACTCCGCTGCCAAGGCCGGCATGCATGGCTTTACCAAGGCGCTGGCGCTCGAGGTCGCGCGAAACGGCGTCACCGTCAATACCATTTCTCCGGGATACATCGGCACCAAGATGGTGATGGCGATTCCGCAAGAGATTCTCGATTCCAAGATTCTGCCGCAGATTCCGGTCAGCCGCCTTGGCAAGCCGGAAGAGATCGCAGGTCTGGTCGCCTACCTGTCTTCCGAGGAAGCAGCGTTCGTGACCGGTGCGAACATCTCGATCAATGGTGGTCAGCACATGTTCTGATTTCGCTGCGAGAGATACCCGGCGAGAATCCTCGTCGTTCCGAACGCCGCCGGGGCATCCCGAGCGGCGTTTTTTGTTTCTCCGCGTCTTTTCGCTGAGCGTGCCGCGATCTACTGGCAAGACCAGGGCGCCGAGCATGACGCGGATCTGCGTTGGTCGCCGCGGCTCCTGGACCACCTCCTGGGACAGGCTCACGTTTGCGGTGGCGACCCGCGGTCGGCGCTTCGGGTCGCCTCGCCCTTGAGGTGTCAGGCCAATCCGCGAGCCCGCTCGAAGCAGGGCTGACGACATCGAATGACCGAATCTGTGTCGATTTTTTTCAAAACTGGATGCTGCGTTGCAGCAAATCGGCTCGCCTGTGTATATAATCGGTATCGAAGTGGCTCTAGCCGCTGCAGGGGTATATCGCTGCAGGTCGTGTTTTGCGGTGCAGTGACCGGTAGTGCCCAACCAACTAATTGCCGCGCAAGGAATGATGATGACCAAGAAAGTCGCGCTTGTGACCGGAGCCATGGGTGGCCTTGGCACCGCAATCTGTCAGTCTCTCGCAAACGATGGGATGACGGTGCTCGCCAACTGTCTGCCGGGTTTTCCGGAGAAGGACGGATGGCTGGCGAAACAGAAGGAACTCGGCTTCGATTTCATTGCTGCCGAGGGTGATGTTTCGGATTACGACTCGTGTGCCGCCATGGTTGCGAAGATCGAGGCCGAAGTCGGTCCGATCGATGTGCTCGTGAACAACGCGGGCATCACGCGCGACAAGTTCTTCCCGAAAATGGAGAAGGGCCAGTGGGACGCTGTGATCAACACCAACCTCAACAGTCTCTTCAATGTGACGCACCATATCTCGCCGAAGATGGCGGAGCGTGGCTGGGGTCGCATCATCAACATCTCGTCGGTCAACGGCGTCAAGGGGCAGGCTGGTCAAACCAACTACTCGACCGCGAAGGCAGGTGTCCTGGGGTTCACCAAGGCACTGGCATCTGAGCTGTCAACCAAGGGCGTTACCGTGAACGCGGTCGCTCCGGGCTATATCGGCACCGAGATGGTCATGGCGATTCGCGAGGATATCCGCCAGGGCATCATCGACACCGTTCCCATGAAGCGTCTGGGCAAACCCGAGGAAATCGGCGCGCTGTGTTCCTATCTCGCGTCGGAAATGGCGGGTTACGTGACCGGAGCGACGATCAACATCAACGGCGGCCTGCACATGTGCTGATTTTCTTGTGCAAAGCGAGAAAATGTTGTCGTGACCCCGCCCTGTGGCGGGGTTTTCCTTTTCGCGTCGCGATATAATGCTGCAATACGAGAGCGGACTCTCCGCCACCGAGGAGAATGAGCAAATGGCTGATCAACTGCGCCTGATCAAGAAATACCCGAATCGCAGGCTGTATGACACTCGCACCAGTTCGTACATCACGCTGGCCGACGTGAAGGAGCTGGTGCTCGGGAACGAAGATTTCCAGGTGATCGATGCGAAGACCAGTGAAGACCTCACTCGGAGCATTCTCCTGCAGATCATTCTGGAAGAAGAGGCCGGCGGCGCGCCGATGTTCACCAGCGATCTGCTGGCCCACATGATCCGCTTCTATGGCAATGCCATGCAGGGCATGATGGGCAAATACCTTGAGAACAACATCAAGGCCTTTACCGACATGCAACAAAAACTCCAGGATCAGGCGAAGTCGATCTACGGAGAAAACAGCCCCATCAGCCAGGATCTGTGGGCCCAGTTTCTCAATTTCCAGGGGCCGGCCATGCAAAGCGTAATGGGCGCCTACATGGAACAGAGCAAGAAGATGTTCACCCAGATGCAGGAAAAGATCGAGAGCCAGACGCGCAACCTGTTCTCGGGTTTCCAGTTCCCCAACTATGTTCCGGGCGAGGGTGTGCCCGGGCAAGCGCCTGCGGAAGAGGAGTCCACTTCGCAGGATGGCGATACCAAGCCGGCAAGCGGCGGCAAGAAGTAGGTTCCGCTGGCATCCTTGGCAAGGTCGGGCGGCCCCTCAACACACTGTCGAATTGAATGAAACCAGTACCTCGCGTGGGATTCGTTTCCCTTGGTTGCCCGAAGGCCACCGTCGATTCCGAGCATATCCTCACCCGTCTGAGGAGCGAAGGATATGAGATTTCGGGCGACTATGACGACGCAGACCTGGTGGTCGTCAACACCTGCGGTTTCATCGACGCCGCCGTAGAGGAATCGCTCGATGCGATCGGCGAAGCCTTGAACGAGAATGGGAAGGTCATCGTCACCGGCTGCCTGGGAGCAAAGGACGACCTGATTCTCGCTGCCCACCCGCAAGTGCTTGAAATCACCGGGCCTCATGCAACCGAGCAGGTGATGCAGGCGGTGCATCGCCATCTGCCGAAGCCTCATGACCCGTTCATCGATCTGGTCCCGCCACAGGGAATCCGGCTCACGCCCCAGCACTATGCATATCTGAAGATCTCCGAAGGCTGCAACCATCGCTGCACCTTCTGCATCATTCCGTCGATGCGCGGCGATCTTGTCAGCAGGCCGATCCACGAGGTAATGCGCGAAGCGGAAAAACTCGTTGACGCCGGTGTCAAGGAGCTGCTGGTGATTTCGCAGGACACCAGCGCCTATGGTGTCGACACCCGCTATCGGACCGGTTTCTGGGGCGGACGCCCGCTCAAGACCAGGCTCTATGACCTCTGCAATGCGCTCGGCGAGCTTGGTGTGTGGGTGCGGCTGCACTACGTCTATCCGTATCCGAGCGTAGACGACGTCATTCCGCTAATGGCCGAAGGCAAGGTTTTGCCGTATCTCGACGTCCCGTTCCAGCATGCCAGTCCGCGGATCCTCAAGGCGATGAAGCGTCCCGCAAGCTCGGAGAACAATCTCGAGCGGATTCGTCGCTGGCGCGAGATATGTCCGGATCTCACGATCCGCTCGACCTTCATCACCGGCTTTCCCGGCGAGACGGATGAAGATTTCGAGATGCTGCTGCAGTTTCTCGAAGAGGCGCAGTTGGACCGGGTGGGCGCATTTGCTTACTCCCCGGTCGAGGGCGCTGCGGCAAACGAACTGCCGGGGGCCGTTCCCGACGATGTTCGCGAAGCGCGGCGCATACAGTTGATGGAGTTTCAGGAAGACATCAGCACGCAGCGCCTCGAACGATTCATCGGCCGCGAGATGACGGTTCTCGTCGACGAGGTCGATGACGAGGGGGCGCTGGCGAGATCTCCCGCCGACGCGCCGGACATCGATGGGCTGGTCATGATTCCTCGAGGCGACGGGCTCGAGGCCGGGGATCTGGTCAGGGTCCGCATTACGGACTGCGATGTGCATGACCTCTACGCCGAGCCGGTCGACGAGGTGCGTCACTAGGCGCATGCTGCGTTGAGTCCTCCCGGCATCCGCCCGCGAATCGGACTTGCTCTGGGGAGTGGGTCTGCACGCGGGTGGGCGCACTTGGGCGTGATCGAGGCGCTTGCCAAGGAGGGCGTGAAGCCTGACGTGATCTGCGGCTGCTCGATCGGTGCCTTCGTCGGTGCGGCGGCGGCGGCTGGCGATCTGGACAAGCTCAAGACCTGGGTCGGTTCGCTCAAATGGAACAATGTGGTTTCGCTCATGGACATAAGCTTGCGCAGCGGGCTGATCCGTGGTGACCGTCTGATGGATTTCTTCGAGCGAAAATTCGCCGACCGCGATTTTTCGGAACTTGGAATCCCGTTCGCCTGCGTTGCCACGGACCTGCGCAACGGCCGTGAGGTGTGGCTGCGCGAAGGTAGCGTATCCGATGCAGTGCGGGCTTCGATCGCCTTGCCCGGGCTGCTGACTCCGGTCGTGCACGATGGACGTCTGCTGGTGGATGGCGGCTTGGTGAACCCCGTGCCGGTATCGCTGTGCCGCGCGATGGGGGCGGACGTCGTGATTGCGGTCGATCTCGGATCGGACCTGGTAGGAAAGACACGAAAAAGCGTCAAGGCAGAGGGCGAGGAAACCGACGAGCCGGGATGGGCGGAGCGGTTCTTCAGCCGTTTCGGCATCGGTGGGCGCTCACTTGAGCCGGTCGCACCCGAAAACGATCTCCCATCGCTTCTCACCGTGATGTCCACCAGTATCAACATCATGCAGGTGCGGGTGGCGCGCAGCCGTCTGGCCGGCGAACCCGCGGATGTGTTGATTACGCCGCGCCTCGGTCAATTGGGACCGCTCGACTATCATAGGGGGGCCGAGGCAATTGCCGAGGGTGCGGTGGCGGTCGAGCATGCGATGCACGCGATTCGCTATGCGCTCGATGGTTGAGTTCTACGGGCGCTGGGTAATTCGGAGGTAATCGATGGCAGATGCTTTTGTCGAAGGTCTGGCGGAACTGCTCGGCAGAGCCAACGTACTCGACGATGCCGTGGAGATGGCGCCCTACCTGACCGACTGGCGAGGCCGCTTTACCGGCCGCGCGCGTGCAGTCCTGCGACCAGGCTCGGCACCCGAGCTTTCCGAGCTGGTGGCGCGTTGCCACGCGGCAGGCGTGCCGATGGTTCCACAGGGGGGCAATACCGGTTTGTGTGGTGGCGCGACGCCGCGTGCCGGCGGCGACGAGGTGGTCATCAGCCTCGGGCGCCTGAATCGCATCCGCGAGTCCGACGCGGCCAACAATACCCTGGTGGTCGAGGCCGGTTGCACGCTGGCTGCCGTGCAGGAGGCTGCCGCGAACATCGATCGGCTCTTCCCGTTGTCGCTTGCATCGGAAGGTAGCTGCCAGATCGGTGGCAATCTATCGACCAATGCAGGTGGCGTGCATGTGCTGCGGTATGGAAACACTCGGGATCTCGTGCTCGGAATCGAGGCTGTCCTGCCCGATGGTCGGCTGTGGAACGGACTGCGCGGATTGCGCAAGGACAATACCGGCTACGACCTCAAGCAGCTGTTCATCGGCGCCGAAGGCACCTTGGGGATCATTACTGCCGCAGTGCTCAAGCTGTTTCCGAGACCGCGTTCCTCATGTGTGGCGTGGGTTCAACTCGACTCACCCGCGCTCGCGGTTGAACTGCTGGCTCACTTCCAGGCCACGGCGGGCAATGCGCTGAACAGTTTCGAACTGATCGGCCGTGCCGCGCTCGAGTTGGTCCTGCGGCACATGCCGGGGGCCCGCGCGCCGATCGACCAGCCCGGCCCGTGGGCAGTGCTGGTCGAACTCGCGGATGGCAGTGATGAAATGGCCTTGCGGCAAGTCATGGAAGGGGCGCTGGCGGTCGCTTTCGACACGGCACTGATCGCCGACGCGGTCATTGCGACCACCATTTCGCAGGCGCGTGCGCTATGGCACCTGCGCGAGAACATCTCGGAAGCCCAGCGCCTCGAGGGGGTCAGCATCAAGCATGACGTGTCCGTTCCGGTAAGCCGAATTCCCGCCTTCCTCGATTCGGCGGGCGAAGCGCTTTCGGACGCGTTTCCGGGAGTCAGGGTGGTCGCCTTCGGCCATCTCGGCGACGGCAACCTGCACTACAACCTTTCGAAGCCGGAATCCGACTCGAACACCCGCTTCATCGAGTCGACGCCCGCGGTCAATCGAATCGTGCATGACCTGGTTGCCAGCGTCGGGGGCTCGATTTCGGCTGAACACGGTCTCGGGCAGCTCAAGCGCGACGAGATCCTCCGCTACCGCAGTGCTGACGAAACCGCGATGATGCTGGCCGTCAAGCAGCTCTTCGATCCTCAGGGGCTGATGAATCCCGGCAAGGTGATCTGATCAGGCGAACAGCGACAACAGCAGGCTTGTGCAGGCGACAAGGGTGAGGCGGGCGCGAAGCGGCAGATACCAGGCGGGCAGGGAGTGCTGGCGGACGAGCCGCAGGTCGAGCGAAAAATGTAACGCGAAGGTCGCTGCTAGCAGCACCAGGGCGGTATTCGGCGTGGCCAGCAACGCTAGCCATCCGAGCAGCGCCGGAATCACGCTCCAGCAAAGCATCGTGCGCGCAGCGCGATCGCTCGACGCCACGAGCATGCCGAAGGCCCAATGCAGGGCGCCCACAAAACTCAGGATCACCGCGCCGTAGGCGATCAGTGCGTGGATCCAGGCAGCGGACTGGGACGATCCCAGCGCCAGGGCCGCGAGGGCGGCGAATGGAATCAGCCCGCCATAGCCGAGCAGGCGGGCGATTTGCGGCACGGTTGCGTGCTCAGGGGGCATTGTGCTCGTCCCCATGGTGCTGCAGTTTCGTTCGTCTCGGGGCGCTGGCGACGGATTCGAAGAGCTGCGGTGCGATCCGCCGCAATTGCTTCATGTAGGCGCTGAACGAGCGGCCTGGCCGGGGTGGCCGCGGCAGCATGGGCGTCACCGCCAAGGGCGTGGTGCCGAGCGCTGCAAATGCCTCGCGATATCCATCGCTCAGGGTCGGTCGTGCGGCAAGTCGCTCGCATCGAACCGCAAGCTCGCCCAGCCGGCGCAGGTCGCCGATCCACACCGCGTCGCAGATCTCTTCCATGCGGGACATCACGAAATCCCAGCGCTGACGGCTCCAGGGGTGCTGAGTGTGGAAAGGCAGGTGTATTACACCGATCGCAATCGAAGCATCGCGCGGGCGGGTAAGCGACCACGGGTGAACGAGGGTCACGCGCCTCCCTGAGAACAGCGGCATGAAATCCCTGGGGCGCGTGTGTCCGGGCGGTCGAGTCAACAGCGGCGGCTCGGAGACGCCGCGATGCAGTCCAGGTTCAGGGCCGATATCGTCCCTTCCGCGGGCGATGGCCTCAAGCTCTGCTCGTGGGCGATCGATCCACGTTCCGGCGCTGGCAAGACCGGGCGCGAAACGCACGACGTTCTCGGCGTCAAAAAGATAGGGCTTGCTGCTGAAACATCCTGCCACCCACTGCCAGGAAAGAAAATTGCTGGCAAGGTCGCCGTCGAGCAGATGACCATACAGCCAGCCGGCGGCCAGGCGCCAATCCACCTTACGATAGTGAATGCAATAGCTGGCCAGCCAGAGACGCTGGTGGTTGTGCAGATAGCCCGTCTCATAGAGCTGTCTGATCGAGGCGTCGATGACCCGGACGCCCGTTGCCCCAACGCGGATGTCGGCAGGCAGTGCGCGCAAATGTCTTGCCGTCAGAGGAGCTTCGTGCATCGGCTCGAATATGCGGTTTCCATGTTCCTGCCAGATCTCATGGAAGAAGCTTCGCCAGGCGAGCTCCGCAGGCAACTTGTCACGCAGCGTCAAGCCGTGTCGGAAGCGAAGGTATTCGAAAGCCTCGTAAAGCGTGATGAGCCCATGCGTGAAGTAAGGCCCGAGCAAGGTGACAGCGCCGTTCACCTGGTTTCTCGTGCGGGCGTAAAGCGCCGGCTTCGCACCCGCAAGTCGTCTCAGGGCGGTAAAGCGGCTGGGCGGGAAGCTCGGCGGTGAATCCATCGCCGTGCGAGATTCGCAGTGAGCGGCAGCTAAAGGCGAAACCCCGTTGATCTGCAGGAGTTGAGAAAACGTGACAGACCGATCGTAGCCGGAAGGGTGGATATTCATATGCGCCGAAATGAGGGAGGAGGCAAGAGCAGACCGTGTTTGTCCTGGACAAATAGATGTTTGTGAAGTTCATCTTGCGTGTCCCCGATCCGTTCGGCGAGACGATGGTATCGAGCGCTTCTGCAACACCCCGGCAGAGGTGGTCGGAAGGACTATCATCCGGTGTTTACACGGTGCACGAGCCGACCTATAATTCGGCCTCTTTCGCGGTACGGGGGTATAGCTCAGCTGGGAGAGCGCTTGCATGGCATGCAAGAGGTCAGCGGTTCGATCCCGCTTACCTCCACCAAAGAAAGTAGGTCCCCATCGTCTAGAGGCCTAGGACACCGCCCTTTCACGGCGATAACCGGGGTTCGAATCCCCGTGGGGACGCCAGTTTGCTCGCGTCGAGAGTTACAACTTCGGGCTGAAATCCGGAGTCGGGTTTGGTGCGGAGTGGTAGTTCAGTTGGTTAGAATACCGGCCTGTCACGCCGGGGGTCGCGGGTTCGAGTCCCGTCCACTCCGCCAAGGTATTGTGGTTTTTTGAGTTGTTGGTGCTCAAAAAAAGCTTGCGCATCCGGTTTTGATTGCTATAATGCCGCCTCTGTTTGGGGGTATAGCTCAGCTGGGAGAGCGCTTGCATGGCATGCAAGAGGTCAGCGGTTCGATCCCGCTTACCTCCACCAACAGATAGGTCCCCATCGTCTAGAGGCCTAGGACACCGCCCTTTCACGGCGATAACCGGGGTTCGAATCCCCGTGGGGACGCCAGCTTTCCAAGCCGGTGACGGCAGTAGCTTCGGGCTGAAATCCGAAGGTGGGTTTGGTGCGGAGTGGTAGTTCAGTTGGTTAGAATACCGGCCTGTCACGCCGGGGGTCGCGGGTTCGAGTCCCGTCCACTCCGCCAGAAGTAAAGAAAACGCCCTGCAGACGCAGGGCGTTTTCTTTGAGTGTCGCGGCTGAGGATGGCTCGCGGGACCTCAATGTGCTTCAGGCCGGATTTCCATTTCCTTGGGTGTGGCCGTGCCGTGGCGATGCCGCTCGATGATGCTGGCGCGCACGAGCGCGACATGTTCGCGCAGAGTGTAGAGTTCGTTCGCGAAAGCGAGTGGCGTCCTGCGCTCGGCCGCGTGCAGTTCGATCTCGCCGAGCCGTTCGAGAACCTCCCCGAGCTCCGACTGCGGGCAGGTTCTTGCATGTTGCTCAAGAAACTTGAGCTCGCCATACCAGCGGTAGATCTTCGAGCGCTTTCTCCAGGCATAGAGCGGAGGGGCTATCCGGATCAGCGGCAGCAAGATCGCCAGCACCGGAAGCAGCGAGACGAGCAATCTGTCGATCAGGACTGCCAGCCAGAAGGGCAGATATCGCTGCAGCAGCGGCGTGCCGTATTCGTAGAATCTCTGTGCCTGTGGATTGACCGGCAGGCCGCCGTCGCGAATGGCTGGAAATTCGCCGCGTCGCTGAAACAGGCCTGGCTCGCCATGAATTTGTTTGGCCGTTTGCAGCAGCAGGCTGACCAATGCCGGGTGAAGATCGACCTTGCCGACAAGAACCGCGTTTGAGCCCAGAAGGTGCACGTCATGCGCAGGCCGCCCGCCCACGAAGTCCAGCGTTGCAGCCGGAAGCGTGAGCGTTTCGAGGTGTGGGAAGCGTCGCTTGTAGGCCTCGCTGTGAGTCAGGTCGAGGAGGCCGATCCCGGGCGCGGCCAGTAGTGCCTGCAGAACAGGCGATTGCGCGCCGGCGACCATGAGCAATGCATCGAGCGTGCCACCCCGGAGCGCGCGCGAAGAGGCGATTTCTCCGTCGCTGAACAGGTCGTTCGAATCCAGCGCGAAGCCATTGACGCCCAGCAGTTGCAGGGCAAGAAGCTGGGTGCCGCTGCCGCTTGCACCGATTCCGATCCTTTTGCCACGGAGGCTGCTCAATCGTCCCTCATCGATGGGCGGCCGGGTGAAGATCCACATCGGCTCGGGGAAAAGGCTGCCGAGCTGGTTCAGGTCGGTGGAGTTCGGTGCATTGAGGATGCCACCCTGAACGAATCCCAGGTCGATCTCGGGATCGGTATTGAGAAGCCGGACGTTCTCGACCGAGCCCGAGGTCCTGCGCAGGCGCAACTCTATGCCTTCGCGCGCCAGCGCTTCCTTGTAGATTTTTCCGAAATGCTCGTAGGCGCCACCCTCCGAGCCCGTCACCATTGTCACGACACGGGGAGGCGCCGGGCGCGCATAGGCGAAAAGTAGCCAGAAAGCACACAGCGCCACCGCGAATGCCGGCAGGGCTATCAGCAGGGCTTCCCGGCGCGATGACTTGATCAGCATTTCCTGGAGCATACGCAGCCAATTTGGCGGCTGTCCAGCGTGCCGCTCGATTTTGGCGAGAAGCGATCGTTTTCGGGTACATTCCCCACACATTGTCCAGATCGGCAAGGCAATGACTGCCGATTCCTGAATGTTCGAGAGGAAGAAAAATGCGAGAAAATTGTATTGGAGTGGTTGGATCTGGCGCCATGGGAAGTGGCATTTCGCAGGCGTTCGCAGTAGCCGGATATGCGGTTACGATGACGGATGTCGCCGAAGCGCAAACCCAGCGCGGCCTTGCCACGATATCTTCGAGTCTCGATCGTCTGATCAAGAAAGAGAAGATGTCCGAGGCCGAAAAGACGGCAGTACTGGCGCGCATCACGACTTCGACCGAGCTCGCCAGCCTCTCGGATTGCGACCTGATCGTCGAAGCCGCGACCGAGAATCTTGAACTGAAGCTCAAGATTTTCAGTCAGCTCGATTCGATTGCCAAGGAAGGGGCGATTCTCGCGTCGAACACCTCATCGATTTCGATAACCCGTATTGCTGCTGCGACCAAGAGATCGTCGCAGGTCATCGGTATGCACTTTTTCAATCCGGTGCCGGTCATGGCGCTGGTGGAACTCGTCGCCGGCCTGCAGACCTCGGACGAAACGCGCCGGATCGTTGCCGCCCTGGCCGAATCGATCGGCAAGACTGCGGTCAATGTGCGCAACAGTCCGGGCTTCGTGGTCAATCGAATGTTGTGCCCGATGATAAACGAGGCTGTCTTCGCATTGGGCGAGGGGCTCGCCACTGCCGCGGAGATCGACGAAGCGATGAAGCTCGGTGCCAACCATCCCATCGGGCCACTTGCCTTGTGTGACCTTATTGGCCTGGACGTTCAGCTCGCGGTGATGCAGGTGCTGTTTGAATCCTTCAAGGATCCAAAATACCGCGCCGCACCGCTATTGATCGAAATGGTGGAGGCAGGTTATCTGGGGCGCAAGACGGGCAGGGGTTTCTTTGCCTACTAAGCTTTCTCCAGGTGCGCGCCGCAATGTGTTCGGCATGGGCCGGGGCAAGGCGCGCGTGCTCCTGCTGATACCATTTTGCGGCGATGCTATACTCCGCAGCTCGCTTGGCACGCCCGAGCATCGGGCCTGTAACGGATAGGTGGCAGAGTGGTTGAATGCACCGGTCTTGAAAACCGGCGACCCTTCGCGGGGTCCGTGGGTTCGAATCCCACCCTATCCGCCAGACGACCCTTGATTCTCATTGCGAAGCGCGTCAGCCCAGCAGTTGGGGGTTTCGTAAAGGCGAATCCGCTCGAGCCTGAGACTGTTCCCGTAGGTGTCCATGTACAGCGGGTCTAGCGTTTCGAACGCGATCGCGGCCAAGTTCTCGGCGGTCGGTACTGCTTCGAGCAGAACGGTCTTGTGGCCGGGCAAGGTGGACAACATCCGGACCACCGTCTCGTCGTGACGATAGGCGAGGAATGCATGATCCCAAGCCTCGACGAGATGTTTGTTGGCAATGGCCTTGATGTCGCCAAAATCCATCACCATGCCGTTTGCCGCCGCACCCGCCGATTCGATCACCTCGCCCGAAAGCGTGATCTCTATCGCGTAGCGATGGCCGTGTAGATGGCGACACTGACTGGCATGGTCGGGGATCCGGTGACCTGCGTCGAACTCCAGCCTTCGGGTGATACGCATGATTTATAAGTACTTGATTAAACGGGCGAAGAGTATAGCATCGAGTGGACCTTGGACTGAGGTGTCGAGATGATTTCGGGTACAAAGGGCGTGCTTGGGTTCGCAGATCATGACCGCACAGCGGTTGGCATGCGCTATGTCTATCCAGTGGTGTCGCGCCGTGCCGGAGGCGTATCGGTCGGGATCAACCTGAATCCGAACAATGCTTGCAACTGGCAATGCATCTATTGCCAGGTTCCGGGCCTGGTTCGCGGGGGGCCCCCGCCCATCGACCTGCCCCTTCTGCAGGAGGAATTGACGGCTTTCCTGCACGAACTTCTGCACGACGGCTTCATGGAACGGCACGTGCCCGAAGGACTCCGAAGAATCTGCGATATTGCGTTTTCGGGGAATGGTGAGCCGACGAGTTCCGAGTCATTCGACGAAGCGATCGAACTTGTCGGCAGGGTGCGCGAGGCCAGTGGTCTGCTTGCCGAAAGCGTACCCATCAGGTTGATTACAAATGGCAGTCTGATGGGTCGTGAGGGCGTGCGAAAGGGTATCAGCCGTCTTGCCGGGCTGGGTGGAGAAGCATGGTTCAAGCTCGACGGCGGACGCGCGGAAGACTACCTCGATATCAATGGGGTCTCCTTGGATCCTGCGAGGGTGGTGCGGAACCTCAGGTCTTGCGCCGACCGTTGCCCGACATGGGTGCAGACCTGCCTGTTTGTTCGTGACGGCAGGGAGCCGGACGAGGCCATGATGTCGAGCTATCTCGATCTGCTGGACAGGGCCGGGGTCGAACGCCTCAAGGGCGTGCTGCTCTACGGGGTGGTGAGACCCTCGATGCAACCGGGGGCAGCCCGCATCGCGGCGCTGACCCAGGATCAGCTCGGCAGCTACGCGAAAATGATCGAAAAAAAAGGGCTGACAGTTCGCGTCAGCCCCTGATGGTCGGCACGGATTGGGCGCTTACTTCGTGCCGCGTTCCTTCTTTTTCGACGCGCGAGCCTCTTTCTTCAGCGTCTTGAAAAGCTCCGGGTTGCTGGCGCGCAGGTATTCCGTAACTTCAAGATCCTCTTTCTTGATCTTGCCGATATCGATCTGTTCGACGTGCACCAGCCGTAGCAGGGCCTGTACCGGGCGGGGAATGTTCCGACCGCTCTCGTAACGCGACCCGCCGCTCTGGGTTACGCCGATCTTCGACCAGAACTGCGATTGATTGAGACCCAGCTTGCGCCGAATTTCGCGTACATCCACATCGTCGTTTGATTTCATGCCATTTCTCCGTTTGGATTACCCATGCACGCTATGAGACATGCTTAGGATTGGATTGGTTCCTACGACTTTGGTCATAGGATGAATGGAGTATATGGGAGTATTCTCTGGACATACAAGACGAAAATCACGAACCTAGGGTTGACCACAATATGTTTCCCTGTTCGTCATACACGTTACGTCTCCGACATGGCCACTCGTGCACCGGCAAGAGGCCCTTTGGCCCGTGTGCGTAGCGCCGGAGATGGCGCGGTCTGAGCGATGCTGGCAGATCGCCGGCTTGACCCCTTCGGTCCAATCGCGGACTCTTGCGCCCCAAAAATTCAAGCGCTGTCCCTCATGCGCGAAGAGGATGACGGCGCGTTGCTCGGCAATCTCGAGCGGATCGTGTCGGTAGCCGGACTCATCGCCGGCGAGTGCCGTAGCTGCACTGCTGTCGATACCGCTTACGCGAAGGGTCCGGATGGCGTGGGGGAAGCACGCATCCGCGATAAGATCACGGTCGAGCAGATGCTGCGCGAGATGGCGAAACCAGGTTAAGGGGGGCCGTCGATGCGTTCGATGGCGTTCGCGCCGAAGGCAAGGTGCTGTCGCACGTGCCAGCCACGCTCCAGGACGTCGGGGACGACCCCGGATTCGAAGTGCTTGGTATTGCGCACGAGTTTGGCATCGGCGGTCAGATTCCCGGGAGGTCGCCGAGCAAACATCAATGTTGATCTGAGCATCCAGGACGTTGGTCACGATCACCGCGCCGTTCGCTCGTTCACTGCTGGCGGCGACTGCCGACGGGCGCGAGCGGCGCTGAAGGCGCAGATCGGGGCGGCTGCGGTTCCGGGCGGCTGTGCGGTGGCACGTTCTCGATCAGCGCCAAAGGCATGCGCTACCATTGTGCCGTGGCTTCCAGGACGTTC
>JACKMC010000008.1 GCA_024235595.1 Zoogloeaceae bacterium | reverse complement strand
GCTTCGTAAGATGTCTCCATCCGCAAGCGTCCGCAGCAATGCGTCCACTCACACTGGAAAGGGGAAGACAGATGTCCCAGCAGACTCCATCACAACAGGCCGAACAGGTTCATCCGGTCGACGAACGCCTGCCCACAGGGCGACTTTTCACCCTCGGCCTGCAACACGTGCTGGTGATGTATGCCGGCGCGATCGCGGTGCCGCTGATCGTGGGGCGCGCGCTCAACCTCAACCATGAACAGGTCGCCCTGCTGATCTCGGCCGACCTGTTCTGCTGCGGCCTGGTGACGCTGATCCAGTCGCTGGGCTTCGGCAAGTATTTCGGCATCAAGCTGCCGGTGATGATGGGCGTCACCTTCGCCTCGGTCGGGCCGATGGTGGCGATGGCCAACGTGCAGAGCGGTCCCGAGGGCGCGCGGGCCATTTTCGGGGCGATCATCGGCGCCGGCATCATCGCGATGCTGGTGGCGCCGCTGATGAGCCGCATGCTGCGCTTCTTCCCCCCGGTCGTGACCGGCACCATCATCGCGATCATCGGCATCAGCCTGATGCGGGTCGGGGTGGGCTGGGCCCTGGGCGGGCCGGCCTTCCTCGCGCAGAGCACCGACGTCCCGGCGCTGGTGGCGATGGTGGACAGCGCCCGTGAAGCAGCGGCCCAGGCCAACGCGGCGCTGCCGGCCGGCGCCGAGGCGGTGCCGATCACGCTTGGCAAGATCCCGATGGTCGACAACCCCAACTACGGCGCGCTCGACAACATGGCCATCGCCGGCCTGGTGCTGTTGGTGATCCTGCTGCTGGTGCGTTTCGGCCGCGGCTTCGTGGCCAACATCTCGGTGCTGCTGGGGCTCATCTTCGGCTGCATCGTGGCGGTGCTGGTGGGCAAGATGGGCTTCGAGAAGGTCGGCGCCGCACACTGGTTCGACGTGGTCACGCCCTTCGCCTTCGGCATGCCGACCTTCGACATCGTGATGGTCCTGACGATGGCGCTGGTGATGATCGTGGTGATGATCGAGTCCACCGGCATGTTCCTCGCGCTGTCGGACCTCACCGGCAAGCGCATCACCCCCAAGGAGCTCTCCGCCGGCCTGCGCACCGACGGTCTTGGCACCCTCATCGGCGGCCTCTTCAATACCTTCCCCTACACCAGTTTCTCGCAGAACGTCGGCCTGGTCGGCGTCACCGGCGTGAAGAGTCGCTATGTCTGCGTCGCCGCGGGCCTGATCATGATCGTGCTCGGCATGCTGCCCAAGATGGCCGCACTGGTCGAATCGATCCCGCAGTTCGTCCTCGGCGGTGCCGGCCTGGTGATGTTCGGCATGGTGGCGGCCACCGGCATCCGCATCCTCGCCAACGTCGATTTCCGCAGCAACCGCAACAACCTCTACATCGTGGCGATCTCGATCGGCGCCGGCATGATTCCGCTGGTCGCCCCGCGCTGGACCCAGCAGATGGCCCACAGCCTGCACCCGCTGCTCGAGTCGGGGATTCTCCTGACCTCGCTGTCGGCGGTGGTACTCAACTTCTTCTTCAACGGTGGCAAGGCCGATCAGGCCGGCGCCATCGAAGCGGCCAAGGCCGCAGAAGCCCACTGAATCGCAAACAGCTCGAAAGAACGATCGGAGACACGGCAAACATGAAAAAAACATCCAAGCATCTGCTCGCAAGCCTGGCACTGAGCGCTATCGCGACCGGCGCGGCGCAGGCGGCCACCTGGTCCGATACCTTCATCGGCTACCGCTACGGCACCGAATTCTACGAACCGAGCAATGCCAACGCGGTACGCAAGCATGTGCTGCAATTCACCCACGCGAGCGGCTATTCGGCAGGCCTGAACTTCCTCAACCTCGACATCCTGCAGTCGGACGACAAGGACCCCGCCTCGGGCGGCGGCAGCACCGGTGCCACCGAGGCCTACCTCACCTACCGGCACCAGGTGCACCTTGGCAAGATCTTCGACAGGAGCTTCGCTTTCGGGCCGGTCAAGGAAGTTGCCCTTACCGCGGGTTTCGACCTCAACACCAAGAACACCGCCTTCGCTCCCAAGAAGCGCCTGCTGGTGATCGGCCCGACCCTCAAGTTCGACGTGCCGGGCTTTCTCGACGTGAGCCTGCTGTACGGCAAGGAATGGAACCACTGCGGCCTGTCCGGCTGCGCCGCGCCCGGCAACCATGCGAACATCGACTTCGACCCCTACTACATCATCAGCGTGGCGTGGGGCATCCCTTTCCAGGCCGGCAGCGTGCCGCTCAAGTTCCAGGGCTTCCTCAACTACAACGGCGAGAAGGGCAAGGATTACTTCAATGTCGACACCGAAGAGGAAACCCTGATGCGCACCTCGCTGATGGTCGACGTCGGGCAGATGGTGAGCGGCAAGAAGAACGTCTTCCTCGCCGGAGTGGGCTACGAGCTGTGGCGCAACAAGTTCGGCAACCATGACAAACCGGGCGTCGACACCGACGCCGCGATGCTGCAACTCGAGTATCACTTCTGAGCCGCAGCCGGCTCGGCTCGATATCCCTGATATCGGCCGGGTCGCTTTTCGAGCGGCCCACCGAGTGCCACGATGCGCCCTCCCGGGCGCGCCGCTGCGGGCTCAAGCCGGGCCACGCTCCCAATAGCCGGGCTGGTTGTAAATGTCCTTGAGGTAGTCGATGAAGTGGCGCACCTTGGCCGGCAGGTAGCGCTGCTGTGGATATACCGCCTGGATGTCGTAGTTCGCCATCGCGTAGTCGTCCAGCACCGTCACCAGCTCGCCGCGCTTGAGCTCGGCCTGGATCTCCCAGGTCGAACGCCAGCCGATGCCGAGCCCCATCTTCACCCAGTCGTACAGCAACTCACCGTCATTGCAGTCGAGGTCGCCGTCGACGCGCACGGCGAAGGGCTTGCCGTCGCGACTGAAGGTCCAGCCGCGCTGCTGCCCGCCCTGCAGGTTGAAAGCGAGGCAGTTGTGCGAGGCGAGATCCTCCGGCACCCGCGGCACCCCCATGCGCTCGAAATAGCCCGGCGTACCACACACCACCCGCCGGTTCGGAAAGAGGCGCACCGGCACGTAGTTCGGATCGGTGACGTCGCCGATGCGGATCGCCATGTCGTAGCCCTCGCGGACCAGGTCGACGACGCTGTCGGTGAAGTTGAACGACACCTTCAACGCCGGGTACCGGGCCTTGAAGGCCGGGGCGTGCGGGCCCACATGACGCCGCCCGAAGGCCGCCGGCGCCGACACCACGAGGTGGCCTCGCACCGTGCTTCGCTGAGCGCTGATGCTGCTTTCCGCCTCGTCGAAGTCGCGCAGCAACTGGCGGCACTGGTCGACGAACTGCTCGCCCAGGTCGGTGAGGGTGAGGCCGCGCGTGGAGCGATGCATGAGCTTCACGCCCACCCGCCGCTCGAGCGCATCGAGCCTGCGTCCCATCACCACCGGGGTGACGCCTTCGACCACCGCAGCAGCGGCGAAACTGCCCTTGTCGGCCACCAGCACGAAGCTGCGGATCTCGGTATGGCGGTCCATTCAGTCGGCGCCCCGCGGTTGCACGGGCCTGCGCGCATGGCCGCCGTGCAAGCGGCTGCGGCGCGTCCCGGGCCGGCCGGCGTTCGGCGATGAAAGCATTGTCGATCCCCATTCCTGATTGCTGTGGATAGGCGAAAGCGGTCAAGTGCCGCGCTCCGATTCAATACTTGAAGTATCGACAGAAACGATCCCGGCTGCAATTCCTTCCGCTGCGCAAGCCCCCTATTCTCGACCCAACAGATTCTCATACATTCCAAACGAGGAGACAGACCATGGCCCGCATGAGAGCGATCGATGCCGCAGCAGCAGTGATGCGCAAGGAAGGGGTGAGCACGGTGTTCGGCATTCCCGGCGCGGCGATCAACCCGCTTTACTCGGCAATGAAAAAGAATGGCGGCTTCCGCCACGTGCTGGCCCGCCACGTCGAAGGCGCCTCGCACATGGCGGAAGGCTATACCCGCGCCAAGGCAGGCAACATCGGGGTGTGCATCGGCACCTCGGGTCCGGCCGGCACCGACATGATCACCGGCCTCTACTCCGCCTCGGCGGATTCGATTCCCATCCTCTGCATCACTGGCCAGGCGCCGCGTGCCCGCCTCTACAAGGAAGACTTCCAGGCGGTGGACATCGAGTCGATCGCCAAGCCGGTGACCAAGTGGGCGGTGACCGTGCGCGAGCCGGCCCAGGTACCGCGGGTCTTCCAGCAGGCCTTCCACCTGATGCGCTCGGCGCGTCCCGGCCCGGTGCTCATCGACCTGCCCTTCGACGTACAGATGGCGGAGATCGAGTTCGACATCGAGACCTACGAGCCGCTGCCAGTCTACAAGCCCGCCGCTACCCGCGCCCAGGCCGAGAAGGCGCTTGCCATGCTCAATGCGGCCGAGCGCCCGCTGATCGTCTCGGGTGGCGGCGTGATCAACGCCGATGCCTGCGCCCGCCTGCAGGAGTTCGCCGAGCTCACCGGCGTGCCGGTGATCCCCACCCTGATGGGCTGGGGCACGATCCCCGACGATCATCCGCTCATGGCCGGCATGGTCGGGCTGCAGACCGCTCATCGCTACGGCAACGCCACCATGCTCGCGTCGGACTTCGTGCTGGGCATCGGCAATCGCTGGGCCAACCGCCACACCGGCTCGATCGAGGTCTACACCGAGGGCCGCACCTTCGTGCACATCGACATCGAGCCGACCCAGATCGGCCGCGTGTTCGGACCCGACCTCGGCATCGTCTCCGACGCCGGTGCGGCGCTCGACCGCCTCATCGAAGTGGCCCGCGAAATGAAGGCCGCGGGCAAGCTGCGCGACCGCAGCGCCTGGGTTTCGCAATGCCGCGAACGCAAGCGTACGATGCTTCGCAAGACCAACTTCGACGACGTGCCGATGAAGCCGCAACGGGTCTATCAGTGCATGAACAACGCCTTCGGCAAGGACACCTGCTATGTGAGCACGATCGGCCTGTCGCAGATCGCCGCCGCGCAGTTCCTGCATGTGTACAAGGAGCGTCACTGGATCAACTGCGGCCAGGCAGGCCCGCTCGGCTGGACCATCCCCGCTGCGCTGGGCGTGGTCGCGGCCGACCCCGAGCGCAAGGTGGTGGCCTTGTCCGGCGACTACGACTTCCAGTTCATGATCGAGGAGCTCGCGGTGGGCGCGCAGTTCAAGCTGCCCTACCTGCACATCGTCGTCAATAACGCCTACCTCGGGCTGATTCGCCAGTCCCAGCGCGGCTTCGACATGGACTACTGTGTGCAACTCGCCTTCGACAACGTCAACGCCGCGGAGCTCGAGGGCTATGGCGTCGATCATGTCGCGGTGGTCCAGGGCCTGGGCTGCAAGGCGATCCGGGTGCGGCGCCAGGAGGAGATCGCGCCGGCGATCGAGCAGGCACACAAGTGGATGGACGAGTTCAAGGTGCCGGTGGTGGTCGAGATCATGCTCGAGCGGGTGACCAACATCGCGATGGGTACCGAAATCAACGCGATCAACGAATTCGAGGCGCTCGCCGAAAGCCGCGATGACGCGCCGACCGCCGTGGGACTGCTCGACTGAGCCGCCCGGGATCAACAAGGGAGAAGGAAATGCCGAAGTTCGCTGCCAACCTGACCATGCTGTTCAACGAGATCGATTTTCTCGATCGCTTCGAGGCCGCCGCCGAAGCAGGCTTCAAGGGGGTCGAGTATCTCTTCCCCTACGCCTTCGACAGGAATGCGCTCGCCGAGCGGCTGGACAGATTCGGCCTCACCCAGGTGTTGCACAACCTGCCGGCCGGCAACTGGGAAGGCGGCGAACGCGGCATCGCCTGCCACCCTGAGCGGGTGGGCGAGTTCCAGGAGGGCGTGGGCCGGGCGATCGAGTACGCCACCACCCTCGGCTGCAAGCAGCTCAACTGCCTGGCCGGCATCGCCCCCGCCGGCGTGGCCGAGGACAAGGTCCGCGCCACCTTCATCGACAACCTGGGCTTTGCCGCACGCAAGCTCGAGGCGGCCGGAATCCGCCTGCTGATCGAACCGATCAACACCTACGACATCCCCGGCTTCTACCTCAGCCGCACCGCGCAGGCGGTCGACATCATCGAGGCGGTCGGCTCGGACAACCTCTACGTGCAGTACGACATCTACCATGCCCAGCGCATGGAGGGCGAACTGGCCAACACCATCGTCAAGTACCTGCCGCGCATCGCCCACATGCAGCTTGCCGACAACCCCGGCCGCAACGAACCGGGCACCGGCGAGATCAATTTCGCGTGGCTTTTCAGGCACATCGACAACAGCGGCTACGACGGCTGGATCGGCTGCGAGTACAAGCCGGCCGCCGGCACCCGCGAAGGGCTCGGCTGGATCGAGGCGCTGACCGCCTGAGCCGGCACCCCCAAGGCCCGACAGAGAACATTTCGAATCCAAGAACAAGGAGATTGCAACATGGCAAACATCGGCTTCATCGGCCTCGGCATCATGGGCGCGCCCATGGCGGTCAACCTGCTCAAGGGTGGCCACACCCTGTTCACCTACACCCGCGGCGAGACCCCGGCCAGCGTCACCGGGGCCGGCGCCAAGACATGCGCCAACGGTGCCGAAGTGGCGCGCCAGGCCGACATCGTGATCACCATGGTGCCGGACACGCCCCACGTGGAAGACGCGCTGTTCAGCGAGAACGGCGTTGCCGCAGGCCTCTCCAAGGGCAAGATCGTGGTCGACATGAGCTCGATCTCGCCGGTCGCCACCAAGGGCTTCGCCGAGCGCATCAACGCGCTCGGCTGCGAGTACCTCGACGCGCCGGTGTCGGGTGGCGAGGTCGGCGCCAAGGCCGCCAGCCTCACCATCATGGTCGGCGGCAGCGAGGCCGCCTTCGACAAGGTCAGGCCACTGTTCGAGCTGATGGGCAAGAACATCACCCTGGTCGGCGGCAACGGCGACGGCCAGATCACCAAGGTGGCCAACCAGATCATCGTCGCGCTGACCATCGAGGCGGTGGGCGAGGCGCTGCTGCTGGCCGCCAAGGCCGGTGCCGACCCGGCCAAGGTTCGCCAGGCGCTGATGGGCGGCTTCGCCAATTCTCGCATCCTCGAGGTACATGGCGAGCGCATGGTGAAGCGCAGCTTCGATCCCGGCTTCCGCATCGAACTGCACCAGAAGGATCTCAACCTGGCCCTCACCACCGGCCGCCAGCTCGGCGTGTCGCTGCCCAACACCGCCACCGCGCAGGAACTCTTCAGTGCCTGCGCCGCGCACGGCGGGGCCGCCTGGGATCACTCCGCGATGGTGCGGGCACTCGAGAAGATGGCGAATTTCGAGATCGGCCAGTGACAATGGTGCAGGGCCGGCAGGGGCCGGCCCGCCATCCACAAGGAGAGCCCCCATGCGTCATCTCGCCATAGAGGTCGGTTCGCTGCGCTTCGTTGCCCGCCTCGAAGAGCAGGCTGCGCCGCGTACCTGCGCAGCCTTCCTCAAACTGCTGCCTTTCGCCAACCAGGTCATCCACTCGCGCTGGAGCGGCGAAGCGGTATGGGTGCCGCTGGGCGACTTCGATACCGGCGTCGGTTTCGAGAATCACACCAATCACCCGTCGCGGGGCGATGTGCTGCTCTATCCAGGCGGTTTCTCGGAGACCGAGATCCTCTTCGCCTACGGCAGCAGCCAGTTCGCCAGCAAGATGGGCCAGCTTGCCGGCAACCACTTCCTGACCGTGGTCGAAGGCGGCGAGCAATTGATGGACATGGGGCGCCTGGTGCTGTGGAAGGGCGCCCAGCCGATCCGCTTCGCCGACCTCGGTGAGCGTTGAACAAGAGATGGATGAAGCCATGACAAGCACTCCGCGCGAGCTGCTCGGACGCATGTTCGCCGCCGCGGTGAAGGCGGCACAACCGAGCCATTGCATTCCCCGCTTCCTGCCCAGGCCGCCGCTCGGCCGGACCCTGGTGATCGGCGCCGGCAAGGCCTCGGCCGCGATGGCCCAGGCGCTGGAACGCAACTGGCCCGGCGAGCTCACCGGCCTGGTGGTGACACGCTACGGCTACGCGGTGCCCTGCGAGCGCATCGAGATCGTCGAAGCGGCGCATCCGGTACCCGACGCTGCCGGCCTTGCCGCGGCCGGCCGGATGCTCGACTTCGTGCGCGAGCTCAGCGCCGACGACCTGGTGATCTGCCTGGTCTCGGGCGGCGGCTCGTCGCTGCTGCCGCTGCCGGGTGAGGGCGTCACGCTCGAGGACAAGCAGGCGATCAGCAGGGCGCTGCTCAGATCCGGCGCCACCATCTCCGAGATGAATTGCGTACGCCGCCACCTCTCGGCGATCAAGGGCGGACGACTTGCCGCCGCCTGTCATCCGGCGCGGGTGGTCAACCTGCTGATCTCGGATGTGCCCGGCGACAACCCCATGGACATCGCCTCCGGCCCCACGGTGGGCGACCCTACCCGCTGTGCGGATGCGCTCGAGATCGTGCGGCGTTTCCAGATCGAGCTGCCCGCCGGCGCCCGCGCGCTGCTCGAATCCGGTGCCGGCGAAACCATCAAGCCGGGTGACGAGCGCCTGGCGCGGGTCAGCACCCAGCTCATCGCCACCCCGCAGATGGCCCTCGAGGCGGCCGCCAAGGTCGCCGCGCTGGCAGGCTACACCCCGCTGCTGCTCGGCGACAGCATCGAGGGCGAGGCCAGCGAGGTCGGCAAGGTGATGGCCGGCATCGCACGCCAGGTCGGCCGGCACCGCCAGCCGGTGGCGCCGCCTTGCGTGCTGCTGTCGGGTGGCGAGACCACCGTCACCGTCAAGGGCGACGGCCGCGGCGGACGCAACGTCGAGTTCCTGCTCGCGCTGGCGGTCGCGCTCGAGGGCATGCCCGGGGTGCACGCCGTGGCAGGCGACACCGACGGCGTCGACGGGCAGGAGGAGATCGCCGGCGCCTTCGTCGCCCCGGATACGCTCGCGCGCGCCTGGGCACAGGGCATCCGGCCTCGCGACAGCCTCGACAACAATGACGGGCACGGTTTCTTCGAAGCCTTGGGCGACAGCCTGGTGACCGGCCCCACGCTCACCAACGTCAACGATTTTCGCGCCATTCTGATCAGTTGATCGGAAGGCCATCAAAGAAGGAGACTCCCAGTGAAGACCATCAACGCGCTCACCCTGAGCGATGTCAAACGCATTGCCGCCGCAGCCGAGGCCGCGGCGATTGCCAAGGGCTGGACGGTCAGCATCGCGGTATGCGACGGCGGCGGTCACTCGCTATGGCTGCAGCGCATGGACGGTGCGCCGCTGATGAGCGCCCAGGTGGCGCCCGAGAAGGCCCGCGCCTGCGTGCTCAGCGGCAAGCCCAGCAAGGTCTTCGAGGACATGGTCAACAATGGCCGCATCGCGGCACTGGCAATGCCCATCGTGCCGCTCGAAGGCGGCGAGCCGATCGTCGTCGACGGCGCCGTGATCGGTGCGGTCGGCGTCTCGGGGGTGAAGGCCGGCGAGGACGCCGAGGTCGCGCGGGCCGGCATCGGGGCGCTGTTCAATGGCGCGGAGGCGGCATGAAACGCGATCGCCGCTCGAGAATACTCGCCACGCTGGGTCCATCCAGCGCTTCGATCGAACGCATCCGCGAGCTGGTCGGCGCGGGTGCAGATGTGTTCCGCCTCAACTTCAGCCACGGCAGCCACCGTGATCACGCCGAGCGCTATGCGCAGATCCGCGAGGTCGAGCGCGAAACCGGTCGCCCGATCGGCATCCTCATGGACCTGCAGGGCCCCAAGCTGCGCGTCGGGCGCATCGCCGGGGGCAAGACCACCCTGGTGGCCGGCGAACGCTTCCGCCTCGACCTCGACCCTGCAGAAGGCGACGCGACCCGCGCCAACCTGCCCCACCCCGAGATCTTCGCGGCGCTCGAGACCGGCACCGACCTGCTCCTCGATGACGGCAAGCTGCGACTGCGCGTCGACCGCTTCGCTGCCGATCATGCCGACACCACGGTGATGGTCGGCGGCACGCTGTCGGACCGCAAGGGCGTCAACGTGCCCGGCGTGGTGCTGCCGATCTCGCCACTCACCGAGAAGGACCTTGCCGACCTCGCCTTCGGTCTCGAGCTCGGCGTCGACTGGGTGGCGCTGTCCTTCGTGCAGCGCCCCGAAGACATCCGCGAAGCGCGCGAGATCATCGGCGAGCGCGCCTGGATCATGGCCAAGCTCGAGAAGCCCTCGGCCATCGATCACCTCGACGCCATCGTCGCCCAGGCCGACGGTGTGATGGTGGCGCGCGGCGACCTCGGCGTGGAGATGCCGCCGCAGCAGGTGCCGATCCTGCAGCGCCGTATCGTGCGCGCCGCGCGCGCCGCCGGCCGGCCGGTGGTGATCGCCACGCAGATGCTCGAATCGATGATCAGCGCCCCGGTGCCGACCCGCGCCGAAGCCTCCGATGTCGCCACCGCGATCTACGAAGGCGCCGACGCGGTCATGCTCTCGGCCGAATCCGCCTCAGGCCAGTACCCGGTCGAGGCGGTCAGCATCATGCACAACATCATCGCCGAGGTGGAGCGCGACCCGATGTGGCGCAACGAACTCGACGCCAACCACACCCCCGCCGAAGCCACCACGCCGGACGCCATCTGCTGCGCCCTGCGCCGTGTCGCCAGCCTGCTCGAACCGGCGGCCATCGCGGCCTTCACCACCTCGGGCTTCAGTGCCCTGCGCGCCAGCCGCGAGCGCCCGGTGCCGCCCATCCTCGCGCTCACCCCGCTGCAGTCGACCGCCCGCCGCCTGGCCCTGGCATGGGGTGTTCATCCGGTACCGTTCGAGAGCATCCAGGACATCAACGAGATGGTCTCCCACGCCACCGGTGCCGCCGTCGCACACCGCCTCGCCGCGGCCGGCGATACCGTCCTCATCATCGCCGGCATGCCCTTCGGCGAAGCCGGCAGCACCAACCTGCTGCATGTGGGGCGCGTGCCGCCGGACGCCTGATCGCCGAGCCGCGCACTGACCGGCCACCCCGCCGCGCGCCGACATGGGCGAGGCCGGTAGCGGAAGGCCGCCGGACGCAAGCGATCGTCGTGGGCGCAGTGGCACAGCAGGGATGGATTCGGCCCGCCTAAAGCCGCATCGAGGTGTCGCGCAGCTCGTAAAGCGGTCGGCTATGGGCCACTCGCGCGCCGGCGCCGCAACTCGGCCGCAGTGCCAACGGTCTTCCGGTCTGGCTGCCGCGGCAGGCCACCCTCCGTCGTTGCCCGGCAAGGAGCGGCCGTAGAGGCATTGCGCAGCAGTTCGTCGAGGAAGGCCTGCGCCGGCAGCGGCAGGATCTTGCTGCGCAGGTGCACCACGCTCCACGGTCGCTGCAGCGGAAAGCCCTCGACGTCGAGAATCGCCACACTGCCCAGCTCGAGGCTGTCGCCGAGCGCATGTCGCGACAGCACCGCCAGCCCCATGCCGCTCGCCACGAGTTGGCGGATGGCCTCGTTGCTGGCCAGCGCCAGGCGCAGCTTGAGCGTTCGCCCGTTGTGCTGCAGGTGCTGGTCGATCACATTGCGCGAGCCGGAGCCGAGTTCGCGCAGCAGGAAGGGCTCCTCGGCCAGCGCCTCGAGGCTGACCCGCTTGCCGACCGCCCAGTGCGAGGCCGGCGCCAGCACCACGTACTCATTGTCGAGAAAGGGGTAGCGGACGATATCGAGGTCGCCCGGCGGGTAGGACATCACATAGAGGTCGTCCTGGTTGCCGCGCAGTCGCTCGACCACCTTCTCGCGGTTGGCGATCTCCAGCTCGATCTCGATCTCCGGGTAGCGCGCGCAGAAGGCACCGAGCATGCGCGGCAGGAAATACTTGGCGGTGGTCACCAGCGCGACCCGCAGCTTGCCGCGACGCAGCCCCTGCAACTCGTCGACCGCGGACTCGAAGCGATTCCAGACGTCGTCGAGGCTGCGCGTGGTCGCCAGCAACTCCGCGCCGGCCGCAGTCAGCGCGAGCACCTTGCCGCTGTGATCGAAGAGTGGCAGGCCGACCGCTTCGGCGAGGTGACGGATCTGGATCGACACCGCCGGCTGGGTGAGGTGCAAGGCGTCGGCGGCGCGGGTGAAGCTGCCAAGCCGGGCAACCGTCGAGAAGGTTTCGAGCTGGCGGAAGGTGATGCGGCTGCGGGGCATATATAAGTTTTAGCAAATGGCAAAGCAAAGATCATTTAATTGGAGTTTATAACGATCTACTGGCATCGTGCCGTCGTCCCTGCCGCACCGGGCCTACAAGACCTCACCCCCCCGACCCCCAAGACGCCGCCGGACCAGAAGCCCGCTGCGGCCAAATCCAGGACCGTCCCGCGGCCACGGCGACCACCGTGCCCTGCGAGGCGCCAGCAAACTTGCGAGTTCCCATGCCGTTCGAACCCGTCATCCTGTTCTTCCTGCTCGGCCTGTGCGCCGGCCTGATCCGCTCCGACCTGAAGATTCCCGGGGTGCTGTATGAATCGCTGAGCATCTTTTTGCTGCTCGCCATCGGCCTCAAGGGCGGGGTCGAACTGGCCCGCTATCCGCTCATGGAACTGGCCCTGCCGGGACTGATCGTGGTGCTGGTCGCGACCCTGATCCCGCTCACCGCCTTTCCGCTGCTGCACCGCGTCGGCCGCCTGCCACGTGCCGACGCGGCCTCGATTGCCGCCCACTATGGCTCGGTGAGCGTGGTGACCTTCGCCGTGGCATCGAGCTTCCTGGCCGCCCGCGGCGTCTCCGCCGAAGGCTACATGGTGGTGTTTCTGGTGCTGCTCGAGTTTCCGGCGCTGATGATCGGCGTGGCCATCGCCCGTCGCGGCTCGGCGAGCGCCAAGTGGGGGCCGCTGCTGCACGAGGTGTTCTCGGGCAAGAGCATCGTGCTGCTGCTGGGCGGCCTCATTATCGGCTGGGTCGCCGGCGCCGACGGCATCAAGCCGCTCGACCGGCTGTTCTTCGACCTCTTCAAGGGCATGCTGGCCTTGTTCCTGCTCGAGATGGGCCTGGTGGCGGCCGGCCGGCTCGCCGACCTGCGCCGGGCCGGCCCCTTCTTGCTGGCCTTCGCCACGGTGATGCCGCTGTGCGCGGGGCTGCTCGGCGTTGTAACCGCCAACTTCCTCGATCTCTCGGTCGGCGGCGCGGTGCTGCTCGCCACCCTCTACGCCAGCGCGTCCTATATCGCGGCACCCGCGGCGATGCGTATCGCGGTGCCGGAAGCCAACCCGGCGATCTCGATCGGCGCGGCGCTGGGCATCACCTTTCCGTTCAACCTGCTGGTCGGCATTCCGGCTTACCATTGGCTCGCCATCCGGCTGCAAGGTGTGATCTGATGACCATCCAACCTACCCTGCGAAAGCTGCTCACCATCGTCTGCGAGGCAGAGCTCGAGAACAGCCTGCTGCGCGAGTTCGCCCACCATGGCGTGACCGGCTACACCATCACCGAGGCGCGCGGCCACGGCGCCCACGGCACCCGCGACGCCGCCTGGCCGGCCAGCGCCAACATCCGCATCGAGGTCTTGTGCGAAGAGCGGGTCGCTCTGGAGATCGTCGAAAGCCTGCAGGAAAAGTTCTACCAGAACTTCGGCATGGTGAGTTTTCTCTCCGACGTGCAGGTGCTGCGGCCGGAAAAGTTCTGAGCAGCGCTGACGCTCAGGCAAGGGGCGCAGTCACGGGGGCTTGCGCGCGGGGCTCGCACCAGCCCCCGCTCGCACCGCCCGGCCCTTTCCAGCGCAAGAGGAGGCATACTCCGGGACGGAAGGGCCACAACGCGAGCCGCCTCTTGGCAGGTTCCAAGTCGCCCTTGAAGCTCACACCGAGGCGCCCTGTTCGCGCCTTCATCATGTCGGCCGGCGACTGCATCATCGATGCGTTCCGCCCGCCATTCATGGACCCACCCCCTTCGGGCATTGCAAGCAGGAGAAAGAGCATGGCGCAGGCAGGCGACACCCATTCGAAGACCATCGGCTACATCGTCTGGATATTCGGCTTCACCGGGGCCCATCGCTTCTATTACGGAAAGCCGGTCACCGGGACCATCTGGTTCTTCACTCTGGGCTTGCTCGGCATCGGCTGGCTGATCGATTTTTTCCTGATCCCCGCCATGGATCGCCAGGCCGACCTCAGGTTTCGTGCCGGTGCGGTCAATTACTCGGTGGCCTGGCTACTCCTGACCTTCCTGGGTCTCTTCGGCATTCACCGGATGTACATGGGCAAGTGGCTCACCGGGATCCTCTACCTGTGTACGCTGGGCCTGTTCGGGATCGGCTACCTCTACGATTACTGGACCCTCAATGACCAGATCACCGTGGTAAACGGCTCGAAGTAGCGCGCGCCCCGCGACGGGCCGCTGCGCACCGACGGTGACGAGGATGGACCTGGAGTCGCGGTGCCGGGCAAACCGCTGAGCGTCGCAGGCCGGGTGAGGGCTCGTCGTGACACCCCGTGCCCGGCACTGCCGCGAGAAAGGCGCCGAAGCCCGCGGCTCGGCGCCTTTTCCTGCAGCGTCTCGATCAGAGGCTGCTGATGAACACGATCAGTACGCCGATCGGCGCAACGAAGCGCGACACCACGTTCCAGATCATCGTCCCGGCCTCACCCAGGCCAAGCTCCTTCCTCACGCTCTCGCGATCCAGGCACCAGGCGACGAAGACGATCGCGCCGAGGCCGGTGAGCGGCAACAGGAACTTGCTGGTGAGCTTGTCGAGCAGGTCGAAGATGTTGTTGCCGAGGATGCTGACATCGGCCCACACGTTGAACGACAGCAGCGCCGCGATACCCAGCGCCCAGGTGGCGATACCCGCGACGATGGTGGACGCGACCCGGTTCAGCGGGGTGCGTTCCTCCACGAACTCGACCACCGGGGCGAGCAGCGAGATCGACGAGGTCAGCGCGGCGAAGATCAACAGCGCGAAGAACATCACGCCGAGGATCATGCCCCCCGAGATGCTGCCGAAAGCCAGCGGCAGGGTGACGAACACCAGGCCCGGGCCGGCCGCGGGATCGAGGCCGTTGGCGAACACGATCGGGAAGATCGCAAGGCCCGCGCCGAGCGCGATCACGGTATCGGCAATCGCCACGGTGCGCGCGGCCTTCAACAGATTGACCTCCTCGCCGAGGTAGGAGCCGTAGGCCATCATCACGCCCATGCCCAGCGAGAGGGTGAAAAAGGCATGGCCCAGTGCGGCCAGCACCACGGTGCTGTCGAGCTTGGCCCAGTCCGGCTTGAAGAGGTACTCGAACGCGGCGGCGAAACCGCCGGTGGTGACACCGTATCCGACCATGATCACCAGCAGCACGCCCAGCGCCGGCATGAGCAGCTTCGAGGCGCGTTCGATACCACTGGAAACCCCCATCGCCACCACGCCCACGGTCAGCACCATGAACACCGAATGCCAGGTCAGCAGCGTCGAGGGGCTGGCCAGCATGCCGTTGAAGAGCGCCCCGGCCGCGTCCTTGTCCATGCCCGCGAAGGCGCCGGTTGCGGCGTCGGCGAGATAGGAGAGCGACCAGCCGCCGATCACGCTGTAGAACGAGAGGATCAGGAAGGCCGCCAGCGTGCCGCTGATACCGACCATCACCCATGCCTTGCTGCGGTTGTTCTTGCGCGCGAGCTCGGCCATGGTGTTGATCGGGTTCTTCTGGCCGCGACGGCCGATCATCCATTCGGCGACGATGATCGGCAGGCCGATCAGCGCGATGCAAAGAAGGTAGACCGCCACGAAGGCCGCCCCGCCGCTCTGCCCCACCATGTAGGGAAACTTCCAGATATTGCCGAGGCCGACCGCCGAACCGACCGCGGCGATGAGAAAGCCCATCCGCGATGACCAGTGGCCGTGGATCTTCGCGGCAAGGCCCGGGGCGCCGCCTGCGGTGATCGTGGAACTCTTCATGTGTCTATCCTCCTTATAGCCGGCTCTCGTGCGGCCCGCGATCATGGGGGCAGCGCCGGAGCCTATTGTGGTCTAGCGGCAAGGTGCAGACCGGGGCCCGCACCTTCCACCGGGTGCGCGCTCAGCGCTTGAAGCGTTCCTCGGCAATCACGTCGGCCACCTCGCCGGTCGGCCGGCCTTCGGCACGGGCGCGCTCGAAGATCTCCATGAGGTTGTCGTAGATCTGCTCGACGTGGCGGGTGACCTCCTCGTACTTGAAGCCGGTGCGCTCATGATAGACGTCGATGATGCCGCCGGCGTTGATCACATAGTCCGGCGCGTAGAGGATGCCGCGCTGCATCAGCGCGGTGCCGTGGCGCGGCTCGGCGAGCTGGTTGTTGGAGGCGCCGGCAACGATCTGCGCCTTCAACTGGGGAATGGTCTTGTCGTTGAGGATGGCGCCCATCGCGCAGGGCGCGAAGACGTCCACATCGAGGCCGAAGATCGCTTCGGCGCCGACTACCGTGGCACCGAGTTCCTGCCGGGCGCGGTCGAGCTGCTCCTGGTGGATATCGCTCACCCACAGGCTGGCACCGGCCTGCTTGAGCTGCCGGGCGAGGTCGAAACCGACGTTGCCCATGCCCTGCACCGCCACCCGCAGGCCATCGAGCGAGTCACGACCGAGCTTTTCCTTCACCGCGGCGCGGATGCCGACGAAGGTGCCATAGGCGGTTGCCGGCGAGGGGTCGCCGCTGCGCTTGCCGTGCTTGGTGGCCTTGTCCTTGACGCCCGAGACGTGCTCGGTGAACTCGGCCATGTACTTCATGTCGGCGACGCTGGTGCCCGAATCCTCGGCGGCGATGTAGCGGCCCTTGAGATTGTCGATGGCCCGTGCCAACGCCTCGAGCAGCTGCGGCGTTTTCTGGGTGCGCGGATTGCCGATCACCACCGACTTGCCGCCACCGAGCTTGAGCTTGGCCATCGCCGACTTGTAGGTCATGCCGCGCGACAGGCGCAGCACGTCGCGGATCGCCTCCTCTTCGCTGGCATAGGGCCACATGCGGCAACCGCCCAGCGCCGGGCCGAGGTTGGAGTTATGAACCGCGATGATGGCCTTGAGGCCACTCTTGTCGTCGCTGCAGAACACGACCTGTTCGTGGTCGGCGAAATCGCTCAGTGAAAAAACGCTCATGGTGCTGTCTCCTTCTTTGGGTCTTTGAAGATGCCGCGGCCCACCGCGCACCGCTTGTGGCGGCGACGGTCGGCTTGCAGCGATTGGTTTTCCGGGATTAGCCGGGGATTACGGCAATTGTCTTGCGCGGCGCGCTGCGGGCCGGGCCGGCCGCTGCATGCTTGTTGCGGAAGGCCTCGAGCAGCACCGCCTCGCGCTTCTTGGCTTGGGCGTGGTAACGCTCACGCACATGGCCGAAGCCGCGAACCTGCTCGGGCAGCGAGGCCAGTTCCACCGCGGTTTCGTGATTCGACAACTCGAGTGCGGCGAGAATTTCATTGACGTTGCGCTCGTAGTCGGCGATCAGCTCGCGGTCGAGCTTGCGATCGGCGCTGCGGGCGAAGGGGTCGAGCATGCCGCCACGCAGACCCTTGAAGCGGGTCAGCAGGCGCATCGCCTTGAGCATCCACGGGCCGTAGGTCTTCTTCTGCAGTTCGCCGGTGGCCGGATCACGATCGGCGAGGCGGGGCGGCGCAAGGTGGAAGACCAGCTTGTAGTCGCCCTCGAACTGCTCGTCCACCCGCTTGAGGAAATCGCTGTCGGTGTACAGCCGGGCGACCTCGTACTCGTCCTTGTAGGCCAGCAGCTTGTGATAGCCGCGCGCCACCGCCTCGGTCAGCAGGGTCGCGCCCGGCGCCACCCGCGCCTCAGCGGCACGCACCCTCTCCACCAGCGTGGTATAGCGCCTGGCATAGGCGGCATCCTGGTAATCGGTGAGCTGGGCGGCACGGCGGGCGATCAGCTCATCGACGCTGGTCGACAGGCGGTGGTGCTCCGGCACCGCCTGCTTGGGCGTTGCCGCCTCAGCCACCGCGGTCGGATTCACGGCCGCACGCCGGCCCCACAGGAAGGCGGCCTTGTTGGCCTCGATGGCGGTGCCGTTGATCTCGATGGCCTTGAGCAGCGCCTCGCGGGAGAGCGGCACCAGGCCCCTCTGCCAGGCGTAGCCGAGCATGAAGAGGTTGGTGGCGATGGCGTCGCCGAGCAGCGCGGTCGCCACCTTGGTGGCGTCGAGGAATTCGGCGTTCTGGCTGCCCACCGCGTCGACGATCTGCTGCTCCATCGAGCCGGTCGGGAACTGCGGATCGGGGTTGGCGCCGACGTTGCCGCTGCGGGCCTGGGCCGCGAAACCGCGCACGAACTCGCTGGTCATGGTCTCGGCGCTGTTCACCACCACCCGGGTGTGATCGTGACGCATCTTGGCGAGCGACTCGTCGCCGGCCGCCACCACCAGGTCGCAACCGATCACCGCGTTGGCTTCACCGGCCGCAACACGGGCCGCGTGAATCTGCTCGGGACGGTCGGCGATGCGCACATGCGACCACACCGCACCGCCCTTCTGCGCCAGCCCGGCCATGTCGAGAATCGACACGCCCTTGCCCTCGAGATGGGCGGCCATGCCCAGCAGCGCACCGATGGTCACCACGCCGGTACCGCCGACGCCGGTGATGAGAATGCCCCACGGCGCGGCCGTGCCCGGCAGTTGAGGCTCGGGCAGTTCGCCGAACGCATCGGCCGGCGCGCCAGCGGCCTTGCCCTTGCGCAGCTTGCCACCTTCGACGGTGACGAAGCTCGGGCAGAATCCCTTGACGCAGGAATAGTCCTTGTTGCAGGAGCTCTGGTCGATGGTGCGCTTGCGACCGAACTCGGTCTCCACCGAAGCCACCGACATGCAGTTCGACTTGTTGCTGCAGTCGCCACAACCCTCGCACACCAGGTCGTTGATGACCACCCGGGTCGCGGGATCCGGAAACTTGCCGCGCTTGCGCCGGCGACGCTTCTCGGCAGCACAGGTCTGGTCGTAGATCAGCGCGCTCACACCCGGCACCTGGCGCAGTTCGCGCTGCACCGCGTCGAGCTCGTCGCGGTGGCGGATCGGCACCCCGTGCGGCAGGTCGGCCGGGCCGTAGGCGCGGGCGGTGCCGTCGTTGACGACGATGATGTTGTGGACGCCCTCGGCGGCGAGCTGCGCGGCGATGATCGGCACCGACAGGGTGCCGTCGTGCGGCTGCCCGCCGGTCATGGCGACCGCGTCGTTGTAGAGGATCTTGTAGGTGATGTTCACCTTCGCCGCCACCGCCGCGCGGATGGCGAGGATGCCGGAGTGCATGTAGGTGCCATCGCCGAGGTTGGCGAACACGTGCTTGGTGCCGGTGAACGGTGCCTGGCCGACCCAGGGCACCCCCTCGCCGCCCATCTGGCAGAAGAACTGGGTCGATTCGGGCGACAGCCAGGTGGCCATGTAGTGGCAGCCGATGCCGGCGATCGCCTTGGAGCCTTCGGGCACCTTGGTCGAGGTGTTGTGGGGGCAGCCGGAGCAGTAGTGCGGCACCCGTGCGATCGACAGCCGCGGCTTGGCGAGCGCGGCTTCCTTGGCCTCCAGGAAAGCGAGCCGTGCCTTGATGCGGTCCGAGGTGTGGAAGCGGGCGATGCGCGCGGCGATCACCCGGGCGATCATCGCCGGGGTCAGTTCGCCCGCGGCGGGCAGCAGCCAGTCGCTGTGCGGCAGCGACCATTCGCCGGTCTCGTCGAACTTGCCGATCACGCGCGGACGCACGTTCTCGTTCCAGTTGTAGAGCTCTTCCTTGAGCTGGTATTCGAGGAACTGGCGCTTCTCCTCGATCACCAGGATCTCTTCCAGGCCATCGGCGAACTCGCGCACCCCTTCGGCCTCGAGCGGCCACACCATGCCGACCTTGTAGAGGCGGATTCCGATCGAGGCGGCCATGGCGTCGTCGATGCCCAGGTCCTCGAGCGCCTGGCGCACGTCGAGGTAGCTCTTGCCACTGGTGATGATGCCGAGCTTGGCATCGGCGCTGTCGATGATGGTTCTGTTGAGATTGTTGGCGCGGCAGTAGGCCAGCGCTGCATAGAGCTTGTGATGCAGCAGGCGCTTCTCCTGCACCAGCGGGGGATCGGGCCAGCGCAGGTTGAGGCCGTCGGCGGGAAGCGGAAAGTCGGTGGGGATCACCGTCTTGACCTTGAACGGATCGACATCGACCGAGGCCGATGTCTCGACGGTGTCGGTAAGCGCCTTGAAGGCCACCCAGCAACCGGAATAGCGCGACATCGCGAAGCCGTGCAGGCCGTATTCGAGATAGTCCTGAATGCCTGCCGGCGAGAGCACCGGCATCATCAGCGACTTGAAGACGTGCTCGGTCTGGTGCGGCAGTGTCGATGACTTGGCGGCATGGTCGTCACCCGCGATCACCAGCACGCCACCGTGCTTCGAGGTCCCCGCGGCGTTGGCGTGGCGGAACACGTCGCCGGTGCGATCGACGCCCGGGCCCTTGCCGTACCAGATCGAGAATACCCCGTCGTAGAGCGCGTTGGGGTCGAGCGAGACCTGCTGGGTGCCCCACACGGCGGTGGCGGCGAGGTCTTCGTTGAGACCCGGCTGAAAACGGATGTTCTTCGGCTCGAGGTATTTCCTGGCCTTCCAGAATTCCTGGTCGACGTTGCCCAGCGGAGAGCCGCGATAGCCGGTCACGTAGCCCGCGGTATTGAGGCCGGCGGCCTCGTCGCGCATGCGCTGCATCATCGGCAGGCGAACCAGCGCCTGGATGCCGGTCATGTAGGCGCGACCGGATTTGAGGGTGTACTTGTCTTCGAGACTGACTGCGAGAAGGGACTTTGCCATGGGTCTGGTAAAGGGTCGCAAGGCATCCGGGATCGCGCTTTTGGCGCTGCCGGAGCGGCACTGCGGCCTCATCTCCTGTTGGGTGGTTAGGGTTGCATTCGAGGTCTTGAACGACCGGGGACCATGCTATCGGGAAAGCGGAGAATATATTTTCCTAATGTCTCCATAAATTGCTCAATTGCGCAAAAATCTACCGCGAGGACAAGGCACGGGTCACCCGCGAACCCGGCGCCCGCCCCAGCCGCTCGCTGATCCACAGGCTGCAGGCGATCAGCTCCGCGAGGTCGATGCCGGTGTCGATGCCCATGCCGCGCATCAGGTATACCACCTCTTCGGTCGCCACGTTGCCCGACGCGCCCTTGGCGTAGGGACACCCGCCCAGCCCCGAGATCGAGGCATCGAATACCGCCACGCCGGCCTCGAGCGAGGCCGCGATATTGGCGATCGCCATGCCGTAGGTGTCGTGATAGTGCCCCGCCAGGCGCTCGACCGGCACCCTCGCCGCGACCGCCTCGATCATCCGGCGGGTCTTCCCGGGCGTGCCGGTGCCGATGGTGTCGCCGAGGCTGATCTCGTAGCAGCCCATCTGCGCCAGGGTGGCCGCCACGTCGGCCACCGCGGCAGGTTCGATCGCGCCCTCGTAGGGGCAGCCGAGCACGCAGGACACATAGCCGCGCACCCTGACCCCGGCTGCGCCGGCCGCCGCCATCAAGGGCTCGAAGCGCTGCAGCGACTCGGCGATCGAGCAGTTGATGTTCTTCTGGCTGAAGGACTCGGAGGCTGCGGCGAATACCGCCACCTCCTCCGCGCCCGCGGCCAGGGCCGCCTCGAAGCCCTTGAGGTTGGGGGTGAGCACCGGATAGGCGACGCCGGGCAGGCGCACGATGCGCGCCATCACCTCGGCGTTGTCGGCCATCTGCGGCACCCACTTGGGCGACACGAAGGAGGTGGCCTCGATGGCCTTGAGGCCGGCCTTGCCGAGCCGGGCGATGAGCTCCACCTTGGTGTCGGTATCGACCCGCTGCTTTTCGTTCTGCAGTCCGTCGCGCGGGCCGACCTCGACGATGCGGACCTGCTCCGGCAGGCTCATTTCGCCACCTCGAAGTCCACCAGCTCGGCGCCGTCGCCGACCTGGTCGCCCACCCCGAAGCGGAACGCCCTGACCGTGCCGGCGCCCGGCGCGGTGATGGTGTGCTCCATCTTCATCGCCTCGAGAATCAGCAGCGGCGCGCCCTTGGCAACCGTGGCGCCCTCGGCGGCGATCAGCGCGATCACCTTGCCCGGCATCGGCGCCAGCAGACCACCCTCGGCGGCGCCACCATCGGCCGCGTGGTAGAGCGGGTCGACGTTGGCGAGCTGCCAGGCGCGGCCATTGGCGAACACGTGACGCTTCTCGGCGGCGGCGATCACGGTGGCGTCCATGCGGGTGCCGTCGAGCTCGACCCGCATCAGGCCGCGCGGATTGAGTTCGCCGCGCGCCTCGACCGAGCGCCCGTCGAGCGTCAGCGTGTAGCCGTCGGCGCGATAGGCGACATTCACCGTTTTCTGCGTTTCGCCGAGTCGGAAGATCAGGCCGCGGTGGGCGGTGGCGTTGACCCGCCAGCCATCCCGCGCGTGCCACGGCGACTTCGGATCGCGGCCGCGCGCGGCCTTGTCCTCGGCACGCTTCGTTTCGCGCAGCAGCTCGGCCAGCGCGGCGATCAGCCAGACTTCGGCCGGCGTTTCCTTGCCCTCCGGGAACAGGTAGGCCTTTTCGCGTTCGATCAGGCCGGTGTCGAGATCGGCGGTGGCGAAGGCCGGGCAGGCGGTGAGGCGGCTCAGGAACTCGATGTTGTTGGAGACCCCGACCACGCGATATTCGGCCAGCGCCTGCAGCATGCGCGCCAGCGCGCGGTCGCGGTTCTGGTCCCAGACGATGAGCTTGGCGATCATCGGGTCGTAGTGCGGGCTGATCTCGTCGCCCTCTTCCACCCCGGTGTCGACCCGCACATGCAGGCCTTCGGCCGGCGGCGAGAGGTGCACCAGCTTGCCGGTCGAGGGCAAAAAGCCCTTGTCCGGGTCTTCGGCGTAGATCCGTGCCTCGAGCGCGTGGCCGCGAATCTGAAGCTGCTCCTGGGCCAGCGGCAGCGGCTCGCCCGAGGCTACCCGCAACTGCCATTCGACCAGGTCGAGGCCGGTGATCATCTCGGTGACCGGGTGCTCGACCTGCAGGCGGGTGTTCATCTCCATGAAATAGAAGCTGCCGTCCTGGTTGGCGATGAACTCCACCGTGCCGGCACCCACGTAGCCCACCGCCTTGGCGGCGTCGACCGCGGCCTTGCCCATCGCCGCGCGGCGCGCGGGCGTCATGCCCGGCGCGGGGGCTTCTTCGAGCACCTTCTGGTGGCGGCGCTGCACCGAGCAGTCGCGCTCGAACAGATACACGCAGTTGCCGTGGCTGTCGCCGAACACCTGGATCTCGATGTGGCGCGGACGGGTGATGTATTTCTCGACCAGCACATGATCGTCACCGAAGCTGGAGATCGCCTCGCGCTTGCAGGAGGCCAGCATCTCGATGAAGTCGGCCGACTTCTCGACCAGCCGCATGCCCTTGCCGCCGCCGCCCGCCGCCGCCTTGATGAGCACCGGATAACCGATCTCGTCGGCCTGCTGGTGCAGGTGGGCCGGATCCTGGTCGTCGCCGTGGTAACCCGGGGTCAGCGGCACGCCGGCCGCGCCCATGATCTTCTTGGCCTCGGACTTGGAGCCCATGGCGTGGATCGCCGCCACCGGCGGGCCGATGAAGACGATGCCCGCTTCGTCGCAGGCATGGCAGAAGGCCTCGTTCTCGGACAGGAAGCCGTAGCCCGGATGGATCGCCTGGGCGCCGGTCTGCCTGGCTGCGGCGATGATCCGCTCGATCACCAGATAGCTTTCCTTGACCGAGGCCGGGCCGATAAGCACCGCCTCGTCGGCCATGCGTACGTGGCGCGCGCCCGCGTCGGCTTCGGAATACACCGCCACCGTGCGGATGCCCATGCGGCGGGCGGTCTTGATCACGCGGCAGGCGATTTCACCGCGGTTGGCGATAAGGATCTTTTCAAACATGGGTGCCTCCTGCGGTGAAACCGCCTGGGCATGCTGCGCATGCGGCGCGATTTGACTTCGTCGCTGCGGCGCGGGGCGCCTGGTCACCGCGGTTGGCGATAAGGATCTTTTCAAACATGGGTGCCTCCTGCGGTGAAACCGCCTGGGCATGCTGCGCATGCGGCGCGATTTGACTTCGTCGCTGCGGCGCGGGGCGCCTGGTCACCGCGGTTGGCGATAAGGATTTTTTCGAACATGTTCTTGTTCTCCCCTTACATCCGGAACACGCCGAACTTGGTCGGCTGGATGGGTGCGTTGAGCGAGGCGGATAGCGACAGGCCGAGCACGCGGCGGGTCTGGGCGGGGTCGACCACGCCGTCGTCCCACATCCGCGCGGTGGCGTAGTAGGGATGGCCCTGGGCCTCGTACTGGTCGCGGATCGGGGCCTTGAAGGCCTCTTCCTCCTCGGCGCTCCAACTCCCCCCCTTGGCCTCGATGCCGTCGCGGCGCACCGTCGACAGCACGCTCGCGGCCTGCTCGCCGCCCATCACCGAGATGCGGCTGTTGGGCCACATCCACAGGAAGCGCGGGCTGTAGGCGCGGCCGCACATGCCGTAGTTGCCGGCGCCGAAGCTGCCACCGATCAGGGTGGTGATCTTGGGCACCTGTACGGTCGCCACCGCGGTCACCATCTTGGCGCCGTCCTTGGCGATGCCGCCGTTCTCGTACTTGCGGCCGACCATGAAGCCGGTGATGTTCTGCAGGAACAGCAGCGGGATGCCGCGCTGGCCGCACAGTTCGATGAAGTGCGCGCCCTTCTGTGCCGATTCGCCGAACAGGATGCCGTTGTTGGCGACGATGCCGACCGGGTAGCCATAGAGCTGGGCGAAGCCGCACACCAGGGTGGTGCCGTAGCGGGCCTTGAACTCGTCGAAGCGCGAGCCGTCGACCACGCGGGCGATGATCTCGCGCACGTCGAAGGGCTTGCGGGTGTCGCTGGGGATGATGCCGTAGATCTCCTCCGGATCGTAGGCCGGCTCTTCGGCGCCACCGAGCGCCAGGTCGACCGGCTTGACGCGGTTGAGGTTGGCCATGATGCGCCGCGCGATATAGAGCGCGTGCGGATCGTTCTCGGCGAGGTGGTCGGCCACGCCCGAGATGCGGGTGTGCACGTCGCCGCCGCCGAGATCCTCGGCCGTCACCACTTCACCGGTGGCGGCCTTCACCAGCGGCGGGCCGCCCAGGAAGATGGTGCCCTGGTTCTTGACGATCACGGTCTCGTCCGACATCGCCGGCACATAGGCGCCGCCCGCGGTGCACGAGCCCATCACCACCGCGATCTGCGGGATGCCCTTGGCGGACATGTTGGCCTGGTTGTAGAAGATGCGGCCGAAGTGGTCGCGATCCGGAAAGACCTCGTCCTGCTTGGGCAGGAAGGCGCCGCCCGAGTCGACCAGATAGATGCAGGGCAGATTGTTCTGCTCGGCGATCTCCTGGGCGCGCAGGTGCTTCTTGACCGTCATCGGGTAGTAGGTGCCGCCCTTCACCGTGGCATCGTTGGCGACGATCATGCACTCGACGCCCTGCACCCGGCCGATGCCGGTGATCACTCCGGCCGACGGTGCGTCGTTGTCGTACATGCCGAAGGCCGCCATCTGGCCGACCTCGAGAAAGCCGGTCCCCGGATCGAGCAGGTGGTTGACGCGGTCGCGCGGCAGCAGTTTGCCGCGACCCGCATGCTTGGCACGGGCGGCTTCACCGCCGCCCAGGCTGACTTCCGCGGCCTTGGCGCGCAGGTCGTCGACCATGGTGCGCATGGCCCCGGCATTGGCGCGGAATTCCTCCGAGCGCGGATTGATCTGGCTCTTGATGACGCTCATCTCAACAGGTCTCCGAGAACAGTTCGCGACCGATCAGCATGCGGCGGATCTCGCTGGTGCCGGCGCCGATCTCGTACAGCTTGGCATCGCGCCACAGCCGCCCGACCGGGTATTCGTTGGTGTAGCCGACGCCGCCCAGGGTCTGGATCGCCTCGCCGGCCATCCAGGTGGCCTTCTCGGCCGAGTAGAGGATCGCCCCCGCGGCGTCCTTGCGCAGGGTGCGGGCGTGGTCGGTGCGGTCGCAGGCCTGGCCGAGCGCATAGACATAGGCGCGGGTCGCCATCCAGGTCGAGTACATGTCGGCGACCTTGCCCTGCATGAGCTGGAATTCGCCGATCGCCTGGCCGAACTGCTTGCGCTCGTGAAGATAGGGCACCACCGAATCCATGCACGCCGCCATGATGCCGAGCGGCCCGCCGCACAGTACGGCGCGTTCGTAGTCGAGGCCGCTCATCAGCACCTTGACGCCGCCACCGACCTGTCCGAGCACGTTCTCTTCGGGCACTTCGACATCGTCGAAGAACAGCGGATAGGTGTTGGAGCCGCGCATGCCGAGCTTGTCGAGGTGGGTGCCGCAACTGAAGCCCTTCATGCCCTTTTCGATGATGAAGGCGGTCATCCCCCTGGGACCGGCCTCGAGGTCGGTCTTGGCGTACACCACCAGGGTGTCGGCGTCGCCGCCGTTGGTGATCCACATCTTGGCGCCGTTGAGCACGTAGCGGTCGCCTTGCCTGTCGGCACGCAGCTTCATCGAGACCACGTCCGAGCCGGCGTTGGGCTCGGACATCGCCAGCGCGCCGACGTGATCGCCGGAGACCAGCTTGGGCAGGTATTTCTCTTTCTGGGCCTTGGTACCGTTGCGGCGGATCTGGTTCACGCACAGGTTGGAGTGGGCACCGTAGGAGAGCCCCACCGAGGCCGAGGCGCGCGAGACCTCTTCGAGGGCGATGATGTGCGCCAGGTAGCCCATGCCGGTGCCACCGTACTCCTCTTCCACCGTCATGCCGTGCAGGCCCAGGTCGCCGAGCTTCTTCCACAGGTCGGCCGGGAATTCGTTGTCACGGTCGATGTCGGCGGCGCGCGGCGCGATCTCGTCGGCGGCGAAGGACTGCACCGTATCGCGCAGCATTTCGATGGTCTCGCCGAGGTTGAAGTCGAGGCTGGGAATGTTCATGGGTCGGTCTCCTGGTTGCTGATGTGGATGCGCCTGCCCGGCCGGCACTTGAAAAGCCGCCATGCCCTTTTCCGGACGATCCTGAAGGTTAGCCGCGATTGCGCGACCGTGCGCGCCAACATGGTTGCAAATCCTGCCATCGACTTTATGATCCCGGACCATGAACCCACGCCCCCATGACAGCACCGATCCGACCATCGGCCCGGCCGCGACGCCGATTGCCTTCATCCGCGCGATGGTCCTCGCGCACCGGCGCTACGGGTCGGATCCTGCCGCGGCGCTGGCCGCGGCACGGATATCGCAGGCACAGCTCGACGATCCCGCGGCGCGCGTCACCGCCGCGCAGATGGAGATCATGTCCGGAATCAGCATGCAGTCGCTCGACGACGAGGCGCTCGGCTGGTTCTCGCGCAAGCTGCCGTGGGGCAGCTACGGCATGCTCTGCCGGGCCTCGATCACCGCGCCGAACCTTGAGGTCGCGCTCAGGCGCTGGTGTCGCCACCACCGCCTGCTGACCGATGACATCATCCTCACGCTGGAAATCGGCGGGCAACAGGCGAGCCTCGGGATCACCATCAATCGTCCCCTCGGCGAATTTCACGAATTCTGCCTGGTGTCGATCCTGCGCATGGCGATGGGCTATAGCTGCTGGGTGGTCGATTCACGGATTCCGCTGCTGGAGGCGAGCTTTCCGTTCGCAGCGCCTGCGCACCGCGATGTGTACCCGCTGATGTTCTCCGGGCCAGTGCGCTTCGAGGCCGAGCTTGCGGCGATCCGCTTCGATGTGCGCTACCTTGCGCTGCCCCTGAGGCGCGACGAGCGCGCACTGCAAGGCATGCTGCAGCGCGCGCTGCCGCTGACCGTGCTGCAGTACCGTCGCGACCGGCTGCTGGTGCAGCGGGTGCGCCAGTTGCTGCACGCCCACCCTGACGAAGCCGCCACCGCCGAGCGGCTGGCCGCCCGGCTGAACGTATCGCCGCGCACCCTGCACCGGCAGTTGCTCGAAGAAGGCGCTTCGCTGCAGCAGCTCAAGGACGAGGCCCGCCGCGACCGCGCCATCGAGCTCCTCAACCGCAGCGACCGCCCCCTCAAGCAACTCGCCGAGGCGGTCGGCTTCAAGAACGAAAAGAGCTTTGCCCGCGCCTTCAAGCAATGGACCGGCAGCTCGCCCGGAGCCTTCCGCGAACAGGCCCGCGCGGCGCGCCTCGGCCCGCCGCGGGCAAGCGACTGAAGCGCCGCCAGAGCTTGTCGGAAAATCGTCGCGAGCGCCGGCAGGTCGGCTGCGGCCCAGGCCCGGGATGACCGGCGCGGCGGATTCATTGACACGTTCTCAGCCGCTCAGCACCCCGCCCAGCCATTTCTCGATATCGCGCAGCTCCTCCATTACCAGGGTGTGTTCGGCAAAGTAGGGATGCCATTCGATGACATAGCCCTCGGCCTTGAGCTGGGCGAAGGAGCGCTCGGCAAAGTCGTAGGGAATCACCGTGTCGCCGTGGCCGTGCGCCATGAAGATCGGCGTCTCGCGATTGGCCGCATCGGCCTCGGCGGCGAGCGTGTCGGCCAGCGGCAGATAGGTGGACAGCGCCAGCACGCCGGCGAGTTTGCGAGGATGGCGCAGCGCGGTATGCAGCGCGATCGCGCCGCCCTGCGAGAAGCCCGCCAGCACGATGTTCGAATCGGGGATGCCGCGCGAATTCTCGCGCGCGATCAGCGCCTCGAGCAGCGCCGCCGACTCATGCACGCCGGCCGGATCCTCGCGCCGGCTGGCAAAGTCGGCCGACAGGATGTCGTACCAGGCGCGCATCACGTAACCGCCGTTGATGGTCACCGGCCGCATCGGCGCGTGCGGAAACACGAAGCGCAGCGGCGGCAGCCGATCGAGATCGAGCGCCTCGACCACCGGCTCGAAATCGTGTCCGTCGGCACCCAGGCCATGCAGCCAGATGATGGCGTGGGTCGCCTTGTCGGCGGTGGCGATCTCGACTGCAGGCAATACCTGGGGGGCGGCTCCGGCGCCGGGCGTGTTTGGACTCATGGGGATACTCCACTTGATGAACCCTCTATTGTAAGGAGCAAGTCGGATGCGAGTAATGCGCCACGCTCGGCGATCGCGATCGTCGGCGAGCGGGTCGTGCTCCAGGTATCGGCGGGCATGATCGCCGCGTCAGCAACATGCCGGCTCGAGTACCGACTGACCTTCATCGCCACGAGGCCCCGATTGGCGCTCATTGTCGCCCCCGCGGATGACAGGCTCCCGCCCAGAGGGATGTATGAAAGCCGTTCCCACTTCCACTTTGGCTTGGCCTCGCGCAAGGCGGCTCGCCCTGTGTGCTGCAGCCTGCGGGGCCTGGGGCAGCCTCGTCGGTTCGCGGCACGCCGCCCTTGCCGGACTACGGTGTGCCTTGTGCACCGGGGTCGCTTGGCGCCTCAATCGCACACATGCGTTGCTGGAGCGCTCGCTCACGGGCGCGGCGCTCGGTCGCGTCCCTCGCGACGGCCACCGAGCCGAGCACCTCGCCACGCGCATCACACACGAGCGCGAAGCTCATCTCTACATAGATCGCGGCCCCGGCCGCCGTGGTCGCGCGCGTCATCACCGCCTTGCCGGCGAGCCGCGTCTGGCGGGCTGCCACCGCGCGGTTGAATCCATTCCAGTGGGCCGCACGCAAGCGTTCCGGAATGATCAGGTCGAGGCTCTGGCCGATCGCTGCGGAGGCCGGGAAGCCGAACAGCGCCTCGGCGGCCCCGTTCCAGACCCGGATCCTGCCCTCGCAATCCGCGAAAATCAGGGCGTCGGCGAGTTGCGCCAGGACATGGTGTGAGAGTGCGGCATCGGCATCCATTCGGGGACCTTCCTTGGGCAATGATCGGGCAAACCTGGGGGCGAGGCGCAGCGCGCATCGACTGCGCGCTGCGGGGGCTTCGCCCGCCGGCTCACTCAGGCCATCGTGCCCGACCGCACCGCCGGCGGCAAGCCAGTGGCGGCCCCGCCACGCTCAGCGCTTCCAGTCACGCAGCTCGCAGACCGCCCTTTCGTCGGGCGGCAGGCCATGCGACCCCATCGCTCCCGAGGCGGGACGACACAGGCGGGTCGACTGTTCGTTGTCCTGCGAGGTCGATCTTGCCCAGACGGTCACCAGGCCCGAATTCTCGATGGTCTGGTTGCAGCCTTCCTTGGCGTGGAATGCATGGATCGCGTTGCGCTCGAAATAGGTCAGCCACTCCTGGTTCGAATCCTGGTTGGCGAACCACTGCTTCCACTTGTCCCCGGAGCCGTCGATCTCCACCGTCCAGCCCTTGTCGGTACGCTGCTGCCTGAACTGGTCGCTGTCCCAGTGCATCACCATGTACTTGTTCTGGTCGATACATTGGGGCTTGGTCAGCGTCATGTAGATTTCCTGCGGGTGATGGTAGTGGAACGGATACGAGGTATTGAACAGCTGCACCGTCATGCCGATCTCCGCACCCACTTTCTCGCCGTCGATCTCCTTGATGCGCAGGTTGCCCCACGGCCCCATCACTTCAGCATAGAGATAGCCACCGCGGAAGCGCTCGCTGCCGGCGGCCGGATTCTCCGCATAGAAGGGGATCCAGCCGACCGAAGACCACAGCGTCGGCAAGCCCTTGATGCTGATGTCCCGGCTCCAGTGCGCAGTGGTGTCGGTCCGCGAGGTCACCGCGACGAAGTTCTCGTTGAGCTCCAGGCCGGCCTCGCCGATCGCCCCACCCATCTTGCGATAGTAGTCGGTGAGGAGCGGGCGCTTGAGCCAGCTCGACACCGGCGAGAGTTCCTGCACCTTGGCACTCGGGGTGTACAGCGTGAATGCGTCGTAGTCCTTTTGCGGGTCGAAGCAGCGCTTGGCCTTGTCCGGCTCCGCCAGCACCGCGCCGAGATGCTTGGCGAGCAGCTCCATGTCGCGGTATCTCATGATGCAGCGGGTCTGCTGCTTACCGGTCCTGGAGTCGAAGGTCTGAATGGTCGCCTCGGCCGAGTCCTTGCACTGTCCGGTCGGGGTCTCCAGCGTCTTGAGATATTGGCCGAGGTAGGTGAGCGATTCCGCCCAGAACCGGTCGACCAGCTCTTGTTCCGCCGCACTGTAGACGTGGGCCTTGACATCGTCCTGGCACACGAACTCGGCGGCCAGCACTGGCGAGCTCGCGAGCATCGAGCCCAACAGCAATCCTGAATAGCGTTTGATCATTTCTTGTCTCCTCACTCCATTGAAGGGGGGCCGTGTTTTTTTGGCCCCGCCGTTTGCGACATCAGGCGTGCACCTCCTCAACGAGGCGGCCACGCCCCCTGCCCTAAAGCAATTGCGTGACCATCGGAACTGCCTCCGCCAGTCCAGGCTCGTTGGGGATCCGTTCTGGTTTCGAGATCTTCAGATCGGAGCCCAGGCGCGGCCACGCGACCGAACGGTCCGCGCGTGGGCACATCGCGTTATCGACACCAGCCAGGACGCGGGAACAATCCACGACCGCAGGGGCTTCGCGCGGCACATTCTTCAGGGATGCGTCTTTGGCCTTGTTCATGCAGCAGTCTCCTCCTTGGTGCAATCATTGCCGCCGGCCTGCCGGCTTGCCGTCACTTAGAAGCCTCGATGTCGCTGCGGCACCACCCATTCGACCCCAGGGCCGGGCCTCGCAGCGAGGCATCAATCAATTAGACCGATCGTCTTAATTCAGACAAAAAATTTACGATTTCAGGCTCAGCACGAAAAGCTGGGCGAACAAGCGCAGCGGTTCGCTGCGGCGCTCGAGTTTCGCTCGCAGCACGGCACCTTCCCAGCCGATCCAGAAAAACGTTGCCCACTTCGCACAGTCGATCGCCGGGGAAATCTCGCCTGCCTGCCTGGCCGCCTCGAGGCAGCGTGCGGTGCGCACCTGCCAATCTTCCAGCACTGCGGTCAGCGCTCCTCTGAATGCCTCGGGCAGCGCCTCCATCTCCTGGCCGAGGTTTCCGACCAGGCAGCCGCGGCGAAATTCGTAGCGCGCCATGCCCAGTTCTGCATCCTCACAAAAGGCTTCGAGCCGCTTGAGCGGGGTAAGGCTTTCATCCAGGAAGAAACGGTCGAGCTTGCGGGCGAAGTAATGGGCGTAAAGCCTGATCAACTCTGCACCAAAGGCTTCCTTGCTCGAAAAGAAGTTGTAGAAGGAACCTTTCGGAACACCGGTGGATTTCAGGATTTCGTCGATCCCCGTCGCCGAGAATCCTTTCTGGGTCAGCGCAGCCACGCCGGCACGGCAAAGAAGTTCTCTGGTTGCGCGGTAGTCGCCGTCGCTCTTCGGAGGACGACCACGCCTGCGGCTCGGGGCGGCGGTGCTTGTCATGACCTGATTATTAGACCGTCAAGACCATTTAGTCAAGCCGTCGCTACCGCGCTGGGCACGCGCTCCCCCCAAGAGCCCGGAGCGGATCCCTGGTCCCGGTTGCGGCGCGGCGCACGGCCCATCCCCGCCCTCGCAATGACGAGACACCTGCGTGGCAGGCCGCGCATTTTTCGCCTGGCCGAAGGCGGTGGCGGCGTCGACACACAGGAGGAAAGCGCCGACTGGGCCGCGATCTGCAAACATCCGCAAATTCGAATCGACCGAGGGGGAGCCGGAAATCATTGCAGAGCGCGCTCTGGAGGGGGAAGCTCGCGAGTGGCGGCAGGTGTCGCACACGGCCGCAAAGCGGGCGCCGCCGGTGGCGTTCTTCGTGGAGCGTTGCCACGAAGAACGCCACCGGATCGACGTCGCATCCACCGAGACCCGCAGATTCACCGGGTTTCAGGGAAATGAATTGGTGCCCCCGAGAGGAGTCGAACCCCCGACCTTCGCATTACAAGTGCGCTGCTCTACCAACTGAGCTACAAGGGCGCCGCCGACAGGCCGAAGCCCGAGGCGAGACGCGTGCCGGACCTTGAAAGGTGCCGGACTCGCGAAGCGCGCTGATTATATCCGAATCCGGGTCCACCGAGATCGAAGCTGACGGTGCGCCGCTTGGAGAGGTCACGCTGCAACGGCATAATCCGGATACCCCCACCGCAACGCAGACGACATGCCTCAAGCACTCCCCGCAGATCAGCCCGCCTCGCTCGCCATCCTGATGATCGAAGACAACGAGGACGATGCGCTGTTGCTGCTGCGCCGCTTTCACCGGGCGGGCTACCGGGTACGCAGCGAACGCCTCTGCACTGCATCGGCGTTGGCGCGAGCGCTGCAGGCGGACGAGTGGGACATCATCATCTGCGACCACAGCATGCCTTGCTTCGATGCCCTGGCGGCGCTCGAGATCATCAAGGCGGGCAACCTCGACGTGCCATTCATCATCGTCTCGGGCCACATCAACGAAGACACGGCGGTTTCCGCAATGCGTGCCGGCGCGCACGATTATCTCAACAAGAACAACCTCGAGCGCCTGCTGCCGGCGGTGGAGCGGGAACTGCGCGAGGCCCGCAACCGGCGCGAACGGCGCCAGGCCCTTGCCACGCTGCAGGAGAGCGAGGCGCGGCTGCGTTCCCTGGCCGCCAGCACGCCCGGCGTCATTTTCCAGATGCGCAGTTGTGCGGCACGCGGACTGCGCTTCACCTATGCCAGCGAAGCCTGCGAGATGCTGCTCGGGCTGAGCCCGGACGAACTCATGGCCGAGACCATGCGCTTCTCCTCGCTGCTGCTCGAGGCCGACCGCGAGCCATTTGCCGATGCGGTCGAAGTCTCCGCGCGCGAAGGCGCGAAGCTCAACTGGGAAGGCCGCATCCTCACCCCGCAGCACGACGTCAAGTGGATCAACCTGCGCGCCTCGCTGCGTGCCCAGGACGATGGCAAGCCGTTCTGGGAAGGCGTCATGTGGAACATCACCCACAGCAAGCGGGTTGAAGAGGAACTGCGGGCCTCGCAGCAACAGCTCGCCGCGCTGTCCGCCCACCTCCAGCACGTCAAGGAAGAAGAGCGCGAGCGCATTGCCAGGGACGTGCACGATGTGCTCGGTGGAGACCTGGTGGCGATGAAGTTCGAGACCGCCTTGCTGGCCGGCCGGCTCGATGGCCCCCGCGAGGGCATCGAGGCGCGGGTGCAGTCGATCAGCGCCCTGGTGGACGAAGCGATTGCCACGGTAAGCCGGGTAACGCGCGAGCTGCGGCCCGGCATCCTGCGCGACTTCGGGCTCGCCGCCGCCATCGAAGGCCAGGCTGAGGATTTCTCGGGTCGCACCGGCACGCCTTGTGAAGTCCTTTGCGCCGACCATGACATCGACTTGCCCGAGGAGACCTCGATCGCGCTGTTCAGGATCGTCCAGGAAGCACTCACCAACATCAGCAAGCATGCCGGTGCGAGCCGGGTAGACGTGCGCCTGATGCACGAAGGCGACGAGTTGCTGCTCGAGATCAGCGACGACGGCAAGGGCATCGCGCCGAAAGATCTCAACAAGCCGAAATCCTTCGGCCTGCGCGGCATTCGCGAGCGCATTGCGAGCCTTGGCGGTACTCTCTCGCTCGACGGCATGGGCAAGCGCGGCACCCACATGCAGTTGCGCCTGCCGCTTGGCGATGCAACACCGAAGACCACCACACCCTCCGAGGCCCGACCATGAGCAAGCAGATCCGTGTCCTCATTGCCGATGATCATGCGATCGTGCGTCAGGGCCTGCGACAGATCCTGTCCGACACCGAAGATCTCGAAGTCGCCGGAGAAGCCGCGAACGGCATCGAAGCGCTGCAGCAGGTACGCAAGAACCACTTCGACGTCGTGCTCATGGATGTATCCATGCCCGACCGCAACGGCATCGATGCGCTCAAGATGATGCGCAAGGAATACCCGCGCATTCCGGTTCTGATGCTCAGCATGTACCCCGAAGAGCAATACGCGATTCGAGCGCTCAAGGCCGGCGCGGCCGGCTATCTCAACAAGCAAAGCGCGCCCGAACAACTCGTCACCGCAATCCGCCAGGTGGCGAGCGGCAAGAAGTACGTCTCCGCCTCGCTAGCCGAAGAGCTTGCCAATGCCATCACCGACGACTCCGACCGTCCGCCGCACGAAAAGCTCTCGGACCGCGAGTACCAGACCCTGTGCCTGATCGCCTCGGGACGCACTCCCACGCAGATCGCCGAGGAATTGAACCTTTCGGTCAAGACCGTGAGCGTCTATCGCGCCCGACTGCTGGAGAAGATGCGGCTCAGCAACAATGCCGAGCTCACCCACTACGGCCTGAAGCACGGATTGGTCGAATAGCGCCGGGCTCAAGTTTCGGGCGCATCTGCCGTAGCTGCAGGTCACCCCATCCCGACAGCGCATCATGACGGACGACCACAAGCAAAGTCCTTCCGAAATTGCCCGAGAGGCCCTGCGTCGCCTTGCCATGCGCAGAATCACGCCGACTCCGGACAATTTCGAGATGCTCTATCACGAGATCGCCGGCGCACCTGCGGACGAGCGCTTTCCGACGCGCAACCTCAAGTCGATCGCGGTCGCGCTCCCGCGCACCAGCCCCGAAGCCGCCCGCCTCGCGCGCGGCTTCGAACACGCGGTCGCTGCTTCCGACTGGTCGGCGCTTCGCAAGGCCGTGGTGGAAATGGCCCAGGCATCGGCCGCCGGCCATCCCGAGCTCGGCCCCCTGCTGCGCGAGATCCTGACCGAATTCGAACGGCCTCACCAGGGCCTCACCACCGCACGTAAACGCGAGGCCCTGCTGCATGTGGCATCCGGATCGGGCGACAACACCCTGCTCTTCCAGCGCCTCACGGGCCTGCTCAAGAACTGGACCCAGCAACGTAACGGCAACCACGAGAGTACCGCCACCCCGCCCGTCGCAGCCGCGCCGAACGAAATCGGCGTGGCAAGCGCGGGCGACACCGATCCGCGCATTCCGCTCGCCGCACTGCTGGCGCGAGTGCTCGAAGCAGGTGTCGAACCGCTGATACTCGAACTCCCCGAACTGGTCGCCGAAGTCCACCAGTTCGCCAGCACCGTTCGAGCCAACCCCACGGATCTGCAAAATGACGAAACCCGCCAGCGCCTCGAAACCCTCACCCTGCGCCTCGAGTGGGTGGGTGAAGACCAGCGCGCAGTGCGTCACGGCCTGGTGAGCCTGCTGCAACTGGTGCTCCAGAACATCAGCGACCTGGTACAGGACGATCGCTGGCTGCACGGCCAGTTGAGCGTGATTCGCGACACCTTCGCCGGCCCGCTCGACATCCGCGCGCTCGACGCCGTGGAGCGCCGCCTGCGCGACGTGATCGAAAAGCAGAGCCATCTCAAGCGCGAGCTCTCCGACGCCCAGCAACGCCTCAAACTCATGCTCGCCGGCTTCGTGGACCGGCTCGCCGCCTTCAGCGAAGAAACCGGTGACTATCACGACAAACTCGAAACCTGTGCCAAGCGCATCGGCGAGGCCGACGACATCACACAACTCTCGGACGTGGTCGAGGACATCCTGCGCGAGACCCGCGCCACCCAGCAGAGCACCCAGCGCTCGCGCGAGGAGCTCGGTGAATTGCGCGCCGAGGTCGACCGCGCCAACGGCGAGATCTCGCGTCTGCAACGCGACCTCGATGCCGCCAGCGAGCTGGTCCGCCACGACCCGCTCACCGGCACGCTCAACCGCAAGGGCCTCGACGAAGCGCTGGCGCGCGAGATCGCCCGCGCACGCCGTCGCGGCACGCCGCTCTCGCTGGCGCTGCTCGACGTGGACAATTTCAAGAACCTCAACGACACCTTCGGCCACAAGACCGGTGACGATGCGCTGCGCCACCTCTCGGAAGTGGTCCGCAGCAGCCTGCGTCCGCAGGACTGCGTGGGACGCTACGGCGGCGAGGAGTTCCTCATCGTGCTGCCCGATACCGACGTCGACAGCGCCAACGCCACGCTCACCCGACTGCAGCGCGAGCTCACCAAGCGCTACTTCCTGGCCAACAACCAGCGCCTGCTGATCACCTTCAGCGCCGGCATCACACGGCTCAAGGACGACGAAGAAGCCGCCGCGGCCATCGACCGCGCCGACCGTGCCATGTATGCCGCCAAGCGCGCCGGCAAGAATCGCGTTTTCACTGCATAGGCTCCGCGCCACACTCGACCCGCCGCGGCAATGGCGTGACAATGCCGCCTCCAGCACTGCAGGTCGCCCCATGTCACGCTATCAACACCTCATCTTCGATCTCGACGGCACCCTGATCGACTCCGCCCCAGCCATCCTCGCCAGCTTCCGCGAGGCCTTCGCCACCACCGGCATCACGCCTGCGGTGCCCATCGACGAGTCGGTGATCGGGCCACCGCTGCTTGAAACGCTGCAGCTGCTGAGCGGCAGCACCGAAGCGGCCACCACCGAGCGCCTCGCCGCCGCCTTCAAGGCCAGCTATGACAGCACCGGCCTGCTCGAGACCCGCGCCTACGAGGGCGTCGGTGAAATGCTCGCCGGCCTCGCCGCCCGCGGCCGCACCCTGCACATCGCCACCAACAAGCGCATCCACCCCACCAGGCTGATCCTCCGGCACCTCGGCTGGGCCGGGCTGTTCGAGAACGTCTATGCCCTGGATCTGTTCGAACCGCGCCTGAAGGACAAGGCCGCGATGATCAGGCGCCTGCTCGAGGACCGGCAGATCCCGCTCGGTGACGCGCTCTACATCGGCGACCGCGAAGAAGACGGCAGCTCGGCCGAAGCCAACGCCCTGCCCTTCATTGCCGCGACCTGGGGATATGGCGCGCTCACCGCCGCAGAGCTGCGCCCCGACTGGCGCATGGCCAAGAACCCCGCGGCCCTCGCGGCGATGCTCTGAGCCCGCACTTCGGCTCCTCCCCCCTGCCGCCAACCGGCTTCAGCCGAAGCGTGGCCGGCCGCGCGCCCGCTTCGTCGTTGCCGCGATCGACATCCCATGTGCGTTGCACCGGCACCGGCCGGTGCCCGGCGCAGCGATTGCAGCAACATGGCGCCGCGCTCATGGGCAAGCACACCGGGCGGTCGCATTCGAACGCGGCTCCCCCGCCACGCGGCGTTCCCGGGTGCTCGCCCGCCTCCAGCCGACTGGTCTGCATGGGCCTTCGCAAGTGTTTCAGGACGTATCACCAGCAGATGATTTTTGTACGAGCCATCCGCCCGCAGGGCAGCGCCCCTGAAGGCGAAGGACACCATCTCGCTGCAAACCCATGCACGGCAATCGTTTGCCCGAAAAAACGTTCACGAAAACCGTTCGGGCATGAAAAAAGCGAGGCAAGCGCCTCGCTCTAAAGTTTTTCCTGCCTACTCCGTAAATCATCTCAACGGCTGCAACATCAATGCCCAAGCGGATCGCCAAATCTTCTCAGGGGCTGCAGCTGTCGGAAACTGATCTCTCGTAAGGAGAATTGAAAATGGCACAGACGATCAATACTAACGTTGCTTCCCTCAACGCGCAACGTAACCTGAACAGCTCCCAGTCCTCGCTGGCGACTTCGCTTGAGCGCCTCTCTTCCGGCCTTCGCATCAACAGCGCCAAGGACGATGCAGCCGGTCTCGCCATTTCCGAGCGCATGACCTCGCAGATCAATGGCCTGAATCAGGCGACCCGCAATGCCAACGATGGCATTTCCCTCGCACAGACGGCTGAAGGTGCGCTGAGTGAAGTGGGCAACAACCTGCAGCGGATTCGCGAGCTGGCGGTGCAGGCCTCCAACGGAACCAACTCGCAAGAAGACCGCGACGCGCTGCAAGCTGAAGTATTGCAACTTCAGAGCGAAATTCAGCGGGTTGCCGAGCAGACTTCCTTCAACGGAACGAAACTGCTCGACGGCAGCTTCTCCGGCGTCGCGTTCCAGATCGGCGCAAATGCAGGCGAAACGATCAACATTTCCTCGATTGCCAACGCGCAGACCGCTTCACTCGGCGGGACCCTGTCGCGGACGACCGATGCAGTTGCAGTCTCTACCATAACCGGATTTGCAACTGCGATCGCGGACGGAGATGTAATGATCAACGGCACCAGCATTGGCGCAATTGCGGGTGCAGCCAACGCTCAGGAGCGCGCGGGGCAACTGACCGAGGCAATCAACCGGGTATCGGCCACTACTGGCGTTGGTGCATCCTACGATTCCGTTTCGGGCCAAATGACCTTGACATCGAGCGCCGCCTTCGCGATCTCGGGTGGAACGGACGATGCAACGATAGCGGGCTTCGACAACGCGGCCACGGGAACCACCACCACCACCACGGGCATTGGCGGTCTGACCGTCTCGTCTTTCACCAACGCTCAGGAGACGATCACCCAGATTGACAACGCGCTGAAGTCGGTCAATACCTCGCGCGCCAACCTGGGTGCGATCCAGAACCGCTTCAGTTCGACTGTTGCCAACCTTCAGACTGCTTCAGAGAACCTGTCCGCTTCCCGCGGCCGGATCCAGGATGCCGATTTCGCTTCGGAAACGGCCAACCTGTCGCGCAGCCAGATCCTGCAGCAGGCCGGTACCGCGATGCTTGCCCAGGCGAACGCGTTGCCGCAGAACGTGCTGAGCCTCTTGCAGTAAGCCCCACTTAGCCGTCGGACCCAGCGGCGCGCGGCTTTAGGGCCTCGCGCCGCCGGTCCCAGAAGAGGGAATCAATCATGGCCATCCAGTCAGTTGCATCGAACCTGCCGCCGCCGACGGACATCTCCAGCCTGGCAGGGGGTCCAGCGACACGGGCCCAGTCCGCCGAAGCCGCCAGCGACACCAAGGATGCCGAAGCCCCGCAGCTGGCCGCACCTGTGGCACCGCCTTCCGCCGAGCAGATCAACCAGGCCCTCGACGAAGTGCGCGAAGCGCTGAAGCCGGTGGCACAGAACCTGCTTTTCTCGCTTGACAGCGACACTGGCAAGACCGTGATCAAGATCGTCGACGCATCGACCGACGAAGTGATCAAGCAGATTCCAAGCGAAGAGATCCTCGCGATCTCCAAGGCGCTGGGCAAACTGCAGGGTCTGCTGGTCAAGCAGGAGGCCTGAAAAGCCTCGACACGCGGGCGCCGCGAGACATGCGGCAGCCTAACCGAGGAGACGCATCATGGCAGGACTCACCGCAAGCGGCATCGGCTCGGGGCTGGACATTTCGAGCCTGATCAGTCAGTTGATGACGATCGAACAGCAACCGCTGACCGCACTTTCCACCAAGGAAGCGAGCTACCAGGCGAAACTGTCCGCCTTCGGTCAGCTCAAGTCGGTGCTCTCAACGCTGCAGAGCGCGGCAGAGACGCTCACCGATGCGGCAAAATTTACCGCCACCAAGGCAAGCGTTGCCTCCGATGCGCCGTTTTCTGCCACCTCGAGCGCCTCGGCCACGGCCGGCAGCTACTCGGTCGAAGTGCTCGCGCTGGCCAAGGAACAACGCGTCGCCACCAGCGCATCGACCGAATTCACACCCGGCGCGGGCGATCTCACGATCACCTTCGGCAAGGTCACGGGCGGGGTCTTTGCCGCGGGCAGCGAGGCCGCCAAGACGCTGAGCTTTGCCGGCGGCAGCCTCGAGGAATTCCGCGATGCGATCAACGGCGGCAACCTCGGCGTAACCGCGTCGGTGATAAACAATGGCACCGTCAAGCAGCTCGTGATCAAGGGCAACGCCACCGGCGCCGAGCAGGCCTTCGAGATTACCGGAACGACCGGGCTCAGCGTCGACCCCACCGCCAGCGGCGTGTCGACCGATCCCGTCTACAGCCTCGCCAGTGCGCAGGACGCACAGCTCGATGTGGATGGCATCGTCGTGAGTCGCTCGAGCAATACCGTCGACGACGTGATCGACGGCGTCACGCTGACCCTCAACAAGCAGGACGTCGGCAATGCTTCGACGCTCACCATCACCGACGACAGGAGCGGCGCGACCACGGCGATCAATGCCTTCGTGAGCGCCTACAACAATCTCAACACCACGATCAAGAGCCTCACCGCCTACAACGCGACTACTCAGACGGCCGCGAGCCTCAACGGGGATTCGACGGCGCGCTCGATCCAGTCGCAATTGCGCACCATGCTCGGTAACGCCATATCGGGCCTCGGCGGTGCGCAGCGGCTGTCCGACATCGGCGTTTCATTCACCAGCACCGGCACGCTCGAGGTCAACAGCACCAAGCTCAGCGCAGCACTCGCCGACCCGGAGCTCGACGTGGGCGCCTTCTTCGCCGGCAGCGGCACGGTCGATGGCTTTGCGACGCTGCTCTCGGAGCGCATCGACGGCTATATCGCCAGTGACGGCATGATCGCGGGCCGCACCGACGGCATCAACACCTCGATCAAGTCCATCGACAGCCAGCGCGAGCGACTCAACGCCCGGCTGACCCTGATCGAGGCGCGCTATACGGCGCAATTCACCGCCCTCGACACCCTGATCTCGGGCTACACCCTGACCAGCGACTATCTCACCCAACAACTCGCCAACCTGCCCGGCGCAGCCAACAGCAACAACTAAGGAGCCTCCACGCAATGTTTGGCACACATTTGGGACGCGCTGCAGCCTACGCCCGCATCGGCAACGAGACCGCCGTTGCCAGCGCCGACCCCCACAAGCTCATCCTCATGCTCTTCGATGGCGCCCTGGTCGCCATCGGCACGGCCGCCGTGGCACTCGAGAGCAAGGATGTCCCCACCAAGGGCAACTCGATTTCCAAGGCGATCGAGATCATCGTCAATGGCCTCAAGGTGAGCCTCGACATGGAGGCCGGCGGCGAACTCTCCGAGCGGCTCGCCGCACTGTACGACTACATGGCCGAGCGTCTGCTGCACGCCAACCTGCACAACAGCCGCCCGGCGCTCGACGAAGTGGCCGGGCTGCTGCGCGAGCTGCGCGAGGCCTGGGCGCAGATCGACGGCAAGGCGGCCAGCGCTGCCTGAGGAGAGCCCCATGAACAGCCTGCAACTCGTCGAAGCGATGGCAAGCCTGTCGGCCGCAATGGTCGAAGCCGCCCGCGCCAACGACTGGCCCCGACTCACCGATCTACAGCAGCGGCAGGCGGGCCTGCGCGAACGCCTCGCCGCACTGGAGCCTGCGGGCCGGCAAGCCGGTGACGTGGACGAAGCGGGGCTGCGCCGCAAGGCGCAGTTGATTGCCGCCATGCTCGAGGACGACAAGGCGGTGCGCGCCGAGCTCGAGCCCTGGCTCGCCAGCGCCCGCAAGATGCTGTTCACCGACCCCCGCAGCCGCAACATGCGCGCCGCCTACGGGGCAATGAAGCCCTGAACCCGCGGGGCTGGGCGTTGTCATGCATTGAAGGACACGCCGAACCATGATCCCTGCCGACCTCACCTCCCGCCTGCGCATGCTCACCGAGGCGAGCTTCTTTTCAAGAGAGCCGCCGGAAGTGGGCGCGCCCAGCGCGGTCAAGCCGATCGCCGGCGACCTGCCGGAGTTCCTGCCAGGCCAGAAGATCATCGCCACCCTGCAGGAAGCACGCGACAACGGCGTATTTCGCGCCCAGGTCGATGGCAAGCAGGTAAACCTCTCGCTGCAGGGCACCAGCGCCAAGGCCGGTGACGTGTTGAACCTGGTGGTGACCCGTGCCACCCCGTCCACCGTCATCGCCACCCTCGCCTCGGCCGCGCCCGACACCGCCAGCACCAGCCTCAGCCAGACCGGCAAGCTGATCAGCTTCCTGCTCACCGGACAGCCCTCGCCGCAGCCAGCCAGCCTCGCCGCCAACCAGCCGCTGCTGCAGGCGCCGCCCACGGCTGGCCAGGCGCTTGCGCCGCTGCTCAAGCAGGCCATCTCGGAGAGCGGGCTGTTCTATGAATCGCATCAGGCGCGCTGGCTGTCGGGCGAGACCGACGCGGCCACGCTGATGCGTGAGCCGCAGGGTCGCAGTCCCGCGGCAGGCACGCAGCCGCCGGCAACCGGCGCCGCCGCGACGGCAGGTACGACGGCAAGTTCCGCCGCGACGGGCACGACCAGCCCGACCCCGCAGGCGGCCGGGGCCCTCGCCGAGGGCGAAGCGGCCACGGTCCAGCGCGCCGAAGCGTCCTCTGCCGCCCAGGCACGCGCCGCGGCGCCGATTCCCGATCGACTGCTGCCGGTGGTGCACCAGCAACTCGATGCGCTGGCAACCAACCACTATGCCTGGCAGGGCATGGCGTGGCCGGGGCAGCGGGTGGAGTGGGACATCGACGACCCCAGCGGCGACTCCGCAGGAGAAGACCCCGAGGCCGCGCAGGCGGGCTGGCGATCGAGCCTGCGACTGACCCTGCCCAAGCTCGGCGCGGTCGAGGCGCGGCTGCATCTCACCGACGCGGGCGTGAGCCTGCATTTCGTGGCCGACGAGGACGCCGCCGAGCCACTGCGGCGCGGCCGCGCCGAACTGGCCGAAGCCCTGGCACAGGCGAGCGTGCCGATGACCGGCATGTCGGTCGAAGTGACGGCCCCGGGAGCCGACCATGGCGAAACCTGAGGAAGCCCCCGCCAAGGCCGAAGCCGTAGCGCTGGCCTATACCGCCGGCGAGGCCGCGCCGCGGGTGGTGGCCAAGGGCCACGGACTGATCGCCCGGCAGATCATCGAGCGCGCCCGCGAGGCGGGGGTGTTCGTGCATGAATCGCCCGAGATGGTGTCGCTGCTGATGCAGGTCGATCTCGATTCACGAATTCCGCCCCAGCTCTATGTGGCGATTGCCGAGCTGCTGGCATGGCTCTACCGCATCGAGCAGGGCGACAGCCCGCCGCCACCGACCCCGCGCGACCTGCCGGCAAGCCTGAAGCCGAGGCCTACGAGCGCCGAAACCTGAACGGCTGGCCCGTATCCTGCTTGGCGAAACCTGACGAAACACCCGAGACCCGGGCGCCGCGCTACCATTGCGGATCGGGATAGAATCCAGTCTTCAGGAAATCCAGACAGGCCATGACGCAAGCTACCGACGGTTACCAGATTGAGTTGCTCAAGTCGGACGACTACTCCCGCTTCCTGCTGGACGACCGCCTCGAAGTGGCCGTCATCCTGCGGGGACTGGTGCAGAAGCGCTGCATCGTCACGGCCTATCCCGATGGCTCGCGCGAATTCTTCCTCAGCAGCGTGCTGTCCTTCGACGAAGATCGACAACGCCTGGTGCTCGACCCGCCTGCCGACGAGCAGGCCCGTGAGCGCGCCGCCGCTGCGGCCAGCCTGGCCTGCACCGCCCTGCTCGACAAGGTCAAGGTGCAGTTTTCCGTGGGGCCGCTGCAGGCCATCGATTTCGAAGGCTTCCCCGCCTTTTCCGCCGCGGCGCCCGACGAAGTGCTGCGCCTGCAGCGACGAGACTATTTCCGTCTCATCGCGCCGGTTTCGCACGCCCTGGAGTGCACCATCCCGGTGCCCGGCGAAGGAGGCGAGATCAGCTCCTTCAAGGCCCGTGTGATCGATATCAGCGGCGGCGGCATCGCCATCATCGTCCCCCCGCGCGACCTGCCCTTTTCGCCCGAGGTCGAATTTCACGATTGCCGCCTGATGCTGCCCGACCTCGGCATCGTCACGGCGCGGCTGCAAGTGCGCAACGTCTTCGAGATCACCAACCGCAACGGCATCCGCATGTTGCGCGCCGGCTGCCAGTTCATGGGCCTCTCGGGCAACGCCTCGAGCATGATCCAGCGCTACATTCTCAAGATCGAGCGAGAGCGCAGCGCCCGCGAACGCGGCGCGCTCTGAGCCGATCATCACCGGCGCATGCGATGCGCCACAGCCCAGACGCCCGCTACGCGGGCCCAATAGAGGAGATTCCCAGTGAGTCAGACCACCACCCCCAGCGGCCTGATCTTCGAAGAACTTGAAGTCGGCAACGGCACGCTTGCCGAGAAGGGCAAGACCGTCACGGTGCACTACACCGGCTGGCTGACCGACGGCACCAAGTTCGATTCGAGCAAGGACCGCAACGACCCGTTCGAATTCCCGCTCGGCATGCGCTATGTGATTTCGGGTTGGGACGAAGGTGTGCAAGGCATGATGGTCGGCGGCAAGCGCAAGCTCACGATCCCGCCCGAACTCGGCTATGGCGCGCGCGGCGCCGGCGGCGTGATCCCGCCCAATGCCACACTGGTGTTCGAGGTCGAACTGCTCGGCGTACGCTGAGTCGCAGCGCCCTGAGTCGCCCACGGGCGCCCGGCAGGGCGCCCGTTTTGTTTGACCCGGGTGCGGAGCCGGGCGCCGGGGCCCGTACGACTGCCGGATCCCACCGAAAGCCGCCGCAAGCCTCATCCTCCGCCCGCGCCCGCGCAGGGCGGACTCCGGAAACCCACGCGTGGTGTCGCGCAACTCACGCCAAAGCCTGTCACCCGCGCCTCGTGCCTCTGCAAGCGCCGCACTGGGTACCGGCCCGCGCCGCTACGACGGACTCAAACGCAGGTGCTTCATACGGCCGCCGTGCTGCCCCAGCCGCCGATCACCACCACCGCCCCGTCTCAAGCCCCACCCGATCGTCATTCCGGCGCAGGCCGGAATCCAGAACCCACGCCTGCCACCGCCCCACCCGCCCGGACCGGCATTCCGCCCTCGATTGCTGCACCAAGCGCGGCGCTGGGTACCGGCCCGCGCCGCTACGACGGACTCAAACGCCCGTGCTTCATACGGCCGCCGTGCTGCCCCAGCCGCCGATCACCACCGCCGCCCCGTCTCAAGCCCCACCCGCTCGTCATTCCGGCGCAGGCCGGAATCCAGAACCCACGCCTGCCGCCGCCCCACCCGCCCGGACCGGCATTCCGCCCTCGATTGCTGCACCAAGCGCGACGCTGGGTACCGGCCCGCGCCGCTACGAGGGTATCGAGCGTCAATGGTTTAAGCAGCGGCGCGGCCGAAATGGTCGCTCAGGCGAGCCCGGTCGCGGCCTCTTCCTGCACCAGCGCCAGGATCTGCTCGCCATAGGCCTCGAGCTTGCGGTCGCCCACGCCGGAGATGCCCGACAGTTCGCGCATGGAGGCCGGGCGCAGGTGGGCGATCTCCATCAAGGTGGCGTCGTGGAAGATCACATAGGCCGGCACGTTGCGGCTCTTGGCGGTATCCGTGCGCCAGGCGCGGAGTCGCTCCAGCAGGCCGTCGTTGCGTGCGTCGCGGCCGAAGAAGCGCGGTTCGCGGCGGCTGCGCTTCTTCTCGGGAGGCAGACGCAGCAGGAATTCGGCCTCGCCGCGCAGCAGCGGGCGCGCCTGATCGGACAGGAACAGCGCGTTGTAGCGCTCGTGATCCACCGCCAGCAGACCACGCGCCACGAGTTGCCGGAAGATGCCGCGCCAGGTCTTGTCGTCGAGATCGGCGCCGATGCCGAAGGTGGTGACATCGTGATGACCGCGTTCGCGGACCTTTTCGGTGTCCTCGCCGCGCAGCACCGCGATGAGATGCCCGGCGCCGTAGCGCTGGCCGGTGCGGAACACGCAGGAAAGCGCCTTGCGGGCGGCATCGGTGGCATCCCAGGTGCGCGGCGGGTTGAGGCAGTTGTCGCAGTTTCCGCAGGGCTGCGAGGCCTCGCCGAAATGGGCGAGGAGGATCTGTCGCCGGCAGGAGGTGGCTTCGGCCAGGCCCACCAGCGCATCGAGCCGCGCCATGCCCTGGCGCTTGAAGTCCTCACCACCCTCCGATTGCTCGATCATGCGCCGCTGCTGCACCACGTCGCCGGCGCCCCAAACCATCCAGGCCTCGGCGGGCAGGCCGTCGCGGCCGGCGCGGCCGGTCTCCTGGTAGTAGCCTTCGAGCGAGCGCGGCAGGTCGAGATGGCCGACGAAGCGCACATCGGGCTTGTCGATGCCCATGCCGAAGGCGATGGTCGCCACCATCACCAGGCCGTCGTCGCGCAGGAAACGCAATTGATTCGCGGCCCGATCCGACGACGACATGCCGGCATGGTAGGGCAGAGCGTCGATGCCCTCGCCGACCAGGAAAGCCGCGGTTTCGTCCACCTTGCGCCGCGACAGGCAGTAGATGATGCCGGCTTCGCCGCGATGCTCCTGCAGGAAGGCCAGCAACTGCTTGCGCGGGTTGTCCTTGTCGGCGATGCGGTAGCGGATGTTGGGCCGGTCGAAGCTCGAGACGAAGCGCCGCGCCGCGGTGAGCTGCAGGCGCTCGGCGATCTCCTCGCGTCCGCGCGCGTCGGCGGTGGCGGTGAGCGCCACCCGCGGCACCCCCGGGAAGCGCTCGGCGATCACCTGCAACTGCAGGTATTCGGGCCGGAAGTCGTGCCCCCATTGCGCTACGCAGTGGGCTTCGTCGATCGCGAACAGGCCCAGCCGGCCGTCCTCGAAGAGCCGGTCGAGCATCGCCAGGGTGCGCAGATTGACCAGCCGCTCGGGCGCGAAGTAGACGATGTCGAGCCTGCCGGCGATGAGGTCGCGCTCGATCTGCCAGGCGGTTTCGGCATCCAGGCTGGAGTTGAGGTAGGCCGCCGCGACGCCCGCTTCCTTGAGCGCGCTGACCTGGTCCTGCATGAGGGCGATCAGCGGCGACACCACCACCGCGGTACCTTCTCGCATCAGGCCGGGAATCTGGTAGCACAGCGACTTGCCACCACCGGTGGGCATCAGCACCAGGGCATCGCCGCCGGCAGCGAGATGCTCGACGATGGCCTCCTGTTCTCCCCTGAAGGCGGGGTAGCCGAAGACGTGCTGGAGGATTTCATGGGCGCGGGACATGGCCGCGCATTTTACCCGACCCCGCCACGCTTCTGGCGGCCGAATCGGTCCGAGCGGTTATCATGAGCAGCTCGAACCCCTCAATTGCTGCTTTGCACAATATACTCGCTCGATGACTGAACACACGATTCTCACCATCGCCGGAATCATGGCGCTGGGTGGCGCATGCCAGTGGCTGGCATGGCGCGTGCGCCTCCCGGCGATCCTTTTCCTGCTGCTCTCCGGCCTCCTCATCGGGCCTGTCACCGGCTGGTTCGACCCCGACGCGCTGCTCGGCGACCTGCTCTTCCCCTTCGTTTCGCTCGCCGTTGCGGTGATTCTCTTCGAAGGCAGCCTGACCCTGAGATTCTCCGAGATTCGCGGGCTCGAGAAGGTGGTACGGCGCTTCGTCACCAGCGGGGTGCTCGTCACCTGGAGCGTCACCGCGATGGCAACGCACTGGTTCGTGGGGTTCTCGTGGGGACTGGCGCTGCTGTTCGGGGCGATCATGGTGGTCACCGGACCGACGGTGATCGTGCCGATGCTGCGTACCGTGCGGCCCAATGCCAAGATCGCCAACATCCTGCGCTGGGAAGGCATCGTCATCGACCCCATCGGCGCCCTGCTGGCGGTGCTGGTGTTCGAGTTCATCGTCTCGTCCGAGGCCGGCGGCGCGCTGGGCCAGACGCTGCTCGTGTTCCTGACCCTGATCGGCATGGGCACCGTGATCGGCCTGGCGGCGGGCTTCCTGCTCGGCCTGGCCCTGCGCCGCGACTGGCTGCCGGCCTATCTGTTCAACGTGGCCACGCTGGCCGCGGTGTTTGGCGCCTTCGCCGTGTCCAACGCCGTCGCCGAGGAGTCGGGGCTGCTGGCGGTGACGGTGATGGGCATCTACCTGGGCAACCGCAAGGGTGTGCCGATCGAGGAGATCCTCGAGTTCAAGGAAAGCCTGAGCCTGCTGCTGATCACGGTGCTGTTCATCCTGCTCGCCGCGCGCCTCGACTTTTCGAGCTTCACCGAGCTCGGCTGGGCGGTGATGGGCGTCTTCCTGATCGTGCAATTCATCGCCCGACCGCTCAAGGTCACCTACACCACCTGGGGCTCGAGCCTCACCTGGCGCGAGCGCGCGCTGCTTGCGTGGATCGCGCCGCGCGGTATCGTGGCCGCGGCGGTCAGCGCACTTTTCGCGATCAAGCTCGAATCGCAGGGCTACGCGGGTGCCAACCTGCTGGTGCCGATCACCTTCGTGATCATCATCGGCACGGTGGTGCTGCAGAGCCTCACGGCCGGCCCCTTGGCGCGAATGCTGAAGGTCTCCGAACCGGACTCCAGCGGTTTCCTGATCGTCGGCGCGAACCCGCTCGCGCGCACCATCGCCGCCGCACTCGAACAGCAGAAGATCAAGGTGACGCTCACCGACACGCAGTGGGACAACGTCTCGCGGGCCCGCATGGCCGGCCTCAAGAGCTACTACGGCACGCCACTCTCGGAGCACGCCGAACTGTATCTGGACACCTCGGGACTGGGCCGGATGCTGGCGCTGACCGCCGACGAGCACCTCAATGCGCTCGCCTGTACCCGCTTCCGGAGCGACTTCGGGGCCAAGAACGTGTTTGCGCTGGAAGTCGGCAGCAAGGGCTCCGGCGCGAACGGTCGGGCGCGTGCCAACGCGATGGCGACCGGACGCGGGGCCTTCGCCGCGGGGGCGAACTTCGTCGAGCTGTCACGACGGGTGCACCGCGGCGCGGAGGTTCGCCGCACCAACCTGTCGGAGGCCTTCACGATCGAAAAATTCCGCGAAGTGCACGGTGACCGGGCGGTGCCGCTGTTCGCGCTGGACCCCAAGGGCAGGCTCGAGGTGTTCAATACCGCCGTGCCGCTCGAGCCCGGTCCCGGCTGGACCATTATCGCGCTGGTGGACCCGCCACCGCCGGGCGAACGCAAGCCGAATACCGAAGAACGCCGGGCCCAGGCCGAGGAAAGGAAGAGCCAGGCCGAAGAACGGCGCCACGAGGAGCGTCGCCACGAAGAGAACGAGCGCAGGAAGGCCGCCGAGGCCGAGGCCACTGCGGCCTCGGCGGCCTCGGGCAAGCCCACCGACGAGGCCTGACGCGCAGCTCAGAATTCAGGGAAGGTGGCCGAGCGCTGCAGACGGATCTCCGCCTCGGCGACCCGCTGGGCGAAGGGACGGGTCGATTCGACGCTCTCCTCGAGACGCAGCAGCCGGTAGCCGCTGTAGCCGCCGTCGCGCATCAACAGGTTTGCGCGGCGGGCCACCACCTGGCGCGCCTCGCCGTCGCCACCGCTGTTGATGCTGCGCTGACGAAGCTGCATCGCGAAATGCCCCTCGCCGAGCGGCTGTTCGATGATCTCCCAGTTGGGCGCGAGCGGATCGTAGGCGAGATAGGCCACCCCCGCACCGAGCAGGCTGTATGCCGAGGTGTTTCCCTGCATCATCATCGCCACGCTGGCCGGAGCGAACCAGGCGCTGGTCCGGGCTGGCCCGGCGCTGCTGCATCCGGCAAGCAGCGCCGCGCAGGCGTACAGCGCCGTGAGTGCACGGCGACGAGGCCGCATTGCGGGCGCCATGAGCTCAGCTCAGGTAGTCGAACAGCGACAACCCGGTCACCCGCAGGTAGGACTGCTGGGATGCCTGCAGGTAGGTCTGCTGCTGGGTCAGGTCGCTGATCGCCTGCGCGTAGTCGACATCGACGAGTCGCGACAGGGTGCTGGCGTACTGAACGTCGAGATCGCCGCTGATCGAGGTCAGCGAATCGAGTTCGACCATCCGCGAGCCGATTGCGGCATGCTTGGTGAGGACATTGTCGAGGGCCAGGTCCATCTCGCCGATCGCGGTCTGTGCGGCAGCCGACACACCGGTGCCGGATTCGAGCGCGGTGACGAAATCGGCGATCATCGAAAACACGTCGCGGCCGGCCCCCGCCCCCGGAATGTTGACGAACAGATCCTCACCGTTGCTGCTCACCGGAATATTGCGCGAGGCCGACACCTGCAGCGTACGGTCGCCCTGGTCCCCCTCGTAGCGCACCCCGGCGAGATCGCCGACGAAGGGCTGGGTGTCGGTCTTGTAGCCCGCAAACAGATAGTCCCCCGTCGCATCGCGACTGTTCGCGATGCCGACCAAGGCGTCGAACTGGCCGCGCAGATCTGCGGCGATCGAATCGAACTCGCTCTGGCTGTACGATCCATTGCCCGCTTCCACCGCCCGCGTGCGCACATAGGCGAGCAGGTCCTCGACCGAGCCGAGATGGCTTTCGGCGAGCGCCAGCGAATCCTGGGCCGTGCCCTGGTTGACGCTGAAGCGGGCGTTCACCGCTTTCGACTGGCCGACCTCCAGCGCCCTCGCCGAGGCGACCGGATCGTCCGACGGGGAGACGATGCGCCGGCCGGTGGAAACCTGTTGCTGGGTATGCAGCAACGAAGCGGTCTGCTTCTGGATGGTGCTGATACCGGTGTCGAATACCATGCCGGTGGTGACGCGCATGATCATTCCTCCTATCGCGAGATCGCGAGAATTTCGTCGAACAGCGTGCCGGCGATCGACATGACCCTGGCCGACGCCTGGTAGGCCTGCTGATAGCGCACCAGATTGGCGGCCTCTTCGTCCAGGTTCACCCCTGAAACGGAATCGCGTGCGGCGGTCGCCTGCTCCAGCATGCTGGTTTGCGCCGCCTCGCCGATCTGCACCTCGCGGGCCCTGGTGCCGACGCTGGCGACGAGTTGCGAATACACCGACTGGTAGTTGGCGCTCTCGCCGAGCAGCGTCTTGTCGAGTTGCAGCGCGCCCAGCGCGACGCCGTTGCGGTTGTCCGAGACCGCGCCGTCGTTGGTCGAGAAGGTGAAGGTATCGCCGGCCTGCGGTGTGCCGGCGATGCGGAAGCTGAAGCTGAAGCCGCCCGGGCCGTCGATCGTGAAATCCTTGCCGGCGGCGTCGCTCACGGGATCGAAGGCCAGCGGCCCGACCGTCGCCGCTCCGCTGATGCTGAAGCCGGGCACGGTTGCATCATAGGTGAGGACGATGTCAGAGAAGTCGGGCCTGCCGTCGGCCGCGCCCACCGCATCCATTCCGCTTACATCGGTGGTCATCACGGCGCTGAGTTTGGCGGTGCCGGCATTGCTGCCACTGGCAGTGGCGCGCACCGGGTCGGCGACCGCCACCTGGCGGGTATCGGTGATTGCCACCGAGATGTCCTGGGCAGCGTAGCGGGTCGGCTGGATGACGAAGCTCTCACCCGCAATCGCCCCCGCGCCGAGCGTAATGTCGAGGCCGACCTCGGCGGCATTGACCGTGGCTCCGTCGGAACGACGCGACAAGGTGTAGCTCGCGGCGCCGGTGATGGTGAGCAGGTAGTCGTCGCCGGTCAGCGCGGAGGGGTCGCCATAGGCCACGGAGACATCGCTGGTGGCACCGTCCACCCCGAGCACGGAGGGGCTGAGCTCACCGAAGAAGCTGCCGCCAAGCGCGCCATCGAGATCCTGGCCGAGGCTGTGCTGCGCGTTGAAGCTAAGGGAGAGGCCTGCCGCCACCAGGCCGAGTTGTTTCTGCGCGGCGTCGAGGCTGTCCCGGCGAAACGCCAGCAGCCCGCCAAGCTGGCCGCCCTCGAGCAGCGACTCCGGCATCGTCACGGTGCCGCCACCGGGCGTCTGCAAGGCGATGGCCGAGCGGCTCGGGTCGCCCTTGGAGGGCAGGGTCACCAGGGTGCTGGCGTTGGTGCCGATCACCAGCGGCTGACCGCTGCCGACGAAGACCGACACCGACCCATCGCTCTCGGTGACGGTGCTGAGCTTCACATAGCCATTGAGCTCGCGGATCAAGGTGTCGCGCTGGTCTCGCAGGTCGTTGGCCTGCTGGCCGGTGCCGGCCGATTCGGTGACCGCGATGCGTTGGTTGATGTCGGCGATCTCGCTGGCGTAGGCATTGATTTCCGCCACCGTCGAGCCGATCTGCCCTTCGATGCCGTCGCGAATTTCCGACATCCGCCCATCGAGGTACTGGAAGGTCGCCACCAGCGACTGCGCGGCCGAGATCATCGATTGCCTCGCCGGTACGCTGCTCGGGTTGGCAGACACTTCCTGCACGCCATCGAAGAAGGATTGAAGCGCCGGCGACAGACCCGTGTCTGGATCGGCCAGCAGGTTGTCGAGTTGGGCGATCTGGGTCGAGTAGGTCGCGAACTGCGCGCGCTGGCTGTCGGCGGTGAGGACCTGCCCTTCGAGGAAGGCGTTGTAGCTGCGTCGTACCGACTCGACCTGGGTGCCCTGGCCAAAGAAGCTGCCCCCCGAAAACAGCGGCTGCTGGGTGCCCAGCACCACACTCTGCCGGCTGTAGCCTTCGGTGGCCGCATTGGAGATGTTGTGGCCGGTGGTGACCAACGCCGACTGCGCGGCGTTGAGTCCGGTGATGCCTATGTTCAGAAGACCGGCCATGGTGAGTTTCTCCGTTTGCCCTGGTATTTACGTCAACCCAAAGCAAAACCTTTGCCAGGTCGACAAGAACCTAGCCGCCGAGCGCCGTGCGCAGGGTGTTGCCGCCAATGATTCGAGTGAGTTTGTCGGCGTACATCGGGTCGGTGGCATAGCCCGCCTGCTGCAGGCTGCGCGCGAATCCCGAGGCATCCTGCTGGCCCAGCACCTCGGCGTAGCGCGGATTGTCCTTCAGCAGGCGCGCGTAGTCGCGGAAGGCCTCGGCATACGAGCCGTAGGAACGGAACCGCGAAGGTTCGCGTATTGCCTTGCCATTGCTGTATTCCAGCGCATCGAGCGCGACCGTCTCGCCAGCCCAGCTACGGCCCGCCTTGATGTTGAAGAGGTTGTAGCTGGGCTGTCCGCCGGCATGCTTGAGCTCGGCCTTGCCCCAGCCGGTCTCGAGTGCCGCCTGGGCAATCATGAAATGCGCGGGGATTCCGGTCTCGCGGCTCGCCGCCATGGCATGCGGCCACAGTTTTCCGACGAAGTCGCGTGCGCCCTGTGGAATATCCGCCGCTTCGATGCCCGCCAGCACCTCGGATACCGCGTCGGCCGGCAAGGATTCGTCGTCGCGCTGCCGCCCTGCGGCAGCTTTTGCCGCCTGCCGGATCGCCGACCCGGCAACCGCTTCGAAACCCGCCGAGATATCGCCGCTGCCACCGGCCTGGCCTGGCGCAGCAGTCACCGTGCCGCCCAGTTGGCGGGCGATCGCCTCCGAGAGGCCGGTACCACCGGCACGGGCCATCTGGATCGACAGTTGCTGATCGAGCAGCGAGCGGAACATCCGCGTCTGCTCGGAATCCATGAACCCGTCCCTGGGCCCGGCGTCGCGCATCGACTTGAGCACCATCTGCAGGAACAAGGCCTCGAACTGCTTGGCGGCGGCGCCGATCGCGGCAGGCGAATTCTCGCGGGAAAGACGCCTGAGCTCGTTGAAGCTGTTGGGATCGAGTGCGTTGGCGGTATCAAGGGCATTCATGGTCCGGTCCTCGCAATGATTTCGGGACGGCGCGGCCTGCGGGCCATCAGATGACCTCGAGCTCGGCGCGCAGCGCGCCGACCGACTTCATCGCCTGGAGAATGCTGATCAGGTCCATCGGATTGGCACCGACGGCATTGAGCGCCTTCACCACTTCGGCGAGGTTGGCGCCGGATCGCACGTTGATGAGGCTCGCCCCGGCCTGCTGGATGTCCACATCGCCGCGCTGGCCGACCACCGTGCGCCCGCCGGACAGGGGGTTCGGTTGGCTGACCGTGGTCTCGGTGCCCACCGTGACCGAGAGGTTGCCGTGCGCCACCGCGCAGTTCTGCAGCGCCACCGTCTGGTTCATCACCACCGAACCGGTGCGCGAGTTGACGATCACCTTGGCGACCTGCTGCACCGGGGTGACATCGAGGCTCTCGAGGCGGCCGATGAAAGCCACCCTGCCGGTCGAGTCCTGCGGTGCGCGCACCTGGATGGTCCGCCCGTCGAGGGCCTGGGCAGTGCCCGGGAAGGTCGCGGCGTTGATCGCATCGACCACCCGTTGGGCGGTGCCGAAATCGCTGTCGTTGAGTTCGAGATGGACGAACTCGCCCTGCCCGAGCGCAGTCGGCACGCTGCGCTCGACGGTGGCGCCGCCGGGCACCCGGCCCGCGGAGAGATGATTGACCGTCTTGGAGGCGCCGCCGCCGGAAGCGCCCGCGCCACCGACCACCACGTTGCCCTGGCCGAGCGCATAGACCTGGCCGTCGGCACCCTTCAGCGGGGTCATCAGCAGGGTTCCGCCACGCAGGCTCTTGGCATTGCCCATCGAGGACACGGTTATGTCGATCTGCTGGCCCGGCCGCGCAAAGGGGGGCAGGCTGGAGGTGACCATCACCGCCGCCACGTTCTTGAGCTGCAGGCTGGTACCCGGCGGCATGGTGACACCCATGTTGCCGAGCATGTTGATGATGCTCTGCACGGTGAACGGCGTCTGGGTGGTCTGGTCGCCGCTGCCGTCGAGGCCCACCACCAGGCCGTAGCCGATCAGCTGGTTGTCGCGCACGCCGGCGATCGAGGCGAGATCCTTGAGGCGCTCGGCATTGGCCGCCGGCAGGATCATGACGAGAAGCGACAGCGCGACCAGTGTCCGGCGCAGCGTCGAAGCGGGATTGAAGGAGGATGTCATGGCTTGTTTACCTAGAACGGCAGCACCGCAAGGAAGAAGCGCTGCAGCCAGCCCATCACCTGGGTCTCGTTGATGTAGCCGCTGGCCTTGTACTCCATGCGGGCGTCGGCCACCTGGGTGGACTGCACGGTGTTGCTGGTGGTGATCTGGCTCGGGTTCACCACCCCGGAGAAGCGGATGAACTCGTTGCCCTGGTTGATCGCGATCTGCTTTTCGCCCGACACCAGCAGGTTGCCATTGGGATAGACCTCGATGACGGTCACCGTGATGGTGCCGTTGAAAGCGTTGTTGGCCGCGGCCGCGCCCTGCCCCGAGAAATCGGAGGTGTTGTTGCCCGAGATGTTCAGGCCGGCGAGGCCGGCGAGTGGCACCTTGGTGGCCGCAGTGATGCCGGCATCGAGCGTCGATTCCCGGCTGGCGCTCGCGTCCGAGGCCTTGGTGGCGGTGTTCCTCTCGACCAGATTTATGACCAGGGTGTCGCCGAGCAGCCGCGCGCGGCGGTCCTCGAACAGCGGTCGGACGAAGGCCGGCTGGTAGATCCCGCCGTTGGCCGGCGCCATCTCGGGACGGGGCTGCGGGCGCACGCTCATCGGCTGGTGCACCGCGGTCGGCGGGGTCGACTGCAGGCTGGCGCAGCCCGAAAGGAGCGCCAGCACCGTCAGCAGTGCGGGCTTCAGCCCGTTCATTGCGATCATCCCGTGCGGCCGCCGATCAGAGCTGGGTGAGCCGCGCGAGCATCGAGTCCGAGGTCTGCACCGCGCGCGAGTTGAGTTCGTAGGCGCGCTGGGTCTGGATCATGTTGACCAGCTCTTCGGCGACGTTCACGTTGGAGGTCTCGATGTAGCTCTGGTTGAGCACCCCGGCGCCGTTGAGCCCCGGGGTGTTGGGCGAGGCATTGCCGCTCGAGCCGGTCTCGACGAAGAGGTTCTCGCCAACGCTCTGCAAACCGCCCGGATTCACGAAGGTGGCGACCTGGATGCTGCCGATCTGGGTCGCCGTGGCCACGCCCGGCAGGGTCACGCTGACGGTGCCATCCTTGCCGATGGTCACCGACTGGGCGTCGGACGGAATCACGATGCCGTCGGCCAGCGGATAACCGCTGGCGGTGACCATCTGCCCGGTGCTGTCGCGCTGAAAGGAGCCGTCGCGGGTATAGGCGGTGGTGCCGTCCGGCTGGGTGATCTGGAAGAAACCCTCGCCACTGATCGCCACATCGAGCGAATTGCCGGTCTGGCTGAGGTTGCCCTGGGTGTGGATGCGCTCGGTGGCCACGGGACGCACGCCGGTACCGAGCTGCAGGCCCGAGCCGATCTGGTTCTGCTGGGTATTCTGCGCGCCGGGCTGGCGCAGGTTCTGGTAGATCAGGTCTTCGAACACCGCGCGCGAACGCTTGAACCCCGACGTGGAGACGTTGGCGAGGTTGTTGGAGATCACATCGAGCTGGGTCTGCTGGGCGTCGAGTCCGGTCTTGGCGATCCAGAGGGAGCGGATCATGGCGGTACTCCTGTTTCAAGTTCGGTCCGCGACAGGCGGCTGCCTAGCCACGACTTCCACGCTTTCATGCTAATCCGGCAGGCCACCGCGCAATGGCGCGAAAACCGCCCGAAAAGCGGTCCTTATCGTCAGCCGGTGCCGAGCATCTTGGCGGCCGCCGCGTCGTTCTGTTCGGCGGTGCTCAACATGCGGGTCTGCATCTCGAACTGGCGACCCAGCGAGATCATCGTGACCATCTGTTCCACGACGTTCACGTTGCTGCCTTCAAGGTAGCCGCCGGCCACCTGGACGTTCTCGTCGACCGGCGCCGGCTCACCGCTGCGCAGGCGAAAGAGCCCGTCCTCGCCGCGCACCAGATCGGCCTCGGGCGGATTCACCAGCTTGAGCTGGCCGACCACGTTCACCGCGTTGCGGGCGCCGGTGTTCTGCACCGCGGAGATCGAGCCATCGCGGCCGATGACGATCTCGTTGTCCTGCGGAATCGTGATCGGTCCGCCTCCGCCGACGACCGGCATGCCGTCTCGCGTCTGCAGGATGCCGTTGGCCGACACCTCCAGGCTGCCATTGCGGGTATAGGCTTCACTGCCGTCGGGCAGTTGCACCGCCAGCCAGCCCTTGCCCTGCAAGGCCACGTCGTAGGCCCGACCGGTCTGCTGCAGCGCCCCGGTGGAGAAGTCCGTAGCGACCGACGCATCCACCGCGAAGGCCCGGGTGGGTAGCGCCGCATCGCCCTGGACCTCGACCGCCCGCAGCCGATGCATCTCGGTGCGAAAGCCCGTCGAGGTTGCGTTGGCGAGGTTGTGAGTGACGGCGTCCTGCTGCCCGAGGGTATGTTTGGCCCCGGTCATCGCGGTGTATATGAGTCGGTCCATGGTCGTGTTCAGCTATTGGTTATTGGTTATTGGTTATTGGTGATTGGGGGGACGGTGGTGAGCCACGAGGCTTTCCAATCACCAATCCCTGATCACCAATAACCGCCTTACCTCAGATTCACGAGCGTCTGCAGCACCGAGTCCTGGGTCTTGATGGACTGGGCGTTGGCCTGGTAGGCGCGTTGCTGGGTGATCATGTTCACCAGCTCGGCGGTAAGGTCGACGTTGGACTCTTCGACCGAGCCCGCGGTCAGCGAGCCGAGGCTGCCGCTGCCCGGGGTGCCGATGAGCGGCTGGCCGGAATCGGGCGACTCGGCCCAGAGGTTGTTACCCAGCGAGATCAGGCCGTTGGTGCTCTGGAAGTTGGCCAGCACCACCTGGCCGAGATTGCGCGACTGGCCGTTGGAGTAGCGGCCCTGGATGGTGCCGTCGTCACCCACGGTGATCCCGGACAGCCGGCCCGAGGCATAGCCGTCCTGGGTCTGGCGGTTGACGCCGAAGGTGCTGCCGTACTGCGTGCTGCCGGTGAAGTCCAGCTCCACGCCGCTGATGTCGGGCGCGCCACCGAATGCCGCGTTGTCGAAATCGATGTCGAGACTCAGCGGCATGGTCGTGTTCAGCGCGCCCGAGCTGTTGAATTCGAGCGAGATCGGGGTGGCGGATGCGGCGGCACCGTCGACCTGGGTGTAGAGCTCCCAGGTCCCGACGTCGGGGGTCGTCGACGCGGCCTTGCGGAAATACATGGTGGTCACGTGGGCGTTGCCCAGGGTGTCGTACACCGACACCGAGGTAGAGGAACTGTAGGTGGTCGGATCGGTTTCATCGAAGGCCGCGGCACCTGCGCCGAACACCGAGGCGCGCGAATCGAGATTGAGGCCGATGTCGATCTGCGAAGTGACGTTGGGCTTGAGATCGGCGGTGTCGATCTGCATCGCGGTCGGCGATGCGGGCAGGATCACGCCCGCCGCATTGGCGCCATAGCCGGTCAGCTGGTAACCCTGCGCATTGACGATGTAGCCATCCTTGTCGACATCGAACTGGCCGTTGCGGGTGTAGGCCACGCCCCCGTCAGGCTCGGTCACCCGGAAGAAGCCGGAGCCGTTGATGGCGATGTCGAGCGGGTTGTCGGTAGGCGTGATATTGCCCTGCGAGAAGAGCTGATTCACCCCCCCGATGGTGGTCCCGATCCCCACCTGGGTGCCGGCCGAAGCGCCGTTGAGCGCCGCCGCATAGACGTCGGCGAACAGGGTGGAACCCGACTTGAAGCCCACGTTGCCGGAGTTGGCCACGTTGTTGCTGATCACGTCGAGGGATTTGGATGCTGCGTTGAGTCCGCTCAAACCTTGTTGAAAAGCCATTTTTCCGACTCCTGGATCAGAGAATCTGACGAATCTCGGACATGCTGAACATGCCCAAGGAACCCACTTCGGCAGCGATGCCGCTTGTCCCGCGGGTGATACTCGAAACCGTGCCCTGCTCGAGGGTCTGTGCCGCCACTCTTTGTTCGCCCGCCAGCGCCTTGACCGCGATCGTGTAGCGGCCGCCCGCCGCGGCGCTGCCATCGACGGCGGTGCCGTCCCAGCGGAAACCGTAGGTGCCTGCCTGCAGCGCGCCCATGTCGATCGAGGCCACTTCGCGACCGGTTGCATCCATGATCGAGACCTGCACATCGCTGGCCGCAGCGTCCAGCGTCACGCCACCGAGCGCACCCCCTTCGCCGAGCGTCATGTGCTGACCCGGCACCAGCACCGATCGGCCGACCAGCGCGGCAGCCTGCATGGTTTCGCTGCTCAGCATGCCGTCCATCATCGAGGTGAGTGTCTGGTTGAGTCGTTCGATGCCGTCGACCGTGCTGATCTGCGCGAGCTGGGAAGTCACCTGCGCGTTGTCCAGCGGATTGAGTGGATCCTGGTTCTTGAGCTGGGTGGTCAGCAAGGTCAGGAAGTTGGTCTGCGCCTCGTTGGTTGCGCTGCTATCGCTGCTCTCGGCCGCACGGGCGAGCGAAGCGTAGATCTCGGCGGTGGAGCTGGTGGAGCTGTTCGTGATCGTTGCCATGATTGTTTCCCTGTTCCTTATTGACCGATCTGCAGCGTGCGCTGCAGCAGCGTACGCGCGGTGTTCATCATCTCGGCATTGTTCTGATAGGCGCGGGAGGCGGAGATCATGTTCACCATCTCCTCGACCACGTTTACGTTGGGCATCTCGACATAGCCCTCGCCGTTGGCCGCGGGACTGGCCGGGTCATAGACCAGACGCATCGGCGCGGCACTGTCGACCACCTGGGTGACCTCGACCCCCACGCCCGAGCCCCCCGCAACCGGCCTGGCGGCGAAGACCACCTGTTTGGCCTTGTAGGGCTGGCCGTCGGGGCCTGCGACGCTGTCGGCATTGGCCAGATTGGAGGCGGTGGCGTTGAGCCGCGCCGACTGCGCGGTAAGGGCCGAACCTGCGATCTGGAAGACGTTGAGCATGCTCATGGCGCGGCTCCTTATTGACTCTGAATCGCCTGCTGCATGGTGCTCAGCAAGCCATTGATGAAGGTCAGGCTGGCCTCGTAGTGGATCGCGTTCTCGGCAAAGGCGCTGCGTTCGACGTCCATGTCCACCGTGTTGCCATCGACTGCGCCCTGGCGCATGGTACGGAAGCGCAGCATCGCCTCGAGGGGGTTGGCAGCCGCATCGCTCAGGTGCGCGCTGTTGGTGGTCGCCAAGGCCAGCGGCCCCATGCGCGAACCCAGCGCACCCTTGAGAGCGCTGCTGAAATCGACGTCGCGCGCCTTGTAGTTCGGCGTATCGGCATTGGCGATGTTGGACGCCAGCAACTGCTGCCGGTAGGCACGGGTATTGAGCGCCTGCTGGTGGAACGCGAGATCGGAGTTGATGGAGTTCGACATGGTCCTTACCTCAAGTATTCGCCGCACTTGCCGCAATCAGCTTCATCGGCTTTCGTACTGGCTAATGCACCTTCCATGCCAGCCATGCTACGACCGCCCTGTCACGCCTCATCGGCGAATAAACCCCTCAAAAACCATTCAATTCCGATGCCTTTGCCGGCAATACGGCAAATCGAGCGGCAGCTTTTGCCGCCTCGACCTCGCCGCGCAGGTCCCGCGCGCATACGTGCGCGCGAGCGCAGTTGAAACCATTGCCAAACCCGCATGCCGGGCATGGCCCGCAGTCGGAATTGGCGGGTTTTTTCCGCCCTGTTCGGCATGCGCCGCATGATCGGCCGTGGTCAAATGAGCTCATGGAACATGCCCCTGCCCGTCTTCTCACGCTGGCCCTGCTGCTCTGTCTTGCCCCCCTCGTGCAGGCCCGTCAGCCCGTGGCGCCGGTCCGTGATGCGGTCGAGGCCTTGCTGCGCACGCAGACCGCAGGGCTTCGTGGCGAGGTCAGCATCGAGACCGGGCGCATCGACGCCAACAACCAGTTGCCGGCCTGCCAGCACCTGGAGGCCTTTCTGCCGGCCGGTGCGCGCGCCTGGGGTGCGGTCACGGTCGGGGTCAGATGCAGCGCACCGGCGCAATGGAGCCTGTACGTACCTTCGCGGGTCAGGGTCGTCGCCGACTACCTGGTCGTTGCCAAGGCGCTCAGCGCGCGCCAGACGCTCGGCCCGGAGAACATCGCGCGCGAGCGGGGCGATGTCGCCGCGCTGCCGGGCGATGTGCTTACCGATGCGGTGCAGGCCGTCGGCCACCCTGCCCGCTACGCGGTAGCCGTGGGCCAGCCGCTGCGCGCAGGCATGCTGATTCTCCCGCCGGTGGTGCGTCAGCGCGACCAGGTACGCGTCGTCACCACCGGCGCGGGCTTCAGCGTGAGCAACGAGGGCAAGGCCCTCAACAACGCCGCCGCGGGCCAGGTCGTCAAGGTCCGGCTGGGCAGCGGACGGGTCATCAGTGGCGTCGCCCGCCCCGACGGCGTGGTCGAGGTCGGCCGCTGAACGATTCCGCCGAGCGCCTCTCAATACATGCGTGCTGACACCTCGGGATGAAAATGCACTAAAGTTCGCAAATCATCCTGCCGTTAGAGCAGCCAAACCGTGAGAGAGGTTAAAGCTGTGAAAATCGACAATTCCATGAAACCGCTCGGCAATGTCGGCACCGACAACCGGGCCAAGCCCGCCGGCGGGGCCGGTGCGCCAGCCTCCGCCGCACCCGGCGCGCAGGTTCAGCTGTCGTCCCTGTCCTCCAGCCTGCAACAGGCGGAAGCCGCGGTTTCCGCCACGCCGGTGGTCGATCAATCCCGAGTTGACGAGATCAAGGCGGCAATGGCGGAGGGGCGCTTCAAGGTCGACGCCGAGAAAGTCGCCGACGGTCTGATCGAAAGCGTTCGCCAGATGCTGCAGGCGCAACCCGGCAAAGCGTGACACCCGCAGTCGATCGTACGCGGATGGCACGACTGGTGCAGGACGAAAACGTCCTGCTGCGGGACTTCGTCGCCCTGCTGGGCCAGGAACAAGCCCTGCTGCTCGAAGGCGACGTCGATGCCCTGATGGCGCTCGCCGGGCAAAAGACCCAGCTCTTCCGGCGGCTGCAATTCACCGCCGACGAACGGACCCGCGTGCTCGCCGCAGCGCGGCTCAAGCCCGACGCCGCAGTCATGCAGGCGATCCTCGAGGGCAATGCTGCGGCGCTTGCGAACTGGCAGGAATCGCTTGAGCTCGTTGCCGAGGCGCGCAGCCGCAACAACCTCAATGGGCAACTCATCACTCAGCGCATGCAGCACAACCAGCAGGCGCTGGCGGTGTTGCTGGCAGCCGCCGAGCAGCCCGCCGCCACCTACGGCCCGGACGGACAATCGCGCCCGCATCTGGCGGGCCGGCACTTCGGCAGCGCCTGAAGCGCCTCTGCTCACCCTCCCCGCTGCAAGAAAGGCGCGGTGCAGGCGCACCGCCACCATCACGCCCGCAGGCTGTCCGGTGCGCCCCACACAGCCGACGCCGGATCGGCCCCGGCCAGAACAGCACTGTCCAAACGCCCGCGATGTGTTCTCGAACCCTGCGCTCACCCCGGCGCCTCTTCCAGATACCGCGGCACAGGCCGCGAAGGCGCTCGCCATGCTGTCAGTCACATACCACGGCAAGGCCATGCGCTGCCGGATCGATGCGCACCTTCAAGGATCAAGGCCCGGTTCACCCTGAAGACAGCGCGGCAGCGGGCCCGGACGACCACACCGTATCGCGCCGCCGAAGCGGCCAGCGGAGGCTCGCCGACATTGTCGACGACGACACCCGCAAGGGCACTGGCATGTCCGCCCAGCGGGGGATCGCGCACTTGGCATCCTTGACATGGACGCAGTCTGCCGGCCCCGCCATGGACAAAATGAGGCCGCCGCGAGACCGCGATTCAGGACACCTGGCGAGCCCCGAAAGAATGCCGCCCCGGCACGCTTCGGCGACGACCACGGCCCTGCCGCAGTCCCAAAAAAATGGCGCCGCCCGGGCGGCCTGCGTCAAGACGCCGCGGTTCGACGAGCCCTAGCGTCGGTACCACACCCGCGCCGAGAATGGATCGACGATCAACATGCCGCTGGCGAAGAACGAGGCGCCCAGTTGCGCCGCAGGCTGTTGCCAGGTACCGATGCCGCCGCACACCAGCGCCTCGCGCGGTGGGCGCTTGACGAACACTGTCACCTGCGCCTCGCGGCGCACCGCCTGCCCATTCATGCCGATGAACTCCAGCGCCGTGCCGGCCGGCACCCGATAGGCATCCACCCGCTCCGAAATGCCTTGCTGGCAGGTACTCAACTGCAAGGCGATCTCGGGCCGTGCCTGTAGCCGCACTCCCGAGCGCTGCAACGCGTCGAACATCGCCTGGTTGATGTTCAGCGAATGCGGCTGGGCGCCGTCGTCGAAACCGGTATCGAGCTGCGCGATCGCCTCGACCCCGCCGAGGCGGATCGGCAGGCTGGGGATGTTGGGGCAGCGCCCGGGGCCGCCGGCGCGTGGGCAGTTCAGCGTCGCGGGTTGGCTGGAATAGTAGCCGCGGGTGGACAGCGGCACGAATGCCGCGGCCTGCAACGCCGTGTCACTGCAGAAGCCGGCCGGCTGTGCGCGATAGAGCGCCGCGCCGCGGTAGTCGACGGTGTAGATGTGTCGCGACAGGAAATCGGTGCCGATCACCCCCGCCTGCGCCACGCTGCCACTGACCGGGGCGCGACGCTGGAGCAGCAGGCGGACCTGGCCCCAGTTGCCGAAGAACCGGAAATCCCGATAGCGATCGCGGCTGCCCGCGATTGGCGCGGGTTTGGCGGGATCCGCGAAACCCTGCGGCGTGATGGCGCTGACGTCCGCACCGAAATCCAGCACGAAGTAGCCCTCTCGAGCATCCACCGTCACACGGGCATAGGGCATCTGGCGCGACACCACAAGCGCCTCGCGCTCACCCAGGCAGGACAGCGCCAGCCCCTCGTCCGGGGACTCGGCGGGCACGAGATGGGACCAAAGCCACACCACGACCGCGGCAGCGATCGCATACCCGCTGCGCATCGCCCCCCGCCTTCCCAATACCATGCGTCTACCTCATCCCGCCGCTTGCGACAGCCTTGCCCCGGGCTCGCTCATCATCAGCTTGCCGCCCGCACCATGCCGATGAGGCCGCGGGTGGAGGCATCTTCGTGCTCGGCGTCGCCGCTCGCCAGTTCGCCCACGATACGGGTGGCGAGCTGCTTGCCGAGTTCCACGCCCCACTGGTCGAAGCTGTTCACGTCCCAGATGATTCCCTGCACGAAGACCTTGTGCTCGTAGAGCGCGATCAGCGCGCCCAGGCTGCGCGGCGACAGCGCCGGCATGAGGATGGTGTTGCTCGGGCGGTTGCCCTGGAACACCCGGTGCGGCACCAGCGCCTCGAGCGCCGCGCCGCTCATGCCCGCGGCGGTGAGCTCGGCACGCACCTCGTCGGCGGTCTTGCCCACCATCAGCGCCTTGCTCTGGGCGATGCAGTTGGCGAGCAGCAGGCGATGATGGCCCGGCAGGGTGTGCGCGGCCTTGAGCGGGGCGATGAAGTCGACCGGGATCAGGTCGGTGCCCTGGTGCAGCAACTGGAAGAAGGCATGCTGGCCGTTGGTGCCGGGTTCGCCCCACACCACCGGGCAGGTCGACATCGCGACCGGCTGGCCGTCGCGGGTCACCGACTTGCCGTTACTCTCCATCTCGAGCTGCTGCAGGTAGGCCGGCATGCGCGCCAGCGCCTGCGAATACGGCGCGATGCACACGCTGGTGGCATGGAAGAAGGCGCGGTACCACACCCCGAGCAGGGCGAGGATCGCCGGCATGTTGGCCTCCAGCGGCGCCTCGGCGAAATGACGGTCCATCCCGTGGGCGCCGTCCAGCATCGCTTCGAAGTTCTCGCGCCCGACCCACAGCGCGATCGGCAAGCCCACCGCCGACCACATCGAGTAGCGCCCGCCGACCCAGTCCCAGAAGCCGAACATGTTGGCCGCGTCGATCCCGAACTCGGCCACCTTGGCGGCATTCGTCGACACCGCCACGAAGTGGCGCGCGATGTCCTTCTCGGCCGCCCCGCCGGCGAGGAACCAGGCGCGGGCGCTGGCCGCGTTGGTCATGGTCTCGATGGTGGTGAAGGTCTTCGAGGCGATCACGAACAGGGTCCGTGCGGGGTTCACCCGCGCCAGCACCTGGGCGAGCTGGTCGCCATCGACGTTCGAGACGAAGTGCATGGTGAGGCGCGCATGGCCATAGGCGGCGAGCGCCTGGCAGGCCATCGCCGGGCCCAGGTCCGAGCCGCCGATGCCGATGTTGACCACGTCGCTGACCGCTTCGCCGGTATAGCCGCGCCAGCTCCCCTCGCGCACCGCTGTGGCGAACTCGCCGACGCGCTCGCGTACCGCCGCCACGGCCGGCATCACGTCCTCGCCATCGACCTCGAAGCGCGCGCCCGCCGGCGCGCGCAGCGCCACATGCAGCACCGCGCGGCCTTCGGTGTTGTTGATCGGCACGCCGGCGAACATCTGGTCGCGGGCGGCCTCGAGCCCGCGCTCACGCGCCAGCGCAAACAGCAGCTCGAGCGCCCTGGCGTCGACGCGGTTCTTCGAATAGTCGAGGGTCAGGCCCGCGGCGGCGAGCGAGAAGCGCTCGAAGCGGCGCGGCTCTTCGCCGAACAGGGTGCGAAGCCGGGTATCGCGGAGGGCCGCCGCATGGGCGGCCAGGGCCTGCCAGGCCGGGGTCTCGCAGGGCGAGTGCTGGGTGCTCGTGGTAGTCATGCCTGCCTCGTCCAGAAGCGAAATTGAAATGGTGGCGCTTTCGTCCGGGCCGCCCTTCGGACTGCGGAGGCGGTGGGCGGGTCGCCGACGGGCGGTGCAGTCCCGGAGCAAGCTCGCCGAGACGCCCGGAAGCAGCCTCAGGACCAAGGGCATTATCATACAGGGCAGGCAAGCAGGTTCTTGCGGTCCCCTTGCGCGATTGCATGACGGATGCCGCTTTCCTGCTGCAGCAGCGCGGCCTGCGGTGGATCTCGATTTGCCCGAAGGATGCCCCGATCGGCTGCGCTGTGTGGCCCGGCGACATCGTGAAGCAGGATTTGCTATTGTTACCAACGGCAACTGACGCCCCCCCGAGGAACTCGATGAGCGTAGCGCGCCGCCTTCTCGAATCCGCTTTCGCCCTGTTTCACGAGCACGGACCTGCGGCACGCTCCCTGCCGCGGGTGGCCAAGGCCGCTGGGATGATCCGGCGCCACCTCAGCTATCGTTGCCCGACCCGCACCAAGCGCTTGCCGGCAAGCGCCGATTCCTCGGTGGAGCCGGCGCTGGCAAGGCCGCTGGACAGCGCAGGGGCGGACACGCCTGCAATGTCGGCCACGGCGGCGGCCCTCCTGCCGAGGGTGCGAGCATCCCTGCGCGATACGGTCCTGGGCCTCGCGGTGCTCAAGCCCGGACGGCAAGGCGAGCTGAAACTCAGGGCCGCGCTGCGCCAGTTGGTCGAACTGTTGCCTTACCCTGCGTCCGTCGGGAGCGCCAGCGCATGAATCGATTCCCAGGCATCCTCGCAACGATTGCCGCGACAACCATGCTGGGCGCATGCGGCGAACCCGCGCAGGTGGGCTATCAAGGTTATGTCGAAGGCGATTTCCTCTACCTCGCCGCGCCGCAGGCGGGCTATCTGGGCACGCTCGCTGCCGAGCGCGGCAGCCGCGTTCAGCCTGGACAGACGCTCTTCGCGATCGCCGCCGATCCCGATGCCGAAGCGCTCGCGGAGGCCCGCTCGCGGGCCGAGGCGGCGCGGCAAGGCGTGGACAATCTCAAGGCGCCGCGGCGTACATCCGAGATCGCGGCGCTCCAAGCCGAACTGCGTGCCGCACAGGCGAGCCTGGCCCTCGCCAACGCTGCACTGGCCCGTCAGCAGGCGCTGGCAGGACGCAACTTCGTCGCCGCCAGTGTGCTCGACGAAGCCCGCAGCACGCAAAAGGCCGCGGCCGCCCAGGCGGAGGCTGCGAGGCAACGCATCGCCAGCTATCGCGATTCGCTGGGCCGCGAGCCCGAAGTCCTGGGTGCCGAAGCCGAGGTGCGGGCCGCCGATGCGCTGGTCGCCCAGAAGCGTTGGGCGGTGGAGCGCAAGACGGTCAGCGCGCCGCTCGCCGGCGAAGTGAGCGATACCTATTACCGCCCCGGCGAATGGGTGCCGGCGGGCAGCCCGGTGGCCAGCCTGCTGCCCGATTCGAGGCGACGACTGCGCTTCTTCGTCCCGGAGAGCGAACTCGCGACGCTACGCATCGGCCAACTCGTCGAGGCGCGGTGTGATGGCTGCCCGGCCCCGGTCCGTGCCACCATCGATTTCATCTCACCTCAGGCGGAATACACCCCGCCGGTGATCTACAGCCGCGGCAGCCGCGAGAAGCTGGTGTTCAGGGTCGAAGCCGCGCCCTCGCCGGAAGACGCCACCCGCCTGCGCCCTGGCCTGCCGCTCGACGTTACCGTTGCGGGGCAGTGAGGTGAAGGCAGCCGCCCCGATCATCGACGTCACCGGCCTGAACAAGCGCTTTGGCGACAAGCATGTGGTCAAGGACTTGTCGTTGCAGGTGAGCGAAGGCGAGATCTTCGGTTTTCTCGGCCCCAACGGCAGCGGCAAGACCACCTCGATCCGCATGTTGTGCGGCCTGCTCACACCCGACAGCGGCAGTGGCAGCTGCCTCGGCTTCGACGTGATCCGCGACAGTGCCCGCATCAAGCGCAAGGTGGGCTACATGACCCAGCGCTTCTCGCTGTGGGAGGACCTCACGATTGCCGAGAACCTCGACTTCGTGGCCCGCATGTTCGGCATGGCGCGCCGCCGCGAGACGGTTGACCGGGCGCTCGAGGATCTTGGCCTGACGAGTCGCCGCAGGCAGCTCGCCGGCACCCTCTCGGGGGGCTGGAAGCAACGCCTGGCGCTCGCCTCCTGCCTGCTGCACGAGCCCAGGCTGCTGTTGCTCGACGAGCCCACCGCGGGGGTCGATCCAAAGGCCCGCCGTGACTTCTGGGAGGAGATCCATCGCCTCGCGGCGACGGGAATCACCGTGCTGGTGTCCACCCACTACATGGACGAGGCCGAACGCTGCAACCGCCTCGGCTATATCGCCTACGGCGAACTGCTGGCATCGGGCAGCGCCGAGGAGATCGTGCGCAGCCAGCAGCTGGTCACCTTCGCGATCAGCGGCGAGAGCGGACCCGGCCTCGCCGAAGCGCTGCGCAAACTGCCGGGCGCGGTGCTGGTGGCGAGTTTCGGCAGCACGCTGCATGTCAGCGGACATGACGACGCACTGCTCGAACGCAGCCTCGCCGGGCACATCGCCGGCCTCGCGCTGCACATGCGCCGTGTCGACACCTCGCTGGAAGATGCCTTCATCAATCTCATGCAGGGCAGCCGCGACCAGTTCGAGATGCCGGCATGAACGGTTTTTCCTTCTCCCGTTGGCTCGGCATCCTGATCAAGGAGTTCATCCAGCTGCGCCGCGACAGGCTGACCTTCGGCATGATCGTGATGATGCCGATCATGCAGTTGCTGCTGTTCGGCTTCGCCATCAATTCGGACCCCCGGCACATGCCCACCGCGGTGGTGATGGCCGACCCCGGCCCGTTCGCACGGGCCTATGTGGCCGCGATGAAGAACAGCGAGTATTTCCGCATCGTCGGCACGGTCGATGCGCGCGACGCCGACACCCTGCTTGACCGTGGCGAAGTGCAGTTCGTGGTGACCTTCCCGGTGGGTTTCAATCGCGACCTGGTACGTGGCAGCACGCCAGTCCTGCTGGTGGAGGCGGACGCCACCGACCCGATGGCAACCAGCGGCGCGATCTCGGTGCTCAACAAGCTCGGCATCGAGGTGTTCGCCCCCGACCTGCCCGGCGTGAGGGCGGCGGGCACTGCGCCCATCGAGCTGCGCATCCATCGCCGCTACAACCCCGAGGGCATCACCGCATTCAACGTGGTGCCGGGCTTGCTGGGGGTGATCCTGACCATGACCATGATCCTCATGACCGGCCTCGCCATGACCCGCGAGCGCGAGCGCGGCACCTTCGAGAATCTGCTCGCCACGCCGGCCACGCCGCTCGAGGTGATGACCGGCAAGATCGTGCCCTACATCCTCATCGGGCTGATCCAGGTGGCGCTGGTGCTGGTGGCGGCGCGGCTGATCTTCGAGGTGCCGATGCAGGGCAGCCTGCTGCTGCTGTTCGCGGTAGTGCTGCTGTTCATCCTCGCCAACCTCACGCTGGGCATCACCTTCAGCTCGATCGCCCAAAACCAGCTCCAGGCGATGCAGATGACCTTTTTCTTCTTCCTGCCTTCGATGCTGCTGTCGGGTTTCATGTTTCCGTTTCGCGGCATGCCCGAATGGGCCCAGGTGATCGGCAACGTGCTGCCGCTGACCCATTTTCTGGTGCTGGTACGCGGGATCCTGCTGAAGGGCAACGGACTCGACCTGCTGTGGGGCCATGTGTGGCCAATCGGCGTCTTCATGCTCGCGGTGCTGGCACTTGGCATCAAGACCTTTCGCCGCACGCTCGACTGAAGGCCCGTTGAACGCTCACAGCACGAGCGCAGCCTCGAGCAATGCCCTGGCGTGCGGCGAACGCGTGAGGCCGGCTCGATCAGGCCAGCCCCTGGAACCGTTCCTCGCCATCGCGGCTGGCGATCAAGGCCTTGCAATAGCTCATGTCGCTGGTCATCACATGGCCTACGGTGACCCCGAGCATGAACTGCATGATCGGCCAACCCGGTGCGAGCAGCGACCCGCCGCGCGCTTCGTGCCCATCGACGATCCTGTGGAAGCGCTCGTGGATGAGCTCGAGGTCGTCGAGCATGTTGCGATGCTCGGCGGCATGCTGCTTGAGGTCGGCATAGCCGATTTCGCCGAGCAGGCGCTCCTCATAGGCGAAATGCACCTGCAACATGTTGACCAGCTTGTCGACCGACGGCCGCAGCTCGTCGACCACGCCGCCGTGGCGCCAATGCTCGTGGATCCGCGCGCCGAGATCGAAGATCGCCTTGTGCTGGGCATCGATGCCCGGGTGTTCGACCGAGAGATGCTCGCCCCACTGGACCAGCTTGGCGACTGAGAGATCGAGCGACTGGATGCGGTTGAACAGTGCGGTTTCAGTGTTCATGAGAGCCTCCCGCGCATCTGCGATTTGCTCGCCATGGATGGGACTGCCGGCGAGCGGCGGCGCCCTTCGATGGATCTCGACACCACGGCCAGGCCGGAAGGACCGATCCCGGGCCATGACGCCTCGATTCGTTCTAGTCCACTTCGAACGAAATTGAACCGGGAACCCTTGCGAACCCGCCGGGCGGCACCGCACATGGCCCCCGGGACGCTCGAGCAACGGCCCTGAACGTCACCGGCGGCGCGGCTTCGCGATATCCTAGGCGGTCCGCCATGCGAAGATCACGGCTGAACCGAGACCCCCGAGGAGAAAACGATGCACCACATGAAGAAGATTGCCCTGGGCTGTGCCATGTTGTTGGCCGCCGGGGTCGTGCCGGCAGCCGATGCGCTCAAGATCGGCATGATGACCACCCTCTCCGGCCCGGCATCGGGGCTCGGCATCGACATCCGCGACGGCTTCGATCTTGCCGTGAAGCATCTGGGCGGCAAGCTGGGCGGCCTGCCCACCGAAGTGATCACCGCCGACGACGCCCAGAACCCGGATACCGCCAAGCAGATCACCGAGCGCTTTCTCAAGAAGGACAAGATCGACATCGCCACCGGCGTGGTGTTCTCCAACATCATGCTGGCGGTTGCGCCGGCCTTCATCGGCGCGGAAACCTTCTACATCAGCGCCAACGCCGGCCCCAGCCAGCTTGCCGGCGAAGGCTGCAGCCCCTACTTCTTCAACGTTGCCTGGCAGAACGACAACCTGCACGAAGCGATGGGCAAGCGTGTGCAGGACCAGGGCATCAAGAGCGTCGCCCTGCTGGCACCCAACTACCCGGCCGGCAAGGACGCGCTCACCGGCTTCAAGCGCTTCTACAAGGGCGACATCGCCGACGAGATCTACAGCAAGCTCGGCCAGCTCGACTACTCGGCCGAGATCGCACAGATCCGCGCCGCGGGTGCCGATGCGGTGTACATCTTCCTGCCCGGCGGCATGGGCATCAATTTCATCAAGCAGTATGCCCAGTCCGGGATGATGAAGAAGGTACCGATCTTCGCCCCGGGATTCTCGGGTGACGAAGACGTGGTCAAGGCGGTGGGGCCGGCGATGGAAGGGCTCTACAACACCACCCACTGGTATCGCGAGATGGACAACCCGGCCAACAAGCGCTTCGTCGCCGACTTCGAGAAGGAAACCGGCCGCCTGCCCACGCTCTACGCCTCGCAGGGCTACGACGCGGCGCTGCTGATCGACGCCGCGGTGAAGGCGGTGGGCGGCAAGGTCGACGACAAGGCCGCCCTGCGCAAGGCGTTCGAGACCGTCAAGGCTCCCTCGGTACGCGGTGAATACCGCCTCGGCAACAACCACTATCCGATCCAGCCCTACTACCTGCGCCAGGTGGTGAAGAATGCCGACGGCAGCGTCAGCAACAAGTTCGTCGCCAAGGTGATGGACGCCCACGTCGACGCCTACGCCAAGGACTGCAAGATGTAGGCACCGCCGGGCGCCCGGGCTCGGCCGCGTGCCGAGGCGGGCAGCCCGGCCGCGCCCGAACCGTCATCCGCGGCCTGACATCCCCCAACAATCGCCGCGACCGGCCGGGCGCCGGCCCAACGGATCGTCTGCATGCTCTACTTGCTCCTCGAACAAGGTCTCAACGGCCTCCAGTACGGCCTCATGCTGTTCCTGCTGGCAGCCGGGCTGACGCTGGTGTTCGGCATCATGGACGTGATCAATCTCGCCCACGGCTCGCTGTACATGATCGGCGCCTTCCTGGCGGCCGCCTTCTACCAGCACCTCGAAAACTACCTGGCGGCGCTGCTGCTGGCGATCCTCGCCACCGCGCTGATCGGCGCGCTGCTCGAACAGACGCTGTACCGCCGTTTGCAGAAGATGAGCCACCTCTCGCAGGTGCTGGCCACTTTCGCGCTGATCCTCATCGCCAACGAGTCGGTGAAGATCATCTTCGGTGCCCAGCCGCTGATGCTGCCGGTGCCGGAGATGCTCTATGGCCCGATCGAGCTGGTCGAGGACGAGCTCTACTACCCCAGGTTCAGGATGCTCATCATCGTCGTCGGCGTGCTGGTGGCGCTCGGCCTGTATCTGCTGGTGAACCGCACCCGCATCGGCATGTGGATGCGCGCCGGAGCCTCCAACCCCGGGATGGCCGCGGTCATGGGGGTGCGCATCCAGCCCCTGTTCACCTTCGTCTTCGCGCTCGGCGCGGGCCTGTGTGCGCTCGCCGGCGCGCTGCTGGGGCCGCTGCTGGCGGTCAACGTCGGCATGGGCGAGAGCATCCTCATTCCGGCCTTCGAGGTGATCGTGATCGGCGGCATCGGCTCGATGCGCGGCGCGCTGGTCGGCTCGCTGCTGGTGGGCATGATCGATACCGTCGGCCGGGTGCTGCTGACCCTGCTGCTCAAGGCGGTGAGCGATCCGGCCACCGCCAATTCGGTGGGCCCCACGCTGGCGTCGATGGCGGTCAGCCTGCTGATGGTGGCGGTGCTCTATTTCCGGCCCCAGGGCCTGTTTCCGGCAAGGGGCTGAGCGATGCCGAGCACGCCCACGCCGCTGACGCAAGGCCTGCCGAGCGCCTGGAGCGCGATCGGCGTGGCAGTCGCGCTGGCGATCTATCCACTGCTGATGAGCGTGGCCGGCCAGGACTTCTACATCGGTCTCGGCAGCCGGGTGCTGATCCTCGCCCTGGCCGCCAGCGCGCTCAACCTGGTGCTTGGCTACGGCGGCATGATCAGCCTCGGCCACGCTGCGTTCCTGGGTATCGGTGGCTATACGGTGGCGCTGCTCGCCCAGGGCGGCAGCGCCCCGGCCTGGCTGGCGATGCCGCTGGCGGTGATTGCCGCGGCGGCCGGTGCGGCGCTCATCGGGGCGGTGTCGCTGCGCACCCGGGGCGTGTACTTCATCATGATCACGCTGGCTTTCGCGCAGATCTTCTACTACCTGGCGGTGTCGCTGCGCGGCCTGGGCGGCGACGACGGACTGCCGATGCTGGCCCGGGTCGAGCTGCCGGGGCTCTCGCTGGGCGACGACATCGGCTTCTACTACTTCGTGCTGGCGCTGGCCGGGCTGGCCTTCATGCTGCTCTACCGGCTGGCCGCCTCGCGCTTCGGCCGCGCGCTGGTGGCGATCCGCGAGAACGAGCAGCGCATGGCCGCCATCGGCTACCCGGTCTATCGGCTCAAGCTGGCGGCCTTCACGCTGTCGGGCGGGCTGGCCGGCCTGGCCGGCGCCCTGCTCGCCAATCTCAGCCTCGGCGTCACCCCCCACCTGCTCACCTGGCACCAGAGCGGCATCCTCATCGTCATGGTGATCCTCGGCGGCTCGGGCTATTTCTGGGGCGGGCTCACCGGCGCGGCGATCTACATGCTGCTCGAAGAGAGCATCTCGACCCATACCGAGCACTGGAACCTGTGGCTCGGCGCGCTGCTGCTGTTCATTGTCCTGGTGGCGCCCGAGGGCATCATGAGCCTGCGCCGCAAGCCGGCAAAGGCTGAGCGCGCATGAACCCGGCACTGTTGCAGGCGCAGGGCCTGGTGAAGCGCTTTGGCGGTCTGCTCGCCACCGACCACTGCAATCTGGAAGTCGCCCGCGGCGAGATTCACGCCCTGATTGGCCCCAACGGTGCCGGCAAGACCACGCTGCTGGCCCAACTGTCGGGCGAGCTCGCGCCGGACAGCGGCCGCATCCTCTTCGACGGCAAGGACATCACCCGCCTGCCGATCCACAAGCGGGTGGCCGCCGGGGTGGCGCGCTCCTTCCAGATCACCAAGCTCTTCGAACGCCTGTCGGTACGCGAGAACCTGGCCCTTGCCGTGCAGGCGCGCAGCGGCCACTCCTTCGATCTGCTGGGCGCGGTTGCCGACGAAGCGGCGCTCGACCAGGGGGCTGCGGAGATTGCCGCAAGAGTCGGGCTCGGCGACGTTTTCGAGCAGGTGGTGGCGACGCTGTCGCACGGCCGCCAGCGCCAGCTCGAACTCGGCATGGCGCTGGCCTGCGGGCCGCGGCTGCTGCTGCTCGACGAGCCGATGGCCGGCACCGACCCCGAGGAGTCCCGGCAGATGGGCAAGCTGATCCTGTCGCTGCGCGGCCACTGCACCTTCATCCTGGTGGAGCACGACATGGACGCGGTGTTCCGCCTCGCCGACCGGGTCTCGGTGCTGGTGGCGGGCAGCGTCATCGCCAGCGGCACGGTCGACGAAATCCGCAGCGACCCGCAGGTGATCGCCGCCTACCTGGGCGACGACCACGACGCCGGAGCCGCCGCATGAGCGCCCTGCTGAGCATCGAAAACCTCGCAACCGGCTACGGCCCGAGCCAGGTGCTGTTCGGCGTGGACCTGGAACTGCGGGTCGGCGAGGTGGCCACCCTGCTGGGCCGCAACGGCATGGGCAAGAGCACCACACTGAAAGCCATATTCGCCCAGCTGCCCGCCTGGCAGGGCGAGATCCGCTTTCTCGGCGAGCGCATCGACGGCCGCCCCACCGAGCGCATCGCGCAGATGGGCCTGGCGATCGTGCCGGAAGGTCGACAGATCTTCCCCAACCTCAGCGTGCGCGAAAACCTGGTGGCCTTTCGCGACCGTCGCAACGGCAGCGCCAGCCCCTGGACACTGGAAGGGGTATACGCGCTGTTTCCGCGCCTGGCCGAGCGTGCCGGCAACATGGGCAACCAGCTCTCGGGCGGCGAGCAGCAGATGCTCGCCATCGGACGGGCACTCATGACCAATCCGCATCTGCTGATCCTCGACGAAGCCACCGAAGGGCTCTCGCCGCTCATCCGCAAGGAGATCTGGGCCGTGCTGGCGCGGCTCAAGGCCGCCGGCCAGGCGATCCTGGTGATCGACAAGTACCTGCAGGAGCTCACTCGCGTGGCCGACCGCCACACCTTCATCGAAAAGGGGCGCAGCTGCTGGCAGGGCGACAATGCCGCACTGGCCGCCGAGCCCGGCCTGTGGCACCGCTACCTGGGGGTCTGAAGATGACCGACTACGCCCGCGAATACGATGTAGCCGCAGCGATCCCGGCCTTCATGCAGATCCTCGCCGACTGGGGCACGCGGGGCGCCGAAGCCCGCGCACAGCTGTCTGCGGATGGGCGCGGGCGACTCGACCTCGCCTACGGCGCCTCGCCCGACGAAACCCTGGATCTGTTCGCGCCGCCCACGCAGGCCAAGGCGCCGCCGCTGCTGGTCTTCCTGCACGGCGGTTTCTGGCGCCGCCTGCACAAGAACGACTTCGCCTGGCTTGCCCGGCCGTGGCTCGACGCCGGCGTGGCGGTGGCGATCGTAAACTACGGCCTCGCCCCGGCCACGCCGCTCGACGAGATCGTCGCCCAGACCCGGCGCAGCCTGGCCTGGCTGTGGCATGCGGCGCCGGCACACGGCCATGATCGCCGTCGCATGGTGGTGTCGGGGCATTCGGCCGGCGGACAGCTCGCCGCCATGGCGCTCGCCACCGACTGGCCAGGTCTCGACGCGGCGCTGCCCGGCGACATGATCGCCGCGGCCATCACCCTCTCGCCGCTGGTCGAGCTGGCGCCGCTGCGCAAGGTGCCCTTCCTGCAGGCCGATCTGCATCTCACCGACGCACTCGTTGCCGGCTGTTCCCCGATCCGCCACGCACCGGCCCATGCCGCGCCGATCCTTGCCGCAGTGGGTGGTCGCGAAAGCGACGAATTCAAGCGCCAACTGAAGCTGCTCGTCGAGGCCTGGCCGCAGTGCCACTCGCGCATCGTGCCAATGCCCGACGACGACCACCTGTCGATCTGCGAAGCCTTCGGCCGTGCCGGCACCCCGCTCCACGCGGCAGCGCTGGCGCTGCTCACGGCCAAGCGCTAGCTGGCCGCATCACTCGCTCTGCGCTCCAACCGCGATACGCCTCGCAAGGCGATCTCCCGGCGACTGGCGCCCACACTCGTTCTTGCCTACTCTGAATGGCGCGCCCCGCGCAAACACACAAGGAAGAACAATGAATATTCCTCGACAAATCCTGTTCGGCATCCTCACCACCACTTTGCTGGCCGCCCAAGCCCTGGCCGGCGGTCGCGTGATGTTCCTCGAGCCGGTCGATGGTGCCACCGTAGCGTCCGAGTTCACCGTGAGGATGGGCGTCGAGGGCATGACAGTGGCCCCCGCAGGGCAGTTGCTGGAGGGCACCGGCCACCACCACCTGATCGTCGACGGCAAAGCGGTTCCCAAGGGTAGCGTCGTCCCCGCAGACGCGACCCACATGCACTTCGGCAAGGGCCAGACCGAAACCACGCTCAAGCTCCCTCCCGGGAAGCACACCTTGACGCTGCAGTTCGCCGATGGCGCGCATCAGTCCTACGGCCCCGAGCTGAGCACCACGATCGCGATCGAAGTGAAATAGCGTCGCTGCAGCGCACCCCCTCACCATCGACGGCGGGGACCGGCATCGCGCCGGTACCGCGAGGTCGCCGATCGGCGTCGTCGCTCTCGATGCCACTCCAGGCTGGCCCGCGCGGGCACGACGGGAGCCTTGCTGCGCCGTGGACACCCTCGTCCGCGGTCGGTAGCACGCCTTCACAGGCGGCTGCGGCGCGACCCGCGCAGCATTCGTCGCCCGCGTCCCGATATTTTGTAACAGACGGCTTTCAGACTCCCGCCCAGGCCAATCCGGCCTTCGAGCAATTCCGTCAGGAGCGAAATCCGATGATCCTCACACCGTCCCGCATTGCCCTCGCAATCGCTGCGCTGGCAAGCACCCCCGCCTTTGCCGCCGATACCCTCTTCGACAACATCACGCCCTTGAGCAGTTCGAGCGGCGTGATCGCGGACGAATCGCAGCCCTTCGTGCTGTCGAGCCCCGACTTCACCCAGGTCACGATTGCCGACCGTGCCACCCAGAACAGCCTCGTGCCGGGCTCCAGCTCGGGCAACTTCGACATGATCACCGCAAACGAGACCGGCCCCGACGCCGGACGTTACCTGTTCATGCCCTTCGAGACGAACAGCGCCGGCGTGCAGCGCATCGATCTGTGGGACAGCAACTACACCACCCGCACGGTGACCATCGTCGCCCCGGGAACGCAGAGCTTCGTCTCGGGCGACGCCTCACGCTGGACGCCGTGGGGCAGCTATCTAACGGCCGAGGAATCCTGGGGCACGGGCAGCAGCCGGGGCCGCATCTTCGAGATCACCAACGCCACCACCGCAACGGCCAACGGCGGTGACTTCGTCGCCCGCTCGATCATCCCCCGCGTCTCGCACGAGGGCCTGGCCTTCGACGCCGGCAAATCGCTCTACTTCGTCGATGAACTGAACGGCGGCTCGATCTACAAGTACGTCTCCGCCAACCCGAACGCGACCAGCGGCGACGATTACTTCGCCGCCGGCCAGTCCTTCGTGCTGAAAGTCGGCGCCGGCGGCCAGTTCGAAGGCAACAACGGCCCGGCGATCACCGGAGCGAGTTCCTGGGTAGCGATCACCCAGGCCGACGGCAGCCCGATTGCCGGACTGTCGGTGATGGCTGCCGACGGCACGACCATCGACGGACGCGCCACCGCCGACGTCGCCAGCGTGCTCGGCAGCGGCTACAACCGGCCCGAAGACCTCGAGCTCCAGACCCTCGCGAACGGCGACCAACTGCTCTACTGGGCGACCACCGATTCCGACGACAACGCCAACACCACCGACGGCCGCAGCCGCGTCTACAACATGAACCTGAGCACCGGCGAGGTGCGCCTGTTCGCCGACTCCAGCTTCATGGATCTGGCAACCGGCACCGCCGCGGGCGGTGGCCTGCGCAATGCCGACAACCTCGCCATCGACGCGGTCGGCAACATCTACATTGTCGAGGACCGCAACGGCGGCAGTGACGACGACATCTGGCTGGCGGTGGACCTCAACCACGACGGCGACCTTCTCGACGAAGGTGAAGGCCTCGCCCGCTGGGCCTCCAACGGTGCCGCCGGCTCCGAGAACACCGGACTGTACTTCGACAGGTTCAACCCCAACGTCGCCTATGTGAATGTCCAGCACCCCGCCAGCGGCGTCGATCGCACGATCATGATCACCGCCGCCGTACCCGAGCCCGAAACCTACGCCATGATGCTCGCGGGTCTCGGTCTGCTGGGCGTTGCAGCGCGTCGCCGCAAGGCCTGATGCGTTGTCCCGCGACCTGCCCGCACGGGCAGGTCGCGCCATCAACACGGGAGCGAACATGTCCACGATCCTCACCAGCGGCCTGCGCCTCGCGGCCTCGGCGCTGACCCTCGCCTGTTCGGCGCATGCACTCGCCGGGGGCGCCAATGCCTACCTGCAGACCCGGCTCGTCGCCAACGACGCCAAATACAATCCCACCGCCCTCGTCGACCCCTATCTGGTCAACCCCTGGGGCATCGCACTGCGCCCACCCGGCGCCGGTGGGCACATCTGGACCAGCAATGCGGGCACCGGCACCACCACCACCTACATCGGCGACGTGCTGAGCCCGGTGGGCGGCGGCGCCGCGATCCCGCTCTACCAGGACGGGCTCAAGGTGATCCCGATCGTCACCAGCGCGCGCGACCTCGATCTGGTGCAGACGGCCTCCGATGGCATCGCCACGGTCACCGGGCAGGTCTACAACGCGGCCAGCGACCTGCCCGGCCAGCCCGTCGAGTTCCATGTCTCAGGCCCGGCCGTCAATTTCTCCAACGGCAGCAACGCGGGCATCGACGCGGGTTCGGCCAAGTTCATCTTCGTGACCCAGGAAGGCACCATCAACGCCTGGCGCACCAAGACCGACCCGGGCATGCTCGAAGCCGTGGTGATCAAGGACTACTCTGGCATCGACTACGCAGCCGAGGGGCTCATCGCGCGGCCCGGCTTCAACGGCGTGGCAATGACCACCGATCACTGGAGCACCGACGCCGGCGGCAATGCGGTCGCGGACAACCGTCTTTACGTGGCCGACTTCGCCAACGGCCGCGTCATGAGCTTCAACAACCAGTGGAACGAGATCAGCGCGCCCGGCATGTTCGAGCGCCCCGCCGATCTGTCGATCACCTACCACCCCTTCAATGTGCAGGTACTCGGCGACGGCCGCATCTATGTCGCCTGGGCGGAGAACTCGTTCGAGATCGACGAGCCCACCGAAGAGATCCCCGGCGCGGGCTTCGGCCGCATCGTCGCCTACGACCGCGACGGCAACATGCTGCAGGACTTCGCCGGGCACGAACTGCTCAACGCCCCCTGGGGCATGGTCATCGCTCCCGAAGAATTCGGTGCCTTCGGCGGCGACCTGCTGGTGGCGAATTTCGGCGACGGCACCATCGTCGCCTTCGATCTGGAAACCGGCGACCAGAAGGGCTACCTGCGGGATGCCGATGGCGAGATCATCAGCATCGACGGCATCTGGGGCCTCACCTTCGGCAATGGCTGGTCCCTCGGCGACGCCAACAGCCTGTACTTCACCGCCGGGCCCAACGAAGAACGTGACGGCATCCTGGGCCGGCTCACGGTTGCCGCGGCGGTTCCGGAACCCGAATCCTGGGCGCTGATGCTGGCGGGGATCGGCTTGATTGCCGGCTTCGCCCGACGTCGGGGCGCGACGCTTGCGCTCTCGCAAGCACCGGCGCATCCCTGATCGAAACCGCGCCCGCCGCGGGCGCTGCGTCCTGCAGGGCCCCCGCAGCGCTGCCTCGTCGGGCACGCGGGCTTTTCGCCACGGGCAGGATGCGCCACCATGTGGGGCCGCCGCATTTACCGCCGAGGCCGCCTTGACCCTGCCCGAATCGCGCTTTGCCGAGTACATCGCCAGCCGCTTGCCGCCCGACCCGGCGCACGACCTGCAGCATGTGCGCCGGGTTGTCGAATGCGCCCGCCGCTTCGCCACCGCCGAAGGGGCCGAGCTGGCGATAGTGATTCCGGCGGCCTGGCTCCACGACTGCGTAAGCCTGCCCAAGAACCACCCCGAGCGTCATCTCGGCTCGCGCCTCGCCGCTCAGGAAGCAAGCCGTTTTCTGCACAGCATCGACTACCCGGAAGCGCTGCGGCCGGCCATCGCGCACGCCATCGAGGCACACAGCTTCAGCGCCGCGATCCCCGCCCGCACGCTCGAAGCGCAGGTAGTGCAGGATGCAGACCGCATCGACGGCCTGGGTGCGATCGGCATCTCGCGCTGCCTGCTGGTGGGCGGCGTGCTGCAACGCCCGCTCTACTCGGCCGACGATCCCTTCTGCGACGAGCGCGAGCCGGACGACCAGGCCTTCTGCGTGGATCACTTCTACCGCAAGCTGTTTCGTGTCGCCGAGACCCTGCACACCGCGGCGGCCCGCAGCGAGGCGGCCGAGCGGGTCGCCTTCATGCGCACCTACCTGGCACAGCTCGGGCGCGAGATGCGTTGAGGTGCGCTGGGCCATGGGAATGCCCATGGCCCAGCGCGCACAGGCACCGGCGGCCCTTCAGTCCTGCGGCTTCGCCAAAATGGCCGGGCCGCATGTTCCGCGGCCTTGCCCCGTGCGAGCACGCTCCCCGGCTTCAAGGCCGAACCGGGCACCGGTCCTTGCCCGTAAAACAGCGCGGCACCCTGCAGCGCCTGGCTCGTGGCGAGCCACGGCACGCGGTGCATTCCGGAGCAGCAGGGTCCGCCGCAACTCGCACGAGCAGTCTTGCCCATGGAAGGCCCGCCCCGCTCGACAGCCAAGTGGAACGAGCCTTTGCGGTCAGCTTCCGGCGAGCGGGCGCAGCACCGCGCGCACCGGCGAAGCATCCAGCCCGGCAAGCTTGAGCGGCAAGGCGATCAACTCGTAGTCGGTTTCTTCGGCGGCATCGAGCACCAGCCCCTCGAGGATCACCATGCCGTGGCGGCACACCGCGAGGTGGGCATGCATGATGGTGGCGCTCTCGGGGTCGAGCGAGGGGGTGTCGAGTCCGACCAGCTTCACCCCGTGCGCCGCCAGCAGGTCGATGGTTTCGGGCGCCACCGTGGAGAAGTCGCTGTCCCAGGCGCCCTGCGGCGCGCACGCATAAGTGCGGAACAACACCCGCGGCGGGCAATCGGCGAGCCGCGCGGCGACCTGCTCGGGCCGGACCGCGCCACGCATACCGATCAGGTGGATCACCCGGCAGCGCCCCAGGTAGGTGTCGAGCGGCACCTGGTCGATGGCGAGGCCCTCGGCGTCGAAATGAAAAGGCGCATCGGCATGCGCGCCGGTGTGGGTCGACAGGCTGATCTTCGAGACATTGACCGGGCAGTCCGGCCCGATCGTCGCGGTGCGCTCGAACTCGACCGGCGCATCCCCGGGCCACACCGGCAGGCCGGGATGGATGCCGGGGCTGATGTCGATGATCATGGCGAAAACCTCCTTCGGGCAAGGCGCGGGCGCGCGCCGAGCGCGCCGCGGCAATTTCGACAGCTTAGCCCGCGAGGCGTCCCGCTGCTCACATCCGCTCGGCAGGCCTGCCCCAAAGCCGCTATCCTTGCCGCCGGAAGCAATCCTGCCGACCGATCCGGTCGAGCAGCACACGGAAACATCATGGCCAGCGACAAGAACTACGACGAATCATCCTTCCGCGTCCTGAAGGGACTCGAGCCGGTACGCGAGCGACCCGGGATGTACACCCGCACCGACTCGCCCGCCCACATCATCCAGGAAGTCATCGACAACGCCGCCGACGAGGCGCTGGGCGGCTTTGCCAAGAAGATCCATGTGACCCTGCACAACGACGGTTCGGTCACGGTGGCCGACGACGGCCGCGGCATCCCGGTGGGGCTGCATCCGGTCGAGAAGGTGCCGGTGGTGGTGCTGGCCTATACCCGGCTGCACGCCGGCGGCAAGTTCGACAAAAAGGAAGGCAACAGCGCCTATGCCTTCTCGGGCGGCCTGCACGGGGTCGGCGTGGCGGTCACCAATGCGCTGTCGACCCGCATCGAGGTCGAGGTCAGGCGCGAGGGCAGGATCCACCGCATCGACTTCGCCGACGGCGGCGAGACCATCGGCGAGATCAGCGTGACGGGCGAATGCGGCCGCCAGAGCGGCACCCGGGTGCGGGTGTGGCCCGACGGCAAGTACTTCGAGACGTCCAGGGTGCCACAGGCCGAGATCGAGCGCCTGCTGCGCTCCAAGGCGGTGCTGCTGGCCGGTGTGAGCGTGCGGCTCGACATCGAGCAGGCCGGCGGCGGTGTGCTCTCCAAGACCTGGAGCTACCCGGAAGGACTGCCCGGCTATTTGCGCGAGCAGGCTGGCGAACAGGAGCCGGTCGCGCCGCTTTTCAGCGCCGAGAAGTACGCCGGCGCGGACGACGCGAGCTTTGCCAACGGCGAGGGCGCGGCCTGGGTGCTGGGCTGGTTCGAGCATCCCGTGGCCAGCGAATCCTATGTAAACCTGATCCCCACGGTGGCCGGCGGCACCCACGAGTCGGGCCTTCGCAGCGGCGTCTTCGAGGCCATGAAGGCCTTCGTCGAGCACCACGCGCTGACCCCGCGCGGCATCAAGCTGCAGCAGGAAGACGTGTGCGGCCGCATGAGCTTCGTGCTCTCGGCGCGCCTGCTCGACCCCCAGTTCCAGGGCCAGGTGAAGGAGAAGCTCAACTCCCGCGAGGCGGTCAAGCTGGTCTCGGGAATGCTGCGCGACCCCTTCGAGATCTGGCTCAACAATCATGTCGAGGCCGGCAAGGCGATCGCCGAACTGGCCATCAAGGCGGCCAGCGCACGCCAGAAGAACGCCCAGAAGGTCGAGAAGAAGAAGACCTCGGGGGTCGCGGTGCTGCCCGGCAAGCTCTCCGACTGCGAATCCGAGGACATCGCCAACAACGAACTCTTTCTCGTCGAGGGCGACTCGGCCGGCGGCTCCGCCAAGATGGCCCGCAACAAGGAGACCCAGGCCATCCTGCCGCTGCGCGGCAAGGTCCAGAACGCCTGGGAGGTCGACCCGGATCGGCTGCTCGCCAACAACGAGATCCACGACATCGCGGTGGCGCTGGGGGTCGATGCCCACAGCGCGGACAGCGCACCCGATCTGGGCGGCCTGCGCTACGGCAAGGTGGTCATCATGTCGGACGCGGACGTAGACGGCGCCCACATCCAGACCCTGCTGCTTACCCTGTTCTTCCGTCATTTTCCCAAGCTCATCGAGCGCGGCCACATCTACGTCGCGCAGCCGCCGCTGTACCGCGTGGACGTGCCCGCCCAGGGAAAGAAGCGCCCGGCGCGCCGCCTCTACGCGCTCGATGAGGGCGAACTCGCCGCGATCCGCGACCGCGTCGCCCAGGAGGGCTTCAAGCCGGAGGCGATCGAGATCGGCCGCTTCAAGGGCCTCGGCGAGATGAACCCCGATCAGTTGCGCGAGACCACCATGGACCCGGCAACCCGGCGGGTGCTGCCAGTGCAGGTCCGGCCCGGCGCGATCGCCGCCACGCTGCGCATGTTCACCCTGCTGATGGGCAAGGGCGAGGCCTCGGGGCGGCGGGCGTGGATGGAAGACAAGGGCGATACCGTCGAGGCGGATATCTGAGCCGCCCGGCAGCCCGATCGATGGCGATCCAGCGCTTCGAGCCAGGCCTCTTCGATCATGCGCTGGCTGTGCAGCGGGCAAGGCGGCTCTCGTGAGGCACCCACGCATGCTTGTCGCGGAACAGCTTCGAGAGCGCCAGGCCCGCTCACGCGGGCGCAGATCAGCGAAGCGGAGCGTCCCCGCGCTGGCGTCCGAACCTCCGCCATACGCCTCGCGCCAGCGGCAGCGCCCGTTCCACCTCCCGCAGTCGCTCGCCGCCAGCCGGGTGAGTTGCCAACAACGCCTGCACCGAAGCCTCGGCTGCCACCAGCTTGCGCACGAAGCCGGCCATCTCGTCGGGGCGATACCCCGCCTGTGCACCGAGCACTAGCGCGGCGCCGTCAGCCTCGAGCTCGGCACGCTGCAGCAGCGGCGCCATCCTCAGCAACATCCCGATATCGAAACCCATCTGGAAATACAGATCGTCGATGCTGCGCGATACGCCGCGCGGCAGGCTCATCGCGTCGGCCAGGGCGAGCGTCTGGCCCTCGTGGCGCAGAAGTACATGTGCCACCTCGTGAGCGAGCACGAAGGCGAGTTCGGCCTCGTTCAGTGCGAGACTGTCGATCAAGCCTTCCGAGACCACGATCTGGCCGCCGGGAAACGCGTAGGCTTCGGCGCCGCGAGCGCTGCTCGCCGCGACCCGCCATCCTGTGCTGCGTGCGAACTCGCTCTGCCTGCGGGCCGCGCCCAGCACCGCGCCCACAGCACGCGCGATCATGGTGCAATGCTTCCGGCACCCCGCCTCACCACGCTGCCGCGCGATCTCCAGCTGTCGTTCGAAGGCTTCATCGCCACGCGCGGCGAGGATCTCCGCATTCACCCCATTGACCTGTGGCGTATCGATGAAGCCCGCTGCAAGGACCCGGCCCGCCGCCAGCAGGACCGTCAGCGCAAGCAGTCCGCGCCCATGCCACCCGATCGCCCGCGCACGCACCAGCCTCATCCGACCCCCCGTACTTTCGCCATCCCGGGCCGGCCGCCCGCGCGCGGACCTGCCCATTCGATGATGCCGCCCCCCTTCTCTTCGTCATAGCAGGCTCTCGCCCCGACACAAGGCTGCGAGGGCGTCGAATGCGGATGGCCTGCACGAAGCGCTTGCCGAGCGAAGAAAACGATTGCTGCAGCGCAACAATTTCTCTATATTCGAGCTGTGGAACCCTTTCCCCGGCCGGGCCGCGCAGTTTGTCGAGAACAGCCGGCAAACATGGCATGCATCACGAGCATCGGGCGCCGCGCCGTCACATACTGCGTCTCAGCGGCGCGCAAGGATCGAGTTCCACTGCGGAATGCGGGCGGGCAAGCCATGCTGATGCCCCCCGAACCGAGATTGCAACCGACCGAGGAGGACGAAAATCATGATCGACAATGCCGACTGTGTTCTACGCCTCTTGCCCACGCTGCCGTACCGTCGCCCTGCGGCGGCGATGCCGGCACGCCTCGACATGCTGTTTACCACGCTGCGACACCCCGACAGCGACGCCGAGGCGGTCGAAGACCTGATCTGGGACACCTGGATGTCGCATCGCAACGCGGCAGCCGCAAAGGTGCTCGACAAGGCGGTGGACGACATCGCCCACAACTGCCTGGACATCGCCGAAACCCGGCTGGTTCGGCTGCTGCGCCTCTGCCCCGACTATGCCGAGGCTTGGAACAAGCTCTCGGTCGTGCTTTACCTGACTGGCCGGGATGAGGAATGCACTTGCGCGATCACCCGCACCCTGTCGCTGGAACCACGCCATTTCGGCGCCCTGTGCCAATTCGGCGAACTGCTGCTGAGTGACGAGGATGCTGAGGGTGCAACGCTGGCCTTCCTCACCGCGCGTCGATTCCATCCACGCTCGAGCCCCGCCGCCGAGCGGCTCAGGCAGATCGCGCCGGACCTCCCATCTTGATTCGTGCCGTATCGAACCCACCGACCCGCGTCATGGCGCGGCCCATAGGTGCCGGCGGTGGCAGACAGCGCGCGGCCAGCTCCGCCTCGCCGCCCCCTCGCTGACCGCGCCTGACAAGACTCTCCCCCTCAACTTAACGGGACGCGACGTATCGCCGTTCGCGACAATTCCATGCACAACACCGCACTCCTGATCACCAACGACGGCCTCGGCCAGGGCGACGAAGCCTTGCGTCACAGCCTCGCAACCCGCTACTTCGCGACCCTGCTCGAAGGCAACTTCCGCCCTCGCGCGCTGCTGTTCTACGGCGCCGGCGTGAAGCTCGCCTGTGAAGGCTCGCCCTGCCTCGAGAGCCTGCAGGCGCTGGCCGAGGAGAAAGTCGAAATCGTGGTGTGTCGCTCCTGCCTTGAGCACTACAGCCTCATGGATGCCACCGATTCGCGCTGGCGCGGCACCATGCTGCAGATCATCGAATGGCAGCAGATGGTGGACAAGGTCATCACCGTGTAATGCGCAGCGTCCGGGGTGTCGTCGTACAATGCGCCGCTGATCGACGTTTCGCGGCCGGCACGCCAGCTCTTGCCGGGCCGCCCGAATCCGCTTCGCCAGGCAATCAATGAGCAACGACACCCTCGACATGTTCGGCGCCCCGCCGACCCCGCCCGGCGCCCTTGAGGCCGCCGAAGCCCCACCCCCGCCCGCCGGGCAGGACGCGGCGCCGCCTGCACCGCCGGTGCCGCCCGACGACGAAGGCGGGGAACTCGGCGACGACGCCCTGCCGCTCGACCGCTACGCCGAGCGCGCCTACCTCGCCTACGCGATGAGCGTGGTCAAGTCGCGCGCGCTGCCGCAGGTCGAGGACGGCATGAAGCCGGTGCAGCGCCGCATCCTCTACGCGATGAGCGAGATGCGCCTGTCGTCCACCTCCAAGCACGTGAAGTCCGCGCGCGTGGTCGGCGACGTGATCGGCAAGTACCACCCCCACGGCGACACCTCGGTCTACGACGCCATGGTGCGGGTGGCGCAGGACTTCTCGCTGCGCTATCCGCTGGTCGATGGCCAGGGCAACTTCGGCTCGCGCGACGGCGACTCGGCGGCGGCGATGCGCTACACCGAATGCCGTCTCACCCCGATCGCCGAGCTGCTGCTCTCCGAGATCGACCGCGGCACCGTCGATTTCCTGCCCAACTACGACGGCGCCTTCGAAGAGCCGCAGCTGCTGCCGGCGCGCCTGCCCTTCGGCCTCAAGACCGGCGCCTCGGGCATCGCGGTCGGCATGGCCACCGAGATCCCGCCGCACAACCTGCGCGAAGTGGCCGCGGCCACCTGCCACCTGATCCGCCACCCGGATGCCACCCTGGCCGACGTGCTGGCGATCATGCCGGGCCCCGACTTCCCCGGCGGCGGCCAGCTGATTTCCAGCCCCGAGGCAATCCGCGACGCCTACACCAGCGGTCGCGGCAGCCTGCGGGTGCGCGCCCGCTGGCGCATCGAGGAGATGGCCCGCGGCCAGTGGCGGGTGATCGTCGAACAGCTGCCGCATGGGGTTTCCGCCGCCCAGGTGCTGGCCGAGATCGAAACCCTCACCAATCCGCAGCCGCGCGCCGGCAAGAAGGACGTCAGCCAGGAACAGAAGAACCTCAAGCAGCTGGTGCTCGGCGCGGTGGAGACGGTGCGCGACGAGTCGTCCGACCAGTCGCCGGTGCGCATCGTGCTGGAGCCGCGCTCGAGCCGCCAGAACCGCGACGAGTTCATGGCCGTGCTGCTGGCCCACACCAGCCTCGAGACCTCCACCTCGGTCAACATGACCATGATCGGCCGCGACGGCCGGCCGCAACAGAAGAACCTGGTGCAGATCCTGCGCGAGTGGATCGACTTCCGCTACGTCACGGTGGAACGCCGCACCCGCCACCGCCTGGCCGAAGTCGATCGCCGCATCCACATCCTCGAAGGGCGCATGATCGCCTTCCTCAACATCGAGGAAGTGATCCGCGTGATCCGCGAGTCGGACGAGCCCAAGCCGGCGCTGATCGCGGCCTTCGGCCTCAGCGACGTGCAGGCCGAGGACATCCTCGAGATCCGGCTGCGCCAGCTTGCCCGCCTCGAGGGCATCCGCATCGAGAAGGAGCTGAACGAACTGCGCGAGGAGCGCAGCGGCCTGCAGCACCTGCTCGACAGCCGCGCCGCGATGACCCGCCTGATCCTCAGGGAAATCCAGGACGACGCCAAGAAATACGGCGATGAGCGCCGCACCCTGATCGAGAGCGTGGCCTCGGTCGCGCCGGCCGAGATCAGCGTGCCCGACGAACCGGTCACGGTGATCGTCTCGAAGAACGGCTGGGTGCGCGCCCGCCAGGGTCACGGCATCGACGCCTCGGCGATCGGCTACAAGACCGGCGACTTCGGCTTCGCGGTGATCGAGACCCGTACGGTGTGGCCGCTGATCGTCATCGACACCAATGGTCGCGCCTATACCGTCAAGGTTGCGGAGCTGCCCGGCGGGCGCGGCGACGGCGCACCGATCGCTACCTTCGCCGGCTTCCAGGACGGCGCCAAGCTCGCCCAGGTGGTGAGCGACACGCCGGAGGCCAGCTATGTTTTCGCCAACTCTGGCGGCTACGGCTTCATCTGCAGCATCGGCGACGCCACCAGCCGCCAGAAGGCCGGCAAGGCCTTCATGACGCTCGAGAAGGGCGAGAAGGTGCTCTCGCCCGGCAAGGTGCATGGCGACTGGGTGGTGGCCGCTTCGGAGAACGGCCGCATCCTGGTGTTCCCCCGCCCCGAACTCAAGACTCAGTCCGGCGGCCGCGGGGTGATCGTGATGGGCCTCGACGACAAGGAAGGCCTCGCCGCGGTGGCGGTGCCGCCCAACGACGCAGTGGTGGTGGTCGAAGGCATCGGCCGCGGCAGCAAGCCCACCCAGGCCAGCTACAAGCCCGCCCAGCTCGAGGCGCTGCGCCATCGCCGGGCACGCAAGGGGATGCTGATCGCGCCCAAGCTCAAACCGACGGCGATCGTATCCAGCGGCTGAAATCGGCGCCCATGCGCCCATGCAGACCAGCCCAGCCGTCGGCCTGCGCATCGCCCGTCCCCAGGCATCGCCTCTCGCCTCCATTTCGCCGTTTCGCTCGGAGCCCGAGGGTATCCAGCCGGAGACCCCCGGCCTCGAGGAGAGCGCTCATCGACAAGATGCAATCTGCGGCCATGGTCGCCGCGGAAATCTGGGCCCTTGCCGCGGGTGTGGCGGGCTGTGCATCGATGGGCACCGAGCGCTCCATGGCAAAGGCCATGAGCGGTGGGTCCCTGCCCCTGCCCGGGACCTATCGCAGCTGGCCGGGATTCCTCGCAAACACCCACAAGGCCGAAGTCGGCAAGATCCGCGAGATCTACCTCAACCCGGTCGCGCACACCGCCTAACGCGGCCTGCGGTTCCCGGACGGCACCGCCCCGGTGATGGAGATACCATGAGACGCGGTGCCGACGGCAAGATGCCCGCAGGCCCCGACCCCAGCGCCTGCCGTGCCTGCCCCCTGCCGCTCGCCTCAAAGGATTTCGTGGCCCGCTGCGACGAACCCTTCGACAAGCGGAAACGATCCTGCAAACCGCAGCGCTGCGCCCGCTCGGCGAACGCGGCGCCGTCAGGCCTGCAAGGCCTCGATCGCCCGCCGCAAGGCCTCGCACTCGATCTCGAACCCCGACCGCGCACTCTCGAAATATTCGTCCCATTCGTCGCGGCGCTGCGCGCGGCGGTAGTCGTCGTCCAGTTGCAGGGTCTGGATCGCGAGGATCAAGTCGGCCGCAGAGCCACGCATGGCCGACAGGGTACGTTTGAGCGCCGCTGCGCCCGGCGCGGCGGCATGGGCTGCGCCCGGGGTGGCCGTCAATTGGGCGTCGAGTTCGCGCAGCAAGGCGTGCAAGGCACCCGTGTCACGGTCGCGATACGCCCTCTGGGCGCGTTGAAAGCGTTCATGGGCGGCCGCCTTGTCGGTCTCGGCGACCCGGTCGGGGTGGCAGCGCATGGCGATCGAACGATACAGCCTCTTGAGTTCGCCGCGACTGTCGGTGTCGAGCTCCGGACGCGCCTGGGCGGCCTCGTCGAGCGTCTCGGAGAAAGCTTCGCGCTGTTCGGCCGCACGGCGCGCCTTTTCGGCATCGCCCTCGAGCCCTGAGCTGGCCGCCAGTGCCCTGGCGTACTCGTGCCGCAGGCTCAGCAGCTCGGCCAGCGAATCGCCAAGCACACGGTACTGCGCCACCTGGAAGTCATGTACGAGCTGTTGCATTTCGGCCTGACGGGCCGTGAGGTCGGCGAGCATGCCCTCGACCTCGGCAATCTTGCCGAGCAGAAGTTCGACTTCGGGATCCGGCACCGTGAGCACCGCGCTCTCGGGTGCGGCCTCCGGCGCCGGCTCCCGTTCGGCTTCGCGTTCGAGGTCCGCCTCGGCCTCGGCTTCAGGCGGCAATCCCGGCTGGGTTTCGGGCTGGGTTTCGGGCTGGGTTTCGGGCTGGGCTTCGGTCCGGGCTTCGGGCTGGGTTTCGGTCCGGGCTTCGGGTTCCGCAATATCCGGGGCGGCCGCTGGCGGCACGGTTCGCGGGTCGGCCCGTGGCGCGAGGGCATCGACTGCGGTCGTGCCAGGGCCGCCGATCTCGGCGGCTGGTGCACTCTCCGGCCCGGGCTGTTCGCTGCCTGCCGGAACGGACACCTGCCCGGGCACCGCATGCGCGGCGGGCCTGCCGCGCAGCAACCCGGCGAGGCGTCTCAACGACGTGCCGAGCCAGCGCAGGAGACCCGATTCGTGGTGGGAGCTGTTTCGCATTGCTTCGGACCCTGGATCAATGAGCGAATTGTGCCGTGCGATTGTGCTTTGCAACAAGTCATTCGCATGACCCGCACCGCCCGATCGACGGATTGGCTTCCCGCCGCAAGCCGCCTCAGGCCAGCTCCCGGCGGCCCACCTCGGCCGCTGTCGCAACCATCTCCCGCCGAGCGCTGTCGCCTGGCGCGAGCTCGACTGCCTCGAATCGCCCCACTGCCTTCACCAGCAACCGATAGATATCGAGATCGAAGCTTGGTCGCGCCGATCGCAGCAGTTGCTCGAGCGAGCCCTCGTCCTCGCAACTGCCAAGGTAGCGCCAGCCATCGATCACATGCAGACTGCGACCCTCGCGCAAGCCGACCGGGCCGGGAAAGGGCCAGCTTTGCAGCTTGAGCGCGCTCAACGCATGGCGCAACCGCTGCCCGTGCACCGCGGACGATTCCACGCCGGCGCAAGCTCCGGCACAGCGCTTGAGCTGAAAGTCGAAACACCGCCGACCCTCACCGGCCGGCCGCCCGAGCCCGAGCAGCGGTGGACACAAGCCATGTTCGCGAGCCAGCGCCTGCAGCCTGGCGGTGGCCTCGCGGCGACTGCGGAAGATGCCGAACAGGTTGTCCTGTTGGCCGGGATCCAGCATCTCACCCTGCGCCAGCTCCAGCCGTGGGTCTCCGAGCAGGTCCGTGCCGAGCCGCCATGCGCACAGGTCGCGATGTCGCCTCAGCAGGCGGTTGTGGCTGGGTTGAAGTTGCTTGATCAACTGGGCCTCCTTGAGCAGTGCGCCCAGTTCGCCCGAGGTTTCCAGCCACTCGATCCGCCTCACCTGCTGACTCAGGCTCAGCTCGCGCTCGCCGCGGTGATCCGCGCAGAAATGCGACAACACCCTGCTGCGAAGGCGGGTGCTCTTGCCGACATAGAGCGGCATGGCGGTGTCGCCGTAGAACAGATACACGCCAGGGCCGTCAGGCAAGCCCTCGAGCTGGCCTTGATCGAGCTGCGAGGGCAGGCTCGGATGACCGATGATCGTGCGCACGGCCTCCTCGACCTGCCCCGACGGGAAATGCTCGTTGAGCATCATCCAGAACTGCAGCAGCGCCTGCGCATCGCCCAGCGCACGATGGCGATCGCGCACCTGCAGGCCGTGCCGCGCGATCAGCGCATCGAGGCTGTGGCCTCGACAGGCGGGATACAGCCGCCGTGAGAGCTTCACGGTGCACAGCACCCGCGGTCGGATGTCCATGCCGGTGCGTCGAAACGCGGCGCGCAGATGAGCATGGTCGAAGCGCGCATTGTGGGCAATGAACACCCGCCCCTCGAGCCGGTCGAACACCGTGTCCGCCAAGTCGGCGAAGCGCGGTGCATCGGCGATCATGCGGTTCGAGATGCCCGTAAGCCGTTCGATGTGGGCCGGAATGGGCATTTCCGGCCGCACCAGGCTGGACCATTCTCGAACGCCTGACTCGTCCAGCTCGACGATCCCGATCTCGGTGATCGATTCGCGCTGCGAGGAACCGCCGGTGGTTTCGATATCCACGAAGGCAAGTCCTCGCTGCAGCAATCCCTTCGGTGCACTCACGTCGCTCTGCCTCCGCGTCCGGACGCGCCATGCGCGAAGGCATTCGGCGGCCACGCATGCGGCGCGTTCCGGTGTCATCGATGCGCAGCCGCCAGCCCGCGCAAGCCCAATGACTATCGATCTCGACTGCGGTTCCCGGCAAGCTGAAAAGCGCCCCACAAGGCGTGCGGGATCGGGCACCGCCCGCCAGGAGCCCTTGATGCAGGTCAATCCAACGGATATTGCGGTTGGCATATTCTGCCGGATTCGATCAACAGCGATACGGATCGCCATGCGAGCGCGCACGACACTCATTGCCCGCGCACGGAATGTTGACCCCCGCGAGGAGGGTCACCAGGCCCTTGTGCGGCTCGCTGGCGCAGCAAGCTATCTCACCTGCCTCACCCTTCTCTGGCTTGCCGGGCACAAGGCGCTCGTTTCGCCCGCACTCGCTCCGGCCTCAGCATATCTGGCATTCGCATGCGTCTGGATGTGGTCCGTCGCGATGCAGTGCTTCGGCCCCCAGCGGCGCCGCTTCGCGGCCATGCTGCTCGACCACGGTCTGCTGGCCTGGGGCCTTGCGGCGAGCGGCGAAGTGTTCTCGCTGGTGATCTGGGCACCCACCTTCGCCACGATAGGTTACGGGCTGCGCTTCGGACGACACCATGCCCATGTGTCGATTGTCGTGAGCTCGCTGATGCTCGCCTCGGCGATGGCGCTATCGGAATTCTGGCTTGCGCACTGGCCAGCGGCAGTGGGCTTCCTGATCGGGAATATCGCGCTCCCGCTCTATGCGATGCGCCTTTCCGGAGCGATCGCCGCTTCCGGACGCGCGGCGGAACTACGCGCCTCGGCACTCGAAGCGTCCGCGATGCGCGACGCGCTCACCGGCGCACTGAACCGCAGCGCGCTGTCGACGCTGCTCGACAAGAAGATCGCGCAGGGCGAGCGGGGCTTCGTGATGTTCATCGATCTCGACGATTTCAAGCGGGTAAACGACTTGCATGGCCACGCGGCCGGCGACGAGCTCCTGTGTCGCGTGGTAAGCACCATCCAGGCCAGCCTGCGCAGCACCGACGCGCTGGCGAGGATTGGCGGAGACGAATTCGCCGTAATCCTCGGGGCGGTCTCCGAGATCGACTGCCGGCAGATCGCGCACAAGATCATCGCGGCGATATCGCAGCTCGCCAACAATACCGCCAGGCCATTCGGTGCGAGCATCGGAATCAGCCGATTTCCCGGCCCGGCTGCCGAGCGGGCGACCGACATCGTTGCGCGCGCCGACGCGCAGATGTACCACGCCAAGCGCAGCGGCAGAAACCGCATCAGCATCGAGCCCACCCCTCCTTCGCCTGTTGACGCGGCGCCCGACGGGGAACCGCTGGCGCCGGGCACGCTGCCCGCCCAGGGCGCCTGAAGGATCGAGAACCAGCCGCTGACAGCTTGGTGCGCAGATCTCACGCCGCCGCCCGGCGAGGGTTCCGAGGCGCCGCCGTGGCAGCATCGGGAAGGCAGGCTAGGCCCGCACCACGCGGTTACGCCCCGCATTCTTCGCGCGATAGAGCGCCTGGTCCGCATCGTGCAACACCATCTCGATCCCCCTTGTGCCGTCCGACAGTGCGGCGCCGATGCTCGCACCCAGCGGCAACACGGTTCCGTTCGGGGTCCGCAGCGTGGTGCATGCGGCGATCGCGGCACGGATTCTCTCGCCGAGGCCGCTCAGCATCGCTTCGTCGCAATCCTGCAGCAACACGAGAAATTCGTCGCCGCCCCAGCGCGCAGCGCTGTCGTAAGGGCGGATCACCGACAGGATGATGCGGGCAATCGTGCTCAGCGCCTCGTCGCCGAGCGCATGGCCGTGCCGGTCGTTGATCTCCTTGAAGTCGTCGAGGTCCAGCCACAGGATGCCGAAACAGCGGCCCTCGCGCCCGACCCGGCTGATCTCCGCCTCGATCCGCTCGGCCATGCCGCGCCGGTTCAGCAATTCGGTAAGCGGATCGATCTTGGTGAGGCGATCGAGGGCCTCGGTACGTTCGCGTACCTTGCTCTCGAGTTCGAGCTTGGCATTGAGCATGCTCCGCGCCATGCGCCTGAAATGCTCCATCAGGCGGCCGATCTCGTCGGTGCGGCCGGACGACAGCGACTCGGGCGGAAACTCTCCCAACTGGACCCTGCTGACAGCGGTTTCGAGTTCGGCGAGTGGATCCAGAACGAAGCGGCTGATCGCAAGATTGAAGAGCACCAGTGCCGCCAGCAGGGTCAGCCCATATACGACGAGGATCCCTGTGAAGCTGCTGATCGGCAGCAGGGTGTCGAGATCGAGCAGGGTAATCTCGTACCAGTCGATCTCCGGCAGGTAGGCGACACCCGCCAGGTAGCGCTTGCCGCTCACCTCGACAAAACGACTCACCACGGTCGTGTCGAGAGCCTCGAGTTCCTTCATGGCGGTGTGAAGCGCAACGCGATCGACGCCGCGGTCGAGCAGAAGATCGAGCGAATTGTGGTGAGCCGAGCGCTTCGTGATGCTCGCGAAATCGATCATGCGCTGGTCGCGATAGGCCTGGATCGCCCCGCCGTGGTCGACGAACAGGCTGGTAATCCCGGGCTGGCCGTTGTCGACCACGTCACGAATGAAGCGGGTAAGATCCAGGCCGGTTCCGGCCACGCCGACGATGTCTTCGCCGTCTCGCAGCAGCACATCGATCCACAGCTTGGTGACCCCGAGATTCGCATCCGGGTTGACGTTGATGTGCATCTCGCGCCGCTGCTTGACGATGTCATAGAACCAGCGGTCCTCCGGCTTCGCCGGATCCAGGGTGTAGCGGTGCTGCCGTCCCGCGTATTCGTTCGCGGCGTTGTTGTAATAGTAACGGCCGTTGCCCAGCAGGGCGACGAAGAAGTTGCGATCCGAAAAGTTGAGCCGGAAGGCCTCCATCTCCGCAATCGCGCGGCGAGTCAGCACTGGATCGTCGGGTTTGCGGCTCCACTCGCGGATCTGTTGTGAATTGGCAAGTTGTCGGGAGAGCGCAATCTCGCGCAGGATCGGCTGCAGGGTGCGCGCCTTGTCGTAAAGCACCTGCTTCTCGGCGTGACGCAGCGCCCACTCCTCGATGATTCTCTCGCCGAGTTCGCGCACCATGCCCCACCCGCCGATGGCCGAAACCAACACCAGTGAGGCGGTCAGGATGAGGATTCTGGGCTTGAGATTCATGCGGGGTCCGGTTCAATTCTGTTCCGCAAGCCGCCGAGCGAAAACCAAAACGTACGCCAGCGCAAGGCTGCAGCCAAGAGCATAATGCAGATCGTTCCCGCCATCGGTGCCGTGAGGCCGGCAAGGGCTTGCTGCCAGTCCAGAGCCGTCCGCCTGCGCGTCTTCCGAAGGCGCGCGATCATGGCAAGACGGGATGGCGCGCGAGGGCAGCTTCGGCCGCTCTCGCGCTCAGCGCCTGCGCCTGAAGCGATATCGCGCTTGGGCACCGTCGCGAGACCGGGTCGCATTCGGGCGCCGCACGGAAATGAGCATCAGCCTAGCTGCGTTCACCGAGCAATCGGCGGCGCAGCTCGATCTTGTTGTGAACCGAGAGCTTGCGGAAGATCGACAACAGATGGCTTCGCACCGTTGCGGGCGAGAGTGCGAGTGCCCGTGCCACCGACTTGTAGTCGCCACCGCCCGCATAGGCCTGCGCCACCTCGTGTTCCCGTGCAGTCAGGCAGGCACTCTCCTCCCTGGAGCCGCCCTCGCCCGGGATCGTCAGCTGCGGCGAGGCCAGCAGCACGAACGGCAGCGCAAAGGCCGCCAGGCCGGCCTCTCTCTCGCTGAACGGGCGCGTTTTCTCTTCGCGATAGAGGGTCAGCCAGGCGAGTTGCCCGGTCGGCCCGCAATCGACGCCGCACAGCATCAGCTGCCCCACATGGTGTCGGCACAGGTAGGCTTCGACCGGCCTGAGCGCGTGCTCGCGGTAGTCGCGCGAGACCTGGATGTTCTGCAGCAGCCGCGGCGTGGCGCCGAAGCGCCGGCTCACCGGATCCAGCGCGGCCACTTCGGCGAACCCCTCGAGCAAGGCCGTCGGACGCCCTCTGAGCTCCGCGCCGTCGATCTCGATGCTGCCCCCCGCGGCACGCCGACCATGCCCCCACACCGATCCATCGAAGCCGATCTCGCGCTCGAGCCAGGCCCGCGCTTCGTCGCGATAGGCGTGCGGCGCACAGCGCGACGCCTGCAGGAGTTCGAGTAGCACTTCTTGCTGCGCGTGCATGTTTCCTCCGATGTCCCGGCCCCATGCATATGCATGATGGCGTAGTTGTACAGAGACACTATAGTTACCGGCGGGACGACTCAATCCGGGTTGTCCCGTTCCACCCCACCCACAAACGGGGACACCCGGGCGAGCCGGGTCGGCATTTGCGTCGATAGGCGGCGACGGCGGCGAAGATGCGGACTCAGGGCACCAGGGTTTACCCCGAGGAGGAGACAGATATGGCGCATCACCCTTCGAGACTCGGCCGCATCACCCTGGTGCTGCTGGGCTGCGGCATCCTGAGCGGCTGCATTGGCGGCAAGGGCCGCTACAACATGGCCCCGGAATGGCTGGGGCCGATCACCACCACCGAACACCGCGGTAGCGACGATCTGCTGACCGCAGGCCTGGGCAAGAGCGGCCTGGCCTCGGCGACCCCGCCATCGATTGCCAACCCCACCGCGCCGACCGCCTCGGAGCTGCGCCGACTGGTGATCCATACCAACTACCGGGCCCTGGTCGACATGACTTCGAATGGCGGCTTCGGCCGGCTATACGGGCCCAACATCGATCTCGACGGCAATGACGTGCTCGGCGAAGGCATGATCCCCGGCACCGAGTACCTGGCCTTCGCCAGGAACGTCGCGGGGGCCCGCAATGTCACCCTGCTGGTACAGTTGCCCGACAGCTTCGATCCGGCCAAGCCCTGTATCGTCGCAGCCCCCTCGAGCGGTTCGCGCGGGGTCTATGGCGCCATCGCCACCACCGGCGAATGGGCCCTCAAGCGGGGCTGCGCGGTGGCCTACACCGACAAGGGCACCGGCGCGGGCGGACATGAGCTCGACACCGATACCGTGACCTTGATCGACGGCACGCTCTCGACCTCCACCGCGGCGGGCGACGCGGCCTATTTCTCGACCGGCCTTTCGGCTGCCGAGCGCGCCGCCTACCTGGCCGATCACCCGCATCGCTACGCGATGAAGCACGCGCACTCGGGCGACAACCCCGAGCGCATCTGGGGCAAATCCACGCTCTATGCGATCGAGTACGCCTTCTACGTGCTCAACGAGAAGTTCGGTCACAAGGCCCGCAACGGCAAGATCGAACGCAGCATCACCCCGGACAACACCATCGTCATCGCCGCCAGTGTATCGAATGGTGGCGGCGCGGTGCTCGCCGCAGCCGAAGAGGACAACTGGGGCGTGATCGACGGCGTGGTGGCGGTGGAACCGCAGATCAACATCAAGCCCAATCGCAAGATTTCGGTCACGCGTGGCAGCAATCCGGTGTCGCAGCCGGGCCGACCGCTCTACGACTACATCACCTACGCCAACCTGGTCCAGCCTTGCGCGGCGATCGCGCCCTCGAACGCCGAGAGCCCCTTCGTCTCCTTCGTGGTCCCGAGCTTCGCGGAGAACCGCTGCGCCGCGCTGGCCGCCGCGGGCATGGTCAGCGGCAGCACCGTGAGCGAGCGATCCGAAGACGCCAAGAGTCGTCTCCAGCGCTTCGGCTGGGAGGCCGAAAGTGCCCTGCTGCATGCCTCCCACTACGGCTTTGCGGTGTCGCCGGCGGTCAGTGTGACCTACGCCAATGCCTTCAAGCGCGCGGACGTGCGCGACAACCTGTGCGGCTATTCGATGGCCACCACCGATGCGGTCAGCAACGCCCCGGCGGCGCCCGCGACAAGCCCGATGCCAACGCTGTGGGCGCTCAACAACGGCGTACCGCCGTCCACCGGCATCAACCTGGTGGCCGAGGACGCGGTCAACGGCCCGATCCGCGAGCCCTTCGGCATCTCCGCTTCGACCGGCCAGTTCGACTACTACTACGATGGCGCCCGCTGCCTGCGCGAACTGCTCAATGACCGCAAGGTACAGGCCAGCATCGAGCAGGCCAGCGTGCGCGGCGACCTGCACGGCAAGCCGACGCTGATCGTGCACGGCCGCTCGGACGCGCTGGTGCCGGTCAACCACACCTCCCGTCCCTATCTCGGCGCCAACAGCCTGGCGGAGGGACGTGGCAGCGAGCTCAGCTACATCGAGGTCACCAACGGCCAGCATTTCGAATCCTTCCTGCCTTTCGCCGGATTCGACAGCCGCTTCATTCCGCTGCATGTGTACGGTGGCCGGGCCCTCGATCTGATGTGGAACCACCTGCACGGGGGACAGCCGCTGCCGCCGTCGCAACTTGTGCGCACCACTCCGCGTGGCGGCTCGCCGGGTGCGGCGCCGGCAATCACGCTGGCCAACCTGCCGCCGATTGCCAGCACTCCGGCAGCAGCCGACCGCATCGAGGTCAGGCGTGGCGCGGTAAGCATCCCGGACTGATCGGTCCTCAGCAAACGACGGAGGCCCTGCGGGGCCTCCTTTTCATTCCGCGTCCGGTAGCGGGTCGAAGAGGTGCTCGTCGGTCTCGCGCAGACGGCGGCTCACCTCGCGCCCCATGTTCATCTCGAGCAGCGCAAACTGCTCGACGTCCCGCTCATAGACGTGCAGCAGCCCAGCGGCGGAAATCTCGAGCGCGCGGCAGGCGCTCAGGGCGCGCACAGAGGCACTGCGACGCGACATGTCCATCAGCGCCATCTCGCCGAAGCAGTCGCCGGGGCCGAGGCAGCGCAGCCGCCGCAGGCGCTCGCCGGCGCGCTTGAGAATCTCGACGCGCCCCTCCAGCAATACATACAGGCGCTCGCCGGAATCGCCCTCGTGGATGAAGAACTCGCCCGCAGCGCAGCACAGCTCGCTCGACTGTGCCTCCAGCATCTCGAGCACGTCGCCGCGCAGGCCCCCGAAGATGGCCATTTCCTGAAGTTGTGTGAGCCGCGTCTGTTCCATTCCGCACCTCCAGCGATCCAGCCCCCATGCTGCGTTATAGTCGCGACGGGCGACATTCGCCTCAAAGCGGCGCCCACAGCAGGGAATTCAACGCGGCGGTGTGGCAGCCTGGCCGACCGGAACGACACCCTGTGGCGGCAGGATCGAAGCCGCGGTGCTGCTGGTGACCGGCGCGGGCACCCCGCCCTGCTCCTGCGGCCCGAGCATCGATTCGATCAGCAGAGTCACGCGGCGATTTCGCGCGCGCCCCTGCTCGGAATTGTTGTCACCCAAGGGACGCTGGTCGCCATAACCCGCTGCGGTGAGGCGCGAAGGCGCGACACCGGAATCGACGAACAGCCGCACCACGCTTGAGGCACGCACCGCCGAAAGCTCCCAGTTGGATGGGAAACGATAGGTATTGATCGGGGTGTTGTCGGTGTGCCCCTCGATGGTGATGGGAAAATCCGCGCCCGCCAGCACCCCGGCCACGGCCGCCAGCGCAGTGCTCGCCGCACTGTCGAGGGTCGCCTCTCCCACCTGGAAAAGCACGCTCGCGTTGATCTCGACGGTGATCCCGTGCGCCCCTTCGGTGACCCGCACCTGGCCGCCGCGCGAGAGCGGCTCGAGCACCCGCTTGATGTCTTCCGCCATGCTCCTCATGCGCGCCGAGAGCGCCTGACGCTCGGCCGCCACGACAGGATCGGGAACGACCGCCGGTACCGGCTTGGGCGACACTGCGAGCTTGGGCGAAGGGATGGGGATTACGGGCGGGACGATCACCTGATCACCCTCGGCATTGATGCTGATACTGCGGAACGCCTGCACCATCGAATCCGAGAGGACCCGGTACTTGCCTTCATTCACCGACGAGAGCGAATACATCACCACGAAAAAGGCGAACAGCAGGGTGATGAAGTCGGCATAGGAAACCAGCCACCGTTCGTGGTTGTCATGCTCATCCTCGAGCTGCCTGCGTCGACCCATGCTGCGGCACTCCTGCGTCGGTTGTCTTCGACCGACTCGCCTGCGCTGCTGCGGGCGAACGGCCTCGTACTGCTAACGGCAGCAACCGCGCCGACTTGAGCAAGCACTCTCAGCTTCCGCCAAGATCTGCCGTTACTGAAAGGACACCAAGAGCAATACCCGGAGACAACCGATGAACTTCATCGCATCGAGCATCCGCAACAAGCTGATGCTGATCTGCGGCAGCGGCACCGCGCTGCTGCTCGCCGCCGCGCTTGCCGGCATGTTCGTCCAGTGGCGCTCCTTCAACCAGATCGAGAGCGAGGTTGGCCAGCTCAATGAGCGCCGGCTGTCCTTCGCCTCGGCCAAGGTGGCGTATTTCGATCAGCTCCTCGAATGGAAGAACCTGCTGCTGCGCATCACCGACGAGCACCAGCAGACCGAGCACTGGCGCAATTTCGAGGCCCGTTCGCTCGAAGTGCGCGAGCGGGTCGGCACGGCCGCGGCCGAGGAAGGAGATCCCACATCGCGCGAGATCGCCGATCGTTTCCTCACGGCCCACGGCGAACTTGCCGAAAATTACAGGAGGGCACTCGATGAGTATCGCATCGACTACAACATGTTCGAACTCGAAAAACGTGTGCGCGATTCGGACAAGGATGCCAGCGTGCTGCTCGACGAACTGGTCGCGCGCCTGAGCCGCAGCGTCGAGGCACGCACCGCGGCGATTGAAGCGAGTGCACGCAAGGGCGTGCTGGTGAGCCTGGGGCTGATGGCCGCGGCCTGCGCGATCGCCTTCGGCGCTTTCCTGTGGCTCGTCCGCAAGCAGATCACCTCGCCCGCGCGTACCCTCGAACACGACCTCACGCGCCTCGCCCAGGGCGACTTCAGCGCGCCCATCGTCTCCTCGACAAGGGACGAGATCGGACGCATCGCGAGCAGCGCAGAGGCCCTGCGCAGCGATCTCGGGCAACTGATACGTGGTGTCGCGGAAACGATCTGCACGGTGGACAAGGCTGCCTCGCAAATGGCCGCAGAGCTCGGCAGCGTCGCATCAGCCGCGGCGCGCCAGTCCGAGGCCGCGACCTCCACGGCAAGCGGCGTCGAGCAGGTGACGATGTCGATCCAGTCGATCAGCAACAGCAGCGAACGCGCCTGCACACTCACCCGCGACAGCCTGACCCAATCTCACGAGGCGCGCACACGGCTCGCAACACTGGCCGGATCGGTCGATGAAACGGATCGCGTGATGCACACCGTCAGCAGCACCGCACAGGCTTTCATCGCCAATGCGAGACAGATCGGCCGCATCACCCGGCAGGTGCGGGAGATTGCCGAACAGACCAATCTGCTGGCCCTCAACGCCGCAATCGAGGCGGCGCGGGCCGGAGAACAGGGCCGAGGCTTCGCGGTGGTCGCCGACGAGGTAAGGAAGCTGGCCGAGAAGTCGGCCGACTCGGCCAGCGAGATCGACGACATCACCCGCCTGCTCGATGGCCACGGGCTCGAACTGGACGAAGTCCTGAGCCGCGGGCAGGCAGCCCTGGTCACCAGCCGCGACAATGTCACCGCCACCACCGAGGCCCTGACGACCGCCAACCAGGCGGTGTCGGACTCCGACGCCGAGGTGGCGCACATCAACCAGGCGGTGCAGGAGCAGACAAGCGCCAGTACCACCATCGCCAGCAACGTCGAGGAGATCGCACGCATGATCGAACACAGCCATGCCGCGCTCGAACGGGTGTCGGGCGCGGCGGAGCAGATGCGACACCAAGCGGATCATTTGCAGCATGCGGTGACCAACTTCAGGCTCTAGCCGCGCGGCGCCCGAAGTCGCGACCGCCTCGCGGCAGGCTGTGGTTCAGTCGCCGACATAGCCGCGCAGGCGGCTCTCGATGATGCGCGGGTTGTCGCCGTTGGCGATTCCCTCGAGGCCGTCGACCACCATGTCGCGTTGCGAGACCATGCTGGCGATGATCGCCAGCAGCTTCTTGGCAATCGGCAGGAACACCAGGTTGGCGAGGCCGACACCGTAGATCGTGGCGACGAATGCGACCGCGATGCCACTTCCCAGCTTGGCCGGATCCGAGAGGTTCTCCATCACATGGATGAGGCCCAGCACCGCGCCCAGGATCCCGATCGTCGGCGCGTAGCCGCCCGCCCCTTCCCACACCCGCGCAGACTGTTTCATCTGCCCCTCCCAGGTGCCGATCTCGACCTCCAGGACCTCCCGCAGGCGCTGCGGCTCGACGCCATCGACCAGCAGTTGGAGTCCTTTCTGCAGGAAGGGATCGGGTAGGTTGGGGATCAGGTTCTCGAGTGCCAGCAGGCCCTCCTTGCGTGCGGTATGGCTCCACAGCACCACCTGCTCGATGAGTTGGTCGTGCGACATGGACGGTGGCAGGAAGACCCATTTGGCCATCGCCATGCCCCGCTTGAAGGTGCTCAGGCGGCTCTGCAACATCACCGCCCCGAGCGTTCCTCCGGTCACGATCATGAACGCCGTGGGCTGCAACAGCGATCCGAGGTGCCCGCCTTCGAGCATCTGCCCCACCAGGATGGCGGAGAAGCCGAGAACCAGACCGATGAGGCTGATGCTGTCCATGAGCGATCAATCCCTGCGCTCAGGCCTTCGCCGCCGAGCGGGGCGGGCGGCCGCGGCGAGGACGCTTCTCGTCGGGCTCGCGCGCGCCGGCGATACGAGAGCGCAAGCGCACGATCGCCTGGCTGTGGAGCTGGCAGACTCGCGATTCGGAGACACCCAGCACTTCGCCGATCTCGCGCAGGTTGAGGTCCTCCTCGTAGTACATCCCCATCACCATCTTCTCGCGCTCGGGAAGGTCCTCGATCGCATTGACCAGCGTCACCCGCATGCTCTGGTCCATCAGCAACTCGAGCGGATTGTCGTTTGATACGCCCACGGTGTGCCGCTCGAGGTAGTCATCGTCCTCGCCGTCGGTGAAATCCTCGAGATACATCAGTTGATGGCCGCGCGCGTCCTGGAGCATCTTCTGGTAGTCGGCAAGTGGCATGTCGAGCGCCTCGGCAAGTTCCTTTTCGGACGGCGGACGGCCATGTTCCTGCTCGAGTTGGTGGACTGCGCCCTCGATCCGCCGCATGTCGCGCCGCAGCGAGCGCGGCAACCAATCGTTTTCGCGCAGGCCGTCCAGCATCGAGCCGCGGATGCGTTGCACCGCGTAGGTCTCGAACTGCGCGCCCAGCCCTTCCTCGTAGCGGCCAATTGCATCGAGCAGTCCGATCATGCCGTTCTGAATGATGTCGTCCACCTGCACGCTGGCCGGCAGCTTGGCCATCAGGTGATAGGCGATCCGCTTCACCAGCGGCGCGTAGTGAACGACAAGTTCGTCCTTATCCATGTGTCCTGATGCGGTGTACATACTGTGGCCCGTTTGTGTGCGGTTGGCGATCGGCGAAGCCCATAAGGTCCTTGTCACCCATTCTGCGCCATCGAGCCAAGCGCATTCGGGCAAATAGGGCCGAACAATCCCGCTTATTCCGCGCTTACCGAAAACCTCGCTTACACCCGCCCGGACGACGGCCGGCTCCAGCCGGCCAGGCGGCGCAGGAAGGCGGCCGCTGCGGCATGATCGTTGCGCACAGCGGGCTGAGTCGCGAGCGCCGCACCGAGATCGTCTCGCTCCACTTCGCCAAGGAAGGCCAGGGGCAAGCCGACGTGGGTGCGCACCAGGCCGTCGAGCTGCGCAAACAGGGCCACCGCCTCGGCCCTGCTGCGTGCCCGGGCGACCGCCACATGCAGGTCACCCGCCCCGGCTGCGGCGAGCCTCTTGATCGAGGCGTAGGCGTCGGTCACGCCCCGACCGCTGGCCTCGACCAACAGCAGGCGTCGCGGTGCGGCCTGCACGAAAGGCGAATACGGCAGCGTCGCGGCGAGCGAGGCGTGGATCAGCATCAGACTGCAGCGGCGTTGCAGCGCATGCAGCCCGGTGAGCAGGCGTTCCCGATGGTCGTCGTCGAGCAACGCGAAGGCGAGCGCCGCACCCGCAATCGGCAGGTGCAGCACCCCTTCGACGGAGACGCGCAGCAGGCTGTCGAGCGCGGTGCGACCGTCGATCAGGTTCAGCAGGTCGCCCTCTTCGGCAAGCCCCAGACCGAGTGCGGTGCCGGCCTCGCCCCGCCCTTCGTCGAGCAGCGCGACCCGCCCTTCGCGGCTCATGCGCCGCGCCGCCAGCCCGGCGATTGCCGATCGGTCGTGCCCGGTCACGAACAGTGCCGCGACGTTCGGCGGCGTCCGCCGGAACAGACGCCGCAGGCCCGCAGCCTGGTCCTCGCGCCCGTCCAGCACCTCAGACCCCCGCACCAGCGGCCATCAACATGCCGACCTCTTCGGCCCCCACGCGCCAGGGCGAGTCGGCCGGCAGCTCCTTGAGCGCCCGATGCAGCAGGTAGGCGCGATTGGGCAGGTGCAGATCCTCGGGAACCCGCTGGCCGTTGCCGACGTAGAAGAGCTCGAGCTGGTGGCGAATCGCCACATCCAGCGCGGGAGCCAGCGAAACCGCCTCATCCACCTTGGTGAAGATGCAGCCGGCGAGCTCGGGACCCTCATAGGCCCGCACCACGTCGTCGAGGGTATCGCCCCGGCTGGTGGCATTGAGCAGCAGCAAGCGCCGCACCTCGCCCGCGCCCAGCAGCATCGCCGCCTGCTCGGCGACCATGCGGTCGCGCTGCCCCATGCCAACGGTGTCGATGAGCACCATGTGGCGCCCCGAAAGCTCTGCCAGGGTCTGGCGCAGGTCGGCGGCATCGCGCACCACGAACACCGGCACCCCGAGGATGCGCCCGTAGATGCGCAATTGCTCATGAGCGCCGATGCGGTAGCCATCGGTGGTGATCAGGGCGAGCTTGTCGGCCCCGTGGCGTACCACGCAGCGTGCCGCGAGCTTGGCGGTGGTGGTGGTCTTTCCCACACCGGTGGGTCCGACCAGCGCATAGACGCCGCCGCGGTCGATGATGTCGGCATCCGAGGACAATGCCCGCAGTTGTCGATTGATCAGGCTCTTGGCCAGCGCACGGACTTCCTCTACCGGTGCATCCGCGGGCACTTCCTCGGAGATGCGCCGCGACAGCTGCGCGGAGAAGCCGGCCTCGAGCAACTCCGCGATCAAGCGCGAGCGTGCCGGCGCCGCGCGGCTGCTCTCGCCCCAGGCGAAGCCGGCAAGCTGGCGCTCGAGCATGTTGCGGATGCCCGCCATCTCGGCCATCAGCTTGTCGTTGCTTTCCTGCAGGATACGGATGCGCGCCTCGTCCTCGATCTTGTGGTGCGGGGCCGGCTCGCTCGCCCGCGGCGCGCGATCGACGCGCTCCGGTGCCGGGGGGGTGCGCTCGGCGGTGGCGCCAAAGAGTGCATGCTCCACCCGGCGCGGTGCGGCCTGCGCCTCGACGCGTGGCGGCACGAAGGGCTTGGGCTGCGCAACCGCGTCGCGCGGCGCGGCATAGCCCTGGCGTGCGGCGGCGCGCGAAAGACTGACCCGAAAATCGTCTTCGGCGTCGTAGCCTTGGGCTCGCGGTGGCGCGGTATCGGCAGACTTCACGGCCGCCGGCGGCGTGGCCGCGCGCACCGGCGCAGTGCGGTGGGGCACCGGCGGACGCTGCAGCGCACCGACCGCATCGGCAGGCAGGGCAAGGATCTCGACTCCGCCGTCCATGGCACGATTGGACAGCACAATGGCATCCGCGCCGAGCTCGTCCTTGAGCAGGCGAAGCGCCTCACGGGCAGTCTGGGCGAAATAGCGTCTGACGTTCATGGTCCTCTCCGACACGGCACACCGGGGTCGCGACCCCGCTTTCCTTGGTACCGATTATCGGCAGCGCGGGGCAAGGGGATGGCTCGGATAAGCGGGTAAAAACCATGCCTATTCGTCACACCCGACCCGGCTCCGGAGTGTCGCGCCCCGGCTCAGAGGCGGCGAAGACGGGTGAATTTCTGCCTGAACCTGTTGAGCTTGGGCGCCACCACCAGTTGGCAATACGCTTGCTTGCCGTTGATTGCGTAGTAATCGCGGTGGAAATCCTCGGCCGGCCAGAAGCGGCCCGCCGGCACCACCTCGGTCACCAGCGGCGCCTCGAACGCCCGCCCTGCCTCCAGCGCGTTGATGGTCTCGCGCGCGACCAGCGACTGCGCCTCGTCCTCGGTGAAGATCGCCGAGCGGTACTGCGAGCCGACGTCGTCACCCTGGCGATCACGCGTGGTGGGGTCGTGGATCGCAAAGAAGATCTCGAGCAGGTTGCGGTACTCGACGCGCTGCGGATCGAAGACGATCCTCACCGCCTCGGCATGGCCGGTCTCGCCGCTGCAGACCTGCCGGTAGCTCGGCTCGGGCAGCACGCCGCCGATATAGCCGGGGAGGACCTCGTCCACGCCGACGACCTCCTTGTAGACCGCCTCGAGGCTCCAGAAGCAGCCTCCCGCGAGGATTGCCGTCTCAGTCTTCCGTCTCGTCCTCTCGTCCATGATCCCCGGTCCGCAGCGACACCTTTTCAGCCCCGCGTGGCGGCTGATCGTTTTCATCCACCGGAAAGACCCGGTGGTGGAAGGCCTCGCCAGCATAGACGAAGAGCGGCAGCACCAGTGCAAGCAGCGGCGGCACGATGATAGAGACCATCACCACCGCGGCCATCAGCGCGCCCCACAGGACATGCGCGACGAAGCCCGAAAACACCGCCCTCACGCTGCTGCCCACGGCGCCCACCAGCGCCGTTCGGCGGGCAATCAGCAGCGGCACCCCATGCACCGTGACGACGAAGACGATGGCGGCGAGCCCCGCCCCCATGAGGCCTGAGCCCAGCACGTAATGAAGCGTCCGCTCGGTAAGCGGCAGGATCGCGAGCAGGCCATGGCTGCGCTCTCCGATCATGAAACTGTAAAGGGTGCCGGCATCGGTGATCCAGATCAGGAACAGGAACACGCACAGCAGCGCCATCACCCAGACCTCGCGCGAAGCGCTCCGGAAACCCTGCAGCAAGTCACGCAGGCGGGGACGGCTACCGCCGCGCGCCGCCTGCGAGAGGCCGAAAAAACCCGCCGCGGACACCGGTCCGACCAACAGGAAGCCCCCCACCACCGGCAAGGTCATCGGCGCGAGCCCCGCGACTTGCAGGCCCCAGATCAGCAAGGTGCCGATGAACGCGAACAGGCCGCCCAGCAGATAGGCGGGGGTGCCGACTGCGCGCAGGGTTTTCCAACCCTCGCGCAGCGAAGGGCCGATCTCGGCCGGAGAGACACGTCGGGGCAGCGGGCGCGCGATATTCATGAGCGTGGAATCCGGAGCGTAAAACCCGCACCCTGCCCCAAAGTCGCCTCATGAATCCACGACACAGATCAAGTCACCCGCCGATCGGTTCAGCGAAAGACGAAGGTGTAGTACATGTCAACCGCGTTGTCAGTGCCACCACGCGCCACCACCGAGACCCGGCGACTCAGTTGATAGGAGAGCTTGACGATGCTCGCGGCGCCGACCAGCGACTGCTCGAAGGAGATGAATGCCTCCGCCGAGAGCCGCTTGCCGAGGGTAACCACCTGTCCGCTGACGGAGCCGTCGGCGCTCACCCGCGTGCCCGAATCGACCACCGAGCTGGTCGCGCCGCGGCTGACGCTGTTGAGGTCGCCCTGGCCAACCGATATCTGATCCAAACCCAGGCTGCCCGCCAGCTGGCTGCTGATGCCGCCGCCGGTACCGCCAAGCAGCGCCTGGGCCGCTGGAATGAGCAGCGCCAGGTCGGCGCCGTTGCTCTCGTCCGGAGCGCGACCCAGCACGATCCACGACAGCTTGGCCGGATCCGGCACGCTAGGCTCGGACACCAGTCGCACCTGCGGCCGGCGCGCAGTGCCGGTAATCGCCACCCCGGCCTCGACCTCCAGGCCCTTGCGCAGCGCCACGATATTGAGCGCGGGGCGCTCCAGCGGGCCCTGGAAACTGACCAGTCCGCGCTCGATCTCGAGCTTCTGGCCATAGCCTTCGAAGACCCCCCCGACCGTCGAGATCTGCCCGGTCGCGCTCGGCGCCAGGCCATTTCGCGCGACGATCTGCAGTTCACCCGCGAGGCGGGTGTCGAGTCCGAGCGCGTTCACGTAGAAGGCACCGCCGAGGTTGATCGTCACCTTCGCCGCGACCTTGAAGGCACCACCGGCCGGCGCCGTGTTGCCGAGAATCACCACGTCGTCGGACAGTGACGGCGGCGGCGCGTCGCCGATCACGATGGAACCGGCGTCGGCCTTGAAGCGCGCCGTCAGATCCACCGAGTCCCAGCCGCTGATGATGTCGCCACTGCCGCTGACGGCAAGCCAGCGGTCGGCGCGCTGCAGCAAGGGCAGTCGGTCGGCCTCGAAGCGGAAGCGCCCCTTGCCGTCGGCAAGCGCGATCTCGCCGCTGGCCTTGAGCCTCCCCGGGGTGGCCACGACGCGCTGCAGCGGCAGCCGGGTGTCCTTGGGGGTGACCCGGTTGGGCGAAACGAATTCAAGCCGCGTCAGGCGCAGACGTTCCTTGTCGAAGCTCGCATCGAGCTCGCCACCGCTCAGGCGCAGCCCTTGATCGGCAAGGCTGAGCGCCAGCTCGCGACCGCTCATCGAGCCGGTCGCGACCGGGTTCTCGGGCGTGCCGGAGAGCGAGAAACGCGCGTTCAGGCTGCCTCCGGTGGCCATGTTGGCACTTGCCAAAGGTCCCAGCCAATCGATCGCAGGCATCGCCAGCTCGGCCGAGCCCAGCAAGGCGGCACCGGGAACGAGACGCCAACTGCCTTCGTGGCGCTCGGACAGGGCGGTGGCCGAACCCACCAGCTTGCCCAATTGCTCGCCTTCGGCATCGACGCTCAACGCCAGCCGCCCGTCGTTGGCCGAGAGCACCGCTTCGAAGCGCTTCAGGCCCAGTCGCGCCACCGAATCGCCCACCAGCACCAGGTCTCCCGATTCACGGAACAGTCTTGCCAGGCCATTGATTCGCTCGCCCAGCGCGAGATCCCATTCGCCGCCCAGCCGCAACTCTCCCGCGCTGCTGCGAGCCTTTCCCGAGGCATCGCGCACCAGCCCGACCTGCAGGCCCGACATGCGTCCGCGGGCGACGATCTGCGCCGGGCTCCAGCGCGTCCGCTCGAGCGTGATGCGTCCTTCGCCGGAGCGCAGCTCGGCCGCGCCGAGCACCACCTCGGCGGACGAGATCTCTAGACTTGCCGCCTCCTGAAGGGTCAGCGCCACCTGTCCGGCGGTCTGCAGCTGCGCCAGGCGGCCCGCCCAGCGCATATCCTTGTCGAGCCCGCCCTCGAGCCGGGCGGTAAGCGTATTGGCTTGCGCCAGCGCAGTGTCGAGCGTCACCACGTGTGCGCCGCGCCTGCCATCGACCGTCACCGTGGCTCGCTCAAGCAAGGGGGTAACGGTCCGATCCGCGTTGCGGCGACGAATCTCGCCGACCCCGCCGGCGAACGCGATCGCCCCGTCGAGACCGTCGCGCAGCGAGCCCTGGGCATTCACACCGGTCACTTCGATTCCGCCAGGAAGGCGCAGCTCGCTGGTGGTGAGCAGCGCTTCGCCCGCAGGCTCGGCGAGCGACCCCGATATCTTTGCCTCGAGTCTCGCCTTGCCGCCGAAGCCTTCGGCCAGCGCGGCGAGGTTGGCCGCATCGAGATTCAGGGCGAGGGTGTCGCCGGGTCCGCCCCAGGCACCCTCGGCATCGAGACGATTCCCTGCCAGCGCGAGCCACAGCTTCCCGCCCGAAAGTCGCTTGCCGCTCAGGGTAAGCTGTCCCTCGCCCTCGAGCGCACGCCCCTCTAGCGTGCTGGGGGCAAAGGCATAGCGAAGCTTCGCGAGCACCGCTTCGCTCAGCTCGCCGCTGGCGTCCAGCTTGAGGTTGAGATTGGCCTGGGGCGCATCCTTGAAGAAGGCGCGGGGATCGAAACGGGTCAACCGCGCCTGCGCGCCGAAGGGCCTCGCACCCTCGAGGTCGAGCGTCCCTGAGGCCTGCAGACGTGCCTGCCCGCGGACCAGCGAGGCCTCTTCGATGCTCAGCTTCGAGCCCGCGTGGGCGGCCTTGAGCTCGAGCGAAAAGCCCGCATCGCGCAAACGCGCCTTGAGAGTCTGACCGGCGCTGTCACCTTCGGCGTCGAGCTTGCCGCCGGCGCGGGTGGCCGGCAGGCGACCATCGAGCGCCGCAGCGTTCACGCCTGCCAGCGACAGCGCGGCGGTCAGCGATCCGAGCGGATCCTCGCTGTCCGGCTGCCAGGCAAGGCGCCCTTCAATGCGGCCCTTGTCGGGCAGTCGGATATCGAGCGCCTCGGCGCTCAGCCTGCCCTGCGCCCAGCGCACGCGCGCGGCCAGCGAGAGCAGTGGCACCCGCCCCTTGTCGTAGGCGCCGGGAAGGCGGTTCTCGATCCGCAGCGGTCCTTCCACGACCCATTGCTCGGGTGGCAGCGGCGCCTCGCCCTCACCTTCGCCGGCCTGCAGATCGGCCTCGACCACGAATGCCCCGCTCGGCGCCTGCGCGCTGAATGCCGAGGGATCGATCTCGCCGAGTTCGATACGGGCCCGCTTGAGCGGTACCGGCGCGAATGGCGCGGCCTCGAGCTCGGCGCTGCCCGATAGTCCTGCTCCCGTCGCCGTCAGCTTGAGCAAGGGCAGCTCGAGCGAACCGCGGGCGTCGAGGGCAAGCGAGAATTCCCGTCCCTCCCGCACCCCGTCGAGGCCGCCGCTCGCTTCGAGCGCAAACGGCGCGGCAGCGTCGATGAGGGCGGCGAGCCGGGCGGCACCGAATGGCGTGTTCGCTTCGAACGCCTTGATGCGGTGTTGCCTGCCGTCGCTCTCAAGCGCGCCTCGGATATTTTCAATCAGCAGGGTTTCGGTTGCCGGCGCCGACGCATCCGCGGACCATTCCAGCACCTGCAGGCGCTCCACCGCGAGCGCCCCTACCGAGATCGACAGCGGCAGCTCGAGGCTCGCCGGAAGCGCGGCGGGCTCGTCGCTCGGCGCCGAACTGAGCGTCACCGCATGCGCGGAAAGACGCCCGATGTCGAGCCGTCGCTGCAGCAGCGCGCTCGGTCGCCAGTCGAGCGACAACTGCTCGACATCCACTCGCGTGCTCGGCAAGGAAAGCCTCAGCCGGCCGATCGACAGGCGATCGGCGAGGCGGCCGGTCGGTGCATCGATCTGCAACGCCTCGCCGCTCATGCGTACCGCGAGGCCCGCCAGCGTCTTGAAGCCGCTCTCGGAATAGAACAGCATCGCCACGACCAGCACCGGCACGAGTGCCAGCAGCAGTGCCGTCAGCGCCAATCGGCGCAGCCATCGCGAGCGGGAAGTTCTCACGTGCGATGGCCGGGCTTGCCGCTCGGTGGCCTGGGGCGATTCATCCATGCTGGCTCAGCCGAAAAGCGCTCCGAGCGCCGCCCCGGGATCGTCCGCTCGCATGAAGGCCTCGCCTACAAGAAAGGCGTTCACGCCATGGCCGCGCATGCGCGCCACGTCATCGGCCCCGAGGATGCCGGACTCCGTGATCACGATGCGGTCGGCGGGAATCCGCGCGAGCTGGTCGATCGTGGTCTGCAACGAGACCTCGAAGGTGCGCAAATTGCGATTGTTCACGCCGATCAGCGGCGTCTCGAGCTGCAGTGCGAGATCGAGCTCGGCCGCGTCATGGCTCTCTACCAGCACCGCCATGCCCAGCTCGCGCGCCAGACCTTCCATCTCCTGCATCTGCGCCAACGAGAGCGCGGCGACGATCAGCAGGATCGCGTCGGCCCCCATCGCCCGCGCTTCGAGGATCTGATAGGGGTCGACCATGAAGTCCTTGCGCAGCACCGGCAGGCCACAGGCCGCGCGGGCGGCCTGAAGAAACTCCGGTGCGCCCTTGAAGTACTCGCGGTCGGTGAGCACCGACAGGCAGGCGGCACCGCCGGCCTGGTAGGAAGCGGCGATCTCGGCGGGACGAAAATCCTCGCGGATCACACCCTTCGAGGGGCTGGCCTTCTTGATCTCGGCAATGACCGCGGCGTGGCCGGCAGCGATCCGGCCGCGCAGGCTGCCGGTGAAATCGCGGGTCGGCGCGGTATCGCGCGCCTGCGCACGCAAGCCCGCCTCGGGCACTGCGGCACGCGCGGCGGCGACCTCGGTGCGCTTGGTGGCGAGGATCCTGTCGAGGATGTCACTCATCAAAGCCTCACTTGAAACGGCGGGTAAAGGCGGCGAACTCGTCGACCTTGGCGCGCGCCGCACCCGAGGCGATGACCTCCCGTGCAATCTTGATGCCATCGCCGATCGAATCCGCTAGGTTGGCGGTATAAAGCGCCGCACCGGCGTTCAGGGTGACGATCTCCCGCGCCGCGCCGGGCTTGTTGGCGAGCGCATCGAGCAGCACCGAACGCGACTCCTCGGCGTTGTCGACGCGCAGGTTGCGGCTCGAGCGCATCGCCATGCCGTAGTCTTCCGGGTGGATCTCGTACTCGCTGATCTCGCCATCCCTGAGTTCGCCGACCAGGGTCGCGGCGCCAAGCGAAATCTCGTCCATGCCATCGAGGCCGTACACCACCATCACATGCCCGGCGCCCAGGCGCTGCATCACTCGCACCTGGATCCCCACCAGGTCGGGGTGGAACACGCCCATCAGGGTGTTGGGTGCACTGGCCGGATTCGTGAGCGGGCCGAGGATGTTGAAGATCGTGCGTACCCCCATCTCCTTGCGCACCGCGCCGACGTTCTTCATCGCGCTGTGGTGGTTGGGGGCGAACATGAAGCCGATGCCGGTGGCGGCGATGCATTCGGCGACCTGCTCGGCGGAGAGCGCCAGATTCACCCCCAGCGCTTCGAGCACGTCGGCACTGCCGGACTTGGACGAGACGCTGCGGTTGCCGTGCTTCGCCACCCGTGCCCCAGCGGCCGCGGCGACGAAGATCGTGGCGGTGGAGATATTGAAGGTATGCGCGCCGTCGCCGCCGGTGCCAACCACATCGACGAAATGATCGTGCGGCGGCGGCACCACCACCTTGGTGGCCAGCTCGCGCATCACCGTGGCGGCGGCCGCAATCTCACCGGTGGTCTCCTTCTTGACCCGCAGCCCGGTCAGGATCGCCGCGGTCATGACCGGCGAGAGCTCGCCCGCCATGATGCGTCGCATCAGCGACAGCATCTCGTCGAAGAAGATCTCGCGGTGCTCGATGGTGCGCTGCAGTGCTTCCTGGGGGGTAATGTTCATCGGTCGATTCTCCGGTCAGGCAGTCGCGACGGACTGCTCGAGAAAATTCTTCAGCAGCTGGTGGCCGCACTCGGTCATGATGGATTCGGGGTGGAACTGCACGCCCTCCACGGCCAGCGTCCTGTGGCGCAGACCCATGATCTCGCCGTCCTCGGTCCACGCAGTCACCTCGAGACAGTCGGGCAGGCTCTCGCGTTCAATCGCAAGCGAGTGGTAGCGGGTGCAGATCAGCGGATTGGGCAGGCCGCGGAAGACCCCGATGTCGTCATGAAGGACCGGCGAGGTCTTGCCGTGCATCAGCCGCTTGGCGTGCACCACCTTTGCGCCAAAGGCGGCACCGATGCTCTGGTGGCCCAGGCACACCCCGAGCAATGGAATCCTGCCCGCGAAGGCCTTGACCGCCGGCACCGAGATGCCCGCCTGCGCAGGCGAGCAGGGCCCGGGCGAGATCACCAGCTGATCGGGCTTCATCAGGTCGATCTGCTCGAGGGTGATCTCGTCGTTGCGGAATACCTTCACCGTGGCACCCAGCTCGCCGAAGTACTGCACCAAGTTGTAAGTGAAGGAATCGTAGTTGTCGATCATGAGTAACATATCACATGTAACCTATTAATTTATAAGCAGTATGCGTGTTCGCACCGCGATCATTACTCACATCGTTATACACATTGGCACCAGATTCCAGCGGAACAAGCGCCGAAACTCTGCCCCAACTAGCGGCAGCCCGCACAGGAAGCAACACCGCGTCGCGTTGAAGCAACGCGCGCGCACGGGGTCGCTGACGAGACTGCGGGGAGCCTGGGCGCCGGTTGGAGACGCACGGGGCCAAACGCCACCAAGACGTGGCGCACACGACACTATTTATGTTGAGGAGCTCTAGGGGCATCGGGCAATCTCCTTTGATCTTGGAGCCGCCGTGCCGGAGAGCCATCTGCCTGATCTTGCCCACCGATACGGCGGCAAGGTGCAGCTCAAGGCCGCAACGACGTGCCGCTTCCTATTGGAAGCGCCACCACTGAGCAACGTTGATCGAAGCGGTACGGGCCATGGCAGACCTGAGTCAGTTAACCGGAAGGTGCATGCGGGAAAGTGCTTCCCACAGCAGCTTCGTATCTGTTTAATTTTACCACGGACCTCCTGTTAGCCGTCTACCGTAGTACCACGTCCTGCGCTTGCCTCGTTGGCGCCTGGGACCATCACGAAAACAGCTCAACCCTCCGACCGTGCGGTCATGGCCCTCACCCGCTCAATGAACCGCTTCATGGGCTCCGAGGGTTCGCCTTGGCGGCGCAGCAGGTAGGTAGAGAGCATCGGTGGGGTGCCGGCCAAGGGACGAATGGAGATGTCCGGGCGCTGTAGCGTCTGCACTTGCGAGGCGATGGCGAAGCCGATGCCGTAGCCGGCGCCGACCAGGGTCAGCATCACGCCCAGGCTGGTCACTTCATCGACCAGCTTGAGCGGCGTGCCTGCGTCTTCCAGCATCGCTTGAATCTGATGGCGGCAGCCCGATTCCGATTCGGGATGGCACAGAACCAGCGGGAATTTCAAGGCTTCGGCCAGCGGCACCTCCACGTGTGCCAGCAAGGGATGGCGTGCGGGCACGATCACCGACAGCGGATCGGTCCACACCGGCTCGGCGACGAGGCCATCATGCACCGCGTTTGACAACGCAAAGCCGATGTCCAGCAGATCGTTGTGCAGCATCTTGAGCTGCTGCGCGAACGGCAACTCGGAGACGCGAATCTCCAGCTCGGGCTCATCCTCGCGGCTGCGTGCCAGCAAGGTGGCAATGCGGGGCTGCGCCAGGCTGTCGCAGATGGCGATGCGCAGACTGCCCTGATAGCCCTGTGCCGCCGCCTTGGCGCTCTTGATTGCCTGCTCCACGGTAGCCTGCACGCGCCGGCATTCGCCGAGGAACACCTGGCCGGCCCAGGTCAGTCGCGTCAGGCGTGTGCTGCGGTCGAACAACTGCACGCCAAGCTGGCTTTCCAGGTCGCGCATTGCACGCGACACAGGCGACTGCTCGATGCCCAGGCGCTCGGCTGCACGGGCCAGATGCAGTTCTTCCGCAACTGCGACGAAGTAACGCAGCAATCTGAAATCCAAGGCCACCTCCTGCCTGTCTTCTTCTGGTTCGGCCGCTCCGGCGCCAGCACCTTCATCCACATCCCGTCAGCACCTCGTTTGTCGTTTTCAGAAGGCAAATGCACGGAAGTTGCGGAGTGGGCTTCACGGGACCAGTTGGAGCCGGGGGTAAAGGGGGATGTGACGGGCGTCGAGGGTTGGGATCACATTGTCTCGTTCGGACTTTTCCGGACGTGGCGATTCGTGTGCCGGGCTCGAGGCCCCTCCAGGATGGCGACGATGTCCTGCCGCCCCAAAGTCTGCGCGAGCCAGAGTTCGTCATGTCCCTCCGCATCGAGCTGGTTCCGCTTCGCACCGCCGACGAGGAGATGCCGGACCACTGACGTGTGGCCCTTGTAGACGGCCCAAAACAAGGGCCACTCCCCGTCCTCGTTGCGCGCGTCGGGACTGGCGCCGAGGCCGATCAGGAACGAGACGATGTCGGCATGACCGTTGAAGGCGGCCCAGAAGAGGGGAGTCCATCCCCGACGATCGGGCAGGTCGACCGATGCACCACCTGCCAGTAGGCAGTCCACGACCGCCCATTGGCGATGATATGCCGCCAGGAAGATCAGGCTGCACCCCTCGGCGTCCTGCCAGTTGGCGGGCAATCCGTCATCCAGCAACCTCCGCACTTCCGCGACGTTGCCTTGTCGAACGGCGTCTAGCAGTGCAGGGACGACTCGGTCGCGTCAGGCTTCGTGATGGATGTCGTCATGCATCGTTTCGGCCCTGACGAGACGAACCAAGGCTCCCCGGCCGTTGATCCATTGCAACGCCCGCCTGCGTCCTTCGAGACAAGCGCATCAATTGAATTCCATCCGGTCGAATGTTCATGAGTTGCGCTTCGGGATCGGTGCGTTGCAGTCCTTGAAGTTCACATACACTTTGTCACCGACCTGTAATTGCGCGTCGGTGGGCAACTTGGCTGCGCGCGCATACGGATGTCCATTGCGCAAGAAAGCGACCATCACGTAGGGGGCGCTACTTTCCTCCTCCGACGCCTCGGTCCTGCAATCATAGAAGGACGGGCGTTTGAGGCTTTTCGCCGGCCCGATCTCGACGACAGTTCCCTTTCGCCAACCTTCATCCTGCGCGTACTTGCCTTCATGAACGATATTGCTCGCGCATCCCGTAAGTCCGACAAGGGCTGCAAGAAAAACGATCGTGATATTTGCTTTCATTTGAATCTCTCCTTATTGGGTACGAACGCGAGCTCGTTTCGCTGGCAGGCGGCGCGCTACGGTTCGTACCCCGTTTCAGTTTCAATCAGATGCTTGCAGCAGGCGCCGCCGCCCCAGCGACCGCGATTCGCGACAATTGCCGTTGTTCGTCGCGGCCATGCGCGAGCCGGTACAGCGCGGGCAGCACCAACAGCGTCAAGACGGTGGATGACAGGATGCCGCCGATCACAACCGTCGCGAGAGGCCGCTGCACTTCGGCCCCGGTGCCGACGGCAATGGCCATCGGCACGAAGCCCAGCGACGCTACCTGTGCCGTCATCAGCACCGGACGCAGGCGCGTCAGCGCGCCTTCGCGGATGGCATCGTCGAGCGCCAGGTCGTCGTCGCGCAGGCTGCGGATGTACGAGATCATCACCAGGCCGTTGAGCACCGCCACACCCGACAGCGCGATGAAGCCGACGCCGGCTGAGATCGACAGCGGGATGTCGCGCAGCCACAATGCCAGAATCCCCCCCGTCAGTGCGAACGGCACGCCGGTGAACACCAGCAACCCGTCCTTGATATTGCCTAACATTAGAAGAGCAACAGCAACGCGACCGGCACGACGATCTGCAGGCGCTTCGTCGCGCTCTGCAACTGTCTTGTTGATCGCCTGCAGGCGTTGATCGACCGCGCGCGACACGTCCCGGCTGTTCTCGCCGATGATTAAGCCATGTCTTCCAGCTTGCCTTTTGAGAACCGGGCGAACAGCACCGGCAGCACAAACAGGGTCAGGAAGGTCGAGGTCACCAGTCCGCCGACGATCACGGTTGCCAATGGCCGCTGGATCTCCGAACCCACGCCGCTGGACAGCAGCATGGGAATCAGGCCCAGCGCGGCGACGATGGCGGTCATCAACACCGGCCGCAGCCGTGACACCGCACCTTCGAACACAGCCTTGCCGATATCCCGATCTCCCATCTCGATACGCAGGTTGATGGCCTCCACCATCACCACGCCATTGAGCACGGCGACGCCGAACAGGGTGATGAAGCCGATGGAACTGGGCACCGACAAGTACTGACCGGAGATGAACAGGGCGACGATGCCGCCGATCATCGCCAGCGGCAGGTTGACCAGAATCAGCAGCGCCTGGCCGACCGAATGGAAGGCGAAGTAAAGCAGCAATGCGATCAGGCCGATGGACAGGGGCACCACGATCGCCAGCCGCTTTTGTGCCCGCTGCTGGTTCTCGAATTGGCCGCCAATGACGATCGAGTAGCCGGTGGGCAAATCCACCTTTTCGGCGATGACCTTGCGGATATCGGTGACCACGCTGCCCATGTCGCGGCCCTGCACATTGGCCTGGATCACCACGCGGCGCTGCACGTCGTCGCGGCGCACCTGCGGCGGCCCGGAGTCGATGCTGACCTCGGCCACATCACCAAGGCGTACCCAGGCCCCCGAAGGAGCCTGCAGGCGCAGATCGGCAATGCTCTCGCGGTCCTGGCGGAAGCGTTTGTCGAGGCGGACATAGATGTCGTAACGCTCGTTGCCATTGATGATCTGCCCGGCGCTGGCGCCACCGAGTCCTTCGCGCACCAGCTCCATCACATCGCCAGCCGCCAGACCGTAACGGGACAAGGCTCGGCGATCAGGTTTCACGACGAGCTGTGATTCGCCGGCGATCTGCTCCATGGCGACATCGCGCGCGCCTTCGATCTGCTTGACCACCGTCTCGATCGCCTGGCCCTTTTCGGCCAGCACATCGAGGTCGGGGCCGAACAGCTTGATGGCCAGTTGCGCTTTGACGCCGGACAGCAGCTCGTCCACCCGGGTGGCGATGGGTTGCGAGAAGTTGAGCAACAGCCCCGGGTACTGCTCCAGCCTCTCTTCCATCAGGGCCTGAAGCTCGTGGCGATTTTTCGCGCTGGTCCATTCCGGGACGGGTTTGACGCCGATGTAGATTTCGATGTTGTTCACCGGCTCCGGGTCGCCGCCGATCTCGGCACGGCCGATACGCGACAGCGCGTAGGTGACCTCCGGGAACGCCATCAGCATGGCTTCCAGCTTGGGCGCGACTTCCAGCGCCGTATCCAGGCTGGACGAGGGCGCCAGCGTGGCCCGCAGGTTGATGGTGCCTTCCTCCAGTTCCGGCACGAACTCAGTCCCCAGGTAAGGCAGCAGTGCCAGCGCGGCCACCAGCAGGCCCGCCGCCCCCCCCAGCACCCAGCGCTTGTGACCCATGGCCGCGGTCAGGGTGCGGCGGTAAACCTTTTCCAGCACCGCCACCAGCGGGCTGGTTTTGGCGCGCACGCCATGCCGGAACAGATAGCTCGCCAGGGCCGGCACGACGATCAGCGACACCGCCAGCGAGGCGCCCATGGCGAACAGAATGCTTACCGCCATGGGCTGGAACAGCTTGCCTTCGACGCCTTCCAGGCTGAACAGCGGGGCGAACACCACCATGATGATGGTGACGGCGAAGAACACCGGCTTGGCCACTTCCCGCGCCGCTTCCTGGATGCGCAGGCCGACGTTGCTATCGTGGGCAACGTCGTGGGGGTCTTGATCGTCCGCCGACACCCGCGCCGCCACTTCGGCATCGTGGCGTTGATCCGGATGGCTCAGATGCTTGAAGATGTTCTCCATCATCACCACGGCGCCATCCACCATCATGCCAATGGCAACCGCCAGGCCCCCGAGCGACATCAGGTTGGCCGATAGGCCGTTGTAGGCCATCAGCGCCAGCGCCATGCCCACCGACAACGGGATGGAAATCAGCACCAGTAGCACGGCGCGCACATTGAGCAGGAACAGCACCAGCACGATGACGATGAAGATGAAGGCCTCGATCAGCGCCTTGGCCACGGTGTTCACGGCCTTCTTGATCAGATCCGCCTGATCGTAGAACGCCTCGAAGCGGACACCTTCGGGCAGCGCCTGGTTGATGCGTTCAATGCGCGCATCAACCGCATCGATGGTGGTCTTGGTATTGGCGCCCATGCGTTTGAGCACGATGCCGGTCACCACCTCGCCGAGGTTCTCCGCCTTGCCGTCGGCGTTCTTGCGCGTCATCGTCACCGCGCCCTGGCGGATCTCGCTGCCCAAGGCCACCTGAGCCACATCGGACACGGTGATGGTGGTGCCGTCCACCGTTTTCAGCGGCACCTGGCGGATCTCTTGCAAACCCTGCTCACCGTGCCCCAGCCAGCCGGTGCCCCGGATCACCAGTTGCTCCTGCCCCCGGTTCATGTACCAGCCGCCGACGTTGGTATTGTTGCGCTCCAGCGCCGCCATCACTTCGTCCTGGGTCAGACCGTAAGCCAACAGCCGGGAGGGATTCAGGTTGACCTGGTACTGGCGCACATCGCCGCCGAAAGAGAGCACATCGGTCACGCCCTCGGCCGGGATCAGCAGGAGCTTCACCACCCAGTCGTTAAGACTGCGCAGCTCCATGGCGTCGAACCCGGCTCCTGGCTCGGCGACCAGCATGTATTGATAAACCTGCCCCAAACCGGAGGTATTCGGGCCCATTTCCGGCGTGCCGACGCCATCGGGGATCAACTCCTTGGCGGCCTGGAGCCGCTCGAATACCAGTTGCCGGGCAAAGTAGATATCCATGCCCTCCTTGAACACCACGGTGACGCCGGACAGGCCGGTCTTGGAGATGGAGCGCACTTCCTCCACGTCAGGCAAGGCGTACATCACTGCCTCGACGGGATAGGTAATGAGCTGTTCCACTTCCTCGGCGGCCAGCCCTGGCGCCTCGGTATTGACCGACACCTGGACGTTGGTGACATCCGGAAAGGCATCCAGATTCAGCGTGGGAATGACGAAAGCGGCGCCGGCCATCATTGCCACAAGCGCAATCACCACCAGCAACCGGTTGGCGACCGCCCAATCTATGATTCGATTCAACATGGGGAGTCCTTCTGCTTAGTGGCCATGGGGGTCGAAACCGCCCTTGGCGATCTGCGAGGCGACAAAGAACGCGCCTTCCGTGATGACGCGTGTACCCGGCTTGATGCCGGTGATTTCGCGTAACTGCCCAAGCGCGCGTCCGAGATCAACCTCCGCCGGCAGGAACTCCCCCGGGTGATCCTCCACGAACACCGTCCAGTCGCCATCCGCACCCCGCATCAGGGCGCCTTCGGGCACTGCCAGCACCGGCTTTTCCGTTTTGAAGCGGAAAAAGACCTCGGCAAACTGGCCCGGATGCAGGCGGTGTTCCGGGTTGTCCATCAGCAGGCGCACGGTGCGGGTGCGGGTGACCGGGTCGATGGTGTGTGCTTCCTGAGACACGGCAGCCTTAACCCGCACGTCGCCGACGACGACTTCAGCCTTCGTTCCCGCCCCCAGTGTCAGCGAGAGGTTGGCGGGCAGGTGGGCTTCAACCCAGAGCTGCTTCTCATCCGCCAGCGCGATCAGGGGGGCGCCCGCCTCGATGCGTTGCCCCTGTTCGAAATCGTCGGCCAGAACCGCACCATCGATCTCGGCGCGCAGGGTGTATTCTCCCAACGCTCTGGATTGTTGAGATGTCAGCGATTCCAGGTCCGCAGTGGAAAGGCCATAGGCCAACAGTGTGGCCCGCGCCGCCTCGAGGGTGGACTTGGCGCTGATGTAGCGTTGTTCTCCCACGGTTTTGCGCCCCAACTCCTGCATCCGCTGCCACTCCGGCCAGGCGGTTCGGTATTCGGCCTGCGCCTGAGCCAGGCTTTCGCTGAACAATGTGACCAGCGGTTGGCCTTTCTTGACGTGGGCGCCCAGAGCGACGTGGCGGCGCAGTACCACCGAAGCCACACGGGGCGATACCCGGTAACTGGTGTAGCCGTTGGACAGGATCTCTCCCGGCGCATAAAGCTGGTAATCGACCGGCCTGGCGGTCAGGGCCTCGACCCGGATACCGGCCAGTGCCATTTGTTCAGGGGTCAGTGATGCGGAGGCGGCTTCGTCGTGACCCGCTTCGTCTTCTTTCCCTGCCTGGGCGGCTGGCTTGGGTTCGTCATGAACTTCATTCGACTTGCCATGCGCGGCTGCGGGTGCGGTCTTCTCGTGCGCGTGCTCGGGCGCGCTCGGTGTCTGGGCATGGCTTGCGGCGGCTGTGGCAAGACCGGCGACCAGCATGGCAATCAGTGTCTTGTTCATATTCGTCATCCTGTTCTCAATTCGTCGGCAGTGTTGTGGGCATCGTCGCCGTCGCCAGGCGGCCCGATTGCAGCAGCACATCGGTGAGCGTGAGCCTGGCCTGCTTTTCCAGCGCGATGCCCGCCAGCAGACTCTCGGCGCGTTGATTCAATGCCAGCAGATAGTCGGTGGTGGAGAGGTCGCCGCTGCGCCACTGCCGCTCGAGCAGTTTGGCGCTTTGCTCCACCCGGCCCTGGACCAGCGTTTGCCAACTGCGGTATTGCTGGTCAAAGCGCTGCCAAGCGGCCTGGGCGGCCTGCCAGTCGAAGCGCTGCCTGCGGTAAACGGCCTGGAAGCGGGCCTCCGCCTCCAATGCGGCCCGCTCTGCGGTACGGGTTTCGGCACTGAAGTTGTTGCGCACATTCAGGGGAATGGAGAAAGTCATCCCCACCAGATTCTCTCCACCATCGCGCCCGGCATTGATCCCGACAGTGGGTTCCGCCTTGGCGGAGCGCCGTGTGACCTCGGCTTCTTCCTTGAGCGATTGCCAACGGGCCTGGGCACTGGCCACGGCCGGGTGCTTCAGCAGCTCCTGATCCGTGGTCGAGCCAGGCCGGGATGGCCAGAAATCCTCGGGGATGCCGCCCCGCTCGGGTGTCCACTGCGGCAGCAGCTCGCGCACCCTGGATTCGGCCTTCTGCAAGGTGGCTTCAATCTCGGCGACCTGCGCCAGCTGTTGCGACAGCGACAGAAAGGTGAGCTCGGCATCGATGCTGCCCAGATCACCCGCCTGCTGGCGCTTCTCCACCAGTTCGAGCAGGGTGTTGAGCTGCTCCCTTTGCGCCTGTGCGATGGTGGCGGCCTGACTGGCAGAGCGCCACTCGACGAGCGCGCCAAGCGCCTCGGCGGTTTTATCCAGCATTTGCTGGCGGTACAGCGCTTCGGCGGCGCTTCGCAGATAAACCGCCTGCTGCTGTCTTGCGCCCCGCCGGTCCCACCAGTCGATGGTCTGCTGGACGCCGACCCGGTAGTTGTTTTCTTTGCCATTGCGCTCCAGATCGCCGGACAGCTCCGGGTTGTGGAGTGGCTGCTCCGCCGCTTCGGCGGTGGCCTTGGAACCCAGCAGTTGCTCGCGGGCGGCAAGCACGTCGGGGTGCTGTTGTATCTGGGATGCCAGCCAGCCGGTCCAGCCGGCGGTTTCCGCGTGGCCAAGCAGGGGCAAAAAAAGTACGCATGCGCCCAGCAAGGCCCGTCGGGGCCAGTCATATCGTTTCATGGTGATGCTCCTGAAGTTCAGCCTGCGACGGTTTGGTCGTGCGCCGGGCCGTGTGGTTGTTGTGGTTTATCGCGGTGAAAGGCGACCTTTATCCGGTCATTTGCGGGCAGGGCGGAGCGCTTCGCGGAAAAGCGCACGCCACCCTTGCGTGCAGGGCAATCGCATCTTTATGTCATACACCGAGCAACTCGGCACGAAATTCATCGATGGTCGCGGCGAGCATGCGCTTGGACTTGATGCTCGCCTTGCGCATGGTGTTGAGCCGGAGCAGGTTCATCACGATGTGGCGGGCGATGGCCAAGTTGTTGGCGGCATAGCCCGTGCCGTCCGCTTGCCGCCCAGTTCGATCGGCTGGTTCAGTTGCAGCGTGGTGGTGCGTGTTGCGCGCTGCGTGTCTTCCTGCAGCCAGGAAATTTCGGGATTGGGGTATGCGCCGGCCTGCTGTCGAACTCCTTCGCTGGCGCCCACTTCCAGTACGGCTGTCGCGAGATCCGGGTTGTGGGTGAGCGCGACTTCAATGGCCTGGCGCAGTGAGAGGCCTCGCACTCCTGCGGTATCGCTCGCGACCTGCCCTTGAGCGTGCATTGAAGTACGCGCAGCCGGTAACGGCTCAACGTTCGGGGAGGGAGTCGAGGGCCGATCCTGCGCCCACACGGCTGCGGGAAAGCACAACGCCACACATAGCGTCACGCCGCCCCTTGGGAATATCCTTCTCATGAGATCCTCGTCGGAAATTGGGCCAATCCACTCGGGCGATGGGCGCGCCGAGACGGATTATGGAAAACCGACGAAGAGAAGCGCGCGATCGATCGTCGATCGGCGCATGAACAGGACTTATTTCCCTCGCCGGCTTGTCAGACGAGGGTAGCTTGGGGCGGCCGCAGCCGGCTATCGGGCGGCGCATCGGAGACAAAGACCGCGTAAGGGCTGTCATTCGTTCCGGCTGCAAAGATCCTGGGCGAGTGCGACTCATGAACGATGGCGTGAGTGCAATGGCTGTGGTCATGGTCCGCACTGCAACTCGCGTCCCACGCCTTGCCTTTCTGCCCTTCGTCCGACTTCACGGAGTTGCCTTTATGCTCATGATGATGTGCGTGGTGCCCGATATGCTGCGTTGCTGCCGAGCTCTCTTCATGCAGGCAATACGCCGCCAGCACAGCGGTTCCCCACTGCAGCGGCACAAACAACACGAGAAAGAAGATCACGAATTTACGCACGGGGTCGATTGTAGCTTACTGCGGTTCTGTCATCACCTTGTCGATTCAGCCGCTGCGCGACCGACGCTTTTCGACCCGTGGAACTGATGGTTTCTACAAGGTGCGTCGAATATCGGGAACGCCCTTGAGTCGCCCCGACAACGCTGCGTCATCAGCTACCACCGTAGAGTTCATTCATACGCGCCCGCTCATCGGGTGTCATGTTCTCAAGCTCCTTAATCACTTCCTCGCGCGTCTTGCCCGACCCGACGTTCCTGGACGGAACAGGCAGTCCACGCTTCAGATATGCGTAGCTGCCGTCCGCCTTGGCTTGCTCGAGTTCGCGCAGGACCTCGGCTCGAGTCTTGGTACCTTTCACATGATCGGGATGAAACGTGTATCCCGCCTCGCCGCCCGAAAAATGCATATCCGAATTGGCAAATGCGGCGGACGGTGCGACCAGAGCCACAGCAAGCAGCGGCACGAGGGTGTTGGCACGGATGTTCGACATGATGGAACTCCTTTCGTGAATATGTGAAGTGCAACGCGGCCGGAGCATCGTCATCTGCGCTGTGGCCGGGCACGGTACGTACTTTAGAAAACCGTTCACGTCGAATCGCGAACAATCGAATTACAAATTCGTAATCTCGGTGTGTCACCGTCTCAGCGATAATCAGCGCATGAAAATACTGGTCATCGAGGACGAACCCAAGCTCGCCGAATATCTGCGCAAGGCGCTAACCGAAAGCAGCTACGTCGTGGATGTCGCACGCAGCGGCATCGAAGGGCGCCACTTCGCGATCGAAGGGCATTACGATCTGGTCGTACTCGACGTGATGCTGCCGGGGCTGGATGGCTTCACCGTGCTGCGCGAAGTGCGGCGCGAGAAGACCGTGCCGGTGCTGATGCTGACCGCGCGCGACAAGGTGGAGGATCGCGTCAAGGGCCTGCAGGCAGGAGCGGACGACTATCTGGTTAAACCCTTCGCTCTTTCCGAATTGCTCGCACGCGTTCAGGCGCTATTGCGGCGCGGTGCCATTCCGATAGCCGGTCAGGATCTCACGGTCCTCAGATTGGCCGATCTCGAGCTCGATCTCTTCCGGCGCAAGGCCACGCGCGCCGGCCAGCGACTCGACCTGACGGCGAAGGAGTTCTTGCTGATGACACTGCTGCTGCGCCGGAACGGACAAGTGCTGTCGCGCACCGCTCTGGCCGAGCAAGTGTGGGACATGAACTTCGACAGCAATACGAACGTCGTCGAGGTGGCGGTGCGTCGATTGCGCAGCAAGATCGATGACCCGTTCGACAAGAAGCTGCTTCACACGGTCCGAGGCATGGGCTACGTGCTGGAAGATCGGGAACTATGAAAAAGCGTAGTCCCCGCTCGCTCGGTCGGTGGCTCTCCTGGTGGCTGGGCGTGCAGAGCTTTGCCGGGCTAGGTTTCGTTTGCATCGTCGTTTATGTCGCGACCAGCCTCAATTTCTCGGCACGGCAGGACGAGGAGCTTCGGCACAAACAGGAGGTTATCCGCCACCTCGTCGGTGAGATCGCGGTACAGGATGATCTGGCGAGCCTGCGACACAAACTCGACGATTTCTTCTTCGGCCATACCGACCTCAAACTGCGTCTGACCGGGGACGCTGAGACGCTCCTCTACATGACGTCACCGGCCTCCGAGCCCCCCGCGAACCTGCGTCGGGTTGAATTCGAGATCCCTTCACCGTGGTCGGGCACGTCCGTGCTGCGTGCCGAATTGGCGCTCGACAGCAGTTCCGACGCCCGACTGCTGAGGCAACTGGCGTGGACGCTGCTGGCGAGTGCGCTGGCCGGCGCCGTGGTCGTCTCCGGCGGGGGGGCGTGGCTCGTGCGGCGCGCGCTGTTGCCCGTTCGCGACCTCGCTCGACAAGCCGCCGCACTCAGCCCGGAAAACGTCGGTCAGCCGCTGGAGGGCTCTGCGCAGGCGCAGGAGCTGCAGCCGCTGGTCGCGCAGTTCAACGCACTGCTCGTACGGCTGGACAACGCGTATCAGCAACTGGAAGGGTTCAATGCGGACGTCGCTCACGAACTTCGCACTCCGCTGGCGACCCTGATCGGCGAGACCGAACTTGCCCTGAGCCGCGAGCGCAGCGTTCCCGAGCTGCGAGACGTGCTGGGATCGAATCTCGAGGATTTGGACCGCCTCGCGGGTCTCGTCAATGACATGCTCTTCCTCTCGAAGGCCGATCGCGGCGAGCGGGCGCGCCGAAGCCCTGTCGGCAGCCTCGCCGCGCTCGCGGCCGAGGTCGTCGAGTTCCACGATGCGGCCTTGCAGGAGGCGGGTATCAGCGTTCGCATTTGCGGGGACGGCGGCGGTGCCTTCGATGCGGGTCTGTTGCGGCGGGCCTTGTCGAACCTCCTCGCCAACGCGACGCGGTTTGCGAAGTGCAGATCAACGATCGATCTGGACATCGAGCTCGACAAATCTGGCGTCCGCTTGTCCGTCAGCAACGTCGGGCCGGAGATTCCTGTCGAGCATCTGCCGCGCCTGTTCGACCGCTTCTATCGAGCAGACAGGGCGCGCGAACATGGGGACGCCAATCACGGGCTTGGCTTGGCAATCGTGGCGGCGATCGCTCGCATGCATGGCGGTGATGCCTTTGTGCGATCGTCTGCCGGCAAGACAACGGTCGGTTTCAGTTTGTCGGCCGTGGCGGCCTGACACGCGCTCCAGCCAGACCGGAGCCAATGACCTGCCGACCTCATCGGCTTGCGCTTCTTACACCACGCCACGGGACACGATCCGACGCAGCGATACTCGCACTCGTAAAGCCACTGGCACGCCTCCGTCGACATCGTGTCGGTTTTGACGTGACCGCACGCCAGACAAGAGAGTGTCGATTCGAGAACGATTCTGCTCACGGCGCTGCAGTTCGTGGATGAAGTATCGCTGGCATCCCCGGGGATGTAGCCAGGGGAGAAACTCGATAAGCCTCTCGATCTTATTTGCGCAATAGCCGCAGTCCGTTTGCTACCACCATCAAGCTGGCCCCCATGTCCGCGAATACCGCCATCCACATCGTGGCCTGTCCGCTCATGGTGAGTAGCAGAAACACTGCCTTGATGCCAAGTGCCACCACGATGTTCTGGATCAGCACGTGGGAAGTGGTGCGCGACAGCCGGACAAAGGTCGGAATTTTGCGTAGGTCGTCGTCCATCAGCGCTACGTCGGCGGTCTCGATCGCGGTGTCCGTACCCGCCGCCCCCATGGCGAAGCCGATGTCCGCACGCGCCAGCGCCGGCGCGTCGTTGATGCCGTCACCGACCATGCCGACCTTGCCCCCTTGCGGGTACGTCAGCAATGATTCGATGACGCTGAGTTTGTCCTCGGGCAGCAGATTGCCCCTTGCCTCGTCGATACCCACCGCGCGGGCGATCGCCTCGGCCGTATGCGCATTGTCGCCCGTGAGCATCAGCGTTTGCACACCAAGTGAATGCAGATCGGCGATGGCCTGACGGCTCGTCTCGCGCACCGTATCGGCAACAGCGAAGACCGCGAGGACACTGTTCTGATCCACCAATAGCACTGCCGTCTTTCCCTGGCGCTCGAGTGCGTCCAGCGTTTTTTCGATGTCGGGCGAGCACAGGCCGAGTTCCTCGACCAGTCGGTGATTGCCGAGCTGATAAAGGTGACCGTCAATGCTGCCACGCACGCCACGGCCCGGAATGGCGGCGAAATCGGCCACCTCGCGCACCACCCACCCCAATTCAAGCGCACCACGGGCAATCGCAAGCGAGACCGGATGATCCGAACGTGCGGCGAGACTTCCGGCCAGGATATTGACCTTGTTTGCTTCGCCGCTCAGCACCATGAAGTCCGTCTGGGCGGGTTTGCCGTGCGTGATCGTGCCGGTCTTGTCGAGCGCGAGCGTGGCAAGCTTGCGCCCCTCTTCGAGATACACACCGCCTTTCACCAAGATGCCTTTACGGGCGGCCGCGGCAAGACCACTGACGATCGTGACCGGCGTCGAGATCACCAGCGCACACGGACAAGCGATCACCAGCAACACCAAGGCCTTGTAGATCCAGTCCATCCATGCGCCGCCGAAAGCCAGCGGTGGCACGATTGCCACCAACAGCGCGACGCCGAACACGATGGGCGTGTAGATCCGGGCGAACTGGTCAACGAAGCGCTGGGTGGGTGCGCGGCTGCCCTGCGCCGATTCGACCGCGTGGATGATGCGCGCCAAAGTGGAATGGCTCGCCTCCGCTGTCACGCGATATTCCAGCGATCCCGCCTCGTTGATCGTGCCGGCGAACACGCTGTCACCTTCGGCCTTATCGACCGGCAGACTCTCGCCGGTAATGGGTGCCTGATTCACCGTTGAACGTCCGTTGATCACCACGCCGTCGAGCGCAATCCGCTCACCGGGGCGCACGCGCACCACGGCGTTCAAAGGCACCGCCTTGGCCGGCATGGTTACCCAGCTTCCATCGCCCTGGCGTACGGTCGCAGTGTCGGGCGCGAGTTCCAGCAGGCCGCGAATCGCGTTGCGGGCCCGATCGAGCGATTTCGCTTCGATCATCTCGGCCAGCGTGAAGAGGAACATCACCATGGCCGCTTCCGGCCAGTGTCCGATGAGCATCGCACCGGTCACGGCAATCGACATGAGTGCGTTGATGTTGAGATTGCGATGCTTCAGCGCGATCCAGCCTTTCTTGTAGGTCGTCAGGCCGCCACTGAGGATCGACACCAGCGCAAGCGCCAGGACGGTCCAGTGGTCGCCGCCGTTGAGCCAATACACGCCCTCGGCCAATATTGCGGTGACGCCGGCCAGGACCAGTGGCCACCGGCGGGTCGTGGGTGCCGACCCGGACACCTGCTCAGGCCTCGCCTCCCCCCCACCTTCGACCATTGCTTCAAGGCCGATGGCTTTCAGGGCTGAAAGGACCGCATCCAGCGCCTGCGGAGCATGCGTCACTCGCAGCTGACGCTGGACCAGATTGAAATCCAGCGCCGTCACGCCAGCCATGCCGGCGAGCTTGCTCCGAATCAATGCCTCCTCGGTGGGGCAGTCCATGCCGGCGATCGTGAGCGTCGTGCGCAGCGGGGCGCCATTCATATCGACGCGTGGTGCCGGCTCGCCAGTGGCTGGCAGGGCCGCACCGAACGAGGCCAGCGGGTCGGGACGATCACTCATGTCCCGCGCGTGCCGGGTCGGTGTGACGTCAAGTCCCATCATGCCGTCGAGCGGCTCCAGATGATTGCGGATCAGCGCCGCATCAGTGGGGCATTCCGCGTTGTCGATGGGGAACGCCCTCCTTTTGGGGCCGTCGGAGGACGACTCACCCGGCGGCAGCGGCGCGGTGGAACAACCGCAGTTGCCAACATTGCGTTTGCTCATGCTCAACTTCCTTGCTTAGACTCACAGTCATTAAACAATCTGTAGTCGCTACAGAGTCAAGCGTCTAGAATGCAGGCGCGACTTTTTTCCCGACCTGGAGGGCAAGCAAGATGAAAATCGGTGAGCTGGCAAGAGTCACAGGCACCCCGGTGGAAACCATCCGCTACTACGAGCGCGAGGGGTTGCTGGCTGCCCCTCCACGTACTGAAGGAAACTTCCGCATTTACGACGAGAGTCACGTGGAGCGCTTGTCGTTCATCCGCCATTGCCGATCGCTGGACATGGCATTGGACGAGGTTCGCATCCTGCTGCGCTTCAAGGACGCGCCCGCCGAGAATTGTGGAGATGTGAATACGCTGCTCGACGCGCACATCGGTCACGTCGCCGCCCGCATCCGCGAACTTCGAGCGCTGGAGCGACAGCTCAAGAGCTTGCGCGAAAGGTGTAACGAGGCGCGGGACGCAGCCCAATGCGGCATTCTGAACGAGTTGTCACAGCTCCCGCCTCAGGGGGCGGCTATCGAGGGTGGGCATGTGCACGGCACACATGGTGGTGCCCGTCCGCGCCGGCTCGAAAAATGAATCCGGCCTTCGAGGGATGAGAACCGGGTCTACGCTGCGGGATTCAACACGGCTGGAATGCAATGTTGCCTGTGTGGGTGCGAGCGCCACAGCGACACCCGCTATGTCCCACGCCGAAGGGCGTACGCCATCCACCAGCCGCAACCAGAAGATTTCGACGCCCATATTTGCGCCGCCATAAGCAGCATACACGCGGCCCGATGCAGCGTCGTGCAGGGTGAGCAGCCAAGCGACCGCGGCCAGGCTCGCCGCAGCCGGCTTGTCGCAGCCAAAGCCACTGGAAATAGCATCCGACCATCTCGGCAATCGCCGTGACGAAGTATAGGAGGAAGGTCCTCACGCAGTCGTCTCAATGGGCCGCGCCGGCGCAGTTGGGGCACTGATGGATCTTGATGGTCGAATGCGCGACCTTGTCGTGCTCCGATAGGCGTTCGCGCACAGCGTCCGCTTGTCGGCAAGCCGTGTCAGCTTGATGTGTCGCTGATTCAACCGCAGATCCCCAGTTTCGCCCCGCCCAATTCTTCCTCGTCCAAGCGGTCATTGGCCGGATGGCGGCGACTGGAGAGCCTTTGCGACCGGCTTCGCCATGGTACGCACTCATGCGGTTCCCTACGGTCAGAGGAGTGGTTCCCATCTTCTTGGAAAAATAGATGAAATTACGCCATCTTCGCTGTTTCATCGCCGTGGCCGAGGAGTTGCACTTTGGCCGGGCGGCGCGGCGGCTGCATGTGGAGCAGTCGCCCCTGTCGCGCACGATTCGCCAACTGGAGGCAGACTTGGGCGTGACGTTGCTGGAGCGCACGCCGCGCGGTGTGCGCCGGACCCCGGCCGGGCAGGTGTTCCTGGAGGAAGCCCGGCGCGTGCTGCTGACCCTTGAGCAAGCACGGACCAAGGCGCGGGCGGCGGCGACGGGACACCAAGGCACCCTGCGCATCGCCTTGGCCGGCGGCGTCGGGCGGACTCGACTGTCGGCGCTGCTCGCACTGTGCCGGGAGGAGGCGCCGGAAGTGGGCATCCGGCTGTTCGAGGCACCGCTGTCGCAGGTGGTGGGCGGGCTCGGAAACGACCTGTACGACGCGGCCCTTGCGATGACCGGCGAGATGGACGTCGGGGTGGTCGCCAGGCCGGTGTGGGAAGACCCGTTGGTCGTGGCCATACCTGCACGGCACCCCTTGCTGGCGCATAAGCGGGTGCCGCTGGAAGAGGTGGTGCGCTACCCGCTGGTGCTGTGTCACCCGCAGGTGTGCGAGGAGTACAGCCGGCAATATGAGCGCTTGCTGCGCCAGGTGGAGACCTCGCCGATCGTGGCCGAGTACGTGACGACCCACTCGCTAATGCTGGCCCTCGTGGCGGCCGGCTATGGCGTGGGATTTTCCACCGCGGCGCACGTGGTGGCATGCCGGCAGGCGGACGTGATCGTCCGTCCGCTGGATGAAGACTCGGCGGCGCTGACGACCTACCTGCTACATCCCGAGGGCGCGATGTCGGAGCCACTGCGCCACTTCATTGACCGTGCGCAGCGTGTCGGCCATATGCCATTGGATACGCAATGGCTCTCATAAAGACTGCTTCAGGCGGGTTGGCCGATTCCATTTTGGTCAAAGCACCAGACCTGTTTTGCCACAGCGCGATTCCAGTGCCCCGGCGCCCTGGCGCGCTGCACTCAGGCCTTGATTGCGCTTGCGATTGGAGTTCTTCAATGAAAATCGCATAGCCGGCATGGCGCGTCACAGCGAAGACGCGCGCCGCAACAGCGCTTGCCGTATGCGCAACGGTTTTGGTGTGTTGAGTTGATCGCGCTTTACCGGGCCCATTTCCTTGCAAAGACTTTGACCTGGTTCTCCGGGGCAAGCATGGCGCCCGCGAATGACGCTGGTGACAGCACGTTTCGCGTGCTTACGAATTGTGAGTGATGGCGCCATGCGCGGCAAGGCGCGCATCTCGCAACGAAACCGGCGGCATCGCCGATGCCACGGTCTTCGCCGCTTCGCCACCTGCTCGTTTCGCCCGGAGATTCCTGGACAGCCACGCACGCCGCCTATACGGCGGGTGCGCGTGCTTGGACTCGGTGCGATGACGAATGGAGGCGTGCGATATGCCGAAGTCGAGCAGCCTGGCCGATGGTGCCAAGACCTACTACCGCCCGATCGAGGCGGCAATCCGCTGGAGCGGATTGCTGCGCTTCGAGCGGCGCATCCTGGCGACCTTGGGACAGCGGCCTCTACCGGAGGCAACGGAGTTTCCGCGCTGGCCGATGCTGCGGTTGAACACCGAAAGAATCTTCGATGCGCTGGCTCACGGCGAGATGCCGTATGGCAAGGAGGGTTTGGTGCGGGACACGCAGGGCCTGGCGATGGACGACCTGTCGCTGACGGTGCGGCACGTCGACCTGAAAGCCTGGATGGCGTACTACTACCCCGGCGAGAAACCGGCGTTTCTGTTCGATGAGATCGAGCGTGCACTTCACCCGGCGATTAGCCTGGACACAGTGGGCGCATTGCTGGCCGAGCGGGAAGCGATCAAGGCGCGGCTGGCGGAACACTTGGGCGTGCACGAGACGCTGCGCGCCGAGCACGAGGCGCTGCTGAAGA
>JACKMC010000007.1 GCA_024235595.1 Zoogloeaceae bacterium | reverse complement strand
AAGCCTGCCGATCCGGCGCCGCTGCGCGCTGCGCTGATCCACCTGATGCGCGATCTGGGGCATGCCATGCAGGGTGATTTCCTGACCCGCTATGCCGACCTGGAGGTGCCCGGCCCCTACCGCTACCATCCCGCCGACGCGGGCCGTCGGGCGCTGCGCAACCTGTGCCTTCGCTACCTGACCGCCGCCAGTGTGGGCATCGCGTTCGAGCTGGCCCCGCGCCAGTTCGAGCACGCAGGCAACATGACCGAGCGCCACGGCGCCTTGCAGGCCCTGGTCCAGAGCGAGGCCCCGGAGCGCGAACGGGCCCTCGCCGAATTCCGCACCGAATTCGCCGACGATGCGCTGGTGCTGGACAAGTGGCTGGCCCTGCAGGCGACCGCCTGGCGCTGGTCCGAAAGCCAGCGCTGTGGGCTGGAGCTGGTTCGCGCGCTGAGCGCTGACAAGGCCTTCAGCCTCGCCAACCCGAACAAGGTCTATGCGTTGCTTGGCAGCTTCTTCCGCGGCAATCCGGCGGAGTTCCATCGCGATGACGGGGCGGGCTACGCCTTCTGGGCCGATCAGGTCATGGCGCTCGACGCGCGCAACCCGCAGGTCGCTTCGCGCATGGCGCGGGCGCTCGAGAACTGGCAGCGCTATACCCCTGCGCTGCAGGCGCTGATCCGCACCGAGATGCAGCGTGTCGCGGCCTGCGAGGCACTCTCTCCCGACACCAGGGAAATCGTGGAGAAGGCGCTGGCCGCGTAAGCTGCCGGCGGAAACCTTGTAGTGCTCCGGGCGGTCACAGTAGCGTCAGTGACCGTCCGGGCACCGGCGGCTCTCGGTGCCCCTTGCTTGAGGAGGTGTGAGATGACGCCTGCCAATTTCCCTGGAATGTTCGTTTCGGAATCTGAAGGCTGGAACGAAATCAACCGGATTCATCCGGGTGTGCTGAAGATGTTGCTGGCGGTGGTGCTGCCGATGTCCCTGTTGCCACCGCTCATGTACGCCTACGCCTCGATGTTCCATCCCGGGCAAATCTTTCCGGCCATGGAGCCCGCCCCTGGAGGCGGTGAGCTCCTGCTCGTCGGAGGGGGATTCTTCCTCGCCGAGATCGCGATGGTGTTCCTGATGGCGGACCTGATCAGGCAGATCGCCGCCTCGCATGAAACGAGCGTCGGCTTCGAGAACACGTTCGCGCTTGCCGCGATCGCCCCCGCGCCCCTGTGGCTCGCCTCGCTGATGATGTTCGTGCCCAGCGTGTGGCTTTGTAGCGTCACGCTCGCTGTCGCGTGGGTCGGCTCGGTCGCGCTGATTCGTCATGGCGTGCGGCCGCTGCTGCATGTTGCCGACCGGGATCGGGCCCGCGACATCGCGAACAGCATCACCGTCGCCGGTGTGGTTGGGTGGACCGGCCTGATGCTGCTGATGGTGTTGCTGGTGAGCGCGATCGTGGGGTGGCGCTGAGCGGCGGTCTCACGCTGTCCGGATGAAACTCCTCGCCTGGGGGAGACGCGCCGCGGATGCCGGTGGCGGGGCGCGCGGTGAGCCGTCGGCTGCCGCTCAGTCCTCGTCGCCGGCTTCGCCGCTTGCCCGGTCGTTGCCCTGGGCGTATAGCAGGCTGAGGCCTTCCCGGCGCCCGCGGCAGGCGAAGTCGTGCAATTCCGGCAAGGCCTCGCCGCAAGCGGGGTTGCCGGTGGCGTTCACCCAGCGGGTGGCGAGCACGTCCAGATCATGTTTCGGCAGCGCGGCGAGCGCAGCGACGAGCTTGGCATCGATCTCGGCAATGATCTCGTCGGGCGCGTCGCCGTCGAGCACCATCGTGGCCTCGTAGGCTCCCACGGTCAGCATGCCCAGATGGGCAAGCTCGAAATCGGAGAGGCCGACGAGCTGCATGCGGGGGATGTCGTCCTCGATTGCGTCGTCGTCGAACTCGAAAAAGGCCTGCTCCGCGTCCTGCGGTTTAGCCAGCGCGATATCCAGCCACAACATCTTTCGTCCCCCTCGAGGCTTGCCAGTTCTGATGCAATGCGGCACTTTAATGCATTCATCGGTCGCACGGCCGCGAAATCGGCGCCAGGCCAAGGGAATCAGGAGCATCGAATGCAGACTGCGGAGTTCACGATCATCGGGATGCGCGACGAACAATGCCTGCGCAGCGTCGTCAATGCGATTCAGGACCTGCCCTCGATCGGCCATGTCGAGGTCTCGCTCGAGACCGGCTTGGCGACGATCGAGCACGGCGGCTTCGTTTCCGAAGGCGATATCCGCCAGGCTGTCGAGGACAGTGGTTTCCAGACCGGCTGAGCGGCCCCGGGGGCCTCAGTTGCCGGTGTTCTGGGCCCACCACAAGCGCAGTCGCAAACCCATTTCGCTGGTGTAGCCGAGCTCGACAAAGCGGATCTCGCCGCGCCCATCCACGACCACGAGTGCGGGCACCGCCTGCAGTCCGAAACGGCGGGCAATCGAGCCCTCGGCATCGATTGCAGCGTCCCACCGAAGGCCGCGCCGGGAGAGATGGTCCGAGACCTGCCGCGCATCGCCCGACTGCATGGCGACGGTCAGGATCGGCCAGTGCTCGCCGGCAGCATCGATGTTCGCTTCCATGGCTCTGCAGATCGGGCACCATTCGGCCCAGAAATAGAAAGCGGTGGCGCTGCCCTCGTGGCGCTCAAGCCAGCGGGCAGGACTGATCGGCTGGCCGTTTGCGAGCATGGCTTCGAATGGCGGCACCGGACCCGAGGCGGCATCCCTGGTACGCCAGGCCTGAACAGTGATGACGATGCCGACGATCAGGAACGCTTCGAGCAGCCAGCGGGTCGGACGGGTGAGCTTGGCCCGCATTTTCAGAAGATATTCGAAAGGTGTTGTGATGGACAGTCCGGCCGCGACTTGCTTGAATGGCGTGGCCGGGGGCCGCTAGCGGGCCAGCGGTAGGCAGTGTACGACGTTTGTAGCCAGCCCGGGGCGGCAGTGGCCCGAAAGCAATGCGAGGAGGTGGCGAGGATGGGATTTTCGGCCAGTGTCGGCGTGCAGCGCTTCGCTTTCGAGGATCTTCGGGCGCTGCTTGCGAAAGCCGGGCCGGCCCGCTCCGGCGATGCGCTGGCGGGCCTTGCCGCCAACAGCGAGGCCGAGCGGATGGCCGCGAGAATGGTGTTGGCCGATCTGCCCTTGCGTCGTTTCCTCGACGAGGCCGTGATTCCCTACGAACTCGATGAGGTCACCCGCTTGATCCTCGACAGTCACGATGAGTCGGCATTTGCCGCGATCTCCAGCCTGACCGTGGGGCAGTTGCGCGAACACCTGCTCTGTGACGAGACCGACACGGCTGCATTGCGGCGCCTGGCATCGGGGATCACGCCGGAAATGGCGGCCGCGGTGAGCAAGCTGATGCGCAATCAGGATCTCATCCTGGTGGCCGCCAAGTGCAAGGTCGTGACCAGCTTCCGCAATACGCTCGGACTGCCTGGGCGGCTCGCGGTGCGTCTCCAGCCCAATCATCCCACCGACGACCCCAAGGGCGTTGCCGCATCCATGCTCGATGGCCTGATGTACGGTTGCGGCGATGCGGTGATCGGCATCAACCCGGCCAGTGACAATCTTCCCGCAATCATTGCGATGCTGCAGTTGGTGGACGATTTTCGCACCCGCTACGCGGTGCCGACCCAGTCCTGCGTGCTCACTCACGTGACCAACAGCCTGCGGGCCATCGATGGCGGCGCGCCGGTCGACCTGGTGTTCCAGTCGATCGGTGGCAGCGAGAAGACCAACGAGAGCTTCGGTATCGACCTGGCGCTGCTGCGCGAGGCACAGGCCGCGGCGAGGTCGCTGGGCCGTGGCACGGCAGGTGAGAACCTGATGTATTTTGAAACCGGGCAGGGCAGCGCGCTGTCGGCCAATGCCCACGGTGGCGTCGATCAGCAGACCCTCGAGGTGCGGGCATATGCCGTGGCGCGCGCTTTCGAGCCGCTGCTGGTCAATAGCGTGGTCGGCTTCATCGGCCCCGAATACCTCTATGATGGCAAGCAGATCATCCGCGCCGGGCTCGAGGATCACTTCTGCGGCAAGTTGCTGGGCCTGCCGATGGGTTGCGACATCTGCTACACCAACCACGCCGAGGCGGACCAGGACGACATGGACAACCTGCTGACGCTGCTCGGCGTAGCCGGGGTGAATTTCGTCATGGGCGTGCCTGGTGCGGACGACGTGATGCTCAACTACCAAAGCACGTCCTTCCACGATGCGGCCTATCTGCGACGGGTGCTCGGCAAGCGCTGCGCGCCGGAGTTCGAGGCATGGCTTATCGATAGCGGCATCGCCGACACGGATGGAAAACTGCTTCCGCCCGCCCCGGGGCAGCCGCTGCTGCAACTGGCGGCTTCGCTGTAGCGCCATGGCGAAGCGATTCCCGAGCACGAAGGCGGCAAATGACGGGCAACTGAGCGGCGTCCGTCCCGACCCCTGGGATCAGCTGCGCCGCTACACGCCGGCGCGCATCGCATTGGGACGCGCGGGTGTCAGTCTGCCGACCCGGGCCGTGCTCGAGTTCGATATGGCGCATGCCTGCGCCCGCGATGCGGTTCATCATCGGCTCGACGCGGCGGCACTGCGCGAGGCGCTCGGCGCCCGCGGCCATGCGACGCTGGAGGTCGCGTCCGCAGCCGGCGACCGGCAGACCTATCTGCGTCGTCCGGACCTCGGCCGACGGCTCGATGCGGACTCGAGGCCGGTGCTCGACCGCTGGCGTGCCGCGCACCGGGACGAGCCCGACCTGGTGCTGGTGCTTGCCGACGGGCTCTCGGCGCTGGCGCTCGAGCGACATGCGCTGCCGCTCATCGACGAGTTGGTGCCGGGGCTGGGCGAGCTGCGCCTTGGGCCGATGGTGATCGCCCGCCAGGCCCGAGTCGCGCTCGGTGACGAGATCGGTGCGCTACTGGGCGCGCGGCAGGTGGTGGTGCTGATCGGCGAGCGCCCCGGCCTGAGCTCGCCCGACAGCCTCGGCCTCTATCTCACGCACGGGCCGCGACCCGGACGCACCGATGCCGAGCGCAACTGCATCTCCAACGTGCGCCCCGAGGGGCTGTCCTGCGTTGCTGCCGCACGACGCCTGTCGTTCTTGATGCGCGGGGCGCGCGAGCTCGGAGCGTCGGGCATCGCGCTCAAGGACGATACTCCTCTGCCGCCGGGCGGGGCGCCCGTGCCGGGGGACGGAAGGCCGATCGGTCCGCGCTGAGCGAGCGTATTCGGCAGGCGCAAAAAACCCGGCTTGCGCCGGGTTGTCGGTGAAGCGAGTGCCTCAGGCAACCGCGACCGGGATCTTGCCGATCTTCGCCTGCCATTCCCGCGGGCCGGTGGTGTGCACCGATGTGCCATTGGAATCGACCGCCACGGTGACCGGCATGTCCTTGACTTCGAACTCGTAGATCGCCTCCATGCCGAGGTCCGCAAAGCCGACCACCTTGGCCGACTTGATGGCCTTGGCGACCAGATAGGCTGCACCACCGACCGCCATCAGATAGGCCGACTTGTTGTCCTTGATCGCCTCGATCGCTACCGGGCCGCGCTCGGACTTGCCGATCATCGAGATCAGGCCGGTCTGTTCGAGCATCATGCGGGTGAATTTGTCCATGCGGGTGCCCGTGGTGGGGCCCGCCGGGCCGACCACTTCATCACGCACCGGATCGACCGGACCGACGTAGTAGATCACCCGGTTGGTGAAGTCCACCGGCAGCTTCTCGCCCTTGGAGAGCATGTCGGCGATGCGCTTGTGGGCGGCGTCGCGGCCGGTCAGCATCTTGCCGTTGAGGAGCAGCTTCTGGCCCGGCTTCCAGGCAGCGACCTCGTCCTTTGTGAGGGTGTCGAGGTCGACCCGGGTGGCGGACTTGAGATCCGGCGTCCACGTTACGGCGGGCCAGTCTTCGAGTTTCGGCGGTTCGATCGTCGCCGGGCCGGAGCCATCCAGGTGGAAGTGGCAGTGGCGGGTGGCCGCGCAGTTGGGGACCAGCGCGACCGGCAGGTTGGCGGCGTGGCAGGGGTAGTCGAGCACCTTCACGTCGAGCACCGTGGTGAGGCCGCCGAGGCCTTGCGCACCGATCCCCAGCGCATTGATCTTTTCATAAAGCTCGAGGCGCAGCTCTTCGGCACGATTGCTGGCGCCGCGGGCCTTGAGCTCGTGCATGTCCACCGGCGCCATGATCGACTCCTTGGCCAGCAGCATGGCTTTTTCGGGTGTGCCGCCGATGCCGATGCCGATGATGCCGGGCGGACACCAGCCGGCGCCCATGGTCGGTACCGTCTTGAGCACCCAGTCGACCAGGTCGTCGGAGGGGTTGAGCATCGCGAACTTGGCCTTGGCTTCGGAGCCCCCGCCCTTGGCCGCGCAGATGACTTCCACGCCGTCACCAGGGACGATCTCGAAATGCACCACCGCCGGGGTGTTGTCCTTGGTGTTCTTGCGGGCGCCGGCGGGGTCGGCGAGCACCGAGGCGCGCAGCGGGTTGTCGGGGTTGGAATAGGCCCGCCGCACGCCTTCGTCGATCATCTGCTGGATGCTCATGGTGGCATCCGGCCAGGTGACCTGCATGCCGACCTTGATGAAAACCATCCCGATGCCGGTGTCCTGGCAGATCGGCCGGTGGCCCTCTGCGGCCATGCGCGAGTTGGTGAGGATCTGGGCGATGGCATCCTTGGCAGCGGGGCTTTCCTCGCGCTCGTAGGCTTCGCCAAGCGCCGAAATGTAGTCCAGCGGGTGGTAGTAGCTGATGTATTGAAAGGCGTCTTCAATCGACTTTATGAGGTCGTCCTGGCGAATTGCGGTCATGTCTTTTCCCCCGGGATAAGTCTGGTTTTGATGATGTCTTCGTGGTGCTGAAGTGCAACAGCGCAGGCGCTCAGTGGTCTGCTTCCAGGCGAATGCTCTGGTTCATCACCTTGTCGGTGTATGCCAGCAGCAGTGCGGAAACAAGTAGCGTAGCATGGATGATCACCTGCCACATCAGGGTCTTCTCGCTCACATTGTCGGCGTTCATGAAGGACGCCAGCAGGTGGATCGAGGAGATGCTGATGAGCGCGGTGGCGAGCTTGATCTTCAGCACGCCGGCATTGATGTGGTTGAGCCATTCGGGCTGGTCCGGATGGTTCTCGAGATCGAGCTTGGAGACGAAGGTCTGGTAGCCTCCGATGATCACCATGATGAGCAGGTTGGCGATCATCACCACGTCGATGAGGCCCAGCACGATGATCATGATCTGGTCGCTGGTGAGATTGGGCAGGTCCTGGACGAGCGCCACCAGGGTCTTGACGAACTTGTAGGCATAGATGCCCTGGGCGACGATCAGCCCGAGATAGAGCGGGGCCTGCAGCCAGCGGCTCCAGAAGATGGTGGATTCGAGAACTCTTTTCATGCGCATGGTGATGGTCGTCAATTGACTCGAGGGTTGCCGGCGTCTGCCGTGGGGGCGCATTTTATCACCATGATCGCCACCCTTTGCTGCACTGCACACACGACAATGCTTCCGGAATGTGTAAGTGCCATGTAAGAATGATTTTGTTAAATCTTGGAACTCCCGGAGCACGCGGGGCGCCGACAGGGCAGTACGAATACGACCGGTTGGCAACGCCACCGGCGCAAACCGATCAGGCCTAGCCTGGCATCTTTGAAACAACGACGAGTTGAGGAGAGGTTAGCGATGTCGAACAACGAAGCCACTGAACAGAAGATGTATTACCCCTCGGAAGCGGCAATGAAGAACGCCGCCATTTCCGGCATGGACGCCTACAACGCGTTGTGCAAGGAAGCGGAGACCGACTACGAAGGGTTCTGGGCGCGTCACGCCCGTGAGCTGATCGACTGGAAACAGCCCTTCACCACAGTGCTCGACGAGAGCAACGCGCCTTTCTTCAAGTGGTTTGCAGATGGCAAGTTGAACGTTTCCTACAACTGCCTCGACCGCAACGTCGAGAAGGGCCTTGGCGACAAGGTCGCGGTGATCTTCGAAGCCGACAATGGCGAAGTCACCAAGGTGACCTACAAGGACATGCTTTCGCGTGTCAGCAAGTTTGCCAACGCGCTGCGCGGCATGGGTGTCAAGAAGGGCGACCGCGTCGTGATCTACCTGCCGATGTCCATCGAAGGCGTGGTCGCGATGCAGGCCTGCGCTCGTATCGGTGCCACTCACTCGATCGTTTTCGGCGGCTTCTCGGCCCAGGCCCTGCGTGACCGCATCGAGGATGCCGGTGCAGTCGCGCTGATCACCTCCGACGGCCAGCACCGTGGCGGCAAGGCACTGCCCCTCAAGCCGATCGCCGACGAAGCCCTTTCGCTGGGCGGTTGCGACACGATCAAGAATGTCATCGTGGTCAAGCGCACCGGTACCGACTGCAATATCGTCGCCGGCCGCGATACCTGGTTCCACGACGCGGTGAAAGACCAGTCCGAAGTCTGCGAACCGGAATGGGTCGATGCCGAGCATCCCCTCTTCATCCTTTACACCTCCGGTTCGACCGGCAAGCCGAAGGGCGTGCAGCACTCGTCCGGCGGCTACCTGCTGCAGGCCGTGATGTCGATGAAGTACACCTTCGACATCAAGCCTGACGACGTCTTCTGGTGCACCGCCGACATCGGCTGGGTTACCGGTCATACCTACATCACCTATGGCCCGCTGGCCTGCGGTGCGACCGAGATCGTGTTCGAGGGTGTGCCAACCTACCCGGATGCCGGCCGTTTCTGGAAGATGATCGAGAGCCACAAGGTATCGATCTTCTATACCGCGCCAACCGCGATTCGTTCGCTGATCAAGGCTGCCGACAACAACGAGGCGGTGCATCCGAAGCAATACGACCTGTCGAGCCTGCGTATCCTGGGTTCGGTGGGCGAGCCGATCAACCCGAGTGCCTGGGAGTGGTACTACGAGAACATCGGCGGCGGTCGCTGCCCGATCGTCGATACCTTCTGGCAGACCGAGACCGGCGCGCACATGATGACGCCGATGCCGGGCGCAACGCCGCTGGTGCCGGGTTCGTGCACGCTGCCCTTCCCTGGCATCATGGCTGCGGTGGTGGACGAGACCGGGACGGACGTACCGTGGGGGCAGGGCGGCATTCTCGTCGTCAAGCGGCCCTGGCCGGCGATGATCCGTACCATCTGGAACGATCCCGATCGTTTCGTGAAGTCCTACTACCCGGCCGATTTCCAGGGCAAGCTCTACCTGGCAGGCGACGGTGCAATCCGCGACAAGGACACTGGCTACTTCACCATCACCGGCCGTATCGACGACGTTCTGAACGTCTCCGGCCACCGCATGGGCACGATGGAGATCGAATCGGCGCTGGTGGCCCACGAGAAGGTTGCCGAAGCCGCAGTGGTCGGGCGTCCTGACGACGTGACCGGCGAGGCGATCGTGGCCTTCGTGGTGCTCAAGGGTGCACGCCCGACCGGCGACGAGGCCAAGGCCGTGATCAAGGAACTCCAGACCTGGGTCGGCCACGAGATCGGACCGATCGCCAAGCCGAAGGACATCCGCTTCGGCGAGAACCTGCCCAAGACCCGCTCGGGCAAGATCATGCGGCGTCTGCTACGCCAGCTTGCGAAGGGAGAGGAAATCATCCAGGACACCTCGACCCTCGAAAACCCGGCCATTCTCGACCAGCTCAAGGGCTGATCGGCGTGGTCAGGAAGGCCCGCCCCCGCCAGAGGGGCGGTCTTCGGCAACAGGATAATTGGAGGCAGTCGGCCCCGTAAGCCGACCGATGGGAGGGGGAGAAGGGCGCGGCAACGCGCCCTTTTTTCTGGATGCGCCGCCTGCGTGATGCAGGTGGCGCCTTTTTCATTTGCTGCTGGTCTGGCTCATCATCCGTTCGAGCTCCTTGGCCGGAACGAAACCGCCAATGCGGTTGCCGTCTGCAAGGAAGATCGTCGGCGTGCCATTGATTCGCAGCTTCTGACCGAAGGCGGTGTTCTTCTGGATAGCGGTGGTGTCGCAGTTCGCGCTGGCGGGCGTCTTGGCATCCAGCATCCAGTCGTTCCAGGCATCGCCCTTGTCCTTCGCACACCAGATGTTCTTCGACTTGTCGACCGAATCCGGGCTCAGGATCGGGTAGAGGAAAGTATAGATGGTGATGTCATCCACGCCCTCGAGCTCCTTCGCAAGACGCTTGCAATAACCGCAGTTGGGGTCTTCGAAAGTCGCAATCACCCGTTTGCCGTTACCCTTGACCTGCTTGATGGCCTGATCGAGCGGGAGGCTGGCGAAATCGATCCTGGAGAGTTCGTTCTGGCGCGCCTGGGTAACGTTGCGGCGGGTCTTGCTGTCGATGATGCTGCCATCGATGATGAACCCCGCCTTTTCATCGGTATACACGAGCTCGCCCGACTTCAGTACGACCTCGTAGAGTCCGCCGTAAGGCGTTTTCTTGACGGATTCTACCGCGGGTGCATTGAGAAAGGCTTCGATGCCTTTCTTGACCGAGGCCTCGTCGGCATGGGCAATGCCGGCCGCGGCCAGCATGAGGGGCAGCACGGCCCGGGCAAAACGCAATTGCATCATCATTTCCTTGTTGATCGATCCTGATGTGGATGGTAACCGCTCTTTGAGCATCAGCCAGCGTCTGGGCGAATGCTGAAAACCCTTTTCACTCGACAGTCACCGCCTTTCGGTGTCGCTGCCGGGCACCTGACCAGAGCCTTCTGGCGGATGCCTTGGGGGCAGTCCGGCACGGCGCCCGGCCTCGAAACTCAGAACTTTCCGCTCACCGCATAGCGGACCAGCGCATTGCGTAGGACCGGCATCCGGTTGGTGAGGTTCATTCCGAGGTTGCGAAGGCCTGAAACGAGGGGGTTGGCGGGTTTGAAAAGTCGGTTCAGTCCGTGGGTGGTGTATTGCAGCAGCGCCGTCTCTTCCGCGCGCGCGCGGGCATAGCTGCGCAGTGTCTCGATGTCGCCGGGGTCTCGCCAGCCAGGCAGGGCGGCGAGCTTTTCCGACAGTTTCTGGGCATCCTGATAGCCGAGGTTGATGCCGTGCCCCGAAAGCGGATGAATCGCATGGGCCGCATCGCCAATCAACACCAGACGCTGGCTGACCGGGCTGTCTACCCGCATCAGGCGTAGCGGAAAGGCCTGTGCCTGGCCGAGCGCGTGGAGTTCGCCGAGCAGCGTGTCGCCCGCCTCGGCGACCCGTGATGCCAGATCCGACGGCTGTAGCGCCACCAGTTCATCGGCAATTTCGTCGGGTGCCGACCAGACGATCGAGATCCGCTTGCCCGGAAGCGGCAGCCAGGCGAGGACGCCATCCTTGCGGAACCATTGAAAGGCGGTGCCGTGGTGCGGTTTTTCGCATTCGAAATTTGCTACCACCCCTTTTTCACCGTAGGGGCTGAAGCGCGCCTCGATGCCGGCCCTGTCCCGCACCCAGGACTGCACCCCATCGGCGCCGACTATCAGCCGCGCGTCGAGCCGGCGACCGTCCTCGAGGAAAATGCTGGACTTCTCGTCGTCGCGAGCAAGCGAGGCAGGCACTGCGGGGCACAGCAACTTGACGTTGTGCTGGCGCTTGATGATTTCCCACAGTTCACGCTGCATGAGGCCCGATTCGACGATCCAGGCGAGCTCGCCGAGTCCGCTATCGTAGGATGAAAAATCGATTCGACCGCCGTCGTCGCCACGGATCTGCATGTCGTATACCGGCGCGATGCGGTCGTGATCGAGATGTTCCCAGGCGCCGATCTTCGACAGAAAGGTGGCGTTGCTCGGGCTGATCGCGTAGATGCGGGCATCCCAGTCCGCGGCGGCTTTGGGTGGCCGCGTCTCGATCACGCCGAGACGCAGGCTGGTGCCGCGCAGGGCCGCGGCGAGACTCGCTCCGGCCAGGCCTGCACCGACGATGAGAATGTCGAAATCCATGCTTCAGATCCTCGAACCCGTGTGACCAGAAATCCGGATGCGCGCGCCCGGGACATGTTCAAGTGTGTTCAAGGTCCGAATTGTGCACCACGCGCGTAGCCAAGTCATCCGCCGCTCGCCGTGGTGCACTTGGTGCGCTGGCTCGGGCAAGTTACAGTCGCAGCCTTCGCTCGCCGCGGGCGAGCTGCAATCTTGATGCGGGATGGAACATGGAATTCATGCTCGAAGGAGGCTTCTGGCTGTCGGTGGTGCAGATCATCGCCATCGATGTCCTTTTGGGCGGCGACAATGCGGTGGTGATTGCGCTCGCCTGCCGCCGCCTGCCGCCGCATCAGCGCAATCGCGGCATATTCTGGGGCGTGGTGGGGGCGATCGGCCTGCGCATCGCGCTGATCTATTTCGCACTCTACCTGCTGGCATTGCCATTTCTCAAGATCGTGGGCGGCCTGCTGCTAATGTGGATCGGCGTGAAGCTGCTGCTTCCCGAAGCGCAGGACGAGCACGGCCGCATCGAAGGTGGAACCACCCTGTTCGCGGCGGTCAGGACAGTGGTGATCGCCGATGCGGTGATGAGCCTGGACAACGTGATTGCTGTCGCCGCCGCGGCCAAGGGCGACCTTGCGCTGGTGATCTTCGGCATCCTGGTGTCGATTCCGTTGATCGTGTGGGGCAGCAAGTTCGTGCTTCGTCTGATGGACCGCTTCCCGCTGGTGATCGTGCTCGGTGGCGCGCTCCTTGGCTGGATTGCAGGTGGCATGCTGGTGAGCGACGTGGTAGCACATGACTGGATCGCGAACCGGCTACCGCACGCAACGCTGGCAGCCGGGCTGGCCGGTGCGGCGCTGGTGGTCGTTCTGGGGCGCTGGCTTTCCGGCAGAATGGCGGCGCGCAGTGCACCGCTGCGTGAGATTCCGCTCGACGCTCACGGCAGGGACTAGGAGAGAGGCAATGGCGAACAGCTTGCGGGTACTGGTTGCGGTCGATGGCTCGCTGCCATCGGGCCGGGCGCTCGAGCATGTGATCAATCTGTCGCGTGCCGGCGCGGTGATCGACGTTCACCTGCTGAACGTCCAGATTCCCGTGGAGTCGGGCCATGTGCGCATGTTCGTGACGCCGGAAGAGATCGACGGCTGGTATCGCGACGAGGGCATTGCCGAACTGGAGCCCTCGCGCATTGCGCTCGATGCGGCCGGTTTGCCCTACACCCAGCACATCGCGGTCGGTCATCTGGTCGAGACCATCTGCCGCTACGCTGCCGAGCAGGACTTCGAGCTGTTGGTGATGGGATCGCGTGGACGCAGCGGTCTTGGCCGCGCCCTGATGGGATCGGTCGCGCAAGGCGTGCTCGCCAAGGTCTCGGTGCCGCTCACGCTGGTCAAGTGAGACGGGTCGACCCCTTTACCGGGGTCCTGCATCGCCGGGCAGCCTGATGCGCGCGCTGGTCTGCGCGCGCTCGGCGATTCTGCCCAGCAGTTCGAGTGCGTCGCGGTCACCGGGCGACGCGGTACCGGGTGCGCGGTACACGATTCTCACGACGCCGGGTCGGCTCTTGAGCTCGTAGATGCCGATGCTAAGTGGACAAAGCGCAATGTTGTCGGGATTCTCCAGCGCCAGTCTGGCGGCGATGCGTACGCTGCAGAAGGCGAAGACCTCCGCATCTCGGTAGATGTTGCCGTGATGGCCGAGATCGGGTTCGGTTCGTTCGAGCATTGCCCCAAAGCCGCTGACCGAGGCGATGACGAGACCTTCGTCTTCGATCGATTCGACGAGCGCTTCGCGGGCCCGGGCGTAGTCGCTCGGTGCGATCTCGAGTGTAGCCGGCCCTGCGGCGAGCGCCGGCAGGGCCGCGATGCCGCACAGGAGGCCCGCGAGCACCGCGACGAAACAATGGCTGGATTTCTGGCGGGTTCCCATCCGTTCGATTCCGCTTCGCAAAAGAAGCGGTATACACCTTCTGCGATGGGGCCGCCGGCGCTGTCCAACCTTTTCTGCAGCGCCCCCGGGCTTGCCGCGCTGAATCGCAGGGTCCCGGGGCGCGCGGCGCGATTGAGGGCCAAGCGCGTAATGACTGGTATCTGGATATGGCATGGAGGCGGAAGCTGTGCTGCCGTTTCGGTGTGCTCGGAGGCACCCGATCGAGGCATTCCCGGTCGCATTCCTCTAGAGCGAGATCTTCATGCCGTCGAAGGCGACCTCGATATCGGCGTTTTGAAGCGCCCGCCGTTCCGCACTGGCCGAGTCGAGTATCGGATTGGTGTTGTTGATGTGGATGAGGATCCGTCTCGCGTTGGCGTAGGGCGCCAGTCGGGCGATCATGCCGTCGTGTCCGGACTGGGGAAGATGGCCGAGTTCGCGCGCCGTCTTCCGTGACAGTCCGAGGCGGATCATCTCGTCGTCGGTCCAGAAGGTGCCATCCACCATGAGGCAGTCGGCCTGCGAGAGATACTCGCCGAGCTGCGGTTCGATCGTGCCGAGCCCCGGCGCATAGAAGAGCTTGCGGGTGCTGCGCAGATCCTCGATCAGCAGGCCGATCCTGTCCTCTCGATGGGGACGGCTGCGGCGCGATGGATAAGGCGATGGCTGGCTTGCCAGTGCAAGCGGGGTGAAGCGCAGGCTGGACAGCTCGGCGAGCGAGAAGGGGACGGGCGGATCGGCCTCGATCGGGTGCCAGTCGACGCCACAGAAGTCTTGCAGCACATTGAAAACCGGATTGGCGCTGCTAAGGTGCCGATGAACCGGCGCCGTGCTCCATACGGGCAGCGGCGTCGCACGCTCGCGAAGCATGAAGAGTCCCGTGACGTGGTCGATCCGGGCGTCCGCCAGGATCACGCCGCTGATGCCACTGTCGCGCATCATTCGTGCCGGTTGCAGCTCCGGATGTTGCTTGAGCTGCGCAAGGATGTCGGGGGAGGCGTTGATCAGTGCCCAATGCACGCCATCTCCGGTGACGGCAATGGAAGACTGGGTACGAGGCCTGAATCGGGGATCGCCCGCCCGCACCCCGGCGCAGTTATGGCAATTGCAGTTCCACTGTGGAAAACCGCCGCTGGCCGCCGAACCGAGGACCACGACCTTCATTGCACCACCTCCGGCACCGCGGCGAGAATGGCCTTGTGCTCACCGGCGACGATCCCGTTTGTCGCGCAGCCGGCATCGATGCGGGGCTGGCCGCAGCAACTGCAAGCGAGTGGGCTGCGACAGCTCGGTTCCGCAATCCTCTGCACCGGCAGCGTGTCGGCAATCAACGGCACGGACATGGTGTCGCTCCTTGATCATGCTCTCGTCATCCCGTATTTCTTCGTCGGCGGCATGCAGATGCCAGCTGGTCGTCATTGGCGAATTTCTTGAGTTGTCCGCACCGGAAGAACGGCGCCGGGAGGCGCCGCAATCACGAGGAAGAAAGATGCCGGAGACAGGACGCGAGAAAACGAGCATCGAGGTCCCCGGCACCGCCGCGGCCTCAGAAGAAGATGATGCCGCCCAGCGAGATGGTGCGGGCCTTGAAGCTGTCGCCATATAGATCCGCGCCGCTCTTCTTCTCCTGGTTGTACTCGCCCACCAGGGTGATGTACTTGTTCAGGGTGTGATAGACGCCCAGCGTCACGCCGCGGCTCTTGTTGGTCTCTGTGAGCGAACCGCCCTTGTCCTTGTTCTCGCCGTAGTTGAGGCCGACCTTGGTCTTGCCGAACTTGTAGGTGCCCTGCAGGAAGTAGCCCTGGCCGTCGGTTTCACCGAAGGGGGAGAAAAACTGTGCGCCCACGGTGGACAGGCCCAGGCCCTTGCCGTCGAAGCCGTACACCACGGCCTCGAAGTTGCCATAGCCCACCTTGGCGCCGAGCTCGAAGCCACGTGCGTTGAAGGTCGGGGTGTCGGCCACCCCGCCGTCGGTGCTCTGGTGCACCACGCCGCCCCATACCGAACCAGGCGTCGCGCCTTTCCAGTCATAGCTGGCAATCGCCTGCACGCCCGGAGTGCTGGTCTCGCCGCTGTCGATGAAATCCTTGGGCTGGAAGATTCCGGCGGAGGCGGAGAAGCCGTTGAAGTTCGGCGTGGTGTAGGTGATCTGCGGCTGGAAGCCCGTATACATGTAGCCGTGGCCGATCATGCCGAAGGTGGTGTTGAACGGGATCGAGGCGTTGGTGGCGCCGCCCAGGCCCAGCAGGGTCATGTCGGAGAGAATGATCTTCTGCCCGAACAGACCGATGTCGCGACCGAACTTGACCGTACCCATGCTGTCGTTGCCGAACTGAAAATACAGATTGCGCACGTCGATCTGCGAGAACGGGCTGGTGGTGCCGGCAGTTGCGCCGGCGCCGGGTGCGGTGGGCAAGCCGACCACGCTGGACGAATCGTTGATGCCGGGGGCAAGGCCGACGTGGGCCTTGATGTCCATGCCCTCGGTCTTGGTGGTGAATACGAAGTTTATCCAGCCGGGCAGCAGGCCGTTGGTGAGCGCCGAGTTATCCGTTTTCGCGCCGTTGTCATCGACCGAGCGGAACGAGTAGAAGCCGTTGATGGTGCCATTGATGTCCAGGGTCGCATCGCCCTGGGTGAAGCTGACCGCGTGGGCGCTGCCGGCTGCGGAAATGAAGGCCAGGCCCGCAAGCTTGGCAATGGTTGATTTTTTCATGGATTGTCTCCGTATGTTTGCTCTTGATCTGCGCCGCACCGATGTGCGGCGCCCTCCCTTGGCAGGCCGGCGGTGAGTCCGGGCCTGCGCGCCGTAACGCATCAGGCGAATCGCAAGGCCTGTGCCGAAGGGTCTGGCGCGCCATGCCGATGTGCTGGAAGCCGGGCGAGATGCCGTGGCGTTGCGCGCTTTTCCGAAAATTCATTCTTGTGGATCGGTGGCTTGTACGGAGCGGGCGACTGTGACGGAATGGAGCAGGCGGGAGTGCTCCACGAAACAGCCGGGGAAAGAATGCCTGGTGCAAGTTGGAGCAATTGCTTGCGCCCATTGGCGGGCGGGCATGCCGCCGCGAACGGGGTTGCGGAACGACAGGTGTGCAAGAACCCGAACCGGCTCGAAGGCGTCGGTGCTCACACAATCGCTCGCGTGTGACGCGCCAGTTCGATCCCCGGGGCGCACGTCGCACCACCGCGCGAGGACACTGCCTCGGGCATGGCGGCGGAAGGACAGGGGGCAGGTTAGTGCGATCCGATTGCGGCGCGATTGGAAGTGGCGCTTCGGCCACTGCCTGACGGCTGCAAGCCCGCGCTCCCGGGGCCAGCCCGAACAACTGCTGCCACGGCGGCGCGCGCGCTCGACGTGCTTGCTCGAGCGCGGCGCGCAGGGCGAGACACGCGCGTCTTCAGCGCATTCTCAGCCTCGAAAACGTGGAGGACTCGCCCGTGAGCCCGGCGTCAGGGGGCAGCTGCGGGCGCGCGACTTCCGGCCCTTGACCGCCTCGCCCCGGGGCGGCGATCGCCAAGGCATATGGCGTGCTCTCCAGGGCCCCGTGCGCGCAAAGGCCTGCGCGCCGCAACGGCATCCATGCCCGTGCCGCGACCGTGCCGCAGCGCTTGATCCGCGGCGAGCGCCAGCGACGGGCCGCGAAGGGTGCGAAAGGCGGCTGCAATCGGGATGCCAGGAACGATCAGAAGCTGTAGCGTGCGCTCACGCCGGCATAGGCACTGAAGCCCGGGCCGGGTTCGTAGAACTTGCCGTTGCTGTCATTGACGATCACCGAGCCGACATAGGTGCGGTCGAACAGGTTGTCGAGGCGCAACATCTGCTGGAACTGCCACGGCCCCTGGGTCTGGGTGGCCGCGACGCGCAGGTTGAACAGCGTATAGCTCGGCGCAACCTGCTCGTCGTTGGCGTCGTTAACGAACACGCGGCTGCGGTAGACCGCTTCGAGCGCGGTGCTCAGGCCTTGAAGGGGCTGCCAGGCGAGTTCGCCATAGACACTGGTGGCCGGTATCGCCGGCAGGCGCTTGCCGTCATCGATGCCGCTGTCGCTGGCATCATAGACGGCGCGCATGTGGGTAAAGGCGAATTTGCCGCGCCATCGCTGTGAAAACTCCGAATCCACCGCCACCTCCAGGCCCTGGCGCAGGGTCGAGGCCGCATTGGTGTAATAGGTGCGGCCACCGGTGGCGCCGGCCGAGACGATTTCGTCATCCGTATTGATCTGGAAAACCGCGACGTTGAGCCGGGTGTAATCGCCGACGAAAGCCTTGGCGCCGAATTCGTACTGGGTACTGGTCGACGGCTTGAGGCCGAGGTTGAAGCCGGTGCCGCCGGCCGAATAGGCCATCTCGCCCAGCGTCGGTGTCTCGTAGCCCCTGGCGGCGCTGGCGTAGAGGTTGAGAGCGGGATTCAGCTCGTAGGTGACGCCGACGGCCGGGGTCGTCTTGTTGAAACTCACGCTGCCACTGTCGTCGCCATTGGCGAGGTACCTGTCGTCGACCTCGGTTTCGACATGGCTGTGGCGCAGGCCGGCCTGCAGGCCCCATTTGCCGCGTTTCCAGCTCGCCTGCAGATAGGGGTCGAGGCTTGTGACGGTGTCGATTTCGTCACGCCGCAGGTTGCCCCGCACGCCGATTACCGTCGGCGCAGTGGCCGAGCCGAGAAAGTTCTCGTAGCCCTGGCGGTCGTCCCGGGAGCGGTCGTAGTCGACACCGCCAGTGAGGGTCAGCTCGCCGCCTAGTGCAGCGAGGGTATGGATCCAGCGTGCCGACAGCCCGTGGAATTCGCGTTCGAAGTCGATCACCCCGCCGGCTTGGCCGGGGCGCGTGACGATGTTCTGCACGAAGGTCGGGATCGACTGGTACTGCAGCACGCTGCGCCTGCCCACATAGGCGGAGAGTTGCAGCGTGCCGGCGCCGATGCGGCGCTCGTAGTTCATGCCACCTTGCACGTTGTCGATGTTCTTGCGCACGTTGTAGTCGGTGGCGGCGCTTTCGACCGCGCGCCGGTCCACTTGGAAGGTGTCCCAGGTAATGCCTTGCGGATCCTGGGTGTCGGCCTGATGGAGGGTGGCGGCAATGAAGTTGAGCTTGCTGTCCTGGTCGGGCCTGAGCGTGATCTTGGCGAAGCTCTGGTCGCGGCTGGCGGCGCTGTGGTGGCGGAAGCCGTCGGTGTCGAAGCGCGAGCCGTTCACCAGGTAACCGACACCGTCTTTTTCGCCCTGCGCTTCGAGTTCGTACTTGGTGGTCCCCCACGAGCCGCCGAGGACCCCTGCCTTGATGCTGGGGGCGCCGCTGCCTTCACGCGAGAAAAGCTGGATCACGCCGCCCGAGCCGGCGCCATAGACGGTCGAGAAGGGCCCCCGCAAGACCTCGATGCGCTCGGCGGTGTCGAGGTTGAAGGTGGCCGCCTGGCCCTGACCGTCCGGCGTACTGGCGGGGATGCCGTCGGTGATGAGCTTGATGCCGCGTACCCCGAAGGCCGCGCGGGCACCGAATCCGCGCGAGGATATCTGCAGGTCCTGGGCGTAGTTCTGGCGGTTCTGAACCACCAGGCCCGGCACTGCGGCAAGTGATTCCGAGACATTGACCTTGAGCTGGGCCTCGCCGATGCTGCGCGCGTCGATGACGTCGACCGAGTAGGGCAGGTCAAAGCTCTGCGCCTCGACCCTGCTGCCGGTCACCACCACCGGCTTGAGGGTGAGGTCGGCGTCGGCGGCACTTGCCGCGAAGCTGCCCATCGACAGTGCGAGTGCGAGGCCGATGGCGATCGGCTTGGGTTGCGGTTCGAAACCGGTGGCGGAAAGGTGGGCGGTATGTGCGGGCATGGGCTGACCTGTTCTAGTGAGAGCCCGCGCTGGGTCATGGCGGGTTTGTCAGCAAGTCTAGAGCAGGGAGGGGCCTTTGTGGGTGGTCACAGTTTGTGCGCCCGACTAAGGAAAATCGCTAGATGTCGATCGACCCGTCCGCTTTTGGCCGGACGGGTCGCCGGGTGCATCACACCTCCTCGGCACTCACCACGTAGCGCAGCGGTCCGCCCGCCTTGAGCGCATCGAAGGGGTAGCAGGTGACCAGGGTGAGTTCGCGTCTCGGGCTGCCCTGGGTGAGCGGACGGGTGTCCGACTTGTCGACCACCTCCATGTGGTTGATCCGGTAGCGAACGGTGCGGCCCTGGTGCGTGTCGAGTTCGATCAGGTCGCCGTTCCTGACCCATTGCAGAAAGGCGAAGTGGGTGTCGCGATGTGCGCCGATGACGCTGTTGCCGGGTTCGCCAGGCGCCGCAGTGCCGAAAACATGTCCGGGCCCGAAGGCGATGGTTCGTCCGTTGGCGCCCGCCAGTACGTAAGCGTCGACCTTGCGCGCCGGCACCCGCAGCCGTGCTACCGGCCAGGTGTCTGCCCAGGGCCAGGGGCGCGCTTGGCGCTCGCCGTCCCGGGTGCGCGACCAGGCATCGGCGATGAGCGCCTGGGCCAGCCATGCCTTGGCATGGATATAGCCGGCCTGGCCGATCTGCCAGAAACCCCCAAGGGCAAGCATGAGTGCGGCGATGGCCGCGAAGCGGCGGCCCCGCTGGGGGCGCTTGGCGAGTTCGGCGCGCGATGGGCCGAGGCTGGCATTCGAGGGCCAGGCGCATTCCACGCCCAGGAAATCGGTATAGCCACAGTCTCGACAGAGGTCATTGTTCTTCACGGTGTTTCTCCTTGTCAGTGGGCGAGGGACGAGTTGTCGGTGCGGCGAGCCATCGCCAGCCACAGCGCGAATGCGAGTGCGAGCAGGGCGCTGCCGAGCAGCAGGTGCCAGCGCGAGTCGGTGGCGCCGCGCGGCAGTTCGCCGAACACCGCCTGGTGATCCCATCCGTGCGGCATGTTGGTGGGCATGGCACCCCCCTCGAGCCTGCTTTCGGCAGGCCGTGCCGGGCTGCGATCCACCGCCACGAAGCTGGTGTAGCGGCTCGCCAGGTGGTGCTCGACGGCGAGCGGGACCACGGCGGCCCGTACTTCTTCCTCGCTGCTGCCGGTGTTCAGGCGGTCCATGAGAGCGTCGATCTTCTGGCGCGCCCACAGGCTGCCGATGCCGGTGCCAGGATTCGCGTCGGCGAGCGACACCGAAGTGGTCCAACGCAGTTCGCCGGCGTCGCCGCTGATCTCGATTTCGCCTGCCGCCGTATCCAGCGCCGCGGCAAGGACTATCGGTTCGCCCAGATACAGGTCGGGGACCCGTGCCGGCCAGGACTCGACCCGGGCGCCGGCAGGCCATCGCACCTCGACGTTCTTGAGCATCGGTGCCTCGAGGAGGGCAAAGAGCGCCGACATCTTGGTTTTCACTTCATCGACCTTGCCGATGTAGGTGAAGTTGCCACGACCGGCTTCGGCAGCCTTGCGCATGAAGTGGCTGTTCGGCGCGGAGCCGATGCCGACGGTAAACAGACGGCTTGCACCGAGGCGCTGCTGGATCAGCGTAAACAGCGCCTGCTCGTTGCCTACGGCGCCGTCGGTGAGGAAGATCACCTGGCGAACCCGCTCGCCGCGATCCTTGCCGGTGAGCGCCTTGTCCAGTGCGCCGGCCATCTCGGTGCCGCCCCTGGCGCGCAGTCGTTCGACCCAGCGAACCGCATCCTGGACATTGGCGTCGCTGGCGGCGCGAGCGTCGTCGAAGAGCGCATGACTGTCCGAATTGAACTCGATCACGTTGAAGCGATCGGCGGGGTCGAGGCGGCGCAGCGCGAGCGCCAGGGCTTCCCGCGCCTGGGCGATGGACTCCCCCTCCATCGAGCCTGAGGTGTCCACCACGAAGATCACCTCGCGCGGCAAGCGCGCTGCGGTGGTGAATGGCGCTGGCGGCATCAGGGTCAGGAGCGCGTAGTGCCGTCCGTGCTCGCCGGGCTCGGAGAAGAGCGTCGCGGTTGGGGCGCTTCCGGCTGCCAGCGTCCAGGTCAGCTCGAAGTCGCGGTTTGCGGGGGTATTGCCTTCCGAGAGCGTGATGCGGCGCCGGCGCTCACCGTCGCGGATGACCTGGACGGAGTGGAACGGGCTGTTCAACTCGGCGATCGGTACCCCGGCATCCAGGCTTACGCGGATGCGGACCGGATTGAGGACCCGCTCAGCGGGACCGAGTACCGGTGGACTGATCCGCAGCGCGTCGTCGATCCTCGCTCCGGCCACGACCGCGCCGACCTCCTCATCGTCGGCGCCTGCGCCGGGGATGTAGCGCGGCCCTACCACCATCGGGAAGCGCAGGCTGTAGCGACCGGCGCCTTCGGTCTGCCGATAGTCCAGGGTCTGGCGATATTCCAGCTCGATGACGATCTGCTCGCGCGGCCCGATGTTGGCGACGCTGGTGGTGAACATGTTGGGGCGCTCCTGCTCCAGCAGCGCTGCGCGCTGTCCTGCGCGTCGGGCCTGCTGGTAGGTGGCCTGGGCCCGGGCACGTTCCTGCACCTCGGCTTCGACCACCCGCTCGCCGATACGCATGCGCAAGCGGCTCACCGCCGCATTGTCCGGCAGCGGGAACACGTAGATGCCTTCGTACCAGGCATCCGATGGATTGCTGAAGGTTTGCACGACCCGGGTATGCGCCAGCGGGCCGCTGACCTGGATGTCGACCTCGGTGCCCAGCAAGGGCACCGCAAAGCTCGCGACCTGGTCGCCGCGAAACAGCAGCGTGCCCTGGCGGGCATCGGCCGGCTTCATCGCGATCTGCGCCGCCTCGACGCTTTGCGCCGCACTGGCCGGGGAGGCGAGCAGCAGCACCACACCACCGAGCGCCACGCTGAAGCCGAGCGCGGTGGCGAACATCAACAACACGTAGGCGATCAGGTCGACGAATCGCTGGCCGCGGGCAATGCGCTGGTTGTGAGGCGAGTCCGGCAGGTGGACAGTCCGATCCGCGCTGGTGTTCATCTCTTGCTCCGTTCATGTTGTTACGGTGATGCAATTTGAACGGTGCAGGCGGGCGGCAAGCGGCGCGAATCGGGGCAGCCCGCGGATGAAATGTGGCGGAAAAATGGCTTTTCGCGCGTGCCGGGCGCTCACCCCCGCAGCGGGCGCTGCGCCTGCGTTGCTTCGAGCCGGCATGGTTTCGAGCCGCCGGCCGCGCGGCAGCTCGAAACCATGTGGACACTCAGTGGCTGAGTATCCAGGCGACGACGATCTTGAGTTCTTCGTCGCTGATGCGATCGGCGGGGTGGGCCGGCATCGGCACCGTGCCCCATGTGCCCGCACCGCCGTCGCGTATCTTCTTTGCCAGCATTGCAGGGGCGTCGGGATTGCCCTTGTATTTCGCGGCGACATCCTTGTAGGTTGGCCCCATGCGTTTCTGGTCGATGGTGTGGCAGGCCTTGCAGCCGGTGCTCTCGTAGATCGCTTCGCCGTCATCGGCGTGGGCGAACGGGGTGCCCAACAGGCAGGCGGCAATCAGGGGCGTGAGTGTGGCAATTCGATCGAGTTTCATTGGGTTTCCCATCACCAAGGTTCATTCAATGTGTGCGTTGCGGTCGGGCACCACCGATCCCGGTAGTCGCGCTCCGTTCCGGGAGTGTAGGAAGTTCATGGGTTCCTGGCCTGCAGATTTTCGCTGTTTGGATGGCCCCACCCCCCATCCGGGCCGGGCCCGCGACTCGATGTTTGCGGTCGCAATTCGGACCTCGCGCTGACAGAAGGTGGCAACAAGATGACTTTTGCCGCGCGAGCGCAGAGGCCGCCGCGGCCAGTGCTATAGTCCGCCGCCATGGGACGACGAATTGCCATTGTTGAAGACGAAGCCGCGATCCGCGCCAACTATTCGGAAGCGCTCGCCCGCCAGGGCTACGAGGTCGCGGCCTATGCCAGTCGGCCGGAGGCGCTGGCGGCCTTTCGCAACCGCCTGCCGGAGCTGGCCATCATCGATATCGGCCTCGGCGACGAGCCAGAGGGTGGATTCACGCTCTGCGCGGAGCTCAGGGCCTTGTCGGCGCGGGTGCCGATCATCTTCCTGTCGGCGCGCGACAGCGACTTCGACATCGTTTCGGGCCTGCGCCTGGGGGCCGACGATTACCTCACCAAGGACGTCTCCTTGCCGCACCTGATGGCGCGGGTGGCGGCGCTGTTCCGGCGCGTCGAAGCGCTGGCCGAAACGGGACCCAAGGAGGAGGTCCTCGAACGCGGCGAACTGCGTCTCGACGCAATGCGCCTCGCCGCCGAATGGCGAGGCCAGAGCGTGGGACTGACGCTGACCGAATTCTGGATGGTGCACACGCTCGCCAGGACGCCTGGCCATGTGAAGAGCCGGGAGCAGCTCATGCAGGACGCCCGCCTGGTCGTGGACGACGGCACCATCACCTCGCACGTGAAGCGCATTCGGAAAAAGTTCGTGCTGCTGGACGCGGGCTTCGATCATATCGAAAGCGTCTATGGCATGGGCTACCGCTGGAAGCCCTGAGCCGGATCGAGCGAAAGTCCATGATCGATCCGATCGTATTCGAACCTGTCCGCAGCACTTTCCTGCCGCGGTGTGGCGGCAAGCCGGCACGGCCGGTCGCGGCTTGTGAGCTGAATCGATGACGCGACCGCGAATCCGTTTCAGCCTGCGCAGCAAGCTCGCGCTGCTCTCCATGATGCTGCTGGCGCTGCCGTGGGTAGGCTACCAGTACGTGCAGGAAATGGAGCGTTTTCTGCTCGAGAGCCAGCGCCAGTCGGTGATGTCGACCGCGCGGGCGGTGGGTACCGCACTGCATGATCGACCCGAGCTCTTCGGCTTGCCGAGCCGGCGCTCTGCGGAGCTCGATCCCTTGGGCTCCCTGCTCCCCAACGAGGCGCTTCTCGCGCCCGCCGTGGGTCTCGATCCCGGCGGGCGGCGCAGCGGCGCCCGCGAGGTGGAGGCGATCCTCAAGGGGCTCGACCGCAGCCGTTCGCGGATATGGGTCGCAGATCGCGACTTGCAGGTGCTCGCTCGTGCCGGCAGCCTCAAGCCACCGCCGGAACCGCAGCAGGACGGCGGCTGGTTGCAGGAGTCGTGGCATCGCCTGCTGGCCTGGCTGGTGCCGCCGCCGCGCCAGGAATACATCGAGCGGGTCGATCAGGAGCCGCTGGCGCGCAGCCCCGAGATCTCGAGTGCCTTCCTCGGTGCCAGCAGCGTGTGGGTGCGAGGCACCGGCGACGGGCGTCCGAGTATCGTCGCTGCGGCGCAACCGGTATGGGTCGGCGACCAGGTGCTCGGGGTGGTGGTGGTGGAAGAAACGACCCATTCGATTCTCAGCCTGCGCAATCAGGCGCTCGAACGCCTGATGTTGTTGACCCTCACCGGCTTCGTCATCACCGCGGTGCTGGTGCTGGGCTTTGCCTCGCGGCTTTCGTGGCGGATCCGCCGCCTGCGTGACGAGGCCGAGAGTGCAATCGATGCGCGCGGGCGGATCACCAACCTTGCCGCGGCCTCGCGGGCCACCGATGAGGTGGGCGATCTCTCGCGCAGCTTCTCGGCGCTGCTGTCGCGGCTTGGCCAGCATCACAGCTATCTCGAGAGCATGGCGAGCCGGCTGTCGCACGAGCTGCGCACGCCGATCGCGGTGGTGCGATCCTCGCTGGAGAACCTGCATCTGGAGTCGATGCCGGAATCCGCGCAGACTTACATCGGTCGCGCCGAGGCTGGCCTCGGCCGCCTGACCCGGATCCTCGCGCGCATGTCGGAGGCTTCGCGCATGGAGCAGAGCCTGGCCACCACCGATCCGGAGCGCTTCGACCTTCGCGGCGTGGTGAGCGAGTGCGTCCATGGCTATCGCATGGCTCACCCCGGCCGCGATTTCATCGCCAGCCTGCCGCGTCATCCGGTGTGGGTGAGCGGTGCGCCCGATCTGGCTGCGCAGTTGCTCGACAAGCTCGTGGACAATGCGGGCGACTTCGCCCTCCCGGATACACCGATTCGCGTCGATCTGGCCTTCGATGGGCCGATCGGTGCGGTGCTGGCGGTGTCCAATCAGGGGCCGCAATTGCCGGCGGAACTGGAGGGCCGCCTGTTCGAGTCCATGGTGTCGGGGCGCAAGGGCGGCGGCGACCAGCCCCACCTTGGCCTTGGCCTCTATGTGGCGCGCATGATCGCGCGCTTTCACGGCGGCGAACTGAGCGCCGAGAACCTGCGTGACGGCGTGCGATTCAGTGCGACCTTCAGCCTGGCTTGAGGTCGCTCGCCACAAGCGCCTGAACCTGCGGCGGGCTAGCGGATGCTCAAGCCGTTGAACCAGCGGGAGTCGGGCGCGATCTCGCCGCGCTCGTTAATGCCGTAGGGCGGAATCGATGGATCGCTGGGCGGTGCGCTGATGAGGTTGAGATCGATCGCCTCGGGGGTGCCGACGATGCCCGCATCGGTGAGGGTCATGTGGTAGTAGAGGCCGTTCCACAAGCGTGCGCCGAAATCCCTAGGGGCCTTGAAGAGGAACAGCAGCGAATGCTCCAGCCACGCCAGGTCGTCCGCGCTGACCGTGCCCCGGTTGGGATAGGGGTAGGGCACGTGGCACTGGATTTCAACCGGACTCTCGAGGCACTTGAACTCCTTCATCGACAGGAAATGGTCGGTGAAGCGCGCGTGATCGAGATTCAGCGTGAAGCGGTATCGATCGCCCTCGGGCACGAACTCCACCGTGCCGATGATCAGCGTCTGGCCCTCGCGGGTGTGCATCGCAAGCGTCCTGGTGCCCTCGAACTCCCAGGCGCAGGCGACAGCAGTCCATGCAAGGACGAAGACTCCCATGGCCATGCGGCTCAGCGCTGCTGAATGAATGTCCATCCGTTGCCTCCTTGGCCGCACTATAGACCCGCGTGGGCGTCTTGCGAGGATTGATTCCGCGTTATATTCGCGCCCTTGATACGCTGATCGCACACGAACCATGCCGCTAGTCGACTTCAGAACCATCTACCGCCTCGCCTTCGCCACGCTGGTGATTGCGGTGTTCGTGGCCTGCATGGTCCCGGTCCCCGAGGGCCTGATGGTGTTTTCCTGGCAGGACAAGCTCGAGCATGTGCTGAGTTTTCTCGGGCTTGCAGCCCTTGGCTGTCTCGGCTGGCCCGAGCGCGCCGAGCGGGTTGCGGTCGGCTTGACGTTCTATGGTGGTTTGATCGAAATCGCGCAGTCGCTGACCAGTTGGCGCAGCGGCGATGTGTTCGACTGGCTTGCGGATACGACGGGCGTGGCGATCGGTGTCGGCCTGGTGCTGTTGAGGCAGCGGCTTCAGGCTCGGCGACGGACCACCTGATTCAGTCCCCTCGCCAGTCGACCGTCGCAGGGCGTCCGGGGAGCTCGAGGGCCGCCGCCGCCGGGGCACTGCGCGCGATCACCTTGCCGCGACGCATCACCAGAAGCCGGGTGGCCCGCAGGCGGATCGCCTCGACCGGATCGCCGGCCTGCAACAGCACCAGGTCGGCCTTGCAGCCTGGCGCGATGCCATAGCCCTCGAGACCAAGGATGCGTGCCGGTGTTTCCGTCACCGCCGCAAAACACTGGCGCATCGCATCATGGGCGGTCATCTGGGCCACGTGGAGCCCCATGTGGGCGACCTCGAGCATGTCGCCGCTGCCCAGGCTGTACCAGGGGTCCATGACGCAGTCGTGGCCGAAGGCGACCGGGATGCCCGCCGCGAGCATCTCGGGCACGCGGGTCATGCCGCGGCGCCTGGGGTAGGTGTCGTGGCGTCCCTGCAGGGTGATGTTGATCAAGGGATTGGCGATCGCCGCGACCCCGGCTTCCTCGATGAGCGGCAGCAGTTTCGAGACATAGTAGTTGTCCATCGAATGCATCGAGGTCAGGTGCGAGCCGGCGACCCGTCCCTGCAGCCCGAGGCGTTGGCTGTGCAAGGCGAGCGTTTCGATGTGGCGCGACAGCGGATCGTCACTCTCGTCGCAGTGCATGTCCACCATCAGGCCGCGCTGCGCCGCGATCTCGCAGAGAATGCGAACCGACTCGGCGCCTTCGGCCATGGTGCGCTCGAAGTGCGGAATGCCGCCGACGACGTCTACCCCCATGTCCAGCGCGCGTTTGAGATTGTCGAGCGCACCCGCGCTCCTGAGCAGGCCGTCCTGTGGAAAGGCCACCAGTTGCAGATCGAGGTAGGGCGCGACCCGCTTCCTGACTTCGAGCAGCGCCTCGACCGCCAGCAGGCGCGGGTCGCAGACGTCCACATGGGAGCGGATCGCGAGCAGACCCTTGGCGACCGCCCAGTCACAGTAGGCGAGCGCCCGTTCGACCAGTGCCTCCTGGGTCAGCAAGGGCTTGAGCTCGCTCCACAGCGCGATGCCTTCGAGCAGCGTCCCGGACCGATTCACCCGCGGAAGGCCGTAGGAGCGCGTCGCGTCCATGTGAAAGTGGGCGTCGACGAAGGGCGGGGCGAGGAGCTGGCCGGCGGCGTCGATGGTCTCGGCGGCGTTTGCGGCGAGGGCCGGTTCGACCGCCACGATCCGTCCGTTCTCGATGCCGATGTCGATGCTGGTGCGACCGTCGGCAAGGGTGCAGTTGCGCAGGATGGTGTCGAGCATGGCGGTGTCCGGAGGCGGGTGTGGGGAGGAGTGGTCGATGGCGCTAGCGTTCGCCCTTGCGGTAGGGCTTCATCAGCGCCTGAGGATAGGCTGCCCGCCGCGCCATGACCACCAGCGCGACGATCGACAACAGGTAGGGAAGCATGAGGTAGAGCTGGTAGGGCAGGGTGACCGGCAGAAGGCCTGAAGATTGCTGCAAGCGAAGCTGCAGTGCATCGAATGCGGCGAACAACAGCGCCCCGAGCAAGGCCTTGCCCGGGCGCCACGAGGCGAATACGACCAGCGCGACGCAGATCCAGCCACGGCCGTTCACCATGTTGAAGAAGAACGCGTTGAAGGCCGACAGGGTGAGGAAGGCGCCGGCCACGCCCATCAGCGCGGAGCCCGCCATGACTGCGCTGGTGCGCACCGCCAGCACGCTGAGGCCCTGTGCCTCGACTGCGGCGGGGTTCTCGCCGGCCATGCGCACCGCCAGTCCGGCCGGGGTGCGCTGCAATGTCCAGCCGACGATCGGCACCAGCATCAGGGCCAGGATCGTCATCGCGGTCTGCGCGCCGAGCGCCGGCCCGATCAGCGGGACCGCCGACAAGGCCTCGAGTGGCGCGAAGGCTTCGATCGTGGGCGGGCTGCTCACCGTGGGGAAGCTCACCCGGTAGGCGTAGGCGGCGAGACTGGCGGCCAGCAGCGTGAGCCCCAGCCCCGAGACATGTTGCGACACACCGAGCCACACCGTGAGGCTGGCATGCACCAGCCCCAGCAGCGCGCCGACCATCGCCGCTACCAGCACCCCGGTCCACAGGTCTGCACCCTGGAAGACGGCCAGCCAGCCGGTGAATGCGCCTGCCACCATGATGCCCTCGATGCCCAGGTTGAGTACGCCGGCTCGCTCGCACAGCAGCACCCCGAGGGTACCGAATATCAGTGGCGTGGCGATGCGCAGCACCGCAATCCAGAAGGCGCTCGAGGCGACGATGTCGTAGAGCTCGCTCATCGGCTGCTCCAGCGAATGCGGTATCGGGTGAACAGGCCCGCCACGAGGATGGCCAGCAGCGAGGTGGCGACGATCACATCGGCCAGATAGTTGGGTACCCCGACAGCGCGGCTCATGCTGTCGGCGCCGACCAGCACGCTGGCGACAAAGATTGCGGCCAGGATCACGCCGAGCGGATTGAGCCCCGCCAGCATGGCGATGACGATGCCCGAATAGCCATAGCCCGGCGACATGTCGAGGGTCAGGTAGCTGGTGCGCCCGGCAACTTCGCCAACGCCCGCGAGCCCTGCCAGCGCCCCGGATAGCAGCGCGCCGAGGATCAGCGTGCGGGCCACCGGAAGGCCCGCGAAGGCCGCCGCACGGGCATTCGCACCGACGGCACGCAGGGCGAAGCCGAAGGTGGTGAAGCGCTCCACGATCCATATCGCGAGCGCCAGCACGCAGGCAAGGAGGAGGCCGCTATGCACCCTGGAGCGCGCCATCAGCCGCGACAGCTCGAGTTGCGGATCGAGCGCGGCGGACTGTGGCCAGCCCATCGCCAGCGGATCCTTCATCGGTCCGTCGAGCATCATCGAGACGAACAACAGGGCGATGAAGTTGAGCAGCAGCGTGGTTACCACTTCGTCGACCCCGAAGCGTATCTTGAGCAGGGCCGGGCCGGCCAGCATCAGAGCCCCCGCGGCGGCGCCCGCCAGCATCATCAGCACGAAGCGCAGCGTCGGTGGCAGCGCCTCGAGGCTGCCGCCCTGTGCGCCGACCGCGACCGCTGCAAGCGCGCCGACATAGAGCTGCCCCTCGGCGCCGATATTGTAGAAGCCGGCCCGGAACGCGACCGCCGCGGCGAGCCCGGTGAGGACCAGCGGGGTGGCCCGGGTGAGCGTCTCCGAGAGTGCGAAGCGCGAACCGAAGGCGCCTTCGAAGAGCAGCGCATAGGTGCGGCCGACCGGCGCGCCGGCCCAGGCAACCAGCAGTGCGCACACCAGCAGCGTGATCAGGACTGCGGCGAAGGGTGCCAGCAACTGCGCCATGCGCGAGCTTGCGCTTCGTGCCTCAAGCCGCATCGATGTGCTCCGCGGCGTCCGGCGATGTGCCGGCCATCGCCAGGCCCAACTTTCCGGGAGTCCATTCCTCGACCGGAAGCGCGGCACTCAGGCGACCCTTGAAGATCGCCGCGACACGATCGGCGATGGTCATGATCTCGTCCAGATCCTCGGAGATCACGAGCACCGCGGCGCCTGCGGCGGCGGCCTCCAGCAGCTTGCGATGGATCTCGGCGACGGCGCCGATGTCCAGCCCCCAGGTCGGCTGGTTGGCGACGATCAACACGGGCGCTTCGCTGCCACCAACCGCCAGCGCGCGGGCGAGAACGAGTTTTTGCATGTTGCCGCCCGAGAGCGTGCGCGCCGGCACCTCGATGCCCGACAGGCGGATGTCGAAGCCTTCCACCAGCGATATGGCGAAGGCGCGCGCGGCGGCACGGCGGATCCAGCCGAAGCGCGAGAATGAGGGCGTGTGCAGGCGTTCGGAAACGGCGTTCTCCCACACCGTGAGGTCGCCGATCACCCCCACCGCGTGGCGGTCCTCGGGTATTCGCGCCACCTTGCGCGAGATCCACGCGCGCGGTCTGGCCGGCAGCGCTTCGCCGGTGACGGTGACGCGGCCACGCCGCGCCGTGGCGAGGCCGCAGGCCAGCCCGGCGAGCGCTTGCTGGCCGTTGCCGGCCACGCCGGCGATCGCCACGATCTCGCCGGCCCGAACCTGCAGGCTGGTGTTGTCGAGCCGTCCGTGTCGCCCGGCCGGGGTGCTGACCTGGTCGATATCGAGGACGACCTCGCCGGGCGCGCGGCGCAGCCGCGTGGGGGCCTGCACGCTGCGGCCGACCATCAGTTCGGCAAGTTCGGCACGGCTGGTGCCCCGCGCGGGGCGTTCCGCCACAAGCCGACCGGCGCGCAGCACCGCCACCCGGTCGCAGACGCGCAGGACCTCAGCGAGCTTGTGGCTGATGAAGACCAGTGAGAGCCCCTCGCGCACCAGTACCGAGAGGGTCTCGAAGAGCTGTTCGCTCTCCTGCGGGGTGAGCACTGCGGTCGGTTCGTCGAGGATCAGGATGCGGGCGCCGCGCCACAGGGCCTTGAGGATCTCGACCCGCTGGCGCTCGCCCACCGAGAGGCGGCCGACGCTGGCCTCCGGGTCGATGGCGAGACCGAAGCGGGTGGCGGTGTCGAGCAGTTTCGCGCGCCCCGCGCGGCGTCGCGAAAAGGCTTGCCACAAAGGCTCGGAGCCGAGCATCACGTTGTCGAGCACGCTGAGGTTGTCGGCCAGCGTGAAGTGCTGGTGCACCATGCCGATGCCGGCCGCCAGCGCGGCCGCCGGATCACCGGGCGGCAGCGGCTGGCCGAAAACTTCGATGCGGCCGCTGTCAGCAAGGTAGTGGCCGAACAGGATGCTCACCAGGGTACTCTTGCCGGCCCCGTTCTCGCCCAGCAGCGCGAGCACCTCGCCCGGCGCCAGCTCGAGGTCGATATCGGCGTTGGCGACGAGGCTGCCGAAGCGCTTGGAGATGCCCGTGAGCCGCAACGCGGGCAGGGCCTGGCCGGCGCTCACCGTCAATTCGACTTTGGCTCGGTTTCGACCACCTTGACGATGAAGCTGCCTTCGAGAATGGCCTTCTCCCTGGCCTTGACCTTTGCCATCAGCGCGGCGGGGATCTTCTTCTCGAAGGTGCCCAGCGGTGCCAGCGAAGCACCTCCGAATCGCTGTGTCGAGTACTTGCCGTAGTCCTCGGCCACGAACTTGCCCGCGCGCACGGCGGCGATCGCCGCGCTCACCGTCGGCTCCATGTGCCACAGAGCCGAGGCGACCACGGTGTCAGGGTATTGCGGCTGGGTGTCGATGACGTTGCCGATCGCCAGCACGCCGCGCTCCCTGGCCGCATCGGAGACACCGAAGCGCTCCGCGTAGAGCACGTCGACGCCCTTGTCGATCATCGCGAAGGCGGCTTCCTTGGCCTTGGGAGGATCGAACCACGAGCCGATGAAGCTGACCGTGAAGCTCACCTTGGGATTGACCTCGAGAGCGCCGGCCATGAAGGCATGCATCAGGCGGTTTACTTCGGGTATCGGATAGCCGCCGACCATGCCGATCTTGCCGGACTTGCTGATGCCGCCCGCGATCATGCCGGTGAGGTAGGCCGGCTCCTGGATGTAGTTGTCGAAGACCGAGAAGTTGGGCGCCTGCGCCTTGCCCGAGGAACCCAGCAGGAAGGCCGTCCCGGGGTAGTCGCGGGCGACCTTTCTGGCGGCTGCTTCGACCGCGAAGGCCTCGCCGACGATGAGCGTGTTGCCCGATTCCGCATACTGGCGCATCACCCGCTCGTAGTCGGCGTTGGCGACGTTTTCGGAGAACACGTAATCGATCTCGTTGCGTGCCTTGGCCGCTTCGAGCGCCTTGTGGATGCGCGACACCCACTGCTGTTCGACCGGTACGGTGTAGATCGCCGCGACCTTGATCTTCGAGGCCGCGGCGGCAGGGAACGGAAGAAGGCTGCTCGCGGCGAGGGCGAGGCCGGTGGCGAGCAGGCGACGGCGAATGGAGCGGGTCATTGAAGGCCTCTTTCAGTGAGAGATGGATGGCAGGGGAGGTGTGGCAGGGCCGGCGCCTGCGCAGGGGAGCCCACAACTGCGCAGCACCACGGTGGTGACATGGGCCGAGGCCCGAACGAGGTCGGCCTTGCCGAGACGCGTCTTGCCGAGCACCGCGCAGACCTGGCTTTCGAAGTCCGCGTAGGTCTGGGTCGCCGCCCAGATGGTGAAGAACAGGTGGGTGGCGTCGATCGGCGCGATCCGTCCTTCGGAGGCCCATTGGTCGATCACCAACGCGCGCTGTGCGACCACGCTGCTGAGTTCATCGCGCAGAAAACCGCCGATGCGGGTGGCGCCGTGGATGACTTCGTTGGCGAACACCCGCGAGGCATCGGGCCGCGTGGCGGAGAGGCGCATCTTGGCGGCCACGTAGGCGCTGAGGGCGCTGGCCGGATCGGCATCGATCGTGATGACCTCGGTTTCGGCGAGCCACAGCGACAGGATGTTGTCGAGAACAGCACGATAGAGTTCGTCCTTGCAGCGGAAGTAGTAGTGCAGGTTGGCTTTCGGCAAACCCGCCAGCGAGGCGATCTCGGTCATCGTCCCGCCTTCGAAGCCGGTACGCGCGAAGACCCGCTCGGCGGCTTTGAGGATCGCGCTTTCCTGTTGGCGGCGCACCCGGCCCTTGGGGCGCGCGGCCAGCTGCGGGGCGGGCCCGGAACGCGGCGTCATTGGGTGCCGAAGATCCGGTCGCCGGCGTCGCCCAGCCCGGGCACGATGTAGCCGTGGTCGTTGAGGTGGCTGTCGATCGCGCCGGTGGTGACCGGCACGTCCGGGTGTTGCCGGACCAGCGCCGCGAGTCCCTCGGGGGCCGCCAGCAGGCACACGAACTTGAGGCTGGTGACGCCGTCCTCCTTCAATCGCGAGAGGGCGGCGCTGGCCGAGTTCCCGGTGGCGAGCATCGGGTCCACCACGATCACCAGGCGATCCTCGATATCGTCGGGCACCTTGTAGTAGTACTCGATCGCCTCGAGTGTGTGGGGGTCGCGATACAGGCCGACGTGGCCGACGCGGGCGCCGGGCAGGAGGTCTATCATGCCGTCGAGCATGCCGTTGCCGGCGCGCAGGATGGATACCAGGCACAGCTTCTTGCCGCTGATCATCGGCGCTTCGCAGCTCGCCACCGGAGTGTTGATCGAGACTGGTTCGGTCGGCAGGTCGCGGGTCGCTTCGTAAGCCATCATCGATGCGATCTCGCGAACCAGGCGGCGGAAGTTGTCGGTGGTGGTGTCGGATCTGCGCACGATGGTGAGCTTGTGCTGCAGCAGCGGGTGGTCGATCACGTGGACGTTCGGGTGCATGCCGATTTCTCCCTGGAATTGCGGGCGGGCGTTCAGAACACGGTGCCGTCGCTGACGATGTCGATCGGTGGCGGGCCGCCTTCGCGGCGCTGCGCCGCGATGCGCCGGCCCGCCGACCAGGTGCCGCCCTGCAGCACCCGCGCCAGCGGGAAGGCCGCGGTGTCGACGCCCAGCTCGGCCCGCACTCGCTCGGCGAGTTCATCGAGGGTGCTCACGGTGAGGGCCCGCCACTCGACGATGGCAGTGGCGTCGACACGCCAGCGGGTGCGCCAGAACTCGGGATTGCGTGGGCGGATGATCCCGAAGTCCAGCAGCAGGCCGCCATTGCGGTACTCGGGCAGGCCGGTCAGCGCGTCCAGCCCGGTGACTTCGAGGCCGGCGAGCTCGAGCGGTTCGAGCAGCGAATAGGTGAGCCACTGGGTGAGCTTGTGAAAGGGCAGCAACTCGTCGTCGAGGGCCGGGTGTTGCCAGCAATCGCCCAGCGCGATGCCCTGCAGCCTGATACGCCCCGGCCATACCGGTCCGAGTGCCCTGAGCAGGGTGGCCAGCACCGCGCCGGCGCGGATGCGACCTTCGCCGGCGTGGATGAGAAAGTAGTCGACGAGGTTGCCAAGTCGTGCCGGCTCCCCGAACACCGCGGGCGTCGCGCCGACCACCTCGCCCAGGCGACGCAGCAGGCCGGCCCGGCCGCCGAGTCCGACCAGCGGATTGTCCGCGCGGACCTGGAAATCGGCTGCCAGGCGTGACTCGTCGAACCGAGCGAGTGCCGCGGCGTCGCTGCGCAGCGGGCGGGCCGGATCGGACGAGAAGGCGCCACCGGCGAAGAGCGCGAGGCTTGCCACGCCGAGACCTTCGGAGCGGGCCAGCAGCTGTCCGCTGGCCTTGTCGCGGAAGCGCCACGCGGGACCGGCGCCGGCGTCGAGCAGTACGCTGGGGATCACCAGGTCGACCGCGACTCGCGCGGCCTCGAGCCGGTCGCCGTTCAGCAACTCGCCGGCAAGGGCCTGCCAGCGATCCACCCCGCCGACCTCGAAGTGCCGCCAGCGGCTGTGGTAGGGGACATCGAGGTCCGGATAGTCGAGACGGATGGTATCGGCCACGTAGAGTGCGGTTTCGGGCAGTGCCTCGGCATGCCACTCGAAGAAGGGCGAGCGTCCGCCCACCACCGCGGAGCTCACCGTCGCGCAGCGCTTGCGCACCGCTTCGGCGCACAGCAGCGCGGCCGCCGGGTGATCGTCGGGCACGGGTGTGTGCCAGCCCGCTTCAACTGCAGGGGCCATCATCATTCGTCCAGTCCTCGACCCTTGGGCAGGGTGAGTTCCTCGCCGGCCGGTGCGACGGTTGGCGTGTAGTAGCCGGCAGCCATCTTGGCATCGATCTCGACGCGGGCATCGGCCGGGATCAGCTCATCGGGGATCGGCACGCGCTCGATCACGTCGATGCCGGCCGCGGTCAGTGCGTTGTGCTTCATGTCGCTCATCGACGCCCAGCGATCGATGCGGCGTATGCCAAGCCAATGGAATACGTCCGGCATGAGTTCCTGGAAGCGCATGTCCTGCACCCCGGCGACGCATTCGGTGCGCGCAAAATAGGTCTCGGCGCGATCACCACCGACCTGGCGCTTGCGGGCGTTGTAGACCAGGAACTTGGTGACCTCGCCAAGCGCCCTGCCTTCCTTGCGGTTGTAGACCACCAGCCCGACCCCGCCCTGCTGCGCCATCTCGATGCAGATCTCGATGCCGTGGGCGAGGTAGGGGCGGCAGGTACAGATGTCGGAGCCGAATACGTCCGAGCCGTTGCATTCGTCGTGCACCCGGCAGGCGACCTTCGTTTCGGCCTCGCCGAGCTTCTCGAGATCGCCGAAGAAGTAGAGTGTCATGCCGCCGATCGGCGGCAGGAAGACCTTGAGGTCCGGCCGGGTGACCAGATCGGGGAACATGCCGGCGGTCTGCTCGAAGAGCGCCCGGCGCAGGCCGCTCTCCTGGATGCCGAAGCGCTGCGCGATGCCTGGCAGGTACCACACCGGGTCGACCGCCGCCTTGGTGACCTTCACGTCGCCGTTGTCGAAAAGATTTACACCGTCCGGCGTGAGTCGGCCTGCGGCGATCGCATCCTTGAGCTCCGGCATGTTGATATGTGCCTTGGTGACCGCGATCGTGGGGCGGATATCGATGCCGGCCGCGATCAGGTGGGCATGGTCTTCGGCGACCCGGTGGCCCCACGGGTCGAGCGAAACAATACGCTCGGGATCGGCCCATTGCGGGTGCGGGCCGATGTTCACCGCAGGCGCGGTGTTCGAGAAATCGGGGCGGTGGTCGCGTTGCAGATTCCCCGCAGCGACTGCCAGCGCGCGGTATACCGAGTAGGCGCCTGAGTGGGTGCCGATGACGTTGCGTTGCTCCGGCGCCGACAGGCTGCCGATCAGTGGCCCGCGCTCGCGCGCACTTGGCGCCCCCCAGGCGATGGCCGGCAGGCCGCTCGCGCGGGCGCGTGGATGCGAGTTCAGCACGATATGGGATGACATGGCTTGATCCTCGGAACCTGACTGGATCGTCAAGTTGCATAAGCGAGATTCGTGCCATCGGCGGAAGGACGTTTCGGGCCGCAGGAGCGTGCTTTGCTGCACCGCGATGGGGCGCGGGCCAGCGATCACGCGTGTATCCGGTGCCATGTTGTCCGTGTATGCGGATGTCCCGAACACCCGCTGCGGGCATGCGGCGGGTATTCGTTTGCCGCCTGTCAGCGGCAGATCTTGCCCATTAGGGGCGCTGGCTGGCCGATGCTGTTGCCGGCCACGGTCAGGTGACCGGTGACGTTGGCCCAGGAGCCCTGGCCGTCGGTGCCGGTGATGATGATCTGCTCGGTGACTGCCGCCGGTTCCAGTTGGCCGCTGGAGAAATCCGGCTGGATCACCGTGACGTCCGAGCTGTAGAGCGTGGTGCGTCGCGAACCGCTGCCGAGGGTGATCGCGCTGCGGGCGGTCTGCACGATCTGCCGGGGGAGCGGCTGGCCGTCGACCGGAATCACGGCGGGGGTCATGGTCGGCGTGTTGTCGGCCCCCAGGATCGGTTCGGCGGTAACACCGGCGTAGCCGGTGCCGAGCGGAAAGCCGAGTACCGAGAGCCTCACGCTGAAGCACTGTCCGGTATAGACCCAGGCGCCTGGTGTGCCCGGGGCGGGAATGTGCCCAGCTATGGTGCAGGCGGGGTCGGATGTCAGGGTCACACTGCCGACCACCGGAAAGCAGGCGGCACCCGCGGTGGATGGCAGTGCGCAAAGGCACAAGGCAAGTGGCGCAACACAGCGTTTGATCATGTACATGGAGCATTCCTTCTTGTTGGTCTTGGTTGGGAGGGGGTGTCGAGGCGCTCAGGCAGCCGACGACTCAATCGTATGCGCATTATGGATATCCCAGGGGCATTATTTTGCTTCTTCTTGGGGCGGCGTCGCCGAATCTGCCGCAATGCACCCTTGCGGCCGAATGTCGGATGCCTCGGGCAGGGTGCGATGGCGCCGACTAGACTTGGAAGAAGGCGACCCAGTGGCGTGGGCAACGCGGCAGCGCCTGCTCCGTCCTGGCAAGAAGCGCCGTATCCACTGTGCTACTTTGCAGGAGAACAGATCATGACAATCGCAGCCCGCGTGCGTGAATTCATGGACTTTCATGGCCTCGAGTACGAGGTCGTCCGTCATCCCCAGTCCCACAGCAGCGCAGAGTCCGCGCATCTGGCCCATGTGCCGCTCGAGCAGCTTGCCAAATCGGTGGTGCTCGAGGATGACAGCGGTTTCTTCATGGCGGTGGTGCCCGCCAATCATCGCGTGAAACTGGGCGAGATGGGGCGGCTGATGGACCGCAAGCTGAGACTGGCGATGGAAAACCAACTATCGGCGCTGTTCGACGATTGTGCGCTGGGAGCGATTCCGCCGCTGGGGCTGGCCTACGGCATCGACACCATCGTCGACGATGGCCTGGTGGAAATGGATGAGGTGTATTTCGAAGCCGGGGACCATGAGCGCCTGATCCACATGCGCCGCGAAGCCTTCGCGCGGATGATGGATCTCGTCGGCCAGACTCACTTCAGCGATTCTCCCAATGGCCGTCCCAGGCGCATGAAGATGACGCGTCACTGAGCGTTTGCGCCGGACATGCCTGTCGCTTCGCGCTTGCGCCGCAGGCGCTTGAGTTCCAGCATGACCGGCGCGCAGCGCCCGGGGTCGTGATAGATCCCGACACAGTCGAGACACTGGAAGCAATCGTCGTAGCGGATCTCGCCCGAGCGCTCGATCGCGTCGTACTGGCAGCGGTGACGACAGCTTTGGCATGGCTTGCCACATTCGGCGCGGCGCGGCAGCCAGTCCGGCAGGCGCAGCTTGCCGCCCAGCGTCATCGCCGCGCCCAGCGGGCAAACATAGCGACAGAAAAACTTGTAGTAGACCGCGCTGAGCGCCAGCAATACCAGCGCGTAGGCGAGGTAGGGCCAGCTGCGATCGAAGCCGACCGTGATCGCCGTCTTGAACGGTTCGACTTCGACCATGCGTTCGACCGCGCGGGGTGCGATAGCTGCGCCCAGCAGCAAGGCCGCGAGGAGCAGGTAGCGACTCCGGTCGAGCATCCGCGCAAGGCGCGCGGGGAGTCGTTGCGGCTTGAGTCCGAGGCGTCTGCCGAGCGGTGCCGCGAACTCCTGCAGGGCGCCGAATGGGCACAGCCAACCGCAGAACGTGCCGCGCCCCCACACCACGAAAGTCAGCCCGGTGAAGGCGATCACGAGCAGCGACACCGGATCGTAGAGGAAGCTGCCCAGGCCCTGTCCCGCCGCCAGCGTCTTGACCGCGCCGGTCAGTTGCACCACCGACAACTGGCCTTGCGCGTACCAGCCGAGGTAGCACAGGGTGAATAGCAGAAAACCGAAGCGGAAGCGCTTCAGGCGCGTGGGCGATATCGAGATCCAGCGCGGCTTCGCGAGCACCACGCTGAGCAGCAGCAGCGCCACGACGATGATCGCAAGCTCGATACGCCGAGCCTGCCAGGCCTGTAGCCACTCCGGCAAGGGCGCCGGCGGACGACTGAAGAAGCGCGCGGGCGGCGTGTATTCGAGCTTGAAGCTTGCCGTGATGTGTTCGGCGAAGATCTGCCCCCTGGAGCGCGTTACGAAGAGCTCGAAGGCTTGCGGCGATGCCGCATCGAGTGTATCGAGCGGCGCGGTGCGAAGTACCAGCGAGGCGTTGAGTGCAGGCGCGCCCGGCGGCGCGCGCGGATCGAGGTCGAAGTCGCGCAGTTCATGCGGGGCGCCGTCCTGGCCGAGGCCGAGGCGCGATGGCGAGGTGCCACGCACGAAGTCGGGGTCGAGGAAGCTGCCGCGGCCGGCGCTGGCCACCCACCAGGCGTGTTGTCCCGGCTCGAGGAAGGCCCGCATGTGTCGGTAGCCCTCGTCGCCGAGGAGCGCACGTCCGATCGTCGGCGGGTTGAGATAGGCCACGTATAGCTCGATGAAGGTCTCGTCCGGCCGGGCCAGCGCGGCGGGGTCGAGGGCTGCGCCGGGGCCGCCGGCAAAGCCGGCTTCGAGCTGTGCGTTATCGATCGTGAGCCGTCCGATCGCGCCGCTTGCGAGCAGTTGGCGGAAATCCATGGGCTCGTAAAGATCCTCGCGCACGGTGGCCGGAGGTCCGCTGCTGGCCGGTGCGGCAAACCCGAGCCTTGCGCGCGCCACCGCCAGCGCTGCGGTCAGCACCGTCTGGTTGAGGATGCGGACCGACGCCGTGGCCTTGGTGACGCCGTCGAGCACCACCCGCATCTCGGAGCCCTTCGCGCTGCGATCGCCATAGGCCGTCGACACGGTCATGTCCTGGCGCAGGTTGTGGCCTGCGTACTGCGCGACGAAGGCCTTCAGCGGCGCCTCGCCAAGTCCGCTGAGGAACACCGGCTCGTGCTGACGCAGGACTTCCACGTCCATGAAGTTGCCTTCTCGGTCGAGCGAGATCAGCAGGTTGTAGGGCGTGCCCTCGAAGCCCGGAATCGGCGCAAGGTCGATCGATTCGAAGATCCAGCCGATCGGCCCGGCCTCGGGCTCGAGCTCGCTGCTGATCGGCCATGCGGGAACGTCCGCCGCTTTCTCACCGACATGCAGGGGTGGCTGGATGCGCCGTTCGATGTCGGCACGCTCGAGCTCGCCCGCCGATGCGGGCACCGGCAAGGCTGTGCCGAGCAGGCTCGGGAGAAGCCAAAACATTGCCAGCAGGGTCCGCAGGCATCTGCCGCCGAATTGTCGAATAGCGATGGCGAGGGCGTCCGGGCGCTGGTAGAATCCGCCCCCGTCATTGGGGAGTAGCCGCCCTCGCAAGGAGGGGCCTGCGTCAACAGACTTGTTCTTCATGAACATGGCTCAGGCAACGCGTCGCGTCTGGCAAGACCTTTGACCATCCCTCTTCGGCACGGGCCGGAGATGAGGGATGGTCATCGGTTGTCCTTCCGGCCCGCGAGTACCTCATGGAATCCTTTCTCCTTTCTACCGGCATCGTCGCGCTCGCCGAAATCGGTGACAAGACGCAGTTGCTGTCCTTTCTGCTCGCGGCACGCTACAAGCGCCCCCGCCCGATCATCCTCGGCATCCTCGTTGCCACGGTGGCCAACCACGCACTCGCGGGCGCGGCCGGCGCCTGGATCACCACTCTCATCGGTGGCGATGCCTTGCGCTGGGTCCTCGGTATTTCCTTCATCGCCATGGCGGCGTGGATGCTGGTGCCCGACAAGCTCGACGATGCCGAGGCCGCAAATCCGCGCCTGGGGGTATTCGGCGCAACCGTGATCGCGTTCTTCCTTGCCGAGATGGGTGACAAGACCCAGTTTGCGACGGTTGCGCTGGCGGCGCAGTATTCGTCCGGGGTGGCGTGGGTGGTGCTGGGTACCACGCTGGGCATGATGATTGCCAACGCCCCCGCGGTGCTGATCGGCGACAGGCTTGCCGAGCGCATGCCGGTCAGGCTGGTACATGCAATCGCAGCGGGGGTATTCGCCGTACTTGGGGTGGCAACGCTGCTGTATTGATGGGCACGGGGAGCGGGCGATCTCAGCTTGCCGTGGGAAGGGCATCGAGGCCTGCACGGTAGATCCCTGCAACGATTGCGCGCACCGCCTCGTCGTCCAGTCCGGTCCCCTCGAGGCCGCGGAAAGTGGAGCGCCAGCACACGCGACAGCCGCCCTTGGCGAGCGCCTCGACGGAAATCGTCGAATCGTAGTCGGTCAGCGGCAGTGGCGAAGTCTCCATGCGGTAGCGGTAGGTGCGTCCCGCCATGTCGTGTTCGACGAGGCACTCGACGAGTTGACCGCCATCGGCGGTGGTGAGGCGCCGCCGTGCGCCAGCGTCGCTGGCTGCGCCGTCGAGCATCTCCAGCCCGGCGATCGCCGGGTGCCAGCTCATGTCGTCGAAGCGACCGATGCGACGCCAAGGTTCATCCGCCGGACTGAGCAGCACGATCGTTTCCATAACTTCGAGCACGGGGTGATTCATCGCCCTTGTCTCCTTATCGTTCTTTGGTGCGTTCACACTTCGATGAGGCCGGCCCTGACTGCGATCAGGGCCAGCTCGGCGGCATTGCCGGCGTTGAGCTTCTGCTTGATGTGGTAGAGGTGTGTGCCCACGGTACTCGGGCTCAAATGAAAGCGCTCGGCCACATCCGCTACCGAGCGACCCTGTGCAAGCTGCAGGAACACCGAGAACTCCTTGTCGGTGAGACTCTCCGCGGGGTCGTTGGAGCCGTCGAGCCGTGCCATCGCGAGCTGCGGCGCGAGGCTTGCATCGAGATAGCGCTTGCCGCAGCCGACCGCTTGCGCCGCGCGGATGAATTCGTCCGGGTTGGCATGCTTGCCGAGATAGCCGAGTGCGCCGGCCCGCAATGCGCGGCTCGGAATCTGCACGTCCTCGTGCGCGGAGAGCATCAGCACCCGTGCCCGCGGGTAGCGCGCCAGCAGTCGTTCGAGTGCCGCGAGGCCGCCGATGCCGGGCATGCTCACATCCATGACCAGCAGGTCGGGGCGGTGTTCGCCCCATGCCGCAATCGCCGCTTCACCGCTTTCGGCTTCGCCGACCACGTTCGCCCCGGCGCCCTCGAGGAGCAGACGAAAGCCCATGCGAACCACGGCATGATCGTCGCTCACCACGATGCGCAGGCCTGAAAGAGAGGGTGTCATGTGCATGTCCTTGTGTTGGCCGCCGCGCTCAGGCGGTCTGGAAGGGGAGTTCGGCGCGTACCCGCAAGCCACCGTGGTCGGGTCTTTCCAGGCTGAGACTGCCGTGCAAGGCGAGCATCCGTTCGCGCATCCCGGCGATGCCGAAATGACCGGTTTCCGGAGTGCTGGCGCCGAGGCCGCGGCCGTTGTCGGTGACGCTCAGTTGCAGGCCATCGTCCGCCGGCTCGAGGCGCACCGTGACCGCGGAGGCCGCTGCGTGGCGGGCGACATTGGTGAGGCTCTCTTGCAGCAGGCGGAACAGCGCGAGGGCCGCCTGCTCGTCGATTGGTGCATCGGGGGCCTCGAATCGCGCCTCCAGGTGGATCTCCGGATGGCGTGCGGCCCACGCCTTGCAATAGGTCGCGAGGGCTTCGGCCATGCTGCCACGGCTGAACTGCTCGACGGGACGCAGGCGCCGCAGGATGCGGCGAACGCCCGACTGCATGTCGCTGGTGGTGGACAGGATTGCATCGGTGCAGCGAACCAGTTGCGGATCGTCGATGCGCTGGCGGATCGCGCCGGCCAAGGTGCGCACGGCGGTCGTACCCTGGCCGAGTTCGTCGTGCAACTCGCGCGCAATGTGCAAGCGTTCGGCTTCGAGCTTGCTTTGCAGCGCTTCGGCAAAGGCCTGGTCGTAGGCGAGGCGGCTGTTCTCGACCAGGGTGCTCTCGAGGGTGCTGGCCATGCGGTTGTAGGTCGTTGCCACACGGTCGAGTTCGGCCGCGCCGAAGTGCGGCAGGCGGGTGTTGAATTCTCCCCTGGCGGTAAGCGCCAGCGCCGCGTCGATCGCGCACAGCGGCGCGAGCGCGCGGTTCATGGCGAAGCGCGCGAAGGTAAACAGGCAACCGAGGAACATCACCCCGCCGCCCAGCGCGAGGCACAACTCGTCCCAGGCGTCGAGCGTGGCGCGCGAGGTGTCGGGCAGCAGACGCAGTTGCAGTTCGCCCGCGGGCAGTACGCGATCGCTTACCCGCGGCGAGACCAGCGCGGCAAACCAGCCGGGTGCGTCGCGCCCGCGCTTGTAGGTGGGCTCGGGCGAGTGGTAGATGAGGGCGCCCTGGCGCGTCTCGACCCGCAGGGTATTGGCACGCAGCCTGCCGACCGACTCGAGGTGGCCCATCAGGCGCGCCCGGGCCTGTGGCGAGGGGTCGCGCGCGGTCTCCCGCAGCAGCACCGTGAGCCACTGTTCCGCGACCCGGGTGGCGGCTTCGACCTCTTCGTGAATGGCCTTGCGGGTGGCGTCGAGCCATACGCTGCCGAGCGCCACCAGCAAGGCGGCGGCCACCGCGGTGAGCAACAGGGAGATTCGCGTTCGAAGTGTCTTGGGCTGGAGCATGTTCAGCTTTCCCAGGTGAGACGCAGGCCTATCCAGGCGGCACGCGGTGCGCCCGGCGCAACGAACTGCTCGCCGCGCCAGTCGTCGGAATCGATCAGGAAGCCGCCGCTTGCGTCGAAGGGGCTTTGGGCGAGCGCACCGGCCGTGGCATAGCGCTTGTCGAAGACGTTGTCGATGCGGCCGAAAAGGCTCAGTTTGCGGCTCAGCGCGTACTGCGCGTCGAGCTTGAGCAGCGCATAGCCGCCCAGCCAGCCGCTGCCCGCGAAGTCGCCGCCGGACTGGTGCTTGCCGTTCTCGTTGCCGCGCACGCTGCGATTGGAGTAGGCCACCAGGTCGGCACCGAGGCGCAGCGCGGGCGAGGCCTGCCAGTCGGCGCCGAGCTTGAGGCTGTGGCGCGGCAGGCCCGGCAAGCGGTCGCCCCGGTCGACAAGGATCTCGTCTGCACCGCAGTCGGCGCTGGCGCCGGCCGAGCTGTTGTCGGCGGCGAGCAGGCAGGCCGACGACTGGAAGGTGGCGTGCAGATAGCTGTAGTCGATGCGCCACTCGAGCGTGCCCGCGCTGCCGCCCAGGCCGAGCTCGAGGCCTTGCCGGCGGGTCTTGCCGAAGTTGGTGAAATAGCCGGCGCTGGTCGAGGTGCCGACGAACAGGATGTCGTCCTGGTTGGTGGTGCGGAAGAGGTTCGCATTCCAGCGCACGGCGCGGCCGAGCTTGCCCCGCACGCCCAGTTCGAGGGTGCGTGCCACCACCTGCTTGAGGTAGGGATCGGCGGCCAGCGCATTGGGCAAGGTGCAGGGATTGGCCGGGTCTGCGCAACCCAGCTCGATCGGCGTGGGGGCCCGGTTTCCCTGGCTCAGGCCACCGTAGACGGTGAAGGCAGGCGTGGCCTGCCAGCTCAAGCCCAGCGCCGGGTTGAGCTTGTCGTAAGTGAAATTGCCGTTGAGATCGCTGCCGAGCTGGTCGCGGTTGATGACCCGGGTATGGTTGAAGCGCGCCGAGGCGGTCAGCTGCAGCGTCTCGCCCGCCGAGAGCGAGTCGCTCAGGTAGACGCTGGTGGTGCGGGTGTAGCCATGCAAGGCGTTCTCGAGTTCTGCGTCATCGCCGATTTCGATGCCGCGGTCGGTGGTGAGCATGCCTTCCTGTGCCGTCTGCCGGAAGCGGGCGTGGCTGCGATCGTGGGAGGCGCCGAGTGCGAACTGGTGTGGGCCTGCGATGCGGGTCCATTGCAGGGCCAGGCCGTAGGCGTTCTGGTCGGTCGCGGTGCGATTGAGCACGCCGCTGTCTTCGCTGGATACGCCGTCGAAGGGTCCGTCCTCGAAATCGTCGTTGGCATCGCCATTGAGGGTACGGCTGCGGGTGCGGCGCAGGTAGGCGTTGGCCGAGAGCTGGTCGTTGTCGGTGGCCCAGTGGTTTGCCGAGAGGGCCAGCTGGGTCATTCGGTTGGCCGTTTGGTCGGGGTGGGTGAAGATGGCCCGGCGGCGCGCGGCGAGCATGCTTTCGGGAAGCAGGCCATTGCCGATCAGGTCGGTGTTGGCGTGCGCCAGCGAAAGCGAGACGTCGGTCGCCATGCCCTGCCAGCCGAGCTTGCCGAAGAATTGTCCGACTTCGCTCGGCGAGTGATCGCGCCAGCCGTCCTCCTGCATGCCCTCGATCGCGCCGAACCACGACAGCGCATCCTTGCTGCCCCCTTGCTGCAGCGACACCGTGCGACGCCGGAACGAACCCAGCGAGGTCTCGAGCTCGCCGCCCGGGTCGCTGCGTCCGTCCTTGGTCCGAAGCGCCAGCGCCCCGCCCAGCGTATTGAGCCCGTACAGCGGATTCGAGCCGGGGACGAGCGTGATGCCGGCGATCGCGGCACGGGGGATGAGGTCCCAGTTGACCACGTCGCCGAAGCCTTCGTTGATGCGTACGCCATCGAGGTATACCGACAGGCCCTGCGCGGTGCCGAGCAAGGGGCTGGCGGTGAAGCCGCGGTAGTTGAGGTCCGCCTGGTAGGGGTTGCCCTGGATCTCGTTGAGGGTGACGCTCGGCAGTCGCGTCTCGAGCGTAGCTGCAAGGCCGGCATCGCCGGCGCGTCGAAGCTGGCCGGCGTCGAGGGTCTGCACGTTGGACGGGATCTGGTCGCGGGCCAGTCCGAAACCCGCCAGCGGCGTGGCGCCGACGACCTCGACCTGGGGCAGGCGCAGCTCCTCGCCGTGGGCGAGGCCACATGCGAGCAGCAGCGTGGCGATCAACAGCGGACGGGCACGGAAGCTCGAGGTGATCATGAGGCGCGCTCGAGGCGATAGTGGATGGGAACGGTGATTTCCAGTTCGGGCGTGCTCAGTCCGTCGGGCGGGGCCGGGAAGGGCGACAGTGCGCTGACCAGGCTTTCGGCGTTGCGATCGAGCACCTCGTGGCCGCTCGAGCGCAGGATGCGGAGCGCCACCAGCTTGCCCTTGCGGGCGATCGAGATGCGCAGTACCACCTCGCCCTCCCAGCCGCGCATGGCGGCGAGGCGGGGATACTGTTGTTCGCGCGAGAACAGCCTTCCCAGGCTGGCACCATAGGCTTCGAGCTGCGCCGGGGAAGCGGTGGCCGCTACCGTGGCGACAGGTGCAGGTGCAGCGCTGCCCCGGTCCGCGGGTTCGCTGCGCAGGGTGGACGGAGCCGGCGCCGGCATTGGGGCCAGCGCGGTGGTCGTTGCACTCGCCGCCTTCGCCTCGGGGCGCGCAGTCGGTGTGTCGATGGCGCTGACGGCGCGCGGCGTGGCGAGCGGCGCTGCACTTCGGCTCGACACCTTGGGCCGGGGAACCACGGGATCCGGCAGCGCAGGGACAGGCGCCGGCCTTGGCGTGTCCGGCGGCGTCCGCTGCGTTTCGGTCTGCTGTGCCGCGATGGCGATCGGCGCCGGACTCGGAGTTGCCGCGGGCGGGCGCAGGGTCACTGTCAACCCCGATGGATCCTCCACGGGCTGCGGCGACCAGTCGGGCACGCCCAGCAGGGCGCCGATGTGAAGCCCGACCGAGAGCCCCGGCGCCCACTGCAGGGGCCGCGGCACGAGCCATTCACTGCCCTGTGCGAAGCACACATCGTGTGGCTCAGTGCGCATGTCCGGCGGCGCCATGCTCGAGCGCTTGCTGCTCGGCAGCGGGATAGAGGTGGCTCAGAGAGCGGCGATACTCGGCCGCCGATACGGCCAACCGGGCTTCGTCCGCGGGTAGCGGGCGGTCGAGCATCTCGGTCAGGTCGAGGCCGCTCTCGGCACCGCTGCGAATCGTCTGCTGCAGCCACTCGAGCCAGTTGCGGGTCTGGCTGATCGGTTCGCTGCCCGTCGTGGGCGCGCCATGGCCCGGCACCAGCACCTTGACCGGCAGCGCTTCGAGCACCGCAATCGAGGCCAGCCAGCGCGGGATATTGGCGTGCGGGGTGGTCGGCGCGCGATCGTGAAACAGCAGGTCGCCGGCGAACAGCACACCGGTGGTTCGGTCGAAGACCGCGAGATCGGTACCGGTGTGGCCGTCGAGCGCGAGCAGTTCGAGCCGATGTTCGCCGACCGTAAGCGGTCCGGGCTCGATATCCTGCCCGGGTACGGTCACCTCGGTGCCGAGCATCCAGTCGCCGGCGAGGCGGTACATGTTCTCGTTGAAGGATTCGCCATCGCGGCGGATACCCTCGATCGTGCCGGCCAGCGCCGCAAGGCTGGCAGCGGGGAAGGCCTGGTTGCCGAGGAAATGATCGGGATGGTGATGGGTGTTGAGCACGCGCAGGATGGGCTGGTCCGTGATGCGGGCAATCGCGGCGCGCAGCTGTTCGCCGAAACGGCGCGACGGGCCGCTGTCGATCACCACCACGCCTTCGGAGGTGACGATGAAGGCGCTGTTCACGATGTTTCCGCCGTTCTCGAAGCTGAAATCCTCATTGCGACCGACCACTACCCAGGTATCCTCGGCGACCTGGCGTGGCGACAGACCGTAGTCGAAATCCGCCGCGGCGATGAGGGCGGTCACCAGCATCAGCGACACCGCGGCCAGGGTGCGAAGGTGGCGCATCATCGCGTCACCCATGCGTTGATCCGGTTTCCGTTGTTGTCGCGACCGGTCACGCGGATCCGCGCGGGGTCGGTGCCAGGCGCCAGGTCGATGGTGAACAGCGGGTTCTCGGACACCGGTTCGAAGGTGCGGATCGTCATCAACTCGGTTTTTTCGTCGGCGAGCACCAGGCTTTCGATGTGGAATGCCGGCACGCTCGGCGCGAGGCCGGTGTCCATCGGGTGGATGATGCGCAGCCGGACGCGCTCGCCCTGACCCTGGCGCGACCACATCCGGCCATTGACCTCATTGAGGCGCGACTGCCACTCGGGCGAGGCGGAGCCGGTGGAGGGCACGGTGCAGCCGCCGCCGGTGGTCGTCACCCAGGTGCCGCCGACATGCCACACACCATCGCCGGTGCGGGCTGCGGCTCTGACCGGTGACGATTGCTGCAGCTTGATGCGGAAGGCGAGGCTGGCCTCGGCCGCGCCCGGCGTGAATTCGAGGATCCGCACGATGGGGTTGAAGTCGGCGAAGACGACGACTTCACGCACGTCGGGGAGGGCCGCGGCGTTCACCGCGACCGGCACGTTCATCGGATTCTCGGCGGTGAGCGGCGCGGTGACTTCGACCCTGGTGTCGAATACCACCGTCTGGTCGCCGAAGAACTCCTTGCGCATGTCGCCCCAGCGCGCGGATTCGAGCGGGTCGGCAGCGTCGTTCGCGGCATGGATGTGCGGGCTGAGGGCCAGCATGCCGGCGAGCAGCAGTGAAGCCAGTTTCATGTTGTCTCCTGGTCGAGCACTTATTCGTGCTTCTGTCGGTCTGGTTGAGCAAGACCCATGCCAATCGTAGTCTTCCTGTATCGCTTGCCGCAACAAGGGGATCCGGGTGTTGCCCGGGCCTGGTGTGGGTGACAGGTGTATCGATATGGAGCAGTTGGAGCACTTGTCCGTTCGGCAAGACGGGCACCTGGGCCATGTATCTCGTGCTCCGAGCGTGTGTCGCTGCAAGGCACAGGGCCGGAAATCGACAAAATTTCCGCCCTGTGCGTGCATCATCGGCGAACTCGGTGCAGCATGGCACGGCTGTTGCACGACTGTTTCCGGTCCGTGGCCGGAAATGCACCGAGCCGGGCACATCAGCACCTACCAAAGGAGGAAAGTCGATGAGAGCAAAACTACAGCCGTACTGCCGCGCAGGCATCCTGAGCGCGCTGGCAACAGCGGTGATGTCGCTGGGTACCGCCCACGCGGCGCCGGTAACCGATGAGGCAATCGTGAATGACGCCAAGAGCACCGCAGATGTGCTCAGCTTCGGCATGGGAACCCAGGGCCAGCGTTTCAGCCCGCTGACGGCGATCAACACCGACACCGTCAAGGACCTCGTGCCGGCATGGACCATGTCCTTCGGTGGCGAAAAGCAGCGCGGCCAGGAGTCGCAGCCGCTGATCCACGACGGCAAGATGTTCGTCACCGCTTCCTACAGCCGCATCTTTGCCTTCGACGCGATGACCGGCAAGAAACTGTGGAAGTACGAGCACCGCCTGCCCGATGGCATCATGCCCTGTTGCGACGTGGTCAACCGTGGCGCCGCCCTGTACGACGATCTGGTGATCTTCGGCACCCTGGATGCGCAGCTCGTCGCGCTCAACCAGGAAACCGGCAAGGTCGTGTGGAAGACCAAGGTCGATGATTACAAGGCGGGGTATTCGATGACTGCGGCGCCCATCGTCGTCAAGGGCATGCTCATTACCGGCGTCTCGGGTGGCGAGTTCGGGGTGGTGGGCCGTATTGAGGCGCGCGATGCCAAGACCGGCAAGATGATCTGGTCGCGTCCGGTGGTCGAAGGCCACATGGGCTACAAGTACGACAAGGACGGCAAGGAGATCGAGAACGGTATCTCCGGCACCACCAACGCGACCTGGCCGGGCGACCTCTGGAAGACCGGCGGCGCGGCGACCTGGGCCGGTGCGACCTACGATCCGGAAACCAACCTTATCTTCGCGGGAACCGGCAACCCCGCGCCGTGGAACAGCCACGCTCGGCCGGGCGACAACCTGTTCTCTTCCTCGACCGTTGCGATCGACCCGGATACCGGCAAGATCGTCTGGCACTACCAGACCACGCCGCACGACGGCTGGGACTTCGACGGAGTGAACGAGTTCGTCTCCTTCGACTACAAGGACCCCAGTACCGGCAAGGTCATCAAGGCGGGGGGCAAGGCAGACCGCAATGGCTTCTTCTTCGTGCTCGACCGCACCAATGGCAAGCTGCTCAACGCCTTCCCCTTCGTCAACAAGATCACTTGGGCGAAGAGCATCGACCTCAAGACCGGTCGTCCGGTGTATGACGACAGCAGCCGACCGGGTGATCCTGCCCAGAGTGGGGATGGCAAGAAGGGCTCGGTGGTAACCAGCGCGCCTTCCTTCCTCGGCGGCAAGAATCAGCAGCAGATCGCCTACAACCCGACCACCGGTTACTTCTATGTGCCGGCCAACGAATGGGAAATGGATATCTGGAACGAGCCCATCTCCTACAAGAAGGGAGCGGCCTACCTGGGTGCCGGTTTCACCATCAAGGCCATCAACGAGGAGTACATCGGCGCACTTCGCGCGGTGGATCCGGTCAGCGGCAAGATCGTCTGGGAGAACAAGAACTATGCGCCGCTGTGGGGCGGTGTTCTGACGACTGCTGGCGGCCTGACCTTCTACGGTACGCCGGAGGGTTATCTCAAGGCGCTCGACGCCAAGACCGGCAAGGAGGTGTGGAGCTTCCAGACCGGTTCGGGCGTGGTCGCGCCGCCGGTGACCTGGGAAGTGAACGGCGAGCAGTTCATCGCCGTGGCCTCGGGCTGGGGCGGTGCGGTGCCGCTGTGGGGCGGCGATGTGGCGCGCAGGGTGAACTTCCTCGAGCAGGGCGGTTCGGTCTGGGTGTTCAAGCTCCACAAGAGCTGATACCGGCCCGGGAGGCAGTCGGACCTTGGCGGTCGCCGCGAGGCGAGTGCGAGAGCGAGTACGGAGTCGGCCGGGTTCGAGGCGCGTGGCGGTGCTGCGCAAATCACAACCGGTCGGACGAGGGCCGCCATCTCGCCGCCGCTCAAGCCCAGCTCCGGCGGCCTCCCGGAAGCCATCTGTACAAGCGGTGAAGGGCGCGGGCTGCAGGAAAGCCGGCCTCTTCTCGCCGCACGGGGACTTGCCGCTGTGCCTCGGCAAGCCCTTCTTGCGCTTTCAATGATTCACAGTCGAGGAGTCTCCAAATGCGAAACATCCGTTCAATCCTGGCTGCAGCCGCCCTCGCCTCGGCGGCGGGCAGTGCAGTCGCGGCCGATCCCGCCAATGACGCCGCCATGAAGAAGCTCGCCTCCAGTAGCGGCTGCCTGACCTGCCACAGCATCGAGAGTGGCAAGCCGGGCCCCGAAGGCATGGCGCCGATCGGGCCTGCCTGGGAAGATGTCGGCAAGCAATATGCCGGCAAGCCCGGTGCGACCGAATTCCTGACCCGTATCGTGCTCGAGGGCTCGAGTCCTTACAGCAGCCACTGGAAGGGCAAGGTGAGCGGCTTGTCGATGCCGCCCAACGCGGTTGCGATCACCGAAGGCAATGCCCGTCTGCTGGTGAGCTGGATTCTCGCCTTGGGCAGGTGATGCTCTCGGGATGGCGGGCGGATGCGGTTTTCAGCCACCCGAGCCCGTGCTGCGCAAGGCTTTATCGAGCGCCGCGAGCCGTTGCGGCGTGCCGATGTCAAGCCATTGCCCCTGGTGGAGGGCGCCACTGACGCGGTCTTTGGCCATCGCCTCACGCAGCAGTGGCGCGAGTTTCGCCGCCTGCCCCGATGGCAGCGCCTCGAACAAGGCCGGATCGTAGATGCCGATGCCCGAAAAGGTAAGTTTCTGCGGTCCTTCAGCCTTGACGCGACCGTCGACAAGCGCAAAATCGCCCTCGAGGTTGTGTTCGGGGTTGGCGACCAGCAGCAGGTGGGCAAGGTCGCCGCGGGTCCGGTCCAGGGGCGTGTCGCGCAGGCTCGAAAAGTCTGCGTCGCAGAAGATGTCGCCGTTGACGACCAGGAAAGGCGCCCCGCCCAGCAGTGGCAGTGCCTTCCTGATTCCGCCAGCGGTCTCGAGCGGCTGTGCCTCGGCCGAATAGCGGATCGAAACGCCGAAGCCGCTGCCGTCGCCGAGGGCCTCCTCGATCATCCAGCCCAGGTGGGCGTGGTTGATGACCAACTCCTCGAAACCGGCCGCACGCAGTCGCTCGAGGTGCCACACGATGAGGGGTTTGCCGCCGGCCTCGAGCAGCGGTTTGGGGCAATTGTCGGTCAGCGGGCGCATCCGTTCGCCACGGCCTGCAGCGAGGATCATGGCTTTCATGGTGACGCTCAGAACGTATAGCCGAACTTGCGTTCGACCGGATCCAGCTGGTTCAGCAATCTCGCCAGGGGTGCGAGTTCGACATAGCGCTCGCAGGCTCGGCGCAGGTAGTCCATCACCAGCGGCATGTCCTTGAGGTAGCCGTCCTTGCCGTCGCGATGGTACAGCCGGGCGAATATCCCCAGCACCTTGAGGTGACGCTGGACCCCCATCCATTCGAAATCGCGATGGAACTCGGAAAAATCCTCGCGTACCGGCAGGCCGAGCCTGCGGGCGATGTCCCAGTAGCGTGCCAGCATGTCGAGGATGAAGTCTTCGTCCCAGCGGATGTAGGCGTCCTTGAAAAGCGATACCAGGTCGTAGCTCAGCGGGCCATGGACCGCGTCCTGGAAATCGAGCACGCCGGGGTTTGGCGAGCTCAGCATCAGGTTGCGGGAATGAAAGTCGCGGTGCACGAAGACCTTCGGTTCGGCGAGGTTGCGTGCGAGTATCCGCTCGAAGACCTGGTCGAGGCTGGCGCGCTGCTTGTCGTCGAGCGTCACGCCCTTGTGTCTGCCGACATACCACTCGGGAAAAAGCATCAGCTCGCGGTGCAGCAGTTCGCGCGAGTACTCGGGCAGCACCTCCGGGCGGCTCGCCTTCTGTATGGCGATCAGCGCGCCGAGCGCTTCGGCGTAGAGGTTGTGGGCGTTCTGCGGATCGAGCGCCTGTAGATAGGTGGTGTCGCCGAGATCGCTGAGCAGCAGGAAACCCTGCGCCAGGTCCTGGTCGAGGACCTTGGGTACATGGGCGCCCGCGGCACCAAAAACCTCCGCGACATGGATGAAGGGACGGCAATCCTCATGCGAGGGCGGGGCGTCCATCACCACCAGCGAGGGCGAACCGTCGGCAAAGCGCACGCGGAAGTAGCGCCGGAAGCTGGCGTCGGCCGAGGCCGGGGCGATTTCCCACTGCCGATCGGCAAAACGTGCGGCCAGCCATTCTTTGAGTTGCGCAAGTCTTTGCACCTAAGTCTCCGTGGGGGTTCGTGTACAATCGCCGGATTTTACAAGTTTCGGCCGCCCTGCATGAGATGTCGGGCTCTTGGAGAATTAAAGCGTGAAGCGGCGTCGCTCCCCGAAGACTCGAATCCCCATGGCGCTGGCGCTGCTGGCGCTGTCCCGCGGGGCGCTAGCCGTTGGTTCGGCGGACGCCCCGACCGAGGTGGAGGCTGCCCGCATCCAGGGCCGCACGGGCGTGGAGTTGAGCGCCGAGGGCAACGCCAGCCTGCGACGCAGTGGGGTCGAGCTCAAGGCCGACAGCATCTCGTATCGCGAACTGACCGACGAGGCGGTGGCCGAGGGCAATGTGGAATTGCGCCAGGGCAGCGACGTCATGCGCGGGCCCGGCGTGAAGCTCAAGGTGCAGGAACAGGTCGGCGAGTTCGACTCGCCTACCTACAGCATCACCCGCGAGAGCGGTGGCGGCGCGGAAGGCGTCGATGCGACGCGCACGGTGGCGGGCGGCGGGTCGGCGGACAAGCTCTATTTCGAAGGCGAGAACCAGTTCCGTCTCGAAGGCGCGACCTGGTCGACATGCCCTGCGCCCGATCCCGACTGGTACATCCGCGCCGGTGAGCTCAAGCTCGACTACGATCGCGAAGTCGGTGTGGCCCGCGGTGGATCGGTGGTCTTCAAGGACGTGCCGATCTTCTACCTGCCATGGATCGAGTTTCCGCTGGTGGCTCAGCGCCAGTCGGGCCTCTTGCCGCCTACGGTGGGGCAGTCGAACAAGACCGGCTTCGATCTCACCCTGCCCTATTACTGGAATATCGCGCCGAACTACGACGCGACCTTCACCCCCCGCTACATGGGTCAGCGCGGGCTGCAACTGGGCGGAGAGTTCCGTTACCTGACGCCGACAATGCGCGGCCAGGCGCAGCTCGAATGGCTGCCCGACGACTCCGAGCGGGGCGGCTCCCGTGCCGCAGGCAGCTTCAACCATGTGCAGGACATCGCAAGCGGCTGGACGACGTCGATACAGCTCAACCGGGTTTCGGATATCGACTATTTCACCGATCTGAGTTCGCGGCTGTCGGTGACCTCGCAGTCGAACCTGCTCAATCGTGCCGAAGTGCGCTATGCCGGCGGCGAATGGTGGGATGCCAGCATGATCGCGCAGGGCTACCAGACCATCGACGGCACCGCGCCCTACCGGATGCTGCCGCGCCTGGCGCTCAACGCCAGCCGCGAAATCGGCGCCGGCACGCTGTTCGATTTTCGCGGCGACAGCACCTACTTCGAGCACCGCGACGATACTCTCGCCAAGGGGCAGCGGACCGTGCTCTATCCGCAGTTGTCGTGGCCGCTTCTGCGCGACGCGTACTCGGTTACCCCGAAGGTCGGCGTCCACTACACGCAGTATGAACTCCAGACCGCACAGACCGACGGTGCCCCCACCTCGCTGACACGGAGCCTGCCGATCGCCTCGCTGGACGGGCAGCTCAATTTCGAGCGTCAGCTCGAGTGGCGTGGCAGCGAGTATCGGCAGACCCTCGAACCGCGCCTCTACTACCTCTATGTTCCGTACCGGCGCCAGGACCCCGATGAATACCCGGTCTTCGATTCCGCCGAGTACGACTACAACTTCACCCAGGTCTTCAGCGAGAACCTCTACACCGGCGACGATCGAATCGTCAACGCCAACCAGGTGACGGCCGCGGTGACCTCCAGGCTGCTGGACAAGAACGGCGTCGAATTGATGCGCGGCGCCGTCGGGCAGCGCTACTACTTCGAAGACCAGCGGGTGCAACTGGACAGTAGCGATGTGCTGCGAACCGGGCGCAGGGCCGATGTTCTGGCGGCCTTCTCGGGATACGTGCATGAGAACACCCGGCTATCCACCGACCTGCAGTACAACCCGCGCGACGACTGGACCGAGCGCTTCAATTTCGGCGTGAGCTACCAACCCGACTTCGCCAAGGTGATCAACGCCAGCTTCCGCTACACCCGCGATGTGCTGCGTGATCTCGATCTCACTGCGCAGTGGCCGCTGGCAAGAAACTGGTACGGGGTGATGCGCTACACACGGTCGCTGCGTGAGCACCGGGTGACCGAAGCGCTGGGCGGTATCGAATACAACGGCGGGTGCTGGGTCCTGCGTGCGGCGCTGTATCGTTTTGCCACCAACGAAGACGACGTCACCCAGGCGGTCTATCTGCAGCTCGAACTCAATGGCCTGGCGAGCGTCGGTGCCAGCCCGGTCAGCCTGTTGCGTCGCAGCGTGCAGGGATATGGCAAGATCAACGATCTGTCGACCGATCCTGTTTTCGGTCAGCAATGAGCGGGCAGGACATGCCCGGAAATGGAATGAAGATGATCAAGTTATCGAAGCACGCCGCAACCGCGGCATTGATGGCGGGCTGCTTGTTGCTCGCAACGATCGGACCTGCCGCCGGAGACGCATTCGCGGCAGAGCGGCCTGTCGAGGTCGACCGCATCGTGGCGGTGGTCAACAGCGAGGTCATCACCGCGCGCGAGCTGAACGAGCGGGTCGATCTCGCGGTGCGACAGCTCACCCGCCAGGGCACTCAGCTGCCGCCGCAGGACATTATCCGCAAGCAGATTCTCGAACGCCTGATCCTCGAACACGCCCAGTTGCAGCTCGCCAGCCAGAACGGCATCCGCGCCGACGACGCGACGCTCGAGCGGGCAATCGAGCGCATCGCCGCTTCCAACAAGCTGTCGGTGGCGGCCTTCCGCGCAGCCCTCGAGGGCGATGGCCTGAAGTGGGATGATTTTCGCAACAACATCCGCCGCGAGATCCTGATCACACGACTGCGCGAACGTGAGGTGGATAGTCGCATCGTGGTGACCGACGCCGAGGTCGACAACTTCCTCGAGAGCAAGCAGGGGACGCCCAGCGAGGAATACAACCTCGCCCACATCCTGCTGCGGGCGCCCGAGAGCGCGACGCCCGAGCAACTCGCAGCGCTTCAGGCGCGTGCCGCGGAGGTGACGCGAAAGCTCGCCGCTGGCGAGGATTTCGCCAAACTGGCTGCAAGCTACTCGGATGCACCGGATGCGCTTTCCGGTGGTGATATCGGTTGGCGTGGCGCTGATCGCCTGCCGGCGCTCTATGCCGACGAGGCGGCCAGGCTTGCCGTGGGCGGGGTGTCGCCGGTGCTGCGTAGCCCGGCCGGCCTGCATGTGCTGAAACTGCTGGACAAGCGCGGTGGCGACGACACGGCGGATGTCCGGGTGGAGCAGACCCACGCGCGCCATATCCTGCTCAAGACTTCGGCCGTGTTGAGCGATGCCGACGCCCGCCAGCGCCTCGAGGGGCTGCGCGAGCGAGTTCTGAAGGGGGGCGAGGACTTTGCCGAGCTGGCCAAGGTTCATTCGGCCGACCTTTCGGCAGGCAAGGGCGGTGATCTTGGCTGGGTGAACCCGGGCGACACGGTGCCTGCCTTCGAACAGGCGATGAACGCGCTCAAGCCGGGCGAGATCAGCGAGCCGGTGCAGTCACCCTTCGGCTGGCATCTGATCCAGGTGCTGGAGCGCCGCAACCAGGATGTGTCGGAAGAGCGCAGGCGCACCGTCGCGCGCAACACCTTGCGCGAGCGCAAGTCCGACGAGGCCTACAATGACTGGCTGCGCCAGTTGCGCGATCGGACCTACGTGGAGTTGCGGCTCGACCCGCAATGATGGGCGATGAATGAAGTGCTGACGCTGGCCGTCACCAGTGGCGAGCCGGCGGGTGTGGGCCCCGAACTTTGCGCCGCGCTGCTGGATCGCGAGTGGCCGGTCCGCCTGGTGATCGTCGGTGATCGCGGCTTGCTCGAGGAGCGACTGCACGGCGTCGGCGCCAGGTGCAGCCTGGCCGAATATCTGCCCTCGACGGCTGCAGCGCGTGCAGGGTCGGTGGAAGTGCTGCATGTGCCCTTGCGAGCGCCCGCGTCGGCAGGACGACTCGACCCTGTCAATGGCCCCTATGTACTCGATACGCTCGACCGAGCGATCGCCGGATGTCGCAGTGGCGAATTCGCGGGCATGGTGACCGCGCCGGTGCACAAGGGCATCATCTGCGAGTCGGGCATTCCTTTCAGCGGGCATACCGAGTATCTGGCCGAACACACGGCCACGCCGCGGGTGGTGATGATGCTCGCCGGCGCAGGCTTGCGGGTGGCGCTCGCAACGACGCACCTGCCACTGCGCGAGGTGGCGGATGCGATCACGCCGTCATTGCTGGAGGAAACCATCCGTATCCTGAATGCCGATCTCGCGTTGCGCTTCGGCATCGTCGCGCCACGGATTCTGGTTGCGGGCCTCAACCCGCACGCAGGCGAGGGCGGCCACATGGGGCGCGAGGAAATCGAGGTGATCGAGCCGGTGCTCGAGCGGCTCCGTCTTGAGGGCCTGCGACTCATCGGCCCGCTGCCGGCCGATACCCTCTTCGTGCCGCATTCGCTGGAGCAGGGCGACGCCGTGCTGGCGATGTACCACGATCAAGGTCTGCCGGTGCTCAAGCACGCGAGCTTCGGTGGCGGGGTGAACGTTACCCTGGGCCTGCCGATCATCCGCACTTCGGTCGATCATGGAACGGCGCTCGATCTTGCGGGCAGCGGCAGAGCCGATCCGGGCAGCCTGATCACCGCCACCGAACTGGCGATTGGCATGGCGCAAACCGCCCGGAGCATGGCCTGATGGATCGTCGCGATTGCCTGATTGGGCTGGCCGCGATGTTCGCAGGCGCTTGCAGCGTGCTGCCCGAGCGAGCGGTGACCGCACCGACGGCCGGAGCCCCGTTGGAGCCGCCCGCGCGCCAGCCGAAGCGGGCGCCGCGGATCGGGCTCGCGCTTGGCGGCGGTGCGGCGCGAGGTTTTGCACACATCGGCGTGATCAAGGCGCTCGAGACCAACGGGATCGAGGCCGAGATTGTCGCCGGAACCAGCGCCGGAGCGGTGGTGGGTTCGCTCTACGCCGCCGGTCACGGCGCGTTCGACCTGCAGAAGCTCGCATTCGAGCTGGAAAAATCCGCGGTCACCGACTGGAGCCTCTTCGAGCGTGGCTGGGTCAAGGGAGAGGCGCTCGAGCGCTTCATCAACGAGCATGTCGGCAATCGCCCGATCGAGCAACTCAAGCGACGCTTCTGTGCGGTCGCGACCGATCTTCAGCAAGGCCGCATGACGGCATTTTCGAGCGGCAGTACCGGCCAGGCGGTGCGTGCCTCGGCGGCGGTGCCGGGGGTGTTCGCGCCGGTGCTGATCCGTGGCGTCGAATATGTCGACGGCGGGGTGAGCAGTCCGGTCCCGGTACGGGTGGCTCGGCAGATGGGGGCCGAATTGGTGATTGCGGTCGATATCTCGGCGCGGCCGAGCGGCAAGCGTGGGCGCGGCTCGCTCGATGTGCTGCTCGATGCGGCAGCGATCATGGGCAACCGGATTGCCAGCGTCGAGACCGCGGAGGCCGAAATCGTGGTGCGGCCGGCGGTGCAGGGGCTCACTGCAACCGCTTTCGAAGACCGGCATCGCGCCATCCTCGAAGGAGAGCGGGCCGGTTTTGCGGCAATCGCAGCGATCAAGCAGCGCATCGCGCGCACACAGGGGACCGCCTGATGGAACATCGCGCCAGAAAGCGCTTCGGCCAGAACTTCCTGTCCGACCCCAACATCATCCGCAAGATCGTCGATGCGATCGCGCCGCGGGGGGGCGACCTGGTGGTCGAGATCGGCCCCGGCCTCGGGGCGCTGACCGAGCCCTTGCTGGAGCGCTTGCCGCGGCTGCATGTAGTGGAGATCGATCGCGACCTGATCGCTCGGCTTCGTGAGCAGCACGATCCCGAGCGGCTGGTGATCCACGAAGGCGATGCGCTCAAGTTCGACTTCGGCAGCCTTGGCGAACGGCTCAAGGTGGTCGGCAATCTGCCCTACAACATCTCCACGCCGATACTGTTTCACCTCTCGCATTTCGCCACCAGGGTGCGCGAGATGACCTTCATGCTGCAAAAGGAGGTGGTGCAGCGCATGGTGGCCGAGCCTGGCACCGACGACTACGGCCGACTGTCGGTGATGTTGCAATACCGGTTCAACATGGCACGCCTGTTCGATGTGCCCCCCGGAGCCTTCCGGCCGGCGCCCAAGGTCATGTCCAGCATCGTGCGCATGTCGCCCAAGCCGGCCCAGGCGCTCGACGCGAACGACGAGATGCTGCTCGGCGAGATCGTGAGCGCGGCCTTCGGACAGCGTCGCAAGACCTTGCGCAACACCCTGCGGGCCTTTCTGGATGAAAACGATTTCGCTGCGCTGGGCATCGATCCCGGCCTGCGTGGCGAGCGCTTGTCGCTGGCAGAATATGTGGGCATCGCCAACCACTGCGCGTTGCGCACGTCCAAATGAAAAACGGCCGGGCAGGGCCCGGCCGTCGAAGGTGCTCTCGCGAGGACTCAGTCCTTTTTCATCGGGCAGGTGTTCATGCCCAGCAGCGAATAGGCAGGACAGCGGCCGGAAAGGCCGGTGGCCAGCGGCACGATGCCGATCCATGCCCACACCGGCCCGCCCATCAGCGCCCATGCGATCAGCGCAATGCCCACCACGATACGAAGAATCTTGTCGATACCGCCTACATTCGATTTCATGACCCACTCCTTGGAATTGCTTCAGTGTGGGGGCATTTGACCATTCAGGCGCGATCGCGTCTGTAACCTTGGTTACACAGCGTCTCCGGTCGTTGCCGGTTGGCCGGCACTGAGCGCGCGAAGGCCGGACGGGTCGAGGATCTCGATCTGTTCGCGGGACAGCCTCACCAGCCCCTGAGCGGCAAAACCCTTGAGCAGGCGGCTCACGATCTCGCGTACGCTGCCGAGCTCGTCGGCAAGCTGCTGGTGGGTGGTGTGGAGGATGCGGCCCTTGCCGAGCAGCTGTGCCGCGAGGCGCTGGTCGAGCTTGTGGAAGGCGACCTCCTCGATCAACTGCATGAGATCGGCGATGCGGTCGGCGAACAGATGAAACACGAAGCTGCGGAATGCGGGCTCGGCGAGCAGTTCGTCGAACACCGGCTTGGGCAGCATCATCAGCTCGGTGTCGCTTTCGGTCACGCCACGTGCGTTGTAGTCCTCGTGGCCGAGCAGGCAGGAGGATGAAATCACGCAGGTCTCGCCGGGCGAGACGCGGTACAGCGGCAGTTCCCGCCCATTCGGGGCGGCCTTGATCACCCGGATGGTGCCGTTCATCACGAAGGGGAAGCCTTCGCAGGCCTGGTGGTCGTCGAACAGCAGGGTTCCCGCGGGGACCTTGACCCACTGCGCGCGCGCAAACAGCTTGTCACGCGCCGCCGCAGGGAGCTCGGTGAGGACCGGGTATCGGGCGGCAAGCAGGGCTGGGTCGGTCATGGTCTTGTATCCGGTTCGAGGGAGGCGATCCAGGCGAGCACGATGTCTGCCCCAAGCGCAGGGGTGTCGGCATGGTCCGCGTCGATCTCGATGTATTCGCTGCGCGGATGATGAGGCGTATGCGCGAAAGCATAGTCGATTCCGAGCGAGTAAGCGGGATCCCTGCGGCCGACCAGCATGAGGATCGGCAGCGGAGCGGCGATCGCACGGGCGTTCGCGGGCCATTGTGCCGGTCCCTGCGGCTCGAAGTAGCTGAGATAGCTTGTCGGACGAACACGGAGCCGGCGGCAGAGCCCCTGGTTGCAATCGAGCAGCGCGAGGCGTCGCTCGTCCGCGGCTGCAACGGCACCGCGTGCCAGGGACAGCGAGGTGCTGGTGAGCGCCTGTGCGGCGAGGCGCTCGGGAAAGTGGCCCGGGGCGAGCAGCGCCAGCGCGTCCATGCTGCGCCGCCGTGCGGCGAGGCCCAGGGCGGCGCCGGCGCCGAGACTGTGACCGCAGACGATCACGCGTTCGCAACCGGCCTGTCTGAGTTCCCTTACCGAGCCGTCAATCTCTTCGAGGGCTTGCTCGAAGGGCAGATCGTAGCGCCGTGCGAGCGACCATGGCATTGACGGTTCGCGGATTCGACGGCCTTCGGCGAGCAGTCGTGCGGCCAGCGGCGCATGCTCGTAGGGCGGCTTGCCCCATTTGCCGTGCACCAGCACGACGCCGCATTCGCCTGCCATCAGGCGAGTTCGAGTACCACCGGCGCGTGGTCCGAGGGGCGTTCGAGCTTGCGCGGAGCCTTGTCGACTTCGCATGACTTGCAGCGTTCACGTAATGCCGGCGACACCAGCAGGTGGTCGATGCGCAGGCCGAAGTTACGGCGAAAGGCCATCATCCGGTAGTCCCACCACGAAAAGCTCTTCTCGGGGTGCTCGAAGAGCCGGTAGGCATCGATGAGCCCAAGGTCGAGCAGGGCGCGAAAGGCCGCCCGTTCGGGTTCGGAGACATGGATCTCGTCCTTCCAGTCCGGGTGCGCATCGCGGTCTTCGGGAGCGATATTGTAGTCGCCGGCGAGGACCAGCCTGGGATGGCGGCTCATTTCCTCGCGAAGCCAGGCGGTGAGGGCCTCGAGCCAGCGCAGCTTGTAGGCGAACTTGTCCGAGCCGACCGCCTGGCCATTCGGGAAGTACCCGCACACGACCCGCACGTCGCCGACCGTTGCGGCGATGACGCGTTTTTGCTCGTCCTCGAAGCCGGGAATGTTCCTGCTCACCTCCTGCGGCGCAGCGCGACTCAGGATGGCAACGCCGTTATAGGTCTTCTGTCCGAGAAAGGCCGCCTGGTAGCCGGCTTGCGCCAGTTCTTCGTGCGGGAAGGCCTTGTCCTCGAGCTTGAGCTCCTGCAGGCACAGCGCATCGGGTTGCGCGCTGCCGAGCCAGTCGATGACATGGGGAAGACGGACCTTCAGGGAATTGACGTTCCAGGTAGCGATTTTCAATTTCGTTTCCGAAGATCGGCGGCGACGCCCGCCCGAGCCTCGATTCTAGCCTGCATTTGCGCACACCATCACGGCCGCGGGCCGGCGCGACAGGCCGACGCCCTCAGCGGCTCAGTCCGCGTTGATCCTTGGGGTAGCCGGCGTCGTCCAGCAACTGCGTCCAGCGCTCGGCAGAAAAACCCGAGAAGGCGGCCCGGCCGACGAGAATGGCGGGGACGATACCGCTGCCATTGAAGCGGCTGCGCAGCGCGGTGACTTCGTCGGGCGTCGCGACGCGCACCTGCGAGAAGGGGATGCCGCGGGCCGACAGCAGCGCACGTCCGTCCTCACAGGGCTGGCCGCAGGTGTCGGCGACATAGACGGTGACCGGAAAATCGGCGGCAACCTTGCGCACCAGGTAAGGCGGCAGTTTGTCTGCCGACGGTGCAGCGAAGCGTCGGGTCTCGGGATCCTCGACGGACTGCGGGGGCGGCCGATCCGAATAGTGGCTGATGCCGCGCTCGTCCTTCCAGTGGTAGGTGGCGTCCTGGGCGGCAACGCCTGCCGACAGGCAGCACAGCATCAGCAAGATATGGCAACGCATGAAAACTCCCGACGAGCTTGGCTTCAAGATACCGCGATTCACCATAAATGATCGGCAGCGCGACGCGCAGCAGGCGACGGACGGAAGGGCGGCTACGGCTTACGACCGGCCGCGCCGCCGCTCGCGCATCAGGCGGTTTCCGCTTCCATGCCGCTGTGGCGCAGCAGCGCGTCGGGGCGCGGTTCGCGGCCGCGAAAGGCCTTGAACGATTCGAGCGCGGGACGGCTCCCCCCGACCGCCAGGATCTCCTGCCAGAATCGCTCGCCGGTGGCGCGGTCGAGCACGCTGCCGCTCTTGAGACCGGCCTCTTCAAAGGCCGCGAAGGCGTCGGCCGAGAGCACTTCAGCCCACTTGTAGCTGTAGTAGCCGGCTGCGTAGCCGCCCGCGAAGATGTGGCTGAAGCTGTGCGGAAAGCGGTGCCAGGCCGGCGGAACGAGCACCGCCACCTCTCGACGGACCTCGTCGATGAGTTCGAGCACGCTCTTTGGCCCGGCTGGGTCGAAGTCGTGGTGCAGGCGCAGATCGAAGATCGAGAATTCGAGCTGGCGCACCGTCTGCATGCCGCTCTGGAAATTCTTTGCGGCGATCATGCGGTCGTATAGCGCGCGCGGCATGGCTTCGCCGGTGTCGACATGGCTGGTCATGTCGGAGAGCACGTCCCACTCCCAGCAGAAGTTCTCCATGAACTGACTGGGCAACTCCACCGCGTCCCACTCGACGCCGCGGATGCCGGCCACCGAGGGCTCGTCGATGCGCGTGAGCAGATGATGAAGGCCATGACCGCATTCGTGGAACAGGGTGATGACCTCGTCGTGGGTGAACAGCGCGGGCTTTCCACCCACGGGGCCCGAGAAGTTGCATACCAGGTAGGCGACCGGGGTCTGGATGCCTGCGGTGAGCCGGCGACGGGTCAGCACTTCGCCCATCCAGGCGCCGCCGCGCTTGGTGTCGCGGGCATAGAGGTCGAGGTAGAACTGGCCGACCTGCTCGCTGCCCCGCTCGATGCGGAAGAAGCGCACGTCCTGATGCCACATCGGCGCCTCGTCGGCACGGATCGTCACCCCGTAGAGGTTTTCTATGACCTTGAACAGGCCGGAGAGGACCTTGGGTTCCGGAAAGTACTGGCGGACCTCTTCGTCCGAGAAGCTGTAGCGGGCATGCTTGAGCTTTTCCGATGCCCAGGCGAGGTCCCAGGGCTGCATGTCGTCGAGGCCGAGCTCGCCGACTGCAAAGGCCTTGAGTTCGGCGAGGTCGCGTTCGGCGAAGGGCTTTGCGCGCGCCGCCAGATCGACAAGAAATTCGAGTACCTGTTGTGGCGAATCCGCCATCTTGGGTACCAGCGACACCTCGGCGAAGTTGTGGTAGCCCAGCATGCGGGCCTCTTCGGCGCGCAGCTTGAGGATTTCGGTCATCAGCGGGCCGTTGTCCCAGTCGGCCTTGCCGAGTTCCGAGGCGCGGGTGGCGTAGGCGCGGTACATCCGCTCGCGCAAGGCGCGGTTTTCGGCGTACTGCAGCACCGGCAGGTAGGAGGGCATTTGCAGGCTGAATTTCCAGCCCGATTTGCCCTCCCGTTCGGCCGCTGCCCTGGCGGCAGCGCGGGCGCTCCCGGGGATGCCGTCGAGATCCGCCTCGTCCTCGATCCACTCGGCATGGGCATTGGTCGAGTCGAGCAGGTTTTCCGAGAACTTCGCGGCGAGGCCCGAGAGCTGCTCCTGTATCTGCTGGAAGCGCGGCTTGTCGGTTTCCGCGAGTTCGGCGCCCGAGAGGCGGAAGTCGCGGATCGCATTCTCGATGATGCGCTGGCGCGCCGGGTTGAGGCCGTCGAATTCGGCGCTCTCACGAATCTTGCGGTACTGCCCGAACAGCGCGAGGTTCTGGCCCAGCTCCGCGTAGAAGCGCGTGACCTCGGGCAGCATCTGGTTGTAGGCCTCGCGCCATTCCGGCACGTCCATGACGCCGTGCAGGTGCGAGACGACGCCCCAGGCCCGGTCGAGATGCTCGCCGGCGTCCTCGAGCGGCTTCACGAAGCTGTCCCAGCTTGGGGCGGGGAGCGCCTGTAAGCGGGCAACGAGTTGCCGCCCTTCCTCGAGCAGGCCGCTCACCGCGGGGGCGACGTGTTGCGGGCGGATGGTATCGAAGCGGGGAAGGCCGCTGAAGTCCAGCAGGGGATTGCTCATTCGGGATCAGGTCTCTCTGTGAATCGATGGTATCGATGTGGGCAACATTGTGCCCAAAAAGTGCCGCCCACGCCCTGCGCGCGGCGCTGCCGCGTCTGCGCGTCGCAGGAATGGGCTACTCGAGCAGGTCGCGGTAGGCATGCCAGGTGGCATGACCGAGCAGGGGCAGCAGGATGACCGAACCGATCATCATGGTCGCGAAGCCGATCAGCACCAGTACTACCAGCAGCCCACCCCACACCACCATGGCCGCCGGATTGCGGCGCGCCGCGCGGGCGCTGGTGGCCATTGCGGTCATGATGTCGACGTCGCGGGCCATCATCATCGGAACGGACACGACGCTGATCGAGAACACGATGCAGGCGATGAGCCCGCCCGCGAGGACGTAGGCGATCACGAACTGCAGGTAGTCGCCGGAGAAGAATACGTCGCGATAGAAGTTGGCCAGGTCCGGCACCCGGTCGGAATAGAACAGCGCGAACATGATGGCCGAGATCCGTTCCCACACCACCAGCATCAGGGCGAGCAGGATCCCGAAGTGCAGCAGTGAGTCGCGATGCTCGCGCAGGCCCTGAAGCGATTCGAGGAAGCCGATCCGCCGGCCTGCTTCCCGCTGGCGGGAGATTTCGTAGATGCCGGCAGCGGTCAGCGGGCCGATCAGCAGGAAGCCGGATATTGCGACCGAGAACAGGTAGGGGCGCTGCGAAGCATAGGTGAGGATCAGGTAACCCACCAGCGCCAGGAATACCCCGTATACGAGGCTGGCGCCGAGGTTCTCCGAGAGGTCCCGCCAGCCGCGGCGCAGCCAGTCGAGCGGGCGACCGGCCTCGATCTGGCGGATTTGCGGGATCGAGAAGTGCTTGTCCGGTTTGTCGAAGGAATCGTCCATGCTGCCCTCTCGCAATCGACACACAAGGGCGCTAGATTAGCCGCTTGCCGGAATCTGTGCGAGCCCCGCAGGCGAGGCGCCCGTGCCGGCCGCGCGGCGGGGCGGCGCAATGCATGCTCAGGTGGCGGGCAGCGTCTGCCCGGTGAGGCGTTCGTAGGCTTCGAGATACTTGGCCGAGGTGCCCGCGATCACCGTGTCCGGAAGGGTCGGGCCGGGGGGCCGCTTGTCCCAGTCCAGCGTTTCCAGGTAGTCCCGCACATACTGCTTGTCGTAGGACGGCGGGCTGATCCCCTGGCGGTAGCTGTCGGCCGGCCAGAAGCGCGAAGAATCGGGCGTGAGCGCTTCGTCTATGAGATGCAGCCTGCCCGAAGCGTCGATGCCGAACTCGAACTTCGTGTCGGCGATGATGATGCCCCGCCCGGCGGCATATTGGGCAGCCTCGCCGTATAGCCGGAGCGCCGCGTCGCGTGCCTCCGCAACGAGATCCTCGGCTCGTACGCCGGTGGCGGCCAACTGGCTCGCGAGCAGCTCGGCAGTGCGTGCCTGTGCCTGCTCGAAGCGGATGTTCTCGTCGTGCTCGCCGGCTTCGGCCTTGGCCGCGGGCGTGAAGATCGGCGAGGGCAGGCGGGCCGCCTGCTGCAGGCCGGGCGGCAGCGCGATGCCGCAGATCGAGCCACTTTGCTGGTATTCCTTCCAGCCCGAACCGATCACGTAGCCGCGCACCACGGCTTCGATCGGCAGCGGTGTGAGGCGCTTGACCACCAGCGCACGGCCGCGAACCTGGTCGCGCTCGTTGGCACGCACAACACTTTCGGGGTCGATGCCGGTGAGTTGGTTGGGAATGATGTGGGCGAGGCGATCGAACCAGAACAGCGCCAGCGCGGTGAGCACCCGGCCCTTGTCCGGAATCGGGTCCGGCAGGATCACGTCGAATGCCGAAAGGCGGTCCGAGGTGACGATGAGGAGGTGGTCCGCATCGACCGCATAGATGTCCCTGACCTTGCCGCGGGCGATCTGTGTCAGGCTCGGGATGCTGGACTCGAAGAGGGCTGTGGTCACTTATGGTGGTTCCGCGTGGGAAAAAGAGGGATTATAGAGCCTGAATGCGCCAAGTCAGAATGGGTCCGCGGCGCGCCAGGAGGCGGTCCCGAGTGCGGCGCGAAGGTGCCGGAGGTCGCGGCAGATAAAGGTAGGCGACTGAATTGCATTGCGATTCAAGGCGCTGCAAACGATTCTTGATACCGTCTTCAACACCCGATCGTCAGCGACGCGGCTCGGTGTAGAATGGCGGCCTTTGTTGCAGGAAGCTCCTGGATGAAAACAACATTCCTCGATTTTGAGCAGCCGATCGCCGAACTTGAAGCGAAGATCGAAGAGCTTCGGTTCGTTCAGGACGATTCGGCAGTCGATATTTCCGAGGAGATCACCCGCCTCGAGAGCAAGAGCCAGACGCTGACCAAGGATATCTACGGCAAGCTTACGCCGTGGCAGATTGCCCAGGTGGCGCGCCACCCGCAGCGTCCGTATACCCTTGATTATGTGCAGCATATCTTCACCGATTTCGAGGAGCTGCACGGTGATCGCTCGTTTGCCGACGACAAGGCGATCGTGGGCGGGCTGGCACGCTTCAACGGGCAGTCCTGCGTGGTGATCGGGCACCAGAAAGGCCGCGACACCAAGGAAAAGATCTTCCGCAATTTCGGCATGCCCCGACCGGAGGGCTATCGCAAGGCGCTCAGGCTGATGCGTCTTGCCGAGAAATTCGGCCTGCCGGTATTCACCTTTGTCGATACGCCGGGTGCGTATCCCGGCATCGGCGCCGAGGAGCGGGGCCAGTCCGAGGCCATCGGGCGCAACCTGTATGTGATGGCCGAGCTCAAGGTGCCGATCGTGTGCACCATCATTGGCGAGGGTGGCTCCGGCGGCGCGCTGGCCATTGCGGTGGGCGATCAGGTCCAGATGCTTCAATATTCCACCTACTCGGTCATCTCGCCCGAAGGCTGCGCCTCGATCCTCTGGAAGAGCGCTGACAAGGCACCCGAGGCGGCCGAGACCATGGGAATCACCGCGGCGCGACTCAAGTCCTTCGGTCTTATCGACAAGATCGTCAACGAACCCGTGGGCGGCGCTCATCGCGACTATCGTGCGGTAAGCCAGACCTTGCGCAGGGCGCTGTCGGACGCGCTGCGTTCGTTTTCCGACCTGACGCCATCGCAGCTTGTCGAGCGCCGTTTCGAGCGTCTCATGGCGTATGGCAAGTTCAAGGAAGTCGCGGTCCGCTGATCGTCCGGCCGCACTCGTTGCGGCCTCGCTCGCTCGCCACGCGGCACCCGGGGCAAGGCTCTGCGTCGGCCTCTCGGGCGGTGTCGACTCGGTGGTGCTGCTGCACCTGCTGCACCGGCTTCAGCCGCGTTCGGACTTCACTCTGAGCGCGGCTCATGTCCATCACGGCCTGAATCCCCGCGCCGACGACTGGTGCGCGTTCTGCGAGGCCTTGTGTTCGCGGCTGGGCATCGCTTTTCGGCAGTTTCAGGGGACCCCGCCGGGATCTTCCGGCCGCGGCGTCGAGTCGGCTGCGCGGGACGCCCGCTATGCCGCGCTGTCCCGGCTGGAAGTCGACTGGCTGGTACTGGGCCATCACCGCGACGACCAGGCCGAAACCGTTCTCTTCAAGCTGTTGCGCGGCGCCGGACTCAGGGGAATGAGCGGGATCTCGGAGGCCGAGCGGCGCGTCGATGGACCCTCGCTGTTGCGACCCATGCTGGCGCTCGGTCGTGACGATATCCTCGCCTGGGCGCGTGCGCGGGGGCTTGCCTGGGTCGAGGACGACAGCAACGCGGATGAGCGCTTTGCCCGCAACTTCCTGCGTGGCTCGGTGTTGCCGCTGCTGCGCACCCGCTTTCCTGCCGCGTCCGTGGCGATCAGCCGCGCGGCGGGGCATCTTCGCGAGAGCCAGGAGCTGCTCGACGAGCTCGCCGGGATGGATTTGCGAGGCGTGGGTGGCGACGATGCGATGGGGGTCGAGGCATTTGCGGCACTGCCCGAAGCGCGGCGGCGAAACCTGATCCGTTGGCGATTGCGGGCGCTCGGATTTCAGGCGCCTGACGAGGCGCTGCTGCGTGAAGCGATTCGCCAGCTCGAAGCGCAGGGACCCGGCAAGCCGCTTTACTTTCCGATCGGGCAGGCGCGGCTTTGCCGCTATCGCCAGAAATTGTGGATCGAGCGCGATCTGCAGATGCCCGAGCCGGGCGTGCCATGGCGGGGTGAGGAAAACCTGTTGTGGGGTGACGACAAGGTCGTGTTCCAGCGATGCCGGGGCAGGGGCCTGGATCTGGCGTCAATCGCCGGCCGCGATGTGGTGCTCGATCTGCGCCGCTCTGGCGATTGCATGCGCATCGGTGCGGGCCGCCCTGCGCGCAGCTTCAAGAACCTGGTGCAGGAAGCGGGTATCCCGCCGTGGCTGCGCGAGGTCTTGCCGGTGCTGCGGGTGGACGGCGCGCCGGCATGGATCGCAGGTATCGGCGTTGCCCAGGAGTATGCCTGCCCGCCCGGTGGCGAGGGGGTGCTGCCGGCATGGAAACGCGCGAAAGAGAGCTTCAGTCCTCGATCTGACCCGGCATGAGGCCGGTCGAGGAGAGCTGTTGGGCGAGCTCCACCGCCGAACGGACTCCCATTTTCTCGAATACCCGCGCGCGATGCACCTCGACCGTGCGCATCGATATCGACAGTTCGTCGGCAATTACCTTGTTGAATTTGCCGGCGAGGATCTGATCCATCACCTCGCGTTCCCGGGTGGTGAGCTGGGCAAGCTGCTGCAGCACGTTTTCACGGGTTGCCTTGATAAGCTGGCTACGTGCGTCCGCTTCGAGGGCGTTCACGACGATATCGACCAGATCGTTGTCGTTGAAGGGCTTTTCGACGAAGTCGAAGGCGCCGTTCTTGATCGCCGACACGGCCATCGGTACGTCGCCATGGCCGGTCAGGAAGATGATCGGAAGCTGGCAACCTTTCTGGCGCAGCGCATCGAAGCAGGCCAGTCCGCTCATGCCACCCATGCGGATGTCGAGCACGATGCAGCCGCGCCACTCGGGTTTCCATTCGTCCAGAAAGGCCTCGCCGGATGGCCAGCCGCGACAGGCGACGCCGCGGGTCTCGAAGAGCCATGCCAGTGCGTCCCGAATGGCCTCGTCGTCATCGACAATGTGCGCCAGTGCTCCGCTCATGATTCGCTTGCCGGTATCCAGAATCGGAAAACTGTACCACCGTCGGGCGCGGCCTCGAAGCGCAGCGTTCCGCGGTGCGATTCGATGATCGAGCGGCAGATGTTGAGGCCCATCCCCATGCCCTCGGTCTTGGTGGTGAAGAAGGGTTCGAACAGGCGCTCCGCCGTCTCGGGCGCGATGCCGCGTCCGCGGTCCCTGACGGTGACCTCGACGCCGTTGTCGCGCCTCCCGACCGATATCGTCAGACGCCTGAGCTCGAGGGAAATGTCGCGCATCGCATCCATGCCATTGCGGATCAGGTTGACCAGCACCTGTTCGATCATGACCGGATCGATTTGCGCATCGGCAGGCCCCGCTGCAGAAATGAAGGCGATTCTTATGTTGCGTTTTCGGGAGTCGGGCTCGACGAGACCGATCGCTTCGGTCACCAGCTGGTTCAGGTCGACCTGCTCGACCTTTGGCTCGCTGCGGCGCACGAAGTCGTGCACCCGGCGGATGATCTGCCCGGCTCGCTGCGCCTGCTTGCCGAGTTTGCCGAGGATCATCAGCAACTCTTCCTTGTTGGCCTGGTCGTTGCTTAACCGATTCATGCAGCCCGTGTTGTAGCTGGCAATCGCCGCCAGCGGTTGATTGAGTTCGTGCGCCAGGGTGGAGGCCATCTCGCCCATGGTGATCAATCGCGAGGTGGCGTGGAGCCGTTCTTCCTGTTGGCGGGCCATGGTTTCGATGCGCTTTTGCTCGGTAATGTCGAGCACCGATCCCATCCAGCCGGTCTGGTGTCCGTGCGCGTCGATCAACGGCGCCTCGAACACCATCGCATCGAGTCGCTCGCCGTTGCGGCGGCGCAGCCGGACCTCGACGCCGGTGCCTCCGGCACTGGCACTCGAGAGGATGTATTCGTGCAGTGCCTGGGTCCGCTCCAGATCATCCGGGTCCCAGTAGGGCATCGGTGGCTTGCGTCCGAGCAGCTCGGACTCGGAGTAGCCGACCATGCGGCAGAACGCCGGGTTCACATAGATCATGCGGCCGTCCATGTCGCGCGCCCGCAGCCCGGTGAGCAGCGAGTCTTCCATTGCGCGGCGGAAGGCATAGGCTTCATGCAGGGCGTGCTCGGCCTCCTGGCGTCGAACGACGTGCAGGCGCAGACGCCAGACGCTCCACATGATCCCCGCGGCGAGCAGCAGGATGGAGGCGCCCAGCAGGATCGGGACCCATCGCACCTCTCCCCGGTAGGCTGTGATCTTCAGTACCAGGCCGCGCCCCGGGGGATCGAGCGGAATCGTGTACTCGAGGCCGTGGGCAAGGATCGCCGCCTTCGACTTGGAGACGATCTCCTGGCCGGTAGGGTCGCTGATGCTGACCCTGTATTTCTCGGAGAACCACCACGGCACTTCGCGACTCACAAGTTCGCGCAACGACTGCACGGCAACGATCACGCCGGCGAATTCCCCCGCTCGATAGTGCGGCACATAGACTTCGAAATAGGCATCGTCGCCAAGGACCTGATAGGCGGGGCCGAAGACGGGGCGGCCGCTCACCTTGGCGAGCCTGAACAGCGAGGCGGCCGGGGTCGCGTCTTCGGTCTCGCCGATTCTCCGGTTCTCTCCGATCATGGGCAAGGCGCCGCGGATCCTCCCGGCGCTGTCCATCCATATGACCTGCACCACCGGATTGTCCGGTTGCAGCAGGCGCTGCATCTGTGCTTGCGCCGCGGCGCTTGGCTGTGGCTCGTCGAGCAGGCCGGGGCCGAGCTGTGCAAGCAGTTCGGCACCTTTTTCGAGATGGAAGCGCAGGTTCTGCTCCATCCACAGCACATCGCCGATCAGCGCGGTGCGCTGGTCTTCCTCGTCGTATTCGCGGATCAGCCACACCAGGGCGGCAATCGCGACCAGGAAGAGCCCGAGCATCAGGTATGGCAGCCGCCAGCGCCAGCCGCTGCCGAGAGGTCTGCCCGGAGCCTTGCGGTTCATTCGTGTGCAAGCAAGTAAGTTGGGAATCGGAATGGTAACCTGCCACGGCGTCAGCTTGGTGGGGCGCACGGACCGGCTTGCGTTTCGGACATCCACAATAGCCGCGGGCGGCCATAGGGACCATACTTCGATCCCGGGCTGCTGCAAGGTGGTTCGATCACTGGCGGTTTTTTCCGTCGGTCACATTTCCAATAGCAAATTGGTAGGAGGAGAGATAGATGAAAATTCGTGCCTTGATCGTAGGGCTTGCAGCTCTCGGATTCGCGGCGGCGGCCGCGGCTGCCGAGCCCATTGTCATCAAGTTCAGCCATGTGGTTGCGACCGACACCCCGAAGGGCAAGGGTGCCGAAAAATTCAAGGAGCTTGCCGAGAAGTACACCAATGGTGCGGTGAAGGTCGAGGTCTATGCCAACAGCACCCTGTACAAGGACAAGGAAGAGATGGAGGCGCTGCAACTCGGCGCAGTCCAGATGGTGGCTCCGTCGCTTGCCAAGTTTGGCCCGCTGGGCGTGCGCACCTTCGAAGTCTTCGACCTGCCCTATATTTTCGATAACGCCGACGATCTTCACAAGGTCACCACCGGCCCGGTGGGCAAGAAGCTGTTCGCCTCGCTCGAGCCCAAGGGCATCAAGGGCCTGGCGTACTGGGACAATGGCTTCAAGGTCTTCTCCGCCAATACGCCGCTGCACAAGGTGGAGGACTTCAAAGGCCTGAAGATGCGCATCCAGTCGTCCAAGGTGCTTGACGAGCAGATGCGTGCGCTCAAGTCCCTGCCGCAGGTGATGGCCTTCTCCGAGGTCTACCAGGCGCTGCAGACCGGCGTTGTGGATGGCACCGAGAACCCGCCCTCCAACCTCTATACCCAGAAGATGTATGAAGTCCAGAAGCATGTGACGATCTCGAATCATGGCTATCTGGGCTATGCGGTGATTACCAACAAGAAATTCTGGGACGGCCTGCCGGGCAATGTGCGCGACCAGTTGGAAAAGGCAATGGATGAGGCGACCGAGTACGCCAACAGCATCGCCAAGGACGAGAACGTTTCCGCGATGGCGGCGGTGAAGGCATCCGGCAAGTCCGAGGTCTACACGCCGACGGCCGAAGAGCGCAGCGCACTCAAGAAGGCCTTGTATCCGGTGCACAAGGAGATGACCTCGCGGATCGGCAAGGAAACCATCGAAGCCGTCTACAAGGCCACCGGGTTCGATCCGAGCAAAATGTAAGCTGCGTTTCGGATGTTCGAATGAAAAACCCGCCAATGGCGGGTTTTTTGTTTTCAATTGATTCGAATATCCAAAGATCTGGTGCCCTGAAAAAACGGCCTGGCTCTCTGATTTCCGTGGTCTTCGGAAATTACGTATTGAGCGGGCATCAATATTCCCATACCTTACGGGCACCTTTGAAAAGAGGGTTGTTGACGTATCTGCGGTAGTCGGCTGGCGCCCTGCGACGGCTGAATTCCAACAAGAAGCGCGGTGTGCCGCGCTGGGAGGAGAGCCCATGTTAATGAAGCTGATAGATCGCCTTGAGGAGACCATCATTGCCTCCCTCATTGCGATCTCGACAATCGTCATTTTTGTGGCGGTTGTACACCGCTACATGTCCGGTTTTGACATACCGGTGGTGCAGGACTGGATGCTTGAGCAGGATCTGGGTTGGGCCCAGGAGTTCTGCATCATTCTTTTCGTGTGGATGGCCAAGTTCGGGGCCGCCTACGGGGTGCGTACCGGCATCCATGTCGGCGTCGACGTCCTCATCAACAAGCTCGAGGGTGGCAAGCGAACCCTCTTCATTCAACTCGGCCTCGCCTGCGGCGTGCTCTTCACCGCAATCATCGCCTGGTTCGGCGCGACCTTCGTGTGGGAGAACGGCATGGCGTACGAGACTTTGAGCTGGCTCGGCGCGGATGTTGGCGACCATTTCGAAGGCCCGATCACGCCCGACCTGGAATGGCCGACCTGGATGGTCTATTCGGCCGTTCCGCTGGGGTCCGCCCTGATGTGCTTCCGCTTCATCCAGGTGATGGTCCAGTTCGCCAGGACCGGCGAGCTTCCCACCCACGACCACGGCCATGTCGAAGGTCTCGAAGGGGAGACCGAGCCGATGGGTATCGGCGAGGCGATCGAAAGCGCGGAAGAGGTCGAGCACGCGCATGCCGGCAAGAGTGACGAACAGTGGGCGCGCGAGCATGACAAGCGCCCGGGCAAGGAGGGCTGATCGATGAACGCCGCAATTCTTTTTGGAATGCTGATCGTACTGATGGCGATCGGCATGCCGGTCGGTGTCGCGCTCGGTCTTACGGTGCTGGGATTCATGGCGGGTTTCGCCTCGGTGCCGCTGGAGTCGGTGGCGCTGAAGATGTTCACCGGCATCGAGAAGTTCGAGATCATGGCGATCCCCTTCTTCATCCTCGCGGGCAACTTCCTCACCAGTGGCGGCGTTGCGCGGCGAATGATCAACTTCGCCACCGCCATGGTCGGCCATATCACCGGCGGTCTGGGGATGTCGGCGGTGCTCGCCTGCGCGCTGTTCGCGGCGGTTTCGGGTTCCAGTCCGGCGACCGTGGTGGCGATCGGTTCGATCCTCATTCCGGCAATGTTGAAGCAGGGTTTCTCGCTGCGCTTCGCTGCCGGTTCGGTCGCCTCGGCGGGCGGTCTGGGAATTCTGATCCCGCCCTCGATCGTGATGGTGATGTATGCGGTCACCACCAACTCGTCGATCGGCGCACTGTTCATGGCGGGCGTGATCCCGGGTGCCCTGCTGGCGGTGATGCTCGGCGTTGCGACCTGGTGGCAGGCCAAGAAGCACGGCTTCCCGCGGGGTCCCAAGGAAACCTGGGGCGCACGCTGGCGCTATTTCCGTGAAGCCATCTGGGGCCTGCTGCTGATCGTGGTGGTCATGGGCGGTATCTATTCGGGCATCTTCACCGCCACCGAGGCGGCGGCGATGAGCGCGGTCTATGCCTTCTTCATTGCCATGTTCGTGTACAAGGACTTGACCTGGCGGCATATCCCGAAGGTCTTGCTCGACTCGGCGAACATGAGCTCGATGCTGCTGTTCATCATCGCCAGCGCGGTGCTGTTCTCCTTCATCCTGACCTCCGAGCAGATTCCCCAGCGCATGGCCGAGATGATCGTGCAGACGGGCCTGGGTCCGATCGGCTTCCTGGTGGTGGTGAACATCCTGCTGCTGTTGGCGGGCAACATCATGGAGCCCTCGTCGATCATCCTCATCCTCGCGCCGATCCTCTTCCCGGTGGCGGTCGCGCTGGGTATCGATCCGATCCACTTCGGCGTGATCGTCACGGTCAACATGGAGATCGGCATGATTACGCCGCCGGTGGGCCTGAACCTGTTCGTCGCCAGCGGCATCACCCGGGCAGGCATGACCGAGATGACCATGGCGGTGCTGCCATGGCTCTACACCATGTTGATCTTCCTGATCATGGTCACCTACATCCCTGAAATCTCGCTGTTCCTGCCCAGGGCACTGGGCATGCTCTAAGCGAAGGAAGGCGGTTCGTCCCGTTTTGTGCCCGGCCTCGTGCCGGGCATTTTTTTCGCGCCTCGGGCGCGCCGGGCATTTGCTGTTAAAATGGCGCGTTACGCTAAGCGTGGTTTTTTGTCCAATCCGGAGTTTTTCATGGCAATTGAACGTACCCTTTCCATCATCAAGCCCGATGCCGTCGCCAAGAACGTGATCGGCAAGATCTACCAGCGCTTCGAAGACGCTGGCCTCAAGGTCGTCGCATCGAAGATGGCCCACCTGTCCGAGCGCGAAGCCGGCGAGTTCTACGCTGTTCACAAGGCCCGTCCGTTCTACAAGGACCTGGTGTCCTTCATGACCTCCGGCCCGGTGATGATCCAGGTGCTCGAAGGCGAGGGCGCGATCGCCAAGAACCGGGAGTTGATGGGCGCGACCAATCCCAAGGAAGCGGCCGCCGGTACGATCCGTGCCGATTTCGCCGAATCCATCGACGCCAACGCGGTTCATGGTTCCGATGCGGCCGAAACCGCGGCCGTCGAGATCGCGTTCTTCTTCCCCGCCATGAACGTCTATTCGCGCTAAGCTGTCATTCAGCGGGGTGTCTCGCAGTGTCGGCCCGGCAGATCGGGCCGATTGCGTTATGGGGCCCCGGAGCTGCAAATGGTAACGCCGGTCAATCTTCTCGATTTCGATGTGGACGGTCTCGTCGCGTGGTTCGCCACGATGGGCGAGAAGCCGTTTCGCGCGCGCCAGGTCATGCGATGGATGCATCGCGAAGGCTGTGCCGAGTTCTCGCAGATGACCGACGTCGCCAAGTCGCTGCGCGCCCGGCTCGAACGTGACGCGGTGATCGCCGCGCCGCAGCCGGTGCGTGACTCGGTTTCGGTCGACGGAACGCGCAAATGGTTGCTCGATGTGGGCGGTCGCAACGCGGTGGAGGCGGTGTTCATTCCCGAGACGCGGCGCGGCACGCTGTGCATCTCTTCGCAGGCCGGCTGTGCGCTCGATTGCTCGTTCTGCTCTACCGGCAAGCAGGGCTTCAACCGTAACCTCTCTGCCGGCGAGATCATTGGCCAGTTGTGGCTTGCGAATCGACTGCTCGGCGCAGTGAGCGGCGGTGAAGCCGCCGGCGAGCGGATCATCAGCAATGTGGTGATGATGGGAATGGGCGAGCCGCTGGCGAATTTTGACAACGTGGTGACCGCGCTGCGGGTGATGCTCGACGATCACGCGTACGGCCTTTCGCGCCGACGCGTAACGGTATCGACTTCCGGTATCGTGCCGGCCATGGATCGACTGCGGGAAGTCTGTCCGGTAGCGCTGGCGGTTTCGCTGCACGCGCCCAACGATGCGCTGCGCGACAAGCTGGTGCCGATCAATCAGAAATATCCGCTCAAAGCCTTGCTCGCCGCATGCAATCGCTATCTCGAGGCTGCGCCGCGCGACTTCATCACCTTCGAGTACGTGATGCTCGATGGCGTGAACGACCAGGACAGCCATGCGCGCGAACTCGTCGCCATCGCACGCGAGGTGTCCTGCAAGTTCAACTTGATACCCTTCAACCCGTTTCCCAATTCCGGCTACCAGCGCTCGTCGCCCGAACGCATCCGTCGCTTCTCGACTATCCTCGCCGAGGCGGGCATCGTCGCCACGACCCGCAAGACGAGGGGCGACGATGTGGACGCCGCATGCGGGCAACTGGCCGGCCAAGTACTGGACAAGACGCGCCGCACCGCTGCCGGGCGTCCCGTCATCCCTGTCTCCGAGGAGCGTCGATGAAGCGTCAACTGCTATGTGCCATCTGTGTCCTGCTGCTTGCCGGGTGTGCGACCCGCGGTGCCGGGCTGTCGACCGAGTCGAACATCCAGCGACCCGTTTCCGAGTTGCCGGCGACCAGCGAGCGCCAGGCTGGCGCGAAGATCCACGTCGACCTTGGGACCGCCTATTTCAAGGCCGGACGATTCGGTGTGGCGCTCGATGAAGCGCGCGTTGCCCAGGCCTTCGATCCGGAATACGCACCGGTCTATCACCTCTTCGGCCAGATCTACATGTATCTCGACGACAAGGTCGCGGCGCGGCAGAATTTCGAAAAGGCAAGCGCCCTGGCGCCTGGCGATCCGGAGATCAACAATACGTATGGCTGGTTCCTGTGTGCCTCGGGCGAAGAGCGGGCCGGTCTGGAGCGCCTCGCCACGGTTGTGCGCAACCCCTACTACCGCACTCCGACGCGGCCCTTCACGAATGCAGGCCTCTGCTACCTGCGCCTGAACGAGGACGAGGCCGCGGAGCGACAGTTCCAGCTCGCGGTGCAGGCAGACCCATCCAATACGCTGGCGCTCTACCAGTTGGCATCGCTTGCCTACAAGCGCGGGGCCTACGATATCGCCAACGGCCATCTGCAGACTCTCCAGCAGCAAGCGGCTCCAACGGCTGAATCCCTGCTGTTGGGGACGCGAATCGCCCGCAAGTTGGGCAATCGCGAGAATGAAGCGAGTTTCGCGACCCAGTTGCGCAGCCGCTTCCCGACGTCGAAGGAATACGAGACTTACAGCAAGGAACAATCACGGTGAACGAGGCAAACCATCCTGAGGGTGGCGGCGACGAGGATCGCGCAGCCGTGCCGGCCATCGGCTACACACTGCGTGCGACGCGCGAAGCCCGCGGAGAGTCGATCCAGGACGTGGCGGGGGCGCTCAAGCTCACCGGCCGCCAGGTCGAGGCGCTCGAAACCGATCGCTTCGACCTTCTTCCCGGCAAGGCCTTCGCGCGCGGCTTTCTGCGCAATTATGCGCGGCACCTCCAACTGGATGCCGCACCGCTGTTGGCCGCGCTGGATCAATTCACCGCCGGCGATGCGATGGACCTGGCGCCCGTCTCCAATGCCGTGGGGACGATGCCCTCGGCCGGCGAGCGGCTGCGCCCATCGTCGCTGCCGGTCGCGCTGATCGCCTTCGGCCTGTTTCTGTTGGTGCTGTCAGGCTGGTATTTCAACTGGTTTCAGCAGCCGGTGCCAAACGATGAGCTGCTTGCCGAAGAGAACATCATGGCGCCGGAACCGACCGCGGTAGATGCACCGACCTTCCCCCCGGGCACCGATCCCGCGCTGCCGGCGGGGCCCGAAGCGGTCGTGACCGAGGCGCCTTCGGCCGCCCCCGCTGCGCCCACGACGGTTTCGCCGCCTTTGGTCGCCGAACCGACGCTTCCCGCGCCCGGGCTGCCGGCACCAGCGCCCGTCGACACCAAGCCCGCTGCCGATGTGGCCGCCGGCGATCGACTCGATTTCCGCTTCGAGCGCGACGCCTGGTTCGAAGTACGCGATGCCGACAACAAGGTGCTCTTTTCCGGCACCGGGCGCGAAGGTACCGCGCAGGAAGTTACCGGAAAGGCGCCTTTCAGGCTGGTGGTCGGCAATGCGCGCTATGTGAAGCTCGAGCACAACGGGCGCGAGTTCGACATGGTGCCGCACATCAAGGTCACCGTTGCACGTTTCAAGGTTGAATGATCGATGCCGACTAGCCAACTCGAAGTGAGCAGCGGGCAGCCACAGGGGCGCCGAAAGACGCGCACCGTGCGGGTGGGCCCGGTCGCGGTCGGATCGGATGCGCCGGTCGTGGTGCAGTCCATGACCAACACCGACACCGCAGACCATATCGGCACCGCGATCCAGATCGCTCAGCTTGCCAGGGCAGGGTCCGAGCTGGTGCGCATCACCGTCAATAACGACGAGGCGGCGGCGGCGGTGCCGCGGATCCGCGAGCAGCTCGAGCGCATGGGTGTGGCCGTGCCGCTGGTCGGCGATTTCCACTACAACGGCCACAAGCTGCTGACCGATCATCCGGCCTGCGCGGAGGCGCTCGCCAAGCTGCGCATCAATCCGGGCAACGTCGGCGCCGGAGCGAAGCGCGACACCCAGTTCGCGAGCATCATCGAGATCGCATGCCGCTACGACAAACCGGTCCGCATCGGGGTGAATTGGGGCAGCCTCGACCAATCGGTGCTGGCGCGAATCATGGACGGCAATGCGCGCCGCGCCGTTCCGCTTGACGCCGGTGCGGTGATGCGCGAAGCGCTGGTCACTTCGGCGCTCGAGTCCGCGATCAAGGCCGAGGAGTATGGCCTGGGTGGCGACAAGATCATTCTTTCCGCCAAGGTGTCCAGTGTTCAGGACCTGATCGCGGTGTATCGCGACCTGTCGGCCCGTTGCGACTACCCGCTGCATCTCGGGCTGACCGAGGCGGGGATGGGTTCGAAGGGCATCGTGGCCTCCACTGCGGCGCTCTCGGTGCTGCTGCAGGAAGGCATCGGCGACACCATCCGGATTTCGCTTACCCCCGAGCCGGGCGGTGCGCGAACCCAGGAGGTGGTGGTGGCGCAGGAGATCCTGCAGACCATGGGGCTGCGGGCATTTACTCCCATGGTTACGGCATGCCCGGGTTGCGGCCGCACCACCAGCACCTTCTTCCAGGAGCTTGCGTCCGAGGTCCAGGCCTATGTACGTGACAAGATGCCGCAGTGGCGGGACCACTACGACGGTGTCGAAAACATGACCCTCGCGGTGATGGGCTGCGTGGTCAATGGGCCGGGCGAGAGCAAGCACGCGAACATCGGCATTTCGCTGCCGGGCACCGGCGAGACACCCGCTGCGCCGGTTTTCGAGGATGGCGTGAAGACGGTCACCCTGCGCGGCGATCGCATCGCGAGCGAGTTCGTGGCGATCATCGAAGCCTACGTCGATCGAACCTATCAGAAGAAGAACGTCACGGCCTGAGCGGCCGAAAGCGGATTCGGGAGCAACATGAGTCAAACCTTGCAGGCCGTGCGCGGGATGAACGACATCCTGCCCGACGAGGCCGAAACCTGGGAGCAATTCGAGGAAATGATCCGCGACTGGCTGGGAGCCTACGGCTACCGCCCGATTCGCATGCCGATCGTCGAGCCGACGCCGCTCTTCAAGCGTGCGATCGGCGAAGTCACGGATATCGTGGAAAAGGAGATGTACTCCTTCGAGGATGCGCTCAATGGCGAGTTGCTCACGCTGCGCCCCGAAGGCACGGCCTCGTGCGTGCGCGCCGCAATCCAGCACAAGATGCTGTCGGCGGGCCCGCAGCGCCTCTATTACCACGGGCCGATGTACCGTCATGAGCGGCCTCAGAAGGGGCGCTATCGGCAGTTTCATCAGGTCGGCGTCGAGGCGCTCGGCTTCGAGGGCCCGGACGTCGATGCCGAGCACATCCTCATGTGCGCGCGCCTGTGGGACGACCTTGGACTGGAGGATGTGAACCTGGAGCTGAACTCGCTGGGCAGCAGCGAGGAGCGGGCACGCCACCGCGAAGCGCTGATCGCCTACCTCGAGCAGCACCAGGACGCCCTCGACGAAGACGGCAAGCGCCGCCTGCATACCAATCCGCTTCGCATCCTCGACACCAAGAACCCGGCGTTGCAAGCGCTGGTGGAAGCTGCGCCGAGGCTGATCGACTACCTCGGCGAGGAGTCCCTCAGGCACTTCGAGGGCGTCCAGCTGCTGCTCAAGGACGCAGGCATCCCCTACCGGATCAATCCGCGCCTGGTGCGCGGCCTCGATTACTACAATCGCACCGTGTTCGAATGGGTCACCACGCGTCTTGGCGCGCAGGGAACGATCTGCGCGGGGGGGCGCTACGATGGCCTGGTAGAGCAGCTTGGCGGCAAGCCGGCGCCGGCTGCGGGCTTCGCGATGGGCGTGGAGCGGATTCTCGCACTGTGGCTGGAGTCGGGTGGCGAGCCCGACAAGGTCGGCCCCGAAGTCTATGTGGTGCATCAGGGGGAGGCGGCCACACGGCTCGCTTTCCGCGCTGCCGAGGCTTTGCGGGGGCATGGATTCGCAACCCTGCTGCATTGCGGTGGCGGCAGTTTCAAATCCCAGATGAAAAAGGCCGACGCGAGCGGCGCCCCGTTCGCATTGGTGATCGGCGAGGACGAAGCCGCGGCGGGCGAGGTCACGCTCAAACCGATGCGTGGCGGCGAACAGCGCCGGGTCAGCCTTGATGAGCTGGCACCGGCGCTGGCAGATCAACTCTTTGCGTTGGATGGCGACGATGGCGGTTTATGACCTGGAAGAACAGGAACAGATCTCTGAGATCAAGGCCTGGTGGGAAACGTACGGCAAGCTGGTGACTACCGCGGTGGTCGTGGTAGCGATGTCTTCGGTGGGTTGGCAGGGGTGGAACTGGTACCAGCGCAAGCAGGCCTCCGAAGCCTCGCTGCTCTATGTCACCGCGGTAAATGCCGGCAGCGCAAACGATGCGCAGAAGGTTCGCGAGGCCGCGGGGCAACTCATCGAGAAGCACTCGGGCAGTGTCTATGCAGTGCTGGGGGCACTGGTCGCCGGCAAGGCCCAGGCGGAGGCAGGTGACTACAAGAACGCTGCCATGATGCTGGCGTGGGTGAGCGAGCACGGAGAGAACCAGGCGGTTCGCGACATGGCGCGCTTGCGTCTGGCCGCGGTCCAGCTGGACGAGGGCAGCTTCGATGCGGCGCTCGCCAGCCTGTCCGCTGATCCGCTTGAGGATTACCGGCTGGCCTATGCCGACCTGAAGGGCGACGTGCTGTTTGCCCAGGGCAAGCCGGACCAGGCCCGCGCCGCCTATGCAGCGGCGCTTGAGCTGGCCGCATCGCCAAACGATGCCCAGATCCGTGAGTTGATCCAGGCCAAGCTGGATGCTTTGGGAGTTGCGAAATGAGTCGTCGTTCAGTCGTCTGCGCGAGTGCAGCAGCCGCAATTCTGCTTTCGGCCTGCAGCTCGCTCAATCCGTTTGCCCGCTCTGCCGAAAAAATCAGCCCGCTGCCGCAATTCGTGCAGGGTGCGCCGATACGGGTCGACTGGCAGCTCGGCCTCGCCGCCGCGCCGAATGTCGCCTTGCAGCCCGCCGTGGTTGGCGATGTGGTCTACGCTGCAGGCGGTGACGGCACGGTGGTTCGCATCGAGGGCGGCAAGACCGTCTGGCGTGTGGACACCGGGCGCAAGCTCTCGGCGGGTGTCGGCGCAAACCAGGATCTCGTTACCGTGGTGACAGCCGCTGGTGACGTCATTGCCCTGGATGCGGGTACCGGCAGCGTCCGCTGGAAGGAACCCGTGAGTGCGGAAGTCCTCGCCCCGCCGGGGCTCGACAGCGGCGTCGTGGTGGTCCGTACCTCCGACAACCGGCTCTTCGGCCTGGCTGCCGACGACGGCAAGCGTCGCTGGGTCTACCAGCGTGCAACGCCGCCGCTGGCGCTGCGCAGTTATGCGGGCGTGCTTGCCCGCGACGGTGTGGCGGTCGCAGGTTTCCCGGGCGGCAAGCTGGTGGCAGTGAAGCTCTCGAACGGCGGCGCACTGTGGGAGCTTTCCGTCGCCACGCCGCGGGGTTCGACCGAACTCGAGCGCGTCGCGGACGTGGTTGGAACACCCGTTCTCTATCAGCGCACGCTCTGTGCTGCCGCCTATCAGGGGCGGATCGCATGCTTCGATGCGACGAACGGCAACGTCTTGTGGACCCGCGACATCTCAAGCTCGGTCGGCATCGACCGTGACGGCAGCCAACTCTATGTGACCGACGAGCAGGGTGCGGTGATCGCACTCGATGCGAGCAACGGGGCGAGCATCTGGAAGCAGGACAGGCTGGCGGGGCGCGGCACCGGCCGGCCGCTCGTGGTGGGCGGGGATATCGCCGTCAGCGACGTCGAAGGCCATGTTTACCTGCTGCGCCGCGAGGATGGCAGTTTGCTGGCGCGCATCGCCACCGACGGCAGCCAGATCCGTTCCGATCCGCTGCTGCTCGGCCGCGACGCGGTGGTGGCCCAGACGGTTAAGGGCAATGTCTATGCGATCTCGTCCCGCTGAACCGGAGTCCGGAATTTGAAACCCACTCTGGTTCTCGTCGGAAGACCGAACGTCGGCAAGTCCACCCTGTTCAATCGCCTGACCAAGTCACGCGATGCGCTGGTCGCCGACCAGCCGGGCCTGACCCGCGACCGCCACTATGGCGTCGGTCGGCTGGGCGATCGTGATTTCCTGGTGGTCGATACCGCAGGTTTCGATCCGGTCGCCAAGGACGGCATCATGCATGAAATGGCGCGGCAGGCCGAACAGGCGATCGTCGAGGCCGATGCGCTGCTGTTCCTCACCGACGGGCGGGTCGGCCTGACGCCGCACGACGAGCAGATTGCAGCACACCTGCGCCGTGCGGGGCGCCCGGTTCACCTCGTGGTGAACAAGGGCGAGGGAATGAATCGCGGTCTCGTCGCGGCTGAGTTCCATGCGCTGGGATTGGGGGATCCGCTGGTGATTTCCTCGGCGCATGGCGATGGCGTGAAGGCGCTGCTCGAGCTGGTGCTGGCCGATTTTCCGGTCGAGCCGGACGAAGATCGCGATGCCTCCGACGGTGGCCCAGCGGTGGCCATCGTGGGTCGACCCAACGTCGGCAAGTCCACGCTCATCAACACCTTGCTGGGCGAGGAACGAGTGATCGCCTTCGACATGCCGGGCACCACGCGCGATGCGATCTCGATCCCCTTCGAGCGCGACGGCAAGCAGTACACCCTCATCGATACGGCCGGCTTGCGCCGCCGCGGCAAGGTGTTCGAGGCGGTGGAGAAATTCTCGGTGGTGAAGACGCTGCAGGCCATCGAGCGTGCCAACGTGGTGGTGCTGGTCATCGACGCCAGCCAGGACATTTCGGACCAGGATGCGCATATCGCGGGCTTCGTGCTCGATACCGGCCGCGCGCTCGTGGTTGCAGTGAACAAGTGGGACAACACCGACGACTACCGACGCGAGCGGGTCAAGCAGGAGATCGGGCGCAAGCTCGGCTTTCTGTCCTTTGCGCGTTTTCACTACGTCTCGGCGCTCAAGTCGCAGGGGATTTCGGCGCTGTTGCGCTCGGTGGATGGCGCGTTCGCGGCGGCAATGGCCAAGCTCTCGACCCCACGCCTGACCCGTGCGCTGCTGATGGCGGTCGAAAAACAGCAACCGCCGCGCCATGGCGCGTTTCGGCCCAAGCTGCGCTACGCGCATCAGGGTGGCAGCAATCCGCCAATCATCGTCATTCATGGCAACGCCCTGGAACATGTCGCAACGTCCTATGTGCGCTATCTCGAGCACAGCTTCATGGAGGCGTTCAAATTGCAGGGCACGCCCTTGCGAATACAATTCAAGACCAGCAACAACCCATACGCAGCGCGCGGCAATTGATTCACACCACACCGGGAGCCACGCTGATTCGCATTTTCGTTATGTGGCAGTGCAGCGTGAAATCCTTTACATTACCCAGACATATACCAAGAGGTCCAAGACCATGAGCAACAAGGGGCAACTCCTCCAAGACCCGTTTCTGAATACCCTGCGCAGGGAGCATATTCCGGTTTCCATCTACCTCGTTAACGGGATCAAGCTGCAGGGGCAGATCGAGTCCTTCGACCAGTATGTCGTGCTGCTCAAGAACACCGTGACCCAGATGGTATACAAGCACGCCATTTCGACGGTGGTGCCGGCACGCCCGGTGACGATCCAGCACGATCAGGGTGACGGCAATTCCTGAGCCCCACGATTGTTCCTGCCGGATCTTTGTGAACGGCATCGATGTTTGAGAGGCCCGAGTCTGGCACCCGGGCGGTTCTGGTGCAGCTGGATTTCGGACAGGGGGCGTTTTCAGAGCGGCTGTCTGAAGTGGAGCTGCTGGCCGGCAGTGCCGGCGCCGTCGTCGTTGCTCGCGTTTCGGGCCGTCGGCAGGCACCGGATCCTGCGCTCTTTGCCGGCAAGGGCAAGGTGCAGGAAATCGCCGATGCGATCCGCGACCACGGAGCCGACCTGGCGATCTTCAACCACGAGCTCTCGCCTGGCCAGCAACGAAACCTCGAGCGTACCCTCAACTGCAGGGTGATCGACCGCAACGCGCTGATCCTCGATATCTTCGCGCTGCGTGCCAAGAGCCACGAAGGGAAGCTGCAGGTCGAACTGGCGCAGCTCCAGCACCTCTCGACACGACTGATTCGCGGCTGGACCCACCTCGAACGGCAAAAGGGCGGGATCGGACTGCGCGGCCCGGGGGAAACCCAGCTCGAGACCGATCGCCGGTTGCTCGGCATCCGCGTCAAGGCGCTCAAGATCAGGCTCGCGGCCCTGGAGAAGCAACGCCGGGTGCGTCGCCGCGCGCGGGAAAAGGGCAAGCTGCTGGCAGTGTCGCTCGTGGGCTATACCAATGCGGGTAAATCCACGCTCTTCAACAGCCTGACCAAGGCCGGCGCCTATGCCGCCAACCAGCTCTTTGCGACCCTCGACACGACCTCGAGACGGCTTTATCTCGGTGAGGCAGGGAACGCAGTGGTGTCCGATACGGTCGGATTCATTCGCGACCTTCCTCACGCGCTCGTCGCCGCCTTTCATGCAACGCTGGAGGAGACCGCTGCGGCCGACTTGCTGCTGCATGTGGTGGACTCGGCGAGCGAGGATCGCGATGACCAGATCGCAGCGGTCAACAAGGTTCTGGAAGAGATCGGAGCGGGCGGAATCCCGCAGATTCTGGTGTGGAACAAGATAGACCTGACCCACGCCGAGCCGGCAGTGGAGCGGGATGAATGTGATAACATACGGCGCGTTTTTTTGAGCGCGCGGAGCGGCGAAGGTATTGACCTGCTGCGCCGGGCGCTGGCTGAAAAAGCGCTTGCCCAGTCCGCTGGTGACGCGAGTCCGGGCGGCGATACTTCCTTGCCTTGTGGTGAGACCGATTCGATCCGAACGTAAAAACGGGCATCAAAAAATATGTCACTAAACGATCCGCGCTGGGGAAACCAGGGGAACGACAACAACCGCGATGGCAACCAGGGGCCGCCGGATCTCGAAGAGATGTGGCGCGACTTCAATCGTCGTCTGAGTTCGCTTTTCGGCGGGAAGCGGGGAGGTTCCGGCGGTGGCGGCGGTGAGGGCGGACCGGCCTTCAATTTTCGCCTCTTCGGCAGCGGCTTTGGCGTAATCGCGGCGCTGGCTCTCGCGGCCTGGGCCGCCAGCGGTTTCTATATCGTCGATGCCAGCCAGCGCGGCGTGGTGCTGCGTTTCGGGCAGTATGTGGAGACGACCGAGCCGGGTCTGCGCTGGCGCATGCCATTCCCCATCGAATCCCATGAACTGGTGAATCTCACCGGCGTCCGCACCGTGGAGGTCGGCTACCGGGGCTCGGAGCGCAACAAGGTTCTCAATGAGGCCCTGATGCTGACCGACGACGAGAACATCATCAACATCCAGTTCGCGGTCCAGTACATCCTCAACAATCCGGAAAACTATCTCTTCAACAACCGCGAACCGGATGAGTCTGTGATCCAGGCTGCGGAGACCGCGATGCGTGAGATCGTCGGCAAGAACCGCATGGACTTCGTTCTCTACGAGGGGCGCGAGCAGATCGCGGCGACGGCGCACACCTTGATGCAGGCCATCCTCGATCGCTACGAGACCGGTATCCAGATCAGCAAGGTGACGATGCAGAACGCGCAGCCGCCCGAGCAGGTGCAGGCAGCCTTCGACGATGCGGTGAAGGCCGGACAGGATCGCGAGCGGCAAAAGAACGAGGGCCAGGCCTACGCCAACGATGTGATCCCCCGCGCCAGAGGCACGAGCTCGCGCCTGATGCAGGAATCCGAAGGCTATCGCTCCAGGGTGGTGGCTCAGGCAGAGGGTGATGCGGCCCGTTTCACCCAGGTGCTGACCGAATACGCGAAGGCGCCTGAGGTCACCCGCCGGCGGATCTATCTCGAGACGATGCAGGAAATCTACAGCAACACAACGAAAATCATGGTGGATGCGCGAGGCAACAACAATCTCACCTTCCTGCCGCTCGACAAGCTCCTGCAGCAGGCCGGTGCGGCTTCGCCCGCCAGCGCGTCGACCGCGATCGGCGGCGACGTGCAGCGGGGCGCCTCGGCCGAGGCCGCCCAGAACATGTCGATAGGGCGGTCTACGGGCAGTGGTGGCGATTTCCGCGACCGCGACAGCATGCGTAACCGGGACGGGGGTCGCTGATGCGTGACAAGCTTTCAATGCTGGGCGCGTTTGCCGTCCTCGTGGTGATCGTGCTTTCGATGTCACTGTTCACCGTCGATCAACGCCAGTTTGCGCTGGTCTTCCAGCTAGGCGAAATCAAGACCGTGATCGACAAGCCCGGCCTCAATTTCAAATGGCCGCTGATCCAGAACGTACGCTACTTCGACCGCCGCATCCTAACCATGGATACACCGGAACCGGAGCGCTTCATCACCTCGGAAAAGAAGAACGTGCTCGTCGATCTGTTCGTGAAGTGGCGCATCGTCGATCCCTCGCTGTACTACATCTCGGTGAGCGGCGACGAAGCGCGCGCACGTACGCGCCTGCAGCAGACCGTGAACGCGAACCTGCGCGAGGAGTTCGGCAAGCGCACCGTTCATGAAGTGGTCTCGGGCCAGCGCGACAACATCATGGAAGAGATGCGCAACAAGGCCGACCAGGATTCCCGCAAGATCGGCGTGCAGATCGTCGATGTGCGCCTCAAGCGGGTCGACCTGCCGCTCGAGGTTTCCGAATCGGTCTACCGGCGCATGGAAGCCGAGCGCAAACGGGTTGCCAACGAGCTGCGCTCCGAAGGTGCCGCCGAAGCCGAGAAGATACGCGCCGATGCGGATCGCCAGCGCGAGGTCATCGTCGCCGAGGCCTACCGCGAAGCCCAGCAGATCAAGGGTAACGGTGATGCCAAGGCTGCGGCGATCTACGCCGAGGCATTCAGGAAGGATCCGGAATTCTTCGCCTTCTACCGCAGCCAGGAAGCCTATCGGCAGAGCTTCCGCAGCAAGAGTGACGTGCTGGTGGTCGAGCCCGGAAGCGACTTCTTCCGCTATCTTCGCAGTGCGACGGGTGGCAAGAGCGGGAACTGATGAAGAGCTCCCTGCTGATGGCCTTCGCGCTCATGCTGGTGCTCGAAGGCCTGCTACCTTTTGTAGCGCCAGCCACCTGGCGTGAAACATTCAGGCGAGTGACGGAACTCGCCGATGGCCAGATCCGCTTCATCGGACTCACTTCGATCGCGCTGGGTCTGGGACTTCTCTTTCTTTTCGGTTGATTCTCTTTCATGCGCTGGGTTCTGCCCGAATACATCCAGGACGTCCTGCCGGCCGAAGCCCGCAAGCTTGAAGGCCTGCGTCGCCGGTTGCTCGACGCCTACCATCTGCGCGGCTTCCAGTTGGTGAGTCCGCCGCTGCTCGAATACCTCGAATCCTTGCTCACCGGGGCAGGGCGGGATCTGCGGCTTCGCACCCTCAAGCTCGTCGACCAGATCTCCGGCCGGACCATGGGGGTACGTGCCGACATGACGCCGCAGGTTGCGCGTATCGACGCCCACCTGCTCAACCGCCAGGGCGTCAGCAGGCTGTGCTATTGCGCCAGCGTGCTGCACGCCTTGCCGGCGTCGCTGACCGCAAGCCGCGAACCGCTCCAGCTCGGCGCCGAAATCTACGGGCACCAGGGGCTCGAGGCCGATATCGAGGTGGTGAGGCTGCTCGCCGACAGTCTTGCAATCGCGGGCGTCGCCGCAAGTCGCATCGACATCGGCCACATGGGGCTCTTTCGCGCGCTCGCGGCGGCCGCTTCGCTGACCGGCGACAAGGAAGTGCAGCTCTACGACATGCTGCAGACCAAGGACGTGCCCGCGCTGACCGATTTCCTTGCCGACGTGCCTGAACCGCAGCGCGCCGCACTGCTGGCGCTGCCCCGGCTCTACGGTGACCGTACGGTGCTCGAACGGGCGCGTGCGATGCTGCCGGCAATCCCCGATGTGGTGCGTGCGCTCGACGAACTCGAACGCCTCGCGCAGGCCTTCACCGACCTCCCGGTGAGCTTCGACCTTGCCGACCTGCGTGGCTATCATTACCACAGCGGAATGGTCCTCGCCGCCTACGCGGACGGGGTCCCGGGGGCGATCGCGCTGGGTGGCCGCTACGACCGCATCGGCGAGAGTTTCGGCCGTGGCAGGCCGGCGACCGGCTTCAGCCTGGATCTGCGCCTGCTCGCCCGGGGTGTCGACGAGATTGCCGAAGCCGGTGCGATTCTCGCACCGAGCGGCGAGCTTGCGGGCTTGAAAGCCGCGATAGATCGTTTGCGTGCCCGTGGCGAGGTCGTCATTGCGAGCCTGCCGGGACATCAAGGAACATGGAGCGAGGCCGGCTGCGACCGGCAGCTTGTTCAGCGGGGTGGCGAGTGGCTCGTCGTTCCGCTTCAGGGAGAAAACTAGAAATGGCAAAGAACGTCGTGGTTGTCGGTACCCAATGGGGTGACGAGGGCAAGGGCAAGATCGTGGACTGGCTGACCGATCATGCCGAAGGCGTGGTGCGCTTCCAGGGCGGACACAATGCCGGTCATACCCTGGTCATCGGCAAGAACGAGTACAAGCTCAACCTGGTGCCGTCGGGGATCGTGCGCGAGGGCGTGAAGTGCTACATCGGAAACGGCGTGGTGCTCGATATCCATCACCTGCTTTCCGAAATAGAAACGCTCGAGGCGGGTGGCATCAAGGTTCGTGACCGCCTGCGAATCAGCCCGGGCTGCCCGGTGATCCTCGGCTATCACGTTGCGCTCGACAAGGCGCGCGAGGCCCGTCGTGCCGCCTGCGACAAGATCGGCACCACCGGCAAGGGAATCGGGCCTACCTACGAAGACAAGGTGTCGCGCCGCGCCGTGCGCCTCTACGATCTCTTCGATCGCGAGCGCTTCGCCGCCAAGCTGCGCGATGTGCTCGAGTACCATAATTTCGTGCTCACCCAGCACCTCGGTGCCGAGGCGGTCGACTTCCAGACGGTATTCGACCAGGCGCTCGCCGATGCCGAAAAGATCCGCCCGATGATCGCGGATGTGTCGGAAGAGCTCTATGCGGTGAACAAGTCCGGCGGCAGCCTGCTGTTCGAAGGCGCCCAGGGGACCTTGCTCGACATCGACCATGGCACCTATCCGTTCGTTACCTCGAGCAACTGCGTGGCCGGCCAGGCGGCTGCGGGCGCTGGTGTCGGACCGGGCCGCCTGCACTATGTGCTGGGCATCACCAAGGCGTATTGCACGCGAGTCGGTGCCGGTCCCTTCCCGACCGAGCTCGACATGGACACCGAAGGCGCGCCGGGCACCCAGATGTCGGTCAAGGGGCGCGAGTTCGGCACGGTGACGGGACGAAAGCGGCGATGCGGCTGGCTGGATCTTGCCGCGCTGAAGCGTTCGATCATCATCAATGGCGTCTCGGGCCTTTGCATCACCAAGCTGGACGTACTCGACGGCCTGGGCGAGCTCAGGCTGTGTACCGGCTACATGCTCGATGGACAGCGTATCGACCTGCTGCCGATGGGCGCCGACGAGGTCACCCGCTGCGAGCCGATCTACGAAAGCATGGCCGGCTGGAGCGGCACGACGTATGGCGCCCAGACCTGGGACGAACTTCCGCCCGAGGCGCGTGCCTATCTTCACCGCATCGAAGAGATCTGCGAGGTCTCGATCGATGTGGTTTCGACCGGCCCCGAGCGGGACGAAACCATCCTCAGGCGTCATCCGTTCGGCGCCTGAGCCAGGCTTTGGCCCCTCCTGCGTTGTCGGGATCCGTCGTCGATGAGCGGGCCGGAGCAGGCGCCCCGGCCCGGTCTTGCCCGCGGTCTTGCCATTTCGGCCCGCGCGTCGGTTGCATGGGCAGGATCGGTGTCGAAAAGCAAAAAGGCCGATCTTTCGATCGGCCTTTGCTCAGAACTGGTGCCCAGAAGAGGACTCGAACCTCCACACCCTTGCGAGTACTAGCACCTGAAGCTAGCGCGTCTACCAATTCCGCCATCTGGGCAAGAGCGCGCATTATAGTTACGAAGCCTCGTCCTGAAAAGTGCTTTTTGCATCTCGCGCAGCCGGGTCCGGATCGAGGCGGTGGTGACGAAAAAACAAAAAGCCGGTCTGCTGACCGGCTTCCTGAATGATCTGGTGCCCAGAAGAGGACTCGAACCTCCACACCCGTAAGAGTACTAGCACCTGAAGCTAGCGCGTCTACCAATTCCGCCATCTGGGCAACGAGACGCGGATTATAAATACAAGGATTGAATTGTCAATGTCCCGAAATAAAGAAAACAACAAGACTGGCCGGGGCCGCGGTCGGCCAAGCGCGATTCGCGCCGCGGACCCGTTCTACGAGCGCGAGTCGGCCAGCTACGACCAGCCGCTGCCAAGCCGCGAGTACATCGAGCAGATCCTCGCCGAGCGTGGGGTGCCGATGAGTGTGGATGCGCTCGCCGAGGCGCTCGATATCCGCGAACATGAGCTCGAGTTCTTCTCGCGCCGGCTCGGTGCGATGGTTCGCGACGGGCAACTGGTGCGCAACCGCCGCGGCGACTGCCTGCTGCCCGACAAGGCCGACCTGATCAAGGGGCGGGTACAGGGCCATGCGGACGGATTCGGCTTCGTGATCCGCGACGACAAGGGGCCGGACGTTTTCCTTGGGCCACGCACCATGCGCGAAGTGCTGCACGGCGACCGGGTGATCGTGCGTATCGCCGGCAGCGACCGCCGTGGCCGGCCCGAAGGGAAGATCGTCGAGATCCTCGAGCGCGGCAAGCAGCGCATCGTGGGTCGGGTACTGGAGCAGCACGGCGTGCTCGTCGTGGTGCCGGAAGACCGGCGCATCGCCCAGGACATCCTGCTCGCGCCAGCCTCGCTCAAGGGGCGCAAGAAGGCGGTGGCGGGCCAGGTGGTCACGGTGGAACTCATCGAGCAGCCCACCAAGTTCGCCCAGCCGATCGGCAAGATCGTCGAAGTGCTCGGCAACTACGCCGACTCGGGGATGGAGATCGAGATTGCGCTTCGCAAGCACGACCTGCCCTTCGAGTTCTCGAGCGAAGCCAAGGAGCAGGCCCGCAAGCTGCCGGTGGCGGTGCGCAAGAAGGATCTCGCCGGTCGCGAGGACATCCGCCACCTGCCGCTCGTGACCATCGACGGCGAGACGGCGCGCGACTTCGACGATGCGGTGTACTGCGAACGCCAGGGGCGCGGGTTTCGGCTGATCGTGGCGATTGCCGACGTGTCGCACTACGTCGAGCCCGGTTCGCCGCTCGATCGGGAGTCCTATGAGCGTGGCAACTCGGTCTACTTCCCGCGGCGGGTGATCCCGATGTTGCCCGAGCGGCTTTCCAACGGCTTATGCTCGCTCAACCCGGAGGTCGACCGGCTGTGCATGGTCTGTGACATGTCGCTGTCGATGACCGGTGCGATCAAGGAGTACCGCTTCTACCCTGCGGTGATGTTCTCGCATGCGCGACTGACCTACAACAAGGTGGCGGCGGCGCTCTACGAGAAGGAGCCGGCGATGCGCGAGGAGCTTGCTCCGCTGTTGCCGCAGCTCGAGAACCTCGACAAACTCTTCAGGGTGCTCTTGAAAGCGCGTGCGAAGCGTGGCGCGATCGACTTCGAGACCACCGAAACGCGGATGATCTTCGATGACAACGGCAAGATCGAGCGGATCGTTCCTGAGCGCCGCAACGATGCCCACCGCCTCATCGAAGAGTGCATGCTGGCCGCCAACGTGTGCGCCTCCGAGTTTCTTCAGGCACGTTCGCAGCCTGCCCTCTACAGGGTTCATGAGGGGCCGACGCTGGAACGCCTGGAGCGGCTACGGGGTTTTCTCGGCGAGTTCGGGCTCGACATCGGCGGCGGAGACGAACCCAAGGCGTCCGACTACGCCCGCCTGCTCGACAAGGTCAAGGACCGGCCCGATGCCCAGTTGCTGCAGACGGTGATGCTTCGTTCCCTGCGGCAGGCGGTCTACAGCCCTGACAACGTGGGTCATTTCGGTCTCGCCTACGAGGCGTATACCCATTTCACGTCACCGATTCGCCGCTATCCCGACCTGCTGGTTCATCGCGCCATCAAGGCAGCCCTCGCCAAGGCGCGCTACGAGCCCGGTGAGTGGGATGCGATCGGTCTTCACTGCTCGCAAACCGAGCGTCGTGCCGACGAGGCGACGCGCGACGTGGAGTCGTGGCTGAAGTGCTTCTACATGCAGGACAAGGTCGGCGAGGAATTTACCGGCAGCGTTTCGGCGGTGGTGCCGTTCGGCCTCTTCGTGGCGCTCGACGATATTTTCATCGAAGGCCTGATTCATATCTCCGAGCTGGGCAGCGACTATTTCCACTTCGACGAGACCCGCCACGAGTTGCTGGGGGAGCGAAGCGGCACCTCGTATCGCCTTTCCGACCGGGTGCGGGTGCAGTTGGTGAGGGTGGACCTCGAGACCACCAAGATCGACTTCCGCCTCATCGAAGGGACGCAACGGGTCACCCGGCGCAGCGGCAAGACCGCGCGGGGCCGTGGCGAGGGGACCGCACCGCCCGCTGCCGAGCAAGCCGGGAAGCCTGCGGGCGGGCGCCGCGGCGCCTGCGCAGCCGCCCCCAGGGTCGCCGCCGAGACCCGGCCCGGGACCACCACCGGCAAGCGCAAGGCCTCGACCACGAAGTCCAGCGCCAGCAAGGCGCTTGCAAAGCCGGCAGCGGCGGCAAAACCTGCACGCGCCGCGCGCAAGGCCGGTGCTTCTTCAACCAGCAAGACCAGCAAGAGCCGAAAACGTGGCTGAGAACGTCGTCCGCTATATCTACGGTTTCCATGCCGTTATCTCCAAAATGCGCCAGACGCCGGAAGGCGTGCTGGAGGTCTATGTCGACGCCCATCGAAACGACGCTCGGGCGCGGGATCTCATCCACCAGGCCGAGCAGGCGGGAGTCAAGCTGACGCCGACCGAGTCCGACCGCCTGCAAAGGATGGTTGGAACGCACCGCCACCAGGGCGTTGTGGCCCGGGTCGACGGACGTCGCCGTGAGCTGAAGCTCATGGATGTGCTCGATACCCTCTCCGAGCCGGCGCTGCTGCTGGTGCTCGACGGGGTCACCGACCCGCACAATCTTGGTGCCTGCCTGCGGGTCGCCGACGCGGTCGGTGCGCAGGCTGTGATTGCGCCAAAGGACCGCTCGGCCGGCCTTAATGCGACCGCGATGAAGGTTGCCAGCGGTGCGGCCGACACGGTTCCGTATGTGACGGTGACCAATCTCGCACGCAGCCTGCGCGAGATGCAGGAGGCTGGCATATGGACCATCGGCGCGGCCGGCGAGGCGGAGAAGTCGATCTACGCGATCGACCAGAAGGGGCCCGTGGCCTGGGTGCTGGGGGCCGAAGGCGAAGGCCTGCGCCGTCTTACCCGCGAAACCTGCGACGAACTGGCGCGAATCCCGATGTATGGCACGGTCGAGAGTCTCAATGTCTCGGTCGCCAGCGGGCTTTGCCTGTTCGAGGCACGCCGGCAGCGGAGCGGCTAGAGGTGCCGGCGCGGCCCCGCTCGCGGGGCCGCGCTTCGCGTGCCGGTCTTGCCGCCGCGCACGGCTGGGGTGCCCGGCTCGAAGATCGAGCAATGATCGCCGCACGCGGGCGAAGACCGGCCCCGGTTCGGCCGGATCCATAGCGTACGCCACATCCATCGGCGGGGGCCGGAGCGATTTTGTTGCAACGCAAAACGGCAGGGCGTCGCCATCGGCGCTAGACTGGCAATCCCGATCCCACGTCGCGTCACGCCAACTTGCGAAACACCCTATGAGAGTCGATCCCCGCCAGGCTCGTGAACTGTTGCATCGTTGTGGCAGCGGTTCGCTCGGCACCGTCTCGCTGACGATGTCCGGCTATCCCTTCGTCACCCTGCTGCCCTATGTGCCCGATGCCGAGGCGCGGCCGTTATTCCTGCTCAGCGATCTGGCCGAACATACCCGCAATCTGAAGCGCGATCCGCGTGCCAGCCTGATGGTGGCGGAGCCGAGCCGGGTGCCGCTCGAGGCGCCGCGCATCACGCTGCTCGGAGACGCTGAGCCGGTGACCCTGGCGCCGGGCGCAATCGACCGTTTCATGCGCTATCTGCCGGATGCGGCCTCCTACCTTTCGCTGGGCGACTTTCGCTTCTACCGGCTCGCGGTGTCGCGGGTACGCCTGGTTGGCGGCTTTGCAAGAATGGGCTGGATCGATGCGCCCGCGCTGACGCCGCCCGTGGTGTTGCCGCTGTCCCGCGAGTCCGAATGTGTGCGCGCACTTGCCGAATTCGTGCCTGCCCAATGGAAGGTGCTGGGCGTCGACGTCGAAGGCGCGGATCTTGTCGACGAGGCCGGCGATCGCCGGCGCATCGCCTTCGACGCGGCACTACGCGAACCCGCCGAGATCCTCGAAGCGGCACGGAGCAGGCTTCATGATCTGGAGCCGGCGGGCTGATCGGCATTTCCAGCGCACCGTTTCGCCATAGTTGGTACAATTCGGCGTGGCGGGCCTCCCCGCATTGCAGTGCGGTGAACCTGGTCAGGGCCGGAAGGCAGCAGCCACAGCCGTTCCCTGCAAGTGCCGGGGGTCAGGCTCGCCACCCCGAACATGAAAAATGGCGCCACGATCGAGTGGCGCCATTTTTCTTTGGACCGTGCCGTGATTTCAGCCGAGCATGCGATCCATCAGCAACATCGTTACAAAACCGACGATCAGTCCGCTGGTGGCAAGGGTTTCGTGCCCTTGGCGATGTGATTCGGGAATGATTTCGTGGCTGACGACGAAAAGCATCGCGCCGGCCGCGCCAGCCAGCCCCCATGGCAGCAGCGCTTCCGAGTTTGCCACCATCAGCGAGCCGAGCACCGCCGCGACCGGTTCGATCAAGCCTGACCCGGCGGCGACCGCGAAGGCGAGGGCGCGCGAATAGCCTGCGGTGGCGAGGGCGATCGCGATGATCAGCCCCTCCGGCACGTTCTGCAGCGAAATGCCTGTCGCCACCGCGTTGGCGCTGCCTGCGGAATTACTGGCGACGCCGATCGCCAGGCCCTCGGGAATGTTGTGCACTGCAATTGCGAAGACAAAGAGCCACACGGCCGTGGCCGATCTGTTGCCGTCCGGCGTGTGCGTGTGGGGCAGGGTGCGGTCCATCGCAAGGAGCAGGGCCGCACCTGCGCCAAGCGCGATGGCGACCAGCACGGCCGCTTCGGCGCTCGAGGTGGCCTGTGCCTGGGCTGCGGCGAGCGCCGGGATGAGCAACGAAAATATGCTTGCCGCGAGCATCACGCCCGCTCCAAACCCTAGCAGCATGGCCTGCACGCCGGCACTGATCCTGCGCATCACGAGCAGCGGCACGGCACCCAGAGCGGTTGCGGTTGCCGCCATCGCACCTCCGGAAATGGCGGTGGAGAGCGGCCCCTCGGCCGCGGCGAGATGGTCGATGAGCTCCGAACCGAGAACAGCAAGACCGGTCAGGGCAATCAGCCAGCCGGCGACGACCCGCAACGCCCCGGAAGGGGTCACCGCTTGGGCATGCAGACGAGCGATTCTTGCAACCATGTTCGTGTCCTCGAAGGCTGGAATCCGACCTCCGGATCCCTGACGTCGACAGTATCGGCGGGCGTCTCTGATAGTTCCAATTCAATAATAAAATGTTCTCGATAGGGTTGGGTTATCGATGTGACCGGCCTTGCGAAGTGGGCGCGACGCTTCCATGGCGCTCGCGCTGCGGCCGAGAAGTGAGCGCATCCTTGAGTTCTCCGTTCCAGTGCCGAGCGGTAGGGAGCGGTGATAGCCGAGGCCAATTGAAAGCGGGGATGCAATTGATGGACTCGCCCGATCATGCGTCGCTGCAGGGCGCGCAGCTTGGGCATCCGGCCTGATAGAATGGCGCCCATGTCCTATCAAGTGCTGGCCCGCAAGTGGCGCCCCAAGAGCTTCGAGACCCTGGTCGGGCAGGAGCACGTTGTGCGGGCCTTGAGCCACGCGCTCGGGACCGGCCGATTGCACCATGCCTACCTGTTCACAGGTACGCGCGGGGTTGGCAAGACGACGATCTCGCGGATACTCGCCAAGTCCCTCAATTGCGAGACCGGCGTGACCGCCACGCCGTGCAATCGATGCGATGCCTGCCTGGCGATCGACGCCGATCGCTTTCCTGACTACGTCGAGATGGATGCGGCTTCCAATCGCGGTGTCGATGACATGGCGGCGCTGCTCGACAAGGCGGTCTATGCGCCGGTGCAGGGCCGCTTCAAGGTCTACATGATCGATGAAGTGCATATGCTCACCGGCCATGCCTTCAACGCGATGCTCAAGACGCTCGAAGAGCCGCCCGAGCACGTCAAGTTCATCCTCGCCACCACCGACCCGCAGAAGATCCCGGTCACCGTGCTGTCGCGCTGCCTGCAGTTCAATCTCAAGCAGATGCCGCAAGTGCACATCATCGAGCATCTGCAAAAGCTGCTCGAGGCCGAAGAGGTCGAGTTCGAGCCCGGCGCCCTGAGGCATCTGGCGAAGGCGGCGAATGGCTCGATGCGCGATGCGCTGTCGCTGCTGGACCAGGCGATTGCACACGGCGCCGGCAAGGTCATGGAAGGCCAGGTGATCGACATGCTCGGCACAGTTGGCGACGATCACCTGTTCGAGATTCTCGACGCCCTCGATGCGGCGGACGCTGCGACCATGCTCGCGGTAGCAGACCAGATGGAAGCGCGCAGCCTGTCTTTCGATGCGGCGTTGCAGTCGCTGGCCTCGCTGCTGCAGCGGGTGGCCGTGGTGCAGCTCGCGCCAGGCGCAGTCGCCGACGAGTACGAACGCGCCCGGCTGGCCCGCTACGCGCAGATCTTCGCGCCCGAATTCCTGCAGCTTGCCTACCAGATCGCGATTCACGGAAGGAACGAGCTGTCGCTTGCGCCAGACGAGTTTGCAGGTTTCACGATGACCCTGCTGCGTCTGGTCGCCTTCAGGCCCGAGCAGCCGGCACCGCTCGGCGACGATGCGATCAGCCTCGATTCCGGAGGTCGCGGACAGGCGCGTGCGATGCCGGGGCCGAAGTCCTCACCGCGTGGCGCGGTCGAGCAGCCCTCGGCGTCGGTGCCGACGGCGGCAGCACGAGGCCAGGCCCCGGCGGGCCAGGCGGATGCTTCGAGCGGGACCGCGGCGCCGCCTTCGGAATCCAGGGCGCTGGCGACCGAGCCGGCTTCGCCGGCCGGGCCGCATGCAGCGACGCCACCCTGGGAAGATCTTCCTGAAGAGGCCATGGTCGGGGCGGCCGTTTGGGAAGGGTATGGTTCGGGCAGTGATGTCCCCGCGGAACCCGACGCCGACCGGCGCGCCGGGTCGAGCGGTGCGGCGCAGGCCGCGCACGCGGTCGTGCCGGGGCGGAGCGCAGCGGCTTCGCCGGACCGCGATGCGGATACGCCAGCCCGACCTCCGCCCGGCTCGGGCCAGGCGGCAGAGGACGACTGGCACGGGCTTATCCGGGCTCTCGGGCTGGGGGGGCTGGTGCGCGAACTCGCCCAGCACTGCGAGCTCATCGATCGGAGCCCCGGGGCGATGGTGTTGCGGCTCTCCAGCGCTCATCGTCACCTGCTGCAGCTCAACCGTGGAATCTCCGAGAAGCTGCAGGCCGAACTGTCGGATCATTTCGGCGCGCCACTGCGGGTGAGCATCGAGGTGGGCGACATCGAAGGCGTGACTCCGGCGCAGCGCGACCAGGCAGAGCGTGCCGTGCGTCATGCGGCGGCCGTGGCGTCGCTCGAAAAGGATCCATTCGTGCGTGAGCTTATCGAACGGTTTGACGCGACCTTGCTGGAAGAGTCGGTCAAGCCTCTTTGAATCTTCAAACCAATCGGAGCAGGATTGCCATGATGAAAGGCGGAATCGCCGGGCTGATGAAACAGGCCCAGCAAATGCAGGAAAACATGAAGAAGATGCAGGACGCGCTGGCCGAGATCGAGGTCGAAGGCCAGTCCGGTGCCGGCATGGTGAAAGTGCAGATGACCTGCAAGCACGATGTGCGTCGGGTTACCATCGATCCGTCGGTGATGGATGACAAGGAGATGCTCGAAGATCTGCTGGCCGCGGCGGTGAACGATGCAGTTCGCCGCGTCGAGGCCACCACCCAGGAAAAGATGGCCGGCTTCACTTCGGGTCTCAATCTGCCGCCGGGCATGAAACTGCCGTTTTGATCCCGTTCTATCCCGCGGGGCCTTGCGTGAACCGTCAAGGTCCCGTCCCTGCAAGCCTCGCCATGGGCGCCAATGTCTCCATCCAGTCTCGATGAGCTGATCGAATCCTTGCGCTGCCTGCCCGGTGTGGGGCCGAAGTCCGCCCAGCGGATGGCCTATCACCTCCTGCAGCGCAACCAGAAGGGCGCTGCGCGGCTCGCGGGCGCGCTTTCGCATGCGCTCGCGGTGCTGCAACATTGCAGTCGTTGCAATACCTTCAGCGAGGAGGAGATCTGCCAGCGCTGCGCCAATCCGCACCGCGACGCGAGCCTGCTGTGCGTGGTCGAAATGCCGGCCGATCTGGCGATGATCGAGCAGACACAGGCATACGGCGGGCTGTACTACGTGCTCATGGGGCGGCTCTCGCCGCTCGACGGGATCGGCCCACGCGAGCTCAAGCTCGACAAGCTCATGGCGCGTGCCACCGACGGAGTGGTGTCCGAAGTGGTGCTGGCGACCAATTTCACCAACGAGGGCGAGGCAACCGCTCACCTGGTATCCGAACTGCTGCACGCCAGGGGGATCAAGGTCAGCCGCCTGAGCCGCGGGGTGCCCGTGGGCGGCGAGCTCGAACATACCGATTCGGGAACGATCGCGCAGGCCCTGATCGAGAGGCGGGCCGTCTGAATGCATGCAGCCCGACGGATACGGAGGCGGGCATGACGACGGCCAAGGCCGGATCGCCCGGGCAGTCGCCGGAGCGTCCGCTCGCTGGCGTGCGGGTGATCGAGTTCGGCACCTTGATCGCCGGCCCCTTCTGCACCCGCATCCTGGCGGAGTTCGGGGCCGAGGTGATCAAGATCGAGTCGCCCAGGGGCGGCGATCCCCTTCGCAAGTGGCGCAAGCTCCAGGATGGAACCTCGCTGTGGTGGTATGTCCAGGCGCGCAACAAGAAATCCCTGACCCTCGACCTCAAGGATGCGCGAGGTGTTGAAATCGCGCGGCGCCTGATCGGCTCCGCCGACATCCTCGTCGAGAACTTCCGTCCCGGGGTGATGGAAAAGCTGGGCCTTGGCTGGGAGGCGTTGCATGCGCTGAATCCGCGGCTCGTCATGGTGCGGCTTTCGGGCTTCGGCCAGACCGGGCCGATGAAGGATCAGCCCGGCTTCGGCGCGATCGGCGAGTCGATGGGCGGGCTGCGCTACATCACCGGCTATGCCGACCGGCCACCGGTCAAGACCGGTATCTCGATCGGTGATTCGATCGCGGCGCTGTGGGCCGCGATGGGGGCGCTGATGGCGCTGCGCGCACGCGAGGTAAAGGGCGGCGAGGGCCAGGTGGTCGACGTGGCGCTCTACGAAGCGGTGTTCGCGATGATGGAGAGCATGGTGCCCGAGTTCGATGTTTTCGGTTTCGTGCGTGAGCGCACCGGCAACGTCATGCCGGGCATCACACCGTCGAATACCCACACCACCCGCGACGCGAAGCATGTCATCGTCGGCGCCAACGGAGATGCCATATTCATGCGCCTGATGCATGCGATCGGCCGTTCCGACCTGGCCGAAGACGCGACCCTGGCCGACAACGCGGGGCGCGATGCCCGCGCCGCCGAGCTCTATGCGGTGATTGACGAGTGGGTTGGACGTCACGATGCCGAACACGTATTGACCGTGCTCAAGGCGGCGGGGGTCCCGAGCACCCACATTTACTCGGTTGCGGACATGTTTTCCGATCCGCAGTATCTCGCGCGGGAGATGTTGTTGTCGACATCGTTGCCCGACGGGACTACTTTTGCAACGCCCGGAATCGTGCCGAAGCTGAGCGCGACGCCAGGGCGCGCCGACTGGCCGGGCGCTGAACTCGGACAGCATACGGACGAATTGCTGGCCGAATTGGGCTTCGATGCCGCGCAGATCGAAGCGCTCAAGATCGATGGGGTGGTATAGCCGATGTGGTGCGCTGCAGCGAGAAATGACCGATCGAGGGCATGATTTGACCCCTTTTTTGTGATGGTTGCGTAGTTTAAGTCTTTGAATTATTGGTGGATTGAATGATTGTGCTTTCGTTGTGCAGGCATTTTTTGCTACACTTCGGCGGATTTTTTTAATCCTGCATCTTTGATTTTTCCTTTGGGGAAGTGGGGCCATGAGCGTTGAGAATAAAATGGATGACAGTCGTCGGAGGCTGCTCGTCGCTACCTCGGCAGTAGGTGGTGGCCTGGCGTGTGCCGCTGCGGTGCCGTTTGTAGCCAGCCTGACGCCTTCGGAGCGGGCCAAGGCTGCCGGCGCGCCGGTCGAGGCCGATATCAGCAAGCTCCAGCCGGGCGAGATGATGACGGTGGAATGGCGGGGCAAGCCGGTGTGGATTTTGCGCCGCACCGAGGAAATGCTGGCCGCGATCAAGAAGGTCGACGGTGAGGTCAGCGATCCGAACTCGGATCGACCGATGCAGCCCGAGTATGCACATAACGAATACCGCTCGATCAAGCCGGAGTATCTGGTCGCGGTCGGGATCTGCACCCACCTGGGCTGCTCGCCGTCGAGCAAGTTCGAAGCGGGTGCGGCGAGCGGCCTCGGCGCTGACTGGCCGGGAGGCTTCCTGTGCCCCTGCCACGGTTCGACCTTCGACCTTGCCGGTCGCGTCTACAAGAGCAAGCCGGCGCCCGACAACCTCGAAGTGCCGCCGCACATGTATCTGTCGGATGCCAAGATTATCATCGGTGAGGACGGGAAGGCCTAAGCCATGACGACGAAAACTCAAGAACTCCTCAATTGGGTCGACGCGCGCTTTCCGCTGACCTCGACCTGGAAGGCGCACCTGTCCGAGTACTACGCGCCCCGGAACTTCAATTTCTGGTACTACTTCGGCTCGCTGGCACTGCTGGTGCTGGTGCTGCAGATCGTCACCGGCATTTTCCTGGTGATGCACTACAAGCCCGATGCATCGCTCAACGCGGCAGGGGTGCCGGTGGCCTTCGCCTCGGTCGAGTACATCATGCGCGACGTACCGGGCGGCTGGCTGATCCGCTACATGCACTCCACCGGGGCTTCGGCCTTCTTCGTGGTGGTGTATCTGCACATGTTCCGCGGCCTCATCTACGGCTCCTACCGCAAGCCGCGTGAACTGATCTGGATCTTCGGTACCCTGATCTTCCTGGCGCTGATGGCCGAGGCCTTCATGGGCTACCTGCTGCCATGGGGACAGATGTCCTACTGGGGTGCGCAGGTGATCGTGAACCTCTTCTCCGCGATTCCCCTCATCGGGCCGGACCTCTCGCTGGTCATTCGCGGTGACTTCGTGGTTTCCGATGCGACCCTCAACCGCTTCTTCTCCTTCCATGTGATCGCCGTACCGCTGGTACTGATCGGTCTGGTGGCGGCGCATATCATCGCGCTGCACGAAGTCGGCTCCAACAACCCCGACGGCGTGGAGATCAAGAAGAAAAAGGGTGCCGACGGCATCCCGCTCGACGGCATCCCCTTCCATCCGTACTACTCGGTGAAGGATACCGTCGGCGTGGTGGCTTTCCTGTTCGTGTTCTCGGCGGTGGTGTTCTTCATGCCCGAAGGTGGCGGCTACTTCCTCGAGTTCAACAACTTCATCCCGGCCGATCCGCTGAAGACCCCGCCGCACATTGCACCGGTGTGGTATTTCACGCCCTTCTATTCGATGCTGCGTGCCGTGACCTATCCGCTGTTCGGTCTCGATGCCAAGTTCTGGGGCGTGATCGCAATGGGCGCAGGGGTGGTGATCATCGCCTTCCTGCCGTGGCTGGATCGCAGTCCGGTGAAGTCGATCCGCTACAAGGGCCCGATCTTCAAGGTGGCGGTGGCGATCTTCGTGGTGTGCTTCCTGATCCTCGGTTACCTGGGCGTGTTGCCGCCGACCCCGATGCGCACCCTGGTATCGCAGATCTGCTCGGCGCTCTACTTCGGCTTCTTCCTGCTGATGCCCTGGTATTCCAAGCTGGACAAGTGCAAACCCGAACCGGAAAGGGTGACCTCCAAATGAAAACCCGCGGAATGAACATGATCAAGAAACTGCTCGGCGCGGTGCTGCTGCTGCCGGCGCTGGCCTTCGCCGCGGAAGCGGTGCAGCTCGACAAGGCACCGGTGTCGATGGATCCGGCCTCGCTGCAGCATGGCGCGAAGATCTTCGTGAACTACTGCCTGAACTGTCATGGCGCAAGCTACCTGCGTTATAACCGGCTCAAGGACATCGGTCTGTCGGAGGAGCTCATCAAGGACAACCTGATGTTCACCGCCGACAAGACCGGCGAGCAGATGAAGATTGCCCTTCAGGCTGCCGACGGCAAGGCCTGGTTTGGCGCGACCCCGCCCGACCTGACGGTGATCGCCCGTGCCCGCGCCTCCGAGTTCGGTAGCGGGGGAGACTGGCTGTACACCTATCTGCGCTCCTTCTATCGCGATCCCGAGCGTCCTACCGGGTGGAACAACACGATCTTCCCCAACGTGGGCATGCCGCATGTGCTGTGGGAACTCCAGGGTGACAAGACCGCCCATGTGACCGAACAGGACGATGGTCACGGCAACATGGTCAAGCACATCGAACTGCAGCAGGGCAAGCCGGGCAAGCTGTCGGCGGAAGAGTACGACAAGACCGTTGCCGATCTGGTGTCCTTCATGGTCTGGATGGGCGAGCCGGTTGCGCAGGAGCGCCAGACGATCGGCATCTGGGTGCTGGTCACGCTGGCCGTGCTGTTCGTGCTCGCGCTGATGCTCAAGAAAGAGTACTGGAAAGACGTGCATTAACCACCCGTGCGGCATTGCCCTTGTGGCATGCCGCCGTTTTCGCTCCGAAATAGGACCACACCGGGCTCACGAAGCCCGGTGTCCATTCCGGAGCCCTGCTGGAGTTTCCACCCCATGATGAACCTTTATTCCGGAACGACTGATCCCTTCAGCCACCGTTGCCGGATCGTGCTTTTTGAAAAAGGCATGGATTTCCAGGTGATCGATGTCGACCTCTACAACAAGCCGGAAGACATCGCCGTCATCAATCCGTATAACCGTGTGCCGGTGCTGGTGGACCGCGATCTCGTGCTCTACGAGTCGAACATCATCAACGAGTATATCGACGAGCGCTTTCCGCACCCCCAGCTGATGCCGCCCGACCCCATCCTTCGCGCCCGCGCCAGGCAGTTGCTGCATACCTTCGAGGGCGAGATCTTCTCGCATGTGATCGATCTCGAAAGCGGCGCCAAGGGCGGCGACAAGTCGCGTCAGGAAATTCGCGACCAGCTCACCCAGCTCGCGCCGATCTTCACCAAGCAAAAGTTCCTGCTGGGCGATGAGTTCTCGATGCTGGACGTGGCGATTTCGCCTTTGCTGTGGCGTCTGGAGCACTATGGCATCGATTTGCCGAAGTCTGCCGCGCCGGTCATGAAATATGCCGAAAGGATTTTCAGCCGGCAAGGCTTCATCGATGCGCTGACGCCATCCGAGAAGGTCATGCGCCGCTGACAAACCCGAGCCGCGGCTTGCCCCAGCCGTGGCTCATCATTACGAACGCCTGATGACTGATTCGACCAAGCCATACCTGATCCGCGCCATTTACGAGTGGTGTGTGGACCAGGGGTTCACGCCCTATCTCGCCGCTGTCGTGGATGCGCACACGCGCGTGCCACCGGGTTACGCGCGCGATGGCCAGATCGTCCTCAACCTGTCGCCCGATGCAACCAACCAACTCGACATGGCGAACGACCTGATCAGCTTTCAGGCGCGTTTCGGCGGGGTGGCGCAGGCGCTGTCGATTCCGGTTGCCAACGTGGTTGCGATCTACGCGCGCGAGAATGGCCAGGGCATGGCATTCGAGGCAGAGATTCCCGATGGTTCCGAGGCGGGCAGCGAAAACTCCGGCGAGACCGGTGATGTAGCCGGGCCGGTCGTGGTCCCCGCGCCCGAGGCCACTGCGCCCGCCAAGGGCAAGCACGCTCCCGACGACAAGCCACCGGGCGGGCGCGGCAGCCACCTCAAGATCATCAAGTAGCATCTGCCGGCGCGCCTTTTCCCAGGCGAAGCGGGCCTGGGCTGGTCCCGGTCCACATCCCGTACAGCGAGGCGAGGCGCCGCGCCATGCTCCCGGCGCTCCAGCTTCGGGCATGCTCCCTCGCCTCGGCTGAGAGCCGCTGGAGCGTTGCGGGATCGTCGAGCAGCCTCGCGATCACCCGGGCAAAGCCTTCAGCGTCGGCGGGGGCGATGCGACAGCCTTTCTCCCCTTCCAGGATATCGCAGGTGCCCATCTCGGCCAGCGCCACCGCCGGCGTGCCGAGGGCCATGGCTTCCAGCAGCACCAGGCCCTGTGTCTCGGTGCGCGAGGCGAAAACGAACACATCCGCGGCCCGATAGCAGTCGTGAAGCTCGGTGTGGCGGTCGAGGTAGCCGATGAAGCGAACGAACCCGTCCAGCCCGAGTGCGCTGGCCTGCTCCTGCAGCGCCCGCAAGGCCGGGCCTTCGCCGGTAACGACCAGAAGCGCCTGTGGCTGATCGTCCTTAAGGCGTGCGAGCATCTCCAGAAGGAAGCCGATGTTCTTCTCGAAGGCCACGCGACCGACGTAGAGCAGCATCTTGCGGTGCGCCGCAATGCCATAGCGCAGCCGGAAGAAATCACCGCAACCCCCGACAAAGCGACTCTCCGCGAGTCCGGTGGGCAGCACATGCAGCGCTGCGGTGACCCCGTAGCCTTCTAGCGTCTCGACCATCGCCCGGGACGGCACGATGATGCCGTCCAGCGCGTTGCACTGGCCGCGCGAGAAGTTGCGGGCGAGTCGTCGCAGCAGGTTCCTGGGCAGCAGCGGGATGTAATGGAACAGATACTCTTCGAAATAGGTGTGGTAGCTCGCAATGCAAGGCACGCCCAGCGCCTGGGCGAGTTCGAGCCCGGCATAGTGGGCCGCGAAGGGCGTCTGGACATGGACGAGATCGGGTCGGTCCTCGCGAAGCAGTGGCAGGAGTTCGCGTATGAAACGCCGTCGCATGAGCCTGTCCTCGGGGTCGAAGGGCAGGGGGAGCGAGCCAACACGGTGAATCGTGGGCCCGTCGGCCCGGCCCTGCTGGGCCGGGTAGCGCGGGGCGATCAGCGAGGTCCGTATGTGAAGCGCAGCGAGTGCTTCGCGGAAGCTCTCGATGGAGGTGCTGACCCCGTTGATGCGGGGAAAGAATACGTCCGAGATCATCAGGCTGTGCATGGCGCGAGGGGTCCGGAATGTGGCGACGGTGCCTGCCTGCGAAGCTAGAGCATCCAGGTGACGGCTTCTTTGCAGGAGCCGCCTTTGACGCATCATTGACAATGATCATGCGTCGCCCCGCGTTGCTGGTGTATACGGGGCTTTCATGAATAGCGGAATGGTGATGAGCAGATATGGAATGGACTGAAGAGCTGCAACTCGGCCTTGCCCCGATGGATGCCGTGCATCAGGAGTTCGTCGAACTCTACAACCAGCTCGCCGCGGCCGATGCGACGGGTTTTGTCGACGCGATGGATCGATTCATCGCCCATACCGAAGCGCATTTCGACATGGAAAACCGCTGGATGACGGCGACCAACTTTCCTGGCTGCCACAAGGCTGAGCATGAGCGCGTGCTGACGGTCATGCACGATATCCGCGCCCGTGTCGCAAGCGGAGACATGGTTCTGGGCAGGCGACTGGTTGAAGAGCTGCCGGGCTGGTTCGAGAATCACGCCACTGGCATGGATGCGGCCTTGGCCTATTATCTCGAAGAGATCAAGTTCGACACCGAGTCCTGCACGGCTGCAGTCGAGACCGCGCCCCACGCCGGTGGGTGCGGCGGAGGCTGCAGCCCCGCCGTGACGGTGGCCGATTAGCGACCCTGCCGCCCGCGATGGCGGGCCCGGCAATTCACGAAGTGAACAGGCGAATGCATGAGCGCCATCGACCGGCTCATCGAAGAACGCATCCGCGCCGCCGTCGAGCGCGGTGAGTTGAGCGGCCTGCCCGGGGAGGGCAGGCCGCTCCGGCACGAGGATCTCACGCTCGTGCCGGAGCAGATGCGGATGGCTATCCGGGTGCTCAAGAATGCCGGAATGCCGCCCCCCGCGATCGGCGAGCTGAAGCAACTGCACCAGCTCGCCGAAGTGCTGCTCGCTGAGCCTTCCGAAGAGGGCCGGCAGCGCGCGCTGGCGAAATTCAACGCGCTGGTATGGCGGCTCGAGGCCGCGGGACTCGCGCACGTCGGCAACGCCGCACTCGCGCGCTATCGCAGCCTGCTGCTAGATCGGCTGGCCGGCGACGATGCCGCCCGCAAGGCCGGCGTGGCGCCGCAAGCCGCGCTCAGGCAGCCCAATCCTCGCGCACCATGAAGGGAAACCGCGGCTCGGGCCTGTCGCCGCTCATCATCGCCGCGAGGCTCGCGGCAGAGCCGCAGGCCAGCGTCCACCCGAGGCTGCCGTGGCCGGTGTTGAACCACAGGTTCAAGAGCCGGCTGCGCCCGATGATGGGCAGATTGCTCGGCGTCGCCGGGCGCAGACCACACCAGTGCGATGCCTGCTCGATCGCCCCGGCGCCGGGGAAGTAGCGCTCCAGCCAGTCGATCAGGGCCTGGCTGCGGCGAGGATTGGGGTCGGTCGAAAAACCGTTGAGTTCCGCTGTTCCGGCGACCCGCAACTGCTCGCCGAGCCGCGAGAACACGATCCGCCTCGCCTCGTCGGTGATGCTCGTCGAGGGCGCGCGGGAGGCATCGGAGACCGGCACCGTGATCGAGTATCCCTTTACCGGATAGATCGGCAGGCGCTCGGCCGTTCGCGGCAACAGCAGCGGCGAGAAGCTGCCCAGGCACAGCACATAGGCGTTCGCCGCGAGCTGCTCGCACCAACCGTCCGAGTGCTCGATGTCGATCGATTCGATCCGCCCGTCGACCTCATGGATGCGTCGGATATTGGCGCCGAGAACGAACTGCACGCCTGCCTGCCGGGCTTTCTCGGCGAGCTTGCGGACAAACAGGTGCGCATCGCCCGATTCGTCGTCGGCCGCATAGAGGCCGCCGCAGAAGTCCTCGCGGGCGTTGGCCAGCGCAGGTTCGAGCTCGAGACAGCGCTTCGCGTCGCAGACCTCGGCCCCGATGGCCAGCGCCTCGAGTTCGGATGCCCGCTTGGCGAGTGCCGAACATGCCTGCCTGGTGTGAAAAAGATGCAGGATGCCGGTCTCGCGATACGGGTAACGCAGACCGGTCTCGAGCCGCAGCTCGCGCAGGCAGTTGCGACTGTAGTTCGCCAGCGCGGCAATGGCTTCGGTGTTGCGTCGTGCCCGCCAGGGCAGGCACTCGGCCAGGAAGGATGCCCCCCAGCGCCACTGCGCAGGGTCCGAAGTGGGGCGAAACAGCAGCGGAGCATCGGCGCGACCCAGCCAGCGCAGAATCGTCGCGGGCGCCCCGGGGTTGGCCCACGGCTCGGGATGGCTGACCGAAATCTGGCCGCCGTTGGCGAAGCTGGTCTCGAGCGCGACGTCGGGTTGGCGGTCGATGACGGTCACGTCGAAGCCCGCCTTGCGCAAGTACCAGGCGCTGGTGACGCCGGCCAGGCCGCCGCCTAGAACCATCAGATGCATGGCGGAATCGTGTCTCGGGAAAGTCTGTCGGATTGTCGGGTTCGCGCCGCACAGCAAGGCTCGCAAACGCACCCTCGAAACCGCGAATTCTAGCCGCTTCTCTTCGCGAGGGTGCGCTCCGCGCCGGATCGCGGGATAATCCGCGCCAACTTCCAAACTTGCGTCAGCGGAGAAACTTCATGCGTCGTGTCACCCTTACACAATTTCTCATCGAGCAGCAGCGCGCCGGGCGCGTCTCCGCCGATCTGCGTCTGTTGCTCGAGGTCGTGGCCCGTGCCTGCAAGGCGATCGGCGTGAATGTCTCCAAGGGCGCGCTCGCGGGCGTGCTCGGCGAGGCCGGTACCGACAACGTGCAGGGCGAGGCGCAGAAGAAGCTCGACGTGATCGCCAACGAAATCCTGCTCCAGGCCAACGAGTGGGGCGGTCACCTGGCGGCCATGGCTTCGGAGGAAGTCGAGACGGTGCACCAGATTCCCTTCGATTTCCCCAAAGGCGGCTATCTGCTGCTGTTCGATCCGCTCGACGGCTCCTCGAACATCGACGTCAACGTCTCCGTCGGCACGATCTTCTCGGTGCTGCGCAATCCGCCGGGCAGCGGCGACCCGACCGAGCAGAGCTTCCTGCAGCCCGGCAACGAGCAGGTCGCCGCAGGCTATGCGATCTACGGGCCCTCGACCCAGCTCGTTCTCACCGTCGGCAAGGGCGTGCACGCCTTCACTCTCGACCGCGAGATGGGCAGCTTCATCTATACCCATCCCTACATGACGGTGCCGGAAGAGACCAACGAGTTCGCCATCAACGCCTCCAATGCGCGCCACTGGGAAGCGCCGGTGCAGCGCTACATCGCCGAGCTGCAGGAGGGCAAGAGCGGCCCGCGCGGCGCCGATTTCAACATGCGCTGGGTCGCCTCCATGGTTGCGGACGTGCACCGCGTGCTGACCCGCGGCGGCATCTTCATGTACCCGATGGACGAGAAGTGCCGTGCCCAGGGCGGCAAGCTGCGCCTGATGTACGAGGCCAATCCCATGGCGATGCTGGTCGAGCAGGCTGGCGGCGCAGCCTCGACCGGACGACAGAGGATTCTCGACGTCCAGCCCGAGCGGCTCCACCAGCGGGTGCCGGTGATTCTCGGCTCGAAGCGCGAGGTCGAACGGGTGGCCTCCTACCACGGAGCGGCTTGAGCCGGCGGCGCGCCGGTTCGCGCGGCCGGGCCTTGCGGCGACTTCGGTCGCCGTTCATGTTGCTGCCGGCTCGCGATGGCGGCGCCGGGCGTCGCGCCATGTCCTTGCAGCCTGCGGCCGGGTCCGGGGTGGCGCTTTGCGCGCGGCGGAGATTTCGGCTGCGGCGAGACCGACATTCGCGATTGGGAAGGGTTAGACTCAGCGCCTGATTCGAGTGGCGCCTCCCAGCAGTGGCGACGACTTCGGGCAGCGTCGCGAGGACGGTGCCCTTGATGGAGCAAACGTGATGTCCGCACAATTGTTCCCGACGGCCGAGGCGGCGCTGCCCGAGCGCGCGCGCAGCCTCCCGCGCCAGCGCATTGCCGACGCCTGCCGCCGTCCCGAGGCGCAGTGTGTGCCGGTGTTGGTCGAGCAGGCGCGCCTTGCGCCGGACACTGCAGCGAAGGTGGCCGAACTCGCGCGGCGCCTTGTGAAGGGTCTGCGCGACAAGCGCAGCCGCTCGAGCGGCGTCGATGCCCTGATGAAGGAGTTTTCGCTCTCCAGCCAGGAAGGCGTGGCGCTGATGTGCCTGGCCGAAGCGCTTCTGAGGGTGCCCGACCGTGCCACCGCCGACCGCCTGATCCGCGACAAGGTCAGCCGCGGCGACTGGCGTGCCCATCTCGGGCACAGTCCCTCGGTGTTCGTGAACGCCGCCACCTGGGGCCTGCTCGTCACCGGCCGGCTGGTCTCGACCGCGAGCGACGAGGGCCTTGGCACGGCACTCACCAAGCTGATTGCGCGCGGTGGCGAACCGCTGATCCGCAAGGGCATGGATGTGGCGATGCGGCTGCTGGGCGAGCAGTTCGTGACCGGCCGCAGCATCGAGGAAGCGCTCGAGAGGGGCAAGGGGTGCGAGCAACGCGGCTATCGCTACTCCTTCGACATGCTCGGCGAGGCGGCCATGACCGACGAGGACGCCAGGGCCTACCAGGCATCGTACGAAGCGGCGATCCACGCCATCGGCAACGACAGCGGTCAGCGCGGCGTGGTCGATGGCAACGGCATCTCGGTCAAGCTCTCGGCGCTGCATCCGCGCTATGTGTGGTCCCAGCGCGAGCGGGTGATGACCGAACTGCTGCCGCGCCTGAAGGTGCTGTGCCTGCTCGCCAAGGGCTACGACATCGGCCTCAACATCGATGCCGAAGAGGCCGACCGGCTCGACCTCTCGCTCGACCTGCTCGAGGCGCTGGCGCTCGACCCCGAGCTCGCCGGCTGGGAGGGCATCGGCTTCGTGGTGCAGGCCTACCAGAAGCGGGCGCCCTTCGTGCTCGATTTCATCATCGAGCTGGCGCGTCGCAGCGGACATCGCATCATGGTGCGACTGGTCAAGGGCGCCTACTGGGATTCCGAGATCAAGCGCGCCCAGGTCGACGGCCTCGACGGCTATCCGGTGTTCACCCGCAAGCTCTATACCGATGTCTCCTATCTTGCCTGCGCGAAGAAGCTGCTCGGCGCGCGCGACGCGATCTACCCGCAGTTCGCGACCCACAACGCCCATTCGCTCGCGGCGGTGTACCACATGGCGGAGGGCGAGTACCGTCGCGGCGACTACGAGTTTCAGTGCCTGCACGGCATGGGCGAGACGCTCTACGACCAGGTGGTGGGCAAGAAGCATCTGGACAGGCCGGTGCGCATCTATGCGCCGGTGGGCAGCCATCAGACCCTGCTCGCCTACCTGGTCCGCCGCCTGCTCGAAAATGGCGCCAACACCAGCTTCGTAAACCGGATCGTGGACGAGACCGTGGCGATCGACGAGCTGATTGCCGACCCGGTAGCGCTGGCCGACGCCCTGCGGGGCGCGCCGCATCCCCGCATACCCCTGCCGCGCGACATCTACGGCGCCGCAAGGCTCAATTCGCGCGGTCATGATCTGTCGAGCGAGCCGGTGCGTCGGCAGCTTGCGGCAGCGATCGCCGCGAGCCATCAGCGCGTCTATGCCGCGCAGCCGATGGTGCCGGGCAGCTCTGCCGCCGGGCCTGTGCTGCAGGTGCGCAATCCCGCCAATCGCGCCGAAACCGTGGGCACGGTGATCGAGGCGGACGAGACCACCACCGCGGCAGCGCTGGAGATCGCCCAGGCGGCGGTGCTCGAGTGGTCGGTGCTGCCGCCCAACGAGCGCGCCGCCTGCCTCACCCGCGCCGCGGCCCTCATCGAGGCCCGGGCGCCGGAGCTCATGGCCCTGTGTGTTCGCGAAGCGGGCAAGACCTGGGCCAACGCCATCGCCGAGATCCGTGAGGCGGTCGATTTCCTGCGTTACTACGCGGTCGAGGCGGCGCGCTTCGACAATCTCGCGCAGCGCCCGATCGGCCCGGTGGTGTGCATCAGCCCGTGGAATTTCCCGCTGGCGATCTTTACCGGCCAGGTCGCCGCCGCGCTCGCCGCGGGCAACCCGGTGATCGCCAAGCCGGCCGAGCAGACGCCCCTGGTGGCGGCGTTGGCGGTGACGATGATCCATGAGTCCGGGGTGCCGGCCGCGGCGCTGCAGTTGCTGCCGGGGCGGGGCGAAACCGTGGGCGCCCGGCTGGTGGCGGACGAGCGGGTTCGCGGCGTGATGTTTACCGGTTCCACCGAGGTTGCGCGGCTCATCAACCGCGCGCTCGCCGCGCGCGGCGGCAACACCGTGCTGATTGCCGAGACCGGTGGCCAGAACGCGATGATCGTCGATTCCACGGCGCTGCCGGAGCAGGTCGTCGCCGACGTGATCGCCTCGAGCTACGACTCCGCCGGGCAGCGCTGCTCGGCCCTGCGGGTGCTCTGTCTCCAGGAGGAGATCGCCGACAAGGTGTTGCAGATGCTCGAGGGCGCGGTGCAGGAGCTCGCGGTGGGCCGTCCCGAGGACGTGCGGGTCGATATCGGGCCGGTGATCGATGACGAGGCCCGCGCCGGCCTCGAGGCGCACATCGAGCGCATGAAGCAGCGCGGCCACGCGCTCTCCCGGCTAGCGCTCGCGCCCGCCTGCGAGGCCGGGACCTGGGTCGCGCCGACGCTGATCGAGATCGCGAGCCTCGCCGAGCTCGAGCGCGAGGTCTTCGGCCCGGTGCTGCATGTGCTGCGCTTCCGCTCGCGCGAGCTGCTCGAGCTCGTGGAAGACATCAACGCCACCGGTTTCGGACTCACCCTGGGCATTCACTCGCGCATCGACGAAACCATCGCAGCGGTCGTCGCGCGCGCCCAGGTCGGCAATGTCTACGTGAATCGCAACGTCATCGGTGCGGTGGTCGGGGTCCAGCCCTTCGGTGGCGAGGGCCTGTCCGGCACCGGGCCGAAGGCGGGCGGCCCGCTCTACCTGCATCGCCTGGTGCGTGCCGCGCAGACGCCGCTGCTGGCGCATCCGCAGGCGCCGCCGGCGCGGCCGGCCCTGGATGAATTTTCGCGCTGGCTCGATGGCTCCGGGCGGGCGCTGCTGGAGGGCGACGAGGTGATCCCGCTGCTGGCGCGGATCCAGCGCTACCGGCTTGCCGCGCTTGCGGGTCGCAGCATCTCGCTGCCGGGTCCGACCGGCGAGGACAACCGTATCCGTTTCGTGCCGCGTGGTACGGTGGCAGGGGTGGCGGCAGGCATGGCGGGCCTGCTGCACCAGATCGCCGCCGCGCTCGCCAGCGGAAATCGAATCGTGCTGGCGGATTCCGAGCTCGCGCAGCGACTGCATTCGGCCTTGCCCGAGCTGCCTGCAAGATCGGTCTCGCTCGCGGCCGACCCCCTGGCGACGCCTCTGTCGGTGCTGCTGTTCGATGGCGACGGCGACGAAGCCGACCCTCTGCGGCGGCGCCTCGCAGCACGGGAAGGCCCGATCGTCCCGCTCCTCATGCCCGAGCACGACTACGACCTGACCCGACTGGTCCATGAGCGCACCGTGAGCATCAACACCGCGGCAGCCGGCGGCAACGCGAGCCTGATGACGATCGGCAACTGAACCAAGGTGCGGCGCTGCTGGCCGCGGCCTGCAAGACCTGGCGGGCAGCCCCGCCGCTTTCCCGATGCCCCGGCTGTCGAAGCGGGGCGACAAGCAAGTTTCACCGCTCGCGGTGATCGAAGAGCAACACCCACAAGGAGGAAACACGTGGAACGCAGACTGGTACTTAAAATCACCACTGTCGCCGTAGCAGCGGCAATGCTCGGCGCCTGTGGCAAGGAAGAGGCGAAGGCGCCCGAGGCGGCGATGAGCGCGGCGCCTGCCGCCGCCGAGGAGCAGGTCGTCAAGCTCGGCTTCGCCGCGCCGCTCACCGGGCCGCAGGCGCACTACGGCAAGGAGATGCAGAACGGTGTGGTGCTGGCTGTCGACGAACTCAATGCGGAGAAGCTCGTGATCGGCGGCAAGCCGACCCGTTTCGAGCTCATCTCCGAAGACGACCAGGCCGATCCGAAGACCGGTACCCAGGTGGCGCAAAAGCTCGTGGACGAAGGCATCCAGGGCATGATCGGGCACTTCAACTCGGGCACCTCGATTCCCGCATCGAAGGTCTATTCGGATGCCGGCATCCCGCAGATCGCGATGGCGACCTCGCCGGTCTATACCGCCCAGGGTTACAAGACCACCTTCCGGGCGATGACCTCGGACACCCAGCAAGGCTCGGTCGCCGGCAAGTTCGCGGTGGACAAGCTCGGCGCCACCAAGGTGGCGATCATCGATGACCGCACCGCCTATGGCCAGGGCCTCGCGGACGAATTCGAGAAAGCCGTCGTGGCCGCCGGCGGCGAAGTGGTGAAGCGCGAGTTCACCAACGACAAGGCAACCGATTTCACCGCGATCCTCACCAACATCAAGGGTGTCAAGCCCGATCTCGTCTATTACGGCGGCGCCGACGCCCAGGCCGGGCCGATGGCCAAGCAGCTCAAGCAGCTCGGGATCGATTCGAAGTTCATGGGCGGCGAGATGGTCAAGTCGCCCACCTTCGTCAAGCTCGCCGGCGACGCCGCCGAAGGCACCATCGCTTCGCTGGCCGGTCTGCCGCTCGACCAGATGCCCGGCGGCAGCAGCTACGCCGAGCGCTACAAGACCAGGTTCGGCAGCGAGGTGGAGATCTATTCTCCCTACGCCTACGATGCCACCCGCGTCCTGGTCGAGGCAATGAAGACGGCCGATTCGGTGGTGCCGGCGAACTACCTGCCGGCGCTCGCCGGCATCGAATTCGCGGGCATCACCTCCGGCCATATCGCCTACGACGAGCACGGCGATCTCAAGGCCGGCGGCATCACCCTCTACCAGGTGCAGGGCGGTGACTGGAAAGTGATGGAAACGGTGCAGTAAACAACGCACCCGGCTCCGGTCGCGCGGCGCGCCACCGGACAGCCCGCAGGCCGCCTCGAGGGCGGCCTTTTTCTTGCCGGCGCAGGCGCGACCGGCGCCGCCGCACTGCGGGCACGGCGCCGGTCGCGGCCGTGGCGCAGCGAGAAACGTGGGCTAGAATGCTGCCGATGCCAAATCGTCCCAACATCGTCATCCGCGCGCTCGGATTCGGATTCGCCGCGCTGGCCTGTGCGAGCGCAGCCGCTCAGCAGACCGCGCTCGTGCTGCGTGCGCCGGATGCGGTCAAGCCCATCCTCAATCGCTACCTTTCGGTGTTGACCCAGAGCCCGGCGCCCGATCTCGCCGACGAGGTCGAGCGAATCGCGGTGACCCGCCGGGCGCGCCGCGAGGTGGCGGACCTGCTCGCGACCGAAGGCTATTTTTCGCCCACGGTGAGGATCGAGGAGGGCGGCAGCGGCTTTGTCCTCGTGGTGGAGCCCGGCAGGCGCGCCGAGATTGCCGCGGTGGACATCGCCTTCGCGGGCGCGATCGCCGAGCCCGGCGAGGACAACCAGCAGCGCATCGAACGGCTGCGCCGCCGCTGGAAGCTCAAGCAGGGCGAGCCCTTTACCCAGTCCGCCTGGGACGAATCCAAGCAAGGCCTGGTCGACATGCTGTCGCGGCGGGATTTCGCGGCGGCGCGAATTTCGGCCAGCAAGGCCGAAGTCGATCCACTGAGCGCCAAGGTCGATCTCGCGGTCACCGCCGATGCGGGCCCGAGATTCACCCTGGGCGAGCTGCAGGTCAGCGGCCTGCACGACTACAGCCCCGATCTCGTGGCCCGCTACAACCCCCCCAAGCCGGGCGAACGCTATGACGAAGACCGCCTGCTGGCCTTCCAGGGCAGGCTGCAGAACACACCCTATTTCTCCTCGGTGATCGTCGACGTGTCCCGCGAGTCGAGCGACGGCCAGCAGGTTCCGGTACGCGTGCAGCTCGCCGAGGCCAAGCCGCGGCGAATCACTCTCGGCGCCGGCTACAGCAGCAATACCGGCTATCGCGCGGAGATGGGCTATCGGGACGCCAATCTGTTCGATCGCGCCTGGTACCTGGTTTCGGGTTTGCGGCTGGAGCAAAAGCAGAGCCTGCTCTTTGGCGACGTCTTCCTGCCACCGGCCGGTGGCGGCTACCAGTACAGCTTCGGCGGGCTCGCCGAGCGCAGCGACCTGGAGGGGCTGCGGCTGTCGCGCGAGGCCGTGGGGGCGACCCGCAGTCACCAGCGCGGCAAGATCGAGACCAGCGTGGCGCTCAAGTTCCAGCGCGAACGCACCCATCCCGACGGCGCCGACGAAAGCCGCCAGGATGCCCTCACCCTCGACTGGAGCTGGGTGATGCGCGACGTCAATGACGTCTTCGATCCGCGGCGCGGCTTCGTGGTGACGGCGCGGGTCGGCGGCGCGGCCAAGAGCCTGCTCTCCGACCAGAACTTCGTGCGCACCTACCTGCGCTACCAGCACTATTTCCCAATTGCACGCCGCGACGTGCTGAGCCTGCGCGGCGAGTGGGGCACGACCTTCGCCGAGAGCAGCGACGGCATCCCGCAGGACTTCCTGTTCCGCGCGGGCGGCTCGCAGTCGGTACGCGGCTATGCCTTCCAGAGTCTCGGCGTCACCGACGGCTCGGCCACGGTCGGCGGGCGCTATCTCGCCACGCTGAGCGCGGAGTACACCCACTGGCTGGACCGGCAATGGGGCGTCGCAGCCTTCCTGGACGCCGGCAACGCCGCCGACGAGCGGCCCAACTTCCGCCTCCTGCCCGGTTACGGCATGGGCGCCCGCTGGCGCAGCCCCGCCGGCCCGCTGGCCCTGGACCTCGCCTACGGCCACGCCGAACGCCAGTTCAGGCTGCATTTCTCGATCGCGATTGCGTTTTGAAGGCGGTGAGGGGTTAGGGGTGAGGGGTGAGGGGCCGTTTGCCCGCTTTTTGCTCCTTTCCCTTACTCCTCACCCCTCACTCCTCACCGTCCTGTTGCATCCATGCAACATCTCGCCGGTCAATGTGGTTTTCAGACCCGTTTCGACTTGCCGGCCCCCGGTGCGGATTGCACAATCGCTTCAACTTCTCATTAGAGAGGTAAGTCAGGGATGAGCAATAGCGACTCCCCACTTCATTCAAGAGGAGAAACACATGCAGAAAAAACTGATCGCCCTGGCTGTTGCCGGTCTGGTTGCCGCCCCGGCTTTCGCTCAGTCGAACGTCACCATCTACGGTGTTGCTGACGCGTACTTCGGTTTCGTGAATGGCAAGACCGCTGGCGACGGCGACACCAAGGCCGTTGTTAACGGTGGCCTGCTGTCGGGCAACCGTCTGGGCTTCAAGGGTTCGGAAGACCTGGGCAACGGCCTCAAGGCCGAGTTCGTGCTCGAGCAGGGCTTCAACATCGACGACGGTTCGAGCTCCAGCAGCCGCGCCTTCCATCGCCAAGCTTATGTTGCCCTGAACAGCAGCATGGGTAAGCTTGGTATCGGTCGTCAGTACGCCCCGGGCTACTTCGCAACCGCTGACTACGAAGCCACCGGCGGCGCCATCATCGCCCCGCAGGCCGTGCTGGCCGGCCCCAGTGTACCACTCGGCACCCCCACGGCTCAGATCCAGCCGGGTTCGACCCAGCGTATCGACAACTCCCTGTCCTACAAGTCGCCGAACTTCGGTGGCCTGACCGTCAGCGGTATCTGGGGTGTGGGTACCGAAGATCCGGAGCACGAGAAGGATGGTCGGGTGCTGTCCGTGGGCGCCAACTACGCCAACGGCCCGATCGGTGTCGCGTATGTCTATAACCAGATGCACTCGGTTGCTGATGGCAACGACAAGCAGCGCGAGCACTTCCTCGGTGGCTCCTACGACTTCGGCATGTTCAAGCTGCTCGCCAGCTACCAGACCGTTGGTGGCGACACCGGCGCGGCTGGCCTGGCTGCTGCCGATGCCAAGATCTGGGAAATCGGCGGTGTCGTGAAGGTCGGCGCCGGCAACGTGCACGTTGCCTACGGCAAGCTCGATTCCGACGCAAGCCAGTCGGATGCCAAGTCCTTCGCCCTGGCCTACACGCAAGGCCTGTCGAAGCGCACCACGGCCTACGCCGGTATCAACCGTACCAGCAACGACGACAACGTTGCCTATGGCCTCGGCGGCACGTCGTACGATCCGGGCGAAGCCCAGACCATCTACGCTGTGGGCCTGCGCCACACCTTCTAATCGTCTCCCGACGATCTGAAGCAGAACGGGTGCCTCCGGGCACCCGTTTTTTCGTGGACCCGACCGGTTCGCAAGGCGAGGAAATCCTGCTTCACCGGCCCGCTTGCGCCAGCTTTGACAACACCCGGAAACGCGCCTTGCTTCTTCGAATCAGCGCGGAGCCCTCAAACACCCCGTGCATCACTGGCCGCACGCCAGCAAAAAAGGGCAGGGCGCGCCCCGCCTCACCAATCACCAACCCCCGCCTCACTGCAGCTTCTTCAGATACTCCTTGGTAAACAGCTTGTCCGGAAGGTCCTTCTCGGCCATCTCGGAGTAGCTCAGCACCGATATTTCGCCTTTCTTGAGGGCGTCTTCCATGACCAGCCGGGTTGGACGATTGCTCCCTGCCATGCGCTTGTAGTCCTCGTAGCGGCAGGTCTTGAGCAGTCGCCCGGAGAGCGAATAGAACTCGGCCCTGAGCGGCCGCCCGTCTTTCTCGCGTACCCAGTACATCACCTTGGCGTAGGTCACGCCGCGGTCCGCCGCCCTGAGTTCGAGCACCTGGGCCGTCTCTCCCTGGTAGTCCTCGCTGCGCAGCAGTCGCGGGTTGTAGTCGCCGGAAAAGTTCGCCCGCGCAAGGTCGCCGTTCGCCACCTGCCCGGTGAGGCGCTGGGCCAGCGAGAGCCTCACGGGTTGCGAGACGCTGGGCAGGAAGACCCACAGGTCACGCCCCTTCATGAGCAAGGCCTGGCCGCGCTCCGAGGCAGGCTCCATGGTCAGCACCACGCTGTCGTCGGAACCCTTCGAGAGCACCCGGTAGGTGCGGGTATCCTGTTCCTCTTCGCCGCTCCTGCTCTCGATGCGTATATCGACCTGGAAGCCGCCGCGCGGAAAGCGGATCTCGTCGGCCTTGCGCACGATCTCACGCGCCAGCGGGTCTTCGGCAGGCTCCTCGGCCTCTTCGGCCGCCTGTGCCTGCTGCAGGCTCCACGGGCTGAACGCGGTGACGAGGGCCGCGATCAGGAGGCGTCGACGGTTTCTTGGTAGGGCTGGCATGGTGATATCCTCTTAACATCTTGTCTGCGACTGTAAACCCGGATGGCAATCGTAAAACTCGAAAACGTCAGCAAGCATTACCGCCTCGGCGAGCAGGACGTCAAGGCGGTCAGTGACGTCTCGCTCGCGATCGAGCCGGGCGTATTCCTGGCCATTGCGGGCCCGTCCGGAAGTGGCAAGTCTACGCTTCTGAACATCATCGGGTGTATCGACACGCCGAGCAGCGGCAAGGTGGTGGTGGAGGGCAAGGATGTGTCCGGCCAGACCCCGGACCAGCTTGCCGATCTTCGTGCCCGTACCATCGGCTTTATCTTCCAGACCTTTAACCTTCTGCCGGTGCTTTCCGCGGCGGAGAACGTCGAGTATCCGCTGCTGCAGTTTCCCGAGCTCGGCCAGGACGAGCGCAACGCGCGCGTGGCACGCTATCTCAAGATGGTGGGCCTTTCCAAGTATGCCGACCATCGCCCCAACCAGCTCTCGGGCGGCCAGCGCCAGCGTGTCGCGATCGCCCGGGCGCTTGCGACGCATTCCCGGATCGTGCTGGCGGACGAGCCGACGGCCAACCTCGACCGCAAGACCGGCGAGGAGATCCTGCGACTCATGAAGAAGATCAACCGCCGCTACCACACGACCTTCATCTTCTCGACCCACGATCGCAGGGTGATGAACATGGCCGACCGCCTGGTGAGGATCGAGGACGGGCGGATCACGCAGTTGGGGGTTCGGAGCGAAGACGGTTGGGTATTCGTGCAGGATCAGACACGTGGCGAGGAAGCTCCCGAGGTATAAACATGGTTTTGCGGGTGGCGCCGTGTCGATGCATCGGCAGCCGCGCAGCCTTGCGACGAGATCCGAATCGCAATTGAAAGGGAATGTGGAATGCTTGTATCCAGAACGCTGCTGCTCGCAGGTTTCGCCTTGGTGCCGACGCTGGCCTTTGCCTCGGACGATCTAGATTCCCTGCTGGCCTTGCCCGGCGACGAACCCGCAGCGCCCCGCATCGGCGGTTTTGTGGAAGGGGCGGCCGCCTATACCTTCGCGGATCCCACGCACTGGTCGAAGCTGAGGGTCCGCGGCGAGGTGAACGCCGGCGGCCAGCTGATGTCCGGAGTCAAGTGGAAGCTGGGTGCACGTGCCGACGTGGACGCTGCCTATACCCTTGAAGACGATTTCTATCCCACCGCGGTGCAGCGCAACCAGCGCTCGGATCTGACCCTGCGCGAGGCCTATGTCGATGTTTCGGCGGGCGAATGGGATTTTCGCCTCGGTCGCCAGCATGTGATCTGGGGCGAGATGGTCGGGCTGTTCTTTGCGGACGTGGTTTCGGCCCGCGACATGCGCGAGTTCTTCCTGCCCGAGTTCGACCAGTTGCGGATTCCGCAATGGGCGGCCCGAGCCGAGTATTTCATGGACGGCATGCACGCCGAGCTGCTGTGGATTCCGTTGCCGGCGATCGACAACATCGGCAAGCCCGGCAGCGATTTCTATGGCTTCGTTCCGACGGTGTCCAACTTCCGGATTGCAGGTGAGGAGCGCCCGGACGAGCGCCTCGGCAACGCCAACTGGGGCGCGAGGCTGTCGGCCCTGGTGTCGGGCTGGGACATGAGCGCGTTCTTCTATCGCAGCGTCGATGTGGCGCCGACCTACTTCTTGACCGCGATCGACATGTCCGACCCGCTCGATCCCGAGTTCGAGTTCACTCCGCGCCACGAGCGCATTCGACAGATCGGCGCTACCTTCTCGAAGGATCTCGGTGGGGCGGTGTTCAAGGGCGAACTCGTGCATACCCACGGACGCTCGCTCAATACCGCCGATACGGCGGCTGCGAACGGCCTGCACGAGACCGACATGGCTGACCTGGTAGTCGGCCTCGATGTGCCGATCCGCGATGTCTGGCGGATAAACGGCCAGCTTTTCGGGCGCCGGTATTTCTCCTATGATCCGCTTACCGGGGTCGACGCCAACGAGACCGGCTACAGCATGCTGGTCAACCGAAGTTTCGGCGATTCGCTCGAGGCAGAGGTGCTCTATGTGGCCACTTTCAACCGTGGAGACTACATGGTGCGGCCCAAGGTGGTGTGGCAGATGGACCCCGTGTGGCGGCTTCAGGGGGGCGTGGACATGTTCGGAGGCAAGCGCACGGGGCTTTTCGGCCGCTTCGATGACAGCGATCGGGCCTATGTCGAGCTTCGGCGTTCGTTCTGATCCGCAGGCGGATCGCTTCGCCTGAAGTCGGCAGACCCTGGTGAAACAGGTTCGCGAATGTCACTTCCACTGCGGGCGCCTTGGTGAGCGGGGTATTTCAGTTTGCATATTCGCTTGAAAGGGCTTTGTATATTCCCGTTGCGTGTATTTGTTCCTACGCCCATGCGCCGCGTGCCGGTAGCATCGGTGAAATCCTGCACAGGCAAGCTTGTCTGTGCTCCTGGCCGAAGAAGTGAGGTGATCATGTCCAGTTTGCGTTGTTCGGTTTTCTCGATTTTCCGCATGGTGGCCGTCGCGCTGCTCGCGCTTGCCGCTGCAGGCTGTGCCACCCAGTATCCACCCGCTCCGCCCGCTGCGGCATCGGCGGACTACAACTATGTGATCGGCCCGGGTGACAGCGTGAGCATCCAGGTATGGCGCAATCCGGAGTTGTCGTCTTCGGTGCCGGTTCGTCCCGACGGCAAGATCACCGCACCGCTGGTCGAGGATCTCCCCGCAATGGGCAAGGACGCGAGCACGCTCGCACGGGACATCGAGGCCGCACTGGCCAAATACATCCGCGATCCTGTCGTCACCGTTATCGTGACCAGCTTCGTAGGCCCCTACAGCGAGCAGATCCGCGTTGTCGGCGAGGCCGCCAAACCCCAGACCCTGCCGTATCGCCAGAAGATGACCTTGCTCGACCTGATGATCGCGGTCGGCGGCATCACCGACTTCGCCGACGGCAATCGCGCAACCATTTTGCGTACCTCCGAGGGCAACAAGCAATACAGCGTGCGCATCAAGGACTTGATCAAGGATGGGGATGTGTCGGCCAACGTCGAGATGCGTCCGGGCGATGTCCTTATCATTCCGCAAAGCTGGTTCTAAGCGCTAACCAAGGCTTCAGGGCCGGTAGAGAGTGAGTTGATGGAAGATATTGTCAGACAATTGGTTGGCTACGCCCGTGCCATGTGGCTCTACCGCTGGTGGGGGCTGCTTGCCGCGTGGGTAGTCGGCATCGCCGCGGCGGTGGGTATTTACATGCTGCCGGACCGCTACGAGTCCTCGGCGCGGATTTTCGTGGACACACAATCCGTGCTCAAGCCTCTGATGTCCGGGCTGGCGGTGCAGCCCAACATCGATCAGCAGGTGACGATCCTGAGTCGTACGCTCATCAGCCGGCCCAATATCGAGAAGCTCATACGCATGGCCGATCTCGACCTGGCGATCAAGAACGACAAGGATCGCGAGGCCTTGATCGACAAGATGACCCGGAGCCTGGCAATCCGCAGCACGGGCCGGGACAACCTGTTCACGCTGTCGTTCCAGGACGAGCAAGCCGAACGCGCGCGCCGTGTGGTGCAATCCTTCGTCTCGATCTTCGTGGAGTCCGGCCTCGGCGACAAGCGCAAGGACACCGATACCGCACGGCGCTTCATCGAGGAGCAGATCAGCGGCTACGAACAGAAACTCGAGGAGGCCGAAAATCGCCTGAAGGAGTTCAAGCTGAAGAACATGGCGATGATGGGCGAGGGACGCCCCGACTATTTTGCGCAGTTGTCGAAGGTGACGGCCGAACTCGAGCAGGCCCGGCTTCAACTGCGTGAATCGGAGAACTCCCGTGATGCGCTCAAGCGCCAGTTGCTTGGCGAAGAGCCCGTCCTGTTGCCGCAGACACAGAAGCCTTCGCTGTCCTCAGTATCGATTCCCGAGATCGACGGACGGATCGAGACCTTGAAGAAGAATCTGGATGCAATGCTGCAGCGCTTCACCGAGGCCCATCCGGATGTGGTCGGCACCCGCCGCGTGATCACCCAGCTCGAGGAGCAGAAGCGCAAGGAGATCGAGGAGCGGGGCAAGGATGCCCCCGCGCAGTTTGGCTCGCTCAATTCGAACCCGGTGTATCAGCAGATGAAGCTGGCCATGGGTGAAGCCGAGGCGAATGTGGCATCGCTGCAGGCGCGCGTCTCGGAATACCAGCGTCGCTACGATGCCCTGCGGCAGGCTTCACAGCTCGTACCCCAGATCGAAGCCGAGTTCGCCCAGTTGAATCGTGACTACGAGGTCAACAAGAAGAACTACGAATCGCTCATTGCACGCCGTGAGTCGGCAAACATGTCGGTGGAGATGGAATCGACCTCGGGTATCGCCGAATTTCGCCTGATCGACCCGCCCTCGGTTCCCTTGAAGCCCGCCGCGCCAAACCGGGTGCTGCTGATGCCCGTGGGCGGTGTTGCGGCCCTTGCTGCGGGCCTGGCCCTGATGTTCCTGCTGAGCCAGCTGCGTCCCTCGTTCCAGGATGCCAGGGTCCTGCGGGAGATCTCGGGTCTGCCCTTGTTGGGTGCTGTTTCGATGCTTCCCGACATCAACCGCAAACGCAAGGCGCGCAATGCCAACCTTTTCTTTGCTGGTGGCCTGACCGGGCTGATCGGCTGCTTTGCAGTGCTGACGGTCATGCTTGCCGTCATGCAGGCTTGACGAGGAGCCATACGTGAGCCTTATTGAGAAAGCCGTTGAACGGCTGGATAAGCTGAAACAGGCCGGGGCACAGCTTCCGTCCGTCGAGGCGGCGGGAACGCCCGAACCCAAGCAGCCACGGAGCGAGGCGGAGCCGGCGATGGCGCAGGCCCAGCCCGCCGCTGTCGATGAACGCCACGAGGCGAGTGAAGAGCGCGCTCCGCAAGGGCTCGAGCATGCGGTGCCGGACGTCGAAATCGATCTCCAGCGCCTTTATGAAAAAGGCATGGTGACCCCGGACCATCCGAAATCGCTGCTCGCCGAGCAGTATCGCCTCGTCAAGCGGCCGCTCCTGACCAATGCCCAGGGGCGGGGCGCGATGCGCATCGAAGCCGGAAACCTCATCATGGTGACCAGCTCGCTGCCGGGCGAAGGGAAGAGCTTCACCGCAATCAATCTGGCAATCAGCATTGCGATGGAGCTCGACTATACGGTCCTGCTGGTTGACGCCGACGTATCGAAACCCTCGGTGCTGCGCAATCTCGGCCTGCCGGCGGCGCGCGGACTCATGGACGTGCTCGTCGGGGAGCAGACCGATCTGTCCGATGTGTTGCTGCGGACCAATATCGACAAGCTGAGCATCTTGCCGGCCGGCATGGCCCACGAACGAGCCACTGAGCTGCTGGCGAGCGATGGGATGAACCAGCTCCTCGAAGAAATGGCCACCCGCTACGCTGACAGGATAATCATTTTCGATTCCCCGCCCTTGCTGGTCACGACAGAGGCGCGGACGCTGGCAACGCACATGGGGCAGGTCGTGATGGTCGTCGAGGCGAATCGCACGACTCATTCGACGGTACAGCAGGCCATCGCAACCATCGAGGCGTGCCCGGTGAAGATGGTGCTGCTCAACAAGGCGCGCGAGAGTGGCCCGGGAGGCTACTACGGATATGGTTATGGCTATGGATACGGTTACGGCGGGAGTGGGGACGGACGTGTCGAGGCGGCCTGAATCCTTCCCGCGACGGCCCATCTGGCAGGCACTCGCGGCGGCGAGCCTGACTCTCGCATCGGCATCCGCAGCGGCACAGGGTGTCACGGTAGCCAAGACCCTGAGCGTGTCCGAAACCTTCACCGACAACGTCGGTGCGGCGGAAAACGGCACGGCCGGGAGCGACTGGATCACGCAGATATCGCCGGGAATCGCCATCTCCCGCAGGTCCGGACGGCTGAGCGGCAGCTTGTCGGCGTCGGTGAACGGTCAGCTCTATGCCAACGATTCGAGCCGCAATACCTCTTACCTGCAGTTGGCGAGCAATGGCGCGTTCGTTGCGGTGGATGACCTGCTGTTCGTCGACTTCGGCGCCTCGATAAAGCGGGAAAACGTTTCGGCCTTCTCGTCCGGAACACTCGGCGACGAATTCAATTCGACGAACCAGTCGCTCGTTCGCCGGTTCTTCCTCGCGCCGAGACTTGCATTCCGTGTCGGAAAGGACATCAACGGTGGTGTCAGTTACCGTCAGGAATGGACCAGTGGTGGCGGCAGCGTGCTCGATAACCGCAACCAGCGCACGATTGCCTTGAGCCTGTCGAACCCGCTGGCATTCGGCCCCTTCGGCTGGGATCTGAATTTCCAGGACAAGGACAGCGACAGCGGCGGAACGATGCGATCGGTTTCGAGCCAGACCGCGACTGCGACGCTGATCTACGCCGTTTCGCCGCAGCTCAAGCTGAGATTGATCGGAGGGCACGAGCGCAATGACTACTCGGTCGGTGAGGACGTGTCGCGAAGCTTCAGTGGCGGCGGCGTCGATTGGCAGCCCAACAGCCGGACGAACCTCTCGGCTACGGCCGAGAACCGGTTCTTCGGAACCGCCTACAACGTGTCGTTCACTCACCGGATGCCGCTGAGCAGTTTCGACCTAGGTTATGTCCGCGACGTCGCGTCAACGGAGACGACCGCATTCGTGAGTGCCGCCGATCTTCTATATCCGACGATCTACGGTTCGCTCGGATCGATCACGGATCCGGCCGAGCGCGAAGCCGCTGCGCGCGCGCTGGCGGTGTTGCTCGGCAGCGGGGTTCCGCCGATCGGCTTCCTGACCAATACGGATTTCATCGATCGCAGCGCCTGGTTCGGCTTTGCGATCAACGGGGCCCGCAATACGCTGGCGTTTCGTGTCAGCCGATCGGAGCGTTCCGCCCTTTCTCCCGATCTCGCGCTGGTGTCGAGCGACGATCTGTCCGCCTACTCGAAGACCGTTACCAAGGCCTCTTCGATTTCGCTGCAGCATCGCTTGAGCGCGCTGTCGTCGCTTACCGTGTCGTATTCATACAGTGATGCCAAGGGCGAAGGTACGACGACCCAGGATGTGCGCAGACGCGCATTGACGGGCGGATTCAGCACCAAGCTCAGTCCGCGCACATCGGTGTCGCTGGTGCTTCGCCACCAGAGCGCATCCGGATCATACGATTACACCGAAAACGCGCTGGTTGCCTCTGTCAGCACGCGCTTCTGAGCAATTCAAGATGTACGAAGCCTACTACGGATTTACCGGCAAGCCATTCCAGCTCAACCCCGATCCTGCCTTCTTTTTCGGCAGCCGGGGGCATCGCCGTGCAATGGCCTACCTGGAATATGGCCTTCACCAGAACGAAGGCTTCATCGTCATTACCGGTGAGATCGGTGCGGGCAAGACAACCCTGGTGCGCAGCCTCCTCGAGAAGCTGGACCCCTCGAAGGTCGTCGCCGCGCAGCTCGTGAGCACCCAGATCGATGCGGACAACATCCTGCGACTGGTTGCCGCTGCCTTCGGGATTCCATCGCGCAGCCTCGAGAAGGCCGATCTCCTGCTCGCGCTCGAGGCCTTCCTGGTGGCGACCACTGCCGCGGGCAAGCGGGCCTTGCTGATCGTCGACGAGGCACAGAACCTGACCCAGGGCGCGGTCGAGGAACTGCGCATGCTGTCGAATTTCCAGCTCGAGGATCACTCGCTGCTGCAGAGTTTCCTGATCGGCCAGCCCGAATTCAGGGAGATGATGCAGGGCCCGCAGATGCAGCAGTTGCGTCAGCGGGTCATCGCCTCCTACCACCTGGGGCCGCTCGACGGCGAAGAGACGAAGGCCTATGTCGAACACCGGCTTTCGCATGTGAACTGGGAGCGCCAGTCGCCGCGTATCGAAGCCGAAGCGTTTCATTCGATCTATGCCGCCAGCGGCGGCATTCCGCGTCGCATCAACACCCTCTGCGATCGGCTCCTGCTGGCGGGATTTCTCGCCGAGAAGAAGATCCTTGGCGCCGAAGATGTTGCCGCCGTCGTCGAGGAGCTTCAGGAGGAGCATGTTGCCGGGGGTGGTGGCGAGGCGGTGGTGCGGCCGATCTCGGGCGCCGCTACGTCACGTCCGGCAGCGAGCCTGTCGCTCGCGGGAGCGGCGCTCGACCCCGACATTGCCGATCGGATCGCCGAGCTCGCGGGCGGGTTCGACACGCAGCGGTTCGAGACGCGACTCGCGAATGTCGAGCACACGCTCTCCGCTACGCTGAGCCTGCTCAATGAGCTGGTCGAGAAGGGCCACGTCAAGGACAAATCGGGAACGGCATGACTACCAGGCCCGAAATCGCCAACGCGCTGACCATCGACGTCGAGGATTACTTTCAGGTTTCGTCCCTGGCGCCGCATTTTCCGCGCAGGACCTGGGATGTCGTGCCATGCCGCGTCGAGCGCAACGTCGAGCTGATTCTTCATCTGCTCGAAGAGCATGGCACCAAGGCCACCTTTTTCACGCTTGGCTGGATTGCCGAACGCTATCCGGAGCTGATTCGCAAGATCGCTGCGGGTGGGCACGAAATCGCAAGCCACGGCTATGGCCATGCGCGGGCGAGCGAGCAATCGCGGGAGATCTTCCTCTCCGACGTGAAACTCGCCAAGGCCGTGCTCGAGGATATCGCCGGTGTCCCGGTGAGAGGCTATCGGGCGCCCAGCTTCTCCATCGGCAAGGGCAATCTCTGGGCGCATGACTGCCTGCTGGAAACGGGGCATGTATACAGCTCCAGCATCTATCCGGTTCGGCACGACCACTACGGCATGCCGGATTCGCCGCGTTTTCCCTATCTTGTCGCCAGCGGGCTGCTCGAGATCCCGGTCACCACGGTGCGCTGGATGGGGCGCAACTGGCCCGCAGGCGGCGGAGGGTATTTCCGCCTCTTGCCCTACGGCGTGTCGCGTTGGGGCATCGCGCGTGTCAACGAGTGTGACAAGCGTCCTGCGATATTCTATTTTCATCCTTGGGAGCTCGACCCCGGTCAACCCCGTGTGACCGGCACCACAGCCAAGACCCGCTTCAGGCATTACGTTAACCTCGACAGGACGGAAAGCCGGCTACGCCGCCTTCTGGGCGATTTCGCCTGGGGGCGGGTGGATCAGGTATTCGAGGAAGCACGCTGAATTCAGATACGGCTGGACAGGGAATGGATCGGGTAAAAACAAGCGTTGCCGTCATGGCAGAGCAGGATCGGTCGCGCTGGGACGCGTTCGTCGAGGCACATCCGCAGGGAACCTTCTTCCATCTGTCGGCATGGCGGGGACTGATAGAAGACGTCTTCCGCCACAAGACCTGGTTCCTCCTGGCCGAGCGCGCCGGCGACATCGCGGGTGTGCTGCCGCTTGCCGAGGTCAAGTCGCGGCTCTTCGGCCATGCGCTCACTTCCTTGCCGTTCTGTGTCTACGGTGGAGCCATTGGCGACGCCGAGGCCGTCAGTGAGCTCGAAGCCGAAGCCGAACGGATTGCAATGCAGCTCGGCGTGCAGCATCTCGAATACCGCAACGTCGAGCCGCGCCATGCCGACTGGCCGCGGCAGGATCTTTACGTGACCTTCCGCAAGAGCATCGACCCCGATGTCGAAGCCAACATGCTGGCGATTCCGCGCAAGCAGCGTGCGATGGTGCGCAAGGGCATCAAGAACAATCTGACGAGCCATATCGACGCGGATGTGGAGCGTTTTTTCGCCCTCTATGCCGACAACGTCCTGCGACACGGCACCCCCGCCTTGCCCAAGCGCTTTTTTGCGGCCCTCAAGGACACGTTCGGCGAGCGCTGCGAGGTCCTCACCGTGACCGGCGAAGATGGCAAGGCGCTGTCGAGCGTGCTGTCCTTCTACTTTCGCGACGAGGTCCTGCCCTACTACGCGGGCGACGACCTTGCGGCGCGCGACTTCGCGGCCAACGATTTCAAGTACTGGGAGTTGATGCGCCGCGCCTGCGAGCGGGGATGCAAGGTGTTCGACTACGGTCGCAGCAAGATCGGAACCGGACCGTACAGCTTCAAGAAGAACTGGGGTTTCGAGCCGCAGCCACTCTCCTATGAGTACCGGCTCTACAAGCGCGACGGTGTGCCGCAGAACAATCCGATGAACCCCAAGTACCGGGCCTTCATCGCCCTGTGGCGGCGTCTGCCGATCGGCGTGGCGAATGCGATCGGACCATACATCGTCAGAAATCTCGGTTAGACAGGAATCCGATGAATCAAAGCCTCTCCAACGCAGAGCTTCGACCCTCGCCGGCGCGGGTGCACCTGTCGTCGCGCGAAGAGCTTGCGCACGGCGGCGCTCCGCTCGCCCATGAAGCTGCGGTGGCGTCCCGTGGTGCGGCCATGGGCCAGACCATCCGGAATCGGCGCCTATTGCTCGCGGCGCTGGTTGTTGCCGTGGTGTTGATCCCTGCGATCTACCTGCAAACCTTCGAATCCATCGTTTCCATCTGGATCCGGACCGACACCTACTCCCATGGCTTCCTCGTCGCACCGATTTCCGCATACCTGATCTGGCGGCGGCGACATTTGCTGAACGGTCTCGAGATGCGACCCGCGTGGATCGCGCTGCCCTTCCTGCTCGCCGCCGGGGTCGCCTGGATTCTGGGGACCATTGGCGGTGTCCTGAGCCTGACCCAGTTCGCCATGGTCGGCATGATTCCCTTGCTGGTGTGGCTTGTCGCAGGTAGCCGGATCAGCGCACAGATTCTCTTTCCGCTCGGATTTCTTCTCTTCGCCGTCCCGTTCGGCGATTTTGCGCTCCCGGTGCTCATGGACTGGACCGCCCTGGCCACGGTGGGCGGGCTGAGATTCCTCGGCGTACCGGTTTACCAGGAGGGGCTGCATTTCATCGTGCCAAGCGGTGCATGGTCGGTCGTCGAAGCCTGCGGCGGAGTTCGCTACCTCATCGCCTCGGCGATGATGGGTTTCCTGTACGCCTATACCGCATATCAGAGCCCCTTCAAGCGGATCATCTGCGCCGTCGTCGCCTTGATCCTGCCGATCCTTGCGAACTGGCTGCGGGCATTGCTGATCGTGCTGATCGCACATGCCTCCGACAACAAGCTCGGTACCGGAATCGATCACCTGTTCCTCGGCTGGGTACTGTTCGGCATCATCATTCTTTCGGCATTCTGGCTCGGGCGACGCTGGGAGGACGAAGATCCCGTCGCCTCGAGCAGACCGGGCATCGCTGGCGGCGTTGCGCCAGGCGCCTGCCTGCTGGCCCTGGCCGTCGGCCTCGCGTCGATAATCGTGTGGCCCGGCGTAGCGCGAAGCCTTGACGGCGCCGCCGCGGTGCGAATCGATGCGTCCCCGATCAGCCCGGCAATCGGCTGGACCGTCGTTCCCGAGCGCCTTGCGGGGTTCAGGACCGACTTCAAGGGAGCGCGCCAGGAGCTCACCCAGACCTTCAAGGAAGGCGACACCACCGTCGGTCTCGATGTGCTGCTGTATGCCGGCCAGCACCAGGGCAGCGAGATGATCATGTTCGGCAACGAACTGGTCAACGCCGACAACAAGACGTGGAAAATTCTTTCCGAGGACCGCGTTTCGACGGACGGCGCCGAAGGCCATGGCCGGTCTGCCATCCAGTCCGTCGTCAAGGGCCCGGCGGCGACGCTGTTGGCGCGCCAGAGCTTCTGGATCGAGGGCTATTGGACGAGCGATCCGCGCATGGCCAAGTTCTACCAGGTCCTCGCGAAGATCCTCGGGCGGGGCGACCGCTCGGCGGTCGTGGTTACCTACACGGCCATGGACCTCGAGACGGATGTGGCAAGTGCCGCGCTGGACGCATTCACCCGCAGTCATCGAACGGCGATCGAGTCGATGCTCGCGGAGGCGTCCGCCGCTGCCTTGCCGGTGGACAGCCGATGACAGGCACCGACAGACGGCCCTTGATCGCACATGTGATCTACCGTTTTGCGGTTGGCGGACTCGAGAACGGCGTTGTAAATCTGCTGAACAATCTGCCCAGGGACGGTTATCGTCACGCGCTGATATCGCTGACCGATATCACCGAGTTCTCCGCGCGACTGAGCAATCCCGAGGTCGGCCTGTATGCGCTCCACAAACCCGAAGGGCAGACCTGGCGGGTGTTTCCCGAGATCTACCGGCTGCTCAGAACGCTCCGGCCTGCGATACTGCATAGCCGGAACCTGGCTGCGCTGGAAACGAGCGTGCCGGCCTGGGCGGCAGGGGTGCCTGTGCGCATTCACGGCGAGCACGGATTCCTCGACCTCGATCATCGCCGGGTGAGCATGAAGTCGCGGATGCTGAGGCGCATTTACCGGCCGTGGGTCGATCACTACGTCGCGGTGTCCGCATCCCTGGCCGGTTTCCTGCAGACGGGCGTGGGCGTTCCGGCGACGCGGATTTCGCAGATCTACAACGGCGTCGATACCGAGCGGTTTGCGCCCGTCGGGGCGCGGGCGAGCGACAGTCCGTTCGACTCCGATTCGCATTTCGTCATCGGCACCGTCGGTCGCATGCAGGCGGTCAAGGACCAACTGACCCTGGTGCGAGCCTTCGTCCAGCTTGCCAAGCTGCGCCCCCGGGCCTTGAGCCGCATGCGGCTCGTGCTCGTCGGCGATGGTCCGTTGCGCAGCGAGGCGCAGCGCCTTCTGCACGAGGCCGGGCTGAACGAGCTCGCCTGGTTGCCCGGCGAGCGAAGCGATATCGCAGCGCTCATGCGCGGCATGAGCCTCTTCGTCCTGCCTTCCCGTGGCGAGGGGATCTCGAACACCATCCTCGAGGCGATGGCGAGCGGCTTGCCGGTGGTCGCGACTTCGGTGGGGGGTAACGCTGAATTGATCGACGATGGTGTCAACGGTGCCCTGGTGGCGCCCGAGGATCCGCAGGCGATGGCGCTGCGACTGGCCGAATACGTCGATTCGCCCCGCCTTGTCGAGAGCCATGGCAGCGCCGCCCGCGAGAAGGTCGAGGCGCGCTTCAGCCTGGCAAGGATGATGGCGGCCTACGACCAGCTCTACCGGCGCATGCTCGCGAGGACTGCGGACAGCTTGACGAACCAACGGGAGGCCGCCTGAAATGTGTGGGTTCGTAGGTGTCTTCGATATGCGCCAGCGTCGCACCGTGCAGCAGGAACTCCTGCAGCGGATGAATGAAGCGCAGCACCACCGGGGCCCCGACGAGGGGGGGACGCATATCGAACCCGGGCTCGCCTTCGGCCATCGGCGCCTGTCCATCATCGACCTGGCATCGGGGCAGCAGCCCCTGTTCAACGAAGACCGCTCGGTCGTGGTGGTCTTCAACGGGGAGATCTACAACTACCAGGATCTCATTCCCGAGCTGCAGGCGCTCGGCCACCGGTTCACGACGCGCAGCGATACCGAGGTCATCGTGCATGCCTGGGAGGCGTGGGGCGAGTCATGCGTCGAGCGGTTCCGCGGGATGTTCGCCTTTGCGCTGTGGGACCGCAATTCCGAAACGCTCTTCCTGGCCCGCGACCGGCTCGGCGTGAAGCCGCTCTACTATGCCCAGCTACCCGATGGGCAGTTGCTGTTCGCATCCGAACTCAAGGCCCTCGTCGCCCACGGCGGGATGCCGTCCGATCTCGATCCGCTGGCGGTCGAGGACTATTTTGCCCTCGGCTACGTTCCGGAACCCCGCTGCATATTCACTGCGGCGAGAAAGCTGCCGCCGGCATCGACGCTTGTCGTCCGGCGAGGGCAGCCGCTGCCGGAACCGCGGGAATTCTGGGACGTTCGATTCGCGCCGGACCCTGCCATCGACGCCGTTGCCGCCGAGGAGGAACTCATCGCACGCCTTCGCGAATCCATCCGCCTGCGCATGATCTCGGAGGTGCCGCTGGGCGCCTTTCTTTCCGGTGGCGTGGATTCGAGCGCGGTCGTGGCCTTGATGGCGGGGCTGTCGAAGGGGCCGGTGAATACCTGTTCGATCTCCTTCGACGACCCGGCCTATGACGAGTCCGCCTATGCGCGCCTGGTCGCCGAGCGATACCGGACCGCCCACCACCAGGAGCTGGTCCACACCGACGATTTCGAGCTCGTCGACACGCTGGCCTGGCTCTATGACGAGCCCTTCGCGGACAGCTCCGCGATTCCGACCTACAGGGTCTGCGAGCTCGCGCGAAAGCATGTCACCGTGGCGCTTTCAGGCGACGGCGGTGATGAAACCTTCGGCGGCTATACGCGCTATCGGACACACCTGGCCGAAGAGCGCCTGCGGGGCCTGCTGCCGCAATCGCTGCGGCGAAGCGTCTTCGGGGGCCTGGGGTGGCTCTACCCCAAGGCGGACTGGGCGCCGCGGGTATTTCGCGCCAAGGCCACCTTCCAGGCCATGGCGCGCGATTCGGTCGACGCGTACATGCACAATGTCTCCATTCTCCCGCTCGCGGCGCGCCAGAAGCTCTTTTCCGGGAGCATGCGCAGCGCCTTGGGCGGATATCGGGCGGACGACACCTTCCACAGGCACGCGGCGCGCGCGCAGACCGACGATCCCTTGTCGATGGTGCAGTATCTCGACTACAAGACCTACCTGGTCGGCGACATCAACACCAAGGTCGACCGTGCGAGCATGGCGCACTCGCTGGAGGTTCGCGAGCCGCTGATGGACCACGAGCTCATCGAGTGGGTGGCCAGGCTTTCACCCCAGGCGAAGGTCCGTGGCGGGGAGGGGAAATACCTGCTCAAGCACGCCCTGGAACCCCTGTTGCCGCACGATGTGCTGTACCGGCGCAAGATGGGCTTCGCCGTGCCCCTGGCACGGTGGTTCCGCGGCCCGCTGCGCTCGCGCCTGCGCGAATCGCTGCTGGGAGGGCCGCTGATGGCGACCGGCTGGTTCAATCAGCCCTATCTCGAAGAATTGATCGACAATCATCAGTCGGGCGTGCGCGATTACTCGTCACCCCTGTGGGCGCTGCTGATGTTCAATGCATTCTTGCGGCAGTATGCAGGGGATGCCTCGATTTCCCCATCCGACCGAGCGGCCTGAGTCTTTCGTCCAATGACCTTGCGGATATTGCACCTACTTGATCACTCCTTGCCCCTGCACAGCGGGTATGTCTTCCGGACCCTCTCCATCCTCAAGGAGCAGCGCAAGTTCGGTTGGCACACCTATCAGCTGACGTCGCCCAAGCAGGGCGCCGTGGCTGCAGAACTGGAGGCGGTCGACGGCTGGGAGTTCTATCGCACCCGGTCATCGCAGGGCATGCTCGCGCGGCTGCCGGTGGCACGCGAGCTGCAGCTCATGAGAGACATCGAGCTGCGCCTGGAGGAGCTTGCGGTGTGCCTCTCGCCGCATGTCATCCATGCCCATTCGCCGGTGCTCAACGGGCTCCCGGCGACCCGGGTCGGCCGCCGGCTGGGTATCCCGGTGGTCTACGAAATGCGTGCCTCGTGGGAAGATGCCGCCGTCGATCACGGCACCACGACAGAAGGAAGCCTGCGGTACCGGCTGTCGCGCTGGCTGGAGACACAGGCGCTCAGGCGTGCCGACCAGGTGACCACGATCTGCGAAGGCCTGCGCAGCGATATCGTCGGCCGCGGCATTTCGCCCGCCAAGGTGACGGTGATCCCGAACGCGGTCGACGTGAATGCCTTCGAGTACGACGTGCCGCCGGACGAGGCGCTGAGGAACAGCCTCGGCCTGCGCGGTGCGACGGTGCTGGGGTTCGCGGGGTCGTTCTACGGCTACGAGGGTCTGGACATGGTGGTGGCGGCGATGCCGCGCCTGCTCGAGACCTTCCCCGAGCTTCGGGCGCTGTTCGTGGGCGGAGGCCCTCAGGAGTCCGCGCTGAAGGCGCAGGTGGCGTCGCTCGGGCTTGGCGACCGGGTGATATTCACAGGCCGGGTGCCGCATTCGGAGGTCCACCGCTATTACAACCTCATCGATGTGCTGGTCTACCCGCGCAAGTCGATGCGTCTGACCGACCTGGTAACACCGCTCAAGCCGCTCGAGGCCATGGCGCAGGGACGTTTGCTGGTTGCCTCGGACGTGGGCGGCCACCGCGAACTCATTCGCCATGGCGAAACAGGCCTTTTGTTCGAGGCCGGCAATGTCGAGGCGCTTGGGCGCAGCGTCACCGAAATGCTCACGCGCCGTGACGAGTGGGAGCGAATCAAGCGTGCCGGGCGCGCGTTCGTGGAGTCGGAACGCAACTGGAGCAACAGTGCCGGTGGCTATCGCGAGGTCTACGCGCGCTTGCTGCCCAATGAACGACAGCGCCTCCTGGGCCTCGCCGGAGCCGTCTGAGATGTGCGGAATCTACGGCATCGTGTCCCTCGATGGGCGAGCCGTCGATGGCGCGCTGCTCGATGCAATGGGCGGTGTCACCCGTCACCGCGGGCCCGACGACCTGGGCGCTCATGTGGACGGGCCTTGCGCGATCGGAATGACGCGCCTCTCGATCATCGATCTGGAGGGCGGGCACCAGCCGATCGCGAACGAGGACGAGACGCTATGGCTGGTGTGCAATGGCGAGATCTACAACTTCCGCGAGCTCAGGGCCGAACTCGAGGGCCTCGGCCACCGTTTTCGTACCCGATCCGACAGTGAAGTGCTGCTTCATGCCTACGAGCAGTGGGGCGACGAGTTCGTTCACCGCCTGAACGGGATGTTCGGTTTCGCGCTGTGGGATGCGAAAGAACGAAGACTTCTCATCGGCCGGGACCGCCTGGGCATCAAACCCATCTACATCTACCGGGACCGCACCAGGCTGATCTTCTCGACCGAGGCGAAGGCGATCCTCGAAGTGCCGGGTGTTTCCCGGCGGGTCGATGGCACCGCGCTTCATGCCTACCTCCAGCTCGGTTACGTTCCGGCCCCGTTCTCGCTGTTCGACGGCATCCGCAAGTTGCCGGTCGCAACGCTGCTCGCGATCGAGCATGGCGAGGTCTCGGAAAGCGGCTACTGGCAGATTCCTTCGGCGATCGACACCACCATGTCCGAAGCCGACTGGAGCGAGCGGGTGCGGGCCGACATCGAGCGCTCGGTCCGCAGCCAGATGGTCAGCGACGTGCCGATCGGGGCCTTTCTCTCGGGCGGTATCGATTCGAGCGCGGTGGTCGCCTTCATGGCGCGCGAAACCGATCTTCCGATCAAGACCTATTCCATCGGCTTCGAAGGCGGCAGCGCCGAATCGCTCTACAACGAGCTTCCTTACGCGAGACGGGTTGCCGAGCTGTTCGGCACCGAGCACCACGAGATCGTGGTCAGGCCGGATGTCATCGGCCTGCTGCCGCGCCTGCTCTGGCACATGGACGAACCCATCGCCGACAGCGCCTTCCTTACGACCTACCTCGTCTCGGAGTTCGCGCGTCGCGACGTGACGGTGATCCTCTCCGGCGTAGGGGGGGATGAGCTTTTCGGCGGCTACCGCCGCTATATGGGCAACCACTACGTCGAGCGATTCGACCGCCTGCCCGGGCTGGTGAAGTCCGGGGCGCGGGCCGTGGGCAGGATGCTGCCGAGCGATCGGCACTCGTCCGCACTCAACATGATGCGGCTCGCCAAGGGTTTTCTCGCGAGTTCGGCGCTCAGTTTCGAGGAGCGTTATCGTGCATACCTGCAGATCATGCCCGAAGATCAGGCGGGAAGCCTGTTGAAGGCTACCCCTTCGAATCCCTTCGATGCGGTCAAGAGCGCCTTCGAGCTTGCCTCCGGCTCGGACAGCCTGAACCGGATGATGGCAGTCGATGCGCTCACCCAGTTGCCCGACGACCTGCTCATGCTGACCGACAAGATGAGCATGGCGGTGTCGCTCGAATGTCGCGTCCCGCTGCTCGACCACCAGCTCGTGGAACTTGCGGCGGCCATGCCCGAGCGCATCAAGGTCAAGGGCGGAGAGCTGAAGCACGTCATGAAGAAAGCGCTCGAGGACGTGCTCCCGCAGGATATCCTGCACCGCAAGAAGCGTGGTTTCGGTACGCCCATCGGCGCCTGGCTGAAGGGGCAGCTGGCAACGGTTCTCGACCATGTATTGCGCCCCGAGGCAATCAGCGCGCGCGGCCTCTTCGATGCGGCAACGGTGGCGGGCCTGATCTCGGCCCACCGGGCCAATCGCGAGGACTACACCGACGTCTTGCTGGCCCTCATGAACTTCGAGATCTGGGCGTGCATGTATATTGATGGACGGTCGCATGAAGACGTGACCGGTGAACTGAAGGCAGTCATTCGATGAACATCCTGTATGTGTGTCATCGCTTTCCGTTTCCGCCGAAACGCGGCGGAAAGATTCGTCCGTTCAACATGATCCGGCACTTTTCCGAAGCGGGCCACAAGGTGACGGTTTGCTCGCTGGCCCGCTCCGATGACGAGGCAGCCGAGGGGCGAGGCATTGCGCCGCACTGCGAGCGTTTCGAGATGGCGGTGGTGAGCAATCCGTTTCAGACCCTGCGAATGGTGGCGCGGCTTCCGACGCCGACGCCATCCTCGCTGGGCTACTTCTATTCGCGCGACCTGCAGCGGGCCATCGACGCGGCGCTCGAGCGGGAGCGATTCGATCTCATCTTCGTGCATTGCTCGTCGGTTGCCCAGTATGTGGAGCATGTCCGCGACATCCCGAAGATCCTGGATTTCGGCGACATGGACTCGCAGAAATGGCTCGAATACGGAAAATACAAGCCGTTTCCGCTCTCACTCGGCTATCGGCTCGAGGGCGCGAAGCTGGAGCGCGAAGAGAAGCGACTCGCGCGCTGCTTCGACATGAGCACCGCGACCACCCGTGCCGAGTGGGAAACGCTCGAGAGCTACGGCGCGGCGGCCCACACCGACTGGTTTCCAAATGGCGTGGATGCGACCTTCTTCAAGCCGGACGCAGAGGGCTACGACGAAGACTCGCTGAGTTTCATCGGACGCATGGATTACTATCCGAACCAGGAGTGCATGCTCGAGTTCTGCGCAAAGACCTTTCCCCTGGTGCGGGCGAAGCGGCCGCAGGCAAAGCTGCTGATCGTCGGCGCCGACCCGTCGCCGGAGATTCGCAGGCTGGGTGAGCTGCCCGGCGTAACGGTGACCGGGTCGGTCCCCGACGTACGCCCGTACATCCTGCGTTCGGCCGCCATGGTGGCGCCGCTCAACATCGCCCGGGGCACGCAGAACAAGATCCTTGAAGCCATGGCGATGGGCGTGCCGGTGGTCACGAGTCCGATGGGGGCGGGCGGCGTCGATGCGCTCGATGAGGAGCATTTCCTCGTTGGAAGGACCCCCGAAGAGTACGCTCATCATGCGCTTCGTATCATGGGGAACCCGGAAGAGCGCGGGCGCCTCGCGCGAGCGGGCAGAGAACGCATGCTGACGAACCATGACTGGTCCGCATCGATGCGGCGGCTCGACGGCATCGTCGAGCGTTGTATCGAGGCATTCCACCGGGAGCGCGGACCCGTGGCGGCGTGAGCACATTGACCCGCAAGTGATTCAATCCTTTTCGTGAGCAAATAACATGAACTTGAGCATTTTCGGTCTCGGCTATGTCGGGGCAGTGTCGCTGGCATGTCTCGCCAGGGACGGTCACAACGTAATCGGTGTCGATATCGAACCTGCAAAGCTCTCGCTCATTCGTGAGGGCAAGACGCCCGTGGTCGAAGAGGGGATGATCGAACTGATGGCGGCCGCCGCTGCCAGCGGCAGGGTGTCGGTAACCTCCGACGTTGCCGCGGCCGTGGGCGACAGCGAGATCTCGTTGATCTGCGTGGGGACGCCCTCGGCGGCCAACGGCAGCCAGGACCAATCCGCGGCGCTGCGTCTGGCCAAGGATCTGGGCGCCGCGATCCGCAACAAGACCCAGCCCCACATCTTCGTGTTTCGTTCCACGCTCGTTCCCGGTACGGTCGAAGACGTGCTTCGACCGATCATCGAGCGCGAATCGGGAAAAAGGGACGGCGAGGGTTTTCACCTGTGCTTCCAGCCGGAGTTCCTGCGCGAAGGTTCGTCGATCCGAGACTATGACCGGCCGCCCTTCACGGTCGTCGGCTCCAGCCATTCCTATGCGATCGGCAAGCTGCGCGAACTGTTCGGTCACCTGCCGTGCGAGTTCCATGTCACCTCCGTGCGCGCGGCCGAGATGCTCAAGCTCTGCTGCAACAACTTCCATGCCCTGAAGATCACCTTCGCAAACGAGACCGCGCGGCTCAGCCATGCGCTTGGCGTCGATCCTTTCGAGGTGATGGAACTGGTCTGCAAGGACAGGCAGCTCAACATATCGCCCGCCTACCTCAAGCCCGGATACGCTTTCGGCGGCTCCTGCCTGCCGAAGGATCTGCGTGCCACCATGTACCTGGCCAAACAGCGCGACATCGAACTGCCGATGCTCGGCGGCATTCTCGATTCCAACCGGCAGCATGTGGCGCTCGCCCTGAATCACATCCTCTCGACGGGCAAGCGCAGGGTCGGCATGATCGGTCTATCGTTCAAGACCGGAACCGACGATCTTCGGGAAAGCCCCCTGGTCACGCTCGCCGAACAACTCATCGGCAAGGGGCTGGACCTGCTGGTCTATGACCCGGAGGTGCATCTCTCCCGCCTGCTCGGCGCCAACAAGAGTTTCATCGAGCGCCATGTCCCGCACATCGGCCGATTGATCCGGGAGGACATCAACGAAGTGATCGACAATTCCGATCTGCTGATCGTCGGCCTGTCTGGCGGAGCGGTGTCCGACGCCGTGCAGGCGCGTGCCACGGCGGAGCACACGATCGTGGATCTTGCCCACATGACCGATGTCAAAGGGGTCGTACCCAATTACATAGGATTGTGCTGGTGACACCAACCGCTCGCGAGCGGCGCCTGCGATTCGCACTGCTCGCAACGTGCTGTCTGCTGCTCGCGCTTCTTGCCGTACTCGCTTCCAAGGCCGTGCCGCTCTCGGAGGCGGTGCGCCTTCGCAACGCGCTGCACTTCGACTCGGCGCCCGCCGCCAGTTTCGAGTGGACACCCTCGGCGCGCCCCGATGATTTTGTTGTCGAGGATGCGCCCGCCGATGAGAGGCTGCTGCAGGCCGCAGCGGCTGCGGGGGTCAGGCCCGAAGCGGGCGATTGGGCGAACGCGCTCGCCATTTCCTCCTATCTGACCGAGCATGCCGCCGGGAAAGGGGGCATCGACGACGGCCTCTTCGTGGTCCTGAAAAAGATACGTGAAGGCTATGGGGCGTGCTCCGATTTTACCCAGGCTTTCATCGGGATCGCCTCCGCGAGCGGGCTGTTCGCGCGCGAGTGGGCGTTTTCCTTCGATGGCTACGGCGGCGATGGGCACGCCGCCATCGAGGTATTCGACCGCCAACAGCAACGCTGGATCTACCTGGATGTATTCAACAACTTCTTCGTCGAGGATGCCGCAAGCGGAAGGCCATTGAGCGCGCGCGAGTTCCGCGATGCACTGAAGGGGGATCCTGATGCAATCGTCATCCGGAAGGCCGGCGCCGGTCGTCCGGGGTTCGCATACGAGGAAGTCCTCCGAGAATACTACCGGGCAGGGGCGGACGAGTGGTATCTGTGGTGGGGCAACGCCCAATTGAGTCGTGAAGGCGGATCGTTGAAGGCGGGCTTGCGCAGCATCCATCCCTATCTCGCCCGGGCCTACGCGAGCATCGTCGGCGATGTGCCGGATATCAAGGCTGTTGCCAGCGCCACCAACGCTCCCCAGCGGGCGCGCATGGAGCGACTTCGCACCACATTGATTACACTTGTACTTGCAATTGCAGGTACGTTAATTTTGCTTGTCGGTCTGATTTCTATCGTCCACCAAATTGACCGAGAAAAATCGTGCGAGTAATGGACCGAATGAGACTTTCTTTAGTCGGTCCCGTTCCGCCTCCGGTCGGGGGTATGGCAACTCAGGCTATGCAATTGCTGACAAATCTTCGTGAGGAAGGATACACCGTCGAACTGATAGAGACCAACGCTCCATATCAACCGTCATGGATGCGCAGGGTTCGGGGTCTAAGGGCGGTTGCTCGTCTTATTCCGTTCACCGTTCGTCTATGGCGTGCCGTGGGTCGAAGCACAATCATTCACGTATTTGCCAATTCTGGATGGGCATGGTGGTTATTTGCTGTTCCAACCATCTCTATCTCTCGCCTGCGAAGAGTTCCAATAGTTGTTAATTACCATGGCGGCGCCGCAAAAGATTTCTTTGCTAGCAAAAAAACTCTCGCACTGCTGCCACTAAAAATGGCAGACGCCATTGTAGTCCCATCTAAATATCTCGAGAAAGTTTTCGCGAATCTTGGGGTTCGCACTGAAATAATACCAAACGTAGTCGATACAACCAGATTCCATCCACGTCCAGAAATGCGTGATCCCGAGAAGTTTCATATCGTGATGACACGAAACCTCGAGCCAGTCTACGATATTGCAACCGCACTGGCAGCGTTTTCCTTGGTGTTGAAAGAACTTCCGCAGGCATATATCAGTATTGCAGGAGTCGGGCCAGAGCATAAACGCCTTATCAACATCTGTGAAAATCTCGGAATTCGTGAGCGCGTCGTATTCGTTGGACGGATTGAAAATTCAAAAATCCACGAATTCTATCAATCCGCCAATATGATGCTCAATTCCAGTCTGGTTGACAATCAGCCGGTCTCAATTCTCGAAGCGTATGCTGCCGGCGTACCAGTAGTTTCGACAGACGTTGGAGGAGTTTCTCAGATTGCAACGCATGATCGCACAGCATTGCTGGTGCCCTCGGGTGACCCTGTCAGAATGTCGGAGGCGATTCTTCGGATCGCACGCGACCCTGACCTCGTCAAACGCTTAACAACTTCCGGCTTGGTAGAAATCAGAAACTATACATGGAAACACATTCGCGTTAAGTGGCAAGCCTGCTATGAGAACCTTACTCAAGGGGCTAAAAAACGGGGCTGACTGTCTACACTCGCTGGAGCGAACTAGTTCGCCGAGCAATTAATGGAAAATTAAAATAGTTGTGGAGTTGGCAGCGAATGCATTTTCTATCAAGTATATTTATCAGGCCAGTTCAATCCATCAGTACTAATTTCGGCACTTTCAGAGGGTTTATTAGATTCGTGCTTGCCGAGATCGATTATATGTTTAGATTTAACAGTTATGATTCTGAGCTGCGTCCTTCATCCCCAAGAAGGTATGTATTTGTATGCCTTGGTAATATAAACAGAAGTGCGTTTGCTGACGTTGTGGCGCAGAGTAAAGGCCTTAATTCAATTTCTATTGGCCTCTCCACGACGACAGGAGCACCTGCTACCGAAACGGCGATCGAGGTTGGAGACCAGTATGGAGTCAATCTACGAAACCATAGAGCGACGAATCTTACCGATTACAAGTATTGTGAAGGCGATGCTCTCTTTGTAATGGAGTTGAGGCACATAAAGCGACTGCTCGAATCCGGCCTTCCTCGGGAATCCATAAACGTTCTTGGGCAGTGGGCTAGGCCTCGACGAATTCATCTGCATGATCCTCATACACTCTCACCTGATTTTCACTTTACATGTATGGGCCTTATTTTCTCCGCGATCGTCCATATCGCATCGCTACGAGAGTAGGAGGGTGGCTGAATGCGGACCAACGTATATCTAACCTTTGATGTTGAAATTTGGTGTGGCGGCTGGAATTCCCTAGATGCGAATTTTCCACGCAGCTTTGAGCGATATATTTACGGCTCGAAATATAGAGATTGCTGCGGCCTTCCCCTAGTCCTTAGACTTCTCAATGAAAGTAAGCTCAGAGCTACATTTTTCGTGGAGCCGTTGTTTTCTGCAAGGTTCGGGCTAAAGTATCTCAACATTATCGTCGATATGATACTGAACGCCGGGCATGATGTGGAACTCCATATTCACCCAGAGTGGGTGGATGAGGCGAGTCGTCCACTGATAGAAAATTGCACAACGAAAAGGCAGCATCTGTCCGAGTACACATATTCCGAGCAGTGTGAACTGATAAGAATTTCGTTAGATCTTTTAAAGAATGCAGGGGCGAGTAATGTAACCGCATTTCGGGCAGGTAGTTTTGCAGTGAATCGTGATACCTATCGTGCGCTCTCATTTAATCGAATATTCATTGATTCAAGCCTAAACATCGAGCACCCTGATAGTGGAAAAGATATGCGCGGCTGTTATGACTTTGTGCGGCCAAGTATGATAGAAGACGTATTCGTGCTTCCAATGACCGTGTTCAAAGACGGCTACGGTTCCCTGCGCCCCGCCCAAATTGGCGCAGCGGGATATTTGGAATTGACGCAACTTTTAAAACGGGCGCAATTCGCAAACATTTCAGAGGTTGTTATTTTATCTCACAATTTTGAAATGATGGTCCAGGGAAGAGGTATTCCGGATCTCGTTGTCGAACGGAGATTCCGAAGGTTTTGTCATTACCTAGAATTGAGCCAAGAGTCCTGTGCTGTAAGAACCGTAAGGGAGGCACGAGCGGCGGAAATAGGTCACCCTGACGAAAATAGCTTGCCCGAAGTAGGGCGTATGGCTACGACAATTCGAACCTTAGAGCAGGCGTTTCGGCGCTTGCTTGAGCGCTAAGAGGAGGGGGCGTGAACAGAGCGTTTTCGGTTTATCTCGACCTCATCCGTTTTGTGGCTGCATTCCTTGTCTTTGTTTATCATTCTAACCAAAGAATCATTATCGAGAAGCCCCTTCCTTTAAGCGACTATGGGCACAGCTCTGTTATTGTTTTCTTTGTCCTTTCGGGCTATGTGATTTCTTACGTATCGTCGCGGAATGAGAATGATTTATTTTCTTTCGGCGTCGCGAGATTTGCTCGTGTCTTTTCTGTGGCTGTCCCCGCAGTTTTTCTTACTTGCGTATTGGATTTGGCCGGTAGAAGCTTGTATCCCGAAGTGTACGCTTCATATCCTATCGATAACATATTGGTGAGGATTGTAAGCAGCATATTCATGCTCAACGAGTTGTGGTTTGTGTCAATTACCAGTTTTTCGAATGTTCCATACTGGTCGATTACTTACGAATGGTGGTATTACTTAATTTTTGGAGTGGCAAACTTCCTTTCCGGAAGACTGAGGGTAGTGACCATTGGAGCGGTGGTCCTGATCCTCGGACCTAAAATTCTGCTTCTTCTTCCGATTTGGTATCTAGGAGTGTTTTTGCATCGTTCGAAACTCGGCGAGGATCTTAAGCTCTTTGAGGGAATCGTCATGGTGTTGCTCTCGGTTCTCCTTATTACGTTGCTGCGCGTGATGGAACTGCAAGAAGCGACTACGGGTTTGCTCGAAAACCTGCTTGGGAGTGAGGTCTACAAGTATTTGACCTTTTCAAAGTTTTTTCTGACTGACTATCTGCTTGCGATAGCTGTTGCGCTGAATTTTGCTGGAATGAAAGCCGTTCTTCTACGGGTAGACCTTGATCAGAATGGGCTTGTAAGGATCGTGAGATTTTGCGCGTCTTACACTTTCTCATTGTATTTGTTGCATCAACCGCTGTTCTTGTTCTGGGCGGCTGTTGTCAACGGGGATCCAAGCGGTTCAATGTTTTGGTGGCAAGTGACGGTGCTTGTGTTCTTGTCCGTCGTGCTAATTGGATCTTGGACAGAGAAAAAAAAGGATTGGTTAAAAACTGTCAGCGCGAGGGCCTTGAGTAGCTTTAATCGTGCTGCAAAGGCTCGAGAGGAATTTCTGTGAGAGATGCAGAAGACGATCCTGTTTGCTATGTGCTTGGGGTTGGATCTCAGATTGGACTCTCGATTATTCGGGAGGTTGGGCAGGCTAGCGTTCGTGTCATCGCGTTGGCCACCTCGTGCGATGACCTTGGGCTTGAATCGCGCTACGCTGTAGCGGGTGAGATTGTGTCTCATGTAGGAAATCCAGAAGGCATAGATGAAATTCGCAATATTGGATTTAGGTATGGACGTGGCTATCTGATTGCAATTTCTGAACAACACATCCGATGGCTCATCGAACATAAAGATGAGTTTGGGTTGATTGTTCCGATTGTTCCAAGAAAGGAGGCGTTTGAGGCCGTACTTGACAAAGAGCGCACGCTGATATTAGCCAATGCTCTAGGGATATCAACGCCGGCAAGTATTGCACCTATAACACTAGATGAGTTTAAGCGGGCGGGCGCAACTATTGGATATCCAGTGGTTCTTAAGTGGAGAGATCCCAATGTAGTTGGGCCTCTCTTGCGAGACGCAGGCATACCATTGTTGAAGGCCGAGTATATCTATTCCGATTCCGACTTGGCTCTGACAGGGGAGCGTTACGCATCAGTAGGGACTTGGCCGCTTGTGCAAGAGTATTGTCCTGGTCGTGGTTTTGGGCAATTCTTTCTTATCCGAAATGGTGTGGCGGAGAGAATATTCCAACATGTCCGAATAGCAGAGTGGCCGCCTGAAGGCGGATTTTCAAGCGTCTGTGAAGGGGTTTCGCTTCGCCACTTCTCCAAGCTTCAGGAGCAGTCTATAAGGCTCTTGCGGGAAATTGGGTGGGAAGGCGTTGCGATGGTGGAATATCGATACGATGATCGAACTGATCGTTTTGTGTTGATGGAAGTCAACGGCCGCTTCTGGGGAAGCTATCCTTTGGCGTATTACAGCGGCGCGCAGTTTGCGCTAGCGTTGTTTCATTCTGCCGCGGGTGTTACGCCGAAACCAGTGGGTGGGCTTAAAGAAGCCATACGGTGCCGTTCGGTTTTGGGTGAGATGAAACGCCTTCATCGAATTATTTTTCAAAGAGAGAAGATCCGCGATCGTAGCTTCCAAGTAGATGTCTCTTGTGAGTTAATTAGGTTCGTGCGAGATTTTATTAGACCCAACGTTCGATATTACGTTTGGAGTATCCGGGATCCCTGGCCATTTTGGCGCGATGTATTGAATGGAATAAAAAGGTTTATTTCTTAGTTCGGAGGTGGCTCGCAGTGGATCTTTACACCAAGTTTGTCTCGACCGCTCTATTTCCACTTCACGAAAGAATTAAGGGGCACAGCACTCTCGATCGTTTTCGAGAGCTCGAGAAGTCGCAGTGGGCCGATCGGGCCGATATTGAAAAATTTCGCAATTCGCGCCTCCAAGATTTCATGGTTGGAATTGCGCGTGATGTTGTTTTCTATTCGGATCTGTTTAGAAATATCGGCGTTGATCCACGCAATATTCAAAGGCCTACCGATCTGGCAATGTTGCCATTGCTCGATAAGGCGACTGTGCGGGCCAATGTGGAGAAGTTGAAATCACGCAGTGCAAATGGGTTGGCGCGCTACAACACTGGGGGTTCAAGTGGTGAGCCCCTTGTCTTTTTTATTGGGGAAGCTCGCCGAAGTCATGACGTTGCTGCGAAATGGCGCGCAACTAGGTGGTGGGGGGTGGATATCGGAGACCCAGAGGTCGTTGTTTGGGGTTCTCCAATCGAGTTGTCAGGCCAGGACAGAGTCAGAAGTCTCAGGGACGCGTTATTGCGTAGCAGGTTATTGCCAGCGTTCGATATGTCTAATCCGAGGCTGGACAAGTTTATAGAAAAGATCCTCCGGTGGAAGCCAAGAATGCTTTTCGGATATCCTTCGGCACTCTCCTTAATTGCCATGAGAGCGGAGTCAAAGGGTATGTGCCTCGCTGATTGTGGACTCCGAGTAGTATTCTGCACGTCCGAGCGGCTCTATGATCATCAGCGGAATCTGATCCAACGGGTTTTTGGCTGCCCGGTAGCGAATGGCTATGGCGCCCGCGATGCTGGATTCATTGCGCATGAATGTCCCCACGGTGGTATGCATATTTCAGCGGAAGATGTCATTGTGGAGATTGTTGACAAGAACGGCGCAATCGCACCACAAGGGGAAAGTGGCGAAATAGTCGTGACACATCTTGCAACTCAAGATTTTCCTTTCGTGAGGTATCGAACAGGTGATATTGGCGTGCTTGATCATGGCTATTGCGGGTGTGGCAGGCAGTTGCCAATGCTTAAGAATATTGAGGGGCGGACTACAGACTTCGTAACTGCTAGTGATGGAACAGTAATGCACGGTCTTTCGCTCATTTACGTCTTAAGAGATATCGTCGAGATTGCGTCGTTTAAGATTGTTCAGGAGAGCACCCACCGGCTGGTGGTGAAGTTGGTTGCGAATATTGGGTTTAATGATAGTGTTGGTGACAAGATTCGGCGCGAGCTTCAAGGCCGGCTGGGTCGTGACGTTGTTGTTGAAATCGAACTGGTGGATATGATTGCCCCCGAGGCGTCTGGGAAGTTTCGATATGTGACTAGTAAGGTCCCGCTTCGGTGCGCTGACTAGTTGGGGCTCGCTATTGGATCTTGCGGTTTTGAGTATGCATTGCTGATTCTATCGGGCGAGGTGCAAACTTTTTGGAGGGGGACTGGGAGTGGGCAGCGGCGTTTTGCCTAGGGTATCAGACGTAAGCCGCTCGTCGATTGGTATCTGTCGGATATTATGCACAGACATTTGTTGACGACGCGTCGTAATTGCAGACCAAGAGAACGATGACAGTTCGGATGGACGTCAGTGGTGCGTTGCGGTACCTTTGCGCTCGGCCTAGAGAACAACCAGGATGAAGATCTTTGGCAGAGATCGGTGGTTGAGTGCATGGACGGAATCGGTTTTCGGTATCTGAGTTGTCTGAATTGTGCTTGGTGAGCGATGAGGGGCGTGAGTATTGCGATGCCCGCTCAGGAGCGGACTTCTGCTGATCGTTGGGCCCTCGGTGGCAATCAATTCTTGGTCCCCGATGTTGAAGGTGGTTTTTTTTGCCACGGGTGATTGGCTTAGATGTGCGCTAGCGTGTCGTTTTGTGCGTATTAACGGGGAGGCGCGGGGATACAAGTGACGCCCATCCTGCTTCTCAGAAGAGGTAAGGAGCGCCGGAGTACGTAAGAGGGGCGCTAAGGTCGTCGGCGTGTTGCTGGGTCGGTAATGCAATTTGTTGATTGTCTTGTGATGAAAAGGGCGTGTTGGGAAATGCGCTGTTTGTTTTCAGTGCTTTAATGATTCAGGGTTGTATTTGGAATGATAAATCTACGTACAGCAGACGGGCTGCTTGGTCGGACGGCAGTTTCAATTCTTCTCTTTCATCGAATTCCGGTTAATCCGGATCCGTTGTTCCCCTATGAAGTATGTGCAAGCAGTTTCCGTGCCAAACTGAATGTGATGCGCAGGATGTTTAATATTATTTCGCTCTCAGAGGCTGTCAACGGTTTGTATGGTGGGGGTCTTCCGGCACGCGCTGCTGTCATAACATTTGACGATGGCTATCGTGATAATTTTGAAGTGGCACTCCCGATTCTAAAGGCGTTGGGTGTTCCCGCTACATTCTTCATTGCGACGGATTTTCTCGATGGGGGCTGTATGTGGAACGATTCCATAATAGAATCGTTCCGTGCGTTTAGGGGTGACCGCATAGATTTGGAAACTTTGGGGATGGGGTGTTTACGCACCGATTCGAACGAGGCTCGACGAGGGGCTATTGAGTCGTTACTTGAGCGAATCAAATACCTTCCGGAAGGTCGGCGTAGTGAACTGGTAGGACGGGTTTCGACGTTGGCTAAAGTCTCGCCGCCCGACTCGCTTATGATGACACGATCCCAGGTTAGGGATCTCCACGCTGCGGGTATGACTATTGGCGCACATACAAGGAGCCATCCGATTCTCGCCTTGGAGGATTCGCTTCGGAGTGAGCGGGAGATTTGTGGAAGTAGGACAGAGCTAGAGTCGATTATCGACGCTCCGGTAGCTTTTTTTGCATACCCTAACGGCAGGCCGGGGAAGGATTACGAGAGTCGGCACGTTTCACAAGTGAAAGCAGCTGGTTTTTCAGCCGCCGTGTCTACCGCCACCGGGGTGTGTGTAGAAGGTGGTGACAGGTTTCAATTGCCTCGCTTTACTCCTTGGGACAGGTCACCAACGCGTTTTGCTTTGCGCCTTCTGCTTTCGCGTAAGCGCTTTCCGGTAGATATGGTGTAATCATTGGGTGGCGACATGAAGCACGAGCTTCCTCCCGATTTCGAAAAGCGCTGGCGCCGCCGCTTCGAGGAATTTGCCGGCCTGCGCGACGACGACGCGGGAATAGCCGGCTGGAGCCCATCGGGCCTTGAAACCCGGATGCGCAATTTCATGCGCCAGTGGCCGGGGGCGCCGAAGGGCGCGCTGTGGCTCGACATCGGTTGCGGCGCCGGAACCTATACCCGGATGCTGGCCTCCGAAGGCTTGCGCGTGATCGGCATCGACTATTCGCTGCCATCGCTGGTGAAAGCATGCAAACGCACCGACGACCCCGCGATCGACTGGTTCGCCGCCGATGTGAACCGCCTGCCGGTAAAGAATGCGGCGGTCGACGGGGTGCTCTGCTTCGGGGTCCTTCAGGCCGTTGCCGACAGCGGGACGGCGCTGCAATCGATTGCCCGCACGCTCAAGCCGCAAGGCAGCCTGTGGGTCGATATCCTCAATGCCGAATGCGTTGCCAACGTGCTCGAGCAGCGTCGCCTGCAGCGGGCCGGCAAGCCTACCCACCTTCGCTACGAGCATCGTGAAAACGTGCTTGAGGCGCTGCGCCGCGCCGGCTTCTCCGAGGTGACGCTGTTCTGGCTGCCCATCCTGCCCTCGCGGCTGGCCCGCTGGCAGTGGCTTGTGGAAACGTCGCTTGCCAGATCGATGTGGCGCATGCTGCCCTGGGTCGCGTCGAGGCTCTCTCACTCCATCCTCGTCCATGCCCGCCTTGCCGCCTAGGCCTGCGCCGAGGGACCGCCCCGATGCGCTCGTCATCCTGGGCAGCACGGTGACCGGGCTGGCGATGGTCCGCGATGCTCACCGCCTCGGCCTGGCGCCGATAGTCGTCGATCGTCGCGCCGACATCGCAAGCCGCTCCCGCCATGCCCGAACCCGCATCCTCGCGGCCGACGCGACCGATGCCGCGGTGCTCGATACCCTGCTGCTGCTCGCCTCGGCGGACTCGGCGTGGCTGATCGCAACCAGCGATGCATGGCTTGAATTCGTGGCCGGGCATCGCGCGGCGCTCGATTCCGCCTTTGGCCGAATCCTGCACCCGCAGAACACCGCCCTCGAAACCTGTACGCAAAAGGCGGCTTTCAGCGAATTCTGCCTGCGCAATGCACTTCCCATCCCTGCGCGCATCGATCCGGCCTGCATTGAACGCGGCGACACCGATCTGCCGTGGCCTCTGCTGATCAGGCCGGCCGCGTCGTTTGGCCATCGCGCCGCCGCTCTGCCAAAAGCGGCCGAGGTCGCCAACCGCTCCGAGGCCGTCGAACTGCTGGGCCGCTTCGCCGCTGCCGGCGTACCCGTCGAGATCAATGAATCCCTGCTCGGCCGGCCGCTCGTCCAGTATTCGGTTGGCGCGGCCCGAGCCGGCAAGGCCCTGACAAGCTACGTCGCCATCAAGCGCCGCCCCTTGCCACGGGTCTGTGCGGTAGGTAGCTACGTGCAGCTCTCGCCACAGGCGCAAGTCGAGGCACTGGCGCGCAAGGCGCTCGAGCTGCTCGACTACCAGGGCATTGCCGAAGTCGAGATCCTGCGCGACGAAGACTCCGGCGCCTGCTACCTCATCGAGATCAACGCGCGCCCATGGGTCCAGTACCCGCTCGGCCCGGCAACGGGGCACCCGCTGCTGGGCTTCATGCTCGATCCTTCCTCCGCAGGCCGTGGGCAAGCCGTGACGACCGATGCCGCCTGGATCAACCTCACGCAGGACGCCTTTTTCTGTTTCTCCCGCAGCGTCGGGCATGTGCGCCGCGGCGAGCTTTCGCTCCGCGAATGGCTGCGCTCACTCGCCCGCGTCCGCAGTTGCGCCTATTTCGACTGGGCCGACCCAAAGCCGGCGTGGTTCGCGCTGCGGGCGTTTCTGGGAAGGTAGGGCATCGGTCGAAGCCTGGCTGCCCATACGTTCACGGCGTGGCTGCTCCGTACGGTCTTCCGCGCAGCGGCGTTGTCGTGGCGGGTTCCGGGGCCATCGTGCGATCACCGCTGCAGCCTGGACGCGACCTTTGCCCTTCTGCGCAAGCCCGACATCAGGGCGAGCGTTCCTGCCGCAATCAGGAGACTGCCAGTCGAGGGCTCGGGGAGGCGCTGTGCGAGAACCTGCATCATCATCGGGGCGCCAGCCAGCGGATACCCGCTTGCGACCAAGGGCCAGGTGATCGCTCGGCCCGTGCTTGTGCGAAAGTCGCCCCCCAGAACCAAGGTCGGAACAAAACCAATACCCACACCTTCACTGAAGCTCGTCCAGGCCCAGGCACTTTCATTGGCGGAATTGAGCACGACGAAATACACCGATTTCGGGCGGAGCTGCAGGCCGGGGGCGGTGAAACCATCGCGACCCAGAGGCAGGGAGGTCAGGAGATAGGAACCTCCAAGACCATTCTCGTAGATGTCGAGAACCGCTCCGGAGTCAATGCCTCTCGCACCCGGGTCGGAGGCAAGACCCGGGATCAATGTGATTCGTTCAAGCTCGTACCAGTATTCGTCCGTGTTGAATCCTTGCCCGACCTGTTTTACCCCGCTATAGATAGTGTTGTAGACGCTTTCGTATCCGGACGTCGGCTGGTAGGTATTGTCGAATATCGTTACGAGCGCGCCATGACTGGCCGAGCCCGAGAGCGTTATAAAAAGCGCGGTCAGTAGCTTTCCGGCGCATCGGCATGCCCTGTTGACAAGGTTTTCGATTTGCATGGTTGGCCTCCCTTTTTTTGGGGGATGAAGAGCAAGGACGTCTTGCTCGGGGTGTTGCGATTGGCTGATCGCCCAAGATGCTTTCGGGTGCGCCTGGGCGTTGCACCTCCTCCGATACGTTGCCCGGCTTGTCTGCCTTAAGCGAGCCTCTTGAACCTGCGCAGGGGGAGGCTCCGGATCGAAAGGAACGCCGCGAGGCCGAGGCCGAGCAGGGGAAGGGTCTCCGGCTCCGGTATCGAGGCGTGGACGTTATCGACAAGAATCGCAGAGGTATTGTTGGTGTCCCAGTTGGAGAGGATGCCGATGCCGATCGTGTATTCGCCGGCACTTGGCAGGCGATAGGTAAAGGTCTGGACCTCGGATTTGACTAGAGGGTAGTAGGCATCGGCAGAGCTTGCTGGTGCGAGCGACTCCGGCGCAGCGGAAAAATCTGACGCTCGAAGCAGCGACACCGCAATTGAGCCAGGTCCGATCACGGCAACGAAAGGGACGTCGTACAAATGGCCCATGGGTCCTTCGTAAGTGAGGAGTCGCCAATCAAAGCTTATCGACTGATATGCCGATGCCGAAAACGCCTGAGTCATCGCGGAGCCAGCGATCGGTCCGCATCCACCGAAAGTGCAGCCACCCCAATCGGCGGAAAGCATCAAGCTTCTGATCGTTCCTGCGGGTAGTCCCACCAACGCGTCCGTTGCTCCGGCGTTTGCGGACGGCGTGATGAGCATGGCCTGGTGATTGCCGTCGGTTGGGAGAACTTCCGGGGAGCCGACGGATCCCACGACGCTCGCAAGGCCTACTGTATGCCAGGCTGAAAAGTCGCCAGTCTCGAAACCACCATTTGCCAGGAGGCCGGCATTGGCCGAAAGCGAAATGGAGACTAGCGCAGTCGCAAGGGCGAGATGTCGGGTGCGTGGCCGCGTATTGGCTTTCTGTGATCGAATTTTCGACATGCGAATCCCCGGTTGGAAATAATGCTTTTTGCAAGTATTGAAAATGCGATCGGACTAAGCAAGGTGTGTGCCAGGCTGCTTAACGCGTTGAATGTAAACGTGTCCTCATCTTGTGTTCGGCCGCGGAGAGTCAATTGGGCGGGGAGCTTGTAAATTTCTCCGACATCGGCGGCTCGCGTTCGAGTTGGTGCAAGTTCGGCGACGAGGCAAATGGCCTGGCTCGGCGTGGGGCCTCTGTCGGCAAAGCGCGGGCGTTGCACGCTAGCGTTCCTTCAGTTTGAAAACGCAAGCAGTGCCGCATCTTTGGAGCCGAGTCCACCGTGCAAGTCGCTGCGGGCGCGCACCGGGCCTCGATTCCGGCCTGTGCCGGAAGAGAGCGGGTTTGAGGTGTCGCGCCAAGCCCTTGTGTGGGGCCGTTGGCGGGGTCGAAACGCTAGCCTGCTTGTCGGTGCCCGTATGCAGCGGCAAGAAGGGGCTCGAAGGCGTGCTTCAATCCACGAACTGATCGAGCCGCACGATATCCTCGAACTGCTCCCTGGCGCGGATGAGTTCGGCCGTGCCGTCGTGGGCCATCACGACTGCAGGGCGGGGGTTCGAGAAGTTCATCTGGTTGGGGATGAAATAGGCGCCGGCATCCATGATCGCGACCACATCGCCTGGCTCGAGCTCGGGCAGGCGCTTCCACAGCACGAGGATGTCGCCGGGGTGGCACAGCGGGCCGTAGAGTTGGTGCTGGCCCCCATAGGGCGAATTCATCTTCGAGGCAGGCAGGACCTCGTGCAGTTCGTAGCCGAGGGGAATCGTGATGTTCTTGCCGCCGTCGAGGATCAGCTTGCGGCTGCCGTTCGGGCCGGGCTTGATTGCAATCACGCTGAGAAGGAGCGTCTGCGCACTGCTGGTGATGGCACGGCCGGGTTCGAAGATCAGGGCAGGGCAGTTTTCGGGATGTCCGGGATCGTAGAATTCGCGCAGGAGCCCCGTGACGGCCTCGGCAAAGGCTTCCGGAGTGGGGTTGGCGCCCGGGTCGATCGGCCCGGGCGGGTAGCCGTTTGCCTGCAGGCGCTGGTCCCACTCGTCCATTGGCCGTACCGTGGGCACCCCGAAGCCGCCGCCAAAGTCGAGGTATGAAAGTGCGGTACCGAGTTCGGATCGAAGCGTCCGGGCAAAGACGCAGACTTCGCGGATGGCCTGCAGATAGGTCGGCAGGTGCTTGAGCCCGGTGCCGAGGTGGATGTGAAGGCCGGCGAGCGCTAGCGCATCGCTCGCGGCGATGCGGCGCGCCATTGCCAGCGCTTCGCCGGCTGCAATGCTGTTGCCGAACTGGCCCGACCAGCCAACCGAGGTAACTACCCGGATGCCGACTTTCTGGACCCGGCCGAGGGCCCGTGCTTCCGCCTCGACCTGATCCACCTCGGAGGCATTGTCGAGGTTGATGAGGGCGAGCCGGTGGCCCACG
>JACKMC010000006.1 GCA_024235595.1 Zoogloeaceae bacterium | reverse complement strand
CGAGTCAGTCTGCAACCGCTGGCAGGCTGACAGAAGGATTGTCGCCGAGCTCGGCAAGCGTTTCCAGCGACATGTATCTTCGGCATAGCGCCCACTCGTCGTTTTGCTCGAGCAGGAGTGCGCCGACGAGGCGCACGATCGCAGCCTCGTTGGGGAAGATACCGACTACATCGGTACGGCGTTTGATCTCGCCGTTGAGCCGTTCGATCGGATTGGTCGAATAGATTTTGCTGTGGTGCTCGCGCGGAAAACTCATGTGGGCGAGCACGTCCTGCTCGGCATCCGTCATGAGTTTTCCGATCTTCGGGAATCGCTCTTGAAGTTGATCGGCCACCACGTGCCACTGCGCCCGAGCGGCCTTCTCGCTGGTCTGGGCAAAGATGGTGCGAACGAGCGCGGAGACCACGCCGCGCTGGCCTTTGGGCGCATGCACCAGCAGGTTGCGCATGAAATGCACGCGGCAGCGCTGCCAGGTGGCCGAGATCACCTTTCGCATCGCCGCCTTGAGCCCTTCGTGGGCATCCGAGATGACCAGCTTCACGCCGCGCAGTCCGCGCCGTGTGAGGCTGCGCAGGAAGTCGGTCCAGAACGGCTCCGCTTCCGAGGCCCCCACCTTCAGGCCAAGCACTTCACGGCGTCCCTGCGTGTTGGCGCCGATGGCGATTATTACGGCCACCGAGATGATGCGCCCGCCCTCGCGCACCTTCACGTAGGTGGCGTCAATCCACAGGTACGGCCAGTCGCCCTCGATCGGCCGTTCAAGAAAGCCGTGCACGCGCTCGTCGATCTCGGCACACAGTCGTGAGACCTGGCTCTTGGAAATTCCAGTCATGCCCATGGCCTTGACCAGATCATCGACCGAGCGCGTCGAGATGCCCTGCACATAGGCTTCCTGGATCACCGCCGCGAGCGCCTTCTCGGAGGTGCGACGGGGCTCCAGAAAGGGCGGGAAGTAGCTGCCCGAGCGCAGCTTCGGGATGCGTAGCGCCACCGTGCCGGCACGCGTATGCCAGTCCCGGTCACGAAATCCGTTGCGTGAATTGGTGCGTGCCTCGGAGCGCTCGCCGTGGCCGGCACCGCAGCGCCCCTCGACGTCGAGTTCCATCATCCGCTGGGCGACAAAACCAAGCATCTCGCGCACGAAATCGTCCGCACCGGCCTTCTCAATCAGTTCGGATAGTTGCATGCTGTCATTGGTCATCGGGTTCTTCCTCATGGTTAGGTTGAAGCTTTGCAACTCCACCTTACCGAAGTTCTCCGATGACCCACCGATCGCGCCCGCCGAGCTGGCCCTGCAGGGCCAGCTCGGCGATCACAACGCCTCAGCTCTTACACCACTTCCTGGGACACACCCTGAATGAAGCGGGCAAACCGCTGAGGCTGGCACGTTCGCCCGATCAGCGCCACGCCATACGTGCATTTCGGGGTGGGCAGGCAAGTTGGATGATTTGGTTATCGCTTTTGATGATTAATGTCTGGCCGCTATCGCCGACTTTCCGGTCATCCGCTTGCTCTCGGATGAGTGACAGCAACGGCCGAAGAACTCTCATTCTGCCGCCACTCCGGACGGCCACTCCGATCGGCAACCTGCCTAAGCCCCCTCCCGAGGCGACGAAGGTTGCCGATAGCAAACCCGCCTGGAGACGCGCAACGACTCAATCCGACAGTCGGCGCCCACCTTCAGCGGTATATGCTTTCATCGGCCGGCTTCGCACGAACGTGCGCCTCAAGTGACGTCCCTCCACGGTTTGGCAACTGCGCATTCGTCATGCTTGCCCGAGCAGCGGAGAATTACGCCGGCCTGCTGATCTCAAATACGCACACCTGCATGGAACCAGGCCCTGCTTCTGCCATGAAGCCGCAAATCGTCGTTTCATGAGGCCGCTCATAATCCGCTGGCGCCCGGCACCCCTCCGGGGTGGCCCACCGTTCCGGCTTCAGGCCCCACTTGCGCGGCACTCGATACGCGAATCGGCACCCACTCCCGCGTTCCGTCCGTGTATCGCGCGGCGCGCGGGCATCGGCCGGGTGCGAAGTGCGCCGGCCTCTGCGCGATGATTTCTTCCTATTCTCATTATTGCGCGACGTTCGCACCCCGGATCGCGCCGCAGGCATATAGTAGGCTTGACTGATGCACTCAGAACGCCCGCCGGTACGGCAACGGCTCGAGATGGGCGGGCGGGTGAACGTTTCAGTTGGCAACTCAAACAACGGAGGCCGAGATGGAGACGAAAAACGCAAGTGCCGCAGGCAAGTGCCCGGTGATGCATGGTGGTGCCACGAGCGCCGGCGTGTCGAACATGGAGTGGTGGCCAAAGGCCCTGAACCTCGACATCCTGCACCAGCACGACACCAAGACCAACCCGATGGGCGCTGGCTTCAATTATCGTGAAGAGGTCAGGAAGCTCGACGTCGAGGCGCTCAAGAAGGATCTCAAGGCCCTCATGACGGACAGCCAGGACTGGTGGCCTGCGGACTGGGGGCACTATGGCGGGCTGATGATCCGCATGGCCTGGCACTCCGCGGGGACCTACCGCATCGCGGACGGCCGTGGCGGTGGTGGCCGGGGCAACCAGCGCTTCGCACCGCTCAACTCCTGGCCCGACAACGTCAACCTCGACAAGGCCCGCCGCCTGCTCTGGCCGATCAAGAAGAAATACGGCAACAAGCTCAGCTGGGCCGACCTGATCATCCTCGCCGGCAACATGGCCTACGAGTCGATGGGCCTGAAGACCTTCGGTTTCGCCTTCGGCCGCGAGGACATCTGGCACCCCGAGAAGGACGTGTACTGGGGCTCGGAAAAGGAATGGCTGGCCCCCAGCGACGCGCCGAACAGCCGTTACTCCGGCGAGCGCGATCTCGAGAACCCCCTGGCGGCGGTGATGATGGGGCTGATCTACGTCAACCCCGAGGGCGTCGACGGCAAGCCGGATCCCCTCAAGACAGCTCACGACGTTCGCGTGACCTTTGCCCGCATGGCGATGAACGACGAGGAAACCGTGGCACTCACGGCCGGCGGCCACACGGTGGGCAAATGCCATGGCAATGGCGATGCAGCCCGCCTGGGGCCAGCGCCGGAGGCCGCGGAGGTGGACGACCAGGGGCTGGGCTGGATCAACAAGAGCAGCCGCGGGGTCGGGCGTGACTCGGTGACCAGCGGCATCGAGGGTGCATGGACCACCCACCCCACGAAGTGGGACAACGGCTACTTCACCTTGCTGCTGAACTACGATTGGGAGCTCAAGAAGAGCCCGGCCGGTGCCTGGCAATGGGAGCCGGTCAACATCAAGGACGAAGACCGTCCGGTGGATGTCGAGGATCCCTCGATCCGCCACAATCCGATCATGACCGACGCCGACATGGCGATGAAGATGGACCCGGAGTATCGCAAGATCTCCGAGCGCTTCTACGCCGATCCGGCCTATTTCTCGGAAGTGTTCGCGCGTGCCTGGTTCAAGCTCACCCACCGCGACATGGGCCCGAAGAGCCGCTATCTGGGTCCCGACGTGCCGCAGGAGGACCTGCTCTGGCAGGATCCGGTCCCCGCCGGGCGCAAGGACTACGACGTTGCGGCGGTGAAGGCGAAGATTGCCGCCAGCGGCCTCGGCATCGCGGAGCTGGTGGCGACGGCCTGGGACAGTGCGCGGACCTTCCGCGGCTCGGACAAGCGCGGTGGTGCCAACGGTGCGCGCATCCGCCTTGCCCCGCAGAAGGATTGGGAAGGCAACGAACCGGCCCGGCTCGCCAAGGTGCTTTCGGTGCTCGAGGGCATTGCGGCCGACAGCGGCGCCAGCCTTGCCGACGTGATCGTGCTGGGCGGCAACCTCGGCGTCGAGCAGGCGGCCAAGGCGGCAGGCTTCGATGTCACCGTACCCTTCTCCCCGGGCCGTGGCGACGCCACCCAGGAGATGACCGACGTCGAATCGTTCGAGCCGCTCGAACCCGTGGCCGACGGCTATCGCAACTGGCTGCAGAGGGACTACGTCGTCAGCGCCGAGGAGCTGTTGCTCGACCGCACCCAGTTGATGGGCCTCACGGCCCACGAGATGACGGCACTGGTCGGGGGCATGCGGGTACTGGGCACCAACCACGGCGGCAGCCCGCACGGCGCCTTCACCGACCGCGTCGGCACGCTGAGCAACGACTTCTTCGTCAATCTGACCGACATGGGCAACAGTTGGAAGCCGGCCGGCAAGAACCTCTACGAGATCCGCGACCGCAAGACCGACCGGCTCAAATGGACCGCCACCCGGGTCGATCTGGTCTTCGGTTCGAACTCGATTCTTCGGGCCTATGCCGAGGTCTATGCGCAGGATGACAACAAGGGCAAGTTCGTGCAGGACTTCGTCGCCGCATGGGCGAAGGTGATGGACGCGGATCGCTTCGATCTGGATTGAGCGAGGCAGGCCCGGTGCGCGGCGGCGGCCGCGCACCGGGCCCTCGACGCGAGCGCGAGGCCGGACGGCCAACACCGTCCGGCCACTTTTTTGCGCACGATGCGGCGGCGTTCGCCATTCGCCAGGCGTCGCGCCCCTGCCACAGGGTCTCACCACGCGCTTGCGCCCGCGCCGGCGCTGCCGCGGCAGATCGCCCGCGGGCATTGCGCGCAGCACGACGGACAAGCCACGCGAACCGTCCCGGGTTTTGCGCAATTGCGCTTCAGTCTCGCCACCATGCTGCCGTTAGCATCGAGGTACTCACTGCGGTCAAGCCAAGGCGGCCCAAGAAATGAAGGTAGTGATTGTCGATGACACCCCGTTGAACCTCACGCTGATGCAGGCGTTGGTGAACAAGGTCGACGACTGCGCGGCAATCTGTTTCGGCAATCCGAGCGAAGGCCTGGAGTGGTGCCTCGGCAACGATCCGGATCTTCTCATCGTCGATTACATGATGCCGGAGATCGACGGCATCGAGTTCATCCGCCGCCTCAGGGCCAACCGCCTCGCAGACGATCTCCCGATCCTGATGGTCACCGCAGACCACGAAAAGCAGACCCGCTACGACGCCTTGCAATGCGGAGCGACCGACTTCCTGAACAAGCCGATCGATCGTCATGAATTCCAGCCCCGGGTGCGCAACATGCTGGCCTTGCGACGGGCCCACCTGGCTACCCGCGACCGCGCCCATACGCTCGCCGCGGAGGTCCTGCGGGCGACCGAGGAAATCCACAGCAGAGAGCGCGAAACGGTCACCCGCCTCGCACGCGCGGCCGAGTTCCGCGACCCGGAAACCGGCGCCCACATTCAGCGCATGGCACATTATTCGTCCTTGATCGGGCAACACCTGGGCCTCGCCGAGAGCTATGTCGACGCCTTGCTGCAGGCCGCGCCGATGCACGACGTCGGCAAGATGGGCATTCCGGACCAGATCCTGCTCAAGCCCGGCCGGCTGACAGCGGAAGAGTTCGAGGTCATGAAGAAGCATCCGAAGATCGGACACGACATCCTCAAGGATTCGACCTCGCCGGTGCTTCAGTTGGCGGCCAGCATCGCTCTCAACCACCATGAAAAGTTCGATGGCTCGGGTTATCCGCAAGCGCTGAGGGGCAAGGCGATTCCGCTGGAAGGCCGAATCGTGGCGGTGGCCGATGTGTTCGACGCACTGACCTCGGCGCGCCCCTACAAGCACGCATGGCCGCTCGAGCAGGCCGCGTCTTACCTGCGCGAGGGCAGAGGCAGCCATTTCGATCCGGACTGCGTCGACGCCCTGCTCGGCGCATGGGACGAGGTGCTGCAGATCAGGAACCGTTTCCGCGACGAAGAATGACCATGAAGACTTCGCGGCCGGCATCGTTCATCAAGGGGTCGCTCGGGTTTCGCCTGGCGGGCCTGTTCAGCCTCATCTTCCTGCTGCTGCTGGCAGGCTTCGCCTATTACACCGCGCAGACGCAGTCACGCCTGATCAACCAGCGCCTCGAAGCGCACGCCACGGCGCTTGCCAGGACGCTCGCCGCGGCGCTCGAGACACCCGTCGCCACGGCATCGTCGGGCAGGCTCGAATCCGCGCTGCTGGCGCTCTCCGGCACCCCCGGCCTGCATCAAGTGGAGGTGCGATCGCCCACCGGCGAGCCCATCGCGCGGCTGGCCCAGACGTCCGGAGGCCGGTGGCACACGCTCATCGGCACGGCGGGCGACGCCGCTGGTTCCGCCCCGGCAAGGCATGTTGACGCAGATATGCTGTTCGCGCAGGCGAACATAGGCAGCGCCTCCCCGCTCGGCAGCGTGCGCCTCGCTTTCGACCGAAGTGCCGCAAGGCACACCGACCGGGTGGTGCGGCGCGATGCCTTGATTGGCGGCGCGATGATGGTGCTGGTCATCGTCGCCACTGTGCTCGCGGCGCTGCGCCGGCCGATGGCGGATGTCGCCAGCGCCGCGGCATTCGCGCGCGGGCTCACCTCGGGCCGGCAGGCGCCGCTCGAAGTGTCCGGCACGGCGCCCGAACTGGCGACCCTGGCGCACGACCTCAACGATGCGGCAGACTCCCTCGAGCGCAGTCGACGCGCCCTCGCCTACAGCGAACGGCACTACCGCGAACTGGTCGAGAACCTCGCCGAGCCGGTCTTCGAAACCGACAGCGGCTTTCTTGTCAGCTATGTGAATCCGCCGTGGTCCGCGGTCGTCGGACGAAGCACCGGCGAGACGCTCGGCAAGCCGCTCACCGACTTCATCGCCTCGGATCCACCCACCGAGTTCATGCAGGCGCTGGACACACTGCAGCGCGGCGGCGCCGATGCCGATGCCCTCACCCTTCACGGCCTTCACCCGCGCGCCCGCCAGGGCTGGCTCGATCTGAAGATGTCGCCGCGATTCGACGAGAACAACCGCCTCACGGGATTCAGCGGGGCGATCAGCGACGTAGGCGTTCACAAGGATACCGAACGCAGGCTGCTGAGCTCGATCCATGCGGCGGAAGCAGCCAACCGGACGAAGAACGCGTTTCTCGCCAACATCAGCCACGAGATCCGGACCCCGATGAACGCCATCATCGGCATGACCGACCTGGTCCTCGACTCGCAGCTCTCCGCAGAGCAGCGCGAATACCTCGGCCTGGCACGCAACGCCTCCGAGGCCTTGCTCGGGATCATCAACAATATTCTGGATTTCTCGCGAATCGAGTCCGGCCAGGTCGATTTCGAACAGATCCCCTTCAGCGTCAGGGCGTGTGTCGAGCTTGCCATCGACAGCGTTGCCGAGAGCGCGCAGGCGAAGGACCTCAAGCTCAGCAGCCAGGTCGATCCGATGGTGCCCGACGCCCTGATCGGCGACCCGCATCGCTTCAGGCAGGTCATCGTCAACCTCGTCGGCAATGCGATCAAGTTCACCGACCGCGGCTTCGTCAGCCTGCGTGTTGCACGGCAGGCGCAGGAAGATGGCGAAGTGGTGCTCCAGGTCGTGGTGCGGGACAGCGGCATCGGCATTGCGCCTGAGCAGTTGGAGCGCATCTTCGACCCCTTCAGCCAGGCCGACGATTCCGTCACCCGCCGCTTCGGCGGCACTGGCCTCGGGCTCACCATTTCCAACGAACTGGTGGCGCGCATGCACGGCAGCATCGAAGTGAGCAGCAAGCCAGCAGAAGGCAGCCTGTTCACCTTCACCGCGCGCATGCCCATCGCCCAGCCCCCGGCGCGCAGCGATGCCCTCGACTGGACGCTCGAAGGCATGCCCGCCCTGATCGTCACCGGCGGCGAGCGCCAGAACTGCCCCCTTTGCGAGTTGCTCGACAGTTGGCAGATGAAGTCGCACCAGGTCGACAGCGGCGAGGCGGCGGTCGAGACCCTCACCGAGGCGGCCACCGCAGGGCACGCGTATCCCCTTGTGGTGCTCGGCGACAGCCCCGGTAGCCAGGATGTCTTCGAGCTTGCCGAGCGCGTCCAGCAGGACCCCCTGATCCGCCCCCAGGTGATGATCCTGATCGCAGGCGCCGGCCAGCGCGGCGACGCAGCCCGCTGCCGGGCGATCGGGATTGCCGCCTACCTCACCCGTCCGTTCGAGCCCGCGGACGTCTTCAATGCCATCCTGCAAAGCTTTGCCCCGCATCCCGACGGCGCACTGATCACCCGCCACAGCCTGCGCGAACGGCAGCGCAACCTGCATGTGCTGGTCGCCGAAGACGATCCGCAGATGCGGGCCATGACGGTCGAGCTGCTCGAGCGACTCGGCCACAGCGCGCACGGCGTCGCAACCGGGCGCGAAGCGGTGGACGCCAGCGCCGCAGCGCGCTTCGACCTGATTCTCATGGACACCCAGAGGGCGGCGACCAAGGGCCTGGAGGCCACCGCCCTGATTCGCAAGCGCGAAGTGCACGAAGGACACCACACGCCGATCATCGCGCTCGTTGGCGAATCCCGGGCGGAGGATGGCGAAGCCTGCCTCGCCGCCGGCATGAACGGCCATGTGGGCAAGCCGCTGCGCGCCGCGGAATTCGCAGCCATGCTCGATGCGGTGGCAAACGGCAGCATCACCGGCACGCGCGAGGTCACCGGGACTGCAGGCCACAGCGAGGGCCAGAGGACCTTTGCCCGCGACGAGGCCATCGAATATCTCGGCGGCGACACCGAGCTACTGGCCGAACTGGCCACCATGTATCTGGAGACCGAGGAGCAATCGAGGCAGAAGCTGCGCCAGAGCATTTCCGTCGGCGATTACGCGGCTGCCTATGCTACGGTGAGCACGATCAAGGGATCGGTCGGCAGCTTTGCCGCGGGCCCGGCCCTTGGCGCGGCAAACCGCGTCGAGCGGCTTTGCCGCGAGGGCGGGGGCCCGCTGCTGGAGGACGCGCTGCGAGGACTCGAGCAGGAGTTGAACCGACTCGCCGATGCGCTGCGAATCGAGATCGGCAATGACCCGGACGCGCCCCCCGACGACTGAGAAACTAGGCGCGCTGGATCAGTTCGATCCGGTAGCCGTCGGGATCTTCGACGAAGGCGATCACGGTGCTGCCGTGTTTCATCGGTCCCGCCTCCCGGACCACCTTGCCACCGCGTGCGCGGATCTCGTCGCAGGCCTTGCAGGCATCCTCCACCGCCAACGCGATATGGCCGTAGCCGGTGCCGAGCTCGTACTCGCTGGTGTCCCAATTGTGGGTCAGCTCCAGTACCGCGCCGTCGGCCTCGTCCTGGTAACCGACGAAGGCGAGCGTGAACCTGCCCTCGGGGAAATCCTGCCGTCGCAACTGCTTCATGCCAAGTACCGAGGTATAGAAATCCAGCGAGCGATCCAGATCGCCAACGCGCAGCATGGTGTGCAGAATTCTCATCGTTCAGTCCTCTTGAATCGGATTGTCGTTTCCGTTCGCCGCATCGATATGCGGCAATCCGGTGGCTTCGCCCCGAAGGGCGGCACGCGCGGCGCGCCACTCGGGAAACAGGGTTTCTACGATCGCCCAGAAGCGCGGCGAATGGTTCATTTCACGCAGGTGGGCCACCTCATGGGCAACCACGTAATCTATCAGCTCCGGTCGCAGATGAACGAGCCGCCAATGCAGGCGGATACCACTGCGGCTGCTGCAGCTGCCCCAGCGGGTGCGCGCCGAGCTCAGCGCCACGGCAGGCACGGCAACCCCAAGGCGCAGGCAATACTCGCGCACCCGTTCACGAAACCAAGCCAGCGCGCGCGTCCTCAAGGCACGCACCAGCGCCTTGCGCGGGTCGCCGCCCGCGGGCAGCTCCAGGCCCTCCGAGCCGTCGGGCATGCGCCGCCAGCGCACATTGCGAGCGCGCTGCGCGATGCAGATCGTCACCGCTTCGCCGAGCACCGGCAGCAGCGCGCCATCCACGATCTCGAAACGCGCCGGTGCGGCGCCACCGAAGTGGCGGGACAACTGCCGTTCCAGCCACTCGCGATGCTGCAGGATGAAACCCTCGACCTCGCCGAGCGGGGTGCCGAACGGCGCCGCCACCCTGACTCCGCGCGCATCGACCTGCAGCGCGAGACTGCGCCGCTGCGAAAGGCGCAATACATAGCGCAGCTCGCGCTCGCCGATGCAAAAACGCTGCTCGGCAACGCTCGGCGCCTTGCGCCGAGCGAGCCTCGATGCGGCGGGCTTGCTCATGTCGAAAATCCGCACTCAAGCATTCCGCGATTCATCCGATAATCCACATGCCATTAACTTGCACCACGAGCCATGCCCCACATCGACACCGCCATTCACAACGCCGCCCAATCGATCGAAGAACCTTTCCGGGCAAGGATCTGCGACATCTGGGGCGTATGGGTACGGCTGCTCAACCAGGATCACCTCAAGGGGGCCTTCAGTCGCGAAGAGGATGCCCGCGCTTTTGCCGGCAAGGCCGCCGGCCCGCAGATGCTGGCCGAAGTGCGCCACATGCGGGTGATCATGAATCTCGACGCCAACGAAGCCTATCCGCTGGGCGAACCCAAGGACCGGCTGCGCGCCATCGACGTGGACTTCATGCATCGCACCCGCCTGCAGACCCTGCGCGCGCAGGCCTTGTCGCGCCTTTCCGAGGATGAACTCGCGGCGCTCGGCCTGCGCAAGGGCTGACCGTGCCGCGCCGCCCGCAGGCAGGATTCCTCAGGGCTTGTCCTGCCATGCGTAGCCGAGCGATTCGACCTCGAGCTTGATCCGCTCCATTGCCAAGGTGACGCGCTCCAGCGGTCCCTTCATGCCGAGCTCGACCGATCTGCGCTCGCCCTCGGCGGCGATGGTGGGCAGGCTGAACAGGGTCGCATCCGGAAAGTCGGTGGTGATCGACTCCATCAAGGGGATGAGCTTGCCCTCGTAGGCATCCCACACGGTGATCGCCTGCTCGACATAGTCTTCCTTGTGGTGCAGATGCGCGAAGCGGGTATCGAGCACCCATTCGACCATCGGCCAGGCCATCACCGGAAAGCCCGGGACAAAATAATGGTTCTGGATCGAGAAGCCGGGGATGCCGTTGTAGGGATTGGGAACGATTTCACTGCCCACCGGATAGACGCCCATCTGCAGCCGGTGCGGGGTGGTTTCGTCACCGAAGCGCTGGCGGATCTCGCGCTCGGCATCGGCATGCAGCGCCAGGGGCAGGCCGAGCGCCGCGCCTGCCGACTGCCGGGTGTGGTCATCCGGCGTGGCACCGATGCCGCCAAAGCTGAAGACGATGTCGCCCGTGGCGAAACTCTCCTTAAGGGTCTGGATGAGCCGCGGTGGCTCGTCACCGACATAGCGCGCCCAGGAAAGCTTCAGGCCGCGTGCGCCAAGCGCTTCGGTGAGCTTGCTGCGATGCTTGTCCTGACGGCGGCCCGACAGGATTTCGTCGCCGATGATGATGGCTCCAAAGGCCATGGTGATCTCCGGGAAAACGTTCAGGGCCGCTTCTGCGGCGTGCTACCCACCACGACCCAGCCACTCTCGGCACGATGGCGCTCGAGCGCGGCCAGCAGGTAATGGACGAAGGCGAGACCGCAGAAAGCCGGGGCAAACAGGTTGACGAGCGGAATATAGGCCAGCGCGGCGCAGCCGACCCCCAACAGCAGCATCGAACCATCGTGGCGCTTCGAGAGCGTGCGCATCTCTTCGCGATCGGCATGCATCATCAGCGCATCGTAGCGGAAGGCGCGCCGGTTCAGCCAGGCGGTCAGCATCAGCGGAATCACCAGGCCAAGGCCCGGAACCAGCCACAGCGGCAGCGACAGCAGCAGCACCACGCCGAACACCAGCGCCGCCCAGAGGGCATTGATGGCGCTGCCCGTCTGGCTGCCGCCGCGACGCTCTTCGAGCAGGGCGTAGTCGGTGCGCGCCACCCGCTCGAGCATCAGCGGCAGCGAGACGGTGGCCACGAGGATTGCCGCAGTGACATAGATCAGCGGCAGGATCGCCAGCCCCAGCGCGATCTGAACGGTCACCGCGACGAAGCCCGCGCCGAACTGCGAAGAGCTGGTCCACGAATGCAGCCAGTCCCAGCCGTTCAAGGTACCAAGCGCGAGATCGGTGAGCGGATTCCAGAAGCCGATCGCCAGCCCGATCCACACCACCAGCGAGAGCAGGCCCGGCCACAGCAGGTGCCACAGGATGTCCCTGCGTCCCAGGCTGCGGATGGCAAGGGCATAGGCTCGGAGGATCTCTTTCATCTGATTGGGTCGTTCGCTGTGTTTCGGGTACGGGGACCGATTGTAGCGCCGGCGAGCGAATGTCGCCGGGCGAGCGAAGAGACCGCCGCGGGCACGCCGGGTTCGGCCAAGCCCGCGCGAGCCGGACTCAGCCGATCATCTTGGCGGGCAGCCAGGTCACCAGCCCCGGAAACAGGTAGAGCAGCACCACCGCCGCACACATCAGCAGGAAATACGGCATCGCATAGCGTGCGACCTCGGTCATCTGCTTGCCGGTCATTCCCTGCAGCACGAACAGGTTGAAACCCACGGGTGGCGTGATCTGCGCCATCTCGACCACCACCACGACGAAGATCCCGAACCACAGGGGGTCGATGCCAGCGCTCTGGATGGTCGGCAACAGCACCGCCATGGTCAGCACCACCACCGAGATGCCATCGAGAAAGCAGCCCAGCAGGATGAAGAAGCCGGTGAGCGCCAGCAGCAGCCCGGCCTGCGGCAGGCCGAGCCCCGAGATCCATTCGGCCAGGTGACGCGGCAGGCCGATGTAGCCCATCGCCAGGGTCAGGAAGGCCGAACCGGCGAGAATCAGCGCGATCATGCAGTACAGCCGCGTCGCGCCCATGAGGCTGGCGATGAAGGTCTCGCGACTGAGTGCGCCCTGCGTCGCAGCGATCACGAAGCTGCCGAGCACGCCCAGCGCGGCCGCTTCCGTGGCGGTGGCGATGCCGAGGTAGATCGAGCCCAGCACCGCGCCGATCAGCAGCGCCACCGGGATCAGGCTCGCCGACAGGCGGAGCTTCTCGACGAAGGTGGTCGACGCGTCGGCCGCGGGAATGCTGTCCTTGTTCAGCAGCGACCACAGCACCACCCAGCCCATGAACAGGCTGGCCAGCAGCAGCCCGGGGAAGACCCCGCCGATGAACAGCTTGGCGATCGACACATCGGCCGAAACCCCGTACACGATCATGATGATCGAAGGCGGGATCAGCAACCCCAGGGTGCCGGCACCGGCCAGCGTACCGATGGTCATCGACTCGGGATAGCCGCGCTTGGCGAGCTCGGGCAGGTTGATCTTGCCGATCGTTGCACAAGTGGCGGCCGAAGAGCCGGAAACCGCCGCGAACAGCGTGCAGCCGATGATGTTGGTGTGCAACAGGCGGCCGGGCAGCGCACCCAGCCAGGGCGCCAGCCCGCGAAACATGTCGGAGGACAGGCGGGTACGAAACAGGATCTCCCCCATCCACAGAAAGAGCGGCAGCGCGGTCAGGGTCCAGCCCGAGCCGGTGCCCCAGATCGCCACCGCCATGCCGTCGCCGGGCGCCCGCGCGGTAAACATCATCATCCCCAGGTAGCCCACCGCCATCAGCGCGAAACCGATCCAGACCCCGCCGCCGAGCAGGGCCAGCATCGCAAGCACCAGCAAACCCGCAGTCATCAGTTCCATCGATCCATCCTCATTCGAAGCGCACGGCTTCCTGGCCGGGCACGGTCAGGCGCGCCGGCGGGCGGCCAAGCGTCGTCATCACCAGGTCATCGATCAGCGCGATGAGCAGCACCGCGGTACCGACGGCCATCGATATCTGCGGAATCCACAGCGGCGTGGCATCGACGCCCTGCGAAATCTCCTCGAACTCGTGCGACTGGAAGGCGAGGCGGATGCTGTACCACGCGAGCAGCGCCACTACGCCGCTGGCGACCGCCAGCGAGCCCCACTCGAGCACCCTTCGCAGGCGCGCCGGTGCGCGTTCGAGCAACAGCGTCACGCGGATGTGCTCGCCATGCTTGAAGGTGTAGGCGAGCGCCAGAAAACCGCACGCCGCCATGCAGTAGCCGGCATAGTCGTCGGTGCCGCGCAGGTAGATGCCGAGCGGCCGGCTGAAGATGCCGGCCGACACCATCAACAAGGTGCCGACCATGCCGAGCGCGGCCAGCGCGCCCGAAAGCCGGTAGAGGGAATCCAGAAACGGTCGCATGCGTCACTCCCGCCGGTCCGCCGGGCGTCGCGCGACGCCCGGCGGATGGCATCTCGATTACTTGGTGGCCCGGTAGGCGTCGAGCACGGCCTTGCCATCAGCGCCGGCCTTGTCGAGCCATTCGGCGGTCATGCGATCACCCACCTTGAGCAGATCGGCCCGCAGCGCGTCGGAAGCCGGCAGCACCTTCATGCCGTTCTTCTTGAGCTGATCGACATACCAGGCGGTTTTTTCCTCGGAGACCTTCCAGCCGCGCGTCTCGGCAGCGGCCGCGGCATCGAGCACCACCTTGCGGGTGGCGGGGTCGAGTGCGTCGAAAGCCTTCTTCGAGACGAACACCATGTTCTTCGGCAGCCAGGCCTGGACATCGAAGTAGTAGGAGAGCTGCTCCCAGCTCTTGGAGTCGTAGCCGGTGGAAGACGAGGTGATGTTGGCCGCGACGACTCCAGTGGCGAGCGCCTGGGTGAGGTCGGCGGCCTGCACGGTCACCGGCTGGGCACCCATGAGTTCGATCATGCGCGCCACGGTGGGGCTGTAGGAGCGGATCTTCACTCCCTTGAGGTCGGCCATCGAGGTCAGCGCAGTCTTGGCGTAGATGCCCTGCGGGGGCCACGGCACCGAGTAGAGCAGTTGCAGACCATTCCTCGCCAGCCGCGCTTCAACCGCGGCCCGCGAGGCTTTCCACAGCCTGGCCGAATCGGCAAAGCTGGTGGCGAGGAAGGGCACGGTGTCGATCGCGTAGATCGGATCTTCGTTGGCCAGGCTGGAGATCAGCAGCTCGCCGACCTGCGCCTGCCCGCCCTGCACTGCGCGCTTGATCTCGTTCGCCTTGAACAGCGAGCCGCCCGGATGCACCGTGATCGTGAGTTTGCCGCCCGAGCCCTTGGCGATCTCGTCGGCAAACTGCTGGATGTTTTCGGTGTGGAAGTTGTTGGCGGGATACGGCGTGGGCATGTCCCAGCTTGCCTGGGCGAGCGCGGCGGACTGGATGCCCAGCGCAGCGCAAGCGGTGAAGGCCATTGAACAGAGTCGCGGCAGTGTGATCATCTTGCTTACCTCCGGGATATGGGACGACAGGGCATGGAACAGCGAAAAAAGCGGGGGAAACTCGTTCGACGCAGGGATCCGAAGCACGCCGATGTTGCAAGACTGTTAGTTTGTCTATAACTTGTCAATACTTTATTGACGATGTGAGGATGAAATGCCGCTGTCTATCACTCCGCAGGCCGCGATCGAACCGACCCGTATCGTCTCCTCGAATCACCTCGTCTCGGCAAAGTCGCCCGAGCTCTCGGAGTTCGAGTACGGCATGATCGTCGCCGGGCATGCCTTCTCACGCTGGATGATGCGCTGCATGTCGGCCGCGGGCTACGAGGACATGACCACCATCGACGTGCTGGTGCTGCACCATGTCACCCATCGCGACACCGCCAAGCGCCTTGCCGACATCTGCTTCGTTCTCAATGTGGAGGACACCCATGTGGTGTCGTATTCGCTCAAGAAGCTCGCCAGGCTCAAGCTCGTCACCAGCGCCCGCAAGGGCAAGGAGGCCTTCTTTTCGGCGACCGCCGAAGGCCGGGATGCCTGCATGCGCTACCGCACGCTGCGCGAGGCCTGCCTGATGCCGGGCTTCTCCGGCGGCGAGGAAGAGAACGTGCATCTGGGCGAACTCGCGCGCATGCTGCGTACCCTGTCGGGCCGCTACGACCAGGCGGCCCGCGCGGCGTCGACCTCCAGCCTGTGAGCCTCGCCCCATGACACCGCGCATGCTCGATTGCGGCGACACCGCCTTCACCGTGGAATTCGGCAATCTCATCAGCCCGGCCCTGCTCGCCGCGGTCAATGCGCTCGATGCCGCCATCCTTCGCCATCGCGACGACCCTGCGCTCGCCGGCATCATCGAGACGGTCCCGACCTTCCGCTCGCTGACCGTCATCTACGATCCGCTCGCGACCTCGCGCGAGATCCTCGAGTCCGCGCTCGCCAGGCTGCTCGAAGAATCCGGAGATGCGGCGGCGCCCGAGGGCCGTCAGTGGCGTCTGCCGGTATGCTACGGCGGCGAGTACGGGCCCGACCTCGAGCATGTCGCCGCGGCCAGCGGCCTCGCTGTCGACGAGCTCTGCGCGTGCCATGCGGGCGCCGAGTACGCGGTCTACATGCTCGGCTTCCTGCCCGGCTTTCCTTTCATGGGCGAGCTGCCCCCGTCGCTCCAGTTGCCACGCCGCAGCGAGCCGAGGGTTCGGGTGCCCGCCGGCAGCGTAGCGATCGCCACTGGCCTCACCGCAATCTATCCATGGGAGAGCCCGGGCGGATGGCACCTGCTGGGCCGCTGTCCCGCGCCGCTGTTCGATGCCAGCCGCGCGGCGCCGGCGCTGCTGGCCGCCGGGGACCGGGTAAGCTTCGAGCCGATCGACGAAGCGACCTTTGTGTCGCTCTCGGCCGACTGTGAGGCAGGACGGATCGACCCGCAGCGCTGGTGCATCACCGGGGCGGAACGCTCATGAGCACGCTCGAGATCCGCGCGCCGGGCGCCCTGTCGTCGATCCAGGATGCAGGGCGTCGCGGCTATCGGCGCATCGGCGTGCCCTGGGCAGGCGCGCTGGCACCGCAACTGATGCGCATCGCCAACCGCCTTGTCGGCAACGATGAGGGCGCGCCGGTAATCGAATGCTTTGGCGGTGGCCTGAGTCTGGCGGTGCGCGAGGGCTCGGCACGCATCGCGCTCACCGGCGACGCCGACGCCCGGCTGCTCCGCGACGGCGAGGCCACGCCCCTCGCGCCATGGCGCAGCATCACGCTCGTCGCCGGCGACGAGCTTCGTGTGCTCGGCAGCGGTCGCGACCGCGCGGTGACGCTCGCCGTCGCCGGCCTCGAATGCCCGCCGCAGATGGGTAGCGCCGCCACCTACGCCCGCGCCGGGCTCGGCGGACTCGATGGCCAGCCGCTTCAGGCCGGCGCACGGCTGAATGCGGCCGACGCCGCGGGCAAGGCCGAGATGGTGCTGCGCAAGCCTCCCGAGCGTGACGACGAGGCGCCGATCCGTATCGTCGCCGGTCCGCAGGCCGATCACTTCGACGATGCTGCACTCGGCCGTTTTGCCGGATCGGACTACCGCATCACGGCCGAGGCCGATCGCATGGGCATGCGCCTCGACGGCGCGGCGCTGGCCCACCGCGACGCCGGCTCGCGCGAGATCATCTCCGATGCGACCGTGCCGGGCTCCATCCAGGTGCCCGGCAACGGCCTGCCGATCGTGCTGCTGGCCGACGGACAGACTGCCGGAGGCTATCCGAAAATCGCCACCGTCGTGTCGGCCGATCTGCCGCGGCTGGCGCTGCGCCGCCCGGGCGACCGCGTGCGCTTCGAACTGGTCACAGTATCCGAGGCGGAATCACTCGCCCGTGCGGCCGAAACCCTCACCCGGGCCCTTCTCGCCGGCATCGCGCCGCTCGGCGACGACGGTATCGACCTCGAGGCGCTCTACACCGGAAATCTCATCGGCGGCGTGGTCAATGCCCTGTCACCCGACTGACGCACGCGTAACCAAGGACACGGAGAGCCAAGCATGCAACTCAATCTGAACGCCGATCTGGGCGAATCCTTCGGCGCCTGGAAGATGGGCGACGATGAGGCGCTGCTGGCGATCGTCGATTCGGCCAACATCGCCTGCGGCTTCCATGCCGGCGACCCGCTGGTGATGCGCAACACCGTGCGCGCGGCGCGTAACAGCGGCACCAGCCTCGGTGCCCACCCCGCCTTCCCCGACCTGCAGGGCTTTGGCCGGCGGGCCATGCAGATGGCGCCCGCCGAACTCGAAGCCGCAGTGCTCTACCAGCTCGGTGCGCTCGCCGCGATGGCCGCGGCGGAAGGCGCACGGCTCAGCCATGTGAAGCCGCACGGCGCGCTCAACAACATGGCCTGCGAGGACGCCGCCATGGCCGACACCGTGGCGCGCGCGGTCAAGGCCTTCGACCCGGCCCTGATCCTGCTCGCGCCGGTGCTCTCGGAGCTCGCCCTGGCGGGCGAGCGCGCCGGCCTGGCGGTGGCGCTGGAGGTCTTTGCCGACCGCGCCTACACCGAGCGCGCCACCCTGGTGCCGCGGCGCGAGCCGGGCGCGGTATTGCACCAGTCGAGCGAATGCATTGCCCATGTGGAGCGCATGATCGAGGCCGGGGGCGTGGTCGCCACCAGCGGCAAGGTGCTCGAGACCGCCTTCCACAGCATCTGCGTACACGGTGACAATGCCCATGCGGTCGCCACCGCGAGACAGCTTCGCGCGGCGCTCGAGGCGGCCGGTCACGGTCTGCACCCGCTGCCCGCGCTGTTCGGCCTGCCGACCTGAAGACCCGTCGCCACCTTTGACGAACAAGGGCGCCATCCGGCGCCCTTGGCGTTTACTGTCGCATCGCCAGGCGCTCAGCGACGATGGCCGTGCCCGTGGTCGTCGTCGCGATCGTCGTACCAGTCGTCGCGCCCGTGACGCGCACGCGGCAGCCCGATCACCGTGCCCTCGCGCCGTTGGTCCGCGCCGCCATACTGCTTGCCGGTACGCAGGTCGACCACCACCCCCTGCACCGAGCCGATGTTCGAGGTGCAGGTCGGCACCCCGCCCACCATCGGCAGGCTATGCCCCAGGCTCGACAGGAAGTCGAGCGAGATCTGCGGGAAGGCAGGCTCCATGCCCGGCTCGCAGGACACCGACCCACCGGCGCTGGTCACCGACAGGCGTGGCGCATTGATGGCCTGCTGGATGGTCATGCCGTGGTCGATGAGGTTGAGTGTCATGTTGAACACCGAATTGATGATCGTCGAACCTCCAGGCGAACCGTAGGCCGCCACCGGCTTTCCGTTCTTGAACAGCATCGACGGTGACATCGAAGAGCGCGGACGCTTGAACGGGGCCACGTCGTTGGCGCCGGGGTTGCCCGTGGCGGCATCGTATTGCGGCGTGAAGTTGAAGTCGGTGAGCTCGTTGTTGAGCAGGAAACCATAGCCCGGGACCATGATGCCGGTACCCCAGGTGCTCTCGATGGTGGTGGTGTAGCTCACCATGTTGCCCCACTTGTCGACCACCGAGAAATGGGTGGTGTGGATGCCCTTCTCTTCATCGAGCGGCGCCAGCGCGAGCCGGGTGTCGCTGTCGATGGCGGCGACGTTGCAGGGATTGGGATCGCCCGCGTCCGGGGTCGGCATCCGCGACAGCGGATCGATGAGCGCGCGCCGCGTGGCGAGGAAGCATTCCGACAGCAGTCCGCGCTCCGGCACCGGCACGAAATCGCTGTCGCCCATCCACACCGCGCGGTCGGCAAAGGTGGTGCGCATCGCCTCGATCATGGTGTTCATGGTCTTGGGCGATCCGAAACCCCAGCCCTGCGAGGCATCCCCCACCGGGAAAGGCTCGAGCAGCTTGAGCATCATGATCACCGACAGGCCGCCCGAGGACGGTGGCGACATCGACTTGACGGTGTAGCCGCGATACGTGCCCTCGACGGGCTTGCGGATCTTGATGTCGTAGGCGGCGAGATCCGCCTTGGTCATGCGTCCGACACCGGCATCGCCGATCTGGGTGCGCTTCTGCGCCTCGACGATGGCGTCCGCGATCTCGCCCTTGTAGAACACATCGATGCCGTGGCGGGCGATCAGGCGGAAGGTCTTGGCGAGGTCGGGCTGCTTGAGCAGATAGCCTTCGGGCAGCGGACTGCCGTCCGGCAGACGGAAGATCGCCTTGGTCTCCGGCTGCAGGGCGGTGCGCGAGCTGTCGATGTTGGCGGCCAGGAAGCGATTGATCTCGAAGCCCTCTTCGGCCAGCTTGATCGCCGGACGCAGCGTGTAGCGCAGCGACTTGGTGCCCCACTTGCGCAGCGCGTGATCCACGCCCATGAGCGTGCCCGGAACGCCCACCGCGAGCCCGCTGGTCGAGGCGCCGGTGAAGGTCTGGCCGAGGAACATGTCCGGCGTCGCCGCAGCAGGCGCCTTCTCGCGCGACTCGACGACGAAGGTCTTGTTCTGCTTCGCCAGGTGGATGACCATGAAGCCGCCACCGCCGATGCCCGAGAACTGCGGCTCCACCACATTCAGGGCGAACTGGATCGCCGCAGCCGCGTCGATCGCGTTGCCACCGTTCTCCAGCATGCGGGCCCCCGCCTCCGCCGCGAGCGGATGCGAGACCGCCACCACGCCCTTGGTGTAGCCGCGCCCTTCGACCGCGAGCGAGCTGTCCTTGCCCTTGCCATGACCGTGGCCCCAGCCCCATTCGTCGCGACGAAAATCGTCGCGCGCCGCGGCAGGCCCGACCAGACTGCAGGCAAGGATGCCCGACACGAGGGCGGCAAAGGCCCTCCTCGTCATTCTGAACGCCATGATTTTTCTCCCAGCTTGACCGTTGTTATTGGGTGTGCCGAGCCGATCCCTTGGCAGAAACACTTTCCCAGTCTAGACGGGCATGGCGCGAAATAAAGGACATCGTCACCCGGGGCCGGACTTCAACGCACCAGCGGGCGGATCGCCGAAAAGCCGCCGTCTACGGCCCATACCTGACCGGTGACCTTGCCCGCGGCGGGCGAAAGCAGCCAGGCGATGAGACTCGCGAGGTCGGCCGGGTCGCCGATACCGGGCAAGGGATACTGCTTTGCAGCGCCCTCGCGCGCGGCCGGCGTACCGATCAGGCCGCCCACCGCAGGCGTGTCCATGATGCCTGGCGCCACCGCATTGACGCGGATGCGCGCCGCTGCGTAGGTCGCCGCAGCGGCGCGCACCAGCCCTTCGACGCCCGCCTTGGCGGCAGCCACCGCCTCATGGTTGGGGGTACCGATGCGTGCGGCAACCGTTGACACCATTACCGCGGCCGCGGGCTGCCCCGCCTGTCGTGCCGCGTCGACGAAGGCGGCAAGCCCGAAGAACGCGGTGTCCAGATTGGCGGCCAGGCAGGCCCGCCAGGCCTCGCTCGAGGTGCGATGCAAGGGCGCAAGGCTGACCGCGCCGGCGCAATTGACGAAGCCGGCAGGCGCCGCGCCGAACAAGGCGCTGGCCTGCTCGATCGCCGCCTTTGCGCCCTCCGCCGAGGACACATCGGCCACCACCCGCAACACCGGGTCGCCGAGCACGGAAAGCCGCTCGGCGCTGCGCCCCACCGCGCACACCTGCCAGCCGCCGGCGCGCAAGGCCGCGCAGACCGCCTGCCCGAGCCCGCCGGCCGCACCTGCCACCACCACACCCTGTTGCTGCCCAGCCATGACTGCCTCCTCCCCGATTGCTGTATTGAAGGACCGCACCGCGCCGACGAAAACCGGCGATTCGGGTCCGCGACGCCCACCGTGCTCCGACCTCCTGTCGTCACGTCGGTTCGGAACCTTGCACATCGCGCCGCTGTCAGCCTCCTCGTTGCCCGGCGACCGAAACCGATACCGACAAGAGACGAGAAAACGCCCCGATGATCCACTCCGACAACGCCGCGCCCACCCCGCAATGGATCGGACTCACCTGGTTGCTGCCACTGGGCCTGTTCGTGCTGCTGATTTTCTCGGGCCAGCCGACCCTCGGCTTCTCGCTCGAGTGGGTGCCTTCGCTGGGCGTCTCGCTGGCCTTCCACATGGACGGCCTGTCACGACTGTTCCTGGCCCTGATCCTCGGCATCGGCGCGATGGTGTTCCTTTACGCGCCGGGCTATCTGCATGGCGATGCACGCCTGCCGCGCCTGATGGTGCTGCTGATCTGCTTCATGTTCGCGATGATCGGCGCGGTCACGGCCGACGATCTGGTCACGCTGTTCCTCTTCTGGGAAGCCACCAGCGTCCTCTCCTTCATGCTGGTGGGCTTCGACAACGAGCGCGAAGACAGTCGCGATGCGGCACGCCAGGCGATGCTGGTCACCGGCGGCGGCGGGCTTGCGCTGCTCGGCGGGCTGCTGCTGATCCTGCATGCGGCGCCGGGCCTGCGGCTCTCGGACCTGCCGCGGCTCGACCCCGCGCTGATCGCCGACCCGGTCTTCTCGGCAGGCGTGATGCTGGTGATGCTCGGCGCCATCACCAAGTCGGCCCAGGTGCCCTTCCACGGCTGGCTCCCCGGCGCGATGGCAGCGCCCACGCCGGTTTCCGCCTATCTGCACTCGGCCACCATGGTCAAGCTCGGCGTCTACCTGCTGGCGCGCTTCGACGAGGCGATGGGCGCCACCCCTTGGTGGGAATGGAGCCTCGTGACGCTCGGTTCGATCACCGCGCTCTGGGCCGCCGTGCTGATCCTGCGCGAACGCGATCTCAAACGCATTCTCGCCTGGTCCACGGTGTCGGGCCTGGGCACGCTCACCCTGCTGATCGGGCTGCCGAACGAATGGAGCGCGCTGGCCTTCAACAGCTTCGTGCTGGCGCACGCCTGCTACAAGGCGCCGCTGTTCTTCGTCGCCGGCAACCTCGACCACCTCGCCGGCACCCGCAGCATCGACAATCTGCGCGGCATGGGGCGGGCGCTGCCGGTTACCGCCGCCGCGGCAGTGCTCGCGGGCCTGTCGATGGCAGGCCTGCCGTCGAGCTTCGGCTTCATCGCCAAGGACGTCATCCTCACCGCCAAGGAGCTGGCCGACAGCCTGTGGCTGGTCGGCGCCACCAGCCTGCTGGTCAGCGCCATCGGCGTCGCGGTGGCGGCGGTGGCGACCATCCGGGTGTTCTTCGGCAGGCCCAACGACGCCTTGTGCCGCGACGCCCACAAGGAGGGCCTGCGCCTCGTTGCGCCGCCACTGGTGATCGCGCTTGCGGCCGTGGCGCTGGGCCTGTTTCCGCAACTGGTCGAGACGATGCTGCTCGACGCCGCACGCATGATGTCGCCCGACATCGTCTTCAGCAACGCCGACGTCCCGGCCCTGCGCGAGGCGGCCGACCTCTCGACGCTCGGCAGCATGGGCCTGATCGTGGCGCTGGGCGCGCTCGCCTATCTGGGCTGGGACCGGCTGCACCAGGGGCTGGCCCGCCTCACCTTTCTCGACCCCTACGGCCCGGCCTCGATCTATCCGCGCGCTCTGGCGGCCTTGAAGCGCGGTGCCGGCAGCGTCACCCGGGCGCTGCAGGACGGAGTGATCGGCCATTACCTGATGATCACGCTGGCAGCCACGTGCCTGCTGATGCTGCCGCTGCTCGCCCGGCTCGAGCCGGCGCCATCGCTGCGACTGGACGCCCTCGAGGCAGGCCGCATCGTCGGCGCCGTGGTGGTGCTCACCGGCGCCTTGCTGGCGGTGCTGGCCAGCGACATCCTCGCCCGCCTGCTCGCCGCCGGGGTGGTCGGCATCGGCAGCGCGCTGGTGTTCCTGTTCAGCGGTGCGCCGGACCTGGCATTCACCCAGCTCGCCGTGGAGACCGTCTTCGTAGTGGTCGCGGCGGTGGCCTTGCGGCGCCACGCCGCGCTCGATCCAGCGCCGGCCCCGGGCCCTTGGCGAATCACCATCGCGGTCGGCTTCGGCCTGATGCTCGGGGTGTTGCTGCTGGCGCTGCAGGCCGCCCCGATGGACAGCAGCCTCGGCGACTTCTTCCTCGCTGCGAGCCTGCCCGAAGCGCACGGCAGTAACGTGGTCAACGTCATCATCGTCGACTTCCGCTCGCTCGACACCCTGGGCGAGATCACCGTGGTGCTGCTCACCGCGCTTGCCGCATGGCCGCTTACCCGGGCGCTGCGTCACAAAGGAGCGATCCGCCGATGAAGCCGATGCGCTCTGTCATTCTCGAGCAGGCCATCGCGGCGCTTTACTGGCTGATGCTGCTCGCCGCGCTGTGGGTCCTGCTGCGCGGCCACAACCAACCCGGAGGCGGCTTCATCGGCGCCATGCTGGCGGTAGCGGCAAGCTGCGCCTACGCCCTGGTGTTCGGCGCGGAGGCGGCACGCCGCAGGCTGCCGCTGCCGCCCATCACGCTCGCCGGCCTCGGGCTCGGCCTGGCGACGGCCAGCGGCCTGCCGGGGCTGCTTGCCGGCGCGCCATTCCTGACCCACCTGTGGGCCGAGGTGCCGCTGGGCGTCGCTTCGCTGAAGCTGTCCACGGTGATGCTCTTCGACCTCGGCGTATTGCTGTGCGTGTGGGGTTCCTTGTCGGCCTTCTGCCTGCGACTGCTGGAGGCCCGATGAGCGCGCTGCTCCTTGCCCTGTGCGTTGCCGCGGTCGCCGCGGCCGGACTCTATCTGGTGCTCGCCCGCGACCTCGTCGGTGTGGTGCTCGGGCTCGGCCTCATCGGCGCCGCGGCCAACCTCTTCCTGTTCGCGGCCGGGCGAATCGGCGGCCTTACCGCGGCCTTCGTCAGCGGCCCCGAAGGCGCGGCGATCGCCGACATGGCCAACCCGCTGCCGCAGGCCCTGGTGCTGACCGCGATCGTGATCGGCTTTGCGCTCACCTGCTTCGGCATCGCGCTGGCACTGAGACTCGCCCGGCTCGGCGGCAAGGCCGACGCAGACGCCTTGTGCAGCGCCGAACCCCCACCCCGGCGCGACGGCGAGCCCGGAGTGTTGCGATGAACGGCGCGCTGGTGGTCGCGCCGGTGCTGGTGCCGCTGCTCGGCGTGCTGGTGACGCTGCTTGCGTGGCGCCGGCCCGGGCGCCAGGCGCGGCTGAGCCTGGCCTGCGCGATGCTCTTCGCCGCTGCCGCGACCGCCTTGCTCAGTGGCACCGTCGGTGGCCAGGTATTCGAGGCCCGCTTCGGCGACTGGCCCGCGCCGGCAGCGATCGCCTTCTCGATCGATCGCCTCGGCGCGGCGATGCTCACGGTCAGCGGCGTGGTGCTGGTGGCGGTGCTGCTCTTCCCGGTGCACGGCGGCGGCCCCGGCGCCCGCGGGCTGTGGCTGCATCCAATGCTGCACGGGCTCATGATGGGCGTCGGCGGCGCCTTCTCGAGCGCCGACCTGTTCAACCTGTATGTGTGGTTCGAAGTCATGCTGATCAGCGCGCTCGGCGTGATCGTGATCGGCGCGCGCCGCGAGCACCTCGAGGCGGGCCTCAAGTATCTCGTGCTGAACCTCGTCGGCACGGTGATGCTGCTGATCGCGGTGGGCGGCATCTACGGCCTCAGCGGGCAACTCAATTTCGCCGCCATCGGCGTCGCCCTCGACCGCATGGGCGAGGTCCCGCTCGCCCAGGCCTACGTCGCGCTGCTGCTGATCTCCCTGCTCATCAAGGCCGGCGCCTTTCCGTTCTTTTTCTGGCTGCCGGCCGCCTATCCAAACCTGCCGACACCGATTCTCGCCCTCTTCGCGGGACTCCTCACCAAGGTCGGCGCCTATGCGACGCTGCGGGTGGCGGGACAGATCGCGGCAGTGCCGGCGGCCGGCCTGCTCGAGGCCCTGGGCTGGATCGCCGTCGCCACCATGCTGGTGGGCGTGCTCGGCGCAGCGCACCACTGGGATACGCGCCGCATCCTGTCCTTCCACATCATCAGCCAGATCGGCTACATCCTCCTCGCGATCGCACTGGGCACCGCCGCCGGGCTCGCTGCCGCGCTCTTTTACACGCTGCATCACATCGTCGTCAAAGCCAACCTGTTCCTGATCGGTGGCCTGGTCCGACGCGTTGCCGGCAGCCACGACCTGCGCCACGCCGGCGGCGTGTTCCGCAGCCACCCCTGGCTCGCCGCACTGTTCGCGATTCCGGCCGCCTCGCTGGTCGGCGTGCCGCTGCTCTCCGGCTTCTGGGCCAAGCTGCTGGTGGTGCGGGAATGCTTTGCCGGCGGCGACTACCTGTGGGGTGGCGCGGCCTTGCTGGTTGGTGGCCTCACCCTCTACTCGATGCTCAAGCTGTGGAGCGAGGCCTTCTGGAAACCGCGGCCCGAGGGCTCGCCGGAGCCCTCCGCAGCGATCCCTACCCGAGCCTGGCTGGCCTGCGGCGGGCTGGCCGCCATCACCCTCGCGATCGGTGTGCACCCCCAGCCCCTGCTCGACTTCTCGATGGCGGCGGTGTCCGCCATGCCGCTTGCCGGAGGCTCGCGATGAAGCGCTTCATTGCCGCGGTACTGCTTGCGCTGCGTTTCCTCGCAGCGGTGGTGCGCTCCGGCGCGCAGACCACCTTGCTGATCCTGCGCCGGCCGCAGCGACTCGACCCGGGATTCGTCGACTACCGCTACCAGCCGATGCACCCCACCGGCGCGGTATTGCTGGGCTGCCTGATCAGCCTCACCCCCGGCACCACCACGGTCGAGATCGACGAGCAACGCCACACGCTGCGGCTGCACATGCTCGACACCCGTGACGTCGAAGCCGCGCTGACCGAGATCCGCGAGCAATTCGAGGCCCCCCTTCAGGTGCTGTTCGGAGAGAAGCCATGACGAGCCTGTCGATGCTTGGCGCGATTGCGCTGCTGTTGCTGTCGATTCTTCTGATCGTCATCGTACTGCAGCGCGAGAATGGGCTCGCCGATCGCATGGTGGCGGTCGACGCGCTCGCCGCCTGCGCAATCGCGGGCTGCCTGCTGGCGGCAGCGGCGAGCGGGCAGATCGTGTTTTTCGACGTGGCCATCGGTTTCGCGCTGGTCGCCTTTGTCGCGACCGTCGGTTGGGCATACGCACTTGCCGCAACAACGGAGGATGCGCCATGAGCGAGACCATCGGCGGGCTGCTGATTCTCGCCGGCACGCTGCTGCTGGCGATTGCCTGCCTCGGCGTGCTGCGCCTGCCCGATGCGCTGTCGCGGCAACACGCGGCGACCAAGGCGGCGACGCTGGCGCTGGGCATCATGGCGCTCGGCGTGGCCGTGCTGCAAGGGGGCGCCGCGTGGTGGTGGCGCAGCGCGCTGCTGATGGTGACGCTGTTCCTGACCCTGCCACTGGCCGCTCACGCGCTGGCCCGCGTGGCGGCTCGCAAGCGCTCGCGGCCGTCGACGAAACGAGGCGCCTGAGCGGTCTGCCGCCAGGCGCCTCGAAGGTCAAGCCGCGGGCTCGCCGTCGGCGGCCCGAGCGCGGATCAGCGCACGAACATCTCGACCCGACGGTTCTGCGCGCGCCCCTCGGCGGTGGCATTGTCGGCGATCGGCATCGCTTCGCCCTGGCCGGTGGCGGTGAGGCGGGTCGGCGCCACGCCGCGGGACTCGAGGTAGGCGGTCACCGACGAGGCACGCTCGAGCGAGAGCTTCTGGTTGTAGTTTGCCGCGCCAGTGCTGTCGGTATGTCCGACCACATTGACGGTGGCCGTGGGATGCTCGGCGAGCGTGCCGGCGATCTGGTCCAGGGTCTGCTGGAAGGACGGGCTGATACGGGCGCTGTTGGTGTCGAACAGCACCGAGCCGGGGATGTCGAGCTTGACCGAACCGTCGGCCTGCTCGGTCACCTTGACCTGCGAGCCCGCGAGATAACCGAAGGCACCACCCAGCGCGGCACCGACCACCGCACCGCCCGATCCGCCGCTCACCTGCTTGCCCAGGACGCCCCCGAGAACGGCACCCGAAACCGCGCCGATGGTCTGGTTCTGACCCTTGGTGTTGGTGGCGCAACCCTGGATGGCAAGCGCACCGACGATGGCAACAACGACGAATTGCATCTTCATGTATTGAATCTCCTGTGGAAAGCTGCCGCGCTCGTGCAAGCGTCGGCTCATACGCCCAGTAAAGCGCGTCGCGGGGCAGCGGGCAAGCCCCGTATCAAGTCGCAACACATTATGGGCCCGGCATGCCCTCTTCAGCGAGGGCGACTGTCCCATATTTTCTGCAGCCGCTTGACCGACACCGGCATCGGCGTCCTGAGCTCCTGGGCGAACAACCCTACGCGCAGCTCCTCGAGCAACCACCGGAATTCCTCGAGCGCAGGCTCGCGCACGCCGGCCTTGAGCTTGGCAAGGTTTTCGCGCTCCCACGCCTGGGCGAGAAGCTTCCAGTCGTGCATCAGCTCGGCGTCGCGGCCCGGGTTGTTGCGCAGCTTGTCGATGCGCACCACCGCCGCCTTGAGATAGCGCGGGAAATGCGCCAGCCGCTGCCACGGCCAGGCGAGCAGGAAATCCTTCGGCATCAGCGCCGCGACCTGAGCCTGGATATCCGCCACCACCTCGGGAAAGGTCTTGAGGCCGCCGAGCCTTTTGTGCAACAGCGCATGCTCGGCGATCACCTGGCCCGCGAGGCGCATGAACTCCTGCGCGACCAAGGTGATGCGCGGCTTGGCCTCGCGACAGCGCTGCTCGAACGCGGCCGCGTCGCCGGGCAGCGGCTCGACCAGGCAGGTGCGTGCCAGGGTCGCGGCGACCAGTTGCTGCTTGAGCTCGGTCTCGGTGCCGAAGGGAATGAACTGCAGCGCCAGCTCGCGGATGCCCGGCAGGCGTTCGATGGCCTTCACCTGATCCTTTAGATTGAGCGCGAACAGGCGCGCCAGCCCCTTGCGATGGATACGCGCAGCTTCCTCGGGCGTGTCGTAGGGCCGCAGGCTGACCGAGGCGCCGTCGTCATGCAGGGCCGGAAAGCCGATGATCTCCCGCTTGCCGACCTTGACCTCGAGCAGCTCGGGCAGGGCGCCGAAGCTCCATGCGGTGAGACCGGCCAGCCCCTCGGCGGCGGCGCTTTCGGCACGCGGCGCAGCCTCCGCGGCGAGCTCACCACGCCCCTCGCCGCGCGCAGCGCTCGCCTCGACGGGAAGCTCCGCGAGAAGTTGCGCCGCCTTGAACGCGGCGGCGATCTGGCCATGGAAACGGGCACGCAGTTCCGACAGATTGCGCGACTGGCCCATCACCCGCCCATGCTCGTCGACGACGCGGAAGTTCATGAAACAGTGAGGATTGAGGTTCTCGGGGCGGAAACTCTCCAGCGGCAGCTTGAGGCTCACCCGCTCCTCGACGAAACGCTGCAGGCTGCGCACCAGGGGCTCGTCGGTGTCGAGCTCGCCTGCTTCGAAGAGGCCCATGAAGGCCGCGGCACTGTCGGCCATCGGCTGCAGCCGGTGGCGATGTTTTTGCGGCACGGTGCGCAGCAAGGCGTGCACCTTCTCTTCGAGCAGCCCGGGCACCAGCCATTCGCAGCGATTCGCCGGAACCTGGTTGAGCATCGCCAGCGGCACCGTCAGCGTCACCCCGTCGTCCGCCTCGCCGGGCTGATGCAGGTAGACGAGCTTGAGCTTTTGCCCCAGCACCTCGAAAGAAGCCGGAAAGCGCTCGGTGGTGATGCCCTCGGCCTCGTGGCGCATGAGCTGCTCGCGGGTCAGCTGGAGCAGCTTCGGCTCAGCCTTTTCGGCTGCCTTGCGCCATTTCTCGAAGCTCGCCAGGTCGACCACCTCGGCCGGGATCCTGCTCTCGTAGAAGGCCTCGATGAGTGCTTCGTCCACCAGCACGTCGGGCCGCCGCGACTTGTGCTCGAGACGCTCGATCTCGGCCATGAGGCGCCGGTTGTGATTGAAGAAGGCCATGCCGCGTGCCGGCCCCTCGGCAATCTCGCCCTCGACCAGCGCGCTGCGGATGAAGATCTCGCGACACAGCGCGGGATCGACATCGCGGTAGCCGACGCTGCGCCGCGCATAGAGCACGATGCCGTGCAGCGTGGCGCGCTCCCAGGCACGCACCGCTCCCTGACCCTTCTCCCAGTGCGGCTCGAAGACATGTCGCTTGACGAGGTGCGCCCCCACCTCCTCGAGCCACTCCGGCTCGATGCGGGCGATGCAGCGGCCGAACAGGCGCGAGGTATCCACCAGTTCGGCGCAGACGATCCACTTGCCGGCCTTCCTCGCCAGCGTCGAACCCGGATGCGGCCAGAACTTGATGCCGCGCGCCCCCAGGTAGGCGCCGGCCTGCGGCCCGGAGGCATCCTCGACCTTGCAGCCGACATGACCCAGCAGGCCGCTCAACAGCGCCTTGTGGATCGCCTCGTAGCTCGCCGGCTGCTGGTTCTCCTTCCAGCCATGTTCGGCGCAAAGCGAATGAAGCTGGGTATGGACATCCCGCCACTCGCGCAGCCGCAGCCACGACATGAAGTTCTGCCTGCACCACGCTTTCTGCTTGCTACCGGTTTCGTGCCTGAGCACTTCGTCCCAGGCCCGCCAGGCATGCAGGAACCACAGGAACTCGGACTTCTGATCGATCTCTCCGCCGCGAAAGCGCGCATGTGCCTGGTCCGCGGCGCCCTGGCGCTCCGGCGGACGCTCGCGTGCATCCTGGGCCGACAGCGCGCTGGCGATGACGAGCATCTCGCCGAGGCAGCCGCGCTCGCGGGCAGCGATGATCATGCGACCGATCTTCGGGTCGAGCGGCAGCTTGGCAAGCTCGCGGCCGACCGCGGTCAGTTGCAGGGCGTCGTCGACCGCGCCGAGTTCGGCAAGCAACTGGTAGCCGTCGGCGATCATCTTCGCCTGCGGCGCGTCGATGAAGGGGAAGTCCTCGACTTCACCGAGCCTCAGCGACTTCATGCGCAGGATCACGCCCGCCAGCGACGAGCGCAGGATCTCCGGATCCGTATGGGGCGGGCGCCTGTCGAAATCGTCCTCGTCGTAGAGGCGGAAGCACACCCCGTCCATGACCCGGCCGCAGCGGCCGGCACGCTGTTTCGCGGCCGACTGGGCGATCTTCTCGACCTGCAACTGCTCCACCTTGTTGCGGTGCGAGTAGCGCTTCACCCGCGCCAGCCCGGTATCGACCACATAGCGGATGCCCGGCACGGTGAGCGAAGTCTCGGCAACGTTGGTGGCAAGAATCACCCGGCGCCCGCGGCTCGGGGCGAAGACCCGCGCCTGCTCCTGCGCCGACTGCCGGGCGAACAGCGCCAGCACTTCGGTGCCGGCGGCGTGATGGGCCTTTCGCAGCGCCTCGGCCGCCTCGCGAATCTCGCGCTCGCCGGGCAGAAACACCAGCACGTCGCCGGGGCCGCCACGCTGCGCCTCGTCCACCGCGTCGACCAGTGCATCGTAGAGATCGGGGCCCTTCTTCTTCGGATCCTCGCTCGCCGCTTCCGCCACCGGCAGATAGCGGACCTCGATCGGATAGAGCCGGCCGGAGACCTCGATGACCGGTGCCGGCTTGCCCACCCGGTCGGCAAAGTGCCTGGCGAAGCGTTCGGCATCGAGCGTCGCCGAGGTGACGATCACCTTGAGGTCCGGCCGCTTCGGCAACAACTGGCGCAGGTAGCCGAGCAGGAAGTCGATGTTCAGGCTTCGTTCGTGTGCCTCATCGATGATCAGGGTGTCGTAGGCCGACAGCAAGGGGTCGCCCTGCGTCTCGGCAAGCAGGATGCCGTCGGTCATGAGCTTGATGAAGCTGTGCGGACCGAGCCGGTCGGTAAAGCGGATCTTGTAGCCGACGTGCTGCCCGAGCTCCGACTTGAGCTCCTGGGCAATACGGCTGGCGGTCGCGCGGGCGGCGATTCGGCGCGGCTGGGTGTGGCCGATCAGGCCGGCGCCGCCGCGGCCAAGCTCGAGGCACAGCTTGGGCAGCTGGGTGGTCTTGCCCGAGCCGGTCTCGCCGCAGACGATCACCACCTGGTTTGCGCGGATCGCCTCGCCGATCTCTTCGCGTCGCTGGTTGACCGGCAACTCGGGCGGAAAGTCGGGCTTCGGCAGCCTCGCCAACCGCGCGCTGCGCCGCGCGATCGAGGCTTCCAACTCCGCGCGCAGCGGCGGCGGCAGATCGCCGAGCGTGCGCGGGCGCGGCCTGAGCCCGCGCAGTCGCCGACGCAGCGCCGGTCGATCGGCGCTGAGCGTCTGCTCGAGCAAGGCGTAAGGGTCCGTCGTCATCACAACGTCCGGCGCTCAACCGCCCCGCTCATCCGCCCTGCAGACGGCTGACCGTCCAGAATCCGAGTCCGGTCATCGCCAGCGAGCCACCGAGGTGGACCGCGGCGGTCAGCATGGCCCAGCCGTACTGGGCGGCCTGGAACATCTGCACCACCTCGGCGGAGAAAGTCGAAAAGGTGGTGAGACCGCCAAGAAAGCCGGTAATGAGGAACAGCCGCAGCTCGTGCGGCAAGCCGTGGTGGACGGTAAACACCGCCACCGCCAGGCCGATCAGGTAGCCGCCCGCAAGGTTGGCGGCGAGCGTGCCCAGAGGCAGATGCAACAGCAGCGGATTGAGCCGAAGCCCAAGCCACCAGCGAATCCAGGCTCCACAGGCCGCGCCGAGGCCGACCGCCAGAAAGGCCAGGGGATTCATTGGATGATCATGTCCGTCGTCTTCAACAGGGGCGATTGTAACCGTTCATGCCACCGCCGCCGAATCCTCTGCGGCCGCGCACCGGCGCGCCGCCCACAATCCTGTCGCCGCTTTGGTAAGGTTTCGCGGATGCGGCCGGTCAAGGTCTGCAAGGGGAAGAATCGATGCTGCTTTCGATAGGCAAGGAAAAGATTTTCGAGCAGACGGTCCGCGGCTACAGCGCGGACCTCTACCGCTTTGCGTTCTGGCTGTGTCGCGACCGCTTCGTTGCCGAAGACCTTGTGCAGGAGACCTTCGTGCGGGCCTGGAACGCGTGGGACAAGCTGCGCGACCGCGCGGTGGTCAAGTCCTGGCTGATCAGCATTCTGCGCAACGAACATGCGCGCCTCTATGAGCGCAAGCGCTTCGACTATGTCGACGACCAGCCGGAGGACCTGGCGATTGCCGCCGAGCACGATCCGATCGCGCTGTTCGAGATCGAACAACTCATCGGCGAGCTGCCGCTGTCGCTGCGGGAGCCGTTCCTGCTGCAGACGCTTGGCGGCTTCTCATGCGCCGAAATCGCCACCATGATCGAAACATCCGAAGGTGCCGTGATGGTGCGCCTGACCCGCGCCAGACAAACCCTGCGAGGGCTGCTCAAGGGCGAGGATGCGCCAGCGCGGAGGGAACGCAAATGAAAACCGGACAAGACTTCAACTGCCTGGACCTGCGTCGCGCCAAGCTGGCAGAGCCGGGCCGGCTGCCCGCGGGCGCCGAAGCCCATCTGCGCAACTGCACGGCCTGCCAGCGCTTCGTCCGCGAACTCGACACCAACGAGCGCCGCATCGAAGAGGCCCTGCGTATACCGGTGCCGGACGGTCTCGCCGACCGCGTGATGTTGCGGGTCCGCAACCGGCCGGCAAGCCACCCATGGCGCAGCTGGGCGATGGCCGCGACGGTGGCGCTGAGTTTCGCCGTCGGCATGCAGGAATTCCGCCTGCCCGCTCGAGGCGACGACGCCAGCGAGGCGATCCGCCATGTGCTCCACGAGCCAGAGTCCTTCAACGAACATCGCCTTGCCGACCCGGCCCAGTTCAAGACCATACTGGCGAATTTCGGCGGCACGCTCGAGGCGCCGATCGGCCAGGTGCTCTACATGAAACTGTGCCCGGTGCCCGGCGGCACCGGCTGGCATGTCGTGCTGCAGACCGAATACGGTCCCGCCACCCTGATCCTGATGCCCGGTCGCCTGGGCGAACCCTTGCCTGAGGAAATCCGCATGGGAGGCTACGTCGCCACCGTAGCGCGAGGCGGGCAGGGCTATTACGCGCTGGTTGCCGAGTCGGAACAAGCCCTTGCGGCGCTGCGCGCGATGCTCGCCACACGGGTGCGCTGGAACACCTGAGAAGTTCAGGCCGCGAGCCTGGGCAGGCCGTCGCGCAGCAAGGCCTCGAAGTCGGCGGCCGACGCGGGACGCGAGTACAGGTAGCCCTGCATCACATTGCAGCCAAGCGCCACCAGATGCTGCGCCTGGCTGCGGGTCTCGACCCCTTCGGCCACCACTTCGATACCGAGGGTCCGCGTCATCGCCACGATCGCGGCGACGATCGCGGCATCGCTGGGGTCGTCCTCGATGTCGTTCACGAAGGATCGGTCGATCTTCACCACGTTGAGCGCAAAGCGCTTCAGGTAGGCGAGCGAGGAATAGCCGGTGCCGAAATCATCGACCGCGATCCGCAGGCCCCGTTCGCGAAAACCGTTGAGGATCCGGTCGGTCAACTCCGCATCGCGCATCAGCGAGCTCTCGGTGAGCTCGAACTCGATCTGCTGCGGCTCGATGCGGTGGCGGGCCAGGGCTTCGTCGATGAGCTCGAGCAGGCCGACGTGGCGGAAATGGCCGGCCGACAGGTTGATCGAAACCGGCGGCGGGTTGAGCCCATCGGCCCGCCACTCGGCGTACTGGCGGCAGACCTCGCGAACCACCCATTCGCTCAGCGAGATGATCAAACCCACCTCTTCCGCCAGGGGAATGAATTCTGCCGGCGACACAAGCCCCCGCTCGGGATGCGCCCAGCGCACCAGCGCCTCGGCGCCGACGATGCAGTTTTGCACCGCGTCGACCTTGGCCTGGTAATGCATTCTCAGCTCACCTCGCTCGAGACCGCGGCGCAGCGCATTCTCGAGGCTGAGCTTGGCAAACGAAGCGATCTTCATCTGCTCGGTGAACAGCTGCACCACCCCACCGCTACCCTCGCGCTTGGATTGGCTGACGGCGGTCTCGGCGCATTTCATGAGACTGTCGGCGTCGCCCGCGTGAACCGGAAAGATCGAGATCCCGACGCAGGCCGACAAGGTCAGGTCGTGGCCACCGACGCGAACCGGCCGCTGCAACTGGGTGAGCAGCCGCGAGGCGATGTCGATCAGCGCGTTCTCGTCGATGTTGCCTTCGAGCATGAGGGCGAATTCGTCGCCGCCGAGCCGTGCCACGGAGACATCGTCGCCGCTTTCGCCACCAAGCCCGGTGCCGAGCTCGAAGCGGCTGAAGTCGCGCAGGCGGGCGGCAAGCAGCTGCAACACCTGATCCGCGCAATCCTGGCCAAGGCTCTCGTTGATGCGACCGAAGCGGTCCATGTCGAGGAACATCACCGCGCAGGTATCGCTGCGTCGCCCGGCGCGCAGCACCATGGCATCGAGCGTTTCGCGGAAGGACTGGCGGTTCGGCAGACCGGTCAGGCTGTCGAAATAGGCCAGGTAGCGAATTCGCCGTTCGGCCTCGATCCTGTCGGTAATGTCCTGCAGGGTCCCCTGCACCGACGACACCGCACCCGCGGAGTCGAACACCGGCACCGCGATCTCCTGCATTGTGCGCACCGCGCCGTCGGGACGCACGATGCGGTACTCGAGCTGGTAGGCGCGACCGTGGCGGGCCCCTCCGAGCGCCTCGCGCAGGAGGCCGCGATCGGCCGGATAGACGCGAGAGACGACCGCGTCGTGCCCATCCCCGAAGGTCGTCACATCCTCGCCGAACAGCCTGAGGTAGGTGTCCGAGCACTGCAGCAGGTCGCCGTCGGGCCGCCACTCCCAGCTCCCCATGCGGCCGATGCGCTGGGCGTTGGCGAGCACGTCCTCGCTGCGCACCAGCTCATCGAGCAGGTTTGCGGAGCGCAGCACGTAGCGGACGCGGTGCCGCAGCAGCGTCCAGTTGATGGGTTTGGAGATGAAGTCGGTCGCGCCCTCGTCGTAGGCGCGCTCGATCGAGCTGGTGTCCTCGAGCCCGGTCAGCATGATGATCGGCAGGCGCTCGCCACGTGGCTCCTCGCGCAAACGGCGGCAGACCTCGAAGCCGTCGATGCCCGGCATCATCACGTCGAGCAGCACCAGATCCGGCTCGACATTGCAATACATCCGCAGCCCCTCTTCGCCGCAATCCGCCTCGAAGACGGTAAATCCGCTCTCGCGCAGCGCCTCCGCAGCGAGCAGGCGCGTGAGCGCGTCGTCGTCGATGATGAGCAACCGGGCATCGTCGAGCATGTCCCTCATGGCGCCCCCTCGACCTGGAGTTCACCCTCCGCCAACAAGCCCTCGCGCTCGAGCGAATAGATGTAGCCGCGGAAGGATTCCTCGAGCTGGCTCAGCAACTGCACCGCCTCCGCATTGCGACCGGCCTTGAGCTGGGCATCGAGCTCGCGCGCAGTCTTCGCCATCCGCATGGCGCCGACCGAAGCCGCGGCCGACTTGGTCTTGTGGGCAAACTTCTGCACTTCGCTCCAGTTGCCGGCGCTCGCCTCGCGGATCGAGTTCTTCATGCCGCGTCTGGACTCACTGACAAAGAGGGCAAGGATCCGGCCCAGCAGGGGCGCCTGTCGATCGCCCGAGACGCCCGGCACTTCGAGCAACACCTCGAGTGCGAGGAAGGGCGCGTTCTCCTCCTTTGGCGTCGCCGACAGCGCGCTCGCCGCAACTTCGGCCGCTGCGCTTGCCACGGCGCGGTCGCTGCCCACCCGCTCGGCCGGCAGCACCTTCTGCAGCGCATGCGCCAGTTGTTCGCGCACCACCGGCTTGGTCAGGTAGTCGTCCATGCCCGCGGCGATACAGTTGTCGCGATCGTCGCGCAACGCATTGGCGGTGAGCGCCAGTATCGGCGTGCGCCACGAAGGCCGGGTGCGCGCGGCCTCGATCTCGCGGATCGCCCGTGTCGCGTTCAGGCCGTCCATTTCAGGCATCTGGATATCCATCAGGACCACGTCGAAGTTGCCGCTGGTAAAGGTCTTGACCGCGGCAATGCCGTTGTCGGCGGTCACCACCGTACATCCCAGCGAGCGCAACATCGCCACCGCGATCTCGCGGTTGACCGGATGGTCTTCGGCCAGCAGAACGCGTGCGCTGAAACGCACACTCGGCTCGTTGCGCACCCTCGGCGCGGCAAGCGGCTCGCTGCGCGGGCCCGCCAGCAGGCGTGCCAGGTCGGCCTGCAGCAAGGGTTTGGGCAGACACGCGTGGGCGCCGGCATGGCGCGCACGGTCGCAATCCGAGGACGAGCGCAGCCGCGTCAGCGCCACCACCCGGGCCCCGCTCGCGCACAGCCGCGGAATGACCTGCTCGCCGGCGCGCTGGACCAGCCGCGAATCCAGAAACACCCATCCTGGCCTGGCCGAGGCGGCGAGATACCGTTCCGCCGTCGGAAATCCGGAACACGGCAGACCAAGGTTGCTCACCTGTGCGCAAAGCACCTCGCGCAGCCGCGCATTCTCGCTGATCACCGCCACCGGATCTTCGTCGGGCAGGCCGGTCAGCTGTTCCGGGCCCGCAAGCACTTCGGCCTCGATCTCGGCGCTGAAGCTGGCGCCGTGGCCGGGCACGCTGGAGAAGCTCAGCCCGCCGCCCATCATCTCGGCCAGTTGCCGGGCGATCGCGAGGCCAAGCCCGGTGCCGCCATAGCGCCGCGCCATCGAATTGTCGGCCTGGGAGAAGGCCTTGAAGAGATTTTTCTGGGCACCTTCGGGAATGCCGATGCCGGTATCTTCGACTGTGCAGCGCAGGCGAATGCCCACAGCGTCGGATGGCGCCGCCTGCGTCGGCTGTTCGAGCCGCACCACCACCTCCCCCGCCTCGGTGAACTTGACCGCGTTCGACACCAGGTTGCTGAGCACCTGCCTGAATCGATGCGGGTCGCCGCGCACCGACGATGGCACCGACGGGTCCACCAGCACCAGCAGCTCGAGACCCTTGAGCTGGGCGCGTTCGGCAAACAGCAGCGCCACTTCTTCGACCGCCCGCGCCGGCGAGAAGGGAAGCTGCTCGAGCTCGAGCTTGCCGGCCTCGATCTTGGAAAAGTCGAGGATGTCGTTGATGATGAACAGCAGCAGCTCGGCCGAGCCGTGCAGCATGTCGACGAAACGGCCCTGGCGCTCGTCGAGCGGGGTGTCGCGGAGCAGGTCCGACATGCCCAGGATGCCGTTCATCGGCGTACGGATCTCGTGGCTCATGTTCGCAAGGAACAGGCTCTTGGCGAGGCTCGCGGCCTCGGCCTGCTCCTTGGCGGCGCGCAGTTCGGCGGTGCGCGCCTCGACCTCCGACTCGAGATGATCGCGATGTCGCGCCAGCTCTTCGTCGCGTTGCTCGATCCCGCTCAGCATCTCGTTGAATCCCGCGATCAGCTCGCCCACCTCGTCGCCCTTGCCGGCCGGCGCGCGCAGGTGATATTGCTTGTCGATCGCCACCTGGCGGGCAACCCGGGCGAGCCCCAGCATGGGGTCGAGGATCACGGGGAGGATGCGGTTAATCAGCGTGATCGCCGCGACGATGCCGAGCCCGGCCCCGGCCATCGCGAACAGCAGCCACATTCCCAGATCCCGCCAGGTCTCGGCGAGCGACAACTCGAGGGCCATGAAACCGACGCCCTCGCCATCGTGCACGATGCGGGTGGTGGTACGCAGGGCATCCCATGACCAGCGCGGCTCGGCGCTGCGCAGGTTTCCGCTGAGCGTCTCGAGCGAGGCGGAATCATCGAACAGGCTGCGCGGATAGGTCGCGAACACGCTGCCATCGGCACGCAGCAAGGCCGCCCGGCGCACCCGCACGATGTTGCGCAGCGAATCGAGGAGCTGGGCTGCCGCCGCCGGATCGTCGAAACGGATCGCCGAGACGGCATTGTCCGCGATGATCTTCGAGTACACCTGGGCCTCCTCGCCGACCCGCGCGATCTCCTTGCTCACTTCGCTGTAGATGATCGCCACCATGGCCAGCAACATCCCGACCAGGACCCCCAGCAACACGACCGACCGCAACTTGCGGCCGATCGACATGTTATGGAATCGTCCGGTCATTTTCCCGCCTCCAAGCCTACGACTCGCCGCGCCAGGCGCAGCAACTGGGCGCTGAGCTTCATCCCGCCGCGCTGGATCGCCGCATTGTTTATATCGAAGCGAATGCGGTCATCGACCAGCACGAAACCGATCCCGCCCCCCTCATCGACGAAACCTTCCATATCGCTCACCGTGAGCACCGGCGTGCCCGCCAGGCTGCGCAACAGGGTTGCCGATCGACGCTCTTCGGAATCGGAGATGAAGAGCAACTGGCAAGCGCTCGCCTGCTCTATCGAGCCGAGCAGCACCACCTTGACCTCACGCCCCTGTACCTGCCGGTGCTCCAGCGAGGAGAGCGCCGCACCGAAGGGGTCGCGCCCGTACAGGCAGACCTTCAGCGAGCCGGACGGCAGCGACGGCCACTCCGCGTAGCGCGCGAAGTTGAGCAGGAACGCCGCCTTGAGCTGGTATTCGCTCGGCGGGCTCTGCGCGGCCGCCATCAGCGGCAAGCCGAACGTCAGCGCAACAATGATTCTGGCGAGGTATCGCATGAGGCCGTCAGTGCGTCCACACCGCCTTGAGCAGCAGACGCCGCGGAACCTCTCCAAACTCCGCGGGGAAGAAGTCGTCGGAAATGAACTCCGGGTGCGCGGGATCGAAGAGGTTCTGGATCTCCGCGGAGAACCTGAAAGACCGGCTCGGACGCCAGCCGTAGCGCAGGTCGGTCGCCGTGTAGCCATCGATGCCTGCCGAGATCGCGCCGACCTTGCGTACCGTCACACCAAGACTGTGCCGGTCGTTGAGATTGCGGTCGTACTGCAGTACCAGGGTGTGGTGCGGCTCCATCTCGGTGACGAGGACATTCACCGAGCGTGTGCGCAGCCCGGCCGGCATGCTGGCGGTCACGTTCTTGACCGTGTAGGCGGCGGATACGCGGCTGTCGGCCGAAACCTGCGCCTCCGCCGAGAGCTCGAGCCCGACGCTGTCCGCGTTCAAGACGTTGTTGCGATAGAGCATCTGCTCGGCCGGCCACGGCGAACCCGGCGGCGCGGCGACCACCGGCCCGTACTGCTCGGCGAACAGCCCGTCGTAGCGATGATGATAGGCCACCACCTCGACGCTGCCGCCGCTCAACTGGCGACGGTAGCCAAGCTCGAAGGCGGACAGGCGCTCGGCGTCGAGCGGATCCGAAGCACTGACCAGCGAGCGCAGCGGCAAGCCCGTCTTCGGGTCGATCCCGTAGAACACATTGCTGTATGCCTCGCCGATCGAGGGGGTGCGCGAGGCCCGCGACCACTGGGTCCACATGCTGTCGACTTCGGTCGGTGTCCATAGCAGCCGGACATTGGGCTGGGGCTCGAAGCCCGACAGGCTGTTGTCTTCGAGCCGGGCCCCGAGCAGCAGCTTCCATTGGCGCGGCACCAGCGTGATCTCGTCCTGCACGAAGGCGCTGAGGATGCGCTCGTTGCTGCTGTCAGGCTCGAGGCTGACGAAGAACGGAGCGCTCAGGTCGATCCGGTAGGCCACCGAACGCCAGCCCAGGCCCCAGATGAGCTCGTGGGCGCCGATCGGCGCAAGCTGGTGCTGAAAGTCGAGATCGGCCGTCTGCACCGTCATCTTGCCGTATTGAGGCATCTGCAATGTCTGCTGGTCGGCATAGGCCTGCAGGCGGGCCTCGCCGTTGCCGACCGCCCAGCTGCGGAGCCCCAGCAGATGGCCGCCGGAATAACTGAAATTGACGTTCTCGAGACCGGTGGCGGTGGAATCACGCTCAGGGCTCTGCTGTTCGAAGACTTCGCCCTGTACGCTCCAGCCTTCGCTGCCGGCGCTCGCACGATCGATGCGGAAACCCGCGTGCCAGCCACGCTGCCTGTCCTGCAGGGAATCTCCTGCAAGATTCTGGGCTGGAGAAACGTTGACGCTGCGGGCGTAGAGCCGCGCATCGAGGTTGTCCGCCAGCGAAAAACCGTAGCGCGCCGCCACCTCGGGCCGGCCGCGGTCGTCGACGCTTGCGGATACCATCGTGCCGCGAGTCGCTGCGGCCTTGCGGGTCACGATGTTGATGACCCCGTTCACCGCGTTGGCACCCCAAAGCGCTGCCCCCGGGCCACGCACCACCTCGATGCGCTCGATGTCCTCCATGACCGGTGCGATGTTCTCCCAGAAGACGCCGGAGAAGGTCGGCGTATAGACGCTGCGCCCATCGAGCTGGACCAGCAGCTTGTTGGCGAAACGCCCGTTGAATCCCCGGATCGACACCGCCCAGCGTCCGGCGCCGATCTGCGCGACCTCGACGCCCGGGACCGCCCGCAAGGCTTCGGGGATGTTTCTCGCACCAGTGCGCCGAATATCCTCACGGCTCAGCACGGTTACCGCGGCTGCGGTATCCGAGAGGCGCTGGGCCTTGCGCGACACGCTGGTGACTTCCATCTTCACGAGCTCCTCGAGGCTGAGGTCGGCAAGCGGCGTGACATCCGCTTGCACCTTGCCCGGGCCCAGCAGGCAGAGCGCGGAAACGAGGACTGCGAGGTGTGATTTCTTCATGTCTTCAGGTCCACCGATGTTTCGCCTTGGTCGTCGGCCGTAACGACCATATCGGCCTTGAATACGGCAGATGCCAGCGAAACTTGAACGACGTTGCCGCGCGCGGAAGAACGTCAAAATCCCATCGACAGGCCAATCAGCACGCTGCGGCCCAATTCCATGCCGGCCGACGGCACGTAGTCGGGCACGAACTCGAGATGGTGGTCGTCGAGCAGGTTGCGCAGGGTGACACCGAGCTCGGTGCGCTTCGACAAGCGCCACGCCAGATGCACGTCGAGCGCCTCGTAGGCCGGCACCAGGCCGTTCGCCAGCGCGCCGACATGGCGCCAGTCGAAATTCACGTAGCGACCGTCGGCCACCTTGAAGCTGCTGCGCAGGCCGAACTGTTCGCGCGGCACGCCCATGGCATACAACTCGAAGCCCTGGTCGCGAACCGCGTCGCCGCTGCTACGCAAGCCCACATGCAGGCGGGTGTAATCGGCCGACAGGCGCACCCGAGGGGTGGGCTGCCACTCCAGCGAGAGCTCGAGGCCGCTGGTCATCGCGCTGGAGACGAAATCGACCGGGTAGAACAGCTTCAGGTAATCGGGAACCAGGCCCGGTGCGCCGACGAAGCCCGGCAGGAAACCTGCGTAGGAGACGCTGCGCATGCGCCGATAGTGCTGCGAGAAGGCCGCCGCATCGAACAACAGACCCGGCCCCAACTGGCCGCGATAGCCCAGCTCGTATGCATTGGCGACCTCGGCCCGTAGATCGGGCGCGTGGGTCACGGTGCCGAGGCCGTAGAAGGCCGTAGGGTTGGCGCCGGTAAACGGCGGCAGGCCGTAAAGGGTGAAGTCGATATCGCGCTCGACCCGTGCCGGCGTGCGCACCGCGCGCGAGGCCGCGAGCCACACCGTATGGCGGGACGAAGGTCGCCACGCCAGGCGCAGGCTGGGCTGCCACGCATCGCCGGTCCATTCGTGGTGCTCGTACTTGAGACCCGCAACGAGGCTGAGCCGCTCGGCGATGAGGCTGATCTCGTCATTGATGAAAGCGCTCACCTCGGTCGTCGCCACATCGGCACGAATGGCACTGAAGACCGGGGTGTCATCGAGGCGGTCATAGGTATGGCGCAGGCCGCCACCGAGCACGATGTCGTGGCGCGAAGCGGCCGCGAAGCGGTACTGCGCTTCGGTGCTGGCGGTGGTCCGGCGGCTGACGATGACGCCGGGCATGTCGAGGCCGTCGTATGCCAGGTCGGCCTGGACATCGACACTCTCGCGCGCCGCCAGCTGGCGGGACCAGCGCAGGCTCATGCTGGCGCCCTCGTTGCGCTGGACCGCCCGCAGATCATTGACGAAGCCGGGCGCCGAGGGGTCGGGCAGCAGCCAGTGATCGCCGCTATCGGCGCGGTAGGCATCGGCAACCACCGTGAGCGAACCGCCGCCGATGCCATCGCGGTCAGCACGCAGACCGAGCCGGGTGCTTCGCCAGCTGTCGTTTCCCGCCTCACCGCCCACTTCGTCACCGGCGCGGTCGTCGCGACTGCGCAGGGTGATGCGATAGCTTCCGTGCTCGCCCCAGTCGCCGCCGTGGCGCAGGTCCATCAGGCTGCGCGAGACGTTGCCCGTGGCGGCCCTGAGTTCGGTTCCACGCGTCGCCCGCGAGTGGCGGGTAATGATGTTGATCACTCCATTGACCGCATTCGCGCCCCACTGCGCGCCGCCGGGGCCACGCACCACCTCGATCCGCTCGATATCGCCGAGCGGTATGTCCAGCGCCTCCCAGAAGGTGCCGGAAAACAGCGGCGAATAGACCGATCGACCATCCACCAGCACCTGCAGCCGATTGGCGAAACGTCCGTTGAAGCCGCGGATCGATACCGCCCAGCGATTGCGCCCAAGCGCCGCCACCTGCACGCCCGGCACATGGCGCAAGGCCTCGGGCAGACTCGTCACGCCGAGGCGCGAGAGCTCATCGGCGGTCAGCACATAGATCGCCGAAGGCGCATCGCCCAGGCGCTCGCTCTTGCGCGAGACGGTGGTCACTTCCTGGTCGAGCAACTCCGAAAGCGACAGGTCGAAGGCGTCGTCGCCCGCCCGCACGACACCGCAGAAGCCGCCCACCGCCAAGGCCGCCGCAAGCGGCATGCCGAGCCATCCCGAAATCATTCTCCGCTCCTCCATCACCGCACCCTCAGCTCGGCCGCATTGCGGGCAAGCTTCAACATCTGGGCGCTGGCACGCAATTTGACCCGCTGCAGCGCCTCCAGATTGACTTCGAACTGCACCCGGTCGTCGGCCACCACGAGGCCGATGCCGCCGCCCGCGTCGATGAATCCGTCCACGTCGCCGACCACCAATGTGGGGCTCTCGGCAGCGCTCCGGATGACCGCCGCAAGCAGCGCCGCATCGCCCTGCCCGACGAAAACGATCTGGCAGCGCGCCAGTTGGCCGAGCGGCACGCCGTTGAGAACGTGGATCGCACGCCCCTGGGCCTGCCGCCCTTCGAGCGCATTGAAGGCCTCGCCGAGCCTGTCGTTGCCCGGCAGGCACAGGCGCAGCGGATCCTGCGCTGCAGTGCCCGGCCATTCGATGTATTTGGCGAAGTTGTAGACGTAGGCAGCCTTGACCCGCGATTCGGTGGTGTCGCCCGAATCGGCCAGCGCGGCGCCTGCCAGACATGCGGACACCAGGGCAAGCGCTGTGCGCACGCCGAGGAGCGCGCGTTCGATGCGATTCATCATCCGGCCCTCACCAACGCCACTCGGCACGCGCATAGACGCCGCGTTCGATCCGGTAGTAGGGCATGTCGGGGAGCGAACTCTTGAACTCCTGGTGCTGATCTTCCAGCAGGTTCTGGCCAACCAGCGACAGCTCCAGGCCCTTGCGGACCTGCCACGCATAGCGTGCATCGAGCGTCGTGTAGGCGGGAATGTCACCGTGACGCAGGCGTGAAACATGGCGCAGCCAGAGGTCGAGCTGCCGCTTCCCGGCGAGGTTCATCGACGATCGCAGGGAGAGCTGATAGCGCGGCGTGGATCCGATGTAGCGCTCGGCCTCCGAGGTGGCGAGCGCGTCGCTCTGCGGGTCGGCCGACATGCGCTGGTGGGACCAGCTGCCCTGCAGCCGCCACCAGTCGCTCACCCGCCAATCCGCGGAAACCTCGATGCCGCGTGCGCTGAACCGCCCCGCGTTGTTGATATAGGAGTTGACCAGCAGGTAGTTCGGAAGGAAGCCCGCCGGGCAGCCACCAATCGAGCCGATCGGGATCGGGCTGGGCAGCAGCACGACGTCGGCGGGGCACTCGACGCTGGCGGTACGCTCGCTGCGCACGTCGCTGTAGCGCGTCAGGTAGAGTGCGACGTCCCACGACAGATCGTTGCCGAGCGACTGACGGAAGCCCGCCTCCATGCTGATCGCCTTCTCGGCGGTGAAATCCGCAGCATCGACCGAGTTGAGTCTTGCCAGCGCCGGCAGCGACAGCGGCAAGCCGGGCACCTCCTCGGCGAAAAGATCGAGCGAAGACTGGAACTCCGGCCTCGCCGGCGAACGCACCGACCGCGATATCGCAGCCCATGCGGCCTCGCTTCGGGTCGGCGTCCACAGCACGCGCAGGTTGGGCTGCCAGTTGAACCCGGCGTAGCTGTCGTGCTCGAACTTGCTGCCCACGATCAGGCGCCAGCGCTCGGGCGAAAGCGCGAATTCCTCGTGAATGAAGGCGCTGAAGGTGTCGCGGGTACGCGATGCGGGCGAGACCACATAGGGCCGGTTCTCGCTGAAGTGGTCGCTGGTCCAGTGATAGCCCAGCCCCCAGATCAGGTCATTGCGGCCAAACTGGCGGCGCTGCTGGAAGTCGACATCGAAATCGGCGCGCGCCGCCGAGAGCCAGCCGAAGTTTGTGCGAGCCTGGTCGAGATAGGCCTGCAACGCGGATTCGGCACCGTCGTCGGTCCGCCAGGTGACGCGCCCCAGCAGATCGGCACCGGTGTCGTGCTGGTCCATGCGTCGACTGTACGAATAGGGCGCCGCAGCCAGTTGCGGCAGCTCCCATTCGTCGCCACTGCGGGCATTGTAGGCATCGCCGCTGAGGGTGAATGCGGCGCCGCCCGACAGCGGCCGGTCCAGCCGGAAGCCGATACGCTGGTCGCGCTGGCCGTCGCGCGCCTCGCTCTCCTGCGCCAACACCGAGGCGTCACGCGCCTGCACCTTGCCATAGACCCGGTAATGGCCGCCGTCCTTGAGTTCGCCACCGTGGCGAACTGCGACCGCGCCTCGCTCCTCGGTGCCTGCGCGTGTCGACACCAGGGTCCCCTGGGTATCGGCGGCGCTACGGGTGACGATGTTGATGACGCCGTTGACCGCGTTCGCACCCCACAGCGCGGCGCCCGGCCCGCGGATCACCTCGATGCGTTCGACATCCTCGAGCATCAGGTCCTGGCTCTCCCACATCACCCCGGAGAACAGCGGCGTATAGATGCTGCGCCCGTCGACCAGCACCAGCAACTTGTTGGCGAAGCGCTCACTGAAGCCACGCGCGCTGATCGCCCAGCGATTCGAGGAGATGCGTGCGACCTGGATGCCGGGCACCATGCGCAGCGCCTCGGGGATCGAGGTCACGCCGGAGCGCATGATCTCCTCGCCGGTGACCACATAGGCGGCAGCGGCGAGATCGCCCACCCGCTGGGCCTTGCGCGACATGGTCGTGAGGCGGAACTCGGAGAGTTGCTCGAGACTGAGCTCGAACAGATCGACTTCGTCCGCCACGACCGGGGTCGACAGACACACCGCCACCGCCAGCGCCACCGTCCGCAGGCGCCGTTTCGCACTTCGATTCATGGTTTCCCCCGCCCCCCACACGCGCGGCACGAGGCGGCGCGCGGATCTTTTTGTAAACGCTCGGACACATGCAACGGCAACGCGGCGACGAACTTGAGCCGCAGGCCTCATGCATGTCATGGCGCCACGCGGCGCGGCCAGCGGGTAGAATCCGGCCTTGCACCCCGACCGGGGCACCTATCGGCAATTCTGGAACCCACCCGTGAGCGACAACAAAGACGTCAAGGCGCCGTCCAACTTTCTGCGCAGCATCATCGAGAACGATCTGGCCAGTGGTGCCTTCGCGCCACGCGGCGACAGCGCCAGGATCCGCACCCGCTTTCCGCCCGAACCCAATGGCTACCTGCACTTCGGCCACGCCAAGTCGATCTGCCTGAACTTCGGCCTGGCCCACGACTACGAGGGCGCCTGCCATCTGCGCTTCGACGACACCAATCCGACCAAGGAAGAGCAGGAGTATGTCGATGCCATCATCGATGCGGTGCACTGGCTGGGTTTCGACTGGGGGTCGAACCTGTTCTTCGCCTCCGACTATTTCGACCGCATGTACGCCTTCGCCGAGTACCTGATCCGCAACCGCAAGGCCTATGTCGACTCGCTCTCCGCCGACGAGATGCGGGCCTATCGCGGCACCCTCACCGAGGCGGGCAGGGAAAGCCCCTATCGCGATCGCAGCGTGGCCGAGAACCTCGACCTGTTCGCGCGCATGAAGGCCGGCGAGTTCGCCGATGGCAGCCACGTCCTGCGCGCCAGGGTGGACATGGCCTCGCCCAACCTCAACATGCGCGACCCGGCGATCTACCGCATCCGCCACGCCCACCACCATCGCACCGGCGACGCCTGGTGCGTGTACCCGATGTACACCTTCGCGCATCCGATCGAGGACGCGCTGGAGAACATCACCCACTCGGTGTGCACGCTCGAGTTCGAGGACCAGCGCCCCTTCTACGACTGGCTGCTGGAGCAACTCTGCGAGGGCGGGCTGATCCCGCGTCCGGCGCCCAAGCAGATCGAGTTCTCCCGACTCAACCTCACCTACGTGGTGCTCTCCAAGCGCAAGCTGATCCAGTTGGTGGAAGAAGGCCACGTCGACGGCTGGGACGACCCGCGCCTGCCGACCCTCGCCGGCGGACGCCGCCGCGGCTATCCGCCCGAGGGTTTCCGGCTGTTCGCCGAGCGCATCGGCGTCTCCAAGGCGGACTCGCTGATCGAATACAGCGTGCTCGAGGAGTGCATGCGCGAGGTGCTCAACGATGCGGCCGAGCGCCGGGTAGCCGTGCTCGACCCGCTCAAGCTGGTGATCGACAACTACCCCGCCGGCGAGCACGAGGCGTGCTTCGCCCCGAACCATCCGCTCAAGCCCGAGCTCGGCCAGCGCTCGATGCCCTTCGGACGCGAGTTGTGGATCGAGCGCGAAGACTTCATGGAAGAGCCGGTGAAGGGCTTCCGGCGGCTCTTCCCGGGCAACATGGTGCGCCTGCGCTACGGCTATGTGGTCAAGTGCACCGGCTGCGACAAGGATGAGGCAGGCAATGTGGTGGCAGTGCATTGCGAATACATGCCGGATTCGAAGTCGGGCACCCCGGGCGCCGACAACTACAAGGTCAAGGGCAACCTGCACTGGGTCAGCGTGGCCGAAGGCGTCGAGGCCGAAGTGCGCATGTACGACCGCCTCTTCGCACACCCAGCTCCGGGCTCGCGCCGCGAGGGGGATGCGCCGCAGCTCGAACGCGACTTCCTCGACGACCTCAATCCCGACTCGGTGAAGCTGATCCGTGCCTGGCTCGAGCCTTCACTCGGCGAGGTCGCGCCGGAGTCGCGCTTCCAGTTCGAGCGTCATGGCTATTTCGTCGCCGACCGGATCGACTCGCAGCCCGGCAAGCCGGTGTTCAACCGTACCGTGACGCTCAAGGATTCGTGGGCCAGGAGCGGCAAATAGACGCTTGCCCAGGGCCGAACATGGAAAACCCGGCCGGAGCCGGGTTTTCCATGTCTTCGACGCGCCGGGCAGATGGCCCGGCGGCGAGCCGGCTCAGATGGGGCTCACGCCCAGCGCCTTGACGGTCTCGACGTTCAGGTAGGGATCGACCGGCAGCCCCTTCGCCCCCTGGTAGGCATTGACCGCACGCATGGTCTGGTCGCGGATCACGCCGTCGATCGGGCCCGGGCTGAAGCCGGCGCTATCGAGCGCGCGCTGGATCTCCTTGATCTTGCCCGGCGTCGCGTTCGTTTCGCACAGGATGGTGCGCCACTCATAGCGACCGTCCGAGACCAGCCTGGTCTTGGTCACGGTGCCGTACTCGGCCGGGATGGCGATCTCGCGCTCCTTGGGCGGCTCGACCATCTTGGTGACCTTGACCGTCTTGTATTCGGCCGGCACCTTGACCTCGCGGGTGGTGGCCGGGTCGACCAGCACGGTCTTGGTAATGGTCTTGTAGACCGCCGGGATCTTCACCTCGCGGGTGGAGGCCGGAGTATCGACCACCTGGCGCGTGACCGTCCTGTACTCGGCGGGGATCTCGATCTCGCGGGTGCTGGCGGGCGTTTTCTCGACGCGGGTGGTGACGGTGCGGTACTCGGCCGGCACTTCCACCAGGCACATCACATCATCATCGACCCTGCCGCCCGCGACTGCCTTGACCTGGCGCGCCTTGCCAAGCCATGCACGGCCGCGCTTCCACTGGGTGCTGGCCTCGCGGATCATGACCTGCTCGGTGACGTTCTCGTAGCTTGCCGGGATGACCTCCAGGCGCTTGCTTGCGGGCTTGACCAGGACCTCTTCGGTGACCGTCTTGTAGGTCGCCGGAATCACCTGCAGGCGCGTCGTCTCGGGTTTGACCATCACCTCCTCGGTAACCGTCTCGTAGGTTGCCGGCAGAACCTGCAGACGCGTGCTTTCCTCCTTGGCGAGAACGGTCTGGGTAACGGTCTCGTAGCGGGCCGGGATGATCTCTACGCGCTTGGTGGCGGCTTTGAGCACGACCTGCTGGCTGCTGACCTCGCTCGTTGGCGGGATGAACACCCGCGCATAGCACTCGCCCGCCGTAGGGTTCGGCGGGAGTTCGACCTGCTGCGCATTCGCCAGACCAGATGCGCCTCCGAGTGCAACAGCGATTGCGGTAGATACGAGCTTCATGAGGATTCCCTTTGAGTTATTGAACACTGCGGGCCCATGGTAAGCAGATTGTTTTTGCCCAAATGTAAATTTGATTCAGATCCGCGCCTGCCTGACAGTTTCTTGCAATAGCCAGCAGATCGCCGCCAATTCCAAATCTTTCAGTAACGAATTCTGACTTTTCGGCGCTGCCGGCGATGCTCCTGCCCCAACCTCGCAACACCCGGCTAAAGCCGCACGCGCAGCGTGCCGATACCCTCGGGTACCAGCCACACTCCGGACAGCACCGCCGATGAACACCCGCGTCAGGCACGGACGCAGCCAAGCCTTCAAGCCCTCGATCGCCATCTACGAGCCGCGCCGTGAGCTCGGCACGCCGGCGGCGATCGTCGTCTTCGATTGCGCGCTGCGACGCCTCGAACCCGTCCGCCTTGCCATCGGGCGCGAGATCGGAGATTTGATCGACGAGCGCCGCAAATTCGGCTGTTCACGCCATCCCCAGCAATACAATGGCATTGCCGCGAAGCAGACCCTCGCCACCTTGCCACCCGGAGAAGCCAATGAATGATCCGCAACGGATCCCCGACCCGCACGCGGGATCCGGCGAGGCCTCCACCGAGCTCGAGCTCCAGCTCAGCCTCGAGCAGGTGGTCGACCGCAAGACGCAGGAGCTCGAAGCCGAACGCGAGCGGCTCAGCAAGGCGCTCGAGGCGCTTCACGCCACCCAGGGTCAGCTCGTGCAGGCGCAGAAGTTGGAGTCCATCGGCCAACTCGCGGCAGGTATCGCCCACGAGATCAACACGCCGGCACAGTACGTCACCGACAATGTGGGCTTCGTGCGTCATGCCAGCACGCTACTGCTGACGCTGGTGGATCGCCTCATGCCCTTGCTCGAGGCCGCCCGCAGCGGGGGCCGGCAAACCGAGCTGGTCGCTGCGGCGGACGCCGCGCTCAAGCGCACCAAGCTCGACTATCTGCGCGAGCAATTGCCCGAGGCCCTCGACCAGTCGCTCGAAGGGCTTGGCCGCATCGCCAAGATCGTCTCGGCGATGAAGGAGTTCTCCCACCCCTCGCTCGGCGAGAAGGAGCCGGTCGAGCTGCGCGAACTCATCAACACCACGGTCACCGTTGCGCGCAACGAATGGAAATACGTTGCCACCGTCGACACCGCCTTCGACGACGCGCTTCCGCCGGTGCCGTGCCTGCGCGACCTGATCGCCCAGTCGCTGCTCAACCTCATCGTCAACGCTGCCCACGCGATCGGCGAGACGCTGGAGAAGGGGCGCCGCGAGCAGGGACGCATCGTGGTGAGCGCCAAACTTGTGGGGGACTGGGCCGAGATCCGTGTCCGCGACGACGGCTGCGGCATCCCCGCCGGCCTGCAGAGCCGCATCTTCGACCCGTTCTTCACCACCAAACCCGTCGGCAAGGGCACCGGCCAGGGGCTGGCGATCGTCTATTCCACCGTCGTGGACAAGCACCAGGGCGAAATACGCTGCGAGTCGGAGCCCGGCAAGGGCACCACCTTCGTGCTGCGCCTGCCACTGCACTGCGATGCCGAGGACTGCAAGCCATGCAGGTGATGTTCGTCGACGACGAAGAAAGGGTTCTCGCCGGCATCGAACGTGCCCTGATGATGCAGGATCACGACTGGAACTGCCGCTTCGCCACCAGCGGCGAAGCGGCCCTGCTGGCGCTGGACGCCTGCGCGGCCGACGTGGTGGTATCCGACATGCGCATGCCCTTCATGGACGGAGCCGAGCTGCTGGCCGAGGTTCGCCGTCGCTGGCCGGCGACCATGCGCATCATCCTCTCGGGCCACTGCGATCTCGACGCCACCATGCGCATGCTCGACGTGGCCCACCAGTTCGTCGCAAAGCCCTGCGACAACGCCACCCTGCTGGCGGCCGTGGAAGGCGCGCTGGCACTGCGCAGGCTGTTCAATGCGCCCGGGGTGATCGACAACGTCGGCAAGCTGGCGCGCCTGCCGGCCGCACCGCGCGTCTTCGCCGAAGTACGGCGCCTGCTCACAGATCCGAACGCAAGCACCCGTCAGCTGTCGGAGACCCTGGCCAGCGATCCGGCGCTGGGCGCAAAAATCATGCAGCTTGCCAACTCCGCCTACTTCGCAGTCGGCGGCGCCATCAACGATATCGGCTCGGCGATTGCCCGGCTCGGGCTCGACAACGTGCGCCTGCTGGTCCTTGCCTCGCAGGTCTTCGCGAATGTCGGGCAGGATCCCTACGTGGATGGACTCCAGCAGCACGCCCTGCTGGCCTGCCGTCTCGCGGGCAGGATCGCCGGCAGCAAGAGCCCCGCCGCCACGGCCGCGCTGCTCGCCAACATCGGACTCACGATCCCCGAGCTGCGCGGCGCGAATGTCAACAAGATGCTGCCCGACGGCCTCACCCCGCAACATGTCGCGGTCGGCGCCTACCTGTTGGCGCTGTGGGGCCTGCCGATCGATATCGTCAATGCCGTGGCGCAACACCGCGCCCCGGCCCTCGCCGGTCCCCGTCTCGGCGACGCCGGAATCGTGCATGTCTCGGTGGCTCTTGCCGACGGCCGTGAGCCCGACGAGGACTACCTCGAAGCGGTCGGGGCGCGCGAGCGCCTGCCCGAGTGGCTGCAAATGGCATCAGACCTGAGGAACAAAGCTCATGAGTGAAAACAAAGCCCTGCCACGGGTACTCTGCGTCGACGACGAGCCCAATATCCTGTCGGCGCTGCGACGCAGTCTCTACGGCGAGTTCGAAGTGCTCACTGCTGGCGGCGGCGAGGCTGGCCTGGTGGCATTGGGCGAGGGGGCGCCATTCGAGGTGGTGGTATCCGACATGCGTATGCCGGGCATGGACGGCGCCACCTTTCTGGCCCAGGTGCGTGAGCGCAGCCCCGACAGCGTGCGCATCCTGCTCACCGGCCAGGCCGACCTGCCCTCGTCGATCGCCGCAGTCAACAAGGGGGCCATCTTTCGCTACCTCTGCAAACCCTGTCCCAACGAAGTCCTGATCGAAACCATCCATGAAGCGGTCACCCAGCACCGGCTCGTGGGCGCCGAGAAACGGCTGCTCGAAACCACCCTGAGCGCCACTGTCAAGACACTCTCCGAGGTGCTCTCGATGGTCGCCCCCTGGGCCTTCCAGCGCGCCAGCTTCGTGCAGTCCTGCGTGCGTCATGCACTACCGCTGCTCCGCTGGCCGAACAGCTGGATCTATTCGGTCGCGGCGGCGCTCAGCCAGATTGGCTGCGTCAGCATTCCCCCTGCGACCGCACAGGAAGTCGCGGCGCGACGCAGGCTGTCGCCGGGCGAGCACGAGATGCTTGACGATCACCCCGAGATCGCCTATCGACTTATCGCCGCGATCCCACGTCTGGAAACGGTGGCCCTGATCGTGCGTCACCAGTACCGGCCAGCGCCGCCCGACGCCTCCGTCGAGGTCCAGCTTGGCAGCCACCTGCTGCGCGCGGCGCTGGCCCTGGAGCGCGCGTCGGGCAGCGCACAACGATTGCTGTCGCCGCGTGAGGTGCTTGCCGGATGCACCCCATCCGTGCCGCCCCCGATCGTCGCGGCGCTGGCCGAATTCAGGGCGGGCGGCGCCGAAGTCCGCTCGGTAAGGATCCACGACCTGCAGCCCGGCTGGCTGGTCGATGAGGATATCCGCTGCACCAACGGCATGATGGTGCTCTCGAAGGGCCACGAACTCACCGATACCGCAATCACCGCGCTCGCCCGCCTGCTCGCCGCCCACGCGCTTCAGGAGCCGGTGCGGGTGCGCTGCGGCCGCGACTGAGCGGACGCGCAGCCGCGCAGCAGTTCGCCGATTGCGGCGCCATTCGCCCGAATTACCTCGTATTCCCCCTTCTTTCCCGGCCTTCGTCTTCCTCGGTGCCAACGATAATCGGCACCATACAAGGAGTCCGGGCGCATGGCCGAGGAAAGCGACCTCGAGAAGACAGAATCACCATCAGCACGACGACTGGAGCAGGCCCGCGAGGAAGGGCAGGTTCCACAGTCGCGGGAGCTGTCGACCTTCCTGGTGATGATGGGTGGCGTCGCCGGCATGTGGGTGATGGGGAGTTTTCTTTCCGAGCGCATGTTCGGACTCATGCGTCAGGGCCTGTCGATTTCCCGTACCGCGGCCTTCGATTCCACCGCCATGGCCGCCGCCTTCCGCGAACTGTCGACCGACGGCCTGCTCACCGTCGCGCCTCTCATGGTGCTGCTGATGCTTGCCGCCGTGGCCGGCCCGCTGGCACTTGGCGGCTGGGTGGTCTCGTCCAAGGCGCTGGGACCGGACTTCACCCGCATGAATCCGCTCAAGGGCTTGGAGCGGATGTTCTCGACGCACGGCCTGGCGGAGCTGGTGAAAGCCTTGCTCAAGGCCTCGCTGGTGGGCGGCATCGGCACATGGGTGATCTGGCACGAACAGGATCACCTGATGGCCCTGATGACCCAGCCGCTGGGCGCGAGCATGCCGGACTTCGCAGGCACGGTGCTGTTCTCCGCTTTGCTGATCGTCAGCAGCCTCGCCTTGCTGGCACTCATCGACGTGCCCTTCCAGCTCTGGCAGTACCACAAGCGGCTGCGCATGACCAAGGAAGAGGTCCGCCAGGAGGCCAAGGAGACCGAGGGCGACCCGCAACTCAAGGCGCGCATCCGCCAGACCCAGCGCGAGATGGCGCGTCGGCGGATGATGTCGAAGGTTCCCGAGGCCGACGTGGTGGTCACCAACCCGACCCACTTCTCGGTCGCCCTGAAGTACGACTCCGCACGCATGGGGGCGCCGGTGGTGGTCGCCAAGGGCCGCAACGCAATCGCCCTGAAGATCCGCGAGCTTGCCGCCGAGCACGACATCCCGACGCTCGAGGCGCCGCCGCTGGCACGCGCGCTGTACGCCCACTGCGAACTCGAACACACGGTGCCGGCGACGCTCTATACCGCGGTAGCCGAGGTGATGGCCTACGTCTACCAGCTCAATCACTGGATGGCCAACGGCGGCATTCCGCCCGAAGCCCCTGCCGATCTGCCGGTTCCGCCGGACCTCGATCCCGGCGCCGCAGAACAATGACGGGCACTGAACGATGAACGATACCGTTTCCCTGCGAAGCATGCTGAACGTGCAGAACCTGCGCCAGCTCGCGGCGCCGCTGCTCATCATCCTGATCCTGTCGATGATGGTGCTGCCGCTGCCGGCCTTCCTGCTCGACCTGTTCTTCACCTTCAACATCGCGGTGTCGGTGATGGTGATGCTGGTGGCGATGTACAACAAGCGGCCACTCGATTTCTCGGTCTTCCCCACGGTGCTGCTGGTCACTACCCTGCTGCGCCTGTCGCTCAACGTCGCCTCGACCCGCATCGTGCTGCTCGACGGCCACACCGGGCCCGACGCGGCCGGCAAGGTGATCGAGGCCTTCGGCCATTTCCTGGTGGGCGGCAACACCGCCGTCGGCCTGGTGGTGTTCACGATTCTCACGGTGATCAACTTCGTGGTCATCACCAAGGGCGCCGGGCGGATCGCCGAGGTGAGCGCGCGCTTCACCCTCGATGCCATGCCCGGCAAGCAGATGGCGATCGACGCCGACCTCAACGCCGGCCTCATCGATGACAAGGAAGCCAAGCGCCGGCGCAGCGAGATATCCTCCGAAGCCGATTTCTACGGCGCCATGGACGGTGCCTCGAAGTTCGTGCGCGGCGATGCCGTAGCGGGCATCCTGATTCTCGTCATCAACGTGCTCGGCGGCCTCGTGGTCGGCGTCATGCAACACAACATGGGCCTCGGCCAGGCGGCCGAGAACTACACCCTGCTGACCATCGGCGATGGCCTGGTGGCACAGATTCCGGCGCTGATCATCTCGGTGGCGGCCGGCCTGGTGGTATCGCGGGTGGGCGACGAAGGCGATGTCGGTGGCCAGGTGATCCAGCAGGTCTTCGCCAATCCGCAGGTGCTGATCCTCACCGCCTCGATTCTCGGCATCCTCGGCCTCATCCCCGGCATGCCCAACCTGGTGTTCCTGCTGCTCGCGAGCCTGTTCGCCTTCGGTGCCTGGCGCAAGATCAAGAGCCGCGTCGCGGCGGCCGGCGAGCCGCCAGCGCGCGCTCCGGAGACGCCCGCTGCAGCCTCGAGCGAGGCCCAGGAAGCGAGCTGGAGCGACGTCACCCCGGTGGACGTGCTCGGGCTCGAGGTCGGCTACCGGCTGATTCCGATGGTGGACAAGGGCCAGGATGGCGAACTGCTCAAGCGCATCCGCGGCCTGCGCAAGAAATTCGCCCAGGAGGTCGGCTTCCTCACCGCCTCGGTGCACATTCGCGACAATCTCGAACTCAAGCCGAATGCCTACCGCATTACCCTCAAGGGCGTCGAGATCGGCAGCGGCGAGGCCCACCCGGGGCAATTCATGGCGATCAATCCGGGGCGCGTCGCCGGACCGCTGCCCGGGCGCGAGACCCGCGACCCGGCCTTCGGCCTGCAGGCCTTCTGGATCGACGCCGGCCAGCGCGAGCAGGCCCACGCACTGGGCTACACGGTGGTCGATTCGAGCACCGTGGTGGCCACCCACCTCAACCAGCTCATCCTCGACCACGCCGCCGAACTGCTGGGCCGCCAGGAGACCCAGTCGCTGCTCGACCACATCGGCCGTGAAACCCCCAAGCTGGTCGAAGACCTGGTTCCCAAGCTGCTGCCGCTCGCCACGGTGCAGCGAGTGCTGCAGAACCTGCTCGAAGAAGGGGTCAATATCCGCGACATGCGCAGCATCATCGAAACCCTCGCGGAGCATGCGCCGCGGGTCCAGGACGCGGTCGAGCTTACCTCGCGGGTACGCACCGCGCTGGGCCGGGCGATCATGCAGGCGCTCTTCCCCGGCGGTGCAGAACTGCAGGTGCTCACCCTCGATCCCGGCCTCGAGCGCGTGCTGCTGCAGGCGGTGGGCAGTGGCGGCGCCGAAGGCGGGGCGATCGAGCCCGGCCTGGCCGACACCCTGCTGCGCCAGACCTCGGAACTCGCCCAGCGCCAGGAGAGCATCGGCCTGCCCGCGGTGCTGCTGGTTCCCGCACCGCTGCGCTGGCTGTTGTCGCGCTTCCTGCGCCGCTCGGTGCCCGGCCTCAAGGTCATCGCCAATTCCGAAGTACCGGAGAACCGCACCATCCGCGTCACCGGCGTGGTGGGCACGGGCGGCTGAGCGATTCAGTTGGGCGGCGCGCCCTTGGGAATGCCCGAGATGCGTGCGCCCGGCTTGAGCCCGCGTGCCGCGAACCAGCCCAGGTTCATCTCCAGCGCGTAACGCGCGGGCCTCGCGGCACAATGATTGTCCTCGGTGCGTGGCTGCATCTGCTCGATATTGATGATCCGTCCGTCGCCGTCGAGAAATGCCACCGAAAGCGGCAACAAGGTATTGCGCATCCACATGCAATGCGTCGCATCTTCGGTGAAGATGAACAGCATGCCGTGCTGCGGCGCCATCTCGGGGCGGTTCATGAGGCCGATGGCGCGGGTTTCGAAGCTTGCCGCCACCTCCGCCTCGATGCGATACATGCCCGCCGACAGCTCCGCCAGCGGCAGCTCGGCGGCAGCCCGGGCGGCGGGCAGCAGCACAAGCAGGGAAACCAGGGCCCGCAGGCCGCGCTTGATTTGCATCATCAGGACAATCCTCGTCTTCATCTGGAAGCGCCTCGCGACGGCCGGGCCGAAGCCACCCCAACAGCAGGTTTAACGATCCGGCCTCGCGTGCGTTGACCGCTTGCGGGCGCGGCCACACTGCGCCACTCGCCGGGCGCAAGGCCATCGAGCCGCCAGGGACCGATGGCGATACGAACCAGGCGCAGCGTTGGCAGACCGACCCGTGCGGTCATGCGTCTCACCTGGCGATTCTTGCCCTCGGTGAGATCGATCTCCAGCCAGCTCGTCGGCACGGTCTTGCGGAAGCGCACCGGCGGCACCCGTGACCACAGCCATTGCGGCTCCGGCACCACCCTCACGTCACACGGGCGGGTGGTGAATTCGCCCAGATCCACCCCGCCGGCAAGTCTAGCGAGTGCCTCCGGCCCGGGCTCGCCCTCAACCTGCACCAGATAGGTCTTGGCCGCCTTGTGGTCGGGGTGGGCAATACGATGCTGCAGGCTGCCGTCATCGGTCAGCAGCAGCAAGCCTTCGCTGTCCGCATCGAGGCGGCCAGCCGGGTAGACGCCCGGCTCGCTGACGAAATCCTTGAGGCAGGCGCGCCCGGCTTCGGCAGTGAACTGGCACAGCACCCCGTAGGGTTTGTTGAGCAGGATCAGCCGGCTCATCGCCACTTGCAGGCCGGCGAAATGCCGAAACCCGCCGTGCGGCGGGTTTCAGTGGGCACGCCGGGCAGCGCTTCAGGCGGCATAACAGCGAAGCCTGCCGGAGAACTCCTGCAGTTGCGCGATGCCACTCTGTTCGGCCCGATGGACCCAGTCCTGCAACTGCTGCAGCAATTGCTCGCTGCTGGCCGACGAACGCGCCCACAAGCCCGCCAGCTCGGCACGCATGCTCACTACCGTGGCAAGCCGCTTGCTGTGGTCGAGCGCGCGCTCGAGCCTGAGGCGATCGCCTTCGGCCAGTTTTTCCTTGTTGCTCAGCACCAGCCTGCGCAGCTTGCGCGGCTCCACCCCGGCGCTCTTGAGTTTGTCGAGCTCCTCACGGTAGAGCTGCTTGATCGAGCTCATGTAGCGGGTCATCACGTCGTAGCGGTGGGTGATGATCGCCTGCAGCATTTCGAGATCGGGGGTCTTGCGCGCCTCGCAGAAACGCGGCGTGGGAATCACCTTCTTGGCCTTGGCCAGGCCAAGGATTTCGAGAATGCGGATGTACATCCAGCCGATATCGAACTCGTACCAGCGTGCGGAGAGCTTGGCCGAGGTCGCGAAGGAGTGATGGTTGTTGTGCAACTCCTCGCCGCCGATGAGAATTCCCCAGGGCACCAGGTTGGTCGCGGCATCGGCGCAGTCGTAGTTGCGATAGCCCCAGAAGTGGCCCACGCCATTGACCACCCCGGCCGCCCAGAACGGGATCCACGCCATCTGAACCGCCCAGATGGTGAGGCCGACGGCACCGAAGAGCAGCACGTCGATGACCAGCATGAGCGCGATACCCGCTGTGTTGCGCTCGTAGATGTTGCGCTCGAGCCAGTCGTTCGGCGTGCCATGGCCGTAGCGATCGAGCGTTTCCTGGTTCTGCGCTTCCTCGCGGTAGAGCTCCGCGCCCTGCCACAGCACCTTGCGCAATCCCTTCACCTGCGGACTGTGCGGGTCGTCCGCCGTTTCGCACTTGGCGTGGTGCTTGCGGTGGATTGCCGCCCACTCCCTGGTCACCATGCCGGTCGTCAGCCACAGCCAGAAGCGGAAGAAATGGCTCGGGATCGGGTGCAGATCGAGGGCTCGATGCGCCTGGTGGCGGTGCAGATAGATCGTGACCGATGCGATGGTGATATGAGTCATGCCCAGCGCCACCAGCACGTAGCCCCACCAGGGCAAATCGAAGAAGCCTGACATCATGCGTATTTAATTCCTTGAATCGAAGGCGAATTCGCCGATTGTACGAACAAACCGGCGCTGCCGGCAAAGCATTTCACGGCCGCCCGGCCGCCACTCCGGCCGCAAATGCGGGCAGCGGCGGCAGGATCCGCACCTCCCGCTGCGGGAACGGAATCTCGATCCCCTCGTCGCGAAAGCGCCGCCATACCGCGAGGTTGATGTCCGACACCACGCCCAGCGAACCTTCACGGGGATCGCCGAGCCACAGGCCGACGCGCAGGTTGATGCCGCTGTCGGCAAAATTGACGAGATAGGCTTTCGGAGGCGGATCCGCGAGCACCCGCGGCAAGCTCGCGGCTTCCTCGACCATGATCGCCATGGCGCGCTCGAGATCCGCGCCGTAGCTCACCTGGATATCGATCGGCAGCAAGGTGCGGGTATCGGTGAAGGTCTCGTTCTGCACCACCGAGCTCACCAGGGTTTCGTTCGGCACCAGCACCTCCACGCCATTGAGGCCCCTGAGAACCGTGTATCGGGTGGTAATCTGACTGACGACGCCGCGGTCGGTTCCGACCGAAACCATGTTTCCGATGCTGATCGAGCGGTCGAGCAGGATGATGAACCCGGAAACATAGTTGGCGGCGATCTTCTGCATGCCAAAACCCAGGCCGACGCCCAGCGCCCCGCCGAAGACCGACAGGGTGGTCAGGTCGATGCCGACCAGGGGCAACGCGATCAGCACCGCGACGAGAATCAGCGCGGCCTTGGTGAGGCGCGAAAACACCAACTGCAGGCTCGGATTGAGCGAGCTGGCGCGCAACAGCCGCTGCTCGATGAGGCCGGACAGCCAGAGCGCGAACAGCAGGGTCAGCAACACCGTCAGCGCCCCCTGTAAAATCAGCCACAGCGACAATTGCTGGGTGCCGATCGAAAACTTCACCGCCTCCATCCCCGCGATCAACTCTGGCAGCCAGCCGAGGATGTGCAGCGCGAGCACCGCCCACACCACCAACGCAAGAACCTTCTCGGCGGCCGCCAGCCAGCTCGAAGGCGGGAAGGCCTGGCGCAATGCAAATACCGCCATCCGCACCACGCCCATCGACACGAACAGCGGCACCGCGACGTCGAGCAGATGAGTTTCCTGCCAGCGGCGCATCAGCGCCCGCCCGAGGCTTAGCACCAGCAGCGCGCCGAGCGGAAAAACCAGCCGCATGAGGCCGCCTTCGCCGAGGCGCCGCGCGCCACTGCGCGCCTCCGCAATGGCCCGGTAGCGCTGCCGATAGCGCCGGTCCAGCCCCCAGGCTAGCGCCACCGCCAACAGCAGGATCGCGAATTCGATGAAAACACCGGGCCGCTGCAGGGCAGCCAGCACGGAGTTGATCAGCGCATCAAGTGGGGTAGTCGGGTTCATCGACCGATCAACATCCTGCAGATCTTCACTTCAGCACGGCGTGCACTCGACCCCTTCGGCTCTCGCCCACCCTGGGCGACGCTTCGGCGTGCTGCGGGAATTCACTTTGCCAGCGGTTCGAGCTTGCGGTCGACCGGCGTCGCACGCTCGCGGTGGTGCTCCCAGTTGGCGAGATAGGCCTCGGCCAGCACCGGATTGTCGCGCAGGATGAGCAGGTTTTCGGCATTGCGATGGGCGGCCGACCAGGTGAAGTTGTAAGAACCCGTAACCACCGCAGGCCGTGCGCCGTGGGGGTCGATGACCATCACCTTGTTGTGCGCGGCCGCATACTCCGTTTCGAGCGCCACCGGGATGCCTGCGGCCACCAGCCTGGACAGCACGTTTCCCTTTGGCCGCCGGTTCATCTGCGCGTCGGCGAGCACCGCGACCCGCACGCCCCGCCTGGAAGCCGCGACCAGCGCGCTGGCAAGCTGGCGGCTGGTGAACGCATAGCTTTGCACGTAGATGGCGTCGCGCGCCGCCTCGATGGCCCGCAGCAAGGCCCCTTCGGCATCGTCGCGAGGCGCAAAGGCCACCTCGACCGAGCCCTTGGCCGGCATGCGCTGGGGCAGATCGGCGGCGAGCACCGGCGCTCCGAGGGGAAGCGCCAGCAAGGCGCCAAGGCTGCGCATCAGCGCGCCGGATGTCCGTCCCCGCCGCATGGTCAGCAATCCCGCGCCGCAAGACGGCCGAGTTCGTCCGCAGGGATCACCTGCTGCGCCCGCTCGAACAGTTCGCGCTCCTCGAAGCGCACATGCGCGCTCAACATTCCGGCGAATTCCGCCAGCGGCTCGAGATCGCCCGCGGCCAGCGCCGCCGCCAGCGAGCGCAGCCGGCGATGCTCGTCAAGCGTGCGCGCAACCAGCGCATGCTCGCCGGCGTTCTCGAGCGCGGGCAACAACCAGCGCTCCTCGTCGAGAAAGTGTGGCTCGAGCTCGGCGACGAAGCGCTGTGCGCAGGCTTCGGCCAGCGCCGCCACTTCCGCTGCCGTGCCAGTGCCAAGGGTCCGCTTGACACGCTGGGCGATGGACAGCGCGGTGTGATGCTCGCGCGACAGCTGCAGCAAGGCTTCGGCGCGCTTCATGCCTGGATCCCCCGCCGCTCGACCTGCCACAGCTCGGGATCCTGCCAGTGATCCAGCAGGATCCGCCGCACCCTTTCCTGCCACAGCCGGGCGAACTCCTGGCGCTCGACGCGACTCGCGGTGCCGGCCCCTACCAAGTGCATCAGGGGACGCAGCCCGGTCGCCGCGGGCACCCGCTCGAGCCGCGCCGAAAGGCTGACCTCGGCACCCGTGTCGGGCCGCTGCAGACAGAACACCGCCTCCCCGCCGACCCCGAACTGCATCAGCCCGCGGCGTGAAAAGCGCCCCGCGATGCCACCGAAACCGCCCGCAACCGCGGCCCCGCATAGCAGCCCGACGATGGACGCGATCACACCGGTCACGCCGGCTTCGACGCCGTCGCCGAACACCGCCCTGACCGCGCCCCGCTCCGGCAGCGCCTCGCCGTACAGGGCCGCCAGCCCCTTGTACGTGAGCGCGTAGGACATCGCCACGGTGGGGCAGGAATGGCCAGCGAGCCGTACCGCATCCTCATACCGGTAGTCGATGATCCCATCCTCGGCGGCACCGAGGCATTCGGCGAGCGGATCGTACATGGTGAGCACCGGCACCGACTTGAAATATTCTGGCAAACGCATCATTCACTTACCTGAAAGACTGGAACCCGCACGAGCTTGACAGGCCCCGAACAATCCGAAAAGCGTCCGGATCAACTTTGGCGACGCTCCAGCACCGCGGCAAAAAAACCGTCGGTGTCATGCACCTGCGGCAGCAGGCTCAGACGATCGCCGCACGCCAGGGCGATGCCCTGTTTGGCAAGCACCTCGGCCGCGCTGAGCTGCACGAAGTCGGGGTGCGCCGCCAAAAAGGCATCGACGATGGCGTCGTTCTCTTCGGCCAACAGGCTGCAGGTTGCATACACCAGCCGCCCCCCCTGCCTTACCAGGCGCGCCGCGGCATCGAGGATCGCGGCCTGCTTGAGCACCAGCTCGTCCACCGAGACATCGCTCTGGCGCCACTTCAGATCGGGGTTGCGGCGCAGCGTCCCGAGGCCGCTGCAGGGCGCATCGACCAACACCCGGTCGGCCTTTCCGGCGAGGCGCTTGACACGCCCATCGGTCTCGCTGGCGATCACCACCGGATGCACGTTGGACAGCCCCGCGCGCGCCATCCGCGGCTTGAGCTTGGCGAGGCGCCGCTCCGCTACATCGAAGGCATAGAGCCGCCCGGTATTGCGCATCAGCGCACCAAGCAGCAAGGTCTTGCCGCCCGCTCCGGCACAGAAGTCGACCACCAGCTCACCGCGTCTGGGAGCCAGCAGGTAGCCCAGCAACTGGCTGCCCTCGTCCTGCACCTCGACCGCACCATCGAGGAACAGTGGATGGCGCTGCAGCGCCGGCTTGCCGGCCAGCCGGATGGCGACCGGCGAGAATGCTCCGGCGCTCGCCTCGACACCGGACTCGGCCAAGGCCGCGAGCACGGCATCGCGACTCATCTTGAGTGTATTGACCCGCAGATCGAGCGGTGCCGGACGGTTGAGGCCGCGCGCCAGCGCGATCAGGCCTTCTTCGTCGAAGCGCGCCGACAGGCGTCTCACCAGCCAGTCGGGCAGGTCGGTACGCTCACCGAGCGTCTCGTCGCCGACCTCCTTTGCCTTGATCTCGCCCGCCCAGCTCTTCTCTTCGGCGTTCAGCGCCGCGTCGAGCCGGCGCAGCGACAAGCCCTCGCCGCGCACCAGCCAGGCCAGCAAGAGCTGGCGCGGGGTGGCGCGGAAGCCGGCCAGGCGGCGCAGCCAGCGCAGTCGCCGCAGCACCGCGTAAACCGACTCCGCGATGAAGGCCCGGTCGCGCTGGCCGAGGCTGCGCTGCTCGCGAAAATAACGCGACAGCACGCTGTCGGCAGGGTGCTGAAAGCTCAGCACGTTGCCGAGCACCTGCACCGCCTGGTCGAGCACCGCGCGAGAAATACCATCCTGACTCATCTTCCTGTACATCCTCTCGGGCCACGGCGAACAGCTCATTCGCCGCGGCCGGTTGTTCACCCGCGACTGCCCGTTTCGGCACCGTCGATCACGATCGAGCGGGCCCGCTGGTCGAGCACCTCACCCTTGCTGTCCTGCATGCGGATGCGCACCGGAACCTTGCGCCGCTCGAACGCGTACCAGATATCGAGCACCAGGCTGCCATCGGCGGCGGTCGCCTTCAGGTGCCGCGCCTCGAAGCGCCCCGCCGGCACCTCGATCTGCTCGCTGCCAAGCTCCTCGACCCGCGTCCCGGCCGCGGATTTGCCAGTCACCACGGTCAGCGCGATGCTGCCGCTCCAGCCCTCGATGAGGCTGAGCTGATGCCACAGGCTCAGCACATCCTGGTCGCCACGCGACAGCGAGGCCTCACGCGCCTTGCCGTCCTTGAACAGCCTGACCCGCCCCGCCTTCCAGTCGAACTCCGACCACTCGCGTCGCTTGCCGCCGCGCTCGACGCTGAAAGTCTCCGGCTGCAGGCCTTGCGGCAACAGCCGGCCCTCGCTGCGCTGGACATAATCGACCGTCTTGAACAGGGCCACCAGCCCGGTTGTCTCGACCCGTGCCTCCATGGCGTAGCGGCCGCCGTCGTGCTGCCAGCGGTGGGTGGTGGTGCCGAGCCGAAAGCTGCCGTCACCGCGGAACACGTCGAAGACGATCTCGCCGCGGGCAGGCCACAAGGTCCCGGCCGGTTGTCCGGCGGCGGTCAGGTAGACGATCGGTTCGAGGGGCGTGGGCTCTGGCGGCAGCTCGAGCGCGGGCTCGGGCGCCGGCGGGTCCTCGGCGAACCCCACCGGGGCCTCGCCACCCTGTATTGCATCGTTCGCCACCGCCGGCCCTGGCGCTGGCAGCGCGCTTCGAGGCATTGGCAAGGCTTGCGCTGCGGCAGCATCCCTGCTTGTCGCTCGCGCCGCATCCAGTGCCTGCCGCATGGGCTCGGCGGCGACCGCTGCAGGCGGCACCGGCGCCGCCTGCAGGCGGGCATCTAGCCGATGCGGCACAACGGATTGCATAGCCCCGAAATCCAGGGCCGGTGCCGCAAGCAGCAACACATGAACCAGCAGCGAAGCGGCGAGCGCCAAGCCGAAGCCCTTCGGCAGCCGGCCGCCGAATCCCCAGCGATCGAGCTTCATCACCGTCATCGCTCAGGCTTCTTCGAGTCCCGGCACGCAGCCGAGCACGGCCGGCACGGTCACGCCGGAGAGCCTCACCTTTCCATCTTCGATTGCCGCCCGGCCCTCGGCGAACCAACGCACGGCCTGGGGGTAGATGCGGTGCTCTTCACGCAGCACGCGCTCGGCAAGGCTGGCCTCGTCGTCGTCGGCCGCCACCGGTACCACAGCCTGGATGACGATCGGCCCGCAATCGAGTTTAGCGGTGACGAAATGGACCGTCGCGCCATGCACCCGCACGCCGGCCTCGAGCGCCCGGCGGTGGGTATGCAGTCCCGGGAAGGACGGCAGCAGCGACGGATGGATGTTGATCAGCCGCCCTTCGTAGCGGGCTACGAAGCCGTCCCCGAGCACGCGCATGAAACCTGCCAGCACCACGAGATCGGGCGCATGGGCATCGACCGCACTCGCCAGCGCGGCATCGAAGCTTTCGCGTGAACAATGGGCCGTGTGATCGACCACTTCGGTGGCGATGCCATGATCCGCAGCGAATGCCAGGCCGGCCGCCGCAGGACGATTGCTGATCACCGCGGCGATGCGCACGCCGGGAATCGCCGCGCGCACGATCGCCTCCATATTGCTGCCGCGGCCAGAAATCAGGATGACTAGGTTCTTCATGTGAGGAGGTTCAGTGCGTGGCCTGAGCGGATCGCAAGCCCACAGCGCAGGCATTCACCGGCAAGGACTCTGCAAGGACGCCGCGCGAGAGGTCAAGCGGAACACGGCCAGCCGCCCGCCCGAAGGCAGGACCGCCAGCAGGGCGGGGCTCGGTGTCCGGTAAAGGGTTGGGCAACAGCAGGTTGGGCCACGGAAAAAGAGGAGGAGAGCATTTTACCCGAGAGGCAGCTCGCCGCCCGACCGAATTGCTGCCGAGCGGTGGGACGGGCCGACACATGGTCGGCCGGGGAGCGGGTCAACGCGCCCGATTGGCCGCAGCCGCCTCCCGTCCCAGCACTACCGCAGGGTCCTCGCGCTCCGGCCGCTCGCTGCGCGCCGCGGCAGTGATCGCGAACGTCTGCGCCTGGGCACCGCCGGTGCGCGCCCACAGATCCTTCAGGTAGTCAGCGTCGGCGCGGGCCCGCTCGAGGGCATCGCCACGAACCATCCACGCGACCCAGAACCCGATCGCGGCAGCCACAAGCACAGCGACAAACAGTATTGCGTCAAGCCATTCCATGCTCAGTTCCTCACGATGCGAATTTCCGTCCGCCGGTTGAGCCGTCGGGTTTCCTCGTCGTTGCGCCCGCGGCGCGGTTCGCCCCCCCCTACCCCTTCGGCCCTGACCCGCTCCTGCGGCAGGCCCGCGGCGAGCAGCACCTCGCGCACCACCGCGGCCCGCCGGGCGCTGACCTCGAGGTTGCGCTGCGCCGAGCCCCAGCTGTTGGCATGGACCCGGACCTCCACCGAGAACTGCCCGGCTTCGCCCGCCAGCCGCTTCCCGAGACCCTGCAGCAGTCGGCGGCTCTTATTCCTGAGCTGAAACTTCAGGTAACGAAACTCCACGGGATCGACCGCCAGTGCGCGATCGACCTCGGCCTGCAGTGCGGCGCTCGAAGGCGAGTCCGCGAGCGCCTCCACGGCTTTGGAGATCGAAGCCCGCGACGCGTCGGCGCCCCCGTCGTCGAGCCCCGCGATGAGTCCGGCGGCCGTTCCCGTCTCGAGCGGCACCGCCGCGTCGCGTGCCTCCGGCGCAGCACGGGGGGGCGCGGGCGAAGGTGCGACCGGCATGCTCGCCGACAGGGCCGGGGCCTGCCGCGAAGGACCAGGCTGCATTTCGATGCTCGCCCGCACATAGGCCGAAAGAGCCAGCCAAAGCGCCACCAGCAGCGCCCCGCCGAGCACGAGCGGCCACAGTGCGGCCCGTCTCACTCGGCGCACCGGGGGGTCGATTGATCGCGAAGACGGGATGACGGGTGGCTTCATGTTCGTAGGCCGAATTCTTACACAAGCCGTCGCGCGCATTCATTAATTTTCGTCGCCGGCGAAGCCCGCCCCGGGCCCGTATAATCCCGCCCCATGCCAGTGATTCATTTGCTCCCCGACCAGCTCATCAACCAGATTGCCGCCGGCGAGGTGGTCGAGCGACCGGCCTCGGTCGTCAAGGAAGTGCTCGAGAACGCAGCCGATGCTGGCGCACGAGCGATCGAGGTCGCGCTCGAGCAGGGTGGCGTGCGGCGCATCCGCATCGCCGATGACGGTCGCGGCATCGCACCCGACGATCTGCCGCTGGCACTGGAGCGTCATGCGACCAGCAAGATCGCCAGCCTGGAGGACCTGGAGCAGGTCGGCACGATGGGGTTTCGTGGCGAAGCCCTGGCGGCGATCGCGGCGGTATCGCGGATGAGCATCACCAGCCGCGCCGAAGGCGAAGGCCATGCCTGGCGGGTCGAGGCGAGCGATCGGACGCTCGTGCCGGCAGCCCTCAACCAGGGCACCGTGGTGGAGGTCGCCGACCTCTATTTCAACACCCCCGCGCGGCGCAAGTTCCTGAAGACCGAAAACACCGAATACGCACATTGCGACGAGATGTTCAGGCGTGTGGCGCTGGCGCGGCCGGACATGGCGATGCAGCTATCGCACAACGGGCGCGTCATCCACCGCCTGCCGGCGAGCGATGCGCCGCGCCGCACCGCGGCGCTGATGGGCGACGACTTCCTCGCCCAGGCACGCCAGCTCGACGCCGACGCAGGCCCGCTGCGCCTGTCCGGCTTCGTCTCGCTGCCGGCGTATTCGCGCTCCAGCCGCGACGCGCAGTACTTCTTCGTGAATGGCCGCTTCGTGCGCGACAAGCTGCTGACCCATGCCATCCGCGAGGCCTACGCCGACATCCTTCACGGTAGCCGCCATCCCGCCTATGTGCTGTTCCTCGAGCTGGATCCCGCCGGCGTCGACGTGAACGTGCACCCGGCGAAGATCGAGGTGCGTTTTCGCGAGGCCCGCGCGGTTCACCAGTTCGTGTACCACGCAGTCAAGCGCATCCTTGCCGAATCGGGCGCAGGCCAGGGCGCCGCCGCGCGCCCTGCCGAGGAGGCCCTCCCGGCGGCGTCCGCAGCCAGGCCCGCCTACCCGCCCCGGCAGCCCGCGCAGGGACGCCTGGCGATGGATTCGGCCAATCGCGCGTATTTCGACTTCGTTGCCGCGGCCCGGCCCGCCGACGACGCGCCGGGCAGCTTCGGCCCGGCCCCCGCCCCCGCGGCAGTGCCCGCGCAAGCGCCACGACCCCAAGCCGCGGGCAGCCACGAGGCGCCGCCGCTGGGCTTTGCCATCGCCCAGCTCCACGGTATCTACATCCTCGCCCAGAACGAAGCCGGCCTGGTCGTGGTGGACATGCACGCGGCCCACGAACGCATTCTCTACGAGCGCCTCAAGACGGTCCTGGACGGCACGCCGTCGGTGCAGCGGCTGCTGATCCCCGCGGTGTTCAGCGTCGGCCCCCGCGATATGGCAACCGCCGAGGAATGCGCCGAGGTGCTGCTCGGCATGGGCTTCGAGGTCAGCCCCGCCGGCCCCCAGGAACTCGCGGTGCGCACCGTGCCGACGCTGCTCGCGGCGGCGCCGGTGGCGGAGCTGCTGCGCAAGCTGCTCGAAGAGCTGCGCGAGTTCCCGGCCAGCGAGGTCATTACCGCGCGGCGCAACGAGTTGCTCGGCACCATGGCCTGTCACGGCGCGGTGCGCGCCAACCGTAGCCTCACCATTCCGGAGATGAACGCCTTGCTGCGCGAGATGGAGACCACCGAACGTGCCGACCAGTGCAACCACGGCCGGCCGACCTGGACCCAGCTCAGCATGGCAGAGCTCGACCGCTTCTTCATGCGCGGCCAGTAGCCGGGCGGCGCCTGCCCGGGAGACGACCGCACTCGAGCCCGGGCTACTGCGCCGACGGGAGCGCGGCGATGATGCGCCGCGCGATCTCCTCGAGCCTGGCCATGTCCTCGCGCTCGCGCCCGTGCGATTTCATGGCGACGCCGGCAAAGCGCGGAATCACGTGAAAATGCACATGCGGCACCGTCTGTCCGGCCGCTGCACCGTTGAACTGGGAAATCAGTGCACCGTCCGCGCCCAGCGCCGACACGGCCGCCGCCGCGAGCTTGCGGGTGATGAGAATGCATCGTTGCAGCGCCGCTTCGCTCATGTCGAATACGGTTTCGGCTGGCTCGCGGGTCAGCACCAGCAAGTGGCCGTCCGACTGCGGCATGATGTCCATCATCGCGAAGGTATCGGCATCTTCGTAGAGCTTGATGCAGGGCAGCTCGCTGCGCAGGATTTTCGCGAAGACGTTCTGTGGATCGTAAGCCATGGCTATCCTTGCCTGAGTTGATCGATAAACTTAGAGGTCGGAGCCGGAGGTCGCACCGCGGGACGCCCACCAGGCCAGAATCGCCGCCTCGTCGGGCGGCAGCAGCACCCCTTCGCCACCAGTGAAGTCCAGCCAGGCGTCGACATGGTCGCGCCGCACCGTGGTCAGCAGCGGCAGGCCCGCGGCAGCCACCTCGGCCATTTCCGATCGCAGCCCCGCGCCAGCGAGTTCCTGGCTGCCGAACTTGTTGAAGATGAACAGATCGGGCGAGGCGGCGATGCTTTGGCCAACCAGCGCCGCGGCCTCGGCCATCGCCGCGGGATCCAGCCGGCAGGAACTCGAGCCTGGGCCGAGCTCTTGCGAGATCGGGATGATGCGCCGGCTGGCGAGTTCCTCGAGACTCATCGCGCAGGCGCAATCCGGCTCCGCGCGCAGGTGCTGCACGACGCCGCCGAGCCGCACCCCCGCAGCATCGAGTCGCGCCGCGACGCGCAGCAGCAGCGCGTCGGGCTGCTGACCGGATTCGAAGACGACCGCAGCGATGGGAAGGGACAGTTCGCTCACCTGGGGACCGCACATGGTTTTGTCGCATTGTCGCACCTGCGCGCCACACCGAGAACAACCCGCGACAAAGACTGCGGCTCGACGCGGAGCAGCCGTGCGCCTATCCTGCGGATGAAGCGGCAGCAATCGGCTGCGCGCAAGCGCGGAGTGCGAATGAAGGCGAAGACGGCCGATGAAGCGGCAGATCGCCGGGGAGACGGCATCACATGTCCCCTGTGTGCCGGCGCGGCACGGTTTTTCGCCCGCGACCGCCGGCGGCGCTTCCTTCGCTGTCCGGCCTGCGCGCTGGTATTCGCCGATGCCGCGGACCATCTCGGACGCGATGCCGAACGCGCGGAGTACGACCTGCACCGCAACGATGCCGCCGACCCGGCCTATCGCCACTTCCTCTCGCGGCTGTCGATTCCGTTGCTGAGCCGCCTGCGCGCAGGGCATCGCGGTCTCGATTTCGGCAGCGGTCCCGGCCCGACGCTGGCGGCGATGCTGGCGGAGGCCGGCATGCGGATGAGCATCTACGACCCCTTCTTCGCACCGCAGCACGACGCCCTCGCGCGACACTACGACTTCGTCACCTGCTCCGAGGTGGTGGAACACTTCAATCACCCCGCCGAAAGCTGGCTGCAGCTAGCGGCCCTGCTTGCCCCGGGGGGCTGGCTGGGAGTGATGACCTCGATGCCGGACGACGACGTCCCGGCCGAGGAGTTCCTCGCCTGGCGCTACAAGGACGACCTCACCCATGTCAGCTTCTACAGTCTCGCCACCATGCGTTGGATCGCTGCGAGGCTGCAGCTCGAACTGACGCCGATCGACGGGCGGGTGGTGCTGTTCCAACGCCCCGCCGGTCGCCTACTTCCATAGTTCGACGTTTTCGCCGCGGGCCCGCAACTCATCCGCCCGCCCCTGCAGAAAACGCTGGAACTCGGGCTCCTTGCGATAGGCGCGGTCGGCCACATAGGCGAAGGAGGTCGCCAGGTGGAAGGGCCGCAGGTAGGCCTCGATGCGGAAAACCTCGCGCCCGCCGTCGAAGAACACCACGCTCGGCGTATACGCAATGCCCTGCCGCCGCGCCCATTCTTCGGCGGGCATGGTTTCCCCGGCGGGCGTGACCACCTCGCTGCGCTCGCCCAGCGTCAGCCTGACGACCTCGAAGCGGGCCAGCAAGGCCTTCATCTGCGGGCGCACGAAGCCTTCCCGGTGCATCTCGTCGCAGGGCGCGCAGTAGCGCGTCTCCCACAGCACCGCGATCGGCTTGCCGCCCTTGCGGTCGAGGCGATAGGGGGGCTTCGCGAAGAACGGCTCGGCGTTGAGATCGGCCGAAGCCTGCTCGCGCACCGCGCGCTCGAGATAGGCCGCCAGCGGCTGGGCAGGATCCGGCCCCTTGATGACGTAGTCGAGCGCGGCCGAGAAACGGTGCGGCGGGTAATAGCCGTTGAGCCGCTGACTCACCCTGCCCTCCCGGTCGAGGAACACGATGGTCGGGGTGAACTGCACCTTGAGCCGCTTCGCCAGGGCCTTCTCGCTTTGCACCGTGCCATCCACCCAGGTCACCGGACGGTCGCCCCAGATATCGAGCGCGACAGCCTCGAAGTGGGCGCGCGTCTTGTCGACGATCTCGGGCCGGCTGAAATTGGTGGTGAGCAGCTCCTTGCAGTAGGGACAGCCGTCCTGGCCGAAATAGATCATGACCTGGCGACCATCGCGCGCCGCCTCGGCGACATCTTCGCGAAAATCGAGGAATGACTGCGAAAACCACGACGGAATATCGGCGCCGCCGGGCGGCACCTGCGACCAGGCCGGCGACACCGCGAGCAAGGCGGCCATGAGCAGCAAAAGGCGGGTGAACATGGTGACGACTCCTGCGCAAGGCATGAAAATGGGACAAGGCGGCAGGGCGAAGATTCTCGCTCCTGCCGCCAGCGTCAGAACAGGTGGCTGCTGATCCACCAGGCTGCCGCGGAAACCAGCGCCGCGCACGGGATCGTCAGCACCCAGGCCCACACGATCGTCGAAGCCAGGCCCCAGCGCACGCTGGCGCGACGGCGCACCGAGCCGACCCCGACGATCGCGCCGGTAATCGTATGGGTGGTGGATATCGGCGCCCCCAGCGCGGAGGCCAGGAAGAGGGTCAATGCGCCACCGGTTTCGGCACAGAAGCCGCCCACCGGCTTGAGCTTGGTGAGCTTCTGGCCCATGGTGCGGACGATCCGCCAGCCACCGAACAAGGTACCGAGACCGATCGCGGCATAGCAACTCACCACCACCCAGCCGGGTACCGGCTCGGTGGCAAGTGAAAACCCGGAGCCGATCAGCAGCAACCAGATCAGGCCGATGGATTTCTGTGCGTCGTTGCCGCCGTGGCCCAGACTGTAGAGCGCCGCCGAGAGTAGTTGCAGACGGCGAAACCAGCGGTCGAGACGCCCGGGCGTGCCGCGGAAGAGCAGCCGCGAGGTGAGCACCATCAACAGCGAGCCGAGGAAAAACCCGAGCAGCGGCGAGATCACGATGAAAGCCATGGTCTTCAGGATCCCGCCCGCGACCAGCGCATCGAGGCCCGACTTGGCGAAGCCCGAGCCCACCAGCCCGCCGATCAGCGCATGCGAGGAGGAGGAGGGAATGCCGTAATACCAGGTCAGCAGGTTCCAGAAGATCGCCCCCACCAGCGCGCCGAAGATCACATGCGCATCGACCGTCTCGGGCAGCACCGTGCCGGTACCGATCGTGGTGGCCACCTGCAACTCGAACACGAAGATCGCCGCAACGTTGAAGAATGCCGCCCACAGCACCGCCTGCCGGGGCTTGAGGACTCCCGTGGAGACGATCGTGGCAATCGAATTGGCTGCGTCGTGGAATCCATTGAGGAAGGCAAACACCAGTGCCATCGCCACCAGCAGGACCGCAACCGCGACGCCGAGCTCAAAAGCTGTCATGTCGGCGCGGCCTCGTTCAGGTATTTTCCAGGGCGATGCCCTCGAGAATGTTGCCCACCGCCTGGCAGGCGTCGGTCACCGATTCGAGCACCTCGTAGATGGCCTTCATGCGGATCAGCTCGCGCATGTCCTGCTCGTCGCGGAACAGCCGCCCGATGGCATTGCGCATCACCCGGTCGGCGTCCGACTCGAGGCGGTCGATCTCGTCGCAGGTCTTGATCATGGCCTCGATGCTGCCGGTGTCGGATACCAGTGCCACCGCCGATTTCACCCTGTCGCAGCAGGACACGATGATGTCCACGAGCTGCCTGACCTCAGGCGTGGGGCGCCGCACGTCGTAGAGCGACAGCGACAGCGCCGAGCTTTCGATCAGGTCGAGGATGTCGTCCATGCGACTGATCAGGCGATGGATCTCGTCGCGATCGAGCGGTGTGATAAAGGTCGTGTGCAGCAGCCTGACGGTATCGCGGGTAATGGCGTCGGCGCGCGATTCGATCATCGACACCTCGTCCGCCAGGGTCCGCACCCCGGCACCCTCGCTGCCCAAGGCGTCGACCAGATTACGCAGCGAACGCGCGCCGATCACGGTCTGCTCGGCATGCGCGTTGAACAACTCGAAAAATCGCCCTTCGCGGGGCATGAAACGGCCGAACATGGATCTTTCGCCTTGCGATCTAACGGTAATATTTTTCGCCGAGTCTATCACGGCAGGGGCCGCCGGAAGGAGGCTATAGAGGCGGATCGCGACGCCCCGCACGCAGCCGCTCGAGCCCGAACCCCAGCCTCTCTAGCTGTGCTGCGAGCCCCTCCGGCCCATCCAGATGTGCCGCACCGACCGCCACGAAAACCGGACCGGGTCTGGCCATGAGCTGCGCAAGCCGCGCGGCCATTTCGTGGTTGCGCTGCGCCAGAAGCTGCTCGAGCAGCGGCGCCAGCGCGGCCTCGTCGGCGCCCACCTCGAGCAGTCTCGCCAGAGCCTCGCCATCGCCGCTGCGCCAGGCGCGCAACATCGCTTCGAGGTAGTCGCCAAGCTCGCCACCCTCGAGCAGCGCGATCGTCTGCGCCAGCGCGGCAAGCTGCGCCGCCTCGCCTCCCCCAGCCAGGGCAGCGATCTGCCGCTCCACGGTCTCCAGCGCGACCAACTCGACGCCCGCCCGGCGAGCCGCATCGGCCAGCCACAGATCGACGCCCCATTGCGGTCCGTAACCTAGCCGAGCGGCCGCACCCACCATCAGGCTCATCGAAACCAGCCACGGCTGCATGCGCTCGAGCAGTTGCGGCCGCAGACCCTGGCCGGCGCCCAACTCGACCAGCGCCAGCCACTTTTCGGCGGGCAAGCGCGCCGAGAGGCTGCCCGACCCCTCGCGCAGCTGTCCGGCGCGGGTGAGCTGCCGACCGATCGACGGATCGGCGGGATCGAGCTCGAGGACCAGCAGGCGGCTGCTCGAAAAAGCCTCGCTCGGCAATGGCGGTAGCGGATAACATGCTGCAGAGCACAGGTGCACCGTGCCGAAGAGATAGCCTCGCAGCGTTCCCACCGGGTCCCGAACCGACCACAGCAAGCCGTCGTCCGCAGCATGTGCCGGGCAGGCCGCAAGCCACAGGACGGTCGCGCAGAGCCAGTATTTCGTCCTTTCAATCCACCTCGTCATCATGCCCTCCAGTATCGACCCACAGGACCTGCCTCCCGCCATTGCGCTGCTTGGCCCGACCGCCAGCGGCAAGACAGCGGTGTCGCTGGCGCTGGCGGACAGCCTGCCGGTCGAGATCATCAGCGTCGACTCCGCACTGGTCTATCGCGACATGGACATCGGAACCGCCAAGCCGGAGGCTGCGGAGCGGGCCCGCTGCCCTCACCACCTGATCGACATCATCAGCCCCGAAGAGCGCTATTCCGCAGCGAGCTTCCGCCAGGATGCGTGCCGACTGATGCGGGAGATCACCGCGCGTGGCCGCATTCCGCTGCTGGCGGGCGGCACCATGTTGTATTTCAAGGCCTTGCAGGAGGGCCTCTCCGAGCTGCCCCAGGCCGACGCCGGACTGCGCCGCGAGATCGACCGCGAGGCCGCGCGCCGCGGCTGGCCGGCCCTGCACGCCGAGCTTGCCCGCCTCGACCCCCAGGCCGCGGCCCGCCTCGAGCCCGGCGACGCGCAGCGCATCCAGCGGGCGCTCGAGATCGTGCGCCTCACCGGCGAACCGCTGGCTGCCAGCTACGCGCGCCGTGAGCCGGCGTCGCTTCCCTGCCGCATACTGCCCATCGCCCTCGCTCCGTCCGACCGCAGCGTACTGCATGCGCGCATCGAGCAACGCTTCGAGGCGATGCTCGGTGCCGGCCTGGTCGACGAGCTTCGCAGCCTGCGCAGCCGCTACGCGCTCACGCCGGAGATGCCCTCGATGCGCTGCGTCGGCTACCGCCAGGCCTGGGCGCATCTCGACGGCCGCCTCGATCTCGGGCAGTTGCGCGCCACCGGGGTCGCCGCCACCCGCCAGCTCGCCAAACGGCAACTCACCTGGCAGCGCCAGTTTCGTGAAAGCTGGCCCGCGCTGATCGAGTTCGACTGCCTTTCCGATGACCTGGCGCACGAGGTCTTGCTCGCCGCGCAGCGCTTCGTGGACGCCTGAACCGCGGCGCTCTTCTAGAACAGGCCGCGCGCGGCGCCGATCGCCAGCAGCCACAGTGTTGCCAGCGCATAGGCAAGGAGCCCGTACACTGCGTTGAGTCGCGCCAGCGAACCCGCCGACAGGCCGTATCGCCCCTGCAACGCGAGATGAATGCCCGACAGCGGGCTGACCGCCAGTCCGATCGCCCAGGACATGCAATACACCGTGGCCATCAGCACCGGATCGGGCGACAACGGCGCGGTCCACGCCGAGACGATCGAAATCGAGATCACCGCATGGATCCCGATCATCGCGAAACCGATCATCAGCGCCAGCAGCAAGGCCGCCTGCAGCGGGCCGACATGGGTGAAGGGCATGCCCAGGCTGGTCGATGCCATGAGACTGCGCAGCCCGCTGGCGAACACCGCGGCGGCGAGAAACAAGGCCAGCTCGCCGGACATCCCGGGGAGCCGCGACCGTGCCTGGCGGACGATCCGCTCGGCGCCCTGCATCACCCCGCTGCGCCACAAGGTCACCGCCAGGGCGATCGCGGGCGCCACCAGGGTGATGATCGCCAGCGCCGACCAGGAGGGAAACCACAGGTGCATCAGCCCCACGGCAGCGGCAAGCACCACGGGGGCCCACAAGGCCCCGGGCCGCATCGGGTAGCCGACGAACTCGCGCCCGCCCGCGGGCAGTTCGCGTTCGAGCCGATAGCCCGCAAGCACCAGCAACAGGGCCGCAAACGGCAATCCCCAGGCGAGCACGCCGGCCAGGCTGGCGCCCGGCGCATAGGTGATCGCCACCGCGACCGCGGCGAAAAAGGGTGACCACATCGCCGCCGCCAGAAAACTGCGCACCAGCAGGGCGGCCTGGTCAGGCCTTGGCACGCCCTTGGGCGCAATCCGGTCAGCGATCATGAAGACGGCGGAAAGGTTGATCGCCGCGCCCAGCAGATGCGTCGCGAACAAGGTCTGCCACAGCGCCCGGCGGCCGGTGGGCAGACGCTCGTCGGCGTCGGCGAGGCCAAGCAACTGCAGGAAGCTCACCCCGACCAACATGCCCAGCAGGGCGTTGTTCTGGGTCAGCGCGCCGATCCAATAGGCCGCCTGGCCGTTGAACGAACTCCATGCCAGGGCGAGCACGCCAATGAAGATCAGCAGGCCGACCAGACGACGCTGGCGCAGATCGAGGCGTGGCCACAACAGCAGTGCGGCAGCCCAGGCGGCGAGGCCGGCAGGCCAGGCAGGCACACCGCTGCCGACGCCGTTCAGCACCGCGAGCGAGGCCATCAGCACCAGCAGCATCGCCGCCGAGGTATCGCGCAGCCGGCTGCTTGTCTTCAAGTCATCGAAAAACCGCATTCGCCCTTCCCTGCGTCATGCCTGGATATTCTTCCGAATCGCACTACGCGCAGCAAGGATCGCAGGCACGCTCTCGAAATCTGTCAATATTGCGTCATCGAACGATGGCCGGCCGATCATAGCCGGTCCGAGAGAAAACGAGCATCTGCATGAACGACAATCGCCCCCGCGACAGCCTGAGACTGATCCACCTGAGCGATCTGCATTTCGGTGACCAGACGCAGGGCAGTGCCGCCGCCCTCAAGCAGGCGGTCCGCTCCCTGCGACCGGACCTGGTGGTGGTAACCGGCGACCTCAGCCAGCGAGGCCGGGCCCGCGAACTGGAGACCGCCCGCGACTTTCTCGACAGCTTCGGCGTACCCTGGGTTGCCACGCCGGGCAACCACGACCTGCCGCGCTGGCCGCCGTGGCGCCGCCTGATCGACCCCCTGCAGGATTTCCGCCGGCTGGTGTCTTCGCGGCCCGATTCGCGGGTGGACGCCGACCGCATGCGGCTGGCCCTCATCGACAGCACCAATCCCGCGGTCTGGAAGGCGGGGCGAATCCTTCCCGGAACCGCCCGCGAGGCGGCCGCCTATCTTGCCGAAGGCCGCAGCGGACAGGTACGCGTGGTCGCTACCCATCACCCCTTCGACGACAAGCCCGGCGACAAGCTCGGAGGCATGCACGGGGCCGCCGAGGCGCTCAGGATCCTGTGCACCGAGGGGCAGGTCGACCTGTTGCTGTGGGGTCACCGCCATCAGACCGAGATCGGGATCGTGCACCAGGAAGGGGTGCGATGCGTGGTGGGCAGTGGCACCTCGACGCCGACCTCGCCGCGTTGCGAGAAAAAAGGCGAGTCGTTTCACGCGCTCGAACTCGGCGAGGATGCGATCAGCATCGCGCTGTGGCGGCGCAGCCCCGACACCGAGCGCTTCCGCCGCGTGAGCACCCGCCACTTCGACCGCCAAAGGGACAACCATTGGCGCGAAGTGGAACCCGAGTTCGAGGAAGAAGAGGCCGTCTAGCCCGGGTTTCTAGCCGGCCTGGCCGGTCTGCGGCAGCGCTAGCGCCGGTTCGCTGGCACGCTCGCGACTCGCCAGCAGGGTGTACACGGTAGGCACCACGAAGAGCGTGAGCAAGGTGCCCAGCAGCATCCCGCCGACGATCACCCAGCCGATCTGCTGCCGGCTCTCGGCGCCGGCGCCGCTTGCCAGCGCGAGCGGAATCGCCCCCAGCACCATCGCGCCGGTCGTCATCAGGATGGGACGCAGGCGCAGCGCCGCGGCCTCCGCGACCGCCTCGGCGATCGAGCGGCCCTGCTCGCGCAGCTGATTGGCGAATTCGACGATCAGAATGCCATGCTTGGTGATCAGTCCGACCAGCGTGACGAGGCCGATCTGGCTGTAAACGTTGAGCGTGCCGCCGGTGAAATTGAGCGCCGCCAGCGCACCGGTCATCGACAGCGGTACGGTCAGCATGATGATCAAGGGGTCGCGAAAGCTCTCGAACTGCGCCGCCAGCACCAGGTAGATGAAGGCCAGCGCGAGCAGGAAGGTCAGCGCCAGGCTGGACGAGCTTTCGCGGAAATCGCGCGATTGCCCGTTGTAGTCGATCGCATAGCCGGGCGGCAGGATGCGCCGCGCGCTGCTCTCGAGGAAGTTCAGCGCCTCGCCAAGCGCATAGTCGGGAGCCAGGTTGGCGGATATGGTGACCGCGCGACGCTGGCCGAAATGGTTGAGTTCGCGCGGGCTCACGGTCTCGTCGATGCTCAGCACGCTGGCCAGTGGCACCATCTGCCCGTCCTTGCCACGCACGAAGATGCCGCGGATGTCGCGCGGCTCGCGGCGCTCGGTGCCATCCACCTGCACGATCACGTCGTACTGCTCGGCGTCCTGCTTGAAGCGCGTGACCTGACGTCCGCCCAGCATGGTCTCGAGCGTTCGACCGACCACCTCGACCGAGAGGCCCAGGTCAGCAGCCTTGTCACGATCGATGGCGACCGCCAGTTCGGGCTTGGTGAGCTTGAGATCGGAATCGGCCGCAACGAAACCCGGATTGTCGGCAATTGCCGCCATCAACTGATCCGTATAGGTCTGCAGCTCGTGGTAGGAGGCCGAGGTGACGACCACGAAGTTGACCGGCCGGGAGCGCGCGCTCTGACCGAGCGAGGGCGGGGTGACCGGGAAGGCCAGGACCCCGGGCACGGCGAAGAATTCGGGCTGCAGCTTCTTGGCAATCTCGGTGGAGCGCGTGCTGCGTTCGCTCCAGTCGCGCAGGCCGGCGAATGAGATGCCCTGCGACACGGTGGGGCTGCCCGACACCACAAAATAGCGCTCGACGTCCGGGGTCTTCGCGTAGATCGCCTCGAGCTGGCGCGCATAGCGGTCCATGTAGTCGATGGTGGCGCCCTCGGGGCCGCTGAAGATGCCGATCACGAAGCCGCGGTCCTCGACCGGCGCGAGCTCGGACTTGAGGCTGCCGAGCAGCAGTGCCGAGGCACCGGCCACCAGCGCAAAGACCACCATCACCGCCCAGCGCATCTTCAGGGTCGCCGCCAGCAACCGTCGATAGCCCGCCGTCAAGCCCCCCAGGACGTGCTCGATGGCGTTGTAGAGCCTCCCGTGCGAGGCCTCGTGGCGGAGCATCCTGGAGCACATCATCGGCGAGAGGGTGAGCGCCACGAAGCCCGACACCAGCACCGCACCGGCCAGGGTCAGCGCGAACTCGGTGAACAGCTTGCCGGTGCGCCCGGTCATGAAGGCCACGGGCGCATAGACCGCGGCCAGCGTGATGGTCATCGCCACCACCGCGAAACCGATCTCCTTGGCGCCCTTCAAAGCCGCCTCGCGACGCGGCATGCCCGCCTCGATGTGACGATAGATGTTCTCCAGCATCACGATCGCGTCGTCGACCACGAGCCCCACCGCCAGCACCAATGCCAGCAAGGTGAGGGTGTTGATCGAGAAACCGAACAGCAGCATCAGCGCGAACGAACCGACCAGCGACACCGGGATGGTGACCAGCGGAATCAGCACCGCCCGCCAGTTGCGCAGGAACACGAAGATGATCGCCGCGACCAACAGCACCGCCTCGCCGATGGTCGAGAACACTGCCTTGATGGAGCGGTCGATGAAGACCGTCGTATCGTTCGAGATGTCCACCCGCATCCCTTCGGGCAGGTCTTCGATGATTCTTGGCAACTCGGCATACAGCGCGCGCGCGAGCGCGAGCGGGTTGGCGGTCGATTGCTTGATCAGCCCCAGCGCCACCGCCGACTTGCCCTTGAAGCGCACCGAGGTACGCTCCGATGCCGCGGCCACCTCGACGCGGCCGACGTCCTTGATGCGCACCGGGTAGCCGTCCGGAACCAAGGCACGGCGCACCACCACGTCTGCGAACTCCGCGACCCGGGTGAGATCGGTCCGCGCCACCACCGCGAACTCGCGCTTGCTGCTTTCGATCAGTCCCGCCGGGATCTCCACGTTCTGCTGGCGCAGCGCATCCTCGACGTCCTGGGTGGTCAGGCCGAAGCCGGCCAGCCGGGTGCGGTCGAGCCAGATCCGCATCGAGTACTGGCGGTCGCCGAACACCCGCACGTCGGCGGCCCCGGGGAGGGTCTGGAGTCGTGGCTTGACGATGCGGGTGGCGACGTCGGTGACCTCCAGCGGTGAATGACGGTCACTCGAGAACGCCAGGTAGATGATCGGGCTGGCATCGGCCTCGACCTTGGCGATCACCGGTTCGTCGATGTCGCCGGGCAGGCGCTGGCGCACCCGCGAGACCCGGTCGCGCACATCGGCCGCGGCCGCGTCGGGGTCACGCTCGAGCCTGAACTTGATCGATATCTGCGAATCTTCCTGGCGGCTGATCGAGGACAGCACGTCGACGCCCTCGATCCCGGCCAGCGAATCCTCGAGCGGCTTGGTGACCTGGGATTCGACGATCTCGGGACTGGCGCCGCGATAGGTGGTGCGCACGGTCACGACCGGCTCGTCGATCTTCGGATACTCGCGCACCGTGAGCTTTTCGTAGGACACCAGGCCGAGCAGCATCACCACCAGCGACAGCACCGTTGCGAATACCGGTCGGCGTATGCACAGATCCGGCAGTTGCATGGCAGCCTTCGCTCAGTTGCCAGCCACGCGCGCGGCGGGCCGTGGAACGATCTCGACCACAGCGCCCTCGCGCAGCTTGACCTGGCCCGCGGTCACCACCATCTCGCCGGGCTCCAGCCCCGAGAGAATCTCGACCTGCGAGTCGCGACGCCCGCCCGTGCTCACCGCCACGCTCGCCGCCTTGCCATCACGAACCACGAAGACGAACTGACCGTCGGCCGAGGGCATGAGCGCCTCTTCGGGCACTGCGATGGCCTCGCGCTCGGCCATCACCAAGCGCACCCGTGCGAACATGCCGGGTCGCAGCAGCCCTTCGCGGTTGTCCAGCCGCGCCCGCAGCATCAGCGCCCGTCCTTGCGCGTCGACCAGCGGATCGACCGCGTCGACACGGGCGGAGAAGCGTCTGTCGGGGAGCGCATCGCTGAGCACCTCGAGCGACTGCCCCACGCGCACCTTGGAGAGGTAGATGTCGGGCAGACGGAAATCGAGCTTGAGCGTCGAGATGTCTTCGAGGTTGATGAGATCGGCGCCCTCCTTGACGTAGTCACCCACACTTACGTTGCGGATGCCGACGACGCCCGAGAACGGTGCGCGGATCTCGGTCTGGCGCAGACGAGCCGCCAGCAACTCGCTGCCCGCCTCGGCCACGGCAAGCGCGGCGCCGGCCTCGTCGCGGGCACGCTGGCTCACGAAATGCCGGCGCAGGAGGTCCTCGGTACGCTGCGCATTGGTGCGCGCCAGCGCCTCGTTGGCCCGCGCCTGGGCCAACTCCGCTCGCTGGGTCGCGGCATCGAGCCGCACCAGCAAAGCTCCCTTGGCCACCGCCGCGCCGTCACGAAACCCGATCTGCGCGATCCTTCCCGCAATCTCGGGGCGCAGCATCACCGACTCGTTGGATTTGAGGTTTCCCACCGCGCTCGCCTCGTCCGGCATGGCGACCCGCACTACTTCGACGGCTTCCACGCTGACGACGCGAGCGGCGCCCTGTTCCTTGGTCGCCGCCGCCGAGGACGACGAGGTACCGCTTGCCGGTCGATTGGCAACATAGGCGAACGCCGCCAGTGCCGCGAGCCCAACTACGCTCACCGTGACAATCAGACGACTCGAGGCCATGTTGTGCGCAATCTCGAAGGAAACGAACGGCCTGCATCATGACCGCAGGGTCGATCACGGACATGCCCGGGAAGCGGGCCCTTGCGTCGAGACACCGGGCCCGGGGTTTGGTTTCAAATCAATGTGCGCCGGCCGGGCACAAGCAGGACCGCGCACGGGTGACGCGCACCTTGCGCGCGACGCATCAGCTCACCACGGTCGCGGCCTGACCCTGCGCCCGCGCATCGATGCGGCCGATCCGATGCACCGTCTCCCCCGCTCCGCGCAGCATCGCCGCCGCCTGCTCCGCATGCTCGGGATCGACCACCACGACCATGCCGATCCCACAGTTGAAGACTCGATACATCTCCTGCTCGGCCACATTGCCGGCCCCCTTGAGCCATTGGAACAGGTAGGGCATCTCCCAACTGCGGGCGTCGATGAGGGCGGTGAGTTCGTCGTGCAGGATGCGCGGCACGTTCTCGGTGATGCCGCCGCCGGTGATGTGGGCCATGCCCTTGACCACCCCGGGGATCGCCCTCATGAGGGCGAGCAGCGGTTTCACGTAGATTCGGGTCGGCTCGAGGATCACATCGCGCAGCGGGCGACCATGGAAGTCCGCATCGAGATCGGGCCTGGTAAGCTCGATGATCTTGCGGATCAGCGAATAGCCATTGGAGTGGGCGCCACTCGACGCGAGACCCAGCACCACATCACCCGGCTTGATCCGCGAGCCGTCGATGAGCTCGGACTTTTCGACCGCGCCGACCGCGAATCCCGCGAGGTCGTACTCGCCATCCGGATACATGCCCGGCATCTCGGCGGTTTCACCGCCGATCAGCGCGCAGCCCGCCAGTTCGCAGCCCTGGGCAATTCCCTTGACGACATCCGCAGCGGTATCCACATGGAGCTTGCCGCAGGCGAAGTAATCGAGGAAAAAGAGCGGCTCGGCGCCCTGCACCAGGATGTCGTTCACGCTCATCGCCACCAGGTCCTGGCCCACGGTGTCGTGCTTGTCGAACTCGAAGGCGAGCTTGAGCTTGGTTCCGACCCCGTCGGTGCCCGACACCAGCACCGGTTCACGGTATTTTCCGGTGAGCTCGAACAGCGCACCGAAACCTCCGATGCCGCCCAGCACTTCAGGGCGCATGGTACGCTTGGCCAGCGGTTTGATGCGATCGACCAGGGCGTCACCGGCCTCGATGTCGACGCCGGCGTCACGGTAGGAAAGCGATTGGTCAGGGGTGCTCAAGGTGGTTCCTCTCGGGTGCGCATGACAATCGTGACGGCCGGCGTGGTTGAGCGACTCATCACGAGCGGATAGAGTTACGCCCTTGCCCGCGCCGCGTGCAAGATTGCCCCAGAAAAAACCGGAAGTTTACCCGAAATGTCCCTGAATCGTGCCGACCGCCTGCAGTCTCTGGCCTGGCTGGCCGTCGGCGCAGGCCTGCTGTGGCTGCTGTGGCTCCTTTCACCGATTCTCGCGCCCTTCGTGGTGGCTGCGGTGCTGGCCTATATCTGCGATCCCGGCGTCAACTGGCTGGTCGCCCGGCGCATTCCGCGCGCCGCGGCGGTGGTAATGGTGATCTTCGGTCTGGGCGTGCTGCTGACGCTGCTGATCCTGATCCTCACACCCATGGTCTATCGAGAGGGCATGGCGCTGGTGCAGCGGCTACCCGACCTTGTCGATCTGCTCAACAGCAAGGTATTGCCATGGATCCAGGCGCAGCTCGGCGTCAAGCTCGAACTCGACGCAGGTGCGATCCGCAAATGGCTGGCCGGCAACTGGGACACCGCCCAGGACGTGCTCACACTGCTGCTTGCCCGGGCACGCACCGGCGGACTGGCACTGGTGGGGGTGGTGGCGAACCTGTTCCTGGTGCCGCTGGTGATGTTCTATCTGCTGCAGGAATGGCCACGCATCCTTGCCTATCTCGAGGACTCGGTCCCGCGGCCATGGCACGAGCGCACCACCAAGCTGCTCGCGGAGGTCGACCAGGTGATGTCCGAGTTCCTGCGCGGGCAGCTCTCGGTGATGCTGCTGCTGGCGGTGTTCTACAGCATCGGACTGTGGCTGGCGGGCCTGCGCTTCGCACTGCCGGTAGGGGTGATGACGGGCCTGCTGGTGTTCATTCCCTTCGTCGGCTTCAGCGCCGGCCTGCTGCTGGCGCTGATGGCCGCGCTGCTGCAGGCCCAGGGATGGCCGCCGATCATCGGCGTGGCGGTGGTCTACAGCCTTGGGCAACTCGTCGAGAGCTTCGTGCTCACGCCCTATCTGGTCGGCGAGCGCATCGGCCTGCATCCGCTTGCCGTCATCTTCGCGCTGATGGCCTTCGGCCAGCTGTTCGGCTTCGTCGGCGTGCTGGTCGCGCTGCCGGTCAGCGCGGCCCTGCTGGTGGGCGGACGGGAATTGCGTGCGCTCTATCTCGAGAGCACGCTCTATCGTGGCACGGCCGAAAGCGGGGAGCGGGATCGATGAGACAACTCGTCCTCGACATCTCCACCGACTCGCCACCGCATTTCGACAACTTCGTCGCGGGTGGCAATACTGCTCTGGTCGCGGCGCTGCGGGAAGCCACGAGCACGCCGGGCGGCCATCTCTACATCTGGGGCGCACGGGGCTGTGGCCGCAGCCATCTTCTCCAGGCTACCGTCGCCGCGGCACACGAGGTGGGCAGACCGGCGCAATTCGTGGCCGCGGCGGATGTTGGCGAAACGCTGCCGGACGACGAAGGCCTGCTGCTCGCGGCCGATGACGTCGATGCGCTCGGCGACGCCGCGCAGGTAGCCTTGTTCAACGGCTTCAACCGGGCCCACGCCCATGGCCAAACGCTTCTGTTGAGCGGCGATGCGCCGCCCCTTCAGCTTCGGCTGCGCGAAGACCTGCGCACGCGCATTGGCCAGAGTCTCGTTTTCGAGGTACTGCCGCTCGCCGACGAGGAGCGCGCGCGCATCCTCCACGGCATGGCAGCGCGCCGCGGACTGCGCCTGGACCCGGAGGTCGTGGGATACCTGCTGCGCCACGGCCGGCGGGACATGCCCAGCCTCGTCGCGGTCGTCAATTCACTCGACGCGAGCTCACTCGAACAAAAACGCCCGGTCACGCTGCCACTGCTGCGCGAACTGATGCAGCGTGGACTGGACATCTGAAACCTGGCACGGAACATCCCGATGAATCTCGTTCTCTTCGACCTCGACAATACGCTTCTCGCCGGCGACTCGGACTTCGAGTGGGCACAGTTCCTGATCAGCCGCGGGCTGGTGGACCAGGAGATCTACGAAGCCCGAAACCTGGAGTTCTACGAGAACTACAAGGCCGGCACGCTGGATATCCATGCCTTTCTGGACTTTCAACTGGCACCCCTGGCCCGCCACCCGCGCCAGGAGCTCGACGCGCTGCACCGCGAGTTCATGAACGAGCGGGTCGAACCGATGATCACACCGGCGGCCCGGGCCCTCGTGCGCAGCCACCTCGATTCCGGGGCCCTGGTGGCAATCGTAACGGCGACCAACAGCTTCGTCACCGGACCGATCGCCCGGGCATTCGGTATTGCGCATCTGGTCGCGACCGTTCCAGCACAGCAAGATGGCCGTTTCACCGGGCTGCCGCGTGGCACTCCCGCCTTTCAGGGCGGAAAGATCAGCCGTGTCGATGCCTGGCTCGAATCGATGGGGCTGTATTTGGGAAGCTTCGAGACAAGCCACTTCTACAGCGACTCACACAATGACCTGCCGCTGCTCGAGAAGGTGAGCGATCCGGTCGCGGTGGATCCTGACGACACGCTGCGCGCCCATGCTCAGCAGCGCGGCTGGCCGGTGATCAGCCTGCGCTGATTGCGGCCGGGAGTCCCGGGCAACAGGCTTTTTCCCTGCCGTCCCCTCGACTCGGTTATCATTCCGCGGTTTACAAGCCTCCGAGGCTAAAGCTGCCAATGATTCGAAAACTGCTCCGCCGGGTCTTCAAGCGCACCGAACCGGCTGCGCCCGCCGAGCTTGCCATCATCCCTGTCGAGCGGCACGGCCTGCACCGCGAGCAACTCTCGCCTGCCGCCAGAAAGGTGTGCAGTGTTCTCCAGGAGCGCGGTCACACCGCCTACGTCGTGGGTGGCGCGGTGCGGGACCTGCTCGCCGGTCAGACGCCCAAGGATTTCGACGTCGCCACGAGTGCCACGCCCGAACAGGTCCGCGAGAGCTTCAGGCGGTCGCGCATCATCGGCCGTCGCTTCAAGATCGTTCACGTCATGAGTGGCCCCGAGACCATCGAGGTCTCGACCTTCCGTGCCGGACAGAATGCGGAATCCACCGAAACGGACGAACACGGCCGCATCCTGCGCGACAACGTGTTCGGAAACCAGCGCGAAGATGCGACGCGCAGGGACTTCACCGTCAATGCGCTCTATTTCGATCCGACCGACGAGACCATTCACGACTACCATCACGGCGTCGCCGACCTGCAACAGAAAACCCTGCGCATGATCGGCGACCCGCGTACCCGCTATCGCGAGGATCCCGTGAGGATGTTGCGGGCGGTGCGTCTCGGCGCAAAACTCGGTCTCAGCATCGATCCCGACGCACGCCAGCCGATCCGCGAGATGGCCACGCTGATCGAGAACGTCCCGCCGGCGAGGCTCTTCGACGAGATGCTCAAGTTGCTGTTCTCGGGGCACGCCGTCACCTGTCTCAAGCAGTTGCGCGAAGAGGGCCTGCATCATGGCCTGCTCCCCTTGCTCGACGTCATCCTCGAACAGCCGCAGGGCGAGCGCTTCGTCTGGCTTTCGCTCGACAACACCGACCAGCGCGTCCGCCAGGGCAAGCCGGTGTCGCCCGGATTCCTCTTCGCGACCCTGCTTTGGCACGAGGTCCTCGCGGCCTGGGAAATCCGCAAGGCCGAGGGCGAGCCGCTCTATCCAGCCCTGTTTGCGGCAATGGACCAGGTCCTCGAGCAACAGGCGGGCAAGCTCGCCATCACACGACGCATCGCGGGCGACATCAAGGATATCTGGGCCCTCCAGCCGCGTTTCGACAAGCGCGCCGGGAAGGCTCCCTACCGCGTCATCGAGCAGCCCCGCTATCGCGCGGGATGGGATTTTCTAAGGCTGCGAGCGGAGTCGGGTGAACTGCCAATGGAACTCGCCGACTGGTGGGAGCGATTTGCTCGCGCAGGGCACGACGAGCGCGCCGCGATGCTCGAGCCGGAGACGGACGGCCCAGCCCGCAAGCGCCGGCGGCGGCGACGAAAAACACCCTCGGGTTCCGCCGAAGGGGCCGCGAGCGAGTGAGAACCACCCCCGGCTCACTCGCCTTCGTCGCGCTCGGCGCCAACCTCGGCGCAGCCGCAGAAACCCTTCGATCGGCAGCGAGCAGCCTCGACCATCTACCTGAAACACGCGTCGTCGCGCGCTCCAGCATTTACCGGACCGCTCCCATCGGGGTCGGCGAGCAGCCCGATTACTTCAACTCGGTGGTGCAACTCGAGACATGCCTCGATCCGCGAAGCCTCCTTGACGCTCTGCTCGCCACCGAGGCCGAACATGGACGCGTCCGTCTGCTCCCCATGGCAGCACGTACGCTCGATCTTGACCTGCTGCTCTACGACCAGCTTACGATCGACGAGCCCGATCTCAGGGTGCCGCACCCGCGAATGCATTTACGCGCCTTCGTACTGCATCCGCTGCACGAAATCGCGCCCGATCTCTACATCCCGGGTCACGGCCTCCTCGGCGAGCTGCTCGCGCAGGTCGCGGACCAACGCATCTCGAAGCTTCCGGGCTGAGGCGACGGCCCGAAGGATCGAGGCTTTGCGGTCAAGTGCACCTGCATCCAGCAGGTCGCGGGTCGCACGGCCTATTTCAGGGGAAGGAGAACAAGCTTGACTGACGGGCGCCAGCCTTGTGTATGCTTGCCCCTAGCTCCAAAACTTGCTGCACATGAGGCCACCCCGAATGCTTGAAAAGGCAAGATACATCGTAATCGAAGGACCGATCGGGGCCGGCAAGACCTCGCTCGCTCGGCGCCTCAACGAGCGCCTTGCAGCAACGCCCGTTCTCGAACAACCGGAACTGAACCCGTTTCTGGCCCGTTTCTACCAGGACATGGAACGCTGGGCCCTGCCGACACAGCTCGCATTTCTCTATCAGCGCATCGACCAGTTGTCCTCCCTTCAACCGACCGACTCGCAGCGGGTGGTCAGCGACTTCCTGCTCGACAAGGATCCGCTCTTCGCCGGTCTCAACCTTGGCGACGATGAACTGGCCCTGTATCGACGCCTCTTCGACAGCCTTCGACCACAGACCCCCCCGGTTCCGGATCTCGTGGTCTATCTGCAAGCCAAACCCGAAACACTTATAGAGCGGGTACGCAAGCGCGGGCTCGACGCCGAGCGCCGCATCAGCGAGAGCTATCTCGAGCGGGTCGCCGACAGTTATGCCCGCTTCTTCTATGAATATCAGGCGGCACCGGTTTTCATCGTCGACGCGGAGATTCTCAACCCCGCTGACCAGGACGAGGATTTCGAGCTCCTCGTGGAGCGCCTGCGGAATATGCGCAGCTTTAGGGAATTCTTCGGCTACGCCGCCTGATCACTTTTCGGCAAACGGGCTTGTGCGATGCAGTAGTTTGAGGTTAACTGCCGCCTTCACAGGAGGGCACCAATGAGCTACCTGCAGGACCAAAAACCCGTCAATCTGCACGAGCTGGGGAAAATGCGCGCGGACGCGCGCAAAATCGTGATGTTAACCGGTTACGACGCAAGCTTCGCAGCGCTGCTGGAACGATGCGGGGTCGATATCATCCTGGTCGGCGACTCGCTGGGCAACGTCCTGCAAGGGCAGAAGACGACCCTCCCGGTGACCCTCGAGCACATGGTGTATCACACCGAGTGCGTCGCGCGCGGCTGCAATCGCCCACTCATTGTCTCGGACATGCCGTTCGGCAGCTATCAGGAGAGCCGCGAGCAGGCGATGCGAAACGCCGCGCGGCTGATGGCCGCGGGAGCGCAGATGGTCAAGCTCGAAGGCGGCGCGTTCATGGCGGACACGATTCACTTTCTGGTCGAACGCGGCGTGCCGGTCTGCGCTCATATTGGCTTGACACCGCAATCGGTGCACCAACTCGGCGGCTATCGCGTCCAGGGAAGGACCGAAGATGGCGCGGCGCGCCTGAAGGCGGACGCGCTTGCGCTCGAACAGGCAGGCGCCGCCCTCATGGTAATGGAGATGGTACCGGCGGTCGTTGCCGCCGAAGTCACCAGAAGCCTCTCCAGCATGGCGACGATCGGGATCGGGGCGGGCCCCGACTGCGACGGGCAGGTCCTCGTGCTTCATGACCTGATAGGCGTGTTCCCCGGCCACAAGGCCCGTTTCGTCAAGAACTTCATGATCGGCTCGCAGAGCATCGATGAAGCCGTCAGCCGATATGTCACATCGGTCAGGGACCGCAGCTTCCCATCAGCCGAGCATTGTTACTGATTCCAACCATGCAGATTCATACTTCCATTGCCGCATTTCGCTCCGTGCGCCCAAGCCTCGGCCGTGTCGCCTTCGTGCCCACGATGGGCAACTTGCATGAAGGCCACATCACCCTCATGAAGCAGGCGACCGAACATGCCGACACGATCGTCGCCAGCGTGTTCGTGAATCGGCTGCAGTTCGGTCCCAACGAAGACTTCGATCACTATCCGCGGACACTCGAATCGGATTGCGAGAAGCTCGAGCGCGCGGGCGTCGCTCATGTGTTCGCACCGCGCGAAGCGGATATGTACCCAGTTGCGCAAACCTATCATGTGGACCCGGCAGCCGAACACATCACCACACTCGAAGGGGAGTTTCGCGCTGGGCATTTTCGAGGCGTTGCCACGGTCGTGATGAAATTGCTCAATGTCGTCCAGCCCAACGTCGCACTCTTCGGGAAGAAGGATTATCAACAGCTGATGGTACTCAGCAACATGGTGCGCCAGTTTGCAATGCCCATCGAGATTCTTCCGGGCGAGACCGTTCGAGCAGCCGATGGTCTGGCGCTGTCCTCTCGCAATGGTTACCTCAGCGCAGACGAACGAGCGGAAGCTCCGCAGCTATACAAGGCCCTTACACGTCTCAGGGATCAGCTCCATGCCGGCGCTCGGCCCCTCGCCGAATTGGAGCGAGAGGCCATGGACGTTCTTCGGGCGCGCAACTGGGAACCGGACTACATTTCCGTGCGCCGGCGAGAGGATCTGCAGCCCCCAGCCTCGCCTGATGACCCGCTCGTCGTTCTGGCTGCCGCGAAACTGGGAAGAACGCGCCTGATCGACAATCTCGAGATCTAGCCTGCGGGTCTTTGATAGCGGCAAGCCACCACCCCGGCAAGGCGCGCGCATCGCGGGCCGACGACTATCGCCACCGGTGCGCTCTTGTCAGTTTCCTGATTAACGTAGATCATGCGCATAGGGGGCGCCGGACGGCAGCCTCCGTGATGCGGCCGATGGCGCTCCGGCGCCGCGGCTCCAGACAACTATTCATGCCAGGGGAGAGGCCACATATGAGCACTTCAGTCGGTCAGATTCTAGAGCGCAAGGGCAACAAGGTTTTTTGCACGCAACCGGACACTTCAGTTCTCGATGCACTGGGAATGATGGCTGAAAACGATGTCGGAGCAATCCTCGTCACGGAAGGCTCACGACTGGTCGGGATTTTCACCGAGCGTGACTATGCCCGGAAGGTTGTCCTGCACGGCCGCAGCTCCCGCGACAGCAAGATCTCCGAACTCATGACCTCGAACGTGCTGACAGTGTCCCCTTCACAAACGCTCGATAGCGTGATGCAGATGATGACCGAAAACCGGATCCGGCACCTTCCAGTCGTGGATCATGGAGCGCTGGTCGGGATCGTGACGATCGGTGACGCGGTGAAGGCGGTTATGGCTGAACAGGCCGCGACCATCAACCACCTTGCCAGCTACATCTCTGGCGATCTGGCCCCCTGATCCAGGCCCCGTTCCAAAAGGCTTTTCCGCCGCCGGCCCTGGGCCGGTTTTTTTCAGGCTTCTTGATTTTGAGGGCAGCCAGCAGGCTGCCAGGGCGAGCGCTGCACCACCTGGGCCGGTTTCTTTCCGGCTTCTTGATTTTGAGGTGTAGACGCAAGACGCCCCTGGAGAGGTTCCAGGGGCGTAATGGTATGGGGTAGTCTGACGATGACCTACTTTCACACCCGTGTGGGCACTATCATCGGCGCGGTCTTGTTTCACGGTCCTGTTCGGGATGGGAAGGGGTGGTTCCAAGACGCTATGGTCGTCAGACTGTAACTTGTGTCAAAGGAGAAGAAGGGGTGTGGTTGTTGTGTGATTGTTTTACGAGTTTGTGTATTTAAGGTTATAGGATCAAGCCTCACGGGCAATTAGTACTGGTTAGCTTAACGTGTTGCCACGCTTCCACACCCAGCCTATCAACGTCCTGGTCTTGAACGACCCTTCAGGGGGATTGAATCCCCGGGGAAGTCTTATCTTGAGGCGAGTTTCCCGCTTAGATGCTTTCAGCGGTTATCTCTTCCGTATTTAGCTACCCGGCGATGCCACTGGCGTGACAACCGGTACACCAGAGATACGTCCACTCCGGTCCTCTCGTACTAGGAGCAGGTCCCCTCAAACTTCCAGCGCCCACGGCAGATAGGGACCAAACTGTCTCACGACGTTTTAAACCCAGCTCACGTACCACTTTAAATGGCGAACAGCCATACCCTTGGGACCGGCTACAGCCCCAGGATGTGATGAGCCGACATCGAGGTGCCAAACTCCGCCGTCGATGTGAACTCTTGGGCGGAATCAGCCTGTTATCCCCAGAGTACCTTTTATCCGTTGAGCGATGGCCCTTCCATACAGAACCACCGGATCACTATGACCTGCTTTCGCACCTGCTCGACTTGTCGGTCTCGCAGTCAAGCCTTCTTTTGCCATTGCACTATCAGTACGATGTCCGACCGTACCTAGAAGACCTTCGTACTCCTCCGTTACCTTTTGGGAGGAGACCGCCCCAGTCAAACTGCCTACCATGCACGGTCCCCGGCCCGGATTCACGGGCCTGGGTTAGAACCTCAACGACACCAGGGTGGTATTTCAAGGACGGCTCCACCAGAACTAGCGTCCCGGTTTCATAGCCTCCCACCTATCCTACACAAGTCCCGTCAAAGTCCAATGCAAAGCTGCAGTAAAGGTTCATGGGGTCTTTCCGTCTAGCCGCGGGTAGATTGCATCTTCACAAACACTTCAACTTCGCTGAGTCTCAGGAGGAGACAGTGTGGCCATCGTTACGCCATTCGTGCAGGTCGGAACTTACCCGACAAGGAATTTCGCTACCTTAGGACCGTTATAGTTACGGCCGCCGTTTACCGGGGCTTCGATCAAGAGCTTGCACCCCATCACTTAACCTTCCGGCACCGGGCAGGCGTCACACCCTATACGTCCACTTTCGTGTTTGCAGAGTGCTGTGTTTTTAATAAACAGTCGCAGCCACCGATTCTCTGCGGCCCCTTCGCCCTTCGGATGTACTCCTACAAGCTACTGGGGCATACCTTCTCCCGAAGTTACGGTATCAATTTGCCGAGTTCCTTCTCCTGAGTTCTCTCAAGCGCCTTGGTATTTTCAACCTGCCCACCTGTGTCGGTTTGCGGTACGGTCACTCTATGACTGAAGCTTAGAGGCTTTTCCTGGAAGCATGGGATCAATCACTTCAGGCTCAATGAGCCCTCGTCATCACGCCTTGGCTCAGCCCTCCGGATTTGCCTAGAGGGCACGCCTACACGCTTAAACCGGGACGTCCAACACCCGGCTGACCTACCCTTCTCCGTCCCCCCATCGCATCATAGAGCGGTACAGGAATATTGACCTGTTTCCCATCGACTACGCATTTCTGCCTCGCCTTAGGGGCCGACTCACCCTGCGTCGATGAACGTTGCGCAGGAAACCTTGGGCTTTCGGCGAGGGTGCTTTTCACACCCTTTATCGCTACTCATGTCAGCATTCGCACTTCTGATACCTCCAGCATCCCTTACGAGACACCTTCGCAGGCTTACAGAACGCTCCCCTACCATGTCTTTCGACATCCGCAGCTTCGGTTTATGGCTTAGCCCCGTTACATCTTCCGCGCAGGACGACTCGACTAGTGAGCTATTACGCTTTCTTTAAAGGGTGGCTGCTTCTAAGCCAACCTCCTAGCTGTCTGTGCCTTCCCACCTCGTTTGCCACTTAGCCATACATTTGGGACCTTAGCTGGCGGTCTGGGTTGTTTCCCTCTCGACAACGGACGTTAGCACCCGCTGTCTGTCTGCCGTATATCACTTTGCGGTATTCGGAGTTTGCTATCGCGGGGTAGATCGCAATGACCCCCCCAACGATTACAGTGCTCTACCCCCGCAAGTGTCCGTACGACGCACTACCTAAATAGTTTTCGGGGAGAACCAGCTATTTCCGGGTTTGTTTAGCCTTTCACCCCTATCCACAGCTCATCCCCTAATTTTTCAACATTAGTGGGTTCGGACCTCCAGTGCGTGTTACCGCACCTTCATCCTGGCCATGGATAGATCACCCGGTTTCGGGTCTACATCCAGCTACTAAAGCGCCCTTATCAGACTCGCTTTCGCTACGCCTCCCCTATTCGGTTAAGCTCGCAACTGAACGTAAGTCGCTGACCCATTATACAAAAGGTACGCAGTCACCGAACAAGTCGGCTCCCACTGTTTGTATGCATGCGGTTTCAGGATCTATTTCACTCCCCTCCCGGGGTTCTTTTCGCCTTTCCCTCACGGTACTAGTTCACTATCGGTCGATCACGAGTATTTAGCCTTGGAGGATGGTCCCCCCATCTTCAGACAGGATTTCTCGTGTCCCGCCCTACTTGTCGCACGCTCAGACCCGCAAGAAGCTTTTCACATACGGGGCTATCACCCACTATGGCCGGACTTTCCAGACCGTTCTGTTAAGCAACTTGTTTAGTCGTGCAGGCTAGTCCCATTTCGCTCGCCACTACTTTGGGAATCTCGGTTGATTTCTGTTCCTGCGGCTACTTAGATGTTTCAGTTCGCCGCGTTCGCTTCCACTGACCTATGTATTCAGTCAGGGATGACCCTTGCGGGCCGGGTTTCCCCATTCGGACATCGTGGGATCAAAGCTCTATTGCCAGCTCCCCCACGCTTTTCGCAGGCTTACACGTCCTTCATCGCCTGTGATCGCCAAGGCATCCACCACATGCACTTAGTCGCTTGATCCTATAACCTTAGGCCCTGTTGCCAAGGCCTACGCTTTAGGCACGAACTCGTTTGTGCGCCACAACCATCGCTGACAAGCATGGTCATGGCAAATGCAATCACACAACCGTGCCATCGACCTATCCAAGCTTCGATGACACTACCTTCTTCACTTTGTTAAAGAGCAACAGCCTGTACTGGCGTAAAAACCAGAAGCAAACACCTGCGCGCGATACGCCGCGCGCCCGAGGGCGCTTGATTCTGACCTTTAGGATTCTGGTGGAGGATGACGGGATCGAACCGACGACCCCCTGCTTGCAAAGCAGGTGCTCTCCCAGCTGAGCTAATCCCCCATTTGATACGTTGGTGGGTCTGGTTGGGTTCGAACCAACGACCCCCGCCTTATCAAGACGGTGCTCTAACCAGCTGAGCTACAGACCCTCACCAGGTCGCTATAGCAAACAACCGATAGGTTGTGGATACTTGATCGGACAAGGCTTTTCTCTTGAAAGGAGGTGATCCAGCCGCACCTTCCGATACGGCTACCTTGTTACGACTTCACCCCAGTCATGAATCTCACCGTGGTAAGCGCCCTCCCGAAGGTTAAGCTACCTACTTCTGGTGAAACCCACTCCCATGGTGTGACGGGCGGTGTGTACAAGACCCGGGAACGTATTCACCGCAGCATGCTGATCTGCGATTACTAGCGATTCCGACTTCATGCAGTCGAGTTGCAGACTACAATCCGGACTACGATCGGCTTTCTGGGATTAGCTCCACCTCGCGGCTTGGCAACCCTCTGTACCGACCATTGTATGACGTGTGAAGCCCTACCCATAAGGGCCATGAGGACTTGACGTCATCCCCACCTTCCTCCGGTTTGTCACCGGCAGTCTCGCTAAAGTGCCCAACTTAATGATGGCAATTAACGACAAGGGTTGCGCTCGTTGCGGGACTTAACCCAACATCTCACGACACGAGCTGACGACAGCCATGCAGCACCTGTGTTCTGGCTCCCGAAGGCACCAAGTGATCTCTCACAAGTTCCAGACATGTCAAGGGTAGGTAAGGTTTTTCGCGTTGCATCGAATTAATCCACATCATCCACCGCTTGTGCGGGTCCCCGTCAATTCCTTTGAGTTTTAACCTTGCGGCCGTACTCCCCAGGCGGTCAACTTCACGCGTTAGCTGCGTTACTCAGAAAGTTTCCCTTCCGAACAACTAGTTGACATCGTTTAGGGCGTGGACTACCAGGGTATCTAATCCTGTTTGCTCCCCACGCTTTCGTGCATGAGCGTCAGTACAGGCCCAGGGGGCTGCCTTCGCCATCGGTATTCCTCCACATCTCTACGCATTTCACTGCTACACGTGGAATTCTACCCCCCTCTGCCGTACTCTAGCTGTGCAGTCACAAGCGCAGTTCCCAGGTTAAGCCCGGGGATTTCACACCTGTCTTACACAACCGCCTGCGCACGCTTTACGCCCAGTAATTCCGATTAACGCTCGCACCCTACGTATTACCGCGGCTGCTGGCACGTAGTTAGCCGGTGCTTCTTCTGGTGGTACCGTCATCCGAACAGGGTATTAGCCCATCCGCTTTCTTTCCACCTGAAAGAGCTTTACAACCCGAAGGCCTTCTTCACTCACGCGGCATGGCTGGATCAGGCTTTCGCCCATTGTCCAAAATTCCCCACTGCTGCCTCCCGTAGGAGTCTGGGCCGTGTCTCAGTCCCAGTGTGGCTGATCATCCTCTCAGACCAGCTACGGATCGTCGCCTTGGTAGGCCTTTACCCCACCAACTAGCTAATCCGATATCGGCCGCTCCAATAACGTGAGGTCCGAAGATCCCCCACTTTCCCCCTCAGGGCGTATGCGGTATTAATCCGGCTTTCGCCGAGCTATCCCCCATTACTGGGCACGTTCCGATATGTTACTCACCCGTTCGCCACTCGTCAGCAGACCGAAGTCCCTGTTACCGTTCGACTTGCATGTGTAAAGCATGCCGCCAGCGTTCAATCTGAGCCAGGATCAAACTCTTAAGTTCAATCACTGCACTCGCGGAAAACTCAATTTTCCTTGAGTACTCAATCTTTGCGTCTTCGCCGGAACGAATTCCGACTACCTCGCCTATCAAGTACCCACACCTATCGGCTGTTCAACTTTTTAAAGAGCGTCGCTGCCAGAGCAGCGAAGAAGCGGAATTATGTAGCAACCACTTCATCTCGTCAATACATCCAGTGAATTATTTTTCGCAGTCCCCCGCGAATCCACCGCCTGCACCAACCCCTCGAAACCCCTGCAAACCACCGCCGGGCAACGAGAGCGGCGAATTATACAGAGCAAAATCACGCCGTCAACACACAAACGAAACACAAGCGGAAAACGGCGCCGCCACCACAAGAATCGCCCCGTGCGCCAAGGGTCGTCACGCACAGCAAGAACCCGCCACACGGTCCGGGCTGCGGCGACGTCCGCACCAACGGGAGCATCGCGGCGCCGCGATCGCAGCGGTGGCCGCAGCCTTGGGGGAGACGTACCGGCTAAAGCAGCTGGTAGTTGCGAAGTACGAACTCATTGCCGCGCACCAGCAGCGCGATCGGCTTGAGCTTCACGATCCGCCCATCGAGATTGAGGTAGACCACCGTATCGACCGGCAGTGCAGCTGATGGGCCGGCGAGTCGAACAGTTCTGCCTTGACGTACGGGGTCACACAACAGGACCTCGTTTGCCGCGCGGCCGTCGTCAGCGAGCACGACCGAAGGCTCCCTTCCAATCAATTCGACGCCGACGAATCCGACCCCATCAACGGTCTGCGCAATTCGGCGGACCACACCGACGTGCCAACCGCTACCGCCTTCCATGAGGAATCCGACGAGCTCACCCACCTGCAATGATTCACATTGCTCGGAGGGGACGGTCAACCCGATTCCACCGCGGCTGACATTGCGAAGCTCCCATTCACAATCATCAATGGAAGGTGGCGCACCACTCTCAAGGCGTGCGCTGACTTCCTTCAGACCCCGCACCGCGCTCAGCCTGGCACTCAGTTCGTGACGGCGGTGGCGGCGCATCGGTGGCCTGTCAGACCACAGCCGCCGCAAGTGAAAAAGTGTCGCCAGAACCCGCTCCCGCGCCCGAGCGCCGGAAGCGATCGCGGCGGGAACCAAACCCCGTTCAATGACTGAAGTCAGTTCGTCACAGACGCTGCCTGCTCCGGCTGGCAGAAAATAGTGGCTGAACTGCTCGCTTGCCGCACCGGAGGCAATTCGAACCGGCGCCGCGGGCGCACCAATCTGCAAACCGAAACACGCGCCGGAACCTGGCGTGTGGGAAATGCGGAGCGTCGGCAGCATGTAGCGGATGAGTCTGTCGGCAATCTCCATCGAATCGGGCGCAAGTTGATCGAGCGAAGCGCAACCCAAGGCGAGGGCACGGAGGTACTCGCGCTCCACCGAAGTCTGGGTGCCGCGGTCCTTTCGCAAGGAAACCAGCATCTGCGACATGCCAGTGCGCTCGGCCTCGAGATAGGCCGCGCCCATGAACGCCCAGAGTTCCCGCTCGACGGGACCGTAGCGGAGGTAATCCCACTTGATGAGATTCGCGCCGGCCCGCACCAGGCGCGCCAGCAGCTCCGCATTCACCGCGTTCTTGGTCAGCCCCCCGGCGGGAGCGCGACTGCGCAGAGCCTCCAGGAAGACACAGGAGAGCGTATCGAGAAAGCTCCTTCCGGCGCGCCATTCCTCGAGCCATTGCTCGCGGCCCTCGAGCGGCCCCGCGACCAAATGAACCATGAGCCGCCTGATCTGGCTCTGACTCGACTCGTCTAGCTTGAAAGCACGCAATACGGGGTTCAGGCCCGCCCCCTCGAGACTGGAAAGGCACTCGGAAGCGGAACGCAGGGAAAGCCTGACCGCCTCGGCAGGGGAATCCACCATCCTGGGCACTGAGTCGATCTGTCGCACAACGCCCCCCGATCCAGATCTCACCTGAAAAGCCGGAAAATATCCTTCCATTCACGTCCCCGCGTCGAGGCGAGCCTCGACACTCTTGTTTTTTCGCAGATTATCACAATCGGCTAGCTCTCCGAGCCGCCATTGCTGCGGCCGCATCGACCGCTCGTCAGCCACCGGGGCAAGCCGCGATACATCCTCGGTTGCCCTTTGGCGATAGAATCGCGGCATTCCAACGAGGATCCTGCATGCAACAGTATCTTTCCCTTATGAGCCACGTTCTCGACCACGGCCATCGCAAGGCCGACCGAACCGGAACGGGGACGCTTTCCGTCTTCGGCTGGCAGATGCGTTTCGATCTGCAGCAAGGTTTCCCGCTGCTCACAACAAAGAAGCTCCACACCCGCTCGATCATCCATGAGCTGCTCTGGTTCATCCGCGGTGAGACCAACATCCGCTACCTGAAGGAAAACGGCGTCTCGATCTGGGACGACTGGGCCGACGAAACGGGTGAACTCGGTCCCGTTTACGGCAAGCAATGGCGCCACTGGAGCACCCCCGAGGGCAGCGAGGTGGATCAACTGCAGAACCTGGTGGACGGCCTGCGCAAGAACCCCGACTCCCGGCGTCACATCGTCTCCGCGTGGAATCCGGCGGAGGTCGAGCGCATGGCCCTGCCGCCTTGCCATGCGCTCTTCCAGCTGTATGTCGCAGATGGCCGCCTGTCGTGCCAGCTGTATCAGCGCAGTGCGGACATTTTCCTCGGCGTGCCCTTCAACATTGCCTCATACGCGATGCTGACGATGATGCTCGCGCAGATATGCGGCCTCGAGCCCGGCGATTTCGTATGGACGGGCGGAGACTGCCACCTCTATATCAACCACCTCGACCAGGCCAGGCTTCAGCTGTCGCGCTCACCACGCCCGCTGCCGCGGCTGAGACTGAATCCCGAGGTGCGGGAGATCACCGACTTCCGCTTCGAGGATTTCACGCTCGAAGGCTACGACCCCCACCCGCATATCCCGGCACCGGTGGCGGTATGAAACCAGACGGCGAAGTCATCCTGATCGCCGCCGTTGGCAAGAACCGGGTGATCGGCATCGACAATCGCCTGCCGTGGCGCCTGAAGGCAGACCTGCAGCGCTTCAAGCGACTGACGACCGCCTGCCCGGTGATCATGGGGCGCAAGACCTGGGAATCCCTCGGTCGCCCGCTGCCCGGGCGCCACAACATCGTCATCACACGCGACGACAACTACCAGGCAGCCGGCGCGCAGCGGGCCAGCTCGCTCGACAATGCCTTTGCTCTGTGCGCCGGAGCCGCACGAATCTTCGTCATCGGCGGGGCCCAGATCTACGCTGCAGCGATGCCGCACGCAGATGCGCTGGAACTAACCGAGGTTGACGCGACGGTAAACGGGGACGCCTTCTTTCCGCCCTTCGACCTGGCCACATTCGTCGAAACATCGCGCGAGCATCACCACGCGGACGCCCACAACGATCACGCATTCGATTTCGCGAGCTATCGGCGACTGCGCTGAGGCGCGGCCCGGCGAATTCAGTCCTGCTTCACGCAGTCGACAGAGTAGTCGCCCCTGCTGCCCTCGCGCTCGCTCACCAAGCCGTGAACATCCGTCTCGAAGCCGGGGAAACGGAGGTTGAATTCACGCACGAACTGCAGGTAACGAACGATCGTGCGATTGAAGCGCTCCCCGGGAATCAGCAAGGGAATTCCCGGTGGGTAGGGCGTTACCAGCATGGCGGTGACGCGCCCCTCCAGCTCGTCGATCGGCACCCGCTCGATTTCCCGGTGCGCCATCTTGGCGAAGGCGTCGGACGGCCTCATCGCCGGCACCATGTCCGATAGATACATCTCGGTGGTCAGGCGGGCCACATCGTTCAATTTGTAGAACTCGTGGATCTGCACGCACAGATCCTTGAGGCCGATCTTTTCGTAGCGCGGGTGCTTGGCGATGAACTCCGGCATCACCCGCCACAGCGGCTGGTTTCGATCGTAGTCGTCCTTGAACTGCTGCAGCTCGGTCACCATGGTGTTCCAGCGGCCCTTGGTGATGCCGATGGTGAACATGATGAAGAAGGAGTAGAGGCCGGTCTTCTCGACCACGATGCCGTGCTCGGCGAGGTACTTGGTGAGCACGCCTGCCGGGATGCCCCAGTCGGCAAAGTCGCCGTCCACATCCAGGCCCGGCGTGATCACCGTGGCCTTGATCGGGTCGAGCATGTTGAAGCCCTCGGCCAACTGGCCGAAACCATGCCAGCGCTCGCCCGCACGCAGCGTCCAGTCCTCGCGCAAGGCCATGCCGTCCTCGGAGAGGTAATCCGGCCCCCAGACCTTGAACCACCAGTCGGAGCTGCCGAACTCCTCGTCCACCTTGCGCATGGCGCGGCGGAAATCCAGCGCCTCGCTGACCGACTCCTCGACCAGCGCGGTGCCCGCCGGGGCTTCCATCATCGCCGCCGCCACATCGCAACTGGCGATGATCGCGTACTGCGGCGATGTAGAGGTGTGCATGAGGTAGGCTTCATTGAAGCTGTGATAGTCGAGTGCCCGGGTCTGGGAGTCCTGCACCAGCACCTGGGAAGCCTGCGAAAGGCCGGCCAGCAACTTGTGGGTGGACTGGGTGGCGAACATCATCGAGTCCTGGCAGCGCGGCCGGTCTGCACCGATCGCGTGGTAGTCGCCGTAGAACTCGTGGAAAGCCGCATGCGGCAGCCAGGCTTCGTCGAAGTGCAAGGTGTCGATGCGCCCGTCAAGCAGGTCCTTGATCTCTTCGACGTTGTACAGCACGCCGTCGTAGGTGCTCTGGGTGATCGTCAGCACCCGCGGCTTGGCGGCCTTGTTCTCGATGAAGGGGTTGGCGTCGATCTTGCGCTGGATGTTCTCCCACTCGAACTCGCTCTTCGGAATCGGGCCGATGATGCCGAAGTGGTTGCGGGTCGGCATCAGGAATACCGGGATCGCCCCGGTCATGATGATGGCGTGGAGAATCGACTTGTGGCAGTTGCGGTCGACCACCACGGTATCGCCCGGCGCTACCGTGGAATGCCAGACGATCTTGTTCGAGGTGGAGGTGCCGTTGGTGACGAAGAACAGGTGGTCGGCGTTGAAGATGCGCGCCGCGTTGCGCTCCGAGGCGTTCACCGGGCCGGTATGGTCGAGCAACTGGCCGAGCTCGTCGACCGCGTTGCAGACGTCGGCACGCAGCATGTTCTCGCCGAAGAACTGGTGGAACATCTGTCCCACCGGGCTCTTGAGGAAGGCGACACCGCCCGAGTGGCCGGGGCAGTGCCAGGAATAGGACCCGTCGGCCGCGTAGTGGGTCAGCGCGCGGAAGAATGGCGGCGGCAGGCTGTCGAGGTAGGCCTTGGCCTCGCGCATCACGTAGCGGGCGATGAACTCCGGCGTATCCTCGAACATGTGGATGAAACCGTGCAACTCGCGCAGCACTTCATTGGGAATGTGGCGCGAGGTGCGCGTTTCGCCATGCAGGAAGATCGGAATGTCGGCGTTGCGATGGCGGATCTCGTGCACGAAATCCTTGAGGTCGGCGACCGCTTTCGATGCCGCGTCCGGCGAGGAGAACTCCTCGTCGTCGATCGACAGGATGAAGGCCGACCCCCTGCTCTGCTGCTGGGCAAAGGAGGTCAGGTCACCATAGCTGGTAACCCCCAGCACTTCCATGCCCTCATCCTCGATGGCTTTGGCCAGCGCACGAATACCCAGCCCCGAAGTGTTCTCCGAGCGGAAGTCTTCATCGATGATGATGATGGGAAAGTGAAACCGCATGCCTGGCTCCATTCGGGGTCGACCGACCCCGCGACATTTCAATCCAAAAACAACGGGCCGCCATGATTCGCATGCGGCCCGGCATCAGTTTACACGTCCTGCATGACAGGTCCGCTATATCTTGGGCAGGGTTACGCCGGTCTGCCCGAGATACTTGCCGCCACGGTCCTTGTACGAAGTGGCACACACCTCGTCGGACTCGAAGAACAGCATCTGGGCGATACCTTCGTTCGCATAGATCTTGGCCGGCAAGGGCGTGGTGTTCGAAAACTCCAGCGTCACGTGCCCTTCCCACTCCGGCTCCAGCGGCGTCACGTTCACGATGATGCCGCAGCGCGCGTAGGTGCTCTTGCCGAGACATACGGTAAGGATGCTGCGCGGGATGCGGAAATACTCGACCGTGCGGGCAAGTGCGAACGAGTTCGGCGGGATGATGCACACATCGCCGGAAAAATCGACGAAGTTGCGCTCGTCGAAATTTTTCGGATCGACGATCGTCGAGTTGATGTTGGTGAAGATCTTGAATTCGTTGGCGCAGCGCACATCGTAGCCATAGCTGGAGGTGCCGTAGGAGACGATCTTGCCGGTCTCGTTGGTACGCACCAGTTCGGACGCGAACGGCTCGATCATGCCTTCGTTTTCCGCCATCCGGCGGATCCACTTGTCGGACTTGATGCTCACCTCAGCCCCCCGAAAATAAACCGCGCATTCTCACAGAAAGCGGCGCCCCCAACAACGCCTCGGCCGGCAAATCTTGCCCTGCGTCGCTAGTCGGACGATGCCTCGGCCTCGTCGTCGGAGTCGGAGTCGGAGTCGGAGGCCAGATCATAGGCGGCCCCGGCCACCTTGAACGGCACCTTGACCACCTCGATGCCGACAGCGACCGCGGTGCCCACCACAATCGCGACCACGCAGCCCTGCTGGCGACGAGCGCCGCCCCGCCCAGCAGCCGAATGGGCCCGCTCACGTATTCTGCACCACGATGTTCGGAAACTTGTGGGTCATGTCCTTGGACTTGTCGGCAATGCGGATCGCCACCTTGCGGGCAATCTCCTTGTAGAGCCCGGCAATGCGCCCATCGGGATCCTGGCACACCGTCGGCACGCCCGAATCGGTCTGCTCGCGGATACCCAGGTCGAGCGGCAGCGCTCCGAGAAAGGGCACGCCATAGTCGTCGCACATCTTCTGGCCGCCGCCCGCGCCGAAGATATGCTCCTCGTGCCCGCATTTCGAGCAGATGTGGATCGACATGTTCTCGACCACGCCGAGGATCGGAATGCCGACCTTCTCGAACATCTTCAGGCCCTTGCGGGCGTCGAGCAGGGCGATGTCCTGGGGCGTGGTGACGATCACCGCGCCGGTTACCGGCACCGCCTGCGACAGCGTGAGCTGGATGTCGCCGGTACCCGGCGGCATGTCGACCACCAGGTAATCGAGATCGCTCCAGTTGGTTTCGCCCATGAGCTGCTTGAGCGCCTGCGTCGCCATCGGTCCGCGCCACACCATCGGCGTCTCGACATCCACCAGGAAGCCGATCGACATCACCTGCAGACCATGGGCCTCGAGCGGTTGCATGGTCTTGCCATCGAAGGACTCCGGCTTGTGTTCGGCGATGCCGAGCATCTGCGGCTGCGACGGGCCATAGATGTCGGCATCCAGGATCCCCACCCGGGCGCCCTCGGCCGCGAGTGCAAGCGCGAGATTGACCGCCGTGGTGCTCTTGCCCACGCCGCCCTTGCCCGAAGCCACGGCGACGATGTTCTTCACCCCCGGCATCAGCTTCACGCCCTGTTGCACCGAGTGCGCCACGATGTGGCTGCGGATCTCGAGCGAGAGTTCCGAAATCTGCGGCAGTGCAGCATTCAACTGCCCGGTGATGAGCTTGCGCAGCATCCCGAACTGGCTTCTCGCCGGATAACCCAGCTCGACATCAAAGGACACCCGCGTTCCGTCCACCTTGAGGTTTCGCACGACGCGTGACGAAACCAGATCCTTGCCGGTATTCGGGTCAACGATCGTCTTCAATACTTCCGACACCTGCTCAACAGCTAGACTCATCTGTCTCTCCATGCTCTGTCTTCGGGCGCCAAGGCTCCCCCGCCTGCCATGATACTCAAGCTTTCCATGCTGTTACGGAAAGCGCGAGGAAATAGCTCCGGTTATCATTCGGCCCTTGCAATGCGGCGTCGCCGAAATCGGGGGCGCCCTATCCTGGAGTCATGGAAAGATGTCTATCCGGAACCGCATCGCCGTGATGCTGATCCCGCTCGTCGCAGCCTGCGCAACGCCCGTCATGAAATCCGCGAACGAGCCCGGTGGCGAGGCCGCGGGCAGCCGTCCCGCGCGGCCCGCGCAAGTCACCACACCCGCCCGCGCACTGGTCGATGCCACTCGCAAGGCCCGGCTCGCCGAGGTCGGCGTGACCACCATCGAAGCCAGCGACGGTTCGCAAAGCCTGCGCTTGCCAGGGGCGATGATGTTCGGCTCTGGCAGCACCGAGGTTCGTCGCGGCGCCTACCCCGCCCTCGACCGCATCGCCGAGATCCTCATCGCCGAACCGGCCGCCGGCGCAGTCGTCGAGGGACACACCGACAGCATCGGTCGCGAGCTCTTCAACCAGGAACTGTCGCTGCAGCGGGCCGAAGCGGTCAGGCAGTATCTCATCGGGCGCGGCGTCGCCGAACCTCGACTGGCCGCCGAAGGCCGCGGCGAGAGCCGCCCGCTGGAAGACAACGGCACGCCCGAGGGCCGCGAGGCAAACCGGCGCATCGAGATCATCCTGCGCTGAAACCCCACCGGGCCGCGAGGAAGGGCGAATCGCCGGCCCCGTGTTTGATAGACTTGGGGCTTTTGTCGAAGCCCCTCACCATGCCGCGCAATATTCTCGTCACCAACGCCCTGCCCTACGCCAACGGCGACATCCACCTCGGTCACCTGGTGGGCTATATCCAGGCGGACATCTGGGTGCGCTTTCAGCGCATGCGCGGCAACACGGTGCATTACGTCTGTGCCGACGACACCCACGGCACCCCGGTGATGCTGCGCGCCGAGAAGGAAGGCGTGGCCCCCGAGCAGTTGATCGCCCGGGTGCACGGCGAGCACTTGCGCGACTTCACCGATTTCGGCGTGGCCTTCGACAATTACCACAGCACCCACTCCGAAGAGAATCGCTGGTACGCCGAAGACATCTACACCAAGCTGCAGGCCGCAAGACTGATCGACACCCGCTCGATCGAGCAGTACTACGATCCGGTCAAGGAGATGTTCCTGCCCGACCGCTTCATCAAGGGCGAATGCCCCAAGTGCGGCGCCGCCGACCAGTACGGCGACAACTGCGAGGTGTGCGGTGCGGCCTACGCCCCGACCGAGCTCAAGAACCCCTATTCGGCAGTATCCGGCGCCGCGCCGGTGCTCAGGAACTCCGACCACTACTTCTTCCGCCTCTCGGACGAGAAGGCGGTGAGCTTCCTGCGCGAATGGACCCAGGGTGCCAACGCCGACGGGGTGCGCCGGCTGCCGCCCGAAGCGGCCAACAAGATGAAGGAGTGGCTCGGCGAGCCCGGCGAGAACAAGCTCTCCGACTGGGACATCTCGCGCGATGCGCCCTATTTCGGCTTCGAGATCCCCGGCGCGCCGGGCAAATACTTCTATGTCTGGCTGGATGCGCCGATCGGCTACTTCGCGAGTTTCCGCAATCTCGTGGGAAAACGCGGCGACATCGACCTTGCCGCATTCACCGAAGCCGGCCCGGCCGCAGCGGCCGACACCGAGCTGGTGCACTTCATCGGCAAGGACATCCTCTACTTCCACGCGCTGTTCTGGCCCGCGATGCTCGAGTTCGCCGGCTACCGCACGCCCACCCAGCTCTGCGTGAACGGCTTTCTCACGGTGGACGGGGCAAAGATGTCGAAGAGCCGCGGCACCTTCATCACCGCGCGCTCGTACACCGAGCGAAAGCTCGACCCCGAGTGGCTGCGCTACTACTTCGCCGCCAAGTCCAATGGCACCATGGAAGACGTCGACCTCAGCCTCGACGACATGATCGCCAAGGTCAATTCGGACCTGGTGGGCAAGTTCGTCAACATCGCCAGTCGCTGCGCCGGCTTCATCGGCAAGCGCTTCGACGGCAAGCTCGGCGCGAGCGATCGGGATGTCACCCGGGAATATGAATCGGCGTTTGCCCAGGCGACGATTGCCGGTGCCTACGAAGAGCGTGACTACAGCCGCGCGCTGCGCGAAATCATGCGCCTGGCCGACGTCGCGAACCAGTTCGTCAACGAACGCAAACCCTGGGAGCTCGCCAAACAGGACGGCAAGGACGCCGAACTGCACGCGGTCTGCAGCACCGCGCTGACCCTATTCCGCGATCTTGCGCTCTACTTGAAGCCGGTCCTTCCTGCATTGGCTGCGAACGTCGAAGGCTTTCTCGCGATCGCGCCGCTTGCCTGGACAAACGTCTGGGAGCCGTTGCCGGCCGGCCACACCATCAACCCCTACAAGCACCTCATGACCCGCATCGAGCGCAAGCAGATCGACGCGCTGCTGGAGGCCAACAAGGACTCGCTCGCCCCGACCGAGGTGAAGGCGGCGAGCAAGGCGGCTGCGTCGCAGCAGCGCCACGGCGAACAGCAGGCGCATGTCGCCCGCAAGGAGGCGGAGCAGGCGGACGCTGGCGCGCCCACCATCGCCATCGACGAATTCACCAGGATCGACCTGCGGATCGCAAGAATCGTCGCTGCCGAGCATGTGGAAGGCGCCGACAAGCTGATCCGCCTGAGCCTCGACATCGGCGAGACCGAGAACGGCCAGACGAAACCCCGCCAGGTCTTCGCCGGCATCAAGTCGGCCTACGACCCAGCCACACTGGTCGGACGGCTCACCGTGATGGTGGCCAACCTCGCACCGCGCAAGATGAAATTCGGCCTCTCGGAAGGGATGGTGCTGGCCGCGTCGGACAGCAGCGGCGAGGTGCCGGGGATCTTCATTCTCTCGCCGGACTCGGGCGCGACCCCCGGAATGCGGGTCAAATGAGTCGTCCCGCCAGAGCGCCCGCGATGCCGGGCCTGCTGCCCGAACTCCTGCGATGGATCGCGCTGGACTTGTGCGGCATGGTCCTGCTGGTGCTGGGTGGCCTCCATCTCACCACCGGCAGCGCACCGCTGCCGGCGTTTCCGCAGAGCACCCTGCAGGCTGTGGCTGCCGTCGCGGTCGGCTTCACCCTGGTGGCGCTCGCGGCGTTCAAGATGCTGGCGATCCTGAAGTCCGCCCGGGCTGGACAGGCTTCAGGCAAAGCCCAAGAATAGTTCCCGCCCCCCACCCAACCAAGACCAATGCCTCTGACGCCCAGCAAGCGATGGATGATCCAGCACCGCACCGGGCCGGGAAGCCGCTCCGCGCACGACGCACGCATGCTGCGCATCGCGTCGACTCTTACCGAAGGTTTGCGGAGGCATCATGAAGTTCCAGTTTCACCCCAAGCTGCTTGACACCCTGCCGGGTTACGGCAAGGCCCAATTCACCCACGACGTTTCCGCCGGCCTCACGGTCGGCGTGCTGGCCCTGCCGCTGGCAATGGCCTTCGCGATCGCCAGCGGCATGTCGCCCACCGCCGGCATCTGGACCTCGATCGTCGCCGGCTTGCTGATCTCCCTGCTTGGCGGCTCGCGGGTGCAGATCGGCGGGCCGACCGGCGCCTTCATCCCCATCATCTACGCCATCGTGATGGACTACGGGGTGCAGAACCTGCTCATCGCCAGCATGCTCGCAGGCGTGATCCTGTTCGCGATGGGGGCCTTCAAGCTCGGCAACATGATCCGCTTCATCCCCTTGTCGGTGGTGATCGGCTTCACCAACGGTATCGCGGTGGTGATCTTCATCGCCCAGATCAAGGATTTCCTGGGCCTCGCCATCGAGGACCTGCCCGGGGAGTTCTTCGGCAAGATGGCGGCGCTGGCGAGTCACCTGCATACCATCCACCTGCCCACGGTGGGGCTCGCCGTCGCATCGCTGGTGATCCTGCTGGGCTGGAACCGGCTGGCAACACGTTTCCCGGCGCTCAAGCGCGCCCCCGGACCGCTGGCGGTGCTGGTCATCGGCACCGCCGCCAACGCGCTGCTGAATCTTCCGGTGGAGACCATCGGCAGCCGTTTCGGTGGAATTCCGCAGGAGATCCCGCCCTTCTCCTTCCCGGCACTCGATCCCACCACGCTGGGCAAGCTGATGGCGCCGGCCCTCACGATTGCACTGCTCGGCGCGATCGAGTCGCTGCTCTCGGCGCGCGTCGCCGACAGCCAGATCGAGGATCGCCACAACCCCAACCAGGAGCTGCTCGCGCAAGGCCTGGCGAACTTCGTCGCGCCCTTGTTCGGCGGCTTCGCCGCCACCGGCGCGATTGCCCGTACCGCCACCAACATCCGCGCCGGTGGCCGCACGCCGGTGGCCGGCATCGTGCATGCGCTGGTGCTGCTGGCGGTGGTGCTGGTGCTCGCGCCGCTGGCCAAGGATATCCCGCTCGCCACACTGTCGGCCATCGTGGTCGTGGTTTCGATCAACATGGGCGAATGGCACGCCTTCTCGCCCAAGGAACTGGCGCGTTACTCCAACCAGTACCGCACCATCCTGCTCGGCACCTTCTTCGTCACCGTGCTGTTCGATCTGACGCTGGCGGTGGAGCTGGGCATGGTGCTGGCGAGCCTGTTCTTCATCTACCGGATGTCCGACCTCACCCGCATGGAACGCATCCCGCTCGAAGACCACTACGGCGTCGAGGCACTGAGCAGGGCCGACGGTACGCCGCGCATCGTCGCCTACCGGATGTTCGGCAGCCTGTTCTTCGGCGCCGCCAACAAGCTCGAGAGCATGCTGCAGAAACTCGAAGGCAATCCCGAGACGCTGATCCTCGACATGGACAAGGTCATCAACATGGATACCACCGGCCTCGATATCCTGCAGACCCTGCATCGCGACCTCAAGAAGACCGGCACGCGGCTGATTCTCTGCGACCTGAACTCGCAGCCCGGCTCGCTGATCTTCCGTTCGGGCTTCCTCGACCGGCTCGGAGAGGATAATGTGGCGGGCAACATCACCGAGGCCTTGATGCGGGCCCAGCATCGAGCGCCGCAACAGGGGGGAGCAGGTTCATGAAAGAGGCCGAGTGTCGCCGCCTGAAGATCAGCGGCAGGGTACAGGGTGTCTGCTACCGCGCCAGCGCGATCGAAGAGGCGCGGCGGATCGGGGTCGACGGATGGGTCCGCAACTGCCGCGACGGGAGCGTGGAGGCGCTCGTCGCAGGCGCATCGGAGAAGGTCGAGGCCTTCATCGAGTGGTGTCGCGTCGGGCCGCCGGCGGCGCAGGTCGCAAGGGTCGAGATTTTCGCCGCCGATTTCCCCGAGGCGCCCGGTTTCAGCATGCAGGCCGACGCATGAGCGGCCGGCTGCGATCCGCAAAGCGCGCCTGCAGACCCTCGAAATAGACGCTCGCGCCGGCCTCGCCCTCGCGCGGTGCGAAGGCCGCACGCTCGGCTTGCTGCAATGGCAGCCAGGGGCCGGCCTTGGCCTCGAGGAAGGCGGTGCCGGGCGCCAGCGCGATCACCGCATGGAACAGCCCGGCCGGGATCTCGATGCCTGCCGCATGGCCTGCCCGCAGCACCGCCGAACCCGCCACCGCGCCGCCATCCTCGAACCACACCACCCCGAGCACGCCACGCAGCACGACCAGCACCTCGGCCTTGAGCGGATCGAGGTGGCGGTGGGGCGGCACATACGACGCGGGCTCGATCGCCACCAGCATGCGCTGGCAGGGATCTGACGAAGCGCCATGCAGCAGGAGATGCGCGCGCCGGCGCGGTGACGCACATGCCGCCACGCCAAGCGCATCGAGCAGGGCGGCATCGAACAGCCTTGGTGTCACGAATACATCACTTCCACGGCCTCAGCCGCCAGCCATTCACGCAAGCCCTCGAGCAGCGCGTCCTCCGGACGGACCCGCCAGCCTTGCCCGAGCGGCAGCTCCGCCTCCGCCTCGGCGTTGCGATAGCGAACCCGCACCGGGCAACCGCCGTCGCGAAAGGGCGACAGCAGCGACTGCAACCGATCGACCGCCGCGAGCGCCCCGCCGCTCTCGGCAACTTCGCCGTTGAGCCGGATCTGCAGCCCCTTGCCGAATCGCGCACGGGCTTCGCCGAGCGTCAGCAAGCGCTCGACGACGATGCGAAAACCGCCGCTGAACTCGTCGTTACTGACCTTGGCTTCCACCACCAGCACTTCGTCGACCACGATCTTGCCGCGCTCCTTGTCGAAGAGCTCCGAGTACACCGTCAGCTCGCGCGGCTGGGAGCCATCGTCGATGGTGACGAAGGCGATCTTGCCGCGGGCGGTCATCTTGGCCCGCACCTCCATCACCACGCCGGCCAGCAGGGACAACTCCCGCGAGGGCTCGAGCTTGGCGAGCGTGCGCGAGACGAAGCGGCGCACCTCCTTGCGGAAGCTGTTGAAGGGGTGGCCGGAGAGAAAGAAGCCGATCGCGATCTTCTCTTCCTTGAGCAGCTCGCGTTCGGTCCACGGCCGCACCCGGGCGTATTCGGCCATCGGCCCGCCGGCACCGGGCAGCATGTCGAAGAGGCCGCCCTGCATCGCGTTGGCCGCCTTCTGTTCGGCCGCTTCCATGGCCACCCCGACCGAAGCCATCAGCTTGGCGCGGTCCTTGTCGAGCGAATCGAAGGCGCCGGCGCGGATCAGCGCCTCGAACACCCGGCGGTTCACCGAGCGGCGGTCGACGCGGTTGGCGAAGTCGAAGAAATCCTTGAACGGACCATCCTTCTCGCGCGCCGCGATGATCGCCAGCACCGCCGGCTCGCCGCAACCCTTCACCGCGCCCAGCCCGTAGCGCACGGTCTTCGCGTCGGTCGGCACGAAACGATAGTGCGAGGCGTTCACGTCCGGCGGCAGCACCGTCACACCGTTGGCCACGGTGTCCTCGTAGAAGATCTTGACGGTGTCGGTGTTGTCCATGTCCGAAGACATGGTCGCGGCCATGAAGGCGGCGCAGTGGTAGGCCTTGAGCCACGCGGTATGGTAGGTGACCACCGCGTAGGCGGCGGTGTGCGACTTGTTGAAGCCGTACTCCGCGAACTTGGTCATGAGGTCGAAGAGCTGTTCGGCCAGCGCCGGGTCGTAGCCCTTCTGCCTGGCCCCTGCGGCGATGGTCTCGCGGTGCTTGGCCATCTCCTCGGCCTTCTTCTTGCCCATCGCACGGCGCAGCATGTCGGCGCCACCGAGGGTGTAGCCGCCGATGATCTGCGAGATCTGCATCACCTGTTCCTGATACACGATCACGCCATAGGTCGGCTCGAGGCAGGCTTTCAGGTCGGGATGGAAGTAGTCGATCTCCTGCTGGCCCTTCTTGCGCAGGATGAAGTCGTCCACCATGCCCGAGCCGAGCGGGCCCGGACGATAGAGCGCCAGCACCGCGATGATGTCTTCGAAACGGTCGGGGGCGAGCTTCTTGAGCAGCTTCTTCATGCCCTCTGATTCGACCTGGAAGATCGCCGTGGTATTGGCGTCCTTGAGAATCTGGTAGGCCGCGGGGTCTTCGAAGCCCAGGCTCATGAGATCCGGCCGCTCGCCGCTGAGCTGTTCCACGTACTTGAGCGCGAGCTCGATGATGGTGAGGTTGCGCAAGCCCAGGAAGTCGAACTTCACGAGGCCGACTGCTTCGACGTCGTCCTTGTCGAATTGCGACACCGGCGTCGCATCCTCGCCGTCGGCGATGTAGAGCGGGCAGAAGTCGGTGAGCTTGCCCGGCGCGATGAGCACCCCGCCAGCGTGCATCCCGACGCCGCGGGTGAGGCCTTCGAGCGGCAGGGCCAGCTCCCACAGCTCCGAGACCGACTCGCCGTCGCCTGGGTCGGCCATCATCTCGCCGATCTGCGGCTCCTGCTCGCGCGCCTCGAGCAGGCCGAGCGGCTTGTTCTGTACCACCGGGATCAGCTTGGAGAGCCGGTCGCACAGGCCATAGGGCAGGTCGAGCACGCGGCCGACGTCGCGCACCACCGCCTTCGAGGCCATGGTGCCGAAGGTGGCGATCTGGCTCACCGCATCGGCGCCGTAGCGTTGGCGCACATACTCGATGACCTTGTAGCGGTTATCCTGGCAGAAGTCGATGTCGAAGTCGGGCATCGAGACCCGCTCGGGGTTCAGGAAGCGCTCGAACAGCAGCGCGTATTCGAGCGGGTCCAGATCGGTGATCTTGAGCGAATAGGCGACCAGCGAGCCGGCCCCCGAGCCCCGCCCCGGCCCGACCGGCACGCCATTGTTCTTGGCCCAGCGGATGAAGTCCGCGACGATCAGGAAGTAGCCCGGAAAACCCATCTGCACGATGGTGTCGGTCTCGAACCTGAGCCGCTCCTCATAGCGCGGGCGCTGCCGCTCCCGCTCCTCGGGGTGCGGATAGAGCAGCGCCAGGCGCTCCTCCAGGCCCGCCTTGGCCTCCGCGATCAGGAAGTCGTCCAGGGTCATGCCCTCGGGCGTCGGGAAAAGCGGCAGGAAGTTCTTGCCCAACTGCACCGTGAGCGAGCAACGCCGCGCGATCTCGACCGCGTTCTCGAGCGCCTCGGGAATGTCGGCGAAGAGCGCGCACATCTCGTCCTGGGTCTTGAAATACTGGTCTTCGGTGAAGTCCCTGGGGCGACGCTTGTCGGCCAGCACGTAGCCCTGGGCAATGCACACCCGCGCCTCATGGGCCTTGAAGTCCTCCCGCTTGTTGAACTGCACCGGGTGGGTCGCCACCACCGGCAGTGCGAGCTTCGCCGCGAGCAGCATCGCATCGCGCACATAGCGCTCGGTGCCGGGCAGGCCGGCGCGCTGCAGCTCGATGTAAAAGGCGTCAGGAAAGAGCCGCGACCAGTCGCTGGCGAGCTGTTCGGCCAGCGTGAGGTTGCCGTTGCCCAGCGCTACTCCTACATCGCCCAGCATCGCACCCGACAGGCAGATCAGCTCCGACACCGCACCGCCCTCGAACCACTCCCGGCGCATCTCTGCGCGGCCGCGGTGCTTGTTCTCGAGATAGGCGCGGGTCAGCAACTCGCACAGCTGGCCGTAGCCCTTGCGGTTGCGACAGATCAGCAGCGCCCGCGCAGGTTTGTCGCGCTCGCCGTCGTTGGTGATCCACACGTCGCAGCCGATGATCGGCTTGACGCCCTTGCTGCGGGCGCCCTTGTAGAACTTGACCATGCCGAAGAGATTGGCGAGGTCGGAGATGCCCAGCGCCGGCATGCCGTCGGCGGCGGCGCGCGATACGGCCTGATCGACGAGGGATATCCCGTCCGAGATCGAATATTCGGTGTGCAGGCGGAGATGGACGAAACGGGGTTGGTGGGGTGCGCTCATGGGTCGGAATTCTACCGCGCCGGCGTGCTCGCCGCGGCACCGCTCGTGCAGGTCGGCACCCTGCGCCCTGCCAATGCCGACGATCGCGCGCCCCCTCGCGGGCGAAATGCCTTCTCCCCCTATGAATTGGGGCGCCGGCAGGCTAGAGTCCGAAATGGGACGCGCACGGGCGCGGTCCGCCGATATCGCTCCGCCAGAGGGCGAACGGCCGTGAAGAGCACCTCCGGGGTCAGACAACATGGGTGCGCGAAACGGAGAGAAGCATGCTGAAGGACCTGCCCACGGGGTCATCCAGCGTATCAGCCACACCCGACGGGACGGCGATCCTGCGGGCGCTGCCGGTCGCCGCGGCATTGATCGACGAGCGCCTTCGATACATCGACAGCAACCCGGAATTTGCCACGCTGGCCCGCAGCTGCGAGAGCGCGCTGCGCGGCGCGTCGTGCGCGCAGAGCCTGCCGATCGACCCCGCGGAGCTGTTGCCGACGCTGCGACGCACCCTCGACTCCGGCCTTGAGGGTAGCGTCACCGCGGCACCACGCCTTGCGGACGACCAAGCCGGGCAGCGGCTGCGCTGCCGCTGCCGGCGCATCGACACGGCAAGCCCATGCATCCTGCTGCTGGTGGAGACCGATGCCGCCCCGGCCCCGCCGGCCCAGCAACAGGCCTTCAAGAGCGTCCTCGACAACATCTTCACCTTCGCCGGCCTGCTGGCCCCCGATGGGACCCTGCTGGAAGCGAATCGAGCCCCGCTGGAGGCGGCCGGGATCACCTTGCACGATGTTCGCGGACGCAAGTTCTGGGACTGCCACTGGTGGAACTTCGACCCCCAGGTTCAGGCGCGAATCCGCGACGCGGTCGAGGCCGCGGCCGGCGGCGCGACGCAACGTTTCGACATCGCAAAGCGTCTCGCCGGCAGCAACTTCGTCTCCATCGACCTGATGCTCTCGCCCATGCGCGACGACGAGGGACGCATCAGCCATCTCGTCTACAGTGCCATCGACGTGAGCGCCCGCAAGGCCGGAGAGGCCGCGCTGCAACGCTCCGAGCAGCGCTTTCGGCAAGTGGTCGAATCCGCGCCCGACGGACTCGCCATGGTCGACGGCGCCGGCCGGATGGTGCTGGTCAACGCCGGCATGGAGTCGATCTTCGGCTACTCGCGCGAGGAGATGCTGGACCACTGCATCGAGATGCTGATGCCCGAGCGTCATCGCGCCGCTCATGGCGGCCTCTTCCAGGGCTACCTCGAGCACCCTTCGGCGCGCGACATGGCGGGTCGGCGCGAGCTGTATGCGCGGCGCCGCGACGGCAGCGAATTTCCGGTTGAGATCGGCCTCAATCCGATTCGCACCGAAACCGGAACCATGGTGCTGGCGACGATCCAGGACGTCACCACCCGCAAGGCGGATCGCCGCATGATCGAAAAGGCCCTGGAAGAGAAGACCGTGTTGCTGAACGAGATCCACCACCGGGTGAAGAACAACCTCCAGGTCATCTCCAGCCTGCTCAACCTGCAGGCCCGCGGCGCCGAACCGAGCGTTGCCAGCGCGCTCGCGGAGAGCCAGGGGCGTGTCAAGGCGATGGCGCTGATCCACCAGCTGCTTTACGAGCGCAACGATTTTTCGCAGGTCGATCTGTCGGCCTACCTGCGGCGCCTGTGTGCACTGCTGCAGGAAGGCTATCGCGGCAGTCGGGCGAATTTCAAGCTCACGGTCGACGTGCCCGGCGAGATCTTCCTCAGCCTGCAAAGCGCCGTGCCCTGCGGCTTACTGGTCAACGAACTGGTCACCAATGCGGTGAAGCACGCTTTCCCCGAACAGCGCAGCGGGCACATCGAGGTGAGTCTGGCCGCGCTCGATGCGCGGCATTGTGTGATCACCGTCGCCGACGACGGCGTCGGGCTGCCCGAAGGAGTCGCGCCCGGCATCAGCCGCAGTCTCGGCATGCAGCTCATCCCCTTGCTTGCCGACCAGGCCGGCGGCCACTGGAAGCTGCTCACGGAGCACGGCACGCGCTTCGAGCTTCACATTGAAACAGCCTTGCAGGAGCACCCATGACCAACCGCATCATGATCGTCGAGGACGAACGCATCGTCGCGCTCGACCTGCGCCAGACACTGGAATCCTTCGGCCACGAGGTGATAACGGTGGTTTCGAGCGGCGAACAGGCGATCGCCCAGGCCCAGGCGCTTCACCCGGACCTGATCCTCATGGACATCAACCTCGATGGGACCATGGACGGCACTGCAGCGGCGCAGGCGATTCACGACAGCGAGCGGATCCCGGTGGTCTTCCTCACCGCCTATGCCGAACAGGAGATCCTGGATCGCGCCGAGGCGAGCTGCCCCTACGGCTATCTGGTCAAGCCGGTCGAGACGCGGGCCCTGCAGGCGGCGGTGCGCATGGCGGTCGCGCGACGCCATGCCGAGCTCGAGGTGGAGAAAACCGAGGAGCGCCTGCGCCTGGCCGTTGACGCGGCCCAGCTCGGGGTCTGGGAATGGGACGCCGCGAGCGCCCGCTTCGTCGGCCAGGGCCGGCTCGAGAGCATCCTCGGGCAGATGCCGGGCACGCTCGAAGGCCGCGACGGCGCGTTTCTCGATCGCATCGAGCCGGCGGACCGCACGAGCATTTCATCGGCCCTCACCGCGGGCGGTGTGATTAGCGCCACGGTCAAGCTGCTCGAGTCACCCGGCAGCGGCAGGAATGGCTGGGTAGACTTCCACGCCCGCGCCTTTCGAGCGCCACAGGGCGGGCTGCAACGTGCGGTCGGCGTGATCCGCGACGTGACCGTCCAGCACGAACTCGAAGAAGAGCTGCGCCGTGCCAGCGTGGTGTTTCGCAGCAGCGGTGAGGGCATCCTGATTCTCGACGCCGAGGGCCGGATCATTGCGGTCAACCCCGCTTTCAACAGGCTTACCGGCTACGACGCGACGGATGCCATCGGCCTGGATCCTGACGCCTTTCTCTACGCGCGACGCGAGGTCGACAGCTTTCATGCGCGCCTCGTGTCGAGTGGCGCCGACCACTGGAGCGGCGAGATGGCCTGCCGACGCAGGGACGGCAGCATCTTTCCGGCGTGGCAGCACCTTTGCGCGGTGCGCGACGCCAGCGAGCGCATCAGCAACTATGTGATCGCCATCTCGGATACCGAGGCGCTGCGCAGGGCCGAGGCGCAGATCAGCCACCTCGCCTTCCACGACGCACTCACCGGGCTTGGCAACCGGCACACGCTGGACGAAGCGATCGAACGGGAAATCAGCCGCTCGAACCAGCACGGCAACCGCATTGCCCTGCTGTTCATCGATCTTGACGGATTCAAGCTGATCAATGACACCATGGGCCACCCCACCGGCGACCGCCTGCTCAAGGAGGTTGCCCGCCGCATCTCGCGGATTCTCAGGCGCAGCGACACCGCAATCCGGCTCGGCGGCGACGAATTCGTGGTCCTGATGCCCGAGGTTCTTCGCCCGGACGACTGCGCCAGCCTTGCCGAGAAGCTGCTCTGCGAAATCCGCACCAGCATCGATCTCGACCCCGAGCGGGTCAGCATCTCGGCCAGCATCGGCATCGCCCTCTATCCCGACAACGCGAGCAGCGGCCATGAGCTCGTGCAGGCGGCGGACAGCGCCATGTATGGCGCCAAGGAGCGGGGCCGCAACCGTTTCGCGTTCTACTCGCCGGACATGGCCGAGCGCGCAATGGAGCGGCTGCACATCGAGCAGGGCCTGCTGCGTGCGATCTCGAACGATCACCTGCTGCTGCAGTTCCAGCCCGTGGTGAAGCTCATCGATGGCCGGCTGGTCGGCTTCGAGGCGCTGATTCGCTGGGACGAGCCGACCCACGGACGCATCGGCCCGGATCGATTCATTCCGGTGGCCGAAGAGTGCGGCCTCATCGAATACATCGGCAGCTGGGTGCTGCGCACCGCCTGCAATCATGGCGCGCACTGGATAGGCCGCGGTTTTGCGGACATTCGCATGGCGGTGAACGTGTCGGTCCGCCAGATGAACGCCGAGGGATTCTACGAACTGGTCGAAGGGGTGCTCGCCGAGACCGGCTTTCCTGCCGCCCAACTCGAACTGGAGATCACCGAAAGCACGCTGCAACGGGTCGAGCACAGCCGCGAACTGCTCGGTCGCCTGAAGCGGCTCGGGGTTGGCGTCTCGATCGACGATTTCGGCACCGGGTTCTCGTCGCTGAGCCTGCTCAAGCACCTGCCGATCGACCGCATCAAGATCGACCGATCATTCATCAAGGACCTGCCCGACGACCTGAACGACGTGGGCATCACCGAATCGATCCTCGCGCTGGCCAACAGCCTCGGGATGGAGCTGATTGCCGAGGGCGTCGAGACCGTCGCCCAACGGCAGTTCCTCGTCGAGCGCGGCTGCCAGGAAGCACAGGGTTTCCTGTTCTCCAGGCCGCTCGACGCGGGTGACGTCGATGCCTTGATCGACGCCACCCGGCGCAGCTGCTCGGATTGACTGTCCCGGGCGCCCCGCAGGGGGCGTCCGCGAGCGGCTTCACTCGCCGCTTTCGCCGCGCCACCTGGCGAGCCAGTACTCCATCTGCTTGCCCGCTGCCTCGCGCCCGCCCAGCCCGAACGCCAGCGCCACCGCCACGGCGATCGCGCCGAGCGTGAGGCCGAAGGCGAGATTCACGATATCGTCGGCAATGCCCATCGCGCGCAGGCCCATGGCGATCACCACCCCCAGGATGGCGAAACGCGCGAGGCGTGCGAGGCCCGTGGTGTTGTCGCCACTCGCCTTGTCGATGGCACCGCAGGCCACGTTGGCGAGCCAGAAGCCAACGACCAGGATGACGCCGCCCAGCAGGACGTCCGCGCCGAAGGTGATGAACATCGTCACCACGTCGCGCACCTGGTCGAAACCAAGCCGGTTCGCAGCCTCGACCGCGGCGAACAGCATGGCGAAGAAGAGCACGATCCGGCCAACCTTCATCGAAGCGGTGTTGTGCTCGCCGAATGCATGGGCCACGCCCAGCTTTGCGGGCAGCAGGTCGAAACCGACCCCGGCCAGCAGGCGGCTCACCAGGCTGGCGGCAAAGCGGGCGACGAACCAGGTCAGCAGCAGGATCACCGCTGCGGCGATGATCTGCGGCACGGCCTCGAAGAACTGCTCGAGCATCGCGGTCGCAGGCCCGGACACCGCCTCGATGCGCAGCGCATCGAGCGCCGCAATCAGGCTGGGGACGAAGACGAGGATGAAGACGATGGTGGCGGCGAGGCTCGACAGTTTCACCGACCCATGCATGCCGACCTTCTCGCCCAGGCGGTCGATGCCTGCAGCGCCCAGCAGGTTACCCACCAGGCCGCGCAGCACCCGCGCCACCAGCCAGCCGACGAAGCCGATCACGGCCGCCGCGAAGACGTTCGGCAGCCGCGACAGGCCGCTATCGACCATGTCCTGCACCGGACCGAGCAGGCCATCGAGCTGAAAAGCCCCCAGCACCGCCGGCAGGAAGAGCAGCAGCACCAGCCAGAACAGGACATTGCCAAGATTGTTGCTGATCGGCTCGACACCCGCCTGGGCAGAGAGCTTCTCGTCGAGACGGGTTGCGGCAAGCGCGCGCGTCGCCAGAGCGCGCAGCGCGGTGGCGATCGCCCACACGATCAGCGACAGCACGGTACCGGCCAGCAAACTGGGCAGATAACCGGTGACCTGGGCCACCAGCGCGGCGAACGGCGCCGACACCGTCTCCAGGTCGAGCGCATTGAACACGGCCACCAGCGTGACCAGGATCACCAGCGCGAAAAGGCCGAAGGCGATCGCCGATTCGGCATCCATGGGTTGCCCGGTCGCCGCGGCGAGCCGGCTGTTGAGGCCGGCCATGCCAAGCAGCCGCCTCGAGCCTGCGCGCACCAGCAGGGCCAGGAACCAGCCGATGACGAGGATGCCGAGCGCGCCCAGCAGAGCCGGCAATTGCGCCCCGAGGCTGCCCTGCATCGAGGCGAAAAGTGTATCGAGTGCCATGATGTTTCTCCCTGTGCTTGAAATTGAGCGCAAACCCATGCCTGTGGCCAGCAGGGCTCAGGTCTGCCTTTTCATGCTAATGGAAAAACACACAAGAAATGCTGCATTGCATTAATTTATGTCAAAAAAGTTCGTTTCCCGCTTTGTTCATTGACAGTGCACTGCAGCAAAAAATCAAGATCAGGCCCTTGTGGGCAAACATGGGCCTGCGCGGACGCAGGCCCCGGGAGTCCGGAACCCTCGTCAGTCGACGCGCTCGAGCGGCTTGATCCGGTACCAGGCCGCATACAGCGCGGGCAGGAACAGCAGGGTGAGCAGCGTCGCCACCGCCAGTCCGCCCATGATGGCAACCGCCATCGGCCCGAAGAAGGCACTGCGGGTGAGCGGGATCATCGCCAGAATCGCCGCTGCCGCGGTCAGCATGATCGGCCGGAAGCGCCGCACCGTGGCCTCCACCACCGCGCTTGCCGGCGACCGCCCCGCAGCCAGATCCTGCTGTATCTGGTCGACCAGGATCACCGAGTTGCGCATGATCATGCCCGACAGCGCGATCGTCCCGAGCATCGCCACGAAACCGAAGGGCTTGCCGAAGATGAGCAGCGCCGCGGTCACCCCGATCATGCCCAGCGGCGCGGTGAGCAGCACCATCGCCACCCGCGAGAAACTCTGCAACTGCACCATCAGTACGGTGAGCACCACGAGCAGGAACAGTGGCACGCCGGCGGCGACCGAGCTGCCGCCCTTGCTGCTCTCCTCCACCGAGCCACCGACCTCGAGCCGGTAGCCGAGCGGCAGTTCGGCGCGGATCGCCTCGATCGGCCCGGCCAGCGCCGCCACCACCTGCGCCGGCTGTTCGCCGCCGTACATGGTCGCCCGCACCGTCACCGTGGGGATGCGGTTGCGGCGCCAGATCACACCGTCCTCGAAGGCCGGCTCGAGCCGCGCCACCTGGGCCAGCGAGACGCTGCGGCCGCTGGCGGTGGGGATCGACAGGTCGGAGAGCAGCGACAGATGGGTGCGTTCCAGTTCGGCGCCGCGCAGTACCACCTTGATGGTCTCGGTGCCTTCGCGGAACTCGGTCACCGTGGTGCCGTTGAGCGCGGTATCGAGCAGGCGGGCGATGTCCTGGCTGGAGAGGCCCAGCAGGCGCGCCTTTTCCTGGTCGACTACCAGGCGCACCACCTTCGACGCCTCCTCCCAGTCGAACTGCACGTTGCTGAGCCGCGTGTCGCTGCGCATCACCTCGGCCACCCGATGGGCCACGCGGTGCAATTCGTCGAAGTCCTGGCCGCTGACCCGGTACTGCACCGGGAAGCCGACCGGCGGACCGTTCTCGAGCCGGTTCAGCACCGCCCGCACGCCATGCGGATCGTCGCGATAGAAATCGATCAGGGTCTTGCGCAGCGCCTCGCGCGCTGCCGGCCCCTCGGTGAGGATCACGAACTGCGCGAAGCTGGTCTGCGCCAGTTGCTGGTCGAGCGGCAGGTAGAAGCGCGGACTGCCGGCGCCCGCATAGGCGACGAAGTTCTCGATGCCGGGCTGCTCGGCGAGCAAGGCCTCGAGACGCTTCACCTCGGCGTCGGTGGCGCGATGCGAGCTGCCCTCGGCAAGGCGCAGGTCCACCAGCAACTCGGGCCGCGTCGAATCCGGAAAGAACTGCTGCGGCACATGGTTGAACGCGGCCAGCGACGCGGCGAAGATCGCCAGCGTGGCAACGATCACCCACCAGCGATGGGCCACGCAGCCCCCCACCAGGCGGCGGAAGCGCTTGTAGAAGGCGGTATGGTAGATCGCATCCTCGTCGTGCTGCTCGTGGTGGTAGGGGTCGTGGCTCGCCAGCCAGGCCGCCAGCCGCGGCGAAATCCGCGCCACCAGGCGCATCATCGCGCCCTGCTTGCCATTGCCCTTGGCGAGGTCGGGCAGCAGGTGAAAGCCCAGGTAGGGCACGAACAGCACCGCCGCCACCCAGGACACCAGCAGGGCCGCCACGGTTACCTGGAAGATCGAGCGGGTGTACTCGCCGGTGCTCGAGGCCGCGGTGGCGATCGGCAGGAAGCCGGCCGCGGTCACCAGCGTGCCGGAGAGCATCGGCATCGCCGTCGAGCGGTAGGCGAAGCTGGCCGCGCGGGTACGCTCCCAGCCCTGTTCCATCTTGGTGGCCATCATCTCCACGGCGATGATGGCGTCGTCGACCAGCAGGCCAAGGGCGAGAATCAGCGCACCGAGCGAGATCTTGTGCAGGCCGATGTCGAAGATGTTCATGAGCAGGAAGGTGATCGCCAGCACCACCGGGATCGTCACCGCCACCACGATGCCGGTGCGCAGGCCCAGCGACAACAGGCTCACCGCCAGCACGATGATCACCGCCTCGGCCAGCGCCCGCACGAACTCGTTCACCGAGCGCTGCACCGCGCGCGGCTGGTCGGCCACCCGCTCGAGGTCGACCCCCGCCGGCAGTTGCGACTGGATGCTCGCCACCGCGCTGTCGAGGTTGTGGCCCAGCGCGATGATGTCGCCGCCGGCGCGCATCGACACCCCGAGGCCGAGCGCATCGCGCCCCATGAAGCGCATCCGGTCGGAGGGCGGATCGACGAAGCCGCGCCTGACCTCGGCGATGTCGCCGAGCCGCAGGCTGCGCCCGCCGGCGCGGATCACGGTGTTGCGGATCGCCTCGGGATCGGTGTACTGGCCATCGGGGCGCAGGTAGATGCGCGACTCGGCGGTCTCGAAGAAGCCCGCGCCAAGCTCCGCGTTCTGGCTCGAGATCGCCGCCACCACCTCGCTGAGCGGCAGCCCCAGGGTGGCCAGCCGCGCGTTGGAAAGCTCGATGAACACCCGCTGCGGCTGGTCACCGATGAAATCGACCTTGGCCACGTCGGGCACGCGCAGCAGTTCGTTGCGCACCGCCTCGGCATAGCGTTTCATCTGCGCATGGTCGAGGCCTTCGCCGACCAACGCGAAGATGTTGCCGAAGGTGTCGCCGAACTCGTCGTTGAAGCTTGGCCCGACCACGCCCTGCGGCAGGGTGTAGCGGATGTCGCCGATCTTCTTGCGCACCTGGTACCAGATGTCGGGCACCTGTTTTGCGGGCGTCGAATCCTTGGCGATGAAGAACACCAGCGACTCGCCCGGCCGCGAGTAGCTGCGCAGGGTGTCGATCTGCGGCAGTTCCTGCAGCTTCTTCTCGATCTTGTCGGTGATCTGCAGCTCCACCTCGCGGGCGGTCGCGCCCGCCCATTCGGTACGCACCACCATCACCTTGAAGGTGAAGGGCGGATCTTCCGACTGGCCGAGGCTGCGGTACGAGGCCAGGCCGATCAGCGTCAGCGCCGCCATGAAGAACAGCACCAGGGACTGATGGCGCAGCCCCCACTCGGAGAGATTGAAGCGGCTCATCGCTTGGCGTCCAGCGCCACCGGCGCATCCTCGGTCACCGGCCGGACCTTCTGGCCGGCGCGCAGCCGATGCGCGCCGCGCACCACGATCTGCTCATCCGGCGCCAGGCCGCGCTTGACCAGCGCGCCGTCCTCGCGAAACGCCTCCACCTCGACCTGGCGCGGAGAAACCGTGTTGGCGGCGGGGTCCAGCACCCACACCACGGCGCCATCCTCGCTGCGGCTCACTGCGGAGAGCGGCAGCAGCAGGGCCCCGCGCGCCTCGGCGGCGAAGCCCACCATGGCGGTGGCACCGAGCGGCAAGGATTCGCCGGCCCCCTCGACGGTGACGCGCACCGCATAGGTGCGGGTCGCGGCGTCGGCCGCCGGCGCCACTTCGCGCACCCGTCCGGCAAGCTGGCGGCTCTGGTCGGCCCAGGGTCGCACTTGTGCGCCGGTACCCACGCTCACCTGCGCGAGCCGGTTCTCGGGAATATTGATCAGGACTTCGCGAGCACCCTCCTGGGCGAGCCGCACCACGGCCTGCCCCGCGGCCAGCACCTGCCCGGGCTCGGCCAGGGTGGCCGTCACGACGCCATCGCGATCGGCCTCGAGAGTGGCGTAGGCGGCCTGGTTGCCGGCCAGCGCGGCACCCGCGCGGGCCTGCTCGAGGCGCGCCTCGGCCGCCTCCAGGCTGGTACGGCGCGCATCGAGCACCGACTCGCTCTGGAACTTCTGCGCCACCAGGCTGCGCGCCCGCTCGTACTCGCTGCGGGCGAGCTTCAGATCGGCTTCGGCCGCAGCCAGATCGGCCCTCGCCGCCGAGGCGGAGAGGCGCAGGTCGGCCGGATCGAGCCGTGCCAGGGCCTGCCCCCTGGTCACACGCGCACCGCTGTCGACCAGGCGCGCGGCGAGCTTGCCGGCCACCCGGAAGCCCAGCTCGGCCTCGTGGCGGGCACGCACGTCGCCGGTATAGAGCGCCACGTCGAGGGCGCTGCCGGCCCCTGCGGGACGCACCAGCACCGCCAGCGGCGGCGCTTCCGGCTGCGGCTTCTCGGCGCAGGCGGCAAGCAGCAGGGTCGCTGCCAGCGGCAGCAGGAAGATACGGACCTTCATGGCAAGACTCCGGAATCCGGGCCTGTCAGCAGGCCCTTGAAAACGACATCGAAATAGGCTGGCAGATAGACCTCGGGCCGGCACGCGGCGGGATCGCACACCGCCATTGAATTGCGCCACACCGAGAGCATGATCAGCGGCGCCATCAGCACCTGCACCGTGGCCGGCACATCAACCACGCGGAACAGGCCGCGCTCGATGCCCAGTCTCAGCGCGCTGGCCACCACCGCGCGCCCGCGCGAGATCACATCCTCGTTGAAGTAACGCGCCACCTCGGGAAAGTTGTGCGCTTCGGCGATCATCACCTTGGGGATGCCGCCCAGGTCGGTGGCGCCGATCAGTTCCCACCAGCCCATCAGGATCTCGCGCAGCAGCCGCACCGGGTCGTCCTGCAGCGAGGCCAGCAAGGCCTCGCCCTCGCTCATCACCGCCTCCACCCGGTCCTGGATCACTGCCTTGAAGAGCGCTTCCTTGCTGTCGAAATAGAGGTACAGCGTGCCCTTCGAGACGCCGGCCCGCGCCGCTACCTCGTCGAGGCGGGTGGCCGCGTACCCCTTTTCGACGAACAGGCCGAGCGCCGCCGCGGCAAGCTCCGAAGGGCGCGCTTGCTTGCGCCGCCGGTGACGCGGCCGGGCGGTTGCGTGCTGCTCGCTCATCGCCCCACCCCACGCGCCATCAGCACCGCCAGCAGCGGAATCAGGGCAGCGACGAGCAACTCGACGACGATCAGCTTGCGCGTCGCATGAAGCTCGGCGGGCGACGGCTGAATCCCGGTATTCATGCGCTTGCGCCAGCGCATGAAGCGCATCGTCGGCCAGGCCGAGATCACCCCAAGCAGCAGGAACAGGCCCATCTTGGCGTGGAAGATCGGGTTGCCGAGATAGAAATCGGCCGGCATCGCGCCGAAGGCAAGCCGCCCCAGCCCCGTCAGCAGCAGCCCCGCCGCGGCAGCGAAGTACAGCAGGTCGGTCTTGGGCAGCGCCTGTATCGCAGCACGTTCGCTCGAAGGCCGGCAAAGCTGGAATTCGCGGAACAGGGCGGCGAAGAGCAAGGCCATGGCGGCGTAGTGAAGATAGGCGAGAACGGCATCGGCAAGCATGAGTGCGCCAGTAAGTTACTAACCGGTCAGTAATTTAAACCTTCGAGCCGCCTCGGACAAGTCTTTCCTCGTTGATGTCGAAGCTGCCTTTGCGCTTGCACGGCCGCCGCGCGCCGTCGACGGCAGCGCCTGCGCGTGGCGCAGGATCCGCAGAGGTGACGATCGCCAACGGGTTCTTGCTCGGAATCGCCCGCGCGGCGCGGCCATGCCCGGCAAGTCATGGCGAGGAAGCGATGTGATTGGCGTGCGAAACTGTCGCTTCTTGAAACTCGGCCATGCAACCGGGGGGTAGATGAAGGGCGACGAGCTTCTTCCATTGATCGAACTGCTGCGAGTCGGGCCGGTCGCGGTGCTGACCGGCGCCGGCCTCAGCGCGGGCAGCGGACTGCCGACCTACCGCGGAGCGGACGGTGAATGGCTGCATGCCCAGCCGATCCAGCACCAGGCCTTCCTCTGCTCGGAGGCGGTGCGCCGGCGCTACTGGGCGCGCAGCTACGCAGGCTGGCAGACCATGGGGCGTGCCGAACCCAACGCCGGCCATCGCGTCCTTGCCGCGCTCGAGCGCGGAGGCCGGGTGTCGGCCGTGATCACCCAGAACGTCGACGGCCTGCACCACAAGGCCGGCAGCCGTGCGGTGATCGAACTGCACGGAGCCATCGGGCGCGTGCGTTGCATCGGCTGCGACGAGACCTTTCCGCGCGCAGCGGTGCAAGACTGGCTGGGCGCGGCGAATCCCGGCTTCCCGGCTGCCCGGGCGAGCGCGGCGGCAGGCGCGCCGGACGGCGACGCCCATCTCGATGAAGCGCTGCACGGCGACTTCGTGGTGCCGGCCTGCCCCGCCTGTGGCGGCGTCCTCAAGCCGGACGTGGTCTTCTATGGCGACGGGGTGCCGCGCGAGCGGGTCAGCGCGGCGATGCAGGTGGTGGAGCAATGCGCCGCACTGCTGGTGGTCGGCAGCTCGCTCATGGTCTATTCGGGCTTGCGTTTCGCGCGCCATGCTCACCGCACGGGCAAGCCGATCGTTGCGATCAACCGGGGCATCACCCGCGCCGACGCACTGCTGAGCATGAAGATCGACGCCGATTGCAGTGAGACCCTCGAGCGCATTCTCACGGGGCTCCACGCCGACTGACGGCAAGCGGCCGGCAGAATGCTTCTCTGCGGCTTCAGACCGATTTGCGACGCAACTGTGTCGGAAATTCTTACACTCACTCGCCGGCGCCCCGACAAGTCGTGACGTAACAATGTTTTATCGCAGTCAATTCAGTCTCTTGTCATCCACGAACAATAAGTGGCCCGGATATTGCTGTTAGCGCCCTGCTTTATCCAAGGTGTAGTGCACGGCACGCCACCCCGAAGCGTGCGGGTTTTGTTCGTTGCCAAGAAACGCGTACGGATTTCATGAATCTTCACTTTGAGACCACAACGAATGAGTCGAAAAACCAACGTCAAGCTTTCAGCCAAGCGGCTGCCACGCGCCATGATCCAGTGTGGCCTGATGGCTGGCTTTCTTGCTTTCGGGTCCGCGGCGCAGGCAGCCATATCCTTCACCTTCGACTACGGCACCGACACCGGCACCGGATTCTGGGATCCCGTGGATGGGGCGACCCGCCGCGCTGCGATGGACACCGCATCGACCGCATTTGCTGACATGTTCGCCAGCCACTTCAGCAACTCCGCCACGATCGTGCTCGAAGCAACGGCCACCAACCTGCCCTTGAGCACCAACCTCGCCTCGGCAGGCAGCAACGCCTTCGGCGGCAACGGCGTCGGCTTCACCGTCAATGAAATCGTCAAGACCAAGGCATTGGGCGGTGTCGATCCGAACGGCAGCAACGTTGACGGATCGGTCAACGTAAACTTCGGCCAGCCGTGGCATTTCGACCTCGGCAGCACCGCGCCCGGCGGCGATCCCGAGGACGGCGGCAAGTACGACTTCTACAGCACCATCTTCCACGAATTCACCCACGCCCTTGGGTTCTCGTCGAGCATCGATCAGGACGGCTCGCCGTTCTTCGGCGGCACCAAGGCCGCGGGGGAATGGGTAACCTTCGACCAGTTCCTGGTCGACAAGGACGGCAACAGGGTCGTGAATGCCGACGGCTCGCTGAACCAGGCCGTGTGGGATGCCGCCAGCGTCGGTGGCGCAAGCCCCGCCAACGGCATGTTCTTCAATGGCAGCTTCGCCATGGCCGCGAACGGTGGGCTTCCAGTCGGACTGTACACGCCCACCTCGTGGGAAGGCGGCAGCAGCGTCTCCCATACCGATGACCAGAACCCGGCCATCTACGGCACCATGATGACGGCCCAGGGCCCGACCGGCCCGTGGCCGCGCGACTACAGCGCGATCGAAGTCGCGATGTTGCGCGATCTCGGCTACACCGCCGTGGCCGCAGTGCCGGAACCCGAGACCTATGCCATGATGCTCGCTGGCCTGGGCCTGCTTGGCTGGGCTGCGCGTCGCCGCAAGGCCTGATTCACACTCTACCGAGTGCGACGGGACCCCGGAAGCGGGATCCCGTTTTTTTATTCTGGAACCCAATGATCGATTACCGATTGAACAGATCCATCGTGGGCGGCATGCTGCTGTGCTTCTCATGCCTAGGAGTGGCCGCCACCATGAGCACGACAAGCAGCGCAGAGCCCGGCAAGCCGCCACAGGTCTACCGGCTCGACGAGACCACCATCCAGATCACGCGCCATCCCGGCCGCAGCACCGCAGGGCCGCGTCGCCTCGACATCTCCGGTGAAGGCCGCGCAACGCTCGAACAGGACGGCAAAGAACACAGCTTCCGTTATCCGACTGCAGACCTGCTCGCGCTGCTGAACGGTCTCTACGCGATCCGCTTTCTCGATCTGCCGAGCGACTACACCACCCGCCAGTCGATTACGCTCAGGGCAGACGGCACGATCGTCACATCGATGCTGCGCATGACGGACGCACCGAGCACGGCGGTGTGCCTTTCGACAACAGGCTTCAAGAAGTGCGTCAGCTACCCCAGCGGCGCGCACGACGCGCTCGAAGAGATCGTGGCGCGGACATTTTCGCAGGCCGAGACGTTGAGCGCCACGGCCGGCAAGTGAACTCCTGAGGCGATGCCGGGCCACCGCCGGCCATTGCCTCACGAGCCATTTGGCGCGACGATTCGCAACACCTTCATCCATCGCCTCCCGGTGCTCGTCGCATGGACCCGGACTCAACGGCCCGCATCACTGACACCATCGAGCGCATCTATCGCGGCGAATCGCGCCGCGTGCTGTCCACCCTGATCCGCCTGCTCGGCGACTTCGAGCTGGCCGAAGAAGCGCTTCACGAGGCCTTTCGCGCCGCGCTCGAGCAATGGCCGCGCGACGGCCTTCCCGCGAACCCGCGCGCCTGGCTGGTGTCTGCCGGCCGCTTCAGGGCGATCGATGCGATCCGCAGGAACGCGCGCTTCTCCGCACTCGAAGAGCTCGAAGCCCATGGTCACGAGATCGCGGCCGAAGAGCACGGTTCGCGCGACGAAGACATCGAGGATGACCGCCTGCGGCTGATCTTCACCTGCTGTCATCCGGCGCTGGCCGCCGATGCCCAGGTCGCACTCACGCTGCGCGAAGTCTGCGGCCTGAGCACCGAAGAGATCGCTCAGGCCTTCCTGACGCCGGTGCCGACGCTGGCGCAGCGCATCGTCCGCGCCAAGGGCAAGATCCGCGACAGTCGCATTCCCTACCAGGTGCCGCCCCCGGAGGCCCTGCCCGAACGGCTGGACAGTGTGCTGCGGGTGATCTACCTGGTATTCAACGAAGGCTATTCCGCCTCGAGCGGCGAGACGCTCACCCGCCACGACCTGTGCACCGAGGCGATCCGCCTCGCCAGGCTGCTCGGCGGACTCCTGCCGGAGGCCGAAGTCGATGGCCTGCTGGCGCTGATGCTGCTGCACGAGGCCCGGCGCAGCACGCGCAGCACCGCCGACGGCGAGTTGATCCTGCTCGAGGACCAGGACCGCAGCCGGTGGGACCGCGCCCGCATCGCCGAGGCCTGCAGCCTGGTCGAGCAGGCGCTGGCATCGCGGCGCTACGGCCCGTACTGCCTGCAGGCGGCGATTGCGGCGGTCACCGCAGAGGCGCCCAGCTTCGCCGAGACCGACTGGCACGAAATCATCGGCCTCTACGACGCCCTGCTTCGCCTGGCGCCCTCGCCGGTGGTCGAACTCAATCGTGCGGTGGCGGTGGCGATGCGCGACGGCCCCGCCGACGCGCTGGCGCTGGTCGATGCCTTGCTGGCGCGCGGCGAGCTGCGCGACTATCGCTTCGCCCACGCGGCGCGCGCCGATCTGTGCCGGCGACTCGGCCGCAAGGCCGAGGCTGGCGATGCCTACCGTCGCGCGCTGGCACTGAGCAGACAGGGGCCGGAGCAACGTTTTCTGGCCCGCCGACTCTCCGAGCTCGAGCGCTGAGGGCGCACCGAAAAAATTTTCCTGAACGATGTCGAATCGACGCTTCGCCATTCGACCACAAGGCATCGACAGCCATCGCGGCACGCGCGCAGTTGGCCTATGTTCAAGGAGTGGGCGCTGCCCGATGCAGCCGCGCGACCAGGTTCATCACAACAAGCCGGTAGATGCCGGCAATCCACCCAAAGGAGACATGCCATGAACAGCAATCCCGTCGTCTGGTTCGAGATCTATGTGCAGGACATGAAGCGCGCAAGCACGTTCTACGAGGCGGTGCTCGGGCTCAAGCTCGAGAAGCTCGACGCCCCGATTCCCGATCTCGAGATGATGGCCTTCCCGTCGCAACAGGAAGGCTACGGCGCCGCCGGCTCGTTGGTGAGAATGGCGGGCATGTCCTCGGGCGGCACCAGCACCATCGTGTACTTCGCCTGCGAGGACTGCGCCGTCGAGGCGGCCCGCGTCGCCAAGGCGGGCGGTCGCATCCACCAGGAAAAGATGCCGATCGGCCAGTACGGTTTCATCGTCCTGGCGCTCGACACCGAAGGCAACATGGTCGGCCTGCATTCAATGAAATGAAGCCCGCCGCCCGTCCGCGCGACAGTCGCAGCACGGCTCGGGAAAACCAAGGGGATTGCCATGAAATATCTTTGCCTGGTCTATCTCGACGAGGCCCGCCTCGATGAGCTGCCCGACGCCGAGTGCGTGGCCTACGACCGCGAGATCCGCGGCAGCGGCCACTGCCTCGCCTCGGAGGCGCTGCAACCGGTACACACTGCAACCACGGTGCGGATCAGGGACGGCAGACTCGGAATCACGGATGGGCCCTTCGCCGAAACCAAGGAACAGCTCGCCGGCTTCTACATGATCGAGGCACACGATCTGGACCAAGCGATCGAGCTCGCGTCGCGGATACCGCCCGCGCGGGTCGGCAGCATCGAGATCCGGCCGGTACGACCGATCCGCGAGACCGTCGCCGCCGCAGAGGCCCTGGGCCGCTGAAACGCCAGTAAACGCAACAGGAGAATTCGATGGACTCCGAGACACTGCAAGGCAAACAGGTGGTGCTGCTTGTCGCCACGCGAAAGGGCGCCTGGCTCTACCAGGCGGACTCCGGACGAAACCACTGGCGGGTCGACGGCCCGCACTTTCTCGGCCACATCATCAATCACCTGGTGCTCGATCCGCGTGACGGCCGGACCCTACTCGCCGCGGCCAGCACCGGCCACCTCGGGCCGACGATCTTCCGCTCCCACGACCTCGGCAAGACCTGGCTCGAGGCGGCCCGGCCGCCGGCCTTCGGGCCGGCAGTCAATGGGCTGCCGGCCCGCTCCGTGGCCCATACCTTCTGGCTCGCTCCGGGGCCGGACGACGAGCGCGACATGTGGTATGCCGGCACCTCGCCGCAAGGGCTGTTCCGCTCGGAGGACGGCGGCGCGAACTGGGCACCGTTCTCGGTCATCAACGACGACCCACAGTACCGCGAGTGGATGGGCTCGGTGCAGGACGGCACGCCCGATGGACCCAAGCTGCACTCGATCATCATCGATCCGCGCGACGCCCGGCACATCTACTTCGCGATGTCGGGCGGCGGGGTGCACGAGTCCCTCGATGGCGGCGACAGTTTTACGCCCCTGGTCGACGGCATGGAGGTCGTCGAAGGCTTCGACACCACGACGATAACCTTCCACGATCCGCATTGCGTGCGCCTGTGCCCAAGCAACCCCGACCGTCTCTACCAGCAGAACCACTGCGGCATCTACCGGCTCGACCGGCCCTCGCGCCGCTGGCAGCGCATCGGCCGGGGCATGCCGGCCGAGGTCGGCGACATCGGCTTTCCGATGGTGCTGCACCCGCGCAACGACGACACCGCCTGGGTCTTTCCGATGGACGGCACCGACGTATGGCCCCGCACCAGCCCCGGCGGCAAGCCGGCGGTCTACTGCACCCGCGACGGCGGTGACACCTGGCATCGTCACGATTCGGGCATGCCCCGCGAGCAGGCATGGTGGACCGTGAAACGCCAGGCGATGTGCGCCGACACCGAGCCGCAGATCGGCCTGTACTTCGGCACCACCAGCGGCGAATTGTGGGCAAGTCGCGACGAAGGCCGGCAGTGGCAATGCATCGCCCGCCACCTGCCGGAGATCTACGCGGTCGAAGCCGCAAGCATGGGCTGAAGCCGCGATGAAGGTACTGATCCCCAGCGCGCTGCAAAGCTATACCGGCAAGGCCTGGGTCGAGGCCGAGGGCGCCACGCTGGGCGACGTCCTCGCCGGCCTCGACCGACAGTATCCCGGCATCCGCTTTCGCATGGTGGACGAGCAGGGGACGATCCGCCGCCACATCAGGTTCTTCCATTGCGACCAGATGGCGCGCGAACTCTCCCATCCGCTGGATTCCGTCCGGCCCCTGCTGATCGTCCAGGCGCTGAGCGGCGGGTGAGCCCCCTCATCCCTCACCCCTCACCCCTCACCCCTCACCAATCACCAATCACCAATCACCAATCACCAATCGCTTGACTTCGATATAGGACTATTTTAGTCTTGTATCCGTCAACGACCCCGCTGGAGCTGTTCCATGGAATTCGATACCCCCCTTCGCGCCCTGCTCGCACTCTCCGCAAGCTACCTCGGGCTGGACCTGGGCGCATCGCGGACCGGTGGCCTGGCCCGGCGAGCGGTTGCGCAAGCGCCCGCGGGCGGTCAGCGGCGCGCATCGCACGCCACCTTCGAGCGCATGCCTGCCCACGACGGGGCCGAGAAATGCTGCGCGTAAGCAAGCTCACCGATTACGGCACCCTCGTCATGACGCAAATGGCGAGTAGCCCGGGACGCCTGTTCAGCGTCGCCGAACTCGCGGAGATGCTGCGCCTCAACGCACCCACCGTGAGCAAGGTGCTCAAGGCACTGGGCCGCCACAATCTCGTCACCAGCGTGCGTGGCACCCGCGGCGGCTACGCGCTGGCCCGCCCGGCCAAGACCATCAGCGTGGCGCAGATCGTCGATGCGCTCGAGGAGCAGCCGTTCGGACTGACCGAGTGCAGTGCGCTGTCCGGTTCCTGCGAGCTCGAGTCGGGCTGCCGCATCCGCGCCAACTGGCAACGCATCAACACCGCCGTTCGCGGGGTGCTGAGCGACATCAGTCTGGCCGACATGATGCAGCCCGTACCAGTGGCAGTCCGCCCCGACAGTGTCGCCACCCGCGTGGCGCCGGAGACCTTTGCCGGCAAGCTCAAGACACAATGAAATGGAGATCCAACCCATGAAAACCGCCACCCCGGCGCGGCCGATCGACTCCTTCCTCGAGCAGGAATACTCGGCCGGCTTCGAAACCCTGCTCGAGGCCGACACCCTTCCCAAGGGCTTGTCGGAGGACGTGATCCGCGTGATATCGGCCAAGAAGGGCGAGCCCGAGTTCCTGCTCGAGTGGCGCCTCGAAGCCTATCGCCGCTGGCTCACCATGACACCGCCGAAGTGGGCCGCTGTCGACTTCCCCGATATCGACTTCCAGGACATCGTCTATTACTCGGCGCCCAAGAAGAAGGACGGGCCGAAGAGTCTCGACGAGGTCGACCCCGAACTGCTCAAGACCTTCGAGAAGCTCGGCGTGCCGCTGCACGAGCGCGCCCGGCTCGCCGGGGTGGCGGTCGACGCGGTGTTCGACTCGGTCTCGGTGGCCACCACTTTCCAGAAGGAACTCGGCGAGCACGGCATCATCTTCTGCTCGTTCTCCGAGGCGGTGAAGAATCACCCGGATCTGGTGCGCCAGTACCTCGGCACCGTGGTACCACCCTCCGACAACTTCTATGCCGCGCTCAATTCGGCGGTGTTCTCGGACGGCTCCTTCGTCTTCATCCCCAAGGGCGTGAAGTGTCCGATGGAATTGTCCACCTACTTCCGCATCAACGCCCGCGACACCGGCCAGTTCGAGCGCACCCTGATCATTGCCGAGGAAGGCGCCTCGGTGAGCTATCTGGAAGGCTGCACCGCGCCGATGCGCGACGAGAACCAGCTCCACGCCGCGGTGGTCGAGCTGATCGCGCTCGACGACGCCAAGATCAAGTACTCGACGGTGCAGAACTGGTACCCGGGCGACAAGGACGGCATTGGCGGCATCTACAACTTCGTCACCAAGCGCGGCGACTGCCGCGGCGCACGCTCGCACATTTCCTGGACCCAGGTCGAGACCGGCTCGGCGATCACCTGGAAATACCCCAGCGTGATCCTGCGCGGCGACGACTCGGTGGGCGACTTCCACTCGGTGGCGCTCTCCAATCACCGCCAGCAGGCCGACACCGGCACCAAGATGATCCACATGGGCCGCAACACCAAGAGCACCATCCTCTCGAAGGGCATCTCGGCCGGCCACGGCAGCAACACCTTCCGCGGCCTGGTGCGCATCGGCCCCAAGGCGGAAGGCGCGCGCAACTACACCCAGTGCGACTCGCTGTTGATCGGCGACCGCTGCGCCGCCCACACCTTCCCGACCATCGAGGTGCGCAACCCCTCGGCCCAGGTCGAGCACGAAGCCACCACCTCGCGCATTGGCGAAGACCAGCTCTTCTACGCCATGCAGCGCGGCCTCACCGCCGAAGATGCGGTGTCGATGATCGTCAACGGCTTCTGCCGCGAGGTGTTCAAGGAATTGCCCATGGAATTCGCCGTCGAGGCGCAAAAACTGCTCGGTGTGAGCCTCGAAGGCAGCATCGGATAATGGGATCCGCCGACATGCTCATGAACTTCACCTTGCGCCCGAACAGCACCCCGACCCATCCCAGCGCAGGGCCGGGCGCGATGCCCGAACCCATGCCAACAGACCCCCTGGAGAACTAAACATGCTGGACATCAACAATCTGCAAGCCTCGGTCGAAGGCAAGGCCATCCTCAAGGGCCTCGACCTGCACGTCAAGGCCGGCGAGGTACACGCCATCATGGGCCCCAACGGCTCGGGCAAGAGCACCCTGGCCCAGGTAATGGCGGGTCGCGAGGCCTTCTCGGTCGACGGCGGCAGCGTCACCTGGGACGGCCAGGACCTGCTCGCCATGCCGATCGAAGAGCGCGCCCGCGCCGGCCTCTTCCTGGCCTTCCAGTACCCGGTCGAGATCCCCGGCGTATCGAACGCCTACTTCCTCAAGGCGGCGGTCAATGCTGTGCGCAAGCATCGCGGTCTGCCGGAGTTCGACGCGATGGATTTCCTGACCCGCGTGAAGGCCGAGATGAAGGCCGTCGGCATGAAGGAGGAGTTCCTCTACCGTTCGGTGAACGAAGGCTTCTCGGGCGGCGAGAAAAAACGCAATGAAGTGCTGCAGATGGCACTGCTCGAGCCGCGTCTGGCGATTCTCGACGAGACCGACTCGGGCCTCGACATCGACGCCCTCAAGGTGGTGGCCGACGGCGTGAACCGCCTGCGCTCGCCGGATCGTGCGCTGATCGTCATCACCCACTACCAGCGCCTGCTCGACTACATCGTCCCCGACCAGGTGCACGTGCTGTCGCACGGCCGCATCGTGCGCTCGGGCGGTCGCGAACTCGCGCTCGAGCTGGAAGAAAAGGGCTACGGCTGGATCGGTGACAGCGGCGAGGTTCATCACCAACCGCCCGCTGCGGGAGCCGCCTCATGAGCTCGATCGACACCTGGGTTTCCGAATTCAGGGCACGCTCGGCGCAGTTGCCCGGCGCGGCCCTGCCGTGGCTGGCGGCGCAGCGCCAGCACGCCATCGAACGCTTTGCCGACGAAGGCTGGCCGACGCGCCGCCATCCGCGCTGGCAGCACACCTCGCTGGCCTTCATGGAGCAGCAGGAATTCGCCCCCGCGGCACAGCCGGTGGACGCCGCAGCGGCACTTGCCGCGCTGCGCGGCGACGAAACCGGACATTGGCTGGTATTCGTCGGCGGGCGCTTCGCGGCAAGCCTCTCCGACATCGGCCCATTGCCCTCCGGGGCCCTGGTGCTGAGTCTCGCCGAGGCGCTGGAGTCGCATTCGGAGGATATCGAAGCGGCCTTCGGCAACGCCGCCGATGGCGACAGCCCGGCCGCGCTCAACACGGCCCTGGCCGCCGATGGCGCCTTCGTGCGCCTCGCCCCGGGCGTCGCGCTGGATGCGCCGCTGCACCTGGTCTCCATCGCCGGCGCAAGCGAAGCGAGCCGTCATCTGCGCCACCTCGTGGTGGCCGGCAGCGGCGCCCAAGCCACCGTCGTCGAGCACTACATCGGTGGCGGCCAGAGCGCCTCGCTGACCACCGCGGTGACCCGCATCATGGCCGAGGCCGACGCGCGCATCACCCACCTCAAGCTGCAGCAGGAGGCCGAACAGGCCATTCACCTGGCAAGCATCGCCTCGGTGCAGGCGCGCGGCGCGCACTTCGCCTCGCACTCACTGTCCTTCGGCGCCCGGCTGGCGCGCAACGACATCCGCACGCGTTTCGACGGCGAGGGCTGCGAAGCCCTGCTCAACGGCCTCTACCATGTCGACGGCCGCCGCCATGTGGACCACCACACCTGCATCGACCATGCTCGCCCGCTTGGCAACAGTCGCGAGTTCTATCGCGGCCTGCTCGATGGCCAGTCGCGCGGCGTCTTTACCGGCCGGGTGGTGGTGGCGCGCGATGCCCAGCGCAGCGATGCGATGCAGCGCTGCGACAACCTGCTGCTGTCGCGCCAGGCCGAGGCCGATGCCCGACCGGAGCTGGAGATCTACGCCGACGACGTGAAATGTGCCCACGGCGCCACGGTTGGCGAGATCGACGAGGACAGCCTGTTCTACCTGCAATCGCGCGGCCTCGACGAAATCCACGCCCGCCGGCTGCTCACCTATGCCTTCGCCGCCGAAGCACTCGAACGCATCGAGCTCATGCCGCTTCGCTCGCGCGCCCGCGCCGCGCTGCTGGCGCGCCTGCCGGGCGGCGAACTGCTGGAGGAATTGCTATGAATGCCCCTGCCGCAGCCGCCCATGCCGCCCTGGCACCAGCCGGGCTGCAGCTCGCCGGCGACTTCCCGATCCTCTCGCGGACGGTGCACGGCAAGCGCCTGGTCTATCTCGACAATGGCGCCACCACGCAGAAGCCCGACGCGGTGATCGAGGCCGAGCGCAATTTCTATCGCGACTCGAACGCCAATATCCACCGCGGGGTGCACTGGCTTTCGCAACACGCCACCGACCTCTACGAGGACGCACGCAAAACGGTGCAGCGCTTCATCAACGCCGACAAGGCCGACGAGATCGTGTTCACCCGCGGCACCACCGAGGCGATCAACCTCGTGGCCCAGAGCTGGGGCCGCACCACCCTCCAGCCGGGCGACGAGATCCTCGTCACGACGCTGGAGCACCACTCCAACATCGTGCCCTGGCAGCTGCTCTGCGAGCAGACCGGCGCGGTGCTCAAGGTGGCACCGATCAGCGATGCGGGCGAGCTCGAACTCGAGGCCTTCGAGGCGCTGCTCGGCCCACGCACCCGACTGGTCGCCATCACCCATGTATCGAACGCGCTGGGCACGGTGAACCCGGTCGCGCGGCTCGTCGAGCAGGCCCACGCGGCGGGCGCGATCGTGCTGGTCGACGGCGCACAGGCGGTCGCCCACCAGGCGGTGGACGTGCAGGCACTGGGCTGCGATTTCTACGCCTTCTCGGGCCACAAGCTCTACGGCCCGACCGGCATCGGCGCGCTCTACGGTCGCTTCGAGCTGCTCCAGGCGATGCCGCCGTGGCATGGCGGCGGCGACATGATCCGCACCGTGAGCTTCGAGCGCAGCACCTACGCCGACGCACCCCAGCGCTTCGAGGCCGGTACGCCCAACATCGCCGGCGTGGTCGGGCTGGCCGCGGCGATCGACTACGTATCGGGTGTCGGCATGGCCAACATCGCAGCCTACGAGCACGCCCTGCTCGGACACGCCACCGCCGCCCTGCAGACCGTCCCGGGCCTGCGCCTGATCGGCACCGCCGCCGACAAGGCCGCCATCCTGTCCTTCGTCATCGACGGCATCCACCCGCACGACCTGGGTACGATTCTCGATGCCGAAGGCGTGGCGATCCGCGCCGGCCATCACTGCGCGATGCCGCTGATGACGCGCTTCGGCATTCCCGGCACCGCGCGGGCTTCGCTCGGGATCTACAACGACGAGGCCGATATCGCCGCACTGGTCGCGGCGATCGACAAGGCCCAATACATGTTCGGCACGAGGCAGACCCGATGAGCACCATGGACGGCAACCTGCGCGAGCTCTACCAGGAAGTGATCTTCGATCACAACCGCAAGCCGCGAAACTTTCACGACATGCCCGAGGCCGACCACCAGGCCGACGGCCACAATCCGCTGTGCGGCGATCAGCTCACGGTGTTCCTGCGCATCGAGGACGGAAGAATCGCCGAGGTGAGCTTCGTCGGCCACGGCTGCGCGATCTCCACCGCCTCGGCCTCGCTCATGACCGAAGCGGTCAAGGGCAAGACGGTCGAGGAGGTCGAGGCCTTGTTCAAGGACTTTCACGCCATGCTCACCGACACCCCGCCCGATCGCGACTTCGGCAAGCTCGCGGTGCTCGGCGGCGTGCGCGAATTTCCGGCGCGCGTGAAGTGCGCGACGCTGGCCTGGCACACCCTGCACAACGCGCTGATCGGGGAACACGACCCCGCGCGCACGGAATAAGGAATCGATCATGGGCGACGCTTACGGCGAAACCGACTCCCGCACACTCACCCGCGACTGCGCCGCGGTGAGCGTGCCATGGGGCCGTCCCGAGACGCTCGAGGCAGGCAACTATGCGCTGGTCACGCAGCGCCTCGGAGGCTCGATCACCGTGATGTGCGGTGGCAACCTCTATCGCATCGACGAACGCAACGCCGACGCGCTGGGCCTCGAGCCTCAGCTCGCGGACACCCCGGCGCCGGCCGACGACGGCGAGCGCAGCGCGGCCAGCATCGAGCAGGCCGCATGGGCGCAGCTTGGCACCTGCTTCGACCCCGAAATCCCCATCGACATCGTCAATCTCGGTCTCGTCTATGCCTGCACCGCCGAGCCGATCGACAAGGACAGCTATCGCCTCGCGGTAAAGATGACGCTCACCGCACCCGGTTGCGGCATGGGCACGCTGATTGCCGACGAAGCGCGCGAGAAGCTGCTCACCATCCCGGGCGTGGAAGAGGCCGAGGTCGAGCTGGTGTGGGACCCGCCCTGGAGCCGCGAGATGATGAGCGAGGCCGCGCGCCTCGAGATGGGGATGATGTGGTGATCAGCGAGGCGCTCCGACCCGCCGCCTTGAACTGCCTGCTGCTCGAGGGCATCCATGCTTCGGCCGTGTCGGCCTTCGAAGCCGGCGGCTACTGCCGCATCGACACCCGTCCGGCGGCGCTCGCCGGCGAGGACTTGATGGAAGCGATCGCCGAAGCCCACTTCATCGGCATCCGCTCGCGCACCCGCCTCAGCGACGCGATCCTCGCGCGGGCCGACAAGCTGCTGGCGATCGGCTGCTTTTGCATCGGCACCAACCAGGTCGACCTCGAGGCCGCGGCGCGGCGCGGCATCCCGGTGTTCAACGCGCCCTTCTCCAACACCCGCAGCGTGGCCGAACTGGTGCTTGCCGAGATCATCATGCTGCTGCGCGGCATTCCCGAAAAGAACGCGGTCCAGCATCGCGGTGGCTGGATGAAGAGCGCCAGCAATTCCTACGAGGTGCGCGGCAAGACCCTCGGCATCGTCGGCTATGGTCACATCGGCACGCAGATCGGGGTGCTCGCCGAACAGCTCGGCATGACGGTACTTTTCCACGACATCGAAAACCAGTTGGCGCTGGGCAACGCACGCCAGACGGGCTCGCTCGCGGCACTGCTCGGCGCCGCCGACGTGGTCAGCCTGCATGTTCCGGAAACCCCCGCCACGCGCAACATGATCGATGGTGCCGCGCTCGCCCGCATGAAGCCCGGCAGCCATCTCATCAACGCCTCGCGCGGCACCGTGGTGGACATCGAGGCGCTCGCCGCGGCGCTCGAGAGCGGCCACATCGGCGGCGCCGCGATCGACGTATTCCCGCTTGAGCCGAGCGGAAACAATGACGACTTCGTCTCGCCGCTGAGGCGTTTCGACAATGTGATCCTCACCCCCCACATCGGCGGCTCGACGCTCGAGGCGCAGGCCAGCATCGGCGGGGAGGTCGCCACCAAGCTGATCCGCTACGCCAACACCGGCGCGACCCTTTCCGCGGTCAATTTCCCCGAGCTGTCGCTACCGCATCAGCGCAGCCCCACACGGGTACTGCACGTGCATCGCAACGTGCCCGGCGTGCTGGCGCACATCAACGACGTGTTCTCGGATGCCGGAATCAACATCGCCGCGCAATACCTGCAGACCGGCGCACAGCTCGGTTACGTGGCGACCGACATCGAGGCCGAGCTGGATGCGACATATCTCGAGCGCCTGAGGACGATCACGGGTACGCTGAGGTGCCGCATCCTCACCACCTGACCAAGCCCCGCTGCCGCGCAGCCATGCCCATCAATCCACAGGATCGCCCCATGAACGAGGAAAGGATCAAGGTGCGCGTCACCAGCAGCGGCCAGGAACTTCAGGTCGGGGTGTTCAGCAAGAGCGCCGAGCGCATAGAGGTCGTGCTCGGCGAGGGCATCCACAGCGTGCGCTGCACCCTCACCCCGACGCGCAACGGCACCCGCTACGTGGGCAAGGCCATGGGCCGCGAGATCAGCTACGAGCGCAGCCGGGAAGAGGTGCAGGCCGACCTCGCCCGCGCCGCGAGCTTTCGCGAGTTCAGGCGCTAGCTGCGGGCCCTTTTCTCACCCTGACGCGATGCGAGAAAACCCGGGCGCCGCGGTGTGCGGCAAAGCCCCGGCCGGAATTGCCTCGAGCCGGCCGCTAGACCAAGTCACGCTGTAGCCCGTTGCGCCGGGCAGGGCGCCCGCACCCCCCCCCCCCCGCGAACGTGGGGTGCCGGCACGATCAGATCCTTGACCGGCATTTCCCTTGGCGCCGGTTCGACCCGCTGCCGGGCATCTTTCTTCGCTACTTACTCGCGCGGCACCCGTCCATGCTGCGATCCCTGCCAGGGTCCGCGTCGCCGAAGGAATCCGCAGGCGACGCGGCTCTCGCCTCCTTCGTTCTCGTTGCAGATGTCGGTTTTCTTTACATGGCGCGAAACAGCAGAAAAGCAATTCGTTGATTTCTAATGCGTTTAACGTTTTGGCACAAATTATGCGGATGACGGACCAAGTACGTCGATCACGACGGACTACATACAACGGATGCTTTTCCGATCCGGACAAGAGGGGGTCAGCCATGAATTTCACATCAGGAATCAAGGGCTTCGCGGGCGTCCTGCTTGCGGCAATAGGGCTTGGATTCGGCACCGCCGCATCGGCGGCACCGTACGCACTTGGCGACGTCTTCGCCTCGACGGGCAGCGGCAAAGTCAACGTCTACAGCCAAAGCGGCGTGTTGAAGCAGACGCTCGATACGGGGCTGGGCGGGTTCACCACGGGAGGCACGTTCGACAAGGACGGAAACTTCTATGTCACCGCGTTCAGCGCCAACGTCGTTTCCAAGTTCGACAACAACGGCAACCTGGTCGATGCCAGCTGGGCCAACGGTATTGCGAGCGTCGAGTCGATCGTCTTCGACGCAGCGGGCAACGCCTACCTCGGCAATGCGGGCGCCATGCAGATCCAGAAGGTCGATTCCACGGGCACACCCATCACCAACATCGCGACGCTGCAGAACACCGACTGGATCGACCTCGCAGCCGATCAGACGACCTTGCTCTACAGCAACGAAGGCAACACCATTCGCGAGATCAACACCGCAACCAATGTCGACACGGTGTTCACCAGCGGCCCCTACGCTGCGCTGTTTGCCAAGCGCTATCTGGCCGATGGCGGCGTGATCGCCGCGTCGGGCAACGGAAACGTCTACCGCTGGGATCTGAATGGTGTGCTGCAGCAGACCTACGCCATCGGCATCGGTTCCGTCTTTGCCCTCAACCTCGATCCGAATGGAACCTCGTTCTGGACCGGTACGCTGGGCGGCGCAAACGTCAGAAAGGTGAACCTCGCCACCGGCGCGATCGAGGAAAGCTGGAGTACCGGCCTGACCGACCTCTACGGCCTCACCGTGTATGGTGAGATCCAGGCAGGTGGCGGCGGCGTCGACACCGGCGGTGGCACCGGTGGCGCGGTTCCAGAACCCGGCACCGTTGGCCTGCTCGCCCTTGCGCTGGTCGGACTGGGCGCCATGCGTCGTCGCAAAGCCTGATATCGACAAGCGTGATCTTCAAGCCGAAAGGCCCGGCCCTGCCTCGGCAGGACCGGGCCTTTTCGTTGTGGGCGAACGCGTTCCCAGACCCTCGCAATCGTCCCTGCTTTGGCCGTGCCTGCCCAGGCATGCCCCTCGAAACCGCAGTCGGAGGCCCGTGTGCTTCCGCCTGGCCGTGTGGCGGCGCACGACGAGGCGCAGCCTGCACGCGGCAACGACGTGTGCCCGGTCAAAATCGCACTCGGTGCTTGTGGAATGTGTCAGATTTCTTTACACGTCGTCCTGCGCAAGACCACAAGCCCATGATCCATAAAGAACTCTTATCGTGGCACGAAATCTGCTTTATGCCGACGGCAGACCAACCAAAGGGAACCCACAGTCCATGAACACGCTTCAGAACGCAACGGCCATCCTCGCCCTCAGCGCCGGACTCGCGTTGCCGGCTCACGCGTACACCGAGCTGACACTCGATTTCACCGAACCGACCGGCACGGTCCAGAGTTCCGACACCATCGAGATCTGGGCGACGCTGTCGGTCGTCGGTGACGAGGCATTCAGCTTCGACACCAACTCCACCGACGAGCCGATCTTCGGCCTGCCGGCCACCCTGCTGCCGGAATTCGGCAACAACTACAGCGAGGGGCTGTTCGACGTAGCCTTCGATTCCTACTCCGAGGCCTCCTTGTTCATCAGCCGCAGTTGCACCGGAAGCTTCACCAGCAGCTGCAGCGACGGCGAATACTCGATCGCGGCCGCCACCGGCGCCAACTCCTGGTTCGAGGTGGGCAGCACCTACACGCTCGCGCCGGGTGATCAACAAAGCTTCCTGCTGTACACCCTCACGCCAACCACGGGCAGCGCCACGCCAGGAACATACGAGCTCTACAATGTGGCCCTCGGCCTGACGATCCGCGGCTTCGATGCAGACGGGAATGCACTCGATGCAGACGTTTCTGCCACGACCTGCTCGTCCGGGCTTGCTGGCTGCGCCTTTTCGCGCACAGTCGTGGCAGCCGTTCCGGAGCCCGAAGCCTGGGCCATGCTGCTCGCCGGCCTCGGCCTTGTCGGCTGGAGAGCCCGCCGCCGCAGTTGAACCTTCAGGGCGCTGGGGAGCCGGAAAAGCCGACCCTTCCCACGCCAGGCAGCTTGAGCGCGGGCGGAGACAGGTCGATGCCCGCGCTCAGGCCGAGCAGATTGAGCTCGAGGCCCTCCTCGGGTGCCACGGTGAAACCGATGAGCCCACCCAGTGAAACCTGTAGCCCGCCACCACTTGGCGCGTTGCCGAATACCGCATTGTCGACCAGGTAATCCTTGCCGATCGCGGTCGGCGGCATCTCCACCGACAATTCCGGCAGCTGGCGGGTAAGCCAGGCGGTGAAGGTATTGCTGTTGGGGCCTGGCCAGATGCGGTACTCATGGTTGTAGGGGTAGGCCGCCGCCAACCGGTGCAGGCGGTCGATCAGCGCATCGACCTCGGCGCCACCGCGCAACTCGGCGAGCAGGGTCGGCCGGCTGCCGAACCAGAAGGCATCCGGCACGCCTTCGTGCACCCGCACCGCCTCGCGACCGCGGGCAATGCCGAAGCCCATCACCTCGAAACGGGTGTAGGCCGCGCCACCGGCCGGTTTGGCGGCGACCCAGGTATGCACCCCAAAGGCGCCGCGCCAGCGTACCGCCCGCGCCGCATAGACCTGGATGACCGCCTCGGAGACAACTGCCGGATCGGGCGCCTGGCCGCTGCTGTCGCGACGGGCGCTGCGCCAGTCGGCCCGTGCCTCGCCATTGAAGAAGTAGCTGCCCACGGCGTAGCCCAGCGGCAGAAAGAAGATCGCCAGCACCACCGCGAGGGTTCGACGCAGGCGGCGCAAGGACTGCGGGGCGATTTCGTGCAGCGGCTTCGTCACGGGCTCAGCCCTCGCCCGGCGAGCTGTCGCGCGTCATCCAAAAGCATCCATGACAATCCATCGCGTCCTCCACAGAAATGGCGAAATACGTGTGACCTCGCAAGCTAACACGCCTCCTCAAAGGCACGCCGAAGCTGCCCGGCAAGCGCCCGGCCGCTCAGCCAGGCGCCCTCCACCTTGCCGCCGTTCAGCCAGTCACCGCACAGTCCGATGCGCAGCTCGGGCTGCCAGGCACAGCCCTGATCGAGGGCCGCCTCGGTGTCGGCGTAACGCCAGCGGTGCGCACTCCACGCCGCCGGGCGCGCCCCGCCAAGTTCGACGAACGCCGCCAGAAGTAGTTCGGCAACCGTCTGTGCATCCTCGTCGATGTGGACCTCGCTCCACGCCGCATTGGCGTGCAGCAGCCAGGTCTCGGTACCGCCACGGCCCGGCTTGCTGCTATCGCGCGCGATCCAGCGCAGCGGGCCGTAATTGACGAAAGCGGCGTCGAAAGGCAGCGCAAGCGGTGCCGCGAAGCGCAGCATCAGCGCCCGGCTGCCACGCATTCTGACCCTCGCGGCGAGCGCCGCGAGCGATGGCGCAAGCGGCTCCAGAAGCGGCACCGCCTGCGGTGCCGGCACCGCCAGCACCAGCGCCTCGAAGCGCCCGGCCAGCCAGCCGTGCTCGACCGAGCGCAACTGCCAGCGGTCAGCCGCACGCCTGGCCGCATCCACGCTGACCCCGGTACGCAGGTCGAGTGCGCCGGCAAGCAGGCGGGCCGGTGCGCTCATGCGCGGCACGCCCACAAAGCGCGCCAGATCGGAACCGGGCTCGCTCGTCGAGGCGCCATCCAAGACCCTGAGCCGCGGCGACCACCGCGCGGCAGCGCCAGCCTCCTGCCAGCGCGCCACCTCGGCACGAAACTGGGGACTGCGGGCGGTGAAATACTGCGCGCCATGGTCACACTGCCAGCCTTCGCCGCGACGGGTGCTCATTCGCCCCGAGGGGCCGCGGCCCTTATCGAAGACGGCCGGCTCGAGGCCGGCCTCGCGCAGGGCGGTCGCGCAGGACAGGCCCGCGATGCCGGCGCCGATCACTGCAATGCGGGGAGTCCTTTGCATGCCTGTTCGTGTCCTCGACAAGCGCTCACTGCCAGCCCTGCAACCAGCGGCCCGCATCCTTGAGTTCGCGCCATGGCAGCACGAAGCTGCGCCGCGAGTGCAGCGCCTCGATCTCGACGTATTCAATGCGCGTCACGGGCGGCTCGGGGGCGACAACCCGGGTGACGATGAAGTGCAGTTCCTTGTTGCGGGGGATCACCGCAGTCCATTTGCTGAGCAGCAGCTTGTTCGGATTCAAGCGGCGCGGCGAACCGGGCTCAGCTGTCATCACGCTCGTGCTTCACCCAGATCACCGCCTCGGTGTTCACTCCAAGAGCGACGGCCTGGCGCAACAGTGCAGCCCGCACCGCGGGCGAAAGCTGCCGCTCCCTGGCGAGTATCCACAGGTAACCCCGATCAGGCCCCATCACCATCGCCCAACGGTAATCCTGCTGGTCGAGGGCAACGACGTGATAGCCACCGTAGAACGGCCCGAAGAACGAAACCTTCAGCGATCCCCGGTCGGAGCTTCCGGTGAACACCGCCCGCCCCACCGCTTCCCGCCATTTGCCCTCTTCGGCATCGTAGCCGCGGTTGATGACCTCGACGCTGCCGTCGGCTTGCGGGCGGTAGGTCGCGCTGACATTGGTGAGCCCGCGCTCGAAGGAATGGTCGAGACGCGCAATCTCATACCATTTGCCCTTGTAGCGCTCGACGTCGAAGGGGCTTACCGGGGTGACGCCCTGGGGCGGGAGCGTCGAGCACGCGGCCACGCCCACAACGGCCAGCACAGGCAGCAGGGTTCTCAGGCTTGCCGCCCGGAAGGGCAGAACGGTATTGAGGTGCAGGTTCATGTTAATTGGTTCGCCCCTGCCACGCGCCTCGGCGGCGTAGTTGCCGGATCGTCACGAGCAGGTTTGAAATGCAATTTGTCCAGGACAAACAAGCATACACACCCCGCGCCCGGATTTCCAATCCGGGCTGTCGATGGCTGCGACCGTGGCGCTGTGCGAGAGCCGGACTCGTCGCCCTCAACCGCCCAGGCGCTTGCTGCGCGACTCGTGACGCTCCTGGGCTTCGACGGTAAACACCGCGGTGGGGCGGGCGATCAGCCGCGCGATGCCGATGGGTTCGCCGCTTTCTTCGCACCAGCCGAAGGTACCATTGTCGATGCGCGCGATGGCCTGGTCGATCTTGTGCAGCAATTTGCGCTCACGATCGCGGACCCTCAACTCGAGGGTGTGGTCCTCTTCGAGCGAGGCCCGGTCCGAGGGGTCCGGCGTCGACTCGAACTCCTGAAGGTGGCGCGTGGTCTGCTCTGCAGACCCGAGCAGCGCGTCGCGTTCATCGCACAGGCGCGCGCGGAAGAAAGCCAGTTGGCGCGCATTGAGATACTCGCTGGCGGGCGCGGCCAGCATCTCGGCCTCGGTCGGCAATGTATCCGCCTCGATATTCTTTGTATCCAAGTGTCGTCCCCCTGGTCCAGTGCGCCTCGACGGCTGCGCTAAAGCGGCTCGACGCCATGTCGCATGGACGTCCTGCCGCCTCCACCATACACCGCAAAGCAGTCGCCGGGGGAGGTCGAAGCGATGCCTTCGAATCGCCTTCGCAAGGCGACGCGACATCGGTCACGATTGCCGCCGCGCGTGCGGCCCTGCACAATCGCCAAATGCAACGCATCTTGTTCGATTTCGCCTCCCCTGACGGGTTGCTCGGCTGGTCTGCGATCGACGACGCCGTCATGGGGGGCGCATCGGCCAGCCGGCTGCGCCACGATCCGCGCGGTCATGCTGTCTTCGAAGGGACGGTCTCAAGGCGCAATAACGCAGGCTTCGCTTCGGTGCGTTGCACCCCACGGGCGCTCGGCGCTGCGGGAGCGGCGGGCTATTGCATGCGGGTGCGGGGCGACGGCATGCGCTACAAGCTGAACCTGCGCATCGACGACGACTTCGACGGCGTCAGCTATCAGGCCGCATTCATTGCCCCGGCAGGGCCATGGCGCGATGTCCGCCTCCCGCTGGCAGCTTTTCGGGCGAAGTTCCGCGGCCGGGAAGTTGCCGGCATGGGCCCCCTCGATCCGGCTCGCGTGAGGCAGGCCGGGCTGATGATCGGAGACGGCCAGGCCGGCGCCTTCATGCTCGAGATCGGCTTCATCGCTTGCACGTAGGCACAATACTTCGGCGCAGCCGCAAGCTCGCAGGGCCACGCCTGTGCGTCGCAAGCGCGGTGCTACACTCTTGCCGCCCGAATGCCTCGAGCCACCAAAGGAGCGCTTCTTGATCGAGTACCTGGTTCCAGCCATCGCAGCCTTTCTCGCCGGCATTCTCAACAGCATCGCCGGCGGCGGCACCTTCCTCACCTTTCCGGCGCTGGTCTATGCGGGCATCCCGCCGGTGGCGGCCAACGCCACCAGCGCGGTGGCGGTCTTCCCCGGCTACCTGGGCGCCGTGGCCGGGTTTCGCAGGGAGCTGGCCGCGCTAGATCGGACCACCCTGGTGCGCCTGGTGATCCTCAGCCTGGTCGGCGGACTGCTCGGCGCGCTGCTGCTGCTGGTCTCATCCAACGCGTTCTTCTCGCTGATCGTGCCCTTCCTGTTGCTCGCCGCCACCGCCTGCTTCGCCTTCCAGGAAAAGATCCAGCGGTGGACCTCCAGCAGCCGCTTTGCAGTCAAGCCCTATGGTGCGAGCGGCAGCGTGCTGGTGGCGGTCTACGGCGGCTATTTCAATGGTGGTCTCGGCATCGTGCTGCTGGCGCTCTATTCGCTGTGGGGCATGGAGAACCTGAATGCGATGAACGGCCTCAAGAACGCCGTCTCCTTCGTCATTTCCGCGATCTCGGTGCTGACCTTTGCCATTGCCGGGGTGGTGCACTGGCCGGTCGCCGTGCTGATGATGGTGGCGGCCATCGCCGGCGGCTATGCCGGTGCCGGCCTGGCCCGGCGGCTGAGCCGCAGGACCGTGCGCAGCATCGTCATCGTCATCGGCCTGGGCATGAGCCTGGTGTTCTTCGCCCGCCTGCTGAACTGAGCCCGCGCCGCCCCGCTACTCGCTGACCTTGCCGCGGCCCGCCTTGATCGCGCCGCGCCGGCTCTTGCCATCGAGGCGCCTGGCCACCGCACGCTTTCCCGGCCGGGTGGGGCGACGCTTGCGGGCTTGCACCGCCACGCTGGCGATCAGCTCCTGCAGGCGCGCCAGCGCGTCGGCGCGATTCTTCTCGAGGCTGCGAAACTGCTGCGCCTTGATGACCACCACCCCGTCCTTGGTAATGCGCTGGTCGCCGAGCCTGAGCAGGCGCTCGCGGATCTCCTCGGGCAGCGACGAGGCGTTGATGTCGAAACGCAGGTGCACCGCGTTCGAGACCTTGTTGACGTTCTGGCCGCCCGAACCCTGCGCGCGGATCGCGGTGATCTCGAGCTCTTGGGGCGGAATTTCAAAATTTGGCGGCATGGCCGTCAGTGTAGCGCCGCACGCCGTCGCGAGCGCCCCGACCCGCCTTCGATCGAGCCCTGCCTCAGCGCCCGGGTGCCTGCCGATGCCCGCCGCCCGCGGCCTCATCGCGCCCCGCCGACTCGATCGACTCGAGCACATGGGCGGGCGGCGCAACCAGCCAGCTCGCGATCTCGTCGGCCGGCAGCGCGCGGGCGAACAGGAAACCCTGTGCGACATCGCAACCGTGTGCGGCGAGGAAGCTGAACTGGGAGCAGGATTCGACCCCCTCCGCGACCACGCCCATGCCGAGTCCGTTCGCCAGCGCGATCATGCCCCGCACGATTGCCGCATCGTCGTGGCCGGCGGCGAGGTCATCGACGAAGCTCTTGTCGATCTTGAGCTCGGAGATCGGGAAGCGCTTGAGCCAGGACAGCGAGGAATAGCCGGTCCCGAAATCATCCATCGAAACCGCGACGCCGAGCGCCGCAATCGCATGCAGCAGCGTCGCGACATTGTCCACGTCGCGCATCGCGGTGGTTTCGGTGATCTCGATCTTCAGCTGCGCGGGCGCGATCGCGGTCGCCTCGAGGGCAGCGCGGATCGTCCCGGCAAGGCCCATGCCGGAGCACTGCCGGGCCGACACATTGACCGACACCGGCACCGGCTTCAGCCCCGCCGCGTTCCAGCGCGCCACCTGCCCGCAGGCCTCGTGCAGCGTCCACTCGCCAATGCTGCGAATGATCCCGCTCTCTTCCGCCGCCGGGATGAACAGATCCGGCGGAATCAGTCCCTCGCCCGGCTTGCGCCAGCGCAGCAGCGCCTCGAGCCCGACCAGCGTGCCGCTGTGGATGTCGATCTGCGGCTGGTAGAAGAGCTCGAACTCGCGCTTTTCCAGCGCCTGCCGCAAGGCACTTTCCATGTTCAGGCGCTCGCGCGACCAGGTGTTCATGTCGTTCGAGAAGAACACGTAGCCGCCCCCGCCCTCGATCTTTCCGCGGTACATCGCCTGGTCGGCCATCGACAGCAGGGTGTCGGCATCCTTGCTGTCGTCGGGCCCGACACTGATGCCGATGCTGCAGGACAGCACCACGCGACTGCCCTCCAGGGTGCTCACTTCACGATCGATCAGCTCGAGCACCTTGCGAGCGACGGTGACCACCGCGGAACGATCGGCGAGGTTGTCCATGAGGATGATGAACTCGTCCCCGCCCCAACGCGATACCGTGTCGTCCGCCCGCACCGCCGCGGTGAGTCGCTCGGCGACGACCCTCAGCACATCGTCGCCGCATTGGTGGCCGAGGCTGTCGTTGATGCGCTTGAAGCGGTCGAGATCGACGAACAACAGCGCCACCATGCGCTGCCGGCGCTCGGCCTGGGTGAGCGAGACGCGCAAGCGGTCGCGCAGCAACGTGCGATTGGGGAGCCCTGTCAGCGGATCGTGGGTGGCCTCGAACAACAGCCGCGAGGCAGCGGCGACGGTGTCGGTCACGTCGTTGAACGCCAGCACCACGCCGTCGGGCCGGCTGCCGATCGGCGCGGCAGTGAGCTTGAGCACCAGATCGCCGGACGAAGGGGCGGTCCATGCGATCGGTTCAGGCAAGGCGAACGTCTCGCCGGAGGCCGCGCAGCGCGCCTGCAAGGAACAGATCTGCCCGGCTTCGGCGGTGCAGGGCCGCAACGCCTCCATGAGGGGCTTGCCGTGCAGCTCGGCCTGGCCCAGCCCGAACAGCCGCTCGGCCACGGGATTGGCGAACACGATCGTCCCCTCGCGATCGAGGGTGACGACGCCGTCGGTGATCGAGCGCAGCGTTGCATCGGCGTCCCGATGCGCGCGTCGCAGGAAGCCCCGCGTCTGCTTCAGCGCAAAGGCGAACCACAGCAGATAGCCGAGCGCGAAACCCAGCATGGCCGCGCCGGGCGGAATCCACACCCGCGTGACAGCCAGGACAATGCCGCTTGCCAGGGGTGGCACCAGCACCAGCGCGCCGGCGGCCAGCGCGGCGCGCATGCCGAGGCGCGGATAAAGGAGCGCCGGCACGGCCAGAAAGAGCAAGGTCAAGGCCAGCGTGAGGGTCGGTCCGGCCGTTCGATAGACCTGATCCTTGAGCAGCGCTTCATGCGCGCGGGCGTGGAGCTCGACCGCCGGCAGTGGCGCCCCGTGGTCCGAACCCGGCCCTGCCAGGCCCGCCGCGAGTCCCGCGGCGGTGGTGCCGACGAATACCGTCTTGCCGCGCAGGCTCGCTGCAAGCTGGGGGTCAGCGAGCACATCGTAGTAGCTGTAGCGGGGAATCCGTGTTTCATTGTCCGCGGCCGGCAGCAGCATCTCGCCATCACGCACCCACGCCATCGCCGCGGCCGGCAGGGCGGCGAGCTGCGGCTCCCGACCGAGCCCTGCCCCGCCCTGGTGAAGCCGGCCCAGCTCGAACACCGCGAGCGACAGCGCCTGCCATTTCGCGCTGCCGCTGCCGGCCTTGCGGTAGGTTCGGCGCACCAGCGCGTCGGCATCGAGTTCGACATCGACATGGCCGAGCGCCGCGGCCGCGACCGCCAGTTCAGGAGTGGGCAGAACCTCGAACACGCCCGGCCCCGTGCCAAGGTGCCCGGGCGCCACCGCCAGCACCACCCGGCCCGCAGCCGCAAGCGCGGCGCCGAAGGCCGCATCGCCGGGCGCCGGCTCGGAAAAAAGGACCGGAAAACCGATCGCCGCGACCTCTGCAGCCGTCAGCCGTCGAACCAGTTCGCCATGCAGGCTGCGGTCCCAGGGCCAGCGTCCGAGCGCGCCGACACTCGCCTCATCGACGGCAACGATGACGGTCCGGTCGCCCTTGCCGGCTGGCCGGAACACAGGCTCGGCGGCATCGTAGGCAAGCAGGCTCGCGCGCTCCAGAGGCGCAAAATCGAAAACCAGCGCCACCGCAACCAGCATCATCGCAATCCACCAGCCACCGCGCCCAGCGCCTGGCCGGCCGGTGATCATAGGGCGAACAACAGGACCGGCACGAGGATCAGCAGCGCCGGCCAGTGATCATGCGGCACCTCGACGAGCTGAGGGGTGCCCCACGGACCGGGCGGGCTGCCGGGCTCGAGGCTGCGAATACGCACGTGATGGGCGCCCGCGGCGGGGATCGGCAGCGCAAGCTCCGCCTCGTTGGTTTCGACATCGAGCGCGATCTCGCCAAACTCAGGGTCGGCGCTGATCTGAAGCTGGTAGCGAACCCCATCGGCGCCAGCCCGCCAGCGCAGCTTCAGCACCTCGTCGTCGATCGCCGGCGGCTCGGCTGCCGGCCCGTCGGCCGGCCGGCGAAAGCGCTGAGGATCGGAGAACGGCCCTTGGCCCTCGCGCTCGCTGTTGGTCGCCACGCGCCAGTAGTAACGCCCCGGCGGCAAGGGTGCCGGGGGCGTGAAACGCGGCTCGGCGAGAGACGCTTCATCGACCATGGGCGCCCTGAAATCGGCCGTGGCGGAAAGCTGGAAGCGGTAGCTCACCGGCTCGCTGCGGCCGGTCCAGCGAAACTCCGGCTGCGCTTCGATCACGAAGGCGTCCGGCTCCGGCATCTGCGCGAACGGTGGTTCCGGGCGCGCATCGATGACGATCTCGCGCTCGGCATCGAGGCCTTCCAGGCCGTGCCGGTCTACCGCCCTGACCAGCAGCCGGTATCGCCCGTCGGGCAGTTCCGCCGCGCCACGCGCGAGCGGATCGCCAGCCATCAGTTCGGAATCGCTCGCCGCCATGCCCGGCTGCGACAGGACGCGGCTGCGATAGGCGACGGCGCCGGCCACCGGCGCAAAGCCCAGACTGAAGGGCAGGTGCTCGATTCGCGCCGGCAGCGCCGAAAGGTCGGGCGGCGGCAACAGCGCAAGTGCCGGCAAGGGCGCGCTGCCGCGAACGGCCAGCGAACCCGTGCCGGCCGCCAGGCGGGTGGTGCCGGAGCGGTTGCCAAGCGCCACCTCGCCGCCCACGGTTTCGGCCCGCACCTGCCCTGCTTCGGTCGACACCCGGAACACCGTGCCGCGCACCGCGGCGATGCCGGCTGGCGTCTCGATGGTATAGCGCCCACCGCTGCGCACGCCCTCCACCAGGTTCTCGAGATGGCCGCGCCTGAGTTCAAGCCTGACCTCTTGGGCATTCGAAGCGCGCAGCCGCCGCAGCTCGGCAAGGCGCACTTCCGAATCCCCGCCGACCGCGCTGCGACTGCCATCGGGAAAGGCCAGCACCAGGCTGGCCTGCTCGAAGGTGCGAAGAATCGCGCCGTTGCCGACGCTCATGCCGACCTTGAGCGCAACGACGGCCCCACCCTGCCGCAGATCGGCCCGCCCACGAAGTTCGACCACCTGCGCGGCGACGGCCTCGCCGCGCATCCACGCCAGCGGGATGCGCAGCGTCGTGCCGGGCCGGATGGTGCGTGGCGCAAGGATGCGATTGTAATCCTGCAGCCTGGACCAGTACCCGATGCCCTTGAGGTAGCGACTGGTGATATTCCAGGGGTTGTCGCCCGCCTTCACCACGTAGGTGAAGTCCTCGGCAGGCGCGCCATGCGCGGCACATGCCAGCATCAGGCCGGCAAGCAGGTGCCGCAGGGTGTTTCGCGTTGGCCCCCCCCGCCGGGAGCGGAACAGCACAGGCACTGGAACATGTCTCCATGAGCGTTCGATCGGCTGGTCACACGCACCACCAGATGCGACCCCGGCCGATGATAGCCGGTCACCGCACATGGACAGAAGCATACGAGTTCACGGATCACGCGCGGAAATTTTCACCATCTGCGCGACCCCGGGGCTCAGCCCGGGGTGCCAGCCAGCAGTTCGGCGAAGTCCTTCGCAGGTACCGGGCGGCCGACCAGATAGCCCTGCAGCGCATGGCAACCCTGCTGCTGCAGGAACGATCGCTGGGCCTCGGTTTCAACCCCCTCGGCCACCACCTTCAGGCGCAGGCTGCGGGCCAGGCTGATGATGGCGGTCGCGATCTCCATGTCGTCGCTGTCGTGCGGAATATCGCGCACGAAGCTCTGGTCGATCTTGAGCTCGTCGATCGGGAAACGCTTGAGGTAGGCCAGCGAGGAATAGCCGGTGCCGAAGTCGTCGATCGACAGGGCCAGGCCGAGATCCTTCAGGGCGCGCAGCAGCGCGACCGCCTCGTCGCCGTGTCCCATGATCATGCTCTCGGTCAGCTCGAGCTTGAGATGGGCCGCGGGCAGGCCGGTTTCGGCGAGGATGTCGGCGATTCGTTCGACGAAGTCGGGCTGGCGCAACTGGCGCGCCGAAAGGTTCACCGCCATCACCAGATCGGCGCATCCGGCGTCGACCCAGCGCCGGGCCTGGCGGCAGGATTCCAGCAACACCCACTCGCCGAGCGACACGATCAGGCCGGTTTCCTCTGCCAGCGGAATGAAGCGCATCGGCGCGATCATGCCTTGCACGGGATCGTTCCAGCGCACCAGCGATTCGCAGCCGATCACCGTGCCGGAGCCGAGGTCGAGCTGGGGCTGGAAATGAAGCACGAACTCACCCTGCACGATCGCCCGTCGCAGCGCGGCTTCGAGCGCCAGCCGCTCGTCGGCGGCGCGGGTGAGTGCCGGCGTGTAGAAGCTGAAGGTGTTGCGCCCAGACTCCTTGGCCTGGTAGACCGCGACGTCGGCATGCTGGATCAATTCGGTGCCGCTGCCGCCGTTGTCGGGATAGATCGAGATGCCGACACTCGCACCCATATAGACCTGGTGCCCGCTGGGCAACTCGAAGGGTCGCTCGAGCATCGCGAGGAGCTCGCGCGAAATGTGGGCGGCATCATCGCTGCGCTCCAGATCCTCGAGGATCAGCAGAAACTCGTCGCCACCGAGGCGTCCGAGGGTGTCCTCGTCGCGGACGCGTTCGAGCAGGCGCTGCGCGAATGCCTCGAGCAGTTCGTCGCCGACCGGATGCCCGAGGCTGTCGTTGACGTTCTTGAACTGGTCGAGGTCGATATAGAGCACACCGACGCGGCGCTTGTGCCGATCGGCGCTCTCGAGGGCGTGGGTAAGGCGCGAATGCAACAACAGGCGGTTGGGCAGCGAGGTCAGCGGGTCGTAGTGCGCCAGGTATTCCAGTCGCGCCTGCGAGTCCTTGAGCTGACTGATATCGGTCATCACCCCCACGTAATTGCAGGGCAGGTCTTCCGCATCCCTGACCGCGCTGATGGCGAGCAACTGGGGGTAGAGCTCGCCGTCCTTCCTGCGGTTCCAGATCTCGCCTTGCCAGTGTCCGCTCTCCAGGACGCTGCGCCACATCGCCTCATAGAACGCCTGATCCTGCCTGCCGGATTTCAACATGCTGGGGTTCTGCCCCAGCACTTCCGCCTCGGCATACCCCGTAATCTGCGTGTAGGCAGGGTTGATCGCCACGATGCGGGCCTGCAGGTCGGTGATCACCACCCCCTCGCGGGTGCTCTCCAGCACCGCGGCGGCCTGCCTGAGACGGGCATCGGCACGGCTGCGTTCGACGGCAAGGCTGCAGATGCGCGCGAATTCGCCGATCAGGTCGAGCTCATCGCGTTCCGGCATGCGCGGCTCGTCATAGTAGATACCGAACGTGCCGAGCACTTCGCCAGCATCGCCCTTGAACGGGAGCGACCAGCAGGCTCGCAGACCCGCGCGTTCGGTCACCGCGAGGTAAGGCGCCCAGTAAGGATGGGTGCGAAGGTCGCCGACGATGACCGCTTCGCCCTGCGCCGCCGCGGACCCACAAGACCCGGTCCCGACCCGGGCTTCGAGCCCATTCACCGCCTCGTTGAAGAAGGCGGGAAGGCTTGGCGCCGCCGCAGTGTGCAGTCGTCCGCTGCGAGGATCGAGCAGCAGGATCGAAACCCGCATATCGGGCCTGATCCGTTCGAGCCGCTCGGCGACATCATGCAGAATCGCATCGAGGGGGCGCGTGCTCATCACCCCATCGAGAACGGCGACGCGGGTCTCGCGCAGTTGTTCGGCAAGCTTGGCCGCGGTGACGTCATGCCACGCACCGATGAATTGCTCGGACCTGTCCTCGTCGGAGGCCACACGCCGCAATTGGTCGTGAATCCAGCGAACACGCCCCTTGCCGTCGATGAAGCGATATTCGTGCGCCAGGCTCTCCGCCTGCTGCAGCGTCGCCATCGCGGCCATGGCATGGTCGCGGTCGTCCGGATGCAGATGCGCCTGCCACCACCCGGCTTCAAGCGCCACCTCGGGCGGGTAGCCAATCAGGCTCTCGACATTCCGGCTGACCCAGGTGCACGCAGCGTGCTGCGCGCCCAGGCACAGGGTGTAGAGCACCACCGGACTGGTCGCCAGCACCTGGCTGAGCCGTTCGGTGGTGGCACGCAGGTTCGACTGTTCTCGCGCGAGCTGCGACTGGCGATGCACCTTCTCGATGGTCGCAGGCAGTTCGTACACATAGCTCGCGTGCTTGACGATGTAGTCGTCCACGCCCAGGTGGATGGCCTGCGCGGCCACCGTCTCGGTGCCCTGCCCGGTCACCATGACGATGGGGATATCGAGGCCGCGCGTGGTCCGCAGGATCTTGACGACGTCGAGGGCATCGAGCCCCGGCAGCCGATAGTCGAGCAGCACGACATCGAAATCGGACTCGACGGCCTTGCCTTCGGGAAGACACGCGAGCGCCTCGCCGGCATCGCCGACCACGGTCAGCTCGATATGAGGCGCAACGCGCGAAAGATGCCGTCGCGTAAGATCGATGTCGGCGGCATTGCGTTCGGCGTACAGCACGCGCAGCTTCCTGGCCCGGCTCTGGCGTGACCGCCGCGACCGGCTGCAGGCGCTCTCGAGCGTCGCGGACAGTTGCTCGGCGAATCCGGCCCGCTTGGTGAGATAGTCGTCGGCCCCGGCCTGCAGGGCATTGACCGCCGCCTGTTGATCGCCCGAGCCCGTAAGCATGATCACCGCGATCGGCAGCGTATTCGATCGGATCCACATCAGCAGATCGAAGCCCGACCCATCGGGCAGGTTCAGGTCGATCAGCGCAGCATCGAAGTCGGGCGACTCGGCGAGGCGGGCACGGGCCTCGCCGAGGGTGCCGACATGGACGAGCTCGATCGCCGGCATCGCGCGTTTCAAGGCCCGTGCGGTGAGGTCGGCATCGATCGGATTATCTTCGACATGCAATACGCGCATGCGCCGCAGCCCTTAAATAGGCGGATGGTTGATCAGGCACCAGTACAATTCGATCTGGGCCGCAACGTCCATGAATTTTTCAAAGTCGACGGGCTTGACGATATACGAATTGGCGTGGAGCCGATAGGCGGTCTGCACGTCTGCATCCTCATCCGAAGAGGTCAGCACGACGATCGGCACGTTCTGGCTGACCGGGTTGTCGCGCAGCAGGCGCAGCACCTCGAGACCGCCCACCCGCGGCAGCTTGAGATCGAGCAGGATCACCAGCGGCAGCACCTCTCCCGCCTCCCAGCGGGGCAGCATGTCGAGCACCTCCTGGCCATCGCGCGCGACCTCGATCGGATTGGCAAGCTTGCGGCGCTTGAAGGCGCGCAGGGTCAGGTCGAGGTCGACCGGGTTGTCCTCGACCAGCAATATCGGCCGGGTGCTAGGATCGGGTGTCATCGCGGAAGCTCCAGATAGAACGTAGCACCCTCGCCGGGTGCGCTTTGCGCGCGGATGCTGCCGCCCATGCGAAGCATTGCCTTGCGCACGATCGCCAGCCCGACACCGGTACCCGGAAAGTCTTCTGCGCGCTGCAATCGTTGAAAGATCTCGAAGATGCGGTCATGGAAGCGCATGTCGAAGCCGATACCGTTGTCGGCGACCTCGAGCACGATCCGGTCACCCTCCTCGCGTCCAGAAAAAACGAGTCGCGGCGCCTCCGCATGCTTCGTGAATTTGATGGCGTTGTCCACCAGATTGCGAATGACCATGGCAAGCCCGTCACGGTCGGCCCTCGCGACCAGCCCGTCGAGCGCCGTTTCGACACGCATGCCGCGCGCCTCGATCTCCGCATGGCGCTCATCGAGCACTCTTGCGACCTGCTGGTCGAGCGCCAGCGGCTCGCCGTGCAGTGAGCGACGCTCCATCCGCGAATAGGCCAGCAGGTCCTCGATGAGCTGGTTCATCTGGGTCACGCCACGGTGCACGTTGTCGAGGAACTGCCGCCCCTCCTCATCGAGCCGGTCGCGGTAGTCCTCCAGCAGCAGCCTGCTGTAGCCGTCGATGCCGCGCAGCGGCGCCTTGAGGTCGTGGGATACCGAGTAGGTAAAGGTTTCGAGTTCCTTGTTCGCCGCCGCCAGTTCCTCGGTCCGTGCCAGCACCCGCGATTCGAGGTCCGCATTGAGCGCGCGGATCTGCTCCTCGAGACGCTTTCGCTCGGTGATGTCGTTGATCACCGCGACGCGGCTCGCATGCCCCTGAAAGTCGATGTCGTGGGAGCGCGACTCGATGATGATCTCGCTGCCATCCTTGCGCAGATGCCGCCACTCCCCCATGTAGGCGAAGCCCTGCAGCGCCGCGACGGCGTCGGCGATTCGGGCCCTGTCGGCCGCCGCAAAGAGCTCCGGAAGCAACAGCGTGAGCGCTTCCGTGCGGCTGTAGCCATAGGCGTCGATGAAGGCAGCGTTCACCGCCAGCAAGCGCAGGCTAACCTTTTCATAGACCAGCATCGGCGCCGGGCTGTTCTCGAACAACTGCCGGTAGCGGGCTTCGCTCTCGCGCAGTGCCGCGTCGATGCGCTTGCGCTCGGTGATGTCGGTGATGAAAGCGAAGTAGGCCTGCGGCGCACCCTCCGCATCGGCCACGATGTCCGCATAGATCTCGATCGGCACCAGGCTGCCATCCTTGCGGATGTATTCCTTCTCGTAGCGCACCGGCCGATGCGTCGCGTGGAGTTGTTCGAGCATCTTGAGCTCTGCCGGCAACCACCTCTCGGGCGTGAGGTCGCGCGTCCACTCCAGTTTTGCCAGTTCATCGCGGGTGTAGCCGAGCAGGTCCAGGAAAGCCTGGTTGCAGCGGCCCAGGCCGCCTCCGGGCAGGCCGACCCCGACCGGTTGCGAGGTTCGCTCGAGCATGTCCGCAAGAAACGCCGACTCGCGCCGCTGAGCCTCGAGCTCTGCCTCCGCCGCCACCCGCTCGGTGATGTCGCGCACCACCGCCACGCAGTCCGTGGAGCCCGGAATACGGCTCAGGCGCGCCTCGAAGTGGCGCACCCCACCATGCATGGGCAGTTCGTACACCACCAAGGCCGGGGCAGCGCCGTCGATGAGCGCCGCCAGAGCCTGCTCGAGTTTCGCGGCCACCTCGGGCGGCAGGCAATCGACCATGCGCTTGCCGAGGAAACGCTCGGGCGGCACATAGAGGTCGCCGCGTCGACCCCGATAGTCGCGGATGATGCCGTCCTGCCCGAGCACGAAGAACAGGTCCGGCAAGGCTTCGAACACCGAGTCCAGCAACAATTCGCCCTGCTTCGCGCGCAGCTCAGCGGCACGACGGCTCGAGACATCCTGGACGGCGCCTTCTACGCGCACCACTTTGCCGTTCTCCCGCACCGGAAAGCCGATCGTGCGGACATGGCGGACGATGCCCTTGGCGCTGATCATCTCCAGCTCGAGGTCGCAGGGTTCGCCGCGCTCGATCGCCGCCGCCAAGGCGGCCTCGATGCGTTGGCGCGACTCGCCGCGGTAAAACGACAGTGCCTCCTCGACCGTCAGCGGGTGCGAGAGCTCGAGGTCGTGGATATGTGCCGCTTCCTCGGTCCAGGAGCCCTGCATGGTCGCCACATCGAATTCCCATCCACCCACCCGGGCAAGGCGGCTGGTCCGATCCAGGATGTCTCGCTGGCGGTGCAGCGCGCGCTCGCTGCGCTTGCGCTCGGTAATGTCGCGAGCCACGCCGAGCATGCCGATCAGATTTCCAGAGGCATCGGTGACCGGCGTGTTGATCGCTTCGAATACGGTTTCCTCCCCGCGCGCATCGAAGCTCACCCATTCCGCGACACCGCGGCTCGTGCAGATGCCGGCCTCGGCCTGCCTGCCCGTCAGGAAGTCTTCTGCCCGCAGTCCCAGGATGTCGGCCTCGCGAACCGAAAAGAACTGCTCGAAGCGGGAATTGCAGGCCACGAAGGCACCACCCGGTTCCTTCATCCAGATCATGTCCGGGACGGTGCTGAGCAGGGCCTCGACACGCGCGCCATTGCTCGCCACGGCTTGGGACCTGCGCACCAGGACGAAGGCCAGGACGCCTGCTGCAGCCGCCGCCAGCATGCCCATGAGGCGGATCAGGTCGCCGTCGTCGGCGGGGTGCTGCCCCCAGCCCGCCAGCGGCGCCGCTGCAAGTTGCCAGCTTCCGCTCGGCAGCAGGATATCGAGCGTCACCGGCGATCGCTCGAAGAGCGTCGGGTCACCATGGAACACCGGCCCCTTCGCGCCACTTCCATCGGTACCGCGCAATGCCAGGCCGAGATCGTTGTGCGGATCGTCCAGTCCTGCCTGGGCATACAGTCTGTCCGCATCGATCACGGCTGAAACCAGCCCCCAGAATCGAGGCGCCGAAGCGCCTGCCGCGGCCGCCAGGAAAACCGGCTCACGCACGATCACGCCCTCGCCCCCTTGAACCAGCGGCAGCGGTCCGGCGACCACGGTGCGACCGCTGTCGCGGGCCTGCTCCGCTCGGGCGCGCTGGGTCGGATGGGTGCGGTAGTCGAGGCCGACCACGGCCTCGTTGCCCGCCATCGGGTAGATCAGGGACACCACCATGCCGGGGGCACCGGCGATGATCCGCATCGCCTGCTCGTCAGAGACCAGTCCGCGCGCGATCGCGGCGAAACCGGCCTGGTCGAGGTTTGGCTGGGCGGCAATCACGGCGGTCAGCCCCCTCGCCATGTAGATGTTCGCATTGATGGCGCCTTCGAGCCGGGCGCGGTAGGTGGAGAGCCGCTCGAGAACACGGTTTCGCTCGTGCTCCAGCGTCCGCTCCCGGGCAAAGTATTCGATCACCTGCTCGGTGGCGAACACGGCGAGCACCGCCAGCAATGCCACCAGCCACGCCCGCCCGCTGCCTCCCGAGGACTGGATGGTGCGGCGACGCTTCAAGGCGGCGAGCTGCGGTGAATCCTGCGCACACAGCACGGCCGCGATCGCGCGAGGCGTCACCAACCCGATCGCACCGCCGCTCGCGTCCTTCACCGTGCAGGCGCCCTGCTGCTCCATGCATTCGAGGGCCTGAGCCAGGGAGGCGCTCTCGCCGATCCCCTCGCCGAGCGGCCGCATCAGCTCGCCAACCCGGGTCTGGCGCGCGCCGTCCTTGCTCGCGAAGGCCGCGAGGAGCTGCTCGATGCCGACGAGGCCAGCAGGCGCCCCATTCTCCCGCACCAGCAGGCAATCGGTCTTCTGGCCAGTCAAACGCGCCAGCGCATCGTCGAGCGTCGCATCCGCATCGATCCGCTCGGTGCGCAGCGCGCTTGCAACCGAGCCCGAACGGGCACGCTCAAGACATGCGGGATGGCGCATCAGTCCGTGCTCCGTCAGCACCCCGGCGACGCCCCCGGCCTCATCGTCCACCACCAGTCCGGAGACCATGGCATCGCGCATCAGGCGCCAGGCTTCGGCGGGATGAAGATCGGCAGGGATGGGTGCCGCCGTTGCGGCAAGCGCATCGGCCACCACCAGGCCGTCGAGTGCGGCGTGGCGGGAGAGCATGGCAACAGCCTCGCGCCCGCCAAACACCCCCAGCGGCTTGTCGTCCGTGTCGGCCACCACGAAGATACGCGAAGGCCCGGCGGCGAGTCGCGAGATACCCTCGAGCAGCGGCGTGCGGGCGGCCAACTGTGGCGCGGCAATCATCACTTCGGCAAGCCATGCGCTTTTCATTTGACTATCGTCGAGTCCTTTTGCAGGCCCGCCTGGCAGGGGGCGGGTGCGGTCGATCCAGCCAGGCCGCGTAATCCATGTGCGGGAGGCACTGCCTTGCCTCGTCGATCAACGACCGTCAGACCGGGTGAATTGAGCGGCGCACACCGATATACGGCACGCATAGGCGGCGAGGCGCCCGATATGGTGCGGCCGCGACCGCCTCGCCGCAAGCCCGAAGCGCAATTCCCTGTTACAGGCTAGCCGCGGCGCGACGAGCGGGGAGCCTGCTCATCGGCATCCTCGCTTGCGCGCCTCGCCCTGCGCAGCGCATCCTCCTCGCGTGCCGCCTCGATCACCTGCATCACCTCTGCCAGGTCCACATCGCCTTCGTCTGCCACGAAATGCCCGCTAAGCGGGCTGTCGGGCAGCAGCTTGCCGGTCTCGTAGAGCGCCCAGATCTCCTCGCCATAGCGGGTATCCAGCAACTCGGGCACGAACTGGCCGAAATACCCGGCAAGATTGCCCACGTCCCGCGCCAGCATGCGCCGGGCGTTGTTGTTGGCGGCGGCATCGACCGCCTGCGGCAGGTCGATGATCACCGGGCCATGACGGTCGACCAGGATGTTGTACTCGGAGAGGTCGCCATGCACGATGCCGGCGCACAGCATGCGCACCACCTGGCGGATCAGGAAGGCGTGAAAAGCGCGGGCCTGGTCCGCATCGAGTTCGATGTCGTTGAGTCGCGGCGCGGGCTCGCCCTCCTCGTCCGCCACCAGCTCCATCAACAGCACGCCCTCATGGAACTCATACGGCTCCGGTACGCGCACGCCGGCCGCCGCGAGCTGGCGCAGGGCGTCGACCTCGGCGTGCTGCCAGGCGGCCTCCTGCTCCTGGCGGCCATAGCGCGAACCCTTGGCCATGGCGCGCGCCTGGCGAGTGTTCTTCACCTTGCGGCCTTCGGTGTAGTCGACCGCCTTGTGGAAGCCGCGCTTGTTGGCTTCCTTGTACACCTTGGCACAGCGCACTTCGTCGCCGCACTGGACGACGTAGACCATGGCCTCCTTGCCGCTCATGAGCTGGCGCAGCACGCTGTCGACGAGGCCGTCCTCGACCAGCGGAGCGATTCTGTGCGGTGTCCTCATGCTGCCAGCGGGGTCCTGTGAAGTTTCGCGTAGGCCGCCAGCAAGCGCTGGTGCATGTCGCAGCCATCGAGGTCGATACCGAGCGCAGGCTGGCCGAAGAACCGCACTTCGTCCTCGAGCAAGGCCCTGGCCATGTGCAGGGTCTCGGACCCGTAGAGGATTTCCAGCGCCGTGCCGTAACCATCGTTGTCATTGAGGGTGAGCAGGCACTCGATGCAGCGGTAGACCTTGCGGCGCCGCGCGTCGATCTGCTCGAAGTGCCGCACCCATTCGCAGCCTTCGACAATCGCGTCGTCGTCGCCGATGGCAAGCGCCAGCAGGGTCTTTAGCTCGCCCACCCGCAGATCCCGCCAGAACGGATCGTCGCCCGCGGCGAGGCCGATCAGCGCAGCGACCAGGCGCTCGTCCGCGAGGCCGCTTTCGTTCAAGGCGTCGAGCAGGTCGGCACATTCGTCGTCGTCGAGCTCGGGCAGGTAGAGAATGGCTTCGCGGAGGTTGTTGGCGACGCTGTTGTTCTCGTATTCGAGTTCGTCGATCGGGTAGATCTCGCTCATGCCCGGCACCAGAACGCGGCAGGCGTAAACGCCGAGATGCTCGAAGTCGGCGACGTAGATCTCGTGGCCGCTGGCGTGAATGCTGTCCACCAGCCAGGCGTGGTCCTCGGCCGTGGTGGTGGCAAAGTTCCAGTCGACGAAGTCGAAATCGGGCTCGTTGCCGAGGAAATTCCAGCTCACGAGGCCGCTGGAATCGACGAAATGGATCTCGATGTTGGGCGCGCTGGCGATCTCGTCGAGGTCGAAGCCCGGCTCGGGAAATCCGCCTAGCGCGTCCAGCGCCCTGCCCTGCAGCAGTTCGGTGAGCGCGCGCTCGAGCGCGATCTCGAAGCGGGGATGGGCGCCGAAGCTGGCGAAGCAGCCTTGGTCCTGGGGATGCAGCAGGGTGACGTTCATCACCGGGTAGCGGCCGCCGAGCGAGGCATCCCTTACCAGGATGCCGTAGCCGGCGGCGCGCAGCCCGGCGATCCCCGCGGCGATGCGCGGATAGCGGGCGATGACTTCGCGGGGCACCTCGGGCAGGCACAGGCCCTCGCTGATGATGCGGAACTTGATATGGCGCTCGTAGATTTCGGACAGCGCCTGGGCACGCGCCTCCTCGACCGTGTTGCCGGCCGACATGCCGTTGCTGACATACAGATTGGCGATCACGTTGACCGGGAAATACACCACGGCCTGGTCGCCGAGGCGCACATAGGGAATCGCGCAGATGCCGCGCTCGGCATGGCCGGAATTGAAGTCCACCAGCGCGGAGGCGGCAATGGCGGCGTTCGGATTGTAGAAATCCTGCAGCGCGGGCGTCAGCAGGCCGGCGGGCCATGCGCCACCAGCGTCGAGGGCGAACCACTTCTCCTGCGGGTAATGCACGAAGCTGCGCCCCGCCCCACCCTCGGCGTATTTGCCGCCCAGGTAATAGTGGTTCCAGAAGTAATTGCACGACAGGCGTTCGAAATACTCACCCAGCGCGCTGGCGAGCGCGGCGGCTCGCGTCGCGCCCTTGCCGTTGGTAAACATCACCGGGCAATCGGTATCGCGCAGATGCACCGACCAGATACCGTCGACCGGATTGAGCCAGGAACGCTCTTCGACGGCGAAGCCGAGCGCCGTCAGTTTGCGCTGCATGGTGGCAATGCTCGACTCGAGCGAGGCATCCTTGCCGGGAATGAAACTTTCTGACTGCATGGGGCGAATCCTGTTGCAAGCTGGGGAGAACGAATGGTGCCCGCAAGGATCGCGGTCACGGCCGATGCAGGAGGGAGCGAGCTCGCCGGCCGTGTCCGGCGCGCAGCCGGTCGGCCGTCGGCCCGAGTGAAGCACTGGATTATCCAGTATTCGGAGGCCACGCGGCGCAGCGCACGACAAGCGCGGCTCAGTCGGGATCCTCCGCCGCGGCAGTGGCGTCCTCGACCACCGTGCGCAGCGCCGGTACGGCCTTGAGGTGAAGGTCCCGCTGCGGATAGGGAATGGTGATGCCCGCCGTCTTGAACAGCCGCCAGATCGCGAGGTTCACCTCGGTTCGCACATTGCCGATGCCGTTCTCGGGATCGCTGATCCAGATCCTGAGCTCGAGCTGGATGCCGCTGTCGGCGAAGTCGAGCATGCGTGCGGCCGGTACCGGATCGGCAAGAATGCGCGGCGAGGCCTTGGCCGCTTCCAGCAACAAGGCCATGGCCTGCTCGGGGTCGTCGTCATAGCTGATCTGCACCGGGATGCGCACCCGGGTATTGGTGTCCGAGTAGCTCCAGTTGACCACTTCGGAGGTGATCAGATTCTCGTTCGGGATCAGGCGCTCCACGCCGTCACGATCGCGCACCACCACATAGCGCGCCCGGAGCTCCTGGACCCAGCCGAACTTGGCGTCGTTGGCGCCGACCGTGATCACGTCGCCAGGCTTGATCGAGCGGTCGAGCACCAGGATGAAGCCGCTGATGAAGTTGCTGGTGATGCGCTGCAGGCCGAAGCCGATGCCGACCCCGAGGGCCCCGCCGAACACGGTGAGGGTGGTGAGATCGATGCCGACCGCATCGATCGCCAGCAGGAAGGCGAGCCCGATCAGGAAGACCTTGCTGAACTTGCCGAAAGCCACCTGCAGCGAGGGCGTCATGTTGGGCGAGGCCCGCATGCGCCGCTCGATCACCCCCGAGACCCAGAACGCCAGCGTCAGCAGCACCGCGATCAGCGCAAGCAGCTTGATCGTCGCCAACAGCGAAATGCGCGAGCCGCCCATGGTGATGGCGATATCGTCGAGCGCCGTCTCGACCGCCGGCAGCCAGCCCACCAGATGCAGCGCCACCATCGCCCAGATGCTGCCGGCGATGATGTTCTCCCAGGCCTTGAGCTGGGGCGTGACCGGAAAGCCCTTGCGCAAGCCATACACCAGCAGGCGGATCGCGGCCAGCGAGATCAGCAGCGGCACCGCCGCATCGAGCAGGTGCACCGGATGCTGCATCGTGCGCAGGATGCCGCGCCCGACCAGCACCCCGACCAGCATCGCGGCCGGCAGCAACACCCGCTGCAGGGTGCGCAGCGAAAAGCGTCGCAGGCTGTGCTGCGGATGGCCGTAAATACGCGCGCGCAGCGGCTCATTGTAGATACGGTGCAGCAGCCAGGTGGCCAGCGCTGATACCAGCAACACACCCACCTGGTAGAGGAGCGCCGGTGCGGTGAGTGCGGCCAGCAGGGCCGGCAGTCGATCGACGAGCGCCTGAAAATCGAAGTTCATATTGCCCATCCCAATCAAGCCCGCAAACCTGCAGTCTATGGCAGACCGGCCCCGGGCCGCAGCCCGCAAGCCGCCCCGCCCCCTCCTTCAGGCGCCGCGCGCGCGGGCCGCGATGTCGAGCGAGCGCAGTCGCAGGGCCGGATCGAATACATCGCTCACCAGCATGAACTCGTCGGCGCCCGTGGCTTCGGCGAGCGAGGCGAAGCCTGCGGCAACGCGATCCGGCCCACCGATCACCGCGGCGGCGAGGAAGTCGTCGATGGCAGCCCGCTGCTGCGGATGCAACTGCTCGCGAAAGCCCTCCACGGGCGGCGGCAGGCAGCGCCGGTCGCCGCTGAGGATGCCGAGCACGCGCTGATAGGTGCTGCTGGCGAGGTAGTGGGCCTCGGCGTCGTCCGGCGCCGCGATCACCGGCACACCGATGATCGCATAGGGCGCGGCGAGCACCCCGGAGGGACGGAAAAGGCTGCGGTACAGCTCCAGCGCCGGCAGCAGCTGGCGTGGCGCAAAGTGCGACGCAAAGGCATAGGGCAGCCCACGCTCGGCAGCCAGGCGCGCCGAGAAGAGGCTCGAGCCGAGCAGCCAGATGGGCACCTGGGTACCCGCGCCGGGGGTCGCCACGATCCGCTGCCCCGGCGCCGGCGGCCCCAGCAGTTGCTGCAGCTCGCTCACCGCGCGGGGAAAATCCGCCTCGCTCTCGGGCCGGTCGCGGCGCAGCGCGCGCATGGTCGCCTGATCGGTACCGGGCGCCCGCCCGAGGCCGAGATCGATGCGCCCCGGGTACAGCTCGGCCAGTGTCCCGAAGGCTTCGGCCACCACCAGGGGCGCGTGGTTGGGAAGCATGATGCCGCCCGAGCCTACCCGGATGCTGCGGGTCTTGCCGGCGATGTGGCCGACCAGCACCGCGGTGGCCGAGCTGGCGATGCCCGGCATGTTGTGGTGCTCGGCGAGCCAGTAGCGGCAAAAGCCAAGCGATTCGGCGTGCTGCGCGGTACGCACCGCGATTGCCAGCGCATCGGCGACGGTGCCACCCTCGCGCACGGCCACCAGGTCGAGCATCGAGAACTGAATGTCTTGGAGAGGTTTCATTGCCGGTTTCCGGGAGGTCAGGGGCGCGCATGGCGGAAGGCAACCGTGCCTTGGCGGCGATGCGAGCGGGCAATCAAGCTTACCCGTTTGCGGGCCGCAGCGTAGCCGTCAGGCGCTGCGCCGCGTCACCAGCCATTCGAGCAGCGGCTGCCACTGCAGGCGGTCGATCGCCGCGGCCGCTTCGTGGCTCTCGAACAGCGTCACGCCCGATTCGAGTGCCCGCACATAGCGCTGGGTACTGCGCAGGCAGGTAAGCAGTGGCAGCTCGAACTGCTCCAGAAACTCGACCAGTTCGCGGGTCGAGTTGGCGCGCGCATCGACCCGCATGCCGATGATCCCGACCCCTACGCGCTCCTTGCGGATGGCCTTCGCCTCGGCAAGCTCGTCGAAGAAATCGCGGCTGGCCAACATGTCGAAACGCGACGGCGACACCGGCACGATGACCCGCTCGACCTCGCCCAGCAACTGCTTGAGGCGCTTGCCATGGAGTCCGGCCGGGGTATCGTAGATTGCCACGCTGCAATCCCTGGGCGGCGCGACAAGGTCTTCGGTGGGGTCCCAGTGGCGGATTGCGACCTGCTCCGCGGAACGCATCTCGAGCCACAGGCGACTCGACTGCTGCCGATCCAGGTCACCGAGATAGACCACTTCGTCGTTCATCGCGAACCAGCTCGCGAGGTGCACCGCGATGGTCGACTTGCCGCAGCCTCCCTTCGGGTTGGCCACCAGGATTTTGCGCATTTCGCTGCCTTGATGAATTGACCGGCGCCCGCGTCCAGCACTTGACGGGTCGCCAGGCGCGACGCTGCGACAAGGACGGTGCAGCCGGTAAACGGAAGCGAAAAGAGTAGCGTATCCGGACGATCCTTTCTACCTTGCAGCCATGCCGACAGCGATGCGCGGAGCTGCCGCAACGACCGCGGTCCAAGCGAGTGGCGAACGAACAACGCGCCGCGTGCGCGCGGGGCTGTTCCAGGGCCGGCTCGAACCGCTCGGCCCCGATCCGTGCATCGCCACCGCGCCACGCCGCGATCCCGGCAATCCGGGCCTGCGCATTCGCCATGCCCGCAGCCGCTGCACGCAGCGCCACGACCTTGCCCCGCAGGGGCTTCCTGACCGTGGTCATCGTACGGCTCCGGATTGCATTGCTAGAATCGCGCATTGCCTGAGCGCCAGCCACATGTCGCATGCCGCGACACCACCGCCCGGCGCGGCGCGGGCCTTTTGCCCACAGATGACACGGGGCGGACGTGCGGCATTCGACGGCACGCATCCGCCGCAACGACGGAGCCGGATTGCCCAGATGACCCCACCCTCCGAACGCCCGAGCCTCTCCACCGGCCTGCCCGACCTGGTGGCCGGGTTGTCGGTTGCCGGATTGCTGGTGCCCGAAGCGATCGCCTACGCCAGCATCGCCGCGCTGCCGCCCCAGCACGGGGTGATCGCCCTGCTCGCCGGCCTGATTTGCTACGGTCTGGTGGGGCGCAGCCGTTTCGCCATCGTCTCGGCGACCTCCTCCTCGGCAGCGGTGCTTGCGGCAACCACCGCCTCGCTGGCCGGCGGCGACGCGACCCACCGGCTGGCACTGGCCATCGGACTGGTATTGCTCACCGGCGCGTTCTTCCTGATTGCAGGTGTTGCGCGAATGGGCGGGTTGTCGGCCTTCATCGCCAAGCCGGTGCTGCGTGGTTTTACCTTCGGCCTGGCCTTGGTGATCATCATCCGCCAGCTTCCGGCCATCGTCGGGGTGGGCGCCTCGCACGAGGACTTTTTCCACTACGCGTTCGACCTGCTGGCGCAATTCGATCGATGGCATCCGGCAGGCGTGGCGATGGGGCTTTGCGCGCTGGCTGTGCTGATGATTCTCAAGCGCTGGCGCCGCCTGCCGGCCTCGCTGCTGCTCATCGTGCTGGGTATCGCCGCGCAGACCATCTGGCAGGTGGACCGCCACGGGGTGGGGCTGGTCGGCGAGATCGACGTCCAGTTCAGGGCGGTCGGCGTGCCCGAACTCACGCGCGGGGAATGGTTGCGGCTGGGCGAACTGGCCTTCGCGATGGTCTTCGTGCTCTATGCCGAATCCTACGGCAGCGTGCGCGGCTTTGCGTTGATGCACGGAGACCGGATCTACCCGAACCGCGAACTCTATGCGCTCGGACTCAGCAATCTCGTATCCGGGCTCTTCGGCGGCCTGCCGGTCGGCGCAGGCTACTCCGGCACCTCGGCCAACGAAGCGGCTGGCGCTCGCTCACGCATGGCGGCCTGGGCGGCAGCGCTGGTGGTGCTGATGGTGGTGTTCACGCTGCTTCCGCTGCTGGCGCATACCCCGCAACCCGTGCTCGCGGCGGTGGTCATCAACGCCGTAAGCCATACCCTCAGGCCCGGCCCCTTGCGGATCTATTTCCGCTGGCAGCGCGATCGGCTGGTGCTCGTTTTCGCGATCGCCGCGGTGTTGCTGCTGGGCATCCTGGACGGCCTGCTGGTGGCGGTCGGGGCGAGCCTGCTGCTCACCCTGCGCGACCTCTCCCGGCACCGGCTGTCGGTGCTCGGGCGCCTTGGCGAGGGGCACGATTTCGTGAGCACCAGCACCCACCCACGGGCCCGGCAGATCCCGGGCCTGATGATCATCCGTCCCGAGGCGCCACTGTTCTTTGCCAATGCCGACCAGATCCTGACCCGCGTGCGTCGCGCCGTCGCCAATTCGACCGCCACCCGCTGCGTCATCCTGAGCCTCGAAGAGTCGCCCGACCTCGACGGCAGCAGCATCGAGGGGATCGCCGAGCTGGCGGCATTCCTGGATACACGCGGCATCCGCCTGCTGCTCGCCCGCCTGCACGACCCCGCGCGCGCGGTACTGATCCGCGCCCATATCCCCCACTTGCCGGTCTCGGCACTCATCCACTGGAGCGTGGACGATGCGGTAAGCGCGGCGCTGGGCACCAAGGCCTGAGGCGCTGGATGCGTTCAGCCCAGGCGCACGAATCGCGAGAGGCGCACGTCGACGGTGAGCGCCAGCGTCGATAGCGCCGCCACCCTGGCCCGCCCTTGCGGGCCGGCGCGAAACAGGTGCGGTGTCATGACCAGCAGGTCGGCGATCTGCTGCCCACCTTCAAGGTTCAGCGCGAAGCGCACGGTCTCGCCGTCGAGCCGGGCGAAGCCTGCAGGCGCGGTGATCTCGAGCGCGCGCTCGGGCTTGAGCGAGGGGTAGATGAGCTCGCGCAGCTCGCGCAGGTGATCGCTGCCCGCATCCACCCGCAGGAGCAGGCCGCCGGGCTTGAGCACCCGCGCGAACTCGCCATGCACCGGGAACCCGAACATGCACAGCAGGCGGTCGACGGTGGCGGATCGCACCGGCAGGTTCGCGTTGCTGCCGACCACCCATTGCACCCGCCGGTCCTGCTTCGCGGCGGACAGCACCGCCCACTTGGAGATGTCCAGCCCCAACAGCGCGAGCCGCCGCCCCGGCGCCGCGCCGGCCGCCAGGCGGCGCAGGTAGTAGCCCTCGCCGCAACCCGCATCGAGACAGGCGAGGGGTTCCTGCGGCGCGGCCTCGGCAAGCACCGCGCGACTCACCGCATCGGCGATCGGCTGGTAGCCGCCTGCCTCGAGGAAGCGACGCCGCGCGGCCACCATCTCCTTGCTGTCGCCGGGGTCGCGCGAACGCTTCTGCTGCACCGGCAGCAGATGAATGTAGCCCTGGCTGGCGACATCGAAGCTGTGCCCCGTGGGGCACGCCCAGGCCGCGCCGGTGCGCCGCAGCGGCGCGCCGTCGAGCGGACAGGCCAGTTGGGTGAAGGGAGTGATGTTCGACATTGTGATCGCATGAATCCGGGCAATGCGCCCCGCCGTCAGTTTGAAGGGTGCGGGCGGGCTGTCAAATCGAGCCATCGCCACCCGCCCGGCGCGCGCCTGCCGGACCGGACCGGCGGCCTTGAAGATACGACCAAAGCTATATATATTTACAGCCTTCGGGCAACCCCATGCGTGCGCCCGACAGACACGGACTCGACCCGTGGCCCGATCTCTCTGCCCCCAGCACCCTGCCCATGCCTCGCTTCATTTGCCCTCATTGCCATCATCCACTTGACGCCGACGCGCTCGAGGTCGTGCGCTGCGGGGCGATGCGGGCCCTGGCCTGCCCGTGTTGCGACGAATTGATTCCCCAGCCACCTCAAGAGGCCCCGCCGAACGCGCATCCAGGCCTCGAGGCAGCCAGCGAGCCCGCAGCAGTCCCGGTCGAACAGCCATGAACAGCGAAGCCGCGGCAAGCTACCTCGACGGCCTGAATCCGGCGCAGCGCGACGCGGTATGCGGTGGCGACGCCGCGGCCGACGAGCGCGACCGGCCGCTGCTGGTGATTGCCGGCGCCGGCTCCGGCAAGACCAACACCCTCGCCCATCGGGTTGCCCACCTGATCGCCCAGGGCGCCGATCCGGGGCGCATCCTGCTGCTCACTTTTTCGCGGCGCGCAGCCGACGAAATGGTGCGACGGGTGGAGCGCATCGTCGCCCGGGTGGCACGCCAGCACCGTCATCTCGCCGGCACCACCCTGCCCTGGTCCGGCACCTTTCATGGCGTGGGCGCGCGACTGCTGCGCGACTACGCCGCCAGCATCGGGCTGGACCCGGGATTCACGATCCACGACCGCGAAGACTCGGCCGATCTCATGAACCTCGCGCGTCACGAGCTGGGGCTCTCGAGCCAGCGCAAGCGCTTCCCGCTCAAGGCCACCTGCCTGGCGATCTACTCGAGCGCGGTCAATACCCAGGCATCGCTCGGCGACACCCTGCGCCATGCCTTCCCGTGGTGCGCCGAATGGGAGGAAGAGCTGCGGCGACTCTTCGCCGCCTACGTCGAGGCCAAGCAGGCCCAACGAGTCCTCGACTACGACGACCTGCTGCTCTACTGGTCGCACATGATGCACGAGCCCGCGCTTGCGGCAGGGGTCGGGGCCCAGTTCTCGCATGTGCTGGTCGACGAATACCAGGACACCAACCGCCTGCAGGCGGCCATCCTGCTCGGCCTCAAGCCGGACGGCCGGGGCCTCACCGTGGTCGGCGACGACGCCCAGAGCATCTACAGCTTCCGCGGCGCCACGGTGCGCAACATCCTGGATTTCCCGCAGGCATTCGAGCCGCCGGCACGGGTGGTCACGCTCGCCCAGAACTACCGCTCGAGCGGGCCCATCCTCGCCGCCGCCAACGCGGTGATCGCCGCCGCCAGCGAGCGCTTCACCAAGGACCTGTGGACCGCGCGCTCAGGCGGTGCCATGCCGCGGCTCGTGTCGGTGCGCGATGACGCCGAGCAGGCGCTGTTCGTGGTCGACGCCATCCTCGCCCGGCGCGAGCAAGGGCTGCGCCTCAAGAGGCAGGCGGTGCTGTTTCGTGCCGCGCATCACAGCGCCCGCCTCGAGGTGGAACTGACCCGCCGCAACATCCCCTTCGTGAAGTTCGGCGGCCTCAAGTTTCTCGAGGCTGCCCATGTCAAGGATGTGCTGGCCCTGATGCGCTTCGCCCAGAACCCTCGCGACCGGGTGTCGGGTTTTCGCGCCATGCAGTTGCTCGCTGGCATCGGTCCGAAGATCGCCGCGCGCATCCTCGACAACCTGCGCGATGCACCGCCGGGCTGCGAGCTGCTCGCCGAGCAGCCGCTGCCCGAGGCGCTGCGCCCCGCCTGGCAGGGCTTCGCCGCGCTGCTCGAGAGCGCCGGCGACCCCCGCGCCCCCTGGCCATCGAGCCTCGACGCCCTGTGCCAGTGGTACCGAACCGAGATGGAACGCCTCTTCGAGGACGCCGAGATACGCCGTGCCGACATCGATCAGTTGGTCCGCATCGGCGCGACCTACCCAAGCCGCGAGCGCTTCCTCACCGCCCTCACGCTCGACCCGCCCGACGCCACCAGCGACGAGGCCGGCGTGCCGCTGCTCGACGAGGACTACCTCATCCTCTCCACGATCCATTCCGCCAAGGGCCAGGAATGGGGCGCGGTAAGCCTGCTGAATGCGGTCGACGGCTGCATTCCGTCCGACCTCGCCACCGGCAGCGCCGAGCAGATCGACGAGGAACGACGCCTCCTGTATGTCGCGATGACCCGCGCCCGGGACCATCTCGATATCGTCATCCCCCAGCGCTTCCATGTCTCGCACCAGGCTGGCGGCGGCGACCGACATGTCTACGCCAGCCGCACCCGTTTCATCCCCAATGCCGTGCTCGAGCACTTCGAACAGAGGAGCTGGCCGAAACCGCCGCCGCAGCTCGAGGGGACACCCGGCTCGAAGGCCCGGGCCGTCGACCTGGCGGCGAAGATGCGGGGAATGTGGCGCTAGCCCGCCCGGATTTGCCGCGCCGTCTCGAAAAGGCCGGGTATCCGGCGATCGAGCGGGAAGGTGATCGGCGCCTCGCCAGCGCCGATGCGGATGACCTCACAGGCGCAGCACTCGGGGCATGCCTCGCAGCCGGTTCATCCGCTGGCGCTCGCCAACGCCCTGGCCTTCATGCCGTTTGGGGGTCGGCGGTTCATTCTTCGCGGGGTCGATTGCGCGACATTGGGGCTCTCAAGGATTGTGAGCCTGAAGCCGTCGCAGAGGATTCGGCCCCCCGTTCTCCCTGTTTCAGATGGCACGTTGGAGCAGCCACATCGAGCCTGTCGCGATGACGGCATTGCACGCCATGCGCGTCACCGGGGCCAGCCAGGCCGGACCTTGCAAGCGTCGAACGCCGACGATCAGGAGGCGAGGCACCGGCGCCAGCGCCGGCGCGATCGTGCGGCGGTAATGGAAGCCGCGTGGCCGCACCCACGCATGGTCGTCATCGCGTTCAGCCGACGCGATAGCCGCGACCGGCCATGCAGGCGCCCATGGCGCGCCGGAAGTCGTCCATCTTCGCCGATGCCGCTTGCTGCGCGGCGTCGTCCTGCTGCCTGCGCGCTGCGTCGGCCTGCGCGCGCGACTCCTGCGCGATCACGCCCAGCGCGGCACCGAAGATCGCGCCGATCACCGCCCCTTCACGGAAGTGATGCGGTGGCGATGCGACGGTGCCGATCACCGCGCCGGCCAGCGCGCCGCTGGCGATTTCGGCGCCGTCCGGCCCCACGGGCGGCTGCGGCGCCGCCGGTGACAGGTTCACCGGCGCCATGCCCGGATCGAAGCCGCTTTGCCCTACCGCCCAGCGGTAGCACTCGTAGCGATCACGATCCTGTTGTGCGCTCTGCTGGCCACGTTCGGGATAGAAGTACATCGGCACCAGCTCCGAGGCCGCAGCGGCCCTCGGTGGTCGCCCCTCGCGCGGCGGGAACATGCAGCCGGCAAGCAGCGTGGTAACGGCAAGGAAGGCCAGCAGATGCAGGCGAGTGTATTTCATGATGGATCTCCGTGATTGAAGGTGAGGGCGACGAGCGTGCGGTCGCCGGAGCCACAAGGGGCCGGCGCCGGTCGGCTTCGATCGACAGCCCTCGCTGCGTGCCCGCAGGGGGTGTCGACCAGCGCATCCGGTGCCTGGCGCGCACAACTCATGTCGTCGGCGGCGGCCCGGGCGGCATGCTGCCCGCGGTGACCGCGCCCTTCACGCAGCGCTGCAGGAACGGGTAGGTGTCGGTCGCGTAGTAGTGGTAGATGCCGCCCGGAAACTCCGGCGCCACGCCGCTGCGGCCGTTGCACTCATCGAGGTCGCCGGAGCCGGCCACGTATTGCCAGTCCTGCAGGAAGGTCCCCGGCGCATAGGTCGTGCTTGCTGGCCTGGTGGCGCTGACCGTGGTCACCAGCCGGTAGCTGCCGGTCATCACCTTGAGGGGCGAGGTGGCGTCGTTGGCCACGGTGTGTCCATAGCGCGCATAGACCGGAAAGCCATCGGCGGCCCAGCCGATCAGGGTCATCCTGGCACTGCTCCCGCCCAGCCTGGTGATCAGCCCTTCGGCCATGCCGTGGTAGTGGTACACGCCGTCCGGCTGCACATGGGCGTTGTTGTCGTCGGTGCCGAAACTGAAGTACGACTGGGTGAGCGCCTCGATGCTCCAGCCTCCACTGGGATCGCCCAGGCTGCAGACGGTGCCGGTGTCGTCGCAGGAGCCCCCTGTGCCCGGGTCGGTCTTCACGCCGTTGAGCATGAACGACAGCACCCCCGCCGGCCCGCCGAGCGGGGTCACGCTGCCCGAGTAGCTGGGGCTCAGGCTGAACGTGGCCGACACGGTCCGGGCCGGGATGTAGTTGGGGTTGCCGGGGTTGGGGAAGGTGCCCACCTCGTGATCGGGGATGCCGTTGGCGGACAGGGTGCGCGAGCCGCTGTCGCACGACCAGCTCACCGTGCTGCTTGCATTTACCGAGGGCGAGGCATTGAAGGCGCTGTAGCTGTAGCTGCACCCGACACCCGTGGTGGCGCTGCCTGAGGCGCTGGCGACCGTGGTGGTGTCGCCACTGCCACCGCCACCGCACGCCACCATGGCCAGCGAGGCCAGCGAGGCCACGACGGTGAGCAGGTGCGCAGCGAGTGGGTCTCGCGATGAATCGGGTCGTGCCATTGGGTTCTCCTTGCCCACGCTGGGGGCGATGTCACATTGAGGATGGATCGGGGGCTTGCGCATCGCATGCGCAGCAACGATGGGATCTGGCTTCACGCGCACCGTGGCGCTGCGCCGACAGCACGTTCATCGAAAGCCGAAGCTGCGCGGCGAGGTCGCGGTGGTGCGGGCAGCCCTGCGGGCTTGGCGATTGCATGGCAGCCACCCGGCTCTGGTACAGGCGTTTCCATGTCGAGGCCCATTCGCTTGCAGTCCACGACACCGCGGCGGCCGGATCGGACTCGATGACGCTTAGCGCCGCCTTCGCGATCGCCAGGTGGACGCCCTGTGCAGTCATGAACTTCCTTGCTCCGATTGCCGGACCGACCTTCAGAAACGCAGTCGCCACGCCGCTGAGCAAAAGCGTCGCCGCGATCGTGCCGGCCGCGAGGAAGACGGCGAGGTCGCGGCCGGGCAGCTCCGCGCCGGCGGCCGTCAGCAGCGGGATCGACAGCGTTGCGCTCAGCGCCAGCGAGCCGCGCACGCCGCACAGCACGGCGACCATCACCAGGCCGAGGTTGGGCAGGCCTTCACCCGCCTCCGACTGGCGGCGCCGCGACCACCACGCGAGCAGCAGCGTCCACGCCATGCGCAGCGCAAACACCGCGAGCGTGAGCAGCGCCACATAGCCCAGCAGATGCCAGCGGCTGTAGCCTTCGACGCGCTGCAGAACCTGCGGCATCTCCAGGCCCAGCATCACGAACACGGCGCCGTTCAGCACCAGCGTCACCATGCTCCACATCGCAAGCCCGTTCAGCCGGGTGGTGGCGCGCAGATGTCGGTGGTCGAGCACTCCGCCGCACAGGCCGGCCGCGACGACGGCGAGCACACCCGAGACCCCCAGCTTGTCGCCGACCAGGAAAGCCGCGTAGGGAATCAGCAGCGACAGGATGGTGTCGATCCTGACGCTCTCGGGGGCGTCGTTCATCAATGTGCGGCGCAGGGCGTGGGCCACCAGCGCGACCGCGGTGCCGCTGGCGAGCCCGCCGGCCGAGACGGTCAGCAGCGACAGGCTGGCCTCGGCTGCGGAAAAGCGCGCGGTGAGCGCAGCGGCCACCGCAAGCTTGAACGCGACCAGCGCCACCGAGTCATTGAGCAGGCTTTCGCCGCTGAGCAGAACCCGCAACTGGGGCGGCAGCGGCATCCTGTCGACGAAATTGCTGACCGCCACGGTGTCGGTCGACGCCAGCGCGGCCGCCAGCGCGAAAGCCACCGCCAGGGGCATCTCGGGCAGCAGCGCGTGCACCCCGAAGCCGAGCACGGCGATGGTGACCGCCACCAGCCCGACCGCGAGGCCAAGCACCGGGCCGATCGAGCGCAGAAGTTCGCGCTTGGGCACCTGCCAGGCCTCGATGTAGAGCAGCGGCGGCACCAGCATCACGAACAGCAGCGCGCTCTGCTCGCGCAGATCGTCAAGCGAGGCGACCGAAGACAGGGCGACGCCGCAGGCGAGTTGCAGCAGCGCCATGGGGACCGGCAGCCGGCGTCCGAGCGCTTGAAGGATCGCCACCACGCAGACCACCACAAAAGCCAGTTCGAAGTATTTCATGAGGGTATTCCAGAGGGCCCGGCGAGACAGTACCGAGCCGATGCGCCGCCCGCGGGCGGGCGCCCGGCGCGGTCGCAAGACGCCATTTCGCGTGCCGGACGACCCGGCGAGGGCGAGCCCGGCAGCCGCGTCACCCTGCGCCGCGCTCTCGCCAGTTTGCGGAGCGGCTGGCGCGACGCGTTGGCCTAAGCCGGCTCGCGCCTCGCAGGCCGTTCGCGGCTATCGCTTCGAGTCCGATTCCTGTGCAGGCGCGTCCTTGGGCCGGCACGCCAGGGCCATGCCCTGCTGCGGGGCGAAGCATGTTCCCGAAGCCTTGCCCTGGGGGCCGTCGAATTCGCAGGCATCGCCGCTGGCCAGCGACTTGCAGGCGGCAAGCGCTTCGGCCGGAGGACCTTTTCTCCCGCCGCCGGCGGGTTGCGCCAGGGCCGGGCTGGCGAACGTCATCGAGAGCATCCCCGCCACTCCCAGCGGCACCAGCGCAGCGCGCAAGCTCGTTGCAAATTTGGTCTCTTCAATCGGGCGCATCCTTGTGACTCCATGATCAAGCGTCGGCCCATGCCAACGTCGGGATGGAGTGTGCACGGCGAATGTGGTCGCAATGAGGGCGCCTCTCCGCAATTCCTCCACAAATGAAGCTTCAACTCGGCACCCTCCATGCGCCTTCGCCTCGTCCATACCTTATCGCTGCTGCGTCTCTCGGCCGTGCTGCTGGCGGTGCTGGCCATGGGCGCCGTCACGGCATGGAATCTGGAAAGCGGCTTTGAGGACTGCCTGGAGGGCCGCGACATCGAGCGGCTCGACGCGCTGGAGCTCTTGCAGCGCGCGGTCGCCAAGGGCTGGCGTTGAGCGTCAGCGCGGTGGCGCCGAAAGCGCTGCCGGTTCGCTGGGACCGCGCGCGCATCGAGCAGTTGCTGGGCAATCTGCTGGAGAACAGCCTGCGCTACACCGACGCGCCGGGCCGCATCGCGGTGACGCTCGAGCGCCAGGGCCAGCGGATCTTCATCGACATCGCCGACAGTGCGCCCGGCGTGCCCGCGGCAGACCTGCGACGCCTCTTCGAGCCACTCAATCGCGCAGAATTGGCACGCAGCCGGCACCAGGGCGGCAGCGGCCTCGGCCTGGCCATCCGCAAGGCCATCGTGCGCAGCCACGGCGGACGCATCGAGGCCGCCTGTTCGTCGCTCGGCGGATTGCGTCTTCGCATCGAGCTGCCTGCCACCGAACCGTCGTGAGCGAACCCAGGCGTGTGCCGCCCCGGCCACCGCCCTTCCGCTTCGAGCACGCGCCGCGCCCGGCCATTGCGGGCGCGCTTTCGCTAGCGGAAACCGCCGCGAAGCAGCACCAGGTTGTCGAGCACCAGATTGGATGACCAGATGAACTGCGCATCCGCGCCTTCGCGGTCGAAGATGTCGGTGAAATTGGTGTAGGCCGGCTTGCCGTTCACGCCCACCACGTCGTTGGAGAATTCCACCGCCTGCGGCCAGGCGCGGTCGTCGAAACCGGGCTGCATCCAGTTGGCTGGCAATGGCCAATGGGCAGCCGCATCGCCCGAGCCATCGTTGCTCCCGCGGGTGGAGCACGCCGAGCTGTCGCGCAGCGCGCCATTTTCGACCAGGCATGCGCGATCGGCGAGCGGCGCCACGTAAAAGGTCTGCGCCCGCCAACTGGCATCGGTGAGGCTCACGGTCTTGCCGGCAGCATCCTGCACCACGGCAACGATACCGGCATCGCCCGGAAAATGACTCTGGCCGCGATTGCGCTCGCTACCGAGCCCCAGGTTCTCCTCCCAGTCGACGGCCATGAACGCCAGCGTCACCGGGCGGCGGGCCTTGAAACGAATCACGCTGGAATTGAAGGGGGTGAAGGGTACGGCATCTACCGCCAGCAGCTTGCCGTTGACGTAGAACTCGAAATAATTGTCGGCGAACACATAGGCGACGAATTCTTCATCGCCACCCGCATCGATGAGTGGCACCGTCTCGAGGTCCAGCGCCTTCGTGCCGGACGAGCGAACAGCGCCGCACTGGTTGAACAGATCCGCCGCCTTGCGGGCGCTGTCGAAGTTCACCGGCGCGGGCACTGTCCATTGCGTGCCATCCTCTGCGCGGATGCGCCCCAGCGCACTGGTGCGCGAACCCGCTCCGCAGTCGATCAGGGAGGCCTGGCTGAGCGTTGCCGGCCCGACGCTGAAGCTGGCTCCCTGCGCCAGGCTGAGCGTACTGACGCCCAGCACCACGATTGCGATCAAGACTCGCTTGGACATCTTTCCTCCTTGCCGCTGCGGTCGGCCGGGCTCGGCGGGAGCGCCGGTGCCAAGCCGCCCGCGAGTTGCCCACGGTGCGCCCGCCGCACCATCGAGCGCGGCCGAAAAGAACATTCGGCCCGCCGTTGCCGGCCAATACTACCCTTCCCGGCGCACCGCCGTAAGCGTGCAGCCGCGTCCAGGAAGGCTTCGGTCGCGTCCCCCGAGCCGCCGGCCTTCCCCTGTTTCAGGCTTGCCGACGCCCGCGCGATGCCATCGCAGCCTCCCTGGCCGTTGATCGGGAACTGCCCGCGCGTCGATGCCGGGGCGATGGGCGCGAATCCGATCGTTGCCCGCGAGCCGCGAAACGGTCTATTTCGGCGGCACCTCGATGCCATGCTCATCGAGTCGTCGATACAAGGTGGAGCGCGACACACCGAGAAAGCGGCTGGCGGCGCTGATGCACCACTGTGTTCGATTCAGGGCGTTCAGGATGATCTCGCTCTCGGACGGCTGCCCACTCTTGCCACTCGCGGTCAGATGGGCGCGGCGTCGGTCTCTCACCGCGTCGGGCAGCTGTTCGCGGAAGTTCTGCGGGAGGTCCGCCCAGCCGAGCTCCTCCGACGCACACACCGCAATGGCGTAGCGCAGCACGTTGCGCAATTCACGGATATTGCCCGGCCATTGGTAAACCGCCAGAGCGTGTTCGATATCGGGCGGCATGCTCAGCGACCGGGCGGCGCCCCTGCACTCTTCCGAGAAGACGCCTCGAATCAGCTCGACGACATCATCACGCGCCCTCAATGGCGGCAGGCGCACGGTGGCGGCATTGAGCCGGTAGAAGAGATCCTCGCGAAACTGCCCTTCGAGGACCATCGCGGCGAGATCGCAATGGGTCGCGCAGATCACCGAGATATCGACCGCTCTGGGCTTGTCCGCGCCAAGCGCGAGCACCTCGCCTTCGGCCAGCACCCTGAGCAATCGAGTCTGCAGGCCCAGTGGCATGTCGCCGATCTCGTCCAGAAACAGCGTGCCACCGTCGGCCTGGGCGATCTTGCCCACACAGCCTTTCATCCGCGCTCCGGTAAACGCCCCCTCGCGATAGCCGAACAACTCGCTTTCGATCAGCGTTTCCGGAATCGCCGCACAATTGATGGCGACGAATGGCTGCTCGCAGCGGCGGCTGCGGCGGTGGATCGATTTCGCCATGTACTCCTTGCCGGAGCCCGTCTCGCCGAGCAGCAGGATCGGCACCTTTGCGTTGAGCAGCCGCTCGAGGCGACGAAGGTCCTCGGCCGATTCGCCTGCGTCGGGGCTTTTGCGCTTCGGCTCCGCTGCAACCACGCCCGTCGATGAGCGCGGAGCCGTGCGCCTCGGCGCATTGACCTGCACGAAAAGCGCCGCCCCGCCACCGCTGGCGGCCACCCTCTGGGGGGTGCCGGGGTGGGCACACGCGAAGTCGATCAAGCTCTCGACCGAGCTATCGAGGATGTCCTCTAACCGCCGCTCCTGCTCACCGAGGCGTTGCTTCAGCCGCCAGCTCGCACCGACCACCCGCCCGCCGTCGTCGAAAGCGATGAGTTCATCCGGCTCGGCCTCCCAGTCGTCGAGCTGTCGCTTCACGCGCGCGATCCAGTGGTCCGAATAGTGGGCCATGAAGACGGATTGCTCGATCCTCGCCGCGGTCTGCAGGGTCAGCCGGTAGGCCAGTGCCTGTCCGAATTTCTGTGCATCGTGGGTGCAGGCAGTGGCGTTGAGTACCCCGAGCAGTTGCTGCGCCGGCCCGAACATCGGCACCGCCGCGCAACTGATAGCGTGGTTCTGGATCAGGTAGTGCTGATCACCGTGGACCAGCACCGGCGCCCTGTCGACGATGGCCGTGCCAATGCCACAGGTACCCTGGGCTGGCTCCGACCAGCAGGCCCCTTCGCGCAGACCTGCCAGCGAGAAGTGGCCCGCACGTTGGTCGCTCGCGCGCATCTCCAGCGTCGCGCCGCTGCAGTCGGCGAGCAGCAGGCAATAGCCCAGGTCGCCAAGTTGCCGATGGAGCCAGTCGATGCCGGGCACCGCGGCTCGCAGCAAGTGCTCGTTGCAGTCCTTCAGCCGGGACAGTTCGGATCGCGACAACACCTGCTCGGTGCCCCGCGCGCCCACATCTAGGTGGTACTCATGAGTCGAGCGCCGCCGCGATCGAGCGAGTCGCTCGGCCATGTTGCGCGATGCGACGCGGGCCATGTCGCCGCCACGATGCGTGGTGCCGAAAAGCGAATCCATCATTGTGGTCTCCCCACCTTGGAGCATTGGCCGCAGCCATGTCCGTTATAGTTCTTTCGATGTATCGATGAATGGTAAGTGCCGAGTCGGCCGCTATCAAGCGAATTCCCGGATGCTGCGGCAAACGCGGGCTTGGGTGGAAAAAACGGCGGCTGCGCGGACACAGCCGCCCAAAGGAGGAGTTGGTGCCCAGGGCGGTCCGTCGCCCTGTGATCAGCCGTGCTGCATATACACCACCTGGGTCTCGGTGTATTCGAGCAGGCCGTGCTTGCCGTCGGCACCACCGATGCCGGAATGGCGCCGTCCCGCGTGGAAGCCTTGCATGGCCTCGAAGTGCTCGCGATTGACGTAGGTCTCCCCGAACTGCAGGGCGTTGCAGGCGTGCATCGCCTCCTTCAGATCGCGTGTGAAAATGGACGAGGTCAGGCCGAAGTCGGAGTCGTTGGAGCATGCAATGGCTTCGTCGAGACTGTCTACGACCTGGATCGGCAGCACCGGACCGAAGATCTCGGCGCGCATGATCTCCATCTCATGTCGGCAATTGACCAGCACGGTAGGCAGATAGTGATAGCCCTTGTCCTGCGGCGCGATGCCGCCACCGAGGAGCACCTCGGCGCCGTCATCGCGCGCGCGCGCGACCATCCCGGCGATCTTGTCCAGCCCCTGCTGGTTGACCAGCGGCCCCATGTGAACGGAGCGGTCGGCGATGGGGTCGCCAAAACGCACATCCGCCATCAGCCGGGTCACCTTGTCGGTGAACTCACGAGCCACCGCCCGCTCGACATACACCCGTTCGGCGCAATTGCACACCTGCCCGGTGTTGATCACCCTGGAGTCACAGATTGCCTTGGCGGCGAGGTCGAGGTCGGCCCTCGCGGTGACGATTGCGGGCGCCTTGCCGCCGAGCTCGAGGTTGACGCGCGTCAGGTTGGGGGCGGCTGCGGCCATGATGCGCTTGCCGGTGGCGACGCTGCCGGTAAAGCTGACCAGATTGACCGCGGCCGAGCCGGCCAGGTGAGCGCCCGCCCCCGCACCATTTCCACCGACGACGTTGAACACGCCGGGCGGCAGTTCAGCCTGGTCGACGAGCCGCGCGAAGTCGAAGGCGTTGATTGGCGTCTCTTCGCTGGGCTTGATGACGATGGTGTTGCCGGTCACCAGCGCCGGCGCCATCTTCCTTGCGATGAGAAAGAACGGGAAATTCCACGGCAGGATGCCGGCCGTGACACCGATGGCGCGGCGCATCAGGAAGATGCTCTCGCCGACACGGTCGCTGGGGATTACTTCGCCCTCGATGCGGCGCGCCCATTCGGCCATGTAGTCGATGTAGTCGGCGGTGAAGTCCACTTCCACCCGGGCCAGTCCGAGCACCTTGCCCTGTTCGCGGGTGATGGTCTCGGCCAGTGCGTCGGCGTTGCCGCGGATACGGCTGGCGATCTTGCGCAGATAGCCGGCCCGCTGGATGGCCGGCAGCGCCTCCCAGGCCGGCTGGGCGCGCCGCGCGGCAAGCAGGGCCTCTTCGACCACACTCTCGTTCGAGAGTGGGAAGTGGGCGAGCAGGTCGCCGTTGGCCGGGTTGCGGACCTCGATATGTTCGAGGCCGTCGCCGCCGACAAAGCGACCGTTGATGAAGTTTTCCAGTTTTCTTGTCATGACTGTCTCCAAAGGAATGCGGGGTGGGGTGTCGTTAGACGGCGTTGTTACAGCGTGAGCCGCAGGCAGGGATGGTTCTCAGGCAGGGCGGGCAAGGCGTTTGCCGATCTGTTCGGAGAGCAGGCCGAAGAGCACGCCAAGGCACCAGGTAAGGCACACGAACAGGGCGCTGGCGTCGAGCTTGGCGCCCGAACCGAAGAAGCAGGCTGCGCCCAGGAAGGCTGCGGGGGTGTAGGCCAGCGCCGGAACGTCGGCCATCGCGACCAGCACGAAAGCAAGGATCGCGACCAGGCCGATGAGGACGATCAGGCTGCCACCGAGCGCCTGTACGCCGAACAGCGTGACGGCGGTGAGCAGCGCACCGGCCAGCCCGGCCGCGATCGACTTGCGCACCCCGTCCGCGCCACCGCCGGCCGCGAAATAGGCGGCCCAGGCGACGAAGCCGATCCAGGGGGTGAAGCGGAAGTCCGGGTTGCCGACGCTCAGGTAGACCCAGAGCGCGACCAGCAGGGCGATGCTAAATGCAAGAGCGTGAAGGAATTTCATGGTTGTCTCCGTTGTTGTCCGGACGCGGTGGCCGGCCGGGCCGGCTGCGCCTTACCAGGCGTAGGCGTACTTGAGGTTGAAGCTGTTGTTGGCAGCGTGGTTTTCGCCGCTGACGCTCTTGGAATAGCGCAGGGTGATCGACTGGTTGTCGAAGGTATGCACCATCAGCCCCAGGCCGGCGTCGAGCACGTGGCTGCCGGCTACCGTCGAGGTCTTCGCCGAACGCTCGTAGTCCACCGCCACGAAAGGCTCGAACAGGTCGCTGGTGCGGTAGCCCAGGCGCTGGTTGGTGTGGAAGGAGGTGCCCGGTCGCGTGCCGTCGGTCTTCTCGTCCTGGAAAACGAAGCCGGCGTCCGCGGTCCAGCCCAGGCGGTCGCTCAGGCGAACGTCCCACAACACGCTGGAGAGGTTCTTCCAGTTGGTGTCGCTCACATCGGAGCCGCCGACCGGGATCTGGATGAAGGACTGGAAGCCGAGCGTGCTGTTGGGGCTTGGCTTGTACCAGATGGCGAAGCCGGTCAGCGGGTCGCCCACGCCGCTGGCCTGAGTGCCGGCGCGGTGGTCGCGCACGCTGATTTCAGGGACGATGACCTCGTAGGCGAGGCCGATCTTCGGATTCGATTGCGGGCTCCAGAAGCGCACATACTTCGACAGCCCGACGATGGCGGTGCTGCCCGAGCCCTTTACGCGATCGCCGTCGCCATCGAAGGTCCGATTGTTGCGCTGTACGTAGGCGTATTGCACAAAGACGTTGAACGGCTCGAAGCCCACCGGCAGCTCGTACTCGTGCGGACCGATCACGTCGAAGGTGGTCTGCGCCTGGGCCAGGCCAGACAGCCCGGACAGCATCAAGGCGCTGCTGACCAGCAGGCGGCGCATGTGCAGTGAGTGTGTAGTCATCATGAATTCCTTGGTCATATTCTGATTTTTGGCGACAGTGATCCCGCAACCCGCCCTTCGGCGGATTGCGAGGCGTGCTGCGAAGCGAAAAGCGGGCTTAGTGGGAGAGCTTGAACACCATCAGCGTGCCGCCCTGGGGCACGACGGTCTTGTGCGGCAGCACGGCGTCGAAGGCCCCTTGCATGCGCTGGGCATCGACCCCCCAACCGGACAGGACAGCGATGTACTGCTCGCCGTCGATCTCGAAGCTCGAGGGCACGCCGGTGACGCCGGACGGTGCCGGGAACTGCCACAGCAGCTTGCCCGTGGAGGCATCGAAGGCATGGAACTCGCGGTCGTTGGTACCGCCACCGAAGAGCAGGTTGCCGCCGGTGGTCAGCAGTGGGCCCCAGTTCATCTCGGGATAGGTGTGGGTCCACACCTGCTTGCCGGTCTTCATGTCCCAGGCCTGAACTTCACCCACCGACTTTTTCGCCTTCTCGCCGACGCGCACGTTGGTGAGAATGTTCTGCAGCGCGACGCCGATGTAGAGCTGGCCTTCCTGGTACTTGGTCGGTTCGCCGGTGAGTTCGGAGCACAGGTGGTTGTTGGCCGGGATGTAGAGCAGGCCGGTCTTCGGGTTGTAGGCCTCGGGCGGCCAGTCCTTGCCACCCCACAGCGACGGACAGAAATTCACCGTTTTGCCGGTGCCGGGCACGCGGTCCTGGTCGTAGGTCGGCCGGCCGGTTTTCGGGTCGATGCTCTTGAACACGTTCTGCTCGACGAAGGGCCAGGCGTCCACGAAACCGATCTTGCCGCCTTTCTCGCGGTCGAGCAGCCACAGGTAGCCGTTGCGCCCGGCATGCACCAGGGACTTGATGTTGCGGCCCTTGTAGGGCATGTCGATGAGCAGTGGCGCGGACACTTCGTCCCAGTCCCAGGCATCGTTGTGGTGATATTGGTGGTAGCCCTTGAGCTTGCCGGTGTCGACATCGAGGGCGATGGTCGAGTTGGCATACAGGTTGTCACCGGCGCGGGTGTCCGGCATCCACGGCCCGGCGTTGCCGACGCCCCAATAGGCAATGTTGGTGTCGGCATCGTAGGTCCCGGTAATCCACACCGACCCTCCGCCATGCTTGTAGGTACCCTCCGGCCAGGTCTCACCGCCGGGCTCGCCCGGGGCGGGGATGGTATAGGTGCGCCACGCTTCCTTGCCGGTCTCCGCATCGAAGGCCGCCACGAAGCCGCGGATGCCGTATTCGCCGCCGGAGGAGCCGACCATGATCTTGCCTCTCGCTGCCAGCGGCGCGAGGGTCATGTAGTAGCCCTTGCGCCAGTCGGCCACCTGGGTGCGCCACAGCTCCTTGCCGGTGGTCGCGTCCAGCGCCACCAGGTTGGCATCGGTCGTTGCCAGATAGACACGGTCGCCGTAGAGCGCCACCCCACGGTTGGTCGGATGCAGTTGCTGCAGTTCCTCGGGGATGGCCTTCTTGTAGCGCCACAACTCCTTGCCGGTGGCCGCCTCAAGCGCGATAACCTGGTTGTTCGGGGTGGTGATGTACATGTAGCCGTTATTGACGATCGGCGGCGATTGATGCCCCTCCGTCATCCCGGTGGCGTAAGACCAGGCCAGCGTCAGCTTGCCCACGTTCTCCGAGGTGATCTGGCTCAGCGGGCTGTAGCCCCAGCCCGCGTAGTTGCCCCGGTAGGAGAGCCAGTTGTGTGGCTCGGGCTTGTCAAGCCGCTGGTCGGTTACCGGGGCATAGGGTGGCAGCGCGGCCGTGGCGACCATGGGTGCCAGCAACAGCGCGGCGACGAGGGGTTTCAGGTTCTTGTGCATGGATGTCTCCTGCGGTCTTCTTGGTGGGTCGAGCAAAAAAGGCGACGCCCTTACAGGGTGGCGCCGGGTCGGGAAGTGAAGGTATCGGCGACGACCAATTGGCCGCCTTCGAGGCGCAGCGGCAACAGCGGCAGATTGCGGGGCGCCGGCCCCCCGACAACCTCGCCGCCGTGAGCAGGCTGAAACTTCGAGAAGTGGCAAAAGCAGAACAGCACGTTCTCGGTCGGGTTGTACTCGGTGACGTCACAGCCTTGATGCGTGCACACCGCGGAATAGGCGAGGACGCCTTCGGCGGCGCGGGCACGGGTGCGCTCATCGAAGCCGGCCGGGTCGAGGCGGATCAGCAGAACACGGTTGAGCCGGGAGCCATCGCGCACGGTCCGCGTGGCGGGGTCAAAGGGATACGCGATCAGGGGCTTGTCGCCCACGGCGAGGCTGGCAAGATCGAGCGGAGTATTCACGCCTGAATCCGCGTCCGCCCGAACCAGACGATCTCCGGCTTGGGGGTGAGCACGGGTGGGGTCGTCGGCGAATGCATTGTCTCTTGGACTGGCGACCATCCCGATCACCGCCCCGGCGCAGATCTTTAGCGCGGCTCTTCTCGCCTCGTCGCACCCGGCACCGCAGCCCGCGCTCTTGTCTCGGCGGTCACTGTTCATTCATGTCTCCTTTGCGTGGTTGAGATGGTTTCTTTTCCCCGCCCTCCGCAACAAGCGGGCCAGCATCGCGAAAAATGCCGAAGCGATTCTCGCGGCGACCGCCCTTGCCTTTGCCGGCGTGCGTTTCCGGCCGAAGCCGCTATCGGCGAGACAAGATCCGAGCGCCGGCTGTGCGGCGCAGCAACCCGGCTTGACGACGTCGCCCGGGACAGCACTGAAACAGATGTGAAACAAGCGCGGACAGCGCGCCCTGGCGCGCGGTACTCCGAGTCCAATCTTCAGCGCGAGAGCGCAGCCCCTGGCGGACCGCACCATGCAGGATGCCCGCCGATGCGAAGCCTGAATGCCGCGCGGCACATCGTCACCGAATGCGGCTTCCGCACCGACCCTGCCTGGCCGCAACGCCTGTGTACGAGCGGTCCGATCCGCGCCGAGCTGCATGGGTGCGTCCCGCAAAGTGGTGCAGGCGCGGATGCGGAAACGCTGTCACAGCGCCCGTACTCGCGATGCGCACAGTGGCGCGCGTCGTCTCCGCTGCCGCGGACAGGCCATGCCCGCGTCGACTCGCTCGCCGAACCTTGACGCGAAGGACGCGCATCGCCTTGGCGTGGTCTATGCTGGTGGCAAAAGCCGGGACGCTTCCGGCCAGCAATGCCTTGCCAGGGGAGGGCGGCGCATGTCAGGTAGCTCGAGGAAGAACATCGTTGCGCGCCAAGGTGGGTTCGAGGCGCGCATGCTCGACCATCTGCGCGATCGATTCGCGCAGCACCTCACTTCGCTTTACGAGCCTGCGGTTCGCCTTCTGATCCGCGACGGGGTGGCGCGGGCGGCGGCCTATCGCCTGATTTCCGAGCGGGATGTGTGCCGCTTCATCGAGCTGCTGGTGGAGTACGGCAGCGATGTCGACGCACCCGGCGGCGAGGTTGCCGCCGCGCTGGCGAACCCGTCCGTCGCGCGGGGATCCACCCGCCTGCAACGGGCCATTGCGCAGGCCTGGCGGAATCGCCAGCGACTGGCCAAGGAGCAGGTTCGGCGGAACTTCACCGAGCAGCCTGCGGTGCTGGGCGCCGTGCTGCGGGGCGAGGCCTTGTCCTTTACCTGGGACGGTGGAATCAAGCTTGCCCGCGCCCGCGCCACGGTGATCGGCCCCCACTGGCAGGCAGGACAGATGCTCGAGGACGGCAGCGGTTCGATCCGCCCTGCGGCGGGTCTCGTGGGCGGCGCCGGCGCCAAGCTGAGCTTGCGGCTGGACGAATGCTCGGGCATCGACGGCTACCTGCGGGTGTCCGGACGCCTCGGCGGCCTCAAGCTCGAGGGGCGTTGCCCGGCCCGCGTCGGCGAGCACACCGTGCGGCTCGCCTTCAAGCCGATACCGAAGGGTCTTCAGGGCGTTCGCGGCGATGTCGTGTGGCAGCTGAGCGGCGAGGGTATCGACGGCCCGGTGGCGCTCGACAACCCGGTGCGGCTCGAGTGGTATGCCTTGCTGGGCCCGCCGGCCAGTTTCTTCGAGCCGGCCGGCGTCTGGGTCGAAGCCCTGCGCTTTCTCTACAGCCAGGTCGGCGTCGGCGGGCTGACCACCCCGGCCCAGGTAGTGGCCAGGATCGCGCGCTTTTGCCACGGCGAGCACGGCCTGCGCTACGACACCTTCCATGGCGCCCCGGCCTATGGCTGCTCAGGCACGGGCGGGGCCTTCCAGTTGAGCGCCTACCTGACGGCGGCCAAACCCGTGGTGAATTGCTACGACCAGGCCGGTGCGGTGCAAACCCTGAGCGGCAGTCTGGGGGTGGCAACCGACTGGCTCTACCTGAGGCCCTATGGATTCATCCACACCACGCAACTGGTGGGCGTCGGCGATTGCAACAACCCCTTCTTCTCCAACAACGCGTCGAGCCCCACCTTGGGTGTGAACGACAGGCGTCGCACGGCTTTCGCCAATCACGCTTTCGCCAGCCTGGGCAGCGCGGTGCTGGATGCCTGCGCCGGCCCTCACACTGCCACCGAAGACCGCAACCAGTACATAGACGCCGCCATCGATGCCGCCACCACCTTGTACGGCTCCTACGCCAACTTCCGCCCGGGCTCGGTCGCCGACATCCTGCAGGCCGACGGTGTAAGCAAGGTCGTATAGACGCCGGCCAGGCAGCCCCTGCCCGGCCGCACAGCAAGGAGAGGCACTGCGATGGACCCCATGGACCCGGACAAACTGGCGCACTTCAAGGCCCTCATCGGGTTTGACCTGCTCCCCCGCAGCCGCGCCGGCGGCCCCTACCCGGCGGTAGCGTGGCCAGACCCTTTGCAGGCACCCGGCGTGCACGGCGAGGGCTGGACGATTGCCGCCGATACCCCCTGGCGCGAGGCGCAAGGCAGCGCACGAGAATGGGTACTGCGTCGCGGCCCGGAGACGCTGGTGGTGCTCGCTTTCGTTTCCTGCGCCGGCGAGACCGGCGCCCGCGACTTTCTGCTGGCGCGCGCATGCAACACCATGACGCTCGAGGTGCCCTACGTAGCGGGCCCGCAGGACCTCGGCAGCCTCGCGGTGCAATCCCCCAATTCCGGCGCGCCCTACCTGATGTGGGTATCCGGCAACTGCTGCATCGAACTCAAGGCCTTCGCCACGGCGCTGGACTTGCAGGCAATCGCCCGATGGCTGCAGAGCCACCTCGAAGCCGCTGCGCTGCCGCGCGGTGCGCGCGCCCCCGACCGGGTGCGAATGAGCGCCCTGCAGGCGCGCGTCGGCGAGGTGCTTCAATTGCGCCTCGAGCCCGGCGAATCCGCGCCGCCGGCCGGCTACCTGATGGAGCTCGAATACGACCGCGACGAGATCGAAGTGGTGAGCCAGGATGGCCTCGCCGCAAGCCTGCGCGGGCGGCGGGCCGGCACCGCCAGGCTCACGGTGCATGGCGTCGATCTCGCCACCCTGGCGAGCAGCGATCAAAGCGTCGAGTTGAACTTCGCCGCGCCCGAATAGCGCCGCACCCGGCCCCCTCCCGCACATCCGGGGCCGAGCGGGGTCGCAACCGGCGCTGACGCTGCAAGAGCCTCGCGATGCCGGAGACGGCTGGCCGGACTTCGTCGCTTCGGGTCGAGAGCTCGGCCGCTGCACAGGCATTGTCGCGAACACCGTGCCGAAGCCGCAACGCTCCCCGGGGCAACCCAAACGGTGGGAGAATGAAGCCACCTTTGGCGGAGGTGCCAAACGATGACCATGCCGTGGGAGCAAGGCTCGGAACCCGAATTCGAGAGCCTGCGTCTGGATGCCCGCCTGGGCCGCGTTTCGCTCAGCAGCTTGCAGCTCGACGATGAACACTACGCCTCGTTCTTCGCCGGCCAGTTCCTGGCCGACATCCACGCCAGCGGGCACCGCTACGTCGACTTTCATCGCGGCAACTACGGCCACATGCCCACCGGCCACCTTGTGATTATCGACTCCGGAGGCATGCAGGCGTCCCGGATTTCGGCGCGCAAGATGGCGGGCGACTTCGTGGTGCCCGCGCTGGACCGTGACGACGCCGCCTTGCGCGCACTGCTGTGCGGTTATGTCGAGCGCGCGTACACGCGCATCGAGGCACTGAACCCGGGCTTCACTACGCACCTGCTCGAGGCCCTCGGGGTGGACCGACCGACCGACGACCCCCGCTGCACGCAGCCGGCGCGGGAGGATCTTTCGCGCCTCTTGTCACCTGCTCTCACCCATGCGACGGCCGAAACGGAACGCCTGCAGTGGCTGCGGCTGGCACTGTGTCTGCTGGTCACGGCCGGCGACGTCGAAGATGGCGCGGCCGCTGCTTTTCTGCACGCCGCCCTGGGCCCGCCACCACCCGCCGAGGGCGGCATGGCCTTGGCGCGATGGGCCGCTCGCGCATTGCGCCTGCCAGCCGCGCAGTCGCTCGCGGTCAGCTTGCTGCCGCCAGGCGGCTGGCCGCTTGCCCCTGCGAGGCCCTCGGAGGAACTGCCCTATGCGGCGCTGTGGCCGCGCTCCGCGGTGCTTTCGGCGCTGGTGCAACGCATGGACGCCGATCCGCCAGCTCACCGCGAGCTTCGGGTCGCGCTGACACAATGCGCCTTCTTGCTGGCGGATGCTTCTTCGCGCCGCGAACCCGCCCGCGGCAATGGTTCTGCGCTGAGCCTTGCCTCAGCCGGATTCCTGTTCGCCACCGATGGCGACAGTCCGGCCGACGAGCTCGAACGGTTCCACTTCGGACTCTGGCACCACTGGCAGGGTACCCCGGCGGCGCGGTACGTATCGCAGGAGCATGGCGATGCATCCAGCCTGGGCGACGCACTGCTGTCGGCCATGTTTCACCTGCGCGCCGGACTCTTCGAGATGGCCTTATGGGGCGCCAGTTGCCGCGACTCGAAACCGCCGCAGCGGAGCGCTTGCAGCCATGCGATCGTGGCCGCGGTGCAGCGCTTCCGCAGCGCCCTGTTGCTGACCATGCATGCCACGGCGCTCATCGACGACAACGAGGCCGTGCCCGACCCACTGCATGCCGTGGCCAGTCAGGCGCTCGCGGCACATCGGCATGCCGTGCTGGGGATCAACACCATGCTCATGAAACACCGGGTCCATTCGCCCTATCCCATGCTGTGGTCGACCGGCGTCGAGCCGGTCGTCGCAAACGTGCGATGGCTCGATGCGGTCTTGCGGATGCTGCAGGAAGGCCCGCCCACGGCCCTTCGCTTGCGGCTGGCGCTTGCCGAGGGCAAGCAGCATTTCGCCTGGCAGCACCTGCAGGTGCTCACTCCGTTCGGTCGCTTGACGCACAGCCCGCAAGACATTTACGGTCGGCGAGAGGATGCCTTCGTGCCTTTCGAGGCCAGCGAAGAATCCGACCGATTGCATGAGGAGGACTGAGCATGGCCGGTGGCGTTCTGCTCGACCGCAGCTGGACCGCGCGCCTCGCGCTGCACCCCGACGCCATGCCGAAGGAGGTGCTGGCGCGGCTGTCGCGCTTCGATATGGTGGCCATCGAATCCGGCGGCGCCAGCGCCCTGGAGCACGAGCTATCCAGTCGGGAAAGCCTGAACGGAAAACTCTACCGCGTCCGCAGCGGGGACATGCCCTCCTTGAGCGCCGACGATGGTGCGCGCCTGTCCGCGTCTATCGACCGGCTGATTGGCACCCAGCCCGTGCAGCAGGCCTTGCTGCGCTACCGCGTCGCGGCCGGCCGCATGGCCGAGGACGACCGCGACGCCGTGGGCTATGCCATGCGGCTGCTGATGATCGCAATGGTACTGGACTGCACGCTCCTCGTGTGGAACCAGCGCTACGGCTTGCTTCGCGCATTGCTTGCCGCTGGCGGCGTATCCTGCGCCGAAGCGCAGTGCATGGGCACGCGCGAACTGGAAACAGCGCCGACGACGTTTCCGATGGAAGCTTGCGGGGCCGTGCTGCCCGTGGCGCACCGCATCGTTACCGCAGACCTGTCGGCGGAGCTCAGCGCCGCCGCACCACTTGCCGCTTCGCCCCTCGCCGCAGGCATCCCTGCAAGGCCCGAAGGCGATCCCGCCGCCTGGCACGCCTTCGTCAGCCACGCCTCGGAAGACAAGGACGGCTTCGTGCGTCCGCTCGTCGACGCCTTGCGCGGGCACGGCCTGCGCATCTGGTACGACAACTTCACGCTCACCGTCGGCGACAGCCTGCGGCGCAGCATCGACAACGGCCTTGCATGCTCGCGCTTCGGCATCGTGGTGCTGAGCCCGCACTTTTTCGCCAAGGAGTGGCCGCGCAAGGAACTCGATGGCCTGACTGCGCGCGAATCCGAGGGCCAGAAAGTCATCTTGCCGGTATGGCACGGCATCGATGAAGCCTACGTTCGACGTCATTCGCCGACCCTGGCCGACCGGGTGTCGATTACATCGAGCCAGGGGCTCATACCAGTCGTCGATGCACTGGTGGCGGCAATACGAGCATGAAGCGCGGCGGCGGAGCTGGCGCAAGGGCGCACATCGATCGTCGCCCAAGTCGCCTCTTGCGCTCGCGCTGCCGAAACCCCGACGCCTGCACTGCCATTCGACAAGTGCATGCGCACCCCTCGCCGACATGGGGCGCGGCGGGGCCTCGGCCCCCATTGAGGCAGCGCATTCGCCCCGATCTCCCCGGCTTGACAGGCTGATTATCGTCACACACCATGCGACGTGGCGCTATGACGACCTGGCGCGATCTGCAGGTCTCTTGCCTCCCGGCTTTGCGCACACCACATCGAGATGAGCACGCCCCCCACCACCGGCTTGCGCTGGAATCGTCTGCTGCTGACCGGCGCTGCCGGCAAGCTCGGCCGGGAGCTGCGCCCGCGCCTGAAGCGCTATTGCGAAACGCTGCGGCTGAGCCACCTCGAGGCGATGGGCGAGCCCGGCGCAGGCGAGGAGATCGTGCCGGCCGACCTCGCCGACGCCGCCGCTGTCGACTCCATGGTTGCCGGGGTCGACGCCATCGTGCATCTGGGCGGCATCTCGACCGAGCAGCGCTGGGAGCCGATCCTGGCCAGCAACATTGTGGGCCTGTACAACCTCTACGAGGCGGTGCGCAGGCACGGGGTAAAGCGCGTCGTCTTCGCCAGCTCCAACCACGTCACCGGCTTCTATCGCCAGGACGAATCAATCGACACCCGCGCACCGCTGCGCCCTGATGGCCTGTACGGCCTGAGCAAGGCCTTTGGCGAAAACCTCGCCCAGCTCTACTGGGACCGTCACGGCATCGAGACCGTCAGCCTGCGCATCGGCTCGTCGTTCGCCGAGCCGCTCGACCGCCGGATGCTGGCCACCTGGATCAGCCATGACGACCTCGAGCGCCTGGTGGTCGCCAGCCTGTCGGCCCCGGTGGTCGGCCACAGCATCATCTACGGCGTTTCCGACAACAGCACGAGCTGGTGGGACAACACCCACGCCGGGCACATCGGCTACCGCCCGCAGGACAGCTCCGAGGGCTTTCGCGCCGCCGTCGAGGCGCGACAACCGCGACTCGACCGCAGCGACCCGGCGGTGATCTACCAGGGCGGCGCCTTCGTGCGTGCCGAGCCCGACGAGTGAGCCATGCGCCGACCCGCGACCGGCTCACCGAATGGCGCCGGCGTTGGCGCGATTCGCACAACGGCACGAGACATCTCGAGGCACATTGATCGACACCTGCCTCCCCTGTCTTGTGGGACAAGCCGATCCGTATGAGGACTTCGATCGTGGTGATGGGCGTCGCGGGTTGCGGCAAGTCCAGCCTCGGCGCGGCGCTGGCCCGGGCCACAGGTGGTCGACTCGTCGAGGGTGATGATTTCCACAGTGACGAGAATCGGGAAAGGATGCGCCAGGGCATCGCCCTCACCGATGCGGACCGGGTGCACTGGCTGGATGCCCTGGCTGCACAGTTGCGAGCCAATCGGCACGGCGCCGTGCTCACCTGCTCGGCGCTCAAGGCAGCCTTCCGGGACAAACTCCGTGCGGCGAGTCCCGGCCTGGCCTTCGTCCATCTGCAGATCAGCCCGCACGACGCGCTGCAGCGCGTCACCTCACGGGCCAACGGGCATTTCTTCTGCGCAAGCCTGGTGGATCGTCAGTTTGCCACCCTCGAGCCACCGTTTGGCGAGCCGCGCGTGTTGGCGCTGGACGCCTTGCTGCCGCTCAACGAATCCACCGCTCAAGCGGTGCGGTGGCAGGTCGAGGAGATCGAGGCACGCCAAGGGTCCGACGAGCGATGAACGACTGCCGATTGGAAGCGATCCGCTGCGCAGCAGCCTTGCCAGGGGCAAAGCCGTGATCGGCACGCCAACCGGCCTGAGCAGCCGGCATCTCAGCTCATCAGGTCGGGAAGCCACATCGTGAAAACCGGAAAATAGGTCACCAGGATGAGCGCGAAAAGAATGGCCAGGTAGAACGGCCAGATCGTGCGCAGGGCATCCTCGATCTTCACCTTGCCGACGGCGCAGCCGATAAACAGGCAGGTTCCGACCGGCGGTGTGCACAGGCCGATGCCGAGGTTGACCAGCAGCATGATGCCGAAGTGCTCAGGCGCCATGCCAAGGCTCTTGGCGATCGGCAGGAAGATCGGCGTGCAGATCAGGATCAACGCCGCCATGTCCATGATCATGCCGAGCAACAGCAAGATCACGTTGATCATCAACAGGACCACGATCGGGTTGTCGGAGATCGCCAACAGCAGGTCGCTGAGCTTGCTCGGCACCTGGTAGAGGGCGAGCAGGTAGGCGAACGAACTCGCAAACGCAATCAGAATCATCACCATCGCCGTCGTCCTGACCGAAGAGGCGACGGCGGTCCTGAAACCCTGCCAGCTCAGGCTGCGGTAATGGAGGGTGGTCAGCAGCAGCGCATAGATTGCCCCGAAGGCGCCCGATTCGGTGACGGTGAAAACGCCGGAAAGCGTGCCGCCGATGATGATCACCGCGGTGAACAAACCCGGCAAGGCTTGCAGCGAGCTTCGGCCGAGCGCGGCCACACCGGGGAAAGGTTCGGCCGGGTATTGGTGTTTGAGCGACAGGACGTAGGCCGCAACGGCGAGGCACAGGCACATCAGCACGCCCGGGATCACGCCAGCGAGGAACAGCTTCGAAATCGATATGCCGCCACCGGCCGCCACCGCGAAGATGATCATGTTGTGGCTCGGCGGAATGATGATGCCGGCGATGGACGATGTGATGGTCACGTTGACCGCGAAATCCGGCCGGTAACCGCGCTCCTTCATGAGCGGGATCTGCACCGACCCCAGCGCCGAAATGTCGGCAACCGCCGACCCGGAAATGCCACCGAACAACATGCTGGAAAAGATGTTGACCATGGCGAGCCCGCCCTTGATGTGGCCCACCAGCGCTGAGGCGAAGCCCAGCAGGCGCTTCGCGATGCCACCGTGCAGCATGATCTCGCCGGCAAGCACGAAAAAGGGGATGGCGAGCAGAGAAAAGACCGTGACGCCGGCCATGGCGCGCTGAAACGTGATCAGCATCGGGAAGCCCTCGAAGAGGAAGGCCGATGCGGCGGCTATGCCCATCGCGAAGGCAACCGGCATGCCGGCCGCGATCCCCAGGGCAAAGGCGCCCAACAGTATGACGAGCCCCATGATCAGCGGCCCTGTCTCGCGGTGGTGGATGTGGAGGCACGGAAATTCATCACGGCGAGGACCGCCCGGGTACCTGCAAACAGGAATACCAATGCACCGCAGCACACTTCGGAGAAGGTGCGAACGCCTTCCGGAACATTGAGCATCGGGAGCAAGGTGTCCCAGCCGAATCGCATCAGATCGATCCCGGCCACAAGCATGACCAGGCCGAACAGCGCCAGAACGACATCGACAAGGATCATCACCACCGCGCGGGCGCGGGCGCCCAGCATGTCGCGGAACATCTCGACACCCAGGTGGCTGTTCTCATGAACGCCGGCTGCAGCGCCAAGAAACGTGATGTAGCCGACCAGCACCAGTGCCAGCTGCTCCACCCAGGTGGGCGTCACGTTGAGGACATAGCGGCCGAAAACGAGCCAGCCGAACGTGGCCAGCAGCACCACCATGGCACAAGACGCGAGAAAAATGCAGGCATCGCTCAACCTGGCGAGGATCGCCTCGATTCGGGCTACAGCCAAGGATCTGTCAGGCATTTGAGGAGTCTTCCCTGTCCACACAAACCTTCGATGGGCCTGCCCCCTCTGGTGCGGGAACAGGCCGGCGCCGGGGATGCCATCAGTTTGCCTTGCGCATCATGTTCACCAGGCCGGCCAGGCCGGGATTGGCGGCGAGAAACTTGTCGTAGACAGGCTTCATGGCGTCCTGGAAGGGCTTCTTGTCGGCAACGGTGTTGACCTTTACGCCGGCCGCCTTGACCTTTTCCATGCTGGCCTTTTCGCGCTCGGCCCACAGCTTGCGCTGGAGATCGGCGCTCCTCTTGCCCGCCGCCTTGACAATAGCCTGTTGATCCGGCGTCAGCTTGTCCCAGGACGCTTTCGAAACACACAGGCACTCGGGAATGATCAGGTGCTCGGTCAGCGAGTAGAACTTGGCCACTTCGTAGTGGTTGGTGGATTCGTAGGCTGGCGGGTTGTTCTCGGCGCCATCGACCACCCGGTTCTTGATCGACTGGAATACCTCGGCAAGCGCCATCGGTGTCGCATTGCCGCCCATCGATGCGATCATGCTCACGAAGAGGTCGTTGTTCATCACCCGGACCTTCATGCCCCTGAGGTCATCGGGCGTGTTGATCGGTTTGATGGCGTTGTAGAACGAGCGCGCACCGGCGTCGTACCAGCCGACCGGAACGAGGCCCCTGGCCATCATTCCCTTGCCGATCGCCTCGCCCACTTCGCCATCCATGAGCCGGTACATCTGCGGGATGCTCTTGAAGATGAAGGGCAACGAAACCACGTTGGCCTCCGGGACGGACTGCCCCATCGGTCCAAGGCTGAATTCGCCAAAATTGATCACACCGAGGCGAACCTGCTCGATCGCGTCCGGCTGGTTCCCCAGAACGCCGTTGTGGAAGACCTTGCCGCTCACCTTTCCGCCCGTCTTCTCGGCCACGTCCCTGATGAAGGAATCCATGGCGATGGAAACCGGATAGTCCTGGACATGGATATTCCAGCCGCGCCATTCAACCGCCATTGATGACATGGCCGGCAAGGCCAGGCCCAGCGTCAGCGCGACGGCTTTGAGCGTTCTCGTTGGGAATGCAAGCATGTTTGTCTCCTGCCTTTTAGTGCAACGTTACACAAACCGATTCTAAATGAGATTCGGGCGAAATCTCAGTCGGACAAACCCTATGGCCGGCCAGTAGCGCGGCAGTCCTGCGAAGAAAGGCACTGCCTTCTCACTTCTGCCGCGCCACGGTCTTAGTTCGGGTTCTTGTTGACGCTGCTGGGCACCCATCGCAACAAGCCCGGCCGCTAGGCACCGACGGCCTCGGCCTGCCCCTGAAAGCATGGAGGAACGGGAAATCCAGCCGGGCGGGCAGCAGTATGGCCAAGGCCTCTTGCAGCCGTCAATCCCGCGTTTCGGGCCCGCATATCAGGTCGGTCGATGGCTGCATGGATCCTCTCGCCGCGCGCGGGCAGACGCATTCGCCCCCTGCATCTCGCCGAGACCGCCAGAGGTGAAGCGACGCCCGGTTCGTGGTCTGTTTTCGCGCCCGCTGCCGCGCCTGTCTCGAATCGACAGAAACGTATCGATGGCGCCGTAACGGCCACCGGCCTGATGCGGCCGACCCTCGGCCTCACCCGCGCTGCCTCCGGGAAGCGCGGCCCGCGCGCGCTGGGCGAGCACGTGGCCATCGTTGCAGCGATTGGCGCCCGCGAGGACGATGAGGCGCGCGGCGCGATGCAATTCCATCCTTGGCAGGCGCGCCGTCGCGGGATTGACGGGTGCGACCAAAGGCAAGCGACCGGCCGCAGGGCCGGCGTTTGGTCGATCTCCGGCACGAGGCTGCCCGTCACGCGCCCGCCGGCCCCCCCGGCCCCGCAGCGCTCGCCAGATCCGGCTCCCCGCAATGGGCGAGTATGTGTTTGCGTACGCCGTTGCGAAGCGCCAGTACGCCATGCCAGTGGGCACCCTCGGAGGCCACCGGCGGGCAGATCGTCACACTGAGCGGGCCGGGGCGCGGGCGCCATGAATCCGCCGGCAGGATCCCGCGGGTGCCCGTGATCGCGATCGGCACCACCGGCAGGTGGTTCTCGGCCGCGACCTGGAAAGCCCCGAGACGGAACGGGCGCAGGCCGGGCCGCGCCGTGAACGTGCCTTCCGCGAAGAAGAAAAGCGGCGGATCGGCACGTGCCGCAGTGGCCAGCGCCTGCGCATCGGCGACGCCACGACGCGAGTCGAAACGCTCGACGAAATGTGCCCCCATGCGCTCGAACAGCGGACGCATCAGCCGGTTGCTCTTGAACTCCGCCTTGGCGACGAAGGCGACCGGACGGGGCAGCACCGATGCAAGCAGCAGCCCGTCGGCATAGCTTGCATGGTTGGCCACCAGCACGCAGGGGCCGGTGGGCAGGTGTTCCAGTCCGGCGACCTGCAGCGGATTCCCGCTCAGCAGGCGGAAGATACGCGCCAGAAAGTGCACCACCGCCCAGCGCTGCTCGAGTCTCGGCAAGGTGAAGATCCCCACAGCCGCGAGCGGCGCGAGCATCGCAAACAGGCCCCACACCCAGGCCGCATAGATTTTGGCGCCGGCGTGGCGGGTGAGGCTGCGCACCCTGCCCGGCAGACTCGCCACGAACAGCCGCGTCGCCTGCAGCCAGGCCGCGCGCCCGGCAGCACCCAGCCTGCCAGCCAGCCAGGCATCGCGAATGGCCGCGCGCCGGATCTTGCCGCTCGACGTCTTCAACACCGTATGCGGCGGAGCGAGGACCACCACATCGGGCGGCAGGCCCAGTTCGTCCGCAGCAGCGGCGACGATCCCGCGCTCCAGCGCCTGTCGGGCGGCCGCATCGCGCTCGCGGGTTTCTGCCACGACGACCAGCCGCTCGCCGCCGTGCTGCGAGTCTGCAGCGCCGAAAACCGCCACACACCCCTTGCGGATGCCCGGCAGCTCGCCGACGGCATGCTCGAGGTCATAGGGGTAGAAATTGCGCCCACCACGAATGATCATGTCCTTGGCGCGCCCGGTGAAGTACACCTCGCCGTCGGCGAGATAGGCATAGTCGCCGCTCACCAGCCAGCCGTCGTGCACCAGCCTGGCGGTGGCATCCGGGTTGCGGTAATAGCCCCGCGTGGCCGACGGCCCCCGAAACTCGAGACTGCCGACCACACGCTCGGGCAGCACGCTGCCGGCGGCATCGACCACGCGCAGCTCGTGCCCCGGCAAGGCCGAGCCGCAGGAGACGAAGTGCAGCGCCGAGGTAGCGTCGGCCGTTGCGGGTTCCGCACGCCCGTCACGTGTCAGCGCTTCGCGCCCGACCGCATCGACGCGCGCGCCGCGTCCCGGAGGCGAAACCGTGAGCCCCACCGAGCACTCGGCAAGGCCATAGACCGGGGCAAGGGCTTCCGGCCTCAATCCGTAGCGGCCGAATGCCTCGCGGAACCGCTCCAGGGTGGCGGGGCTGATGGGTTCGGCACCGCTGGCCGCAAACCGCCAGGATGACAGATCGAGCCCGTCGAGCGGTTGGCCGGCGAGGCGCCTGACACACAGATCGAAGGCAAAGTTCGGCGCCGCGGTGACCGTCCCGCGGTGGCGGTGGATCGCCCACAGCCAGCGTTCGGGACGCGCAAGGAAATCCAGCGGCGACATCAACACCAGCGGATAGGCGTGATAGACGCTGCCAAGCCAGGCGCCGATCAGCCCCATGTCGTGATAGAGCGGCAGCCAGCTCACGGCGACATCGGTCGAGCCGAGTCCGACGCCTTGCCCCCAGGCCCGGATGTTGGCGAGCAGGTTGGCGTGGGTCAGCATCACGCCCTTGGGGTCACCGGTCGAGCCCGAGGTGTATTGCAGCAGCGCGAGGTCGTCTGCAAGCACGGGCACACGCAGCGGAGCCGCGTTGTCGAGCTCGGCGGGGGTGAGCACCCTGTCGAGGGTCGGGCACAGACCGGTCAGCATCTGCGCCAGCGGGCGCACGCGATCGAAGGTGATCATGAGCCGCGCTTCGCAGTTACGCAGAATGCCGGCCTGACGGCGCAGGTGGTCCTCGAGCTGTGCGGGGCGAGCCGGCGGATAGATCGGCACGGGCAGCGCACCGGCCATCAGCACACCGTAGAAGCCGCACAGGAAATCCAGCCCGGTCGGCAGCATCAGCGCGACCGCGTTCCCGGGCTGCACCCCCGCCCGCGCCAGCGCGCCGGCAACGCGCGCCGCGGCATCGGCGAGCTGTCGGTAGCTCAGCGTCTCGGTTTCGTCCTCGCTACGGTAAAAGGTGACGTGGATGCGATCGGGATGCCGCGCAGCATGCCAGTCCAGCGCCTCGACCAGTGTCGCGGCCTGTTCCGGGCTGCCCGCGATCTCGTCGGGCCGCGCCAGCGCCACCTCGCCCGTGCGCACGGGCGGGGCACAACGGTGCCCGGCGAATTCGAGCGCAGCCAGCAACTGGCGCGGCGTTTCCACCTTCGCCAGCGTGTCGTCCGGAAACCGAACACCGAAGCTGCGCTCGACGCGGGCCAGAAGCTCGACCCGCGCCAGGCTGTCGAGACCGAGATCGCGCTCGAACTGGCTGTCCAGCCCGGCACGCAACTGTGCCCCCGGTTGAAGCTCGCGGATGACCGTATCGACCAGGCCCAACAGCGCATGGCCATCGTGCTGCGTGTCCGGCTTCAACGATTTTTCCATGCGTGGCTTCCTGCAGGGCGCCCGGGTTCAAGGCGCGAGACGGGAAGGCACTAGCTCCCCCCGACAAATACGATGTGCGGCGCACACCGTCCTCACCCTGACTACGATGCAGCGGGCGCACGAAGATTCCCCATGTCGCAACCCACGACAGGCCGATTAGATACTCGCTCAACATCATGAACGACCTCTTGGCGCTTGCTGCACACTCGGAAGTCGCGAGGCGTGCCGCGGCGTGCGACCGGTTCATGCCAGGGCCCTCTCACCCCCCGGTCCCGCCGTTCGCGGGGAGCGAAGCACACACGACGCAGGTCGCCACAATCGATCCGCTCTTGATATTCACGAAATCGCCCCGCTTATACGTTCCGTGCGCGCAAATTCACTGGTTTATCATTGCAGCGGCGCCATCCGCGCCCGACATTCACTACCGGAAACCGCATCGATGCTCGATTTTCTGCAAGGCCTGGCCTACGGCCTCTGGGTTTCGTGCATGCCGTGGTTCATGATCGGCATGTTCGACCCCCGGCTTGCCTTGCCCGCCGAAGTGGCCAGGCGCCTGCAGGTCTTCCTGCGCTACGGCGTCGCCGCGCCCTTCATCGGCACGCTGCTGTTCATGACTTCGCTGTGGGGCGGATTCGGCGCCAGCCTCGGTGGCTGGCTGGCCGGGCTGGTCGCGGTGCCGGTCGAGCTGTTCCTCGAGCGGCGCTGGCGACGCTGGCGTGCCGGGCGTGCCGAACGCCAGCGCGCCGCGGCGCGCGAACGTGAACGCGCCCGTGACGCCGGCGAGCGCAGCGAGCGCCACCTCGTCACGCTCGATCCGCAACGCGCGCCCTTCGGCGCCGACGCGGTGGTGCGCGGCCTGTGGGAGGCCAAGAAGCAGCTCGTCGAGTTGCAGCGCCCCGACCTCGCCGTGCAGGCCGACCGCTTCTACACCCGCTACAACCGTGCGCTCGAGGTGCTGGGCGAGAAGTTCGACAGCCGCGAAGTCACCTTCGAGCGCGCCCGCGGACTGGTCGCCGAGGCCTGCGGCGGGGCCATCGAGACGCTCGACGCGATGGTGTCGGTGGCGCGCGGCAGCGCCGCCATCGACGTCGAATTCGTGCGCGGCCGGCTGCGCCGCGAAGGGGCGATCATCGACGCCGCCGAACGCGACGCCCTCATCCGCCGGCTCGCGCTGGCCGACGAGTCCGAGCGCAAACTGGCGGAGCTCGGCGCCGGCAATGAAGCCACGCTGACCGCGCTCGACGACGTCGTGGTCGCCGTGTCACGCATCGATACCGGCCGCCCGCAGGCCGGCAGCAACACCGAACAGGTGCTGCAGGAGCTGCGCCGCTTCGCCGAACGCGCGGGCCTCTACGGCCGCAAGAGCTGATTTCTCGAGAAGACACCGCGAATGACAGACGAACCGAAATCCAAAGGCAGGCCCTCCACGCTTTCGCTGCCGCCGATCGAACAGATCGCCCGCGAGCTCACCCCACCCCCACCCGACGAGCCGCCGGAAGACGCCGAGCTGGCGGCAATGGCCGACGCCTTCGTGCGCGATGCGCTTGCCGTCGAAGGCGCCGAATTCCAGCGCCAGCGCGAGGCGGTCGACGAGATGGGCGTCGAGCTGCAGCGCCAGGCGGCATGGCGCAGCGGAATGCTGGAGGCGCCGATCCGCAAGCTCGCGCACCAGGGCGATGAAGGCGGGCCGGTGGCCAAGGCGCTGCTCGAGTTGCGCGGCAAGATGCAGGATCTCGACCCCGCCAGACACCGCCTCAGTGGCGAGGGCCTGGCGCGCGCGCTGGCCTTCATCCCCGGCGTGGGCAAGCCGCTGCAGCGCTACTTCCACAAATACGAAAAGGCCCAGGACGCGCTCGACGGCATCATCCGCGACCTCGAGGCCGGCGCCGACATGCTGCGCCGCGACAACCTCACCCTCGCCGACGACCAGCAGGCGCTGCGCGACATCCTCGTCCAGCTCCAGCGCCAGGTCGACCTCGGCCGCATGATCGACCGCCGCCTCGCCAAGCAGGCTGCCGCGCCCGGCCTCGAGGCCACGCGTCGCGCCTTTGTCGAAGAGGAACTGCTGTTTCCGCTGCGCCAGCGCATCGTCGACCTGCAGCAGCAAGTCGCGGTCAGCCAGCAAGGCGTGCTCGCGCTCGAAGTGGTGATCCGCAACAACCGCGAACTGGTGCGCGGCGTCGACCGCGCGATCAACGTCACCGTCTCCGCGCTCAACGTCGCCGTCACCGTCGCCCTCGGCCTCGCCAACCAGCGCCTGGTGCTCGACCGCGTCGCCGCCCTCAATGAAGCGACCTCCTCGATGATCGCCGGCACCGCCCGGGCGCTGCGCACCCAGGGCGTCGAAATCCAGACCCGCGCCGCTTCCGCCACCCTCGACATGGACGGCCTCGAAAAAGCCTTCGCCGACGTCATCGGCGCCATCGACGACCTGTCGAGCTACCGCCAGGACGCCCTCCCCAAGCTCGACGCCCAGATCGATCGCCTCGCGACGCTGGCAAAGCGCGGCGAACAGGCGATTCGGCTGCTCGACGAGGGCAATCGGGCGGAGGCGCACGGGTCCTTGCGCGACGGCGGCGGCAAGAACCCGTAGGGCCGGAACCCACCCCACGGCATGCTGCCCGCATTCGTTTCGCGGCGCCGACTTCGCGTCGTCAGCCGGCAACCGGCGAACGCTCCGCGGCCGTCACCGCGGGCTGCTTGACCCACAAAGTGCCCCTGGCGGTGCAGCACCGCCGGGCCCGGTCAGCGGATGGCGACCGCGTCGCTGCGCGGCCAGGCCCCACGCACGATGCGCAAGCTGGCACTTCCAGTCACGGCTTGATTGTCGGCGCCGATCGCCAGTGCCAGGCCGTCGGGGGAGAATGCGAGGCTGTGCGCCCAGGCGGTGCCCGTCGGCAGCGACAGCAGTTTTTCCCAGGTAAAGGTATCGACCAGGTCGACCACGGCGCCCCTCGAGGCCCCCTCGGCTTCGGAGGCGACGGCCAGGGTACGTCCGTCCGGCGAGAAGGCGAGGGCCTGGATTGCCCCGCGGTGTGGCGGCAAATGGTGAACCTGACGACACGCCTTGGGGTTCCACAGCAACAGCTCGCCATCGTAGCCAGCGGAGGCCAGCACGTCCCCATCCGGCGAGAAGGCGAGGGCCAGCAGGCCCTGGCGGTGCCCCTCCAGGCGGCAGATCTCCCGCCCCCTGAGCAAATCCCACAAGCGCACCTCCGCACGCGCCGGACCATCGGAGGAGCGTGCAAGGGCGAGCAGCTTGAGCGCCGGCGAATAGGCCATCACCTCCGGACGCAGGCGCGAAACCCGCTTCGTCGCGCGCGTTGCCGGATCGACCGACACAAGGCCGCCGTCCGTTGCCAGGATCAGTTCGTCTTCGGCGGCGAAGACCAGGTCCTCCACCACGAGCTCACGATCCAGCAGCAACTCGCCGCTTTCCGTCCGCCATACGCGCACGCCTCCGTCACCGGCGGCCGCAAGCAGACGGCCGGACGGAGAGTAGCTCAGCGTGCGTGCGCCAAGATCGCCGGGCTGCAACTCGAGATGACGTCGTTGGCGCATCCCAAGCACATCGTAGAGACCGATTCCGCCGCCACTGCCAATGGCGGCGACGGTCGCGCTGTCCGGCGAGAAGGCGAGGCCCACGAGCTTCGGGCCATCGACCGGGCGTGCCTGCCCCGGCACCTGCCCCAGCCCCGATTCGCTCGCCATGTCCCAGAGCTTGAGTTCTCCACCGCCGGTGGCGACGAGCACCCGGCCGTCCGGAGCGAACTCGAGCGCTTCGATCGCGCCCCTCATCAACGGCAGGCCGCCGAGCGCTCGCCCATCAGCCGTCCGCCACAGCTTGACGCGGCGATCCATGCCGCCACTGGCCAGCAAGCGCCCATCCGGACTCACCGCCAGTGCCAACACCATGCCATCGTGGGCAGTCAGGCGAGCCACCGTGCGGCCATCCTCGCGCGCCAACCGCTGCAGTTCGCCGCGCACGTCGCCGACAAACAGGTGTTGTCCGTCGCGCGACCAGACCAGGCTCATTGCCGCCGAACTGTCCAACTCGCGCTCGAGGCGCAAACTGCCCGAGGGCAGCGCACGGATCTGCACTCGCGCAGGCCGATCGTTCTGAGCGGCATCATCGACGACGAGCGCCAGTTCGCTGCCGTCGGGAGAGAACGCCAGTGCCCGTGCCCAGCCGTGAAGCCCGGCGGCAAGCTGCGTGCGCCTGCCCTCGCGTGGCCACCACAGCTCGACGCTGCTGGCCAGATCGGCCTGCGGCAACAGGCGCGAAAGCGCGATTGCGTCGCCGTGCGGGCTGGTTGCCGCGGCCGCGTAGGACCCCGGAAGCCGCGGCCCGTTCCGTGGCTCGCCGCCTGCGGGCAGCCAAAGGAGCGCGGCCCCGCCAAGGGTCTCCGGACCGACGAGCCGAGGCGCCACGATCAGCGTACCGTCTGCCAGCGGCCCGGCCATTGCCGCCGGGCGATGCAGCAGGATCCGTTCGCCGAGCAGGCGTCCTTCCGGTACCGAATATTCCCGCAGGCGCCCCCCCGTCGTGTCGGCGGCGCCCGTCACCAGTCCGCTTACCGATAGCCGGCTACCGTCGCGCGAGAAGGCGAGCTGCGACTGCACTGGCGCGGCAACGCTGGCCAGCTCGCGGTGGCTCGCATGCCACAACATGGTCCACGCGAAGCTGCGCAGATCGGGCTGACCGGGAGCCGGAATCTGCGTCGCCAGCAGATCGGCCACCTGCACCATGTCACCCGACGCTGCGGCAATCTGCGCCTGCTTGAGCTGCGCGGCGTAGAAGTGGTGTCGGGCTTCGAGTTCGCGCTCGCGGGCCAGATCGCGCTGCTGCAGGAACAGGCCGGCGGCAACGATCGCCGCCAGCGCCGCCGCACCGAGCATCGCCGCGGCGCCCCACGCGGTTCGAAGCATCTGGCGGTGCCGCCGCAGGTCCTCGCCGATCAGTTCGTCCTTGTCCCTGCCGGTGATCGCTGCATACAACTGGGCGAGCGCTTCCTGCAGCCGCGGATCGCGCGACAACGCCAGGTCGGCTTCCCGGGTCCAGCGCATATCGAGATAGAGCGGCTCCTCCTCGAAGGCGCCGGCAAGCTCGCGCGGCAGCGCCGTGGTGCGGCTCCAATCGAAATCCCTTGCCGCTGGGTCCCACTCGATCTCGCCATCGCTGAGCACGATCAACAGCTGCCTGGACGAGCGGTTCTGCAGCCACCAACGGGCTTCCATGCCCACCCATTGCGACCCAGCCGATTCCGGGCAGGCCAGCAGGATCAGGGTGCGCGAGCGCTCGAGCACGGTGAGGATCGTCGACCACAACTGGGGGTTGAGGGCGAGAGAGGTCTGGTCGAGAAAGACCCGCATCGTTCGACGTCGATACCACGGCCGCGCGAAGTCCTGCAGGCCCCGACGCAACGCAGGCGCAGTGTGTCCGTCGGCAGCATGCGAATAGGAAATGAAGGCGTCGTATTCGGATGTTGTCATCGCAATGGACTCCTGCCCGAAGTCTAGACCCTGCCAGGAGTCGGCGCGGCAGAACGCTGGCCAGAAGTCACAATGGGCTCGCCCGGCCAACGCCGTCGTGGACATGGGCGCCCGACACTCATGCAGCGCTTGGCGAAAGTGGGATGACGGTGCTTTGGTCACACAAGGTTCGGCTCTCCGGCCGCGTGTCCTTCATGGCGCGTTGAGGGAACGGATCCTACGCAGGCCCAGTGCCACGCGAACGAGCTTCCACTGCGCAGCGACGCGCTCCGGGCGTGTCCCAGCAAGTGGTGCAAGAGCTTCGGCGTTGTGATCGTCCATCAGCCAGCAGGCATGGCAGATCCAGTTGATCGCCGGGACCACACGCCCGAGGATCTCCAGGAACCGCTCATGTTCCTCGTCGTTCTCGTAGATCCTCTCGCCACGATCGCCGCGTGAGGTCACGTGGTACCGGGCAGCGCAGAATTCCAGTCGCAAAGCTCTGCCTATGGATCGAGTGTAGGTCGGGATACGGGGAATGCTCCGATTCCAGGCCTCCATCTTGGCGACCCCACTTTGGATCCGCTCGATCGGCCCACAAGGCACCGGCTAGCCGAACTTCGACCTTACGGGTTCGCGAGCGGCCGGCAGGGTGTATCGTTGCCCGACATGGACCTCTCCGACGAACACTGGCGCGACCACATCATGACCAATGGGCCGGTCGGTGCATGGTGCGCGCTGCCGGGCAGCCATACCCAGCTTTTCGACGAGGCAATCGATTTCGGTGTCGAGGGTCGCGGCGAGCTGCGCACCCACAGCCCGATGCGCGGCGCCGAATCCCTCGCATTCATCTGGCGTGTTGGCGGCTACGGGGTCGTCGAATGCCAGCCGGTCTACGCCTCGCCCGAGATCGGCGATGACGGCCAGGCGAACGCGGCCGACTGGTTTCGCCTGCCCTTCGTGATCGAATTGCAAAGGACGGACGCCGGAACCTTCTGGGCGCTCAGGGAGCGCGGCGCTCAAGGCTTCTGGGAACTCGCCGCGCCGCTGGTGCCGGTCCGGATCGGTGTGCCTCAGCGGCGCATCGACAGCGTGCTCGCGCCGACGCCGATGGCCTGCTGGCCCTCCTTGCCCGGCAGGAAGTAGAAAAGCCGCTGTTCGCGCCGCCCGTCGGCAAAGATCAGGGTGATGACGTGGCCGTCGAGCTCGTAACGTGCCGCGTTCGACCCCTTGGCGCCGGTGACCACGGTATCGGTCGTCGCCCCCGCACCCTGCCCCATCTGCACGCTGCCGTCGCGCGCGAACTGCATCGCCGACCACGCGCTGACCACGGCCACGTCCTGCCCGGGGGCGCCGACCCCACCCAGGCTGCGGTAGCTGCCCTGCAGACGGCTGCCACGGCCGGCGGGCAGAGCGCGCATCGAGGCCTTCACCTGGGTGGTCTTGCCCTTCTGGTCGGTCAGCGCCCAGCCACCGCCGGTGCGGTGCCAGCGGCCGTCGATGCGCGCGTCGCCCTGCAGCGCGCGCCGGGCGTCCTTGCTGTAGCTGCCGTCGCCATACAGCACCGCCGGGCTGTACTTGAGCAGGATGGCGCCGCCGACGCCGGTCATCGAGTAGCCCTGCACCAGGACCACCGCGTCGATGTCGGCGGCGCGAGTGGCGCCGACCGGGGCGGACGCCGGTTGCGCCTTGCCGGCCTGCGCCGGCGCGGACCGCAAGGCGCCGTGGGCACCCGTCGTCACGCCCTGTGCGCTCACCCGTACCTGGTCCGCATCGATCCCAAGCAGGGATTCAAGGTAGGCCTTGGACGCCTGCTTCATGTTGGCGCGGATCTGCGCCGCACCGGGGACATCTGGATCCTTCTCGAGCGCCTCATGCGTGCTGAGCGTCAACAGCGCCAGGATCGCCAGTTGCTCGTAGGCCGACTGCTTGTCGCGCGCCGACGCGGCGGCGAACTCCGGCTTGACACCGATCGCCTGGCGCATCTGGCGGACGATCGCCACGAACTCTTGGTCGTCGACCGCGACCCCGCTGTAACCGGTATAGGCGCCGGCAATGAAGGTGGCCACCGCGCCCGCCAGGTCGTAGCGCGGGATGCCATGGCGCTGCTCCACCTGCGGGTATAGCGCCAGCAGCCGCGCGAAAACGGCCTGTGCCTCGGCGCGCGCCGCCGCAGGATAGCCTTGCGCCAGTTGCGCCGCCGTGTCGGTGCCGCCGGGGAGCGGCGCAAAGCGGGTATCCACGGCCGTGCCGCCAGGGCGCGCGCCCGGCCGTACCAGATCGAACTGGCGCTCCAGGCGTTCGCGCGAGGTGGGGTCGCTCGTCCACTGCTCGAGTACGCCGGCCGCATCGTCGGCCCAGACGGGGCCAGCGCTCAACAGTGCCAGCAGGAGGGTGAGAAAAGCGATGGAACCGCGGATCATTCGATTCATGGGGCTCAACGCAGCTTTTCGAGAAGTCGGGAGAATATATCGGCGAGCGCCAAGCGCGCATTCTCTTTCGCACGCTCGTGGCCAAGCGGCCCGACGCGCAGCCGGTCGCGCAAGCAGACGCGGCTCTTCCACCTCACGGTCGCGTTCGAACCTTCCGCCATATCGACCTTTCCCCGGTTCATCGTCCCGGCGAGAAAGGCATCGGCCCGGCCCGGAGGCCGAAATTCTGCGCAGATGCAAGGCTTCCGGTGTCTCGGAGAAAAAGCGCCCACCCGCTGGCCTCCTCCGCACGACAGGGCGAACGAATTACTGCAGCCCGCGGCGCCTTCAGCATCTTCCGCGCCCGTCCCGAGACGTGACTGCGCGCTCGGGTGTAGACACCGTTCAAGCGCCGCATGCGCTTCGACGCACTGCCGCCAAGCGTTTCGGTCGGCAGGCCGAAGTGCTCGCCCATCAGCCGGCAGGCATTGCAGACCCAGTGACCACCGGCACCACCCGCGCGAGCTCACGTCGTACCAGGCAGCGCAGAATTCCGGTCGCGAAGCGCTGCTCATGGATCGAGTGTCGGTCGGGATGCAGAGGGCGGCGAATGGGCGACCCCGCTTTGGCGCCGCTGCTGATGTTTGTGGACTTCTTTTCGTTTCTTTGCGACCCCTCTTGGGTATCGGCCAGAGGCATAGCGGGGCCAAGCCCGCTGGTGCAGCATCAACTCGCGGCCCGACGCTACAAACCTGGACTTGACCCCTTGGCTCCTTGACCCCTTGGCTCCTGAACTTCACAAGACGATTACAGATCAGTCATCGTCAGGCTCAAACCTGGCAGCATTGCCACTGTCGGAATTGCCTCCGCTCGTGTCGCCCCTGGAACTGGCCGGACTGAAGCCAGCTTTCACAAGACCACCGTCCTCGCCTTGCGACGCGGCGTTGTGGCTTGCGGGCACGCCGATCGGGCTATTGAGGCCCCCTTCGATGCTCGCCTCTTCACGGAACCGTTGGCGGGGATACTCGATGGCACTGTTGAGCCCACCTTCGAACTCGTCGCTGTCGGCAAGCTTCAGTGTTGATTGCGCAACGCCACTGCTCGAGTATGCCTCGGCAGCAGCACCCTCATCATTCGATACTGCAGGATCGATCCCCTGCTCTGCCTGTGCCAATGAAACGGCTGAGGTGAATGCAAGAGAGACCAGCATGGCTAGGACGTCTCTTTTATTCATTTCAATCTTCCTCGAAACACAAAACATCCAATTGACCTGCGACGGTGCCAGCGGTGTGTGGCGATACACCCTCCTTTCGAGCGACATGCTTCTACAGCGCGGCGACGAGCGTCACCCCCGGTGCGCCGGAGCGCACCCGGAAAAATGAATCGTCGCCCCGGCGGAACGCCCCATCACGGTCATTCCGGCGACACGATTTCAACAGGCAGGGAAACTCGCTGGCGGCAAGGGCGGGGTTTGCGCTGGTGCATCGATCGGGGCCGGGTGCATTGTGAAGCCATGACCGGCGACGCGATGGACCTGCGGAATGATCTCGCCCGGGTGGGCGGCTGCCCTGCAAGGCTGTCGGACCTTTCCGTGCCTTACAAGCTGAAAATAGCTCATCGGCCCTGACTTTCAAGCCCGATTTCACGGCCTTTGGCAAACGCTGCAATTGGGATCGCGGCGGTCCCCGCCAAACGCACGAACGCGGCAGCCCGGCGCGGAAAGTGCGCTGTCAGGCGTAGCGCGCAGGGGTACGGGACCCACCAGAGCGAAAGGCCAGATCCATCCGCATTGCATCAATAGCGGCAAATGAGATCACCAATTGCCCCTCACAACAACGCGAACGAATTTCTGCGGCACGCCCCGCATGCAGCCCCTTCCACACCCGTCCTGCGACGCCACTGCGCGCTTGGGTGAAGGCGCCGTTCAACCGCCGCATGCCCTTCGACAGACTGCCGCCAGGCGTTTCGCCCGGCAGGCGGCAGTGCGCGCCCATCAGCCAAGCGGCATGGCAGATCCCGTTGAACGCCGTGACAACCTGCCCGAGGATGTCCAGAAGCCGCTCGCGGCCCTCGTCGTCCTCGTTGACCGCCTCGCCACGATCACCACACGACGTCACTTGGGACAGGGCGCTACAGAATTTCATTCGCGAAGGTCGGCTCGTGGATCGAGTGTAGGTGAAGATATGGAAAATGCTTTTCTTCTAGACCCCGATCTCTGGGGTGGCTAATGGGTGACCCCAATCTCGGACCCCGATCTCGGGTGACCCCGCTCTCGCGTGAGCGGATCCAACACCGGGCTCACGCCCGAGCGGGCGCTCGAGCAACTGCAACGCATCCAGCATCATCGGGTTCGTCTCAACGGCGGCGAACCGCGTGCGGGGGTGTCCACGATCAACACCGTGCAAAGCGAGGTCTTTGATGCCCTTGGGGTAAGAAAACCGACTACTCCCGAGCAACTGACGCTCTCGTAGTGGCATTTTCTGAAGCCGGCTTCAACGAAATCAGATAGTTACGCGATTGACTGTCGAGCCCCGGCGATCAAGTCGTGTCGTCGCAACCGGTAGCAGTTCATTCGGATTCGACAAACGTCCAATGTGACCATCGCACCGCGATTGCCACAGAGGGTTACGCCAGATCTGGTCAGCAGCTTGCCTACTGTACTTGCGACACCGAAGCAGACAGGTCCAGGCGCCATACGGACAGGACCGACCGTAATCGCGCAGGCTGAACCGGCTTGTGCAACAACATGAGGCCGCTGGCGCTGGCTTCGCGCAGCCTTGCCGGGGCCGTATCGCCAGTCAGGATTGCTGCCGGCACGGCCCGGCCGAGGGCGCGCCTGATGTCGGCAATGGCCTCGGTTCCGGAGCGCCCCTCGCGCAACCGATAATCGGCAATGATCGCGTCCGGCAAAAAGCCAGAGGTGGCCAGCTGCGACAGCGCGTCCTGCGCACTTTCGGCAGCAAGTACCTGGCAGCCCCAGCCGCCCAGAACCTTGGCCATTGCCTGGCGAATGGCCGGCTCATCATCGACCACCAGAATGGCATAGCCGTGCAGGCTTGCGGATACGCTCGCCTCGATTTCCTCAAGGTGCGCCACCTCCCCCGCGGCAATCGGGACATGGACAAGGAATGTCGAGCCATGACCCACCCTGGACTTGAGTTCAAGGGGGTGATCCAGAATGCGGCACAGACCATCGACAATAGCGAGACCCAGCCCCAGCCCCTTGCGCCGATCACGCTCAGGGTTCCGCAGCTGATAGAACTCGCGGAAGATGGCTTGGTGAAATTCCGGCTCGATCCCGGGCCCGGTGTCGCATATGGCAATGGCGACGCGGCCGTCCTTGCGGCGACAACCCACAAGCACCGCGCCCTGCTCCGTATATCGGATTGCATTGGAAATGATGTTGCGCAGGATGCGGCTCAGCATGTTGCGATCACTCGCAACCTTGAGGCGCGTTGCGACGAAGCCCAGTTCGATCCCCTTCTCTTCCGCCAGCGGCTCCAGTTCCCGCTCCAGTGCATCGAATACCTCCTGCAGGGAAACTATCCGGAGTTGTGGGTCAAGCAGCCCGGCCTCCAGCCTGGAAATGTCGAGCAGTTCATTGAGCAATCCCTCCAGCGCTTGCGCCGAAGCGCTCAGGTGAACCCATACCGGCCCGGCGCGCTGGGGATCCCTTTCATTGCGCAGCGCTTCGATAAAAAGGTTCATCGCTTGTAAGGGCTGGCGCAGATCGTGGCTGGCGGCGGCAAGAAACTTCGACTTGGCCAGATTCGCCTCTTCGGCGCGTGCTCGTGCCGCTTCCGAAGCGGACATCTCCTCGCGCAGTTGCTGCACCAGTTTCTGCTTTTCGAGCCGCAATCGCATGGAGTCGATGAGTGCGCGGGACAGTTGGCGCGAGAAGAGGAGCACATTGGCCAGATAGAACAGGCACATCAGCCCCAGACTCCACAGATCGCCGCCTTCCAGCAGATAGCGCAACGCGATCGGCATCATGGTCAGAACGGTATAGGAGTACTGTGCCGGCGGCCACGACGAGAGGGAGGCAATCGAGCCGGCGGACATGCCGGCCAGAATGATGGTCAGAAAAGTAAGCGTGGAGGCCGAATCGGGAACAAAGAACAACACGCCTGCAGAGCCCCAGGTAACCCCGGAGAACACCGCGCCCACGGTCATCAGCGCATGCCACGCGACCCGTGAGTCGTCAGCGCGGCGCCGGTAGCTGACCGTCAGTCCAAACCTCAACCCGATGACCAGGCAGTTGGCTATCCACCAGGCAATCAGGATGCCGTGCGGAATGACATGCCACAAGAACCAGACCAACGCGGTCGCCACCAGCAGGTTGGTGGCCTGCGCGAGGGGTATGTGGCGGAACAGCAACGCGATCTGTTCATCTTGAATTCGGGCCTGAAAGCGCTGCTCTGCTGATATCTCATCCACCATCCGCCACCCCCATGCCCAGCGCAACGCGTGCCGCGTCGTTCCGGTTTTCGACATCGAGGATCTTGAGGATGGCCGCCACATGCACCCGCACCGTATTGACGCGCATGTCCAGGGCCCGGGCAATTTCCTTGTTCGACATATCTTTCACCAGCAGCGCCAATACCTCGCGTTGCCGCGCGGTGAGCGTGCGGTTCTCGGGCGACGGTTCGGCACGGCCTTCCACCCCGGCCGTCGGCACATAGACGCCGCCAGCCAGCACTACCTGCAACGCCCGTGCCATCACATCGAGGCTGGAGGATTTCGGGATAAAGCCCTGGGCTCCGCGGCGCAGGCCGTCGAGAATGATGTGCGAATTTTCGTTCGCCGACATCAATACCACCGGCGTGGTCGGGCAGATCTCCCGTAGGCGCACCAGGCCATCCAGCCCGTTCAGGTCGGGCAAGGCCAAATCCAGCAAGATGAGATCGATGTCCCCGTGAACGGACGCTGCAGCAAATGCTTCAGCGCAATTTCCCGCCTCGAGAAACACATGGCCGCCAGAAAGCCTGTCCAGTAGCAGGCGCAGGCCATGGCGCAACAAGGCATGGTCGTCGACGAGCAGGAACTTCATGATGAATATTCACGGTTAAGCACAATGGGCCCGGCCAGGTGCAACGCAGCGCCGACGACTCGTCGCCAAAGATACCGCAGGCAAGCCCGCTACGTCCGTGCCTCTTAGAAAAATAGCGCCCGACTCAGCGTTTCCCCAAGGGCGCCCACTAGTCCTCGCGCATTATTGACGGCCGCGAGCCAGCCGAAGACCATGCGTTCGTTCCTGTCCAGGGCCCTTATTTGCCGCGCGGCGATTGAGCGCCCACCAACTCCGTAACAAGAGAGACCGCACCATGTACAAGAAACCACCCATCCTGGCCCTTCTGGCAAGTCTTACCCTGAGTGGCGCAGCCCACGCCGCCCTCCTCGACCGCGGCGGCGGCCTGATCTACGACACCGATCTCGACGTCACCTGGCTGCAGGATACGAATTACGCCAAGACCAGCGGTTACGACGTCGACGGACAGATGACCTGGGAGGAGGCCACCACCTGGGCTGCCAACCTGGTTTTCCACGACAGCGTCCGCAACGTGGATTACAGCGATTGGCGGATGCCTTTCCTCCCCTATGACAACGACTCAATCTGTAGCAGCTCCGCCTACAGCGGCGGCATATGCGGCTACAACGTCGACCCGACAACTGGCGGAGAGATGGCGCACCTGTTTTTCGCAGAACTAGGCAACAAGTCGAAATACACCAGCACGGGCGGCCTTCAGGCTGATTCCGGCCTGGTCAATACGGGCTCCTTCATCAATTTCCAACGCTCCGGATATTGGTTCGCTGGAGCGAACATGACGTTCGGGCCTATGGCTGCTGATATTCAGCCGTGGCTCTTCGAGGCCTGGAGTGGCCGCCAGCTGGTCGCCAAGACGAGCTATGTCATGTTTGGGCACAAATACGAAAATTATCATTATGCGTTGGCCGTTCGATCCGGCGATGTCGCTGCGGTCCCCGAAGCGGACACCTGGGCAATGCTGCTGGCTGGCCTTGGGCTGATTGGGGCGGTGACGAGACGGCGGCGTGAGTGAACTTCCGCTTCGAGTGACCTGTTCCCTTGAAACGACGGCGGGCCATCACCTTGCCCAACCCGGACGTAAATACTCTCATAGCCGGAGCCCAGCATGAACACCCTCAATACCGTAATCGCATCCACCGTCATCGTCCTCAGCCTTGGTTCGGGCGCAGCCCACGCCGCCCTGCAAGGGCGCGACCTCAACGGCAGCATCGATAGCTTCGAGGCCTATTACGACACCGTTCTCGACATCACCTGGCTGGCCGACGCCAACTACGCCAAGACTTCAGGCTACGACGCCGACGGCCTGATGACGGCCAATCAGGCCTTCCTCTGGGCCGCTGGCCTCAGCTTTACCGATGGCCTCCATGTCTACGACAACTGGCGCCTGCCCACTATCGAAGCTGCCAATGGCGTCAGCTTCAATTTCAACCTCACGAACGATGGCAGCAGCGACAAAGGCTTCAACTTCAGCGCGCCGGGAACGCTCTACGCGGGCAGCACGAGCAGTGAAATGGCCTACATGTACTACAACAACCTTGGCAACCCGGGCTTGTTCACCCCGGCCGGCATAGCGACCAACTGCTACGTGTCATCGTCCAACACCTGCCTCGACAATGTCGGGCCCTTCAGCAATCTCCAAGCCTCCTCCTACCACTACCTTCCAAATGGCACCGGTGAGTACTTCGTGATGAGTAGCGGCTTCCAAGGTGCAACCATCGGCCTCGACGGCCGATACGCTTGGGCCGTGAGCCCTGGTGATGTCGGTGTCGCCGCGGTCCCCGAAGCCGATACCTGGGCAATGCTGCTGGCCGGCCTTGGGCTGATAGGCGCGGTGACGAGACAGCGGCGAGGGTGATCCGATCCTGTGCCCGTCAGGGTGCAACGGGAGATTTGGCCCCGCACCCCAAGTTCCGAAGTTAGTCGCGTAAGTGCTTGATATTAGTTGTACCCGACAAGCAAAAACAACACTCCAAGCCGTTTCTACGGCTTCGGAAGGCTCATGGCTGCGAACAGATCAAGTTGCTCCGGGGTGGTCTTGCTGATGCCGGTGTAGGCGCGCTCGCCGATGGTGGCGCTGTGCTTCTGGATGCGGCGAAGCAGTTCCAGCGCGGTTTTCGGGCTTACGCTGCTTCCGCTTGCTTTGAGGCGCATGCACATTACCCGGTAGAGCACCAGGGCGAGGAAACAGATCAGGGGAAGCGAAGGGTCAGGTCTCTCTTTATAGCATTCAGATCTCTGAGCAGAGGCGGTTCTCGGATCACACGCCAGCCGATTGCGCCACGCATGCTGATCGTCCGTTCCGACCGACATGCTCCCGTGCGTCATCCAGCCGGTTCCGGCATCGGGCAGCCGCTAGAATGCGATCGTCAGAGAGCTGGCGACAGTCCGCAAGTCGCCGGACTCCTGCCGCCGCAAGCCGACGTCCAACGGCCGGCACCCTCACAAAGCTGTCAGTCGTCCGCGAACAGTGGCACGCTCAAACGAATGGTGGCTTCCGCGCGCGCTCCAACTCACGTCGGCTACGGAGG
>JACKMC010000005.1 GCA_024235595.1 Zoogloeaceae bacterium | reverse complement strand
TCGCGGCTTCGCCTTCGTCGTCAAAGGCGTGGATGACGGCCGCGAGTTCACCATGCCGCTCGGTGAGGACTCAAGTATGCCCAGTGAGGCGAAGGATCAGACGGTGGCCATCAAAGTGCCGCCAGGAACGTACGCGGTGGTGCAGTGGATCACCTATGCCACTTTGACGAAGGAAGTCTTGAGCCGCAAAGCCGTGACCGACTCGATCTTGAACAAGCCCTTCGCGGTTCGGGCGGGCGGTGTGGTCCACCTTGGCAGCTACGATGTTTCTCAGTCTGTCCAACCTGGCTTTCCTGTAACAACAACCTATCTGCGAATTCAGCCCCGACGATTCACTCAAGCGGAGGTACACAAGGCGTTCGCAGCAACCTATCCGAATCTCGCAGATGGACCATTTCGCTGCGTCCTGTGTACCGACACAATGGGCGCGTTCCCGTCGCAATAGGCACTTGCGACTTGCGCCGGGGTCATGCGCCCCGGGGGTCACCCAATAGCCACCCTCAGTCCATGAGCGGACCTTTGCGACTGAGATTTTCCGGTGCCATGTACCACGTGACTTCGCGTGGCGATCGTCGCGAGGCGATCCACGAGGACGGCATCCCCGATGAGCAACGTCGTCCGCCAGCGCGACTTCTGGCGGACTTGGTCGGCCGCGAACTCGGCGACGCCGCGATGGCAGCCGTCGATACGACAGGTAACAACAGTCGCCAGCGGATCGCCAAGGTGTTGGGCGTGCACTTCACGTTGCTTGCACGCGTGGCACGAGCATGAGCAGTGCGAACGGGCGAGTCCTGGCCCGGTCTCATGCAATGATCCTCACCTGAGAATTACGACCGCGCTCCTCGCACCATGCGGTGGAGCCACCCCGGATTCATACCATGCACACCCGCGCCATCACTCGAGGCCGCCATGGCCACTGACCCCCACGCTGCCACCCGCCGCTACGGCTACGTGCTGGGCGGCATCAGTGTCGCCGCCTTCATCGCCGTGGCCTCGCTGTACTTCAACGGTGCCCTGCAGGACCGCCAGGATCCCAACCGCAACCTGGTGGTCGCCGCTGGTGCCAGCCAACTCGTCCTGCAGCGCAACCGCGCTGGCCACTACATCGCCCCTGGCGAGATCAACGGCCAGCCGGTGCGCTTCCTGCTCGACACCGGGGCCACTCTGGTTGCCGTGCCCGCGCAACTCGGCGCCCCCCTCGGCCTGCAAGCCGGCTCTCGCGGCACCGCCCTCACCGCCAACGGCCCTGTTGAAGTTCGCGCTACCCGCATCGACACCCTCACCCTCGGCCCCTTTCGCCTCACCGATGTCCCCGCCCAGATCAACCCCGGCATGATTGGCGACGACATCCTTCTCGGCATGAGCGCCCTGCGCCACCTGGAGTTCACGCAGAGGGGGGATAGGCTGACCTTGCGGGTAGCCAAGTGAGGGTTTGCAGTTGGAGAAGGCTGCGCCTACGGGGTCACGTCCATATTGGTTGCACCCGCGGCGTCCTGACCTTCACTCAATCCATGCGCGAAACCTTGAGACTGGAATTCTGCGGTGCCTTGTTTCACGTGACGTCCCGTGGTGTTCGTCGCGAGGCGATCTACGAGGACGACCTCGCCCATGCGCAACCTCGTCCGCCAGCGCCACCGCTGACTGGCCGTGTAGGCCGCGAAATCGGCGACGCCGCGATGGCCGCCGCCGATGCGACCGGTAACCGAAGTTGCCAGCAGATCGCCAAGTTGAAAGGCTGGCGCGCCACGGGTGTGCGCGATAGATTGGCGGACTCTGATGGTGCGAAAGCGGAGACGCTGAAAGATGAGATACCTGATCCAGCCGGCTCGAGCCGGCAGCCCCGATTCGGCCCGGAAGCGGGCTTTTCCACAGCGTCGTTAGCCGTCACGCTGCCTCCAATGCGCACGCGAAAGCTCTTCTGGCAAGACCCGTACTGCGCGCAGGCCAACTGCGCGGTGTCCGGTGTGAGCGGAGCGGACATCTTCCTGGCGTCGACGATCTTCTTTGCCTTCTGCGGAGGGCAGGAAAGCGACCGGGGCACGATTGGCGGATTCGAAGTCCTGGAAGCCAGGAGAGAGGGGCTCGACATTCGCTATACGCTCGAGCAGGGCCACTCGATTCGGCAGGGCGAAGTGGTCATGGTAGCGATAGACTGGGATCGCCGCTATCGGCTCATGCGCCTGCATTTCGCGGCAGAGTTGATCCTCGAGCTGCTGTGCAGGCGCTTGCCTCAAGCCCCCAGGATTGGCGCCCACATTTCGCAGGACAAGGCGCGCATCGACTTTGCGCTCTCGAGCAGCATCGCCCCGTTGCTGCCATCGGTAGCCGATGAGGCAAACGCCATCGTGTCAGCCGATCTGCCCATCGTGACAGGCTTCGACGACGAAGAGTCGGAACGTCGCTACTGGTTCGTCGAGGGCCTCTCGCGCGTGCCCTGCGGGGGCACTCATGTACGACGAACAGGAGAGCTTGGCCGGGTCTCGCTGAAGAGAAAGAATGTGGGTAGCGGCAAGGAGAGGGTGGAGATTCGAGTGACCGAAAACATGGTCCCCTCCGGGTGACGCCCAACGATCAAGGCCAGATCGCGAACCTGACCCTTCCCCTCTCCTGGGTACGGATCGCGCGACCCTGTTAAGGTGCGCTTGCCACCACATTTTCGAGAGTGCTCATGAACCCATTGACCTCCGCCCTCGCGGCGCTCTCCGCCGACCGCTTGCGCGCGATGCACCGCGGTGTCGAAAAGGAAAGCCTGCGCGTCGACACCGACGGCAAGCTGGCGCTGACGCCGCACCCGGCCGCGCTCGGCTCGCCGCTCATGCATCCGAACATCACGACCGATTTCAGCGAGTCGCAACCCGAGCTCGTCACCGGCGTGCACGACACCGTGGAGGCGTGCGAGACCGAGTTGACGCGGATTCACCAGGCCGTTTATCACGCGCTCGGCGACGAGATGCTGTGGGTGGCGAGCATGCCGTGCGGGCTGCCGGCCGACGAGAACATCCCCGTCGCACGCTTCGGTTCGTCCAACGTCGGACGCGCCAAGAGCGTCTACCGCATGGGGCTGGGGGTGCGCTACGGCCGGCGCATGCAGACCATCTCGGGCATTCACTACAACTGGTCGATGCCGGGGCTCGGCGACGATGATTACTTCGCCCTGATCCGCAATTTCCGCCGCCATTCGTTCGTGCTGCTGACGCTTTTCGGTGCCTCGCCGGCGGTGTGCCAAAGCTTCGTCGAGGACCGCAAACACGAGCTGCAGCGGCTGTCGAAATACACGCTGTACCTGCCGCATGCGACCTCGCTGCGGATGGGCCGGCTCGGCTATCAGAGCGACGCGCAGGCCGCGCTGGCGGTCAGCTACAACAGTCTGGGAGACTACGCCGGCTCGCTGCTCGGCGCGTTGACGCGCCCCTTCCCGGCCTACGAGCGGGTCGGCATCCGTGGCCCCGGCGGCGAATATCTGCAATTGACGACGAGCCTGCTGCAGATCGAGAACGAGTCGTATGGCACGATCCGCCCGAAGCGCGTCATCCGGCCCGGCGAGCGTCCGCTGCACGCGCTGCGCGAACGCGGCGTCGAATACGTCGAGGTGCGCTTGATGGACCTGGATCCGTTCAAGCCGCTCGGCATCGATGCCGGCACCATGCGTGTCATCGATCTCTTCCTGCTGCACTGTTTGCTCAGCGAGAGCCCGCCCGATTCGAACGAGGAGATCGCGCGCATGTACCGCAACCAGCATCTGACGGCGGCGCGCGGGCGCGAACCGGGCCTGCGACTCGAGCGGCGCGACGGTGAGATTGCGTTGTTCGACTGGGCGCTGGAGATCATCGACCAATGCAAGCCGATCGCCGCTGCGGTCGACGCGGCGCAGGGCGGCACGGCCTACGCACAGTCGCTTGCCGACGCGCGCGCGACCTTGATCGCGCCACAGCGCCTGCCATCGGCACGCGTGCTGGAAGCAATGGCGCGCGACTTCGACCAGTCGTACACGGCCTTCGTGCGAGCGCAGTCGCGGGACACCCGCGAGGCGCTGCTGCGACTGCCGTACGGTGAAGACCTGGCGCTGCGTTTTGAGGCGCTCGCCGATGAATCGCTGCAAGCGCAGCGGCGCGTCGAAGACAGCGACAGCGTGCCGTTCGAGACCTATCGCCAGCAATATCTCGCGCCGGAACGGCTCAAGCTCTGACCGTCGTCATCAGGAAAGCAATTGGATAGAGCGGATTGCGGCGAACTGCGCCGCTGCTCGCTCAGCGGCCGCGAAGGCTGGAACTCCAGCAGGTCGACGGACGATCCTTGGCACAGCGGCAAAAACTTTGTGGGGTCAGGTCTCGCCTTGTAACACTTTCCCTGATGATCTACCCTTCACCACATGGCCCGACCTCTTCGCATCGAATTTCCCGGCGCGCTCTACCATGTCACCTCCCGCGGTAACAGGCAGGAGACGATCTTCGAGGATGACGAGGACCGGGAGGTCTTTCTCGGGGTGCTGGCCGAGGTCGTCTCGCGTTTCAACTGGTTGTGCCACGCCTATTGCCTGATGGGCAACCACTATCACCTGGTCATCGAAACACCGGACGGCAAGCTCTCCAAGGGCATGCGACAGCTCAACGGTGTGTTCACCCAGGCCTGCAACCGTCGCCACCACCGCGCCGGGCATCTCTTCCAGGGACGCTTCAAGGCCATCCTGGTGGATAAGGAGAGCTACCTCCTCGAGCTGTCACGCTACGTGGTGCTGAATCCGGTCCGCGCGGGCATGGTGGGTGCCGCGGCAAATTGGCCGTGGAGCAGCTATCGGGCAACGGCCGGCGAACGCACTGCGCCGGCATTTCTCACCACCGACGCCCTTCTTTCAACCTTCGGCAAACGAAAGCAGAAGGCGCGCGAGCGTTATGTTCGCTTCGTCGCCGAGGGCCTTGGGCAGGAGGGCCCATGGCGCCACTTGCAGCAACAGATCTACCTGGGTGACGAGGCGTTCGTGAGGCGAATGCAGGCCGAGGCCGGCAATACGGACGACGAATTCTCGGTTCCCAAACTGCAGCGCCGGGCGCCCGCCGCTTCGCTGGCCGCAATCGAGGCAAGCCATGCCGACAGGAACGAGGCGATGATCGCTGCCCATGCCAGCGGCGCATACAGCTACCGCGAGATCGCGGCCCATTTTGGAATGCATCCGGCCAGCGTCGGCAGGATCGTGCGGCGGGAATGGTGATGATCGGGGGGGCAGCCGGGACCGCGATCCGCGGGGCCCGCGGCAGTCGAGGCCGCCGGGCAATCGGTTCTGTATGCGAGAGCGCCGGCCCACGATGAACGAACCAGCAGACGAATCCCCACGCCGCTCCGGAATCCATCGCGCCATTTCCGTGGCGTTCGGCATTTTCCTGCTTGTCATGGCGACCCTGATCCTCTTCATTGCCGATGAAGACACGCTTGCCGGATCGCTGATAGCGGCAGCGGTGCTGGGCCTGCTTGGCGTCGATGTGATCGTCAGCGTGGTTCGCGACAGACGTTCGATTCTCTCCCGCATCGGCCCGCTCCCGTGACGGCCTGGTCTGGAACACGGCGAGCCTCATCGACGGGGACAATGCGATGATCGCTGGGCATTTCGGTTTGCGCCCGGGCCGCTTCGGCAGGATCGTGCGACGGACATGGTGGTCCTGCCTGCGGCAAAATGGCCGGGCCTGGTGCCTTGCGGGCGATACCGCGATCGATTGCGTGGAATCCGCAGCCTGGATTCCGGCCTTCACCGAAAGACGAACGCTTGGGCAGCCTGGCGGGGACGGAGCCTGCGCTACCATGGTACGCGCCAGAGGTGGACCGCCAGGACGGCCTTGCAAACGCCAGTCCGCGTGCAAATACACAGCCCGCCAAGATCGGGACCCATCAAGATCGAACCATCAACACCCGCACACTTCCAGGAGCCGCACATGACATTGTCACGCCGACTCGCAGTTTCTGTCGCAATCGGGCTCGCCGCCATGGCGGGCTTGGCGAATGCCGCCGACGGGCCCGCTCAGAAACACCCCGATATCCTGGCGGCGAAGGTGCGCAGCACTAGCGACGGGACTTTCGACTTCGACGTCACGGTTTCGTCGCCCTACGATACGCCGCAGCGCTATGCCGACGCGTTTCGCGTGATGGGCAAGGACGGCGAGGTCCATGGCGAGCGGACGCTGTTTCACGATCACGCCACCGAGCAGCCCTTCACCCGCGATCTCTACAACGTGAAGATTCCGCGCGAAGTTCGCATGGTAGTCATCCAGGGGCGCGACCAGCGCTTTGGCTATGGCGGCAAGACCGTCGAGGTCCTGCTGCCCGGGCGGTAGCCCATCGGCTTCGTCGCCGCTCCTGCACGTGCGGCGCAGGCTCAGCGGGAAGAATCATCCGGCATGAACGGCCGCAAGAGTCGGTCCCCGTACTCGGCAAGCCTTGCACTCATGCGAGGGCACACTCGAGCACCGGGGCGTCTCGAAGCCACTGCGACCGATGCGATCGACAGAGCGGCCCGGCTCGATCCGTATGAAGCCGGGATTATACGTTGTGAATTTCCTCACCCGTACCCGGTGGCACGGACCACAGACCACGCAGCGCGCGAAACGTAATCTGACTCCCACGCATCCAGCGCCCGACTCGGGCTCGGCGATGCGTAACAACCATCAATCCAAAGGAGTCAGCACCATGGAAACCACCGCCAACATCGCCCCCTCGAGCTCGGCCGATCGCTTCGCCCTGCGCCGTGCCGACAGCACTGCAATGACGGAAATCTCGCCCGAAATGACCGAAATGGTCAGCGGCGGCAAGACCACCGTGTACAAGTTCTATCGCAACGGAAACATCAAGAGCATCACCGTTCACGAGTGATGCAGGACGCCGGGCAGTGACGAAGCGGACCGCTTCCAGCGAAGCCATCCGCACCAGGTGCGAGGATGGAAAGCCGACACCACCGGAACCGCTCAGCCCTGCCCGGCAATCGACCTGCCCTCCCGCCTCGAGCCATTTGTGAGGGCTTGGCATTGACCGGGCACACTGGCAGGATTCGCGACACCGCAGAAACCACATGCCTCGCGCGCAGCAGATGATCGCAATCCGGCCCTACTCCGCCCAGCAACTCGACGCTGTCATCGACGTGTTTGAACGCTCGGTGCGACAGATCGCCAGCCGCGACTACACCCCCGCCCAGATCGCCGCATGGGCACCGGCTCAAGCTGACCGCGCGGCATGGGCGGCCCGGCTATCCGGCGACGGCGTCCTTGTCGCCGAGCTCGACGGCGAGATTGCGGGCTTCGCGAGCATCGACCGCCAGGGCCATATCGATCTCTTCTTCGTTCACCCGGGGTTCCGGCGCCAGGGGGTCGCGCGGTCGCTGTACGAGCATGTGGCATGCTGGGCGATGGAACGTGGCATCGCCCACCTCAGCGCCGATGTGAGCATCACCGCCCGGCCGTTCTTCGAACGCGCAGGCTTTCGCGTGCAGAAGTCTCAGGAGGTCGAACGCCATGGGGAATTACTACGCAATTTCTTCATGAAGCGAGCGCTCGAAGCCACTGCGGCCAACGGGTTGGGGACGCGCAAGAAGCCGCGATTTGGCGGAACTTCGTAGCGCGTCGAGCCTGTGCGGTGCCGCATCTTCGGGGCCGTGGCTGACTCGGATCTCGCCGCGACTCCGGCACCGACCCGGATTGCGGCCTTCGCCGCGATGACGTTCACCTTTTTTCCCACCCGGTGGTGTCGGGTCCGCATCGCCAATGCCGCCCGGGCCGCTACCCGGCGAGGGCTTCGCGCATCATCGCGATGAAGGCGCGCGTGCGTGCCGGCAGCAGACGCGCATGAGGGTAGATTACGCTGACCGGACGGGGCGGAAGTTCGTGTTCGGCGAGCACAATCCGTAGTGCGCCATGTTCGACATCGGGTGCGACCTGATAGGAGAGAAAGCTGCCGAACCCGACCCCATCCCGGCAGGCTGCCAGCGCGGGGGCGACGTGGTTGAAACTGAGCCGCCCCTGCACCGCGACGTTGATGCGTCGCCCGGCGTCGATGAAGGTCCAGTGCGGCACGCTGCTGCCCACAAAACGAACGCACTCGGCGTTGCGCAACGCGCGCGGATGGGCAGGCACGCCATGGCGTGCAAGATACTCGGGGCTGGCGACGACGACCTGACGCACCGAGTCGACGGTCTGTGCAACCAGCGACGAGTCACTGAGGGCGCCAATGCGGATCGCCACGTCGAAGCCCTCCTCGACGATGTTCACCACGCGGTCCAGCAGCACCAGATCGATGCTGACCGCCGCGTGCCTGGCCACGAAGCGGTTTACCGTCGGTGCGACATACATCTGCCCGAACAGCACTGGCGCGGTAATGCGCAAATGCCCGCTGGGCTCGCTCACATCGGCGCGCACGCCGGCTTCGGCATCCTGTACCGCGGCAAGGACCTGCCGAGCGTCGATGAGGTAGCGCCGTCCCTCCTCGGTGAGCGCAATGCGGCGGGTGCTGCGGTTGAACAGGCGCACCCCCAGATGTGCCTCGAGCGCAGCCAAGGCGCGAACCACGCTGGGCAGCGAGGTGTCGAGCGAATCGGCGGCCGCGGTGAGGCTGCCGCCCTCGGCGATGGCGACAAAAATGCGCATGTGCTTGAGCAGGTCCACGGCCGCATGATTGCTCCAGTTTTTGTAGCAATCAAGTCCATTCTCACCAATTTATTCCAGCGCCTCTAGCTGCGAGAATGATTCCCACCCATCACAGGAGCGACGCACAATGACCTCGTCCACCCCTCTCCGCCTGCACGGCTTTCCCCTCTCGGGCCATAGCCACCGGGTCAGCCTGATGCTGTCCCTGTTGCAGTTGCCCCATGAATTCATCCAGGTCGACCTTCAACACGGCGCCCACAAGTCGCCCGAGTTCATCGCCATGAATCCCTTCGGCCTGGTGCCGGTGCTGCAGGATGGGGAGATCACGTTGGCCGAATCGAATGCCATCCTGGTGTACCTCGCCCTGCGCTATGGCGAACCCCACTGGCTGCCCCGCGATCCGCTCGGTGCCGCGCGGGTGGAGCACTGGCTGTCCGTGGCGGCCGGGCCGCTGGCAGCCGGACCGGCCCGTGCGCGCATCGACGTGGTGTTCGGGAAGACCCGTCCCACCCCTGAGTTGCTCGCCCGCAGCCATGCCCTGCTGGCGATCATCGACGCGTCGCTGGCCAGGAGCGCCTACCTCGTGGGCGAGATCCCGAGCATTGCCGACATTGCCTGCTACAGCTATGTTGCCCATGCACCCGAAGGCGAGCTCAGCCTCGACGCCTATGCACATCTGCGAGCCTGGCTCGCGCGAATCGAGGCACTGCCGGGCTTCGTCGCCATGCCGGCCGCCGCCGCAACCTGAGCCCAACGATGGCGATCTTTCATCCCGGAGAGCTGGCGATCCAGCACCGCGCCGGCTTCGGCAACGCGGTTGTACCGATTGGCCAGCGCTTCATTCGCGACACCATGCCGGAGCAGCACCAGCGCTTCTTCGCGCAACTGCCCTTCGTGCTGCTCGGGGCGCTCGATGTACAAGGCCATCCACGCGCAGGCCTGCTCGCCGGCGCGCCGGGCTTCCTGCGCGTGCCCGACGAGAGGCATCTCGACGTGCATGACTACGTCGTGGCCGGCGAAGGCATTTCAGAAGCCCTGGCGCCGGGGGCGCAGATCGGCATGCTCGGCATCGAAGCCCATACCCGACGGCGAAACCGCCTCAACGGGACGATCGTCGGCGCGGAGGGCGGCACGCTGAGCCTGGCCGTAGCGCAGAGCTTCGGCAACTGTCCCAAGTACATCCAGCCGCGCCATGCGGAATGGCAGCCCGCGGCGGCAAGCGGCGCCCATGTAACACGCGGCTGGGACGCCGCCGCCGGTCGCATGGTGGCCGGAGCCGACACCTTCTTCATCGCCACCGCGCATCCGGATGCGGCAAGGCCTGCCGAGGCGAGCCACGGTGTAGACATCTCGCACCGCGGCGGCGAGACCGGATTCGTGCGCATCGATGGCCAGACGCTGAGCGTGGCCGACTACCCGGGCAACCGCTTCTTCAACACCATCGGCAATCTCGAACTCAACCCGCTCGCCGGGCTCATGTTCATCGATCATGTTTCCGGCGAACTCCTGCAGCTGGCGGTACGGGCGCATGTGGAATGGCTGCCGCCACCCGACACCGCCCCCACCCGCCCCGGAAGGACGCTGCATTTCGAGGTGCTGGAGGCAGAGCGCACCACCGGGGGCCTTCCGCTGCGCTGGAGCGCGGCGACCTGAGATGCGGCGCTCGACGCAATCGGCCGAAGGCAATCGATATATGGCATCAAGACCCTCCGGCCAGGCATCCATCGCGTCGCAACCGCGGTCATCGCGGCACTACTGGTGCAGCGCTTCGCAATTGAAGGAACCGGTGCCCCGCTCCCAAGCCGCACCGCTTTGCGGTTTTGCCATCCTCGGGCGTGAATCCGCCATGGGAAGCCGCTCTGGGTACCTGCCTGCGCCGGTACGACGGCCGTGGGCGCTGCAGGTCGTCTCTCGGCCGCAGCGAATTGCAGCATTGCCTCGTTCGGGCATCGAGAGCCACGCCGGGCGCCGGCCCAAGCGCGCGTCATGGCGGCGAAGGCCGCGATCCAGATCGGCGGCCGGACCCGTGGCGACGTGCGCGCTGGGCCCGGCCCGGGAATGGGCCACCGCGCAGGCTCCAAACAGCGCGAAGCGCTACATCTGGATCCCGTCCTGCCCGCGCAACCAGTCCAGCACTGCGGCCCCGGCCACCCGCCCGCTCGCCAGGCAGGCGGTCAGCAGATAGCCGCCGGTCGGCGCTTCCCAGTCGAGCATCTCGCCCGCACAGAACACGCCCGGCAAGGCGGCGATCATCTGCCCGCCATCCAGCCCCTCGAAACGCACCCCACCCGCGGTACTGATCGCTTCGTCGATCGGGCGGCTGGCGACCAGCCTGAGCGGCAAGGCCTTGATTGCCGCGGCGAGGCGGGCGGGCTGCTGGAAATCCTCCACCGGCAGGCATTCGCGCAGCAGCCCGGCCTTGACCCCGGCGATGGCGACCTTGCTCTGCAAGTGGCTCGAGATCGAACGCGAGCCGCGTGGCTGCGAGAGCTCGGCGAGCACTCGTCGATGATCGCGCCCCGGGGCGAGGTCGAGCGACACCGTAACCGAGCCTTCGGCGAGGATCGCGTCGCGCAGCAAGGCCGAGAAGGCATAGATCAGGCTGCCCTCGACGCCGTCTTCGGTTACCACGAATTCGCCCTGGCGACGGTGCAAGCACCCGCGCCGGTCGGTCAGCGACAACACCACCGGCTTGACCGGCAGACCGGCGAAGCGCTCCCGGAAGTGCGCGCTCCAGGGCAAGTCGAAGCCGCAATTGGCCGGCCGCAGCGGCGCCACCGCCACACCCCTGGCGGCCAGCAGCGGCAGCCAGGCACCGTCCGAGCCGAGGCGCGCCCAGCTGCCGCCGCCCATCGCCAGCACCACGGCGTCGAACTCGCGGTCGATTTCGCCGGCCGGTGTTGCAAAGCGAAGCGAACACGGCCGCTCGCCGAAGCCCAGCCAGCGATGGCGCACATGCATGCTCACACCGGTTTCGCGCAAACGATGCAGCCAGGCCCGCAGCAGGGGAGCCGCCTTCTTCTCGGTGGGAAACACCCGCCCCGAGCTGCCGACGAAGGTCTCCACGCCCAGTCCCGCCGCCCAGGCACGCAGCGCGCTGGCGTCGAAGCCGGCCAGCATGGCCTCGATCTGCGCCCGCCGTGCGCCGTAACGGCTGCAAAACGCCTCGAAGGGTTCGGAGTGCGTGATGTTGAGGCCACCCTTGCCGGCCATCAGGAACTTGCGCCCCAGCGAAGGCATGGCATCGAAGAGCTCGACCCGCGCAGCGCCGCTCGCCAGCACCTCGGCCGCCATCAAGCCGGCCGGTCCGCCCCCCACCACCGCAACCCGTGGCCCGGCCGGCGGTGCCGCCAGCTCAGCGACCACGACGCTTGAGGTCGCGCAGGTAGAGGCCCTCCACCTTTTCGCGCGCCCAGGGGGTGCTGCGCAGGAACTTGAGGCTCGACTTGATGCTCGGCTCGAACTCGAAACAACGCACCGGAATCCGCAACGCCAGCCCCTCCCAGCCATGGCGCTCGACCAGTTCGGTGAGGATGCGCTCCAGCGTGAGGCCGTGCAGCGGGTTGTTGGGCTGTGAATCGGTCATTGTTGGTGATTGGTGATTGGTGGGGCCGTGCTGGCTCATGGGCCTGAATTCTGACACGCAGCGGCAGATTAGTCCCAGGCGATCCGCCATCTGCGGAGCGGCCCCGGCTCGACGCCTCTACCAATCACGAATAACCCATCACCAATCACCATTCCCCCTTGCCATTCCCCTCAAGCTGTACAAAAATACAGCCACCAACCGGAGAAGCCGATGTCCGAAGCCCTGACCTCGCGTCAACAAGAAATCCTGCAGTTCATTCGCGACACCCAGATCCACGAAGGGCGCCCGCCTACCCGCGCCGAAATCTGTACCGCCTTCGGCTTTCGTTCGCCCAACGCGGCCGAAACCCACCTGCGTGCGCTGGCCACCAAAGGCGTCATCACCCTGGAAGAAGGCCGCGCCCGCGGCATCCGCCTGCTCGAATCCCTCGGCCTGCCGCTCATCGGGCGGGTCGCGGCGGGCAGCCCGATTCTTGCCGAGGCCCATGTCAGCAAGCGCCTGCAGGTCGATCCGGCGATGTTCTCGCCGCGCGCCGACTACCTGCTCAAGGTGCGCGGCATGAGCATGCGCGATGCCGGCATCCTCGATGGCGACCTGCTCGCGGTGCATCGCACCAGCGAAGTACGCGCCGGCCAGATCGTGGTCGCACGGGTGCACGACGAAGTCACCGTCAAGACCCTCGCCCGCAAAGGCCACATGGTCGAGCTGCTGCCCGCCAACCCCGACTTCGAACCCATCGTGGTGGACACCCGCAGCGAGCTGCTCGAAATCGAAGGCCTGGCGGTGGGGCTGATCCGCAGCGACGGGCTGGGCTGAAAAGCCCGCAGCCAGACCACAGGCAACACACTGCCATGTCCGCCGCCAGCGCCCCGCTCTCACTCGCCGACCTGCCCGGTGACCTGGTGTGGCGGGGCAGGCGCTTCAACGGCACGCCCCCACAAGGCCACCCCACCGGTCACGGCGCGCTCGATGCCGTGCTGCCGGGTGGCGGCTGGCCCACCGGCGCGCTGATCGAGCTTTTCACGGCCCGGCCCGGCATTGGCGAGCTCTCCCTGCTGCTGCCGATGATGCGTCGCTGCACTGCAGATCGCTGGCTCGGCTGGGTGGCGCCGCCGCGCCAGCCCTACGCCCCCGCATTGGCCGCTGCCGGCGTGCCGCTCGAGCGACTGCTGTGGGTGGCGCCGGCAAGCCCCGCAGAAGCCCTGTGGGCAACCCGCCAGTGTCTTGCCTCGGGCGGCTGCAGCATGGTGCTGAGCTGGCTCGGCAAGGCCGACATGGCCGCGCTGCGGCGGCTGCAACTGGCGGCGGAAGAGAGCCGTACGCCACTGTTCCTGTTTCGCCCGGCGAGCGCCGCCCAGCAACCCTCGCCGGCCGTGCTGCGACTACGGCTCGAAGATGCGCACGGCCAACTTGCGGTGCATGTGTTCAAACGCCGCGGGCCACTGCTCGATGAGCCCGTGCTGATCCAGCCCCGCCCGCCCATCGACGCCCGCCCCGCATTGGTAGCGGCACCGGTCCCCCGCGCGCAGGTGCATCCGATCCGCCAGCCCGCCACGGCCCCCGCGAAGCAACACTTGCCCGTGCAGCAGGCTGCGGTTTCATCAACCCCCTCACCAACCCTGGTTACCCATGCTGTGGTTCGCCCTGATCCTGCCCGAGCCCGCGCTCCAGGCGATCCAGCGAGGATCGCCTGATGCCGCGCCGCTGGCCCTGGTCGAGCGTCATCCCCGGGCGCGGGTGGTGGCGGCGAATGCGGCTGCGCGACAACTCGGCATCACCGCAGGCGACAGCCTGGCCGGCGCACTGGCAGTAGCCCCCGCGCTCGAACTGCTGGAGCACGACCCCGACCAAGCCCGGCAACTGCTCACCGAAGTCGCCACCTGGGCCAGCGCCTTCACGCCCGCGATCAGCATCGACCCACCCGATTGCGTGCTGCTCGAAGTAGCCGCCAGCCTGCAACTCTTTGGCGGCCTGCAGCGACTCACCGCCCTCATCACCCGGGGGCTGGCCGAACTCGGGCTGGACGCCCGCCTCGCCTGCGCCCCCACGCCACTGGCCGCCCGCTGGCTGGCACGTCACCGGCCGGGCAGCGCGATCACCGAGACAGGAGCGCTGGCACAGCCACTCGGTGCCCTGCCACTGGCCGCGCTCGCCGACGGCTCCGATGTCTCCCGCGCCGCGCTCGAACTGCTCGGGAGCATCGGCGTCGCCCGCCTTGCCGAGGTCGCCGAGCTGCCGCGCGGTGGCCTCGCCAGACGCCAGGCAGCCACCGTGAGCACCACCCTCGACCGGGCTTTCGGCCGCCAGCCCGATCCGCGCCCGCGATTCGACCTGCCGCAGCGCTACCACGCAAGACTGCCGCTGCTCGTTCCCACCGAGCGCAGCGACACTTTGATCTTCCTCGCCCGCCGCCTGTTGCCGGGGCTCGCCGGCTGGCTGGCGGGGCGCCACGCGGGCGTAGACCGCTTCCGCTTCAGCCTGGAGCACGAAGGGCGCCATCCCGCAACCCGGCTGGAGATCGTCTGCGCCGCCCCTAGCCGCGACGAAGCCGCCTTTGCCCTGCTGCTCAACGAGCACCTCGGCCGTCACGCCTTTCCCGGCCCGGTCGACGCGCTGGTGCTCGAGGCCGACCACCCCGTGGCCCTCGCCGCGGTCGCCACCGACCTCTTCGACGACACCAGCCTCAAGCGCGAAAGCGCCCAACTGCTGCTCGCCCGCCTGCGCGCCCGGCTCGGCGACGAGGCGATCCGGGCACTCAGCCCGCTGGCCGACCACCGCCCCGAGCGCGCCTGGCGCCTGGTCCCGCCCGGCAGCAACCAACCCCCTGTGGCCTTGGCCGACGCCCCCCGTCCGCTGTGGTTGCTGGCCGAACCTAAACAGCTTACCCACCCCGGGCAACTGCGCCTGATCGGCGGCCCCGAGCGCATCGAAAGCGGCTGGTGGGACGATCACGACGTGCGGCGCGACTACTTCGTGGCGGAGACCCCCGAAGGCGGCCGCTGGTGGATCTTTCGCGAGCTGGAGGCTCCGCGCGGCTGGTACCTGCATGGCTTCTTCGCCTGAGCGTCCCTCGACAACGCCGGCGCCAACCCTGTGCATTGCGTCACTTGCGGCGCGTGCAAGGCTCCGCTGGAGGCCCGGCCACCGATGCGCTAGGGTAGAGCCATCAACACCGCCTTCCCGCTCAAGGAGGTGCCATGAAAGCACTCGTCTTCGTCATCCTCGCGGCCTTGCTCACCGCCACACCGCAAGTCTCCCAGGCCCAGGCTCGCTACGTCGTGGTCAACGGCCAGCGCATGGGACCCGCCCAGCTCCAGCGGCTGGACCGCGCCTCGTGCAGCCGGGTCCCCAACGGCCGCTACTGGCTCAACCTTCGATCGGGCGTATGGGGCTATGAAGGCGGCCCGCCGCAAGGCCGCATGGGCGAGAACTGCCCCCGGCAGCGACGCAAGAGCCTGTCCGAGCGCGGCCTGCTCTACGGCCCCGGGGAGTTGCTGCGCTGAATCGCGATATCGGCTCGAACAATCGGCTGCCCGATACGAGCGCGCGCAAACGGCACGAGCCGATGCCGCATGCGCGCTTCAGCCCCACCAACGCCACGACGATGGACTTCGCCCGCACGGCGCCGGGGGCGGCCTCAGCCGCCTGCAACATCGCTGGCGGCCGAGGCCAGGGTTTTCAGCACGGCCATCGCCGGCGCGCTGTGCCGGTAGATCATGCCGCTCGGTACCCGACCGATCTGTGCAGACACACTTTCAGTCACCAGATCGGCCGCGCGGGATGACTGCTCCACCACCCGGCGCGGCATCAAGGTCCACCCCAGCCCCACCGACACACATCCGAGGATGCCTTCGAGCGTGCCCATTTCCATCACGTCCGCCGCGGCGTGGCCGATCGCGCGCTGCCACGCCAGCGCGCGGCTGCGGTAGGCGCAGCCTTCCCTGAAGATGATCAGCGGCTGCACCGCAACCGCGGCGCCGCGTGCGCTCACCTGCACCAGTTCTTCCACCACCAGCTCGTCGAACTGCAGCTCGGGATGGACCACGGGACCGGCGATGAACGCACAGTCGAGCCGGTGTTCGAGCACCTTGGTCGCCAGCGCGGCGCTGGTATCCGTCTCTACCCGCAGCTCGATCAGGGGATGGCGCTCGCGCACCACCTTGAGCGCGCCCGGAAGATGCAGCGCGGCGAAGGTCTCCATGCTGCCGACCCGCAACACGCCCGTACTCTCGCCCACCTGTCGCACCGCGGCGCTGGTCTGGCGCTCCAGCGACAGGATGCGGCGGGTATAGTCGAGCAGCACGTGGCCCGAAGGTGCCAGTTCCATGCCGCGGCCCTTGCGGAAGAACAATTCCACGCCCAGCTCTTCCTCGAGCCGCCGGATACGCGCGGTGACATTGGACTGCACCGTGTTCAACTTGCGCGAAGCGGCCAATACGCCCCCTTCCTCGACGACGGTCTGGAAGGTCCGAAGCGCCACAAGCTCCATTTAGGTATCTCCATCAGAGAACGATATGTTCTCAACAATTCATTTGAATAGATAGTCCATTCTGATTATCCTGTCCATGACAACATCGAACGAATCCTCATGAGCGAACAGAAAGAGCGGTTCAAGGTGCTCGGCGCCGGCATCTTCAGCCTGATCCTGGTGCTTGGCGTGGCACGCTTCTCCTACACCCCCCTGCTGCCGCTCATGCAACAGCAGGCCGGACTCGGCGTCGCCGAAGCCGGCTGGCTTGCAGCGATCAACTATGCCGGATACCTGAGCGGCGCGCTGATCGCCTCGCTGATCAGCGATCTCGTTCTCAAGGACCGCCTCTATCGCATCGGCCTGGTGATGGCGATTCTCAGCACCGCGCTGATGGGCGCGAGCACCGACATCACGGTGTGGGCGATCTCGCGCTTCTTCGCCGGCCTCAGCAGCGCCGCGGGCATGCTGCTGGGAACCGGGCTGATCCTCAACTGGCTGATCCGCCACAACCACCGCAGCGAACTCGGCATCCACTTTGCCGGCATCGGCATCGGCATCGCAGGCTGCGCCGTCGCGGTGGCGGCAATGACCCATTGGCTGGACTGGCGCGAGCAGTGGCTCGCGTTCACCGCGATCGGCTGCCTGCTGCTGATCCCGGCGCTTCGCTGGCTGCCGCCGCCCGACACCAGCGGACTCACCAAGAGTGGCCAGAAGATGGTGGACAATCCGCCCAGCCCGCTGTTCATGCGCATCTTCATGGCAGCCTATTTCTGCGCCGGCGTGGGCTATGTGGTGAGTGCCACCTTCATTGTGGCGATCGTCGATCATCTGCCCGGTCTCGCCGGCCAGGGCACCCTGGTGTTCATGGCGATCGGCATCGCCGCCACGCCTGCGTGCTTCAACTGGGACCTCATCGCCCGGCGCACCGGCGACCTCAATGCGCTGATCCTCGCCGCCGTGCTGCAGATCGTCGGCATCCTGCTGCCGGTGATGGTGGGCGGACTGCTGGCGGCGATTTTCGGTGCCTTGCTGTTCGGTGGCACCTTCATCGGCATGGTGAGCCTGGTGCTGACCATGGCGGGCCGCTACTACCCCACCCGCCCCGCCAAGATGATGGGCAAGATGACGCTCTCCTACGGCGTCGCGCAGATCATCGCCCCCGCGATCACCGGCTGGCTCGCCACCCGTTTCGGTTCCTACAACGCCGGCCTCTACCTCGCCGCAGCGGTCATGGTGGTGGGCACGGTCCTGCTGCTGGTGCTCAAGCCGATCGAAAAACGCGACGCCGCGCGAAGCGCAGCCCTCGCCCTGGGAAGCTGAAAACCGCGGTCGCGGCGAGCCTGCGCCGTCCGGCCGGGAGCACCCTTTGCGCGGGCCGGGAGCGACATCGGCCACAATCCCCAGGCGGCGCGCTGCGAACTGCCCGAGCGCCCAAGCGCAACACCAGCGACCAGCGGCGAGCGGGGCGGTTGCGGTGGGCGAAGCGCTGCAAAAGGCCGCAAGACACGCAATTTCTGCGAAAACATCCGCCCATAGCGGATAGCATGGGCGCGTTGATGATCGCATGCCCACCGGCAAGACCCCGATTCAGCGTGGAGAAAAAAGAATGGCAGTCCCCCAGGAAAGCGTCAGCATGGCCCTGTTCTGCGACTTCGAGAACGTCGCCCTCGGCGTGCGTGACGCGCAATACGACAAGTTCGACATCAAGCGCGTGCTCGAGCGCCTGCTGCTCAAGGGCAGCATCGTCGTGAAGAAGGCCTACTGCGACTGGGAGCGCTACAAGGGCTTCAAGTCGACCATGCACGAAGCCAACTTCGAGCTCATCGAGATTCCCCATGTTCGCCAGTCCGGCAAGAATTCGGCCGATATCCGCTTGGTCGTGGACGCGCTGGACCTGTGCTACACCAAGTCGCACGTCGACACCTTCGTGATCATCAGCGGCGACTCCGACTTTTCGCCCCTGGTCTCGAAGCTGCGCGAGAACGCGAAGCAGGTCATCGGCGTGGGCGTGAAGCAATCCACCTCCGACCTGCTGATCGCCAATTGCGACGAATTCATCTTCTATGACGACCTCGTACGCGAAAGCCAGCGTGCCAGCTCACGTCGCGATACCCGCGAATCGCATGCACCCGCCAAGCGCACACCCGAAGAGGAAAGCCGTCGCAAGGCGGACTTCGAATCGCGGCGCGGCAAGGCCATCGAGATCGCGGTCGAGACCTTCGACGCGCTGGTGGTCGAGCGCGGTGACAGCGGCAAGATCTGGGCCTCGATGCTCAAGGAGGCAATCAAGCGCCGCAAGCCCGATTTCAGCGAGTCCTACTACGGCTTCCGCACCTTCGGCAACCTGCTCGAGGAAGCCCAGGCGCGAGGCCTGCTCGATTTCGGTCGCGACGAAAAGTCCGGCACCTTCGTATTTCGCGGCACCGGCGTGGCGACCCCCACGGCAGCGACGACGGAGCCCCCGTCGGACAGTTCGCACGGCGCGGGAAGCGCTGAACAGCCGGCTAGCACCGACACGCCCGCAGCCAAGGCCGAAGGCTCCCGCAAGCGTCGCGGTGGCCGCAAGACATCCGCGCGAGCCGAGATCGAGTCCGCGGCGTCATCCGCCGAATCCGCCGTGCCGGCGCAAGCGCCTGAAACCGAAGCGCCGATCGAAGTCGCCCCAAGCGTCGAGCCCACCCGGCAGGCAGGCGACGGCGCGCCGGCTGAAAAAACCAAGCAAGCGCGCACCCGCCGCGGCAGTCGCAAGGCTGCGGCCAAGCCAGAGGCCCCTGCTGCGCCCGACACGATCTTTGCAGCGCCTGCAACCATCGCGCCGGTCGCAGTCGCCACCGAGGCCACCGATCCCAAGCCACGAAAATCCAGTACCCGCAGCCGCCGTCCGCGCAAGACCGAGGCCGCAGCGGACAAGGAATGACTACGCCCATGGATAGGAGGGCGCGGCGCAGCCGTGCCCCCATGCCCTTCCGCTTCACCGCCCGCAACGCCCTCAATTGGCGATAATTTTCGCGAAACGCTTGGCGTTTTGGCGCCGCTGTCGGACACTTCAGGCCGCACCTTTTCCGAATCTGCCTCAAGACGCACAATGAATACGCCTGCTACGCCCTCTGCGGCCAACCCTGCCCGCGAACTGATCAAGTCCCTGCAAACCGAGTTCGCGGTATTTCGCGAGTGCAAGCCGCTAGCAATCGGCATCGATGCGCAGATCATGAAGCGCATGCCCGAGCTGGAGAAGAAGACCCTTCGTGCGGCACTGCGCAGCCATACCAACTCGACCCGTTACCTCAAGACAATGGAAAAGGCCACGGTGCGTCTTGACCTGGAAGGCAATGAGGCCGGCCAGGTGACGGACGAACATCGTGCCCGCGCCAGCGAACTGCTCAAGGAGCGCTTCCGCAAGCAGGCCGAAGAGCGGCGCGCGCAGCAGGCCGAGGCCGAAGCCACCCGCAAGCGCGCCGAAAAGCTCGAACAGCTCACCAGCAAGTTCTCGCGCCGCTGAGGTGGCGGGCGGCGCGGCGTCGGCGCCGATTCAAGGCGCCGGCTGCCCGAGCCTCGCCTTCAAGGCGCGATCCGCATCCGCCGAAAGAACCACCACCAGCTTCATCATCGCGCGCGTCGCGCCGACGAAGAGCTTGCGCAGCGCCGCCTGGTCGAGCTCGCCAAAGTCCATCTCCGCCAGAATCACCGCCGGCGCCGACTGCCCCTTGAAGCGGTAGACCGACTCGACCAGTACGTCGCCAGCGGTATAGCGCGGCTCGCCGAGCAGGTCGTACTCGCCGGTGAAATGCTTGAGGGTGTTCGCGCCGAGCCGCTCCAGCGCAATCAACCGGGAATGCTCGCGCCCGCGCCAGCTCACGATGGCGAGGTCCTCCTTGCGAAAGCCCTCCGAGTAGCAAAGGCGGATCGCCTCCTTGACCCGCTCGGCCATCTGCGCCTCGTCCTGGTAGACCAGGAAACTCACTTCGGAGCTCGCGATCGGCGAGGCCGCCTCGATCGCCCCGCCCTCGGGCAACAGCTCGCGCAGCAGACGCACCACCGCACGCGGGCTGCGAAAATTGCTGTCCGCCCGCAGGCTGACCCAGCCGGGCAGTGCCACTGGCGCGCGGCCATAGAGGTTCTGCAGCGGGTCTTCCAGCCACAGCACACGGGCATCCGGCCCGGCATGGCGCAGCGCAAGGTCGCGCCAGCGCTCGGAAAAATCCTGCCCCTCGTCGACGATCAGCACGTCGAAGCGGAAGGTCTCATCCGGCTCGAGCGCGGCGGCCTCCTCGACCAGGCGCTCGAAGGCGTCGGCGCGACTGAAATCCGGCGCCCTGCCCGCGGCCCGCAGCAGGCGATCGCACAGCGAGTGAAAGGTCAGCGCCAATCCGCCTGCCGGCGCCACGCGATTGAACTGATCTGCCAGCGGCCGGTTGTAGCACAGGTATAGCGGCCGCTTGCCGGCCTCGACGGCGGCCCGGTATTCGGCGAGCGCGAGCTGGGTCTTGCCCGAGCCCGCAGTGCCTTCGACGCGCAACCGGAAAGGCTCGAAATCGAGTTGCCGGGCCCACTGCGCGAGACCACCGGCGACACGCGTGATCATCGAGCGGGCATGGCCGATGAGCGCGCTCACATCGGGCTCGAGACGGATCACGTCGCGCAGAAAACGATGTACCGTCGCAGCCCGGCCGGCATCCTCACCGGCCGGCAGCACCTCGCGGATCAGCGGCGCGAGTCGATCGCGACGCGAGGCATCGACGATGCGCGCCGCCTCCAGCCCCGCGGACTGGGGCTCGCGGATGTGATAGTCGGGGCAATAGAAAAGGTATTCGAGGCGCACCTGCTCGTCTCCGAGGCGCGCTGCGAGCTTGCCGCCCAGTACATGCAGCACCCGGCTGATCTCGGCCGCCACCTGGATGCTGCGCCCCGCTTGACGCTTGCTGAGACCATCCCGCCCTTCATTGAGGAAACCGCTCTTCTGCTCGATGAAGAGAAGGTCTCCGGCGCGGTTCACCACGGCGAAATCGACATCGCCATAAATTGAGAAACCTTGTTCCAGACAGGTCCAGTGCACCGAATGGTAGATGGTGTAGTCGTCGGGCAGGGCGGCGGCAAGCAGGCCCAGTGTTTCGATTTCGCGCTGCGCCGCGCCCGTCGCCTCGAGCTCGCGCCAACCGTCGGGGAATACCTTCGCCATCAGGGCAACGATCCACTGCAAAAGACGCAAGCATAACCCGCACACCGCACCGCCGCGGAATCGGCCGCGACAGTGCTAAGCTCTGCTGCGCCACCCGTGACCGGATTCCGACATGCTGATCCTCATCGCCCTGCTCCTGCTCGCCTCGGTGGTCATGATCCCCCTGGCGCGCCGCGCGGGTCTCGGTGCGGTGCTTGGCTACCTGATGGCCGGGGTGGCGATCGGCCCGTGGGGCCTGGCACTCATCACAGACGCCGACGCCATTCTCCACTTTGCGGAATTCGGGGTGATCCTGCTGCTCTTCGTGATCGGGCTCGAACTCAAGCCGGCCCGCCTGTGGGAGCTGCGCAAGCCGGTCTTCGGGCTGGGCGGCGCCCAGGTCCTGCTCAGCGCGCTGGCGATCGGTGCGATCGCCATGTTGCTCGGCCAGCCGTGGCGGCTCGCAATGGTGATCGGCTTCGCGCTGGCGCTGTCGTCCACGGCGATGGTGCTGCAGACCCTCGCCGAGCGTCATCAGCTCACCGACCGTCACGGCCGCGACGGGCTTGCGGTGCTGCTGTTCCAGGATATTGCGGTGATCCCCATGCTCGCCATCCTGCCACTGCTGGCGGGCTCTTCCGGCTCCGTCGGGGTGGGCCCTTTCCTCACTGCCGTGGCGGCCATCCTCGGACTGGTAGTACTCGGACGCAAGGTGCTGCATCCGCTGTTCGGCTGGATCGCCACATTGGGAAACCGCGAGACCTTCACCGCCGCCGCACTGCTCGTGGTGGTAGGCGCCACCTTGCTGATGGAGGCGGTGGGGCTGAGTGCTTCGCTGGGAGCCTTCCTGGCCGGGGTGGTTCTTGCCGATTCGCAGTACCGTCATGAGCTCGAGGCGGATCTCGAGCCCTTCAAGGGCTTGCTGCTCGGCCTCTTCTTCATGGCCGTCGGCATGGAGGCGAACCTCGGCCTGCTGCTCGAGCAGCCGCTGCGATTGCTCGCCATCACCGGCGGCTTGCTGCTCGTCAAGTTCGTGGCGCTGCTCGTCATCGGCGCGATCGCCGGGCGCAGTGCGTCGTCGACCCGCAAGCTGGCGCTCAGCCTGGCCCAGGGCGGCGAGTTTGCCTTCGTGATATTCCAGTTGGCACGCCAACAGGCCTTGATGCCATCCGCGCTGTCCGATCTCCTGACCCTGGCGGTCACCCTCTCGATGCTGGCCTGGCCGCTGCTGGTCATGCTCGATGACAAGCTCGTCTCGCGCATGCTTGACCATCAGCCTGCACCCCCCTTCGACCCGATCGCGGAGACCGACAATCCGGTCGTCATTGCGGGCTACGGGCGGGTCGGGCAGATCGTCGCGCGGGTGCTCACGGTCAAGCGGATCCCGTTCACGGTGCTGGAAGCGGATCCGCAACAGGTCGATTACGTGCGACGCTTCGGCAACGAGGTGTATTTCGGCGATGCCTCGCGGCTCGACCTGCTTCATGCCGCAGGGGTTGAAAAGGCAAAAGTGTTCGTGCTTGCCATCGACGACGTCGAGGCCTCGCTCAGAACCGCCGAGCTGGTTCATCGTCACTTTCCGGGCGTCGAGATCCACGCTCGCGCGCGCAACAGGATGCACGCCTACCGGCTGATGGATCTGGGCGTCAGCAAGATCCTGCGCGAAACCTGGCACAGCAGCGTTGCGATGAGCGAGGCGGTGCTGATCGACCTGGGTTTCACAGCCGAACATGCCCGACGGACAGCACAGCGCTTTGCCGAACACGACGAAGAGACGCTGCGCAAGCAGTATGCAATCTACGACGACGAGACCCAGTTCGCGCAGAGCGTGCAACAGGCGCGCGCGGAGCTGCGCAACCTGTTCGAGCAGGACACCGCCGTCAAGGACAGGGACTGAGCATCGGGCTGGCAGCCCGAATCGTTACAGCGGTGCGAGGCGAACAAGCCCGGACGTCGCCAGGGTGGTGCGCGAGGCGCGGCTCAAGGCCTGCCCTTCGCATCGGCGCTCAACCCTTGCGCGCCTTCCTGATGTTGCCGAAACGGACCGCCTTGGCCTCGAGGTAGCGTTGGTTCCACTGCCCTGCGGGCTGGTCGTGCGCCACCTGCTCGCTCACCTCGATGCCGCCGGCCTCCAGCCCCGCGCACTTTTCGGGGTTGCTCGAGAGCAGGCGGATCCGCTTGATGCCGAGCGCTTCGAGCATTCGCGCGGCGACACGGTAGTCACGCGCGTCGGCCGGAAAGCCCAGGTGCTCGTTCGCGGCGAAGGTATCGAGGCCCGAATCCTGCAGATGGTAGGCATCGATCTTGGCCTTCAGGCCGATTCCGCGGCCCTCCTGGCGCAGGTAGAGCAGCACGCCGCCCTCGGCGGCGAAGCGGTGCAGGGCCGCGTGAAGCTGCTCGCCACAGTCACAGCGCAAGGACCCGAACACGTCTCCGGTGAGGCACTCGGAATGGATCCGCACCAGCGGCGCATCGGCCGGCGTCGGCGGGTCGAAAACCATCGCGACATGGTCGCGGTCGTCGCCGAGGTGGTCGAAGGTGACCATGCGCCCCTGCAGCGGGCCGTAGTCACGCGTCGGCAAGGGGATGTTGCCCCTGATCGCCGGACTGGCTGCCTGTTCTTCGGCCAGATCCTCGGCCACCTGCAATTCAACTATCGAATCGATGTTCATCCTTGCTCCCGCGCTGTCAGGCGGCAAGCTTTCCGTCCCGGTAATCGGCGAGGGCCTGCTCGATCTCTTCACGCGTATTCATTACAAACGGCCCGTATTGTACGATGGCTTCGCGAAGTGGACGTCCGGCCACCAGCAGGACTCGCGCATCACTTGTCGCACGCAGGCTCATGCCGTCATTGTCGGCCCGGTTGGCGAGAATCGCCATTCGTTTCTCGCACACCCGCTCTTCCCGCGCGCCGACGGTGATTTCTCCACGGTAGACATACACGAAAGCGTTGTAGTCGGCCGGCAGGGATTGCGTGAAGCGGGTTCCGGCCGGCAGGTGGATGTCGAGGACGAGCGGTTCGGTGAGCGGCCGCTCGACTGCGCCCGCCACGCCGTGACTGCGCCCCGCAATCACCCGCACCAGCGCGCCGGCGTCAGTCCTGACCTCGGGAATCGCCTCCGAGGGGAAGTCCCGATACGAGGCCGCACCCATCTTGGCTTCGGCCGGCAGGTTGAGCCACAGCTGGAAGCCTTCCATCACGCCCTCTTCCTGCTCCGGCATTTCCGAGTGAATGACCCCGCGCGCGGCGGTCATCCACTGCACACCGCCGTTCTCGAGCAGGCCTTCACCGCCGCTGCTGTCCTGGTGACGCATGCGCCCGGCGATCATGTAGGTGACCGTCTCGAAGCCGCGATGCGGATGTGCCGGAAAGCCGGCGATGTAGTCGTTCGGATCGTCCGAGCGGAACGAATCGAGCATCAGGAAGGGATCGAGCCTGTGCTGCAAGGTGTTGGTGAGCACCCGCGTGAGCTTCACGCCGGCGCCATCCGAGGTGGCAACGCCGGTCACCGTGCGCTCGACCTCGCGGGGACGCGCGACCACCTCGGCTGCCAGTTGTGCCTGAATCGTCTTCATCGACATCTCTCCTCCGTTTCCTGTTCAGCCTCGGCACCGCCGCAAGCGGCGGGCCGAACCGGTGTTTCGCTCAGGCGGCCAGACTTTCGATCTCGCGCCCGGCCTCGGCGAGCGCCTCGGCCGCCGCGTCCGGCCCCATCGCCAGACCTTCGGCATAGACGAACTGCACGTCAGTCATGCCGAGGAAGGCGAACACGGTCTTCAGATACGGCACCTGCGAATCGGCAGGCGTATCACGGTAGCGGCCGCCACGGGTCAGCGCCACATATACCTTCTTGCCGCCGAGCAAACCCTCGGGCCCTTTCTCGGTATAGCGGAAGGTGACCTGGGCGCGGGAGATCGCGTCGATCCAGTTCTTGAGCTGGGCAGGCACACCGAAGTTGTACATCGGCACACCCAGCACCACCACCTCGGCGGACTGGATTTCGGCGATCGCCGCGTCGTCAAGCGCCACCCGCGCTGCCTGCTCTGCGCTGCGCTCGCTTGCCGGCGTAAACAAGGCACTGAGGGCTGCGTCATCGAGTGCCGGCATGGGCTCGCGAGCGAGGTCGCGCAGCAGCAGTTCGGCCTTCGGCTCGGCAGCGCGCAGACGCGCGGTGATCGCATTGGCGAGCCTGGTGGATTCGGAGCCTTCGCGCTTGGCACTGGCGTTGATCTGTAGGATTTTCACGGCGGTGTCCTCTGGGTTTGTTTGGGTACGGCCACACTGTATTGGTTCGCCGCGATTAGGAAAAGCCACCAAAACGGATAACATTGTTCCACAGGAGGAACAATATGCAGATCGACCCCAACGACCTCATGATCTACGCTGCAGTGGTCGAAGCCGGCAGCTTTACCCAGGCGGCCAAACGGCTCGACCTGCCAAAGTCCTCGGTGTCACGCCGCGTCGCGGCGCTCGAAGAGGTGCTCGGCGAGCGTCTGCTGACAAGGACCACCCGCAGCCTCACCATCACCGACTTCGGCCAGGGCCTGCTCACCCATGCACGCCGGGTCGGCGAGGAAATCGATGCGGTGCGCACGCTCGCCGAGCACCGCCATGCCGAACCGAGCGGCATGCTCAGGGTGTCGATGCTGGCCGATTTCAGCACCCTGCTGCTGGCGCCGATGCTGACCCGATTCACCGAGCGCTATCCGCGCATCGAACTGCGGCTCGATCTGTCACCACGGCGGGTCGACCTGGTTGCCGAGAACTTCGACCTCGCGATCCGCATGGGCCGGCTCGCCGACGACGCCACTCTGGTCGCCAGGCGGGTGGGCGATTTCGCCTCGGTGCTGGTCGCCACGCCGGATTACCTGGCCCGCCACGGTACACCGCAGCAGCCGGATGATCTGCTCGGGCATACCGGGCTGCGGCTGCTGCGCGGCGATGAGCCGGCCAGCCTCGAGTTGCGGTGCGGCAATGCCCACTGGCAGGGCCTGCTGCCGGGCCGGGTGAGTGCCAACTCCCTTGGCCTGCTGCTGCGCATGGCCGAACATGGCGCCGGCATTGCCGTCGTCTCGCTGGCCTTCGTAAGCGAGGCCATTGCCCGCGGCGAGCTGGTGCGGCTGCTGCCCGACTGGCAGGCACCCAGCCAGACGGCGTGGGCGGTAATGCCGAGCCGCCGGCTGATTCCCGCCAAGACCCGGGCCTTCGTGGAGCTGCTGATCGAGACGCTCGCCGGCTGCGAATCGGCCTCCGCCACGCGCCCCCCTGAAACCGGCTGAAGTGCGCGGCCCCGCGTCCTTCCTTGCTACCGCATCGGCAGTGACTACACTTGAAGCTATCGCGTCCGGGTATGCGCCGGCTATCCGGCATGCACACCAAGGACAGCAAGCGCATGTCCGGCAGCATTTCGTCCGAGGGGGAAAGCATGGCAAAAGGTCTCAAATACGAAGACGACTACCTGGTCGGCGGCCCGGCCAATGCATGGGTGACGCCGAACTTCCTGCTCTCCGAATACGCCGGCCCGGACGGCAAGGTACGCGTCCACCGCGAACTCGTCGGCGGCGTCCAGGCCTTGCGCAGCGCGCTGGGCCGCAGCGTCGAGATCGCTTCCATGAAACCGGCCGACGGTCTCGGCAACGGGCGGGATGGGCGTTTCGTGTGGGTGACATCGGGCGCGCCGCAGGAGGTCGTCGACGCCGCCACGCGGCTCGCCAAGGACGGCTGGTTCGAGCGCATCGAGGTGCGCGGCGACAAGGTCTACCTCGAGATGCCCGACCCGCTGAACCTCCCCTCTTTGGTAGCGGAACAGGCGCTCGAGCGCGCGATCGAGATCACCGCCGCATTCGAGACCTCCGGCGACCCCTACCTCCAGGTCACCGGCAATTTCGATGGTGCGGGGCTCTCCTTCGGGCCGATCCAGGTCAACTTCGGCACCGGCACCCTGCAGGAAATGTTCCGCCGCTATCAGGCCCGCGACGAGGCCGCGCTGCGTCGTTGCTTCGGCCCGCTGTGGGACGAGTGGCAGTCGGTCATGAAGCTGCCCTCGCGCAGCAAACAGGTAGCATGGGCCGACGCCCACAGCCGCGGCAGCCGCAAGGCGGATTTCGCACCCGAATGGAAGGCCGCACTGCAGGCGGTCGGCAATACCCCGGCCTTTCGCGACGAAACCCTTCGCTATGCCTATGACGTCTATGGCCGCAAGCTGATTGTCGCGCTGTCGTGGCTGCACGGCGTGAGGCCGATCCGCATCGGCAATTTCCGCTGCCTCGCGGCGCTGTACGATCTGTGCGTTCAGCAGGGCAGCCTCAACAAGGCCCATGACGCGATCCGCCGCCGTATCGAACGCGAGGATCCAAAGGATGAGTTCGCCCTCACCCGCATCGCGGTCGAAGAGCGCGGGCGCGCCGCCAGCGCACCGTGGCGCGCCGACTGCATCAGCCGCCGCCTGTGCATCCTCGAGCGCGAACCGATAAGGGTCAACGAATCCGGCAAGACCGCCGAGCGCGACAACCCCAACCTGTTCCTGCTTCGCAATGCGCCAGTGCGGCAGATGGAGCGCTATCTGCTTTGAGCATGACAATCGCGTCGCAGGCAGCATGATTGCATGCCATGATGGCGACCCGGTATGCTGAGAGGCGACGGGCCGGGTGCCGGACCACCCGGCCTGGTCGCTACGGACCGAAAACGCAGGCAATGCCACTGCTTGCGGTGCGCCCGGCCCGCGGCTCGAGAACGCAACAAGAGCGATGAAATCCGACTCCGTCGTCGTAACTACCCGCCCCCTCCTAGTGTAGTGCTTCGCAATTCTTGCAACTTAAAAATCTTCCCTCTGTCTGAGTCGGCATTGCCCAGGTAGGAGTCCAGTGATGCGGGTAGCGGCGACGATCGAACTGAATGCGGATGAAGAGAAGGCGTTGAAGCGACTGGCGCGCTCGAACACCACGAGCGTGCGGCTGGCACGCCGGGCGTGCATTGTGTTGTTGGCTGCGCAGGGCCTGGAGAATCAGGCCATTGCAGCGCAGTTGAAGATCGGCCGTGTGCAGGTGGGTCGCTGGCGGGAGCGCTACGCGCAAGGTGGCCTTGCGGCTATCGAGCAGGACCTGCCCCGTGGCGGGCGCAAGAGCGTGGTAGATGCGGCAGAGATCGTGCGGCGCACGACCCAGACCTTGCCGGCGACGGCCACTCAGTGGAGCACGCGCACCCTTGCCCGCGAAGCGGGTGTGAGCGACACCACGGTGCTGCGGATCTGGCGGGCACATGGCCTGAAGCCCCATCTTGTTCGCGGCTTCAAGATCTCGCGCGACCCGAAGTTTGTCGAAAAGCTCGAAGACGTGGTGGGGCTGTACATGTCACCGCCTGAACATGCGCTGGTGTTGTGCTGCGATGAGAAGAGTCAGGTGCAGGCGCTCGACCGTACCCAGCCCGGCCTGCCATTGAAAAAGGGCCGTGCGCAGACGATGACGCACGATTACAAGCGCAACGGCACGACGACCTTGTTTGCAGCGCTCAACGTTCTGGACGGCAAAGTCATCGCACAGTGTCAGCAGCGCCACACCCACACCGAGTGGTTGAAGTTCCTGAAGAAAATCGACCGCGAAACCCCCAAGGGCAAGGCGTTGCACCTGATCGCCGACAACTACGCCACGCATAAACACCCCAGTGTCCAGCAGTGGCTCGACAAGCATCCACGCTTCACGATGCATTTCACGCCCACCTCTGCCTCGTGGCTGAACATGGTCGAGCGCTTCTTCCGCGACATCACCACCGAACGGCTACGCCGCGGCGTGTTCACCAGCGTGCCAGAGTTGGTCGCCGCGATCGATGAATACATCGCACATCACAACACCAAACCAAAGCCGTTCATCTGGACCAAGAGCGCCCGAGACATCCTTGAGAAGGTGATTCGGGCCAACAGGCGCTTAAGTTCCAAGCAGAATGAAGCACTACACTAGGAGAGTGTCCATGAAAGCCATATCCGCCCTTATGCTCGCATCGTTCGGGCTCGCCGCCTGCGCACAGATGTCCCCGGGCTCCCAGCCCGAGATGAGCTTCTTCGTCACCAGCCAGGGGCCCGGACGAGGGGGCGACCTGGGCGGACTCGCGGGCGCGGATGCCTACTGCGCAAAGCTGGCCGGAATGGCCGGCGCGGGCGGCAAGACCTGGCACGCCTACCTCAGCACCGACACGGTCGACGCCCGCAGCCGTATCGGCAGCGGCCCCTGGTACAACGCCAAGGGCGTGATGATCGCCGCCAGCGTGGAACAACTGCACGGGCCGGAGAACAAGCTCGACAAGCAATCGGCGCTCAGCGAAAAGGGTGAAGTCATCGCAGGACGTGGCGACACCCCCAATCGTCACGACATCCTCACCGGCTCGACCCCGGAAGGAACCCGGGTCGCGGGCAAGAACTGCATGGGCTGGACCAGCAGCGACGCGGGAACCACCCTCGTCGGTCACCACGACCGCATCGGCCTGCGCGACGATGCCCCGTCGAAATCCTGGAACAGCTCCCATGAGACCCGCGGCTGCGGTCAGGATGCCTTGAGGTCAACCGGCGGCGACGGGCTGCTGTACTGTTTCGCGAGCGCAAAGCGCGCTTACTGAAACGGAGAGTCGATGGCGGGCCTGCCCAGGCAGACGCGCTCCGCAAGCGCAGCCCCCCGAACCGCCGGGCCGCCGTTCTCGCCGATTCGATGACCGGTCGCAACCCGAAGGCTCTGCCGTCCCGGCCACCCTCGGGCGCACGCTGACGCGTGCAAGCATCGCCGCTGTGGCGCTGCCCGATTTCCTCGGCAATTGGGCAGCGGATCTGCTTGGTCTTCTGCCCGGCGCGGCCATCGCCTACGGCGGGATCAGCCTTGCACTCAAGCGAAAGGGGCTGCCGTAGCGCTCATCCAGCTGCGCCTTCTTCTGCGGCGTGTTCCCCGGATTTTCCGGCGGGCTCTGCGGCATGGCGGGAGGGCTGGCGATCTTTCGTTTCTATCGCCGGCAAATGGACATCGCCGCAATCCGGTACCTGTTGTTGCCGGCATTCGCCTTCAGGTTGGCCCTGGCGAACACGGTTCGTCGCCACCCAGCGTGCGCTCACTTCCGCGGTGCGACTCCTGACCGCCTTCGCTGTCCTGCTGATTGCATTGGCGACCTCCGCCGGCAGACGATTTCCACCACCTTTCTCACCTGTCACAATGCGCCGGATCGCCTTCGCGACACTTCGTCTGATCGGCCTGAGCCTGACCTTCAGTGCGATGATCCGAGAACCCCCGCAACCACCTTCAGCTCCATAACTCCGCACCCAGAACGGCGCAGGCTGCATACTGTCACCCGCCCCCGCCCACGGATCAAGAGGACTTCCAACGCATGACCCCCACCACCATCCAGTTGATCGGCACGCTGCTGTTCGCAATCGCAGTGGTGCACACCTTCATGACCAAGTACTTCGAGCGGCTCGCCCACCGCCAACCCGGACACGCGGGCATCTGGCATCTGCTTGGTGAGGTCGAGGTGGTGTTCGGCTTCTGGGCGTTCGTGTTGCTCGCCTTCATGGCCTTCACCGGCGGAACCGACACGACGATCTCTTACCTGGAAGGCCTCAACTTCACCGAACCGGCCTTCGTCTTCGTGATCATGGTGGTGGCGGCAAGCCGGCCGGTGCTCGAGCTTTGCAAGACCCTTGCCCATGCCATGGCCCGCTACATCCCGTTCAACGACAGCGTCGCCTTCTACTTCATCTGCCTCGCCGCCATCCCGCTGCTCGGCTCCTTCATCACCGAACCGGCCGCAATGACCGTTGCGGCGCTCATGCTGCGCGACAACTTCTACTCGCGCGGCATCTCGCACCGGCTCAAATACGTCACCCTCGGGGCGCTGTTCGTCAACATCTCGATCGGCGGCACCCTCACCCACTTCGCCGCACCACCGGTGCTGATGGTCGCGGCACGCTGGGACTGGGACATGTGGTACATGCTCAGTCACTTTGGCTGGAAAGCCGCGATCGCGGTCCTCATCAATGCGGGACTCGCGACCTGGCTGTTCCGCTCCGAGTTGAGCCGCCTCGACGTCAAGCCCGAGGCCGGCCGGGCAGGCGTCCCACCGCTCTTGATCGCGCTGCATGTGCTGTTCCTGGCGGGAATCGTCTTCTTCGCCCACCATCCGGTGGTCTTCGTCGGGGTGTTCCTGCTCTTTCTCGGCATCGCCGAAGGCTACAGCCACTATCACGACCGCCTGATTCTGCGCGAAGGACTGCTGGTCGGCTTCTTTCTTGCGGGCCTGGTCACGCTCGGCAACCAGCAGCAATGGTGGCTGCAGGACGTGCTTGCCGGCATGGACAGCACCGCGCTGTTTTTCGGCGCGACCTCGCTCACCGCGATCACCGACAACGCCGCGCTGACCTATCTCGGCTCACTGGTCGAGGGCACCGATGAGGCCTTCAGGTACTCGCTGGTTGCCGGTGCGGTCACCGGCGGCGGCCTGACCGTCATCGCCAACGCGCCAAACCCTGCCGCCTTTGCGATCCTGCGCGGCAACTTCGACGACGAGGCGATCAACCCGCTCGGCCTGCTGGTTACCGCCCTGCCACCGACAATGGTCGCGGTAATCGCTTTTCAGGTCTTGTAGCGGGGGGCCGGCAGCGCCGTCAGGCGCATCGGCAAGCGCCCGAGAGGCCGTGGCCTCGAGGGCCTCGGATCATGACTGCAGCATGCTGACCGCCAGACCAGCCACGGCGCAGGCGGCGATCACATGAATCACATCGCGCTTGAAGCCGAACAGCGCCACCGCAGCCGCCACCGCGATTGCGGCGGAGGCGGCATCGAAGCTGCCCGAGAACCCCTGCGGCCACAACACGTGGTAGCCGAAGAAGATCGCAAGGTTCACGATCACGCCCACCACCGCGGCAGTGATTGCGGTAAGCGGCGCGGTGAAGCGCAACTGGTTATGGGTTGATTCGACCAGCGGCCCGCCGGCGAGAATGAACAGGAAGGACGGCAGGAAGGTAAACCAGGTGACCACCACCGCCGCCACCGCGCCGGCAAGGAAGAGGCTCTCGGGCCCGAACATCGCCTTCACGTAACCGCCGACGAAGGCGACGAAAGCCACCACCATGATCAAGGGCCCGGGCGTGGTCTCGCCCAGCGCCAGGCCGTCGATCATCTGCGTCGGCGTGAGCCAGCCATGGTGCATCACCGCGCCCTGATACACGTACGGCAGCACCGCATAAGCGCCGCCGAAGGTCAGCAGCGCGGCCTTGGTAAAGAACCAGCCCATCTGCGTGAGGCTGTGCTGCCAGCCGAGCGCCATCGTCAGCCCGCCCATCGGCAGCAGCCACAGCAAGGCCCCGACGAGTGCGATTCCACCGAGTCGCCGCCAGCTGAAACGTGCATGTGCAGGCGGCGGGGTGGTGTCGTCGATCAGTGCAGGGCCGAAACCACGCGCCATGCCGCCCGCACCATGCTGACGGCCGAAGCTGTGCGGCCGCAGCCTTCCGCCCGCATAGCCGATCAGCGCGGCTGCCGCGACGATGGCGGGAAATGGCACGGCAAGCGCGAAGATGGCCACGAAGGATGCCACTGCAATCGACCACAGTGCCGGGTTGTGCAGGGTGCGCGCGCCGATGCGGTGCGCCGCATGCAGCACGATCGCCGTCACCGCCGGCTTGATGCCGTAGAACAGCCCTGCCACCAGCGGCAGATCGTTGAAGGCGATATAGAGCCACGACAGCATGATCAGCAAGAGCAGCGAGGGCAGCACGAACAAGACCCCTGCCACCACGCCGCCCCAGCTCCTGTGCATCAGCCAGCCGATGTAGGTGGCGAGTTGCTGCGCCTCGGGGCCCGGCAGCAGCATGCAGTAGTTGAGCGCGTGCAGAAAGCGCCGCTCGGAGAGCCAGCGCCGACGCTCGACGAGTTCCTGGTGCATGATCGCGATCTGCCCGGCGGGTCCGCCAAAACTGATGAAACCGAGCTTGAGCCAGAAGCCGAAGGCCTCGCGAAGACTCACCGGCCCCGGGCGCGCGTCCTCGGATACGGCGGGTCGAAGGTTGATTGTTTCCATGAAGGGACCACTGGCTCGGGTTCGAGGAACCGGTTTTCGGGCGCGCGGTTTGCCGACCGCGGGGCGATCATACGCGCTGAATGTGAAACACCGCAGTTCGCCGGGAGGCCGACCCTGCTCTTCCATGTCCACCGCGTGCCCGCCGGCGACATAGCGCGACAGCACTGCCAACATGGAGAACGGCAATGAATCAACGCGTCAGGGAGCTTGCCGAAAAGCTCCTGCAAACCGGCTACGACGATCTTCCCGAGCGCGAGCAGCGGGTGCTCAAACGGATGGCCAAACGGGTCGTGATCTCGGAGAACGTGAACGAACGCTTTCACAAAAACTCACCCTCGGCCAGCGCCTCGCCGACCGGGTGGCGGCGTTCGGCGGCTCCTGGTCGTTCATCGTCCTGTTCGGGATCGTGCTGGCGGCCTGGGTATCGGTCAACGCCTGGCTGCTTCCCAACCGGGAGGTGTTCGACCCCTACCCCTTCGTCTTCCTCAACCTGATTCTCTCGATGCTGGCCGCCTCCAGGCGCCGGTGATCATGATGTCGCAGAAGCGCCAGAGCTCGAAGGATCGGCTTGCAGCCGCCAATGACTACGAGGTCAATCTCAAGGCCGAACTCGAGATCATGACCCTGCACGAGGAGATCGACGACATCCGCATGCGCCAGGTCGAAACCCTGCTCAAGCGGCAGAACGAACAGATCGAGCAGTTGCGGACCTTGATGGCCCGACTCGACACCCAGGCTCGGGCGGGCACCGCAAACAGCACCTCCCGCATCGCATCGGCCGCGATCCGCCTCTGCGGCACCTCGCCCATCGGATTGGCGAGCGACCTGCGCGCGGTCGGCGCCACCATCGGCTTCATCTCTTCGCCCTCGGCCTCAGTCGCCAACGGCGTCACCGGCACACCCTTGTTTCCGACCCACGCTTGAAATCGCAGCGCACGCGCTGCCGGCAATGCTTGCCCGAATCCCGAGCGAAGCACTCGAAAAACGGCCACAGATCACTCTGCGGCCGTTTTTCAACGCGGCTTCGAAATGTCGCTGGCCTGGGCCACTCGGCCCGCCCCGCGGCGCTCAGGCGTAGAGCGGTGGGACACCGACCTTGGCGTGAATCTCGTTTGCGGATGCGGGTGAAATCCCCAGCCCCTTCGCGAGTCGATCCAGGTACGCCGCTTCGGCCTGCGAATCGAGGTCGATGCCGAGCAGCGACATCAAATACACCTGCGGCCCGAGCCCCTGCGGCACGCTGCGCACGAATCCGTCGAGGTCCAGCGGTCGGGCCATCTCGCCGCGCACGAAATCGATTTCTTCGGGCGTCACCTCGCCGAGCTGTTCGATGATTTTCTGCTGCTCGGTCTCATCGATCTGGCCATCCGACTTGGCCGCATTGATCATCGCGCGGAGCATGAGCTCGGCCTGATGATTCTGTTCCGGCGTGGCCTCGGGCGCGCCCTGCCCACTCATCGCCTGGTTGAGCAGACCGCCCAGGCCACCGCCTTGCTGCTGACCACCACCGAGGCTGTCGAGCAGGCCGCCAAGACCGCCCGATTGGCCACCGCCGCCCGAGAGCGCGCCGCCGAGCAGATCACCGAGGCCACCACCGGCGCCACCACGTTGCGCAGCGCCGCCGCCGAGAAGGCCACCGAGCAATCCGCCGAGTCCTCCCAGGCCACCACCGCCTTGCGCCGAAGAGCCGCCGCCGGCAAGTCCGCCAAGCAGGTCACCAAGGCCACCGCCCTGCCGCTGGGCACCCCCTCCGGTGAGGCCGCCGAGCAGATCGCCAAGGCCACCCGACTGGCCGCCGGCCTGACTCGCACCGCGCCCCCCGAGCATCTTTCCGACCCCACGGGCAACCATCACGCCCATGGCCACTTTTGCGAGAGTTCCGACTAGATTCATTGCGTTTGAGTCCCCTGAGATTTGCGACGAGCAACCGGACAACGGTCCTCGTGCAGCAATTGTTCGTCGTGTCGGCAAAGCGAACGGCTTCGGCGCTGCTTGCGCGCAGATCCGCGATTTGCCGGGAATGATGTGCGATGACTATAACCTGCGCTTGTGGATGATGGTTTGTCGAACCGTCAAAACATGAGTCCACGCCGAACATGGCCACGCAATCAGGCTTAGTTTCAGGGACAAAAGCGGCAACCGGCTTCGCCACAAGCGCCATCGCCGCGGCGCTCAGTCGATGACTGCCGCGGCGATCCGCTCGAAAACGCGACGGTGGCCTCAGCGCATCATCCCGTACCCTGCTGCAAGTGCCTGACGGCTTCGGCAGTCATCGGCCGGCCGCCGATACCCCAGTCACCGCTCGCGACTTCCAGTATCCGCACCCAGGTAACGCCGCGCAGGGCCTCGCCCTCGATCGAGACCAGGCTGTCGGTCACCTTCTCGATCATCTGCCTCTTCTGCTGGTCGCTGAACACGCCCTTGATGAGATGAATATCCACGAGCGGCATTCGTCTTCTCCTTTTCACTTGCATGCGGGTGTCGATCCGGCCGGAGCCCTCCGGCCGCATACGGCCTCAGCGGGTGATGACGACTTCGAGGTACTCGGCGGGGACCACCATCGAAGCGTCGCCGGCCACGTTGTGCGCATCGATCAGGCGCAGGATGTCGTCGGCGAGCGATGCCGCGGTGGCCTCGTCGAGGGCCTCGAAGGCCTTCAGGATCGGCCCGTAGCAGCTCCGAAAGAGTTCGAGCCAATGCGCCGCCGAGCGGTAGCGAAACGCGAAGCTGCGGCGAAGCACCTCGATGCGCTGTGCCTGGCCGCCGAACTGCGCCTGCAGGAAGGCCTCGGTGCCCCAGGCCGATGGCGGGTTGACACCCCTGGGCGGCGGCAGGTAGCGGCCGATGGTCTTGAACAACTGGCCGATGAAACCTTCGGGCGTCCAGTTGGCGAGGCCGATCCGTCCGCCCGGACGGCACACCCGCAGCAGCTCGGCGGCGGCGCGGGGCTGGTCGGGCGTGAACATCACGCCGAAGGTGGACATCACGTAGTCGAAGCTTGCCGTGGCGAAGGGCAGGTTCTCCGCATCCGCTTCGCGGTAGCTGATGTCCAGTCCCTCGGCCCGGGCGCGGGCCTGCGACTGGGCCAGCAGACCTGCCACATAGTCGGTCGATACGACCTCGCAGAAGCGCCGCGCCGCCGCCAGCGTGGCATTGCCATTACCCCCGGCCACGTCGAGCACCGACCCGCCGGCGCGAAGATCCATCGCTTCGCACAATTGCTCGCCGGTGATCTGCAGCGTGACACCGATACGCCCATAGTCACCCGACCCCCAGGTGGCCTGCTGCCTGGTCTTGATCGCCCCATAGTCGGGGTGCTCGAATTCGGCTGGCACCGCGGCCTGGGCGACAGCCTTGATCTCGGAATCCATTGTCATGGTGTTCATGTCAGCGCTCCTCTTGCATGTCTGTACGGGTGTGTCGAGCACGTTTGGTGACTCGATGACCCGATGCTAGGCATTGCCGAGCGGCTGGACTACTGTAGAAACTGCAGCAAGCCACTACACAAAATGAAGTCCTCCACGACGGCTGCCCAGACGGCTCTGGCGCCTTGCGACGGGCAGGAGGATGGGGACACCGAATGGAGGAAGCGGTGTGGAGTACGGACAGTTCTGCCCGATCGCAAAGGCCCTCGAGATCGTCGGAGAGAAATGGACGGTGCTGATCATCCGCGAACTGTTGATGGGTGCCTCGCGCTTCAACGAACTGCAGCGCGGCCTCAGCCTGATGTCCCCGACCATCCTCAACAAGCGCCTGGCTTCGCTGGCAGAGCATGGCCTGGTTCTGAAGAAGAAGCTCCCCGGCCAGCAGGGCCACGCCTACTACCCGACCGATTCCTGCAAGCAGTTGCTGCCAGTCATCAAGTCGCTCGGCGATTGGGGGATGCGCTGGGCGCGAGATGGGCTGAGCGACCGCGATCTCGATATCGGCCTGCTGATGCTCTATCTCCAGCGCAGCGTACGTACCGACAAGCTGATCGGCGACGAGACGGTGATCCATTTCAGATTCACCGATGTGGCGCAGTTGGCCAACTGGTGGATCGTCGCGACGCCCGATGAAGTGGATGTCTGCCACACCGACCCGGGCAAGGAGGTCGACGTCTATTTCACCTGCACGGTGCGTACCCTGGTCGACCTATGGATGGGCGATCTTTCCTACCGCAAGGCGCTGCGCGACCAACTGATCAAGGCCGTCGGCGCGCCGGTGCTGACGCGCAACATTTTTGCCTGGCTCGAGCCGAGCATTTTCGCCGACTTGCCATCGGCGGAAGAAATATGCTGAACGGCAGTGCCGAGTCGTCCGGCGGTGATCCGGGTGCAGGCGCTTTTGCACAGCGGCACCAGGGCCGGCGCATTCGGCAGGCGCGGCGCCTGCTTCGGCGCCCCGCCCTGATGGTGGTGTCTACTGGTAGGCACCTGCAGCGTAGGTGAGCTCATAGCTGTGGCTGTAGATCTCCAGGATGTTGCCGAAGGGATCTTCCATATAGACCATGCGAAACGGCTTCTCACCCGGAAAATACTCGCGTACCGGCATGCGCTGCTTGCCGCCGGCGGCGACGACCCTGGCGGCGAGGCCTTCCACGTCGGGGTCCTGGACGCAGAAGTGAAATATGCCGGTCTTCCAGTATTCGAAGTTGTCGCGGGGCTTCTCGGCGTTGCGGAATTCGAAGATTTCCACCCCGATGCGGTCGCCGGTCGACAAGTGAGCGATGCGGAACGACCCCCAGCCGGCGCCGAACACATCGGTGCACATGACCCCGATGGCGGACTCATCCTCGCCGATGGTGGTCGGCGGCATGATCAGGTACCAGCCCATGACTTCGGTATAGAACTTTACGGCGGCATCGAGATCGGTGACCGACAGGCCAATATGGGAAAAGCTGCGCGGATAGGTGCTGGACACGGGCGAAACCTCGTTCGGGTGAAAGGAGTAGCCAGTCTAGGCTTGCGACGCCATAATGAATACAACCATCAGATTATCATTTCGATAAGTTTTCATTATGTTTAGTCCTCAGTGGCTGCGCACCTTCGAGACGCTCGCCGCGCAGCGCAGCTTTACCCGCGCTGCCGAGCGTCTTGACCTCACCCAGGCCGCCGTCAGCCAGCATGTACAGCGTCTCGAAGAAAGGCTGGGGCCGCTGTTGATCCGCCGCCCACGCAAGCTGGAGCTCACCCCCGCGGGCCGTGCGCTGCTCGACTACTGTGCGGAGGTCGGGGCCGCCGACCAGCGCCTGCAGCAACGCTTGTCGCAAGACCGGGCCGAGATCGGCGAGATCGGCCTGATCAGCCCCGGCAGCATCGGCCTGGCGCTTTACCCTCAACTGCTCTCACTGCAGCAGGACCACCCGGGGCTGATCATTCGCCATCGCTTCGCGCCGGACCGCGAGGTACTCGATGCGGTGCTCGAGAACCGCTTCGAGCTGGGCCTCGCGACCCTCAAGCCCGACGACCCGCGCCTTGGCGTGACCCGCTTTGCCGAGGAACCGCTGGAGCTGGTGGCGCCGGCCGGCGCCCGGGTCGGCGCCTGGAGCGATCTCGAGCGTCTCGGCTTCATCGACCACCCGGACGGCCAGGCCATGGCCGGGCGCTTGCTCAGCCGCCGTTTTCCGGACGCCCCCGGGGTGCGCAATCTCCCCTGCCGTGGTTTCACCAACCAGATCGGCCTGATCCTCGAGCCCGTGGCCCGCGGACTGGGGTTCAGCGTGCTGCCGCGCTATGCGCGACTGGCCTTCGCCAGGCCCGAGGCCATCCGGGTAATCGAAGGAGAACCCGCCGTAGTGGATACGCTGTGGCTCCTGCATCGTGCCGAATGGCCCTTGTCGGCGCGCGCCGAGCTCGTGCTGCGGCAGATTGCCCGCCGCTTCTGAGCAAATGCGCCGCGCGGGGAGGGATGAGATCGCAGGGGCCTGGCAACGAAGCACCAGCTTCTCGTCGCGAGGGGAACAGCCGGGTTCAACTGCCGCCCTGGACAAACGGCTGCAACACCAGTTTGCCGACGAATTTCTTGGCCATGAAATCCTGCTGGGCCGGCACGATTTCGGCGAGGGGATAGATTCCCGAGACCACGGGACGTATCTCGCCCCGTTCGATGTAGCCGATCAGGTTCTCGAACACCTTGCGCGGCTGCCAGGTGCAGCCGAAAAAGCTCAGGTCCTTGAGGTACAGGGTACGGACATCGAGCTCGACCAGCGGTCCGCCAATCGCACCCGCCACCGCATAGCGACCGCCGCGGCACAGCAGGTCGGGCAACTCTGTCCACTGCGGCCCCGCGACGAGGTCCACCACCACCTCCACGCTATCGCGGCCCAGTTCGGCAATCAGGCCGTGGCCACGCTCGATGACGCGGTTGGCACCCAGTTGTTCGATCTCGGCGCGCTTTGCGGCACCGCAGACGGCAATCACATGGGCACCACGGCGTTTCGCCAGCTGCACCGCCGCCGAGCCCACCCCGCCCGAGGCGCCGGTGACCAGCACACGCTCGCCAGCCTTCAGGCCCGCGCGCTCGAGCATGTTTTCGGCGGTGGAATAGGCGCAGGGGAATGAGGCCAGCTCGACATCGCTGAGCACACTGTCGATGCGATAGGCCTCGGTCGACTGCGCGGTGCAATACTGGGCAAAGCCGCCATCGCACTCCGAACCATAGGTAATGCAGGCGAACTGGTCGGCAGCGCCAGCCGGCTGCTGCATGCTGCGCACCAAGACGCGTTCGCCGATGCGCGCCGGATCCACACCGGTGCCGACGGCAACAATCTCGCCGCAGCAGTCGGCCCCCTGGATGCGCGGAAACTGCAACGGGATACCCGACCAGCTGGCATCGTCATCGATGGCCTCTGCGAAGCCCTGTGCCGCACCGCTGTTGGTTTGCCCGGTCACGCCTTTCGAATACCAGCCGATGCGGGTATTGATATCGGTGTTGTTCACGCCGGCGGCACCGACCCTGATCAACACCTCGCCCGGCCCGGCTTGCGGCAGCGGCAAGTCCTGCCGGTAGTGCAACTGATCGAGTCCGCCGTGCCCGACCAGCAGGACCCCCGACATGGTCTGAGGAAGTGTTCGATTGCTCATCTCGTTCTCTGTCGTCGAGCCCGCGGCTCGGGTGGAATTGAGTTTCGAGGCCAGCTTGCCCCTTGCCGCGCACTTTAGATTGGCGAGATACTTCAGGCAAACGAATTAATATCAACAAGCGATTCAACAAACATGAACCAGCTACCCCGTTCCCCGCAGTCGGGCGTTCCCCTCCGGGCCGTTCCGGACGAAACCGGAGGCCGCATGGATTCCCTGCTCGATCTCGAACTGCTGCGCACATTCTGCATCGTGGTCCGGGAAGGCGGGCTGAACAAGGCCGCCGTCGCCGTGTTTCGCTCCCAGGCTGCGGTCAGCATGCAGCTCAAGCGGCTCGAGGAGCAGCTCGGCCTGCGGCTGCTGGAGCGCAGCAACCAGGGAATCAGGCTCACCGACGCTGGTGAAACCCTGCTCTGTCACGCCGAGCAGCTGTTGCGCCTCAACAACGCGACCCTGGCCGCGCTCGACAGGCGCCAACTTGCCGGCAAGATCGGCTTCGGCATTCCAACCGACTACGCGCAGGACTTCCTGAACTGTTTCATGCCGATCCTGCTGCGCGAACTGCCGCAACTGGAGGCCCGCATCGTCTGCGAGCGCAGCCGCAATCTGCGCCAACTGGTCGACCGGGGCGAGCTGGATATGGCGATCGTCGCCGGCGAGGAGGATTCACGGGACGAGCTCCCGCTGTGGTCGGAGCGCCTGATCTGGTGCGCGCCAAGAGGCATTGCACTCGAGGAGCGGGAACCGCTCCCGCTGGCCCTCTACGAAGACAACTGCATCGTCCGGGATCTGTGCCTCGGCGAGCTCAAACGCGCCGGCATCCCCTACCTCAAGGTGTTCGGCAGCCCAGTGCTCGAGAACCTGGCCGCCGCAGTGCATGCCGGGCTGGCGGTATCCCTGCTGCCGGAGTCGCTGGTTCAAGCCAGGCAGATGCGCCCGATGCCCGGGCACCTGCTGAGGAGTACGGCGGCCCTCAGGATGAACATGATCTGCTCCCCCATCGTCGACCAGCAGCTCGCGGAACGGCTGGCCGATTGCCTGCGCCAGGCGGGCGCCCAGCTCAACGGTCGACACTGACAAACGGACCGCCCCGGGCACGATCCGCACCGGCCCACTGGATCACGGGCGCGGTGCTGATGCCCTTCGAGTGCGCGGCCGAGGGCACGCGCGGCTTCCATTTCCGCATTGCGCAGAACAGTTTGTCGGCCCTCGCCGGCCTCTGGTTCATGAAGAACATCGGCAGCAGCATGCTGATGGTGCGGATGTCGATCATCAATCAGTTCTCCAGCATCTTCGCTTTGTCAGCGGCATTAACCCTATCATCGCCACCGACCTGCAGGTAGGTAACGGCGAATCCTGGCTGATCTGCGCCGGCGTGATGTTCGCCGTCCTGGCGAGTGCGCTCTCGGCATCATGGATCGGCAAGGACAAGCGTCGCCAGGTCGAACCCGGTGCAGCGGTCCCTGCCCATGCCTGAGCGGCGCGGATCAACCGCGGCATTGATCCCGCGGCGCAATGGACGGCATCGGCGCGACTCGGCAGCATCAATTATGCTGTCGACCTCGTTCCCCGACGCCCCTGCCGCTCATGAGCCAGCCACACCCTTACACCGACAAACCCCTCACCCGCAGCGAAGTCGAAGCGCTCGAGCAGCCCACCCTGCTCGACTTCGGCACCAACTGGTGCAGCCACTGCCGCGCGGCCGCACCGCTGCTCGCGGATGCGCTGCCCCGCCATCCCCAGGTGCACCACATCCGGGTGGAAGACGGCCCCGGCCGACGCCTCGGCCGCAGCTTTGCGGTGCGCCTGTGGCCGACCCTGATCTTTCTTCGCGAGGGCCAGGAAGTCGCCCGCCTGGTACGCCCCGGCAGCGCCGCCGAGATCGAAGCCGCACTCGCCGCGATCGAGGGTGCGCCGTGAGTGGGGGCGTTTTCAGCGCGCTCGATGGTGTCGGCCTCAACCTCCAGGCGGTGTTCGAGCTGGACCGATTGCCAGGCGCAATGCGCTCGTGTCTCGGCGCCTCGAGCGGTGGGCTGCATGGCTATCGACAACTGATCCTGATCGGCAACGCCGGGCCGGCGCTGTGGGCCGCGGTCAAGGCTGCAGGGCTCGCCGGCAGTGATCCGATCGACGACTTCAGCCTGCACGCGGTGCACACCTGGTTCGCCGAGCAGTTCGGCAAGGCCCCCCGCTTGACGCTCTACCCGGGCGATGCGCCGCTCGACCTGCAAGGGCTGGGCCAGCTCGCCGGCTGGCACCACCCCAGCCCCTTCAAGGTCGGGATCAATCAGGATTGGGGCAGCTGGTTCGCCTACCGCGTCGCCTTGCTGGCCGACACCGCGCTACCGGTCACCGAAGCCCGGCACAGTCCCTCTCCCTGCCAAGGCTGCGCCGGCAAGCCCTGCATCATGGCCTGCCCCGCGGCTGCCATGAGCGACGGCGACTTCGATCTCGAAAGATGCATCGCCTATCGGCGCACGCCTGCCTCGCGCTGCGCGGCAGGCTGCGTCGCGCGAATCGCATGCCCGGTCGGCACGCAGCATCGCTACGATGACGAGCAGATCCGCCATGGCTATTCGAATTCGCTGAAGATGATCGAGCGATACCGGGCGGCGCCACACGCGGGCGCAGCCAGGCACCAAAACTAGAACCAGGCGCGCAGCTGCCGTCGGTCACTGGCAGGGGCCGGGACCGCGCGCAACGATTCGCTGGCAGCCCGAATAGTCGGTCGCGTAGCCCCGGATCCACGCCCCGCCCCTGCCCGCCTGGCAGGCACTGACCGGCGCGCGGCTCTCGCAGCTTGCCGTGCAGGTCGTATAGCAGGTCTTCGAACTCACGCCGCAAACGGTTCCGCCGAGTTGGCAATGATTGCCCGAATTCACCTGATACTGCCGCGACACGCCACGCGCTTTGCACGTGGCAACGTACTTGTAGGTGCCTTTTCCCCCATCACAGGTCGCGGGTCCCTGGGCCAGGCCAAGATCTTCCCTCGGTACCGCCGCGCTCACCACGCCCCCGAGCAACAGGGCGGCCCCATTGCAGCGCCTGCACAGACCGCCTGGCGCCGCATGTGGGCACGGAAAGCCCGCCTCGCATCGAGCGTAGCGCCGCCCAAGGAAGGGCTTCCGCTTCTACTTCCAGTTCACAATCACGGGCGTTTCGATGCCCGATTCGAGGTTCTGCATTGGCGGGGGCGGCCCTGCGCACGCCGGGAAGGCCTGCGGATCTCACTGCGCCACCACGCCGAGCTCGACCCGGTGATCCTGGCGGTCGTCGACCAGCGGGATTTCCATGCCCGGCTGCACCACGCCGTCCACCCTCAGCCCGACCGGCCGCTGGGCACCCTGCGCCCCCGCAGGCGACTGCGAAACCGTGATGCGATAGGTCGTTTCGAAGTAACGATAGTGGATCGTGAAGCCCTTCCAGTCGGCCGGAATGCAGGGCGCAAGCCTTAGCCTGTCGCCTTCGCGACGCACACCCAGCAGGGATTCCAGCACCAGCTGATACATCCAGCCGGCGGCACCGGTATACCAGCTCCATCCGCCTCGACCGGTATGCGGCGCGACCGCATAGACATCGGCGGCCATGACATAAGGCTCGATCTTGTAGACGGCGAGCTGCGCCTCGGTTCGGGCGTGATTCACCGGGTTGATCATGCTGGTCAGCGCCCAGGCGTGCTCGCGCTCGCCAAGCGCCGCGAAGGCCATCGCCGCCCAGATGGCCGCATGCGTGTACTGCCCGCCATTTTCCCGCACCCCCGGAACATAGCCCCGGATATAGCCGGGATTGAGGCTTGAAGTATCGAAGGGCGGATCGAGAAGCTGGATCAGCCCATCGGCGCGACGAACGAGGTGCTCATCCACGGCCTTCATGGCATCGCGACAACGCGCTGCATCGCCGGCGCCCGACAACACCGACCAGCTTTGCGAGATCGAATCGATGCGGCATTCGCTGCTCGAGGCAGTCCCCAGCGGTGTGCCATCGTCGAACCAGGCCCGGCGGTACCAGCCGCCATCCCATGCATGCCGCTCGATGTTCTGCTGCAAGCGCCCACATTCCTCCCGGCACATCAGGGCGAACGACGGGTCGTCGTGCATCTGCGCCACCTGGGCGAACCGGGTCAGCACGGTGCACAGGAAGAAGCCCAGCCAGACGCTCTCGCCCTGGCCCTTTATGCCCACCAGGTTCATTCCGTCGTTCCAGTCTCCGGAGCCGATCAGCGGCAGACCGTGACGACCGAACTGCAGCCCGTGGCGGATAGCCCTGACGCAGTGCTGGTAAAGGCTTTCCACCTCGCTGGAGCCGCCCGGCAGGTCGTAGTAGGAGTCATCCTCGGGATTGACCGGCCGACCCTGCAGGAAGGACGCGGTGTCATCAAGCACACCGGTGTCGCCCGTGCACAGCACATAGCGGCTCACCACCAGCGGGAGCCACAGGTAGTCGTCCGAGCAGCGGGTGCGCACACCCCGGCCGGACGGAGGATGCCACCAGTGCTGAACGTCGCCTTCCTCGAACTGCCGGCTTGCACACAACAGCAGCTGCTCGCGCACCAGCCGGGGCTGGGTATGGACCAGGGCCATCACGTCCTGCAACTGGTCGCGGAAACCGAAGGCCCCGCCCGATTGATAGAAGCCACTACGCCCCCACAGCCGGCAGGTCATGATCTGGTACACCAGCCAGCCATTGACCAGCACGTCGACCGCGGGGTCGGGGGTTTCCACCTGCACCGCGCCGAGCGTCCGCCGCCAGTGGATCTGCACCGCCTCGAGCGCATCACGTGCTGCCGCTGCGCCGCGCTCACGCAGCGCGAGCTCGCGGGCCTCGTCGGCATTGCGCCCCACACCGAGGCGGAACACCACCTCGCGCTCCTCGCCCTCGGCCAGCTCGACGCCGACCTGGATCGCCGCACACGGGTCGAGACCGGCACCAACCTTGCCGGACAGGCGCTCCCGCCGCATCGCCGCGGGATTGGCAAGGGTCCCGTTGCGACCGATGAACTCGACGCGGCTGCCGGTCACGCTGCGCGCCCGGTCGTCAACATCGAAGAAGGCGACGCGCCGGGCGAACTCGGTGTTGTAGAAGTTTCTGGCCTGGAGCACGCCACTGCGCGCGTCGATATTGGTGCTCACGTGCATCGCCGACTTGGCCCGCAGATCCCCAAGCACCCACTCGACATAGCCGGTTGCCGAAAGCCGCCGCGGCCGACCGGATTCGTTGCGGATCCTGAGTGCCGAGAACTTCACTGCCGCGTCCGCCGCCACATAGACCCACAGTGACGAGCAGATACCGTCCACCCGGGTCTCGAAGACGCTGTAGCCGAAGCCGTGGCGAATCACGAATGACTCGCCGGCGCCGGCCGGCAAGGGCGTCGGCGACCAGAAGCGGCCGGATTCCTCGTCGCGCAGGTAGAAGGCCTCGCCCCCCGAATCACTGACCGGGTCGTTGTGCCACGGCGTGATGCGGAACTCATGGGCGTTCTCGCTCCAGGTGTAGGCCGAGCCACTTTCGGAAACGAGCGAGCCGAAATGCGGATTCGCGAGGACGTTGACCCACGGCGCCGGCGTGACGCGACCGGGGGTGAGCCGGATTACATACTCACGCCCGTCGGCACTGAAGCCGCCCAGCCCGTTGTCGAGGATCAGCGCCTCGCGTTCCGGTGTCCGTTGCGTCAGAGCCGGCGGCGGCAGCGTGCTGGCCGGGGTGAGCAAGGGGATGCGCGGCTCTGCCGGACGATGATGGTCGAGCTGCTCCGCCAGCGTTCCCCGGCTGTCGGTGATCACCGCGCGGGCAACCGATTCGAGCAAGCCCCGGTCTTCGCTCGAGATCTGCTCGGCTGGCCGTACGAAGATGCCCCCTGGCCGGTCGATCACGCTCGCCCCGACGTCCGAGGCGATCAGGCCCATGATCTGCTCCTGCAGTTGCTGCCTGTAGCCGGCGTGGTCTTCGTTCCAGATCACCAGGTCGACCACCAGGCCTTTCAGGCGCCAGTACGCATGGGCCTGCACCAGTTGCCGGACCAGGTCGATGTGGGTGGCATCCATGATCTGCAACAGCACGATCGGCAGATCGCCGGAAATGGCATAGCCCCACAGGCCGGACTGTCCGCGCCGATTCTTCATCAGCACCGATGGCTCGCCACGAAGCCTGCCATCGGCATGGATGACCACGCTGGCCAGTCGGGCATAGAGCTGCGAGTCGGCCTCGCTGGCATTGAGTTGCTGCAAGACCACCTGGCTGTGAGTCCAGGTCAGCTCGAAGACACGATCCGCAAGATGCCTGTCCCGGTATTTCTCGACCAGGCAGACGGCCACATCCCGGCTCTCGGCCATCCCCGAGACGATATCGACGGTGACCGCCTGGTCGGGTTCGAGCATGACACGATTGCGAATGGCCACGATCGGATCGAGCACCGAGCCGTCGCTGCCCGAAAGCCCTGCCTGATCGGTCATCGCCTGCGGCGCGACCGTGCTTCTCGTTCGACCGATGAAGCGTGCGCGATCGGTTTCGAAGGACACCTCGCCGCACGGCGCGCCATGCACCACCATCAGGTGGAGCATCCACGGCGCCCGCTCACCCACTGAGCGCGGTCGCCGCGTGCACAGGATGGCACCGCGCTCGGGCAGGATCTCGGTGTGCACGAACAGATTGCTGAATGCCGGATGCAGCGCGTCCGTGGCGGGCGGCGCGATCACCACTTCGGCATAGCTGGTGACTTCGATTTCCCGGCGCGACCGGGACCGATTGGTGATCCGCACCCGGCGCAGCTCGATATCGTCCTCTGGCGAGACGACGATTTCGGTGTAGGTCTCGATCTCGCCTTCGCCATAGCCTGCACCACCGACCGCATCCAGCGCGTCGCGACGGCGGAACTCGGCCCGCCCCTCGGAGAAGATCGCCTCATACCGGCTCGGCTTCCTGAGTGTCGGCTGATGGGCGACCGACCAGAAGGCCCCGCTCGTCACATCGCGGACATAGCAGAAGGCGCCCCGATTGTCACAGGTGCCGTCCTCGTACCAGCGCGTGACGGCGAGTTCGTTCCAGCGACTGTAGCCCCCTCCGGCATTGGTGACCATCACGTGGTAGCGGCCGTTGGACAGCAGCTGCACCTCGGGTATCGGCGTATCCGGGTTGCTGAACACCCTGATCGGCGCCGCCGACAAACTCTCGGCCACGTGCATGTCGGCAAGCCGGGCGGTATGTGAAAACAGCGCCGTGGGGCGGGGAATCCGCTCCTGCAAGAGCAGCATGACGGCCTGGAAAAGACGGTCCGAGGCGAAGCGTCGCTGCATTGGGCGATCGAGCAGCCGATAGGCCAGGGCGAGCAGGCTCATGCCCTGATGGTGGGCCATGAAAGCCCGCACGATCTCGCGCGGGTGATCCCGTCGCAGCCGCACCGGGGTGTAGTCGATCGCCTCGAAAAAACCGTATCTGCCGACGAAGCCCTCGGCGGCCAGGCGCTGCAGGTTCAGGCAGGCGGCCTCCGGCGCCACGATCAGGGCCATCACCGACGCGTAGGGTGCGATCACCAGATCGTCGGCGAGGCCTCGCTTGAGCCCGAGTCCGGGCACCCCGAAGGCGCGGTACTGGTAGTTCAGCTGCACGTCCACGGTGTTGTAGCCGGACTCGGAAATGCCCCAGGGCACACCGCGCTGCCGGCCGTATTCGATCTGCCGCATCACCGCCCCGATACAGGTCTGGTCGAGCAGCGACTTTTCATAGCATGGCATCACCAGAAGTGGCATCAGGTACTCGAACATCGAGCCACTCCACGACAGCAGCACCGGCGCGCCGCCCGTTGCGGTGAGCTGGCGCCCGAGGGCAAACCAGTTCTCCTGCGGCAACTGTCCCTGCGCAATCGCCACGAAACTGCACAGGCGCGCCTCCGAGGCCAGCAAGTCGTAGAAGCTCGAGTCCACCCGGCGTTCGGTCACGTTGTAACCGATCGCCAGCAGATGGCGCTCCTTGTCGTAAAGAAACTCGTACTCCATATTCGCAAGCTCGCCCGATCGCACGGCGAGGCGGTCGATGGCGACGATCATGTCGGTGGCGCGGCGGCTGCCCTCGCCGACGGCCTGTTGCAGATCGGTAAGCCATGCGAGCGCGCCAGGCGTCCTTGCGCTGGCAATGCTGTGCGAGATGGCGGGACCCAGCGCCTTGGCCAGGCCCGCCAGCCCGCGCATCGTTGGCACAGGGCCGAGTGCGCCGAGTGCGCCAAGCTCGCCTTCGACCTCTGGCGGTGGTGGTGGCAGCGAAAGCCATGGCGCCAGAAGAAGCAGTTCGTCAATCGCCGCGCGACATTGCCGACCGAGCGCCCCGGCCCATTGTTCGGCTTCGTGCGCGGGCGCACCTTCGATCAGCACATCAGGATGATTTTCGGTTGCGACGAGCAGATCACCGGCAGCGCGCTTCAACAGCAGCAGGCACTCGTGGGCGGCCTCGAGGGACCCTGGAGGGGTCGCCGCAGCCGACGCGAGTGCACGTTGAAATGCCACTGTCGCCTCAGAATCGGCTCGTCCCGCAGGCGCCGCTCCCCCGACGGTCTCGACAAGGATCCCCAGCGTGTCTCCCAGACCGTCGAACAGTTTCGATCGGAAGATGAGCTCATCGCCGAGCACGGTGAGACCCGCACGCAGGGTCAGCAGGTGGCCGGCAAGGTTTCCGCTGTCGACCGACGAGATGTAGCGCGGTGGCAGCACCGTCAGCGTTCGGGTGTCATACCAGTTGTAGAAGTGCCCTCGGTAGCGCTCCAGCCCATCCATCGTGTGAAGGGCCTTCGTGCTTCGCTCGACAAGCTTGCCGAGTGGGATGTAACCGAAGTCGTAGGCGCTCAGGTTTGCCAGCAAGGCCAGTCCCATATTGGTCGGCGAGGTCCGGTGCGCCACCGAGGCGATGCGATACTCCTGGTAGTTGTCTGGGGGCAGCCAGTTATTGTCGGCGTCGACGAAATGATCGAAAAATTCCCAGGTGCGGCGCGCGAGCGAGTGTAGAAAGCGCCTCTGCTCGGCCCCCAGGATTGCCTCGCGGTGCCTCAGCGGACGGCTGATCCACCAGCCAATCACCGGTGACAGCAACCACAGCAGCAAGAGCGGCGCGGCCACCAGCAGCGCGCCCGGATTCGTCGATGCCAGCAGCATTGCCGATGTCACGGCTATCGCCGGTGCGACCCACATCGCCCGCAGGCTCGCGCCCAGTTCGCCACCGCGCCCGGCCAATTCGCGCTCGACCTCGCTCGACGGCTTCCATTCCAGGCGGCGTCGCTTGCTGACCGTCGTCCGCCATACGGTTCGGGCAACCGCATCAAGGCTATAGAACGCCTCGTAGGGCAGGCAGGCGAGCTCGAAGCCAAACTGCACGAGACGCCGCAAAACCGTGTCCCAAACGGCGCCGAAGTGCTGGCGCACAAGCACCTCGTCGGGCTTGCGGAGCAAGTCGAGCAGTGCCGCGCATATGGCCGGCAGCAGCAGGATGCCGATCAGCGAAAGCGTCCACCACCCGGGCGAGGCGAACAGGCCCCAACCCAGCACCAGCAGCAAGGTCAATGCCGGCGGCACAAGACTGCGCCGCAGGTTGTCGATGAGCTTCCATTTCGACAGCGGCGAAAGCGGATTCAGCAGCCGATGGGCGTCCATTCCGGCATCGACCGGGCCCTTGAGCACACCCGGCACCGAGTCCGACAACCACCCGAGTAGCTGCCAGTCTCCGCGTATCCAGCGGCGGCGGCGGCTTACATCGGCGCTGTAGCGGGCCGGGAAATCCTCGTACACCATCACGTCGCTCAACAGCCCCGAGCGTGCGTAGCAGCCTTCGATCAGATCGTGGCTGAGTATGCGATTCTCGGGAAAGCACCCGCCCAGGGCCTGCTCGAATGCATCGACATCGTAGATGCCCTTGCCGACGAAGGATCCTTCGCCAAAGACATCCTGGTAAACATCCGAGACCGCGCGCGTGTAGGGATCGATCCCGGCGTCACCACCATACAGGCGCGCATAGAGCGAGCGGTTGGTGCACGGCAGACTGACCGCCACACGCGGCTGCAGGATGCCATAGCCGGCGGTGACCCGACGCTTCTGCCGATCGTAACGGGGGCGGTTCAACGGGTGCGCCATCGCCCCGACGAACTGCCGTGCCACATCCCGCGGCAACTGCGTATCCGTATCCAGGGTGATGACGTATTTCACCGTCGACAGGATCGCCGTGTCGCCGACAACCAGCGAAAAATCTTCGGCCGGCCGGCCACCCCGCCGATCGCTGCGCAGCAAGGCGTTGAGGGCTTCGAGCTTGCCGCGCTTGCGCTCGTAGCCCATCCACACCCGTTCCTGCGGATTCCACAGCCGCGGACGGTGGAAGAGATAGAAGATATCGCTCCCGCCCTGCGCCTCGCGCCGACCGTATTTCAGGTTCAGTTCCTCGACCCGCGCGCGGGCCCGCTCCACCAGCGCGGCATCGCCGGGCATCGTCTCCTGCTGCGCGTCGAGGAAATCGCTGACCAGGGCGAAGTGCAGGCTCTCATCCTGGTTGGCGAGAAACCTCACCTCCAGCGCCTCGACCAGGTTCTCGATGCCCTGCTCGCTGGCAAGCATGGTCGGAACGACCACCAGGGTGCGCGAATGACCGGGGATGCCCCGCCCGAAGTCCATCCTGGGTAGCGGCCGCGGCACTACCAGCAGCGTTGCGAGCCAGTTCACCAGCGCCACTGCCAACTGGCTGCCGATCAGCAGCGAGAGGATCCCCAGCGGCAATACAACCCACGCCGCAAGCCCTGCCCCCAAGACCTGCGCCAGCAGACCGGCAGCAATGCCCACGGTAAGCAGTGCGATCGAACCCAGATAAGTGAGCAGGGGCAGGCGCTCGGCGGCCCGGCGCAAGGAAGCGACGCCCGAAAGCCGCACCTGCGCCGCCCGCTCGAGCGCCGGCAAGCCTTCGCCGATCAGGTAGTAGCCGACATGCGTTGCACGATCGTCGCCGCCGGCGGCCCGATCGACCGTTGCGGCATCCGCAAGCTCGACCGCCTTGCGAGCCACCTCGCACTCGCTCAGCCGGCCCAGCTTTGCGATCCGCTCCGTCGCATGGCGGTACAGATCACGGCTTGCAAAGTCCATCCGTGCGTAGGCATCGGCCGGATCCTCGCGCAGCGTCTGCTCGACCAGGCTCATCGCCTCGACAAATTCGCGCCAATCCACCGCTCCCAGCACCCGCAGGCTGCCGATGCTGTTACTGACCGACACCTGATCGGCCGCCTGCTGCTGGCTCTCCGACTGCACCAACTGGATGGTAGCCAGGCCGGCTTCCGAGAGCCGCTCTTCGATCCACGAAAGTGGCAAGGCGAGAGCCGGCCCCCTGCCCTGCAGGCGGCGCACGAGTTCGGCGACAAACGGGCCGGTCAGCGGCGGGTTCGAGCGCGCCATGTCGGCGACCACCAGGATCAGGCTCTTCGGATCGTTCTGGACCGCCTCCATCATCTTGTCGGCCCAGGATGCGGCCCGGCTTCGTTCGACCCACCCGGCCGAGATGCGCACGCTGACGCGACGCAGATTCTCGATTACCGCCAGCCGCAGCATGATCGGAATCGCCCACAGTTCGCCGAGCTTGAGCGCGGTGACGCGCTGGTAGGCCGCCACGAAGCGTCCGAGCGTCTCCGTATCGACCCGCCCGTCGCCGTGCGAGATGCTCTCCAGCGCGATGTCGTAGACCCGGGGCCGGCCCGCCGAGGGCCCCTCTGCAAGGCGCGGGAGTTCGCGGCTGTAGCCTTTGGGAAGGTCGCGCTTGGCGGTCCGGATCTGCTCTTCGATGAGGTAGAAATTGTCGAGCAGCCAATCGCCAGCCGGTGCGATCCGGCTCTTCTCGGCGGCCGCGCTGGTCAGCAAGGCACACACCTCGACCAGCACACTCTCGTTCGCGGCCAGTCGTGGCAAGAGCTCGTCGGGTCGACCGCTCGGCGCCAAGCGGTGAGAGGCGGCAAGTGCCTTGCCGTGCAGTTCCATCTGCTCGGCGCTGAACAACTCCGCCCGCAGCGGCGCTTTCTCAAGCGTCGGCGCTGGTCCCGAGATCCCTGCCTGAAGGCGCGCTTTCACCCTTCGCAGTTGCTCGCCAAGCCTTGTGCCGTTCTTCAAATCTGGACTCCTCTCAAAGAGCCGGAATTTCAGGCAAGGGCATCGCGTTTCGCGACTGGCTGCACCACCTCGCTGCTTTGACGCAGAAATTCGTGCATCCGGCCCTCCAGCGACCGGGATGCAAAGTGCTTGCCCCCTCCGGACGGCAGGCGTTCGGCTGATCCTTGTCGGGCGGGCGTGGCTTCTAGCTTCTCCTGGCAGCCTGCAAACGGACGGTCCACGAACGGCGCGTGACTGTTCTCGGCGGCGATCTACCTGATGCCGGTCGACCACCCTAACACCAATGCTCGCCGTTCCCGAACACTTCGCCCCGCGCAACAAAAAATCTGGCCGGCAAGCCCTCGATGGTGTTTGATGAATCAAGGAGAATGCTCGACAGGTGGCCCAGTCGCGCCGCTCCGCAGCCGGCGAGAGTGATGTGCCCAAGCCGTGGGGCCGGGAGGCCTGCCGGGTGCCCGAGCAGAACTGCGCCCTCGCCTGTCCCGAGGGCTGCGCCGTCCCGGTCAAAGCACCCGCGACGGCCTCCGGATGGCGCTCAACGAGTATTCTTGTGCATGAACGTCGATGCCGTTCGCACTGATTGGTGAGCCCATGGCCGACCCTTTGACCGAAGCCGAAGCCCGCTTCCGTGCCCTGCGAAGCTATCGGCTGATCGCGCATTCGCTCTCGGCCGAGGGCGATGAGCAGGTGCTGCGCTACTTTTATTGCAAGCCCGGCTGGGTGAGGATAGAGCTGGTCCGGCCGCACCGTGGCGTGTTGCTGATCCATGACCCGACAGCACGCAAGGTGCGCCTGTGGCCATTCGGCCTGGGCTTTTCGCCACCGCTGAACCTCGCGCCCGACAATCCCCTGGTCCTGAGCCCGCGCGGCCACCGCATCGACCGCTCCGACGTCGGCGCGCTGCTCGAAAACATGCGGGCTCTGCTCGGCCGCGGCACACTGGTGTCGCTGGGCGATGCGCAGATTGCCGCACGATCTGCCGCCGGCCTGGAGATCACCGGCGCCAACGCGGCGGATGTAGCCGGCGTACATCGCTATCGTGTGTGGCTGAGCCATGACACATTCTTTCCGCTCCGGGTGCAAAGCTACGCGGTGAGCGGCACACTGATCGAGACGGTCGACATGGCCGACGCCGAAATCGACGTCCGCTTTCCCGAGCACTTCTTCACTCCTTGAGCAGGCGAGCCGGAAATGCACAAGGCACCAGCCAAGCAGTACGACCTGAGCACCCACTGGCAGTTCGAGGCGCCGCTCGATGCCGTCTGGGCGGCGATCATCGACGCCGAAGGATGGCCACGCTGGTGGAAGGGCGTCGAATCGGTCGTCACCCTCGAAAGTGGCGATGCACGCGGCCTGGGTGCACGGCGACGCTTTACCTGCAAGAGCGTGCTGCCCTACCGCCTGGTCTTCGTCACCCGCGTGACGCGGGTTGAGCCGCTCAGACTGGTCGAAGGCCGGGTCGAGGGCGAACTCGAAGGGCTCGGCACCTGCCACTTGGCACACCACGCCGGACTCACCAAGGTGCGCTACGAGTGGCGGGTACGCACCACCGGCAAATGGATGAACCTGCTCGCCCCGCTGGCGATGCCCCTGTTCCGCTGGAACCATGACCAGATCATGCACGCCGGCGGCATCGGCCTGAGCCGCTACCTCGATGAGCAACCACGATAGTGCGATTTCGCAATCGCCAGGCGACGCTTGCTTGCGGTGGGCGTCGGCCGCTCAGCGCATTTGCAGTTTGCAGGCGTCGACCCGCAAGCATGGCCGCTACGGGTAGCGGCTTGCTCCGGCACGACGATGATGGCGATGCGCTTTTGAAATGCCTGCCCGGCGCAGGCCATGGCAAGCGATGAGTTCGACCTCGCGCGCGGCATCGCCTGGCGCCGACAGCCCGGGGTCCGCTTGCGCGCAAACCTGCGTTGTACGGATAAAGTGCCCGGTCGGGAGCGAACACCGCTACGATGACGAGCAGATTCGCTCGGCCATTCGAACTCGCTCAAAATGATCGAGTGGCATGCGACCAGCGCCCGGATGCCTTGGCGCCTGCCGCTCGCGGCTCGGGAGTCGCCGGGCGGACATGCTCACTCAGATAGGGGCTGGTCCGATTACGCTGCGTAGTGCATAATCATTCACTTATATTCCATCCAGCAAGGGGAAAGACGATGAAACACCCGATCCTGCGCACCTTCGCATCGGCCATGATCGCACTCGCCGCGGCGCCCGCATTCGCGTCCGACGAAGCCGCCCTGCTAGACGAAGCCCGCGGCGTCGCGTCGAGCATCCCGCCGAAGCTGCTGGCGGTGCTCAAGGCCGAGATCGAAAAAGGCGGGCCCGAAGGGGCGATGGTGGTTTGCCGCGAGAAGGCGCCCGAGATGGCAAAGGCCGCCTCCGAAAAGACAGGCTGGAAGATCCGTCGGGTGAGTCTCAAGAACCGTAACCCGAAGGCTGTTCCCGACGCTTGGGAACAGGCAGCGCTGGAGGACTTCGACCGTCGCGCTGCCGCGGGCGAGAGCCCCGCGAAGCTCGAAAAAGCCGAACTCGTGACCGAGGGCGACAGCAAGTCCTACCGTTACATGAAGGCCTTGCCGACGCAGCCGCTGTGCCTCGAATGTCACGGCAGCAGCGCCGATATCAGCCCTGCAGTGAAGGCCAAGCTGGCCGAGCTCTACCCCGATGACAAGGCGGTGGGTTACAGCGTGGGCCAGATCCGGGGCGCGATGACCATCCGCAAGCCGCTCTGAAGCATCGGCAGCGCTGCCGCCTCGCAGGTCGGGCCGGCAGCGCTGCGAGAAACGGCACGAGCGGCCGACCGCGGCCGCGCCTCGATCGGGATGCGATGCCTGCCGCGAATTCGGCCGCCCCCCGGGACACTCTCAGCGCAGCAACAGGGTCGGCACGCAAGTCGCTTTGAGCATTTCCGTCGTCTTGCTGCCGAAAAAGAGATTTCGCAGCGGTGAATGGCTGTACGCCCCCATCACCAGCATGTCGATGCCGCCTTCGGCGAGCGCGCCGGCGATGACCTCTTTCGGTGAGCCGGGCCGAACGCTGGCGCTGGCTTCGATGCCGCTGGCCGACAATGTCGAAACCGCAGCGTCGAGTGACCTGCTGTCCGCGGTGCCGGACTCGCCCGCGGTCAGCAATTGCAGTTGCAGGCCACGCAGCAATGGGCTGGCGGCGAGCATATCGACGCCCTTGCGGGTCACGCTGCTACCGTCAAAAGCGAACAACACGCGCTTCGGCTCCCGAAATGCTTCGGTCACCAGCAGCACTGGGCGGGTAGCGGAACGCACCACCCACTCCAGGTGTTTGCCGAGGCCAGCCCTGGCATCGGGTTTCGGACGGGCGTTGCGGCCGATTATCAGCAGGCGGCTTCCTTCCTGCTGCTCGGCCAGCGTCTCCTCGATATCGCCGTGGCGCAGGCGGCTGTCGACGATCGCCGCGCCGCCCCGGATCGCCCGTTCGCGCAGTACGGAGAGCAGGACGCGGCCTTGCTCGCGGGCGCTGCGGGTGCGCTCGGCATCCTCCTGGGTGAGCCGGTCCATGAGTTTCTCCTGGGCGTCGAGGCCGATCGAGCCGCTGTGGTCCTGATCGCGGGAGAGCTCGACGTGACGCTCGAGCACATGCAGCAGTTCCACTGGCGCATCGAGGCGACGTGCCGCCCAGCTTGCATAGTCGGTCACCACTTCGGCCATCGGCGTGTTATCCACGCAGGCGAGAATCTTGCGGTCGATATTCATGTGCGTTCTCCTCAGTGGCCCAGCAGCACGTCGTCGCCGCCGTCCTTGTCGTGGACACCGAACTTGTCCACCATCGTGGCGCTCGCTTCGTTCAGCCCGATGACCTCGACCTCGGTGCCTTCGCGGCGGAACTTGTGCACCACCTTGTCCAGCGCGCTGATCGCCGTGATGTCCCAGAAATGGGCCCTGCTCACATCGATACGGACCTTGTCGAGCACCTCCTTGTAGTCGAAGGCGTTGGCGAAACGTTCGGCCGAGGCGAAGAACACCTGGCCGCTCACCTGGTAGCTGCGGCTGTTGCCATCGTCCTCGGTACGCGAGCCGATGCGCAGGATCTGCCCGACCTTGTGGGCGAAGAAGAAGCCCGACAGCAACACCCCGGTGAGCACGCCCTTGGCAAGGTCGTGGGTCGCCACGGTGACGGCCACGGTAGCGATCATCACCACGCTGGAACTCTTCGGGTGCTCGCGCAGCTTGGTAATGGAGCCCCAGTTGAAGGTGCCGATCGACACCATGATCATCACCGCCACCAGTGCCGCCATCGGGATCTGCCTGACCCAGTCGCCCAGAAAGACCACCAGGATCAGCAGCACCACACCCGCCACGAGGGTCGACAGCCGGCCCCGGCCGCCAGACTTCACGTTGATCACCGATTGGCCGATCATCGCGCAGCCAGCCATGCCGCCAATGAATCCGGTAGCGATGTTGGCGATGCCCTGGCCGACGCATTCCTGGCTCTTGTCGCTCTTGGTGTCGGTGAGGTCATCGACGATGGTGGCGGTCATCAGCGATTCGAGCAGACCGACCACCATCAGCGTCAGCGAGTACGGCAGGATGATCTGCAGTGTCTCCAGGTTGAAAGGCACGTTCGGCATCAGGAAGGATGGCAGGCTGTCCGGCAGCTGGCCCATGTCGCCGACCGTGCGGATGTCGAGGCCGAGCGCGATCGACACCGCGGTCAGCAAGACTATGGTCACCAGCGGAGACGGCACAGCGCGGGTGATGTAGGGGAAGCCGTAGATGATGGCCAGCCCGGCCGCCGTCATCGCATAGACATGCCAGGTGACGTCGATCAGCTCTGGTAGCTGCGCCATGAAGATGAGGATCGCCAGCGCGTTGACGAAGCCGGTAACCACCGAGCGCGACACGAAGCGCATCAACTGCCCCAGCTTCAACCACCCGGCAAGGATCTGCAGCAATCCGGTCAGCACCGTGGCGGCCAGCAGGTAGTCGAGGCCGTGCGTCTTCACCAGGGTGACGATGACCAGCGCCATGGCGCCGGTGGCGGCCGAGATCATCCCCGGCCGGCCGCCGAAGAAAGCGGTCAGCGTGGCGATCGAGAACGAGGCATAGAGGCCGACCTTGGGATCCACACCCGCGATGATGGAAAAGGCGATCGCCTCGGGAATCAGGGCCAGAGCGACGACGAGACCTGCGAGCAGATCGTTGCGGACGTTCGAAAGCCAGTCCTGCTGGAGTCTGTGTAGCGACATGGTTATCGGTATGTCGACCGCGATGGCCGAGCCAAATGGAAGTGGGAGAGCACGATGCCCGCTGGAACGAACGGACGGATGAAGCGCAAGCGGTTGCCCGCCTGAGTCATCCACGAGAATGGCGGAAAGCCTGCAGGCCTGCTGGCGCAAGGCGTGGATCAGGTGGGTGCTACCGCGAAGAAGCAATCACGCTGCAGGAATAGACCACGATGGCCGCCGGGCTGCAAGCCACGCACGGCAAAACGAACGGGCCTCCTGCGTGGCGATCGACCCGGAGCAAGGCGTGCAGCGGCACCTTGCACAAGCGATTTATTGTGCACTGCACAACGCCATCGAGTCAATAGGGAATTCACCCAGGTGTCGTCAATCGCCTTGCGGCACAGGCAATCCTGCTCCGTCGGGCGTTGACCGGAATGCCCCCACAAGAGGCGACACCGAGTAGTCTGGCGCAGCGCCATGGCCGCGCACCGGTCTCGATCGCCTGCCGCGCGGATGTCCTTGCGCAAGCTGCGGGCAACCCTCACACACCCCAGGGGTCGGCCCTCGAGAAGCGCATGCGAATTCGATCATGCAGCGACCACCGCCAGCGCCGGCGGTCGCTGCGTTGAGGGACGCACGGCAGCTCCGATCACACGCCCCGTCACGGGGTTTCCAGAGGCTGGGAGGCCCCTGTGGTCACAGCCAGCGCTGTGCAGGGCGTTGCCTTCAGCGCTATCTCGAGCGCATCGCCTCTTCGAGCTGGACCCGATCGGGAAGGCCATCGCAATCTCCCGGGAACTGCACCACGCGCGCACCGATCGCGTTGCCGCGCGCCGCCGCGGCTTCCAGCGAGAGGCCCTCGAGGAGTGCGCTGATCACCCCAACGGCAAAGCCGTCGCCCGCGCCCACAGTATCGACGACCTTCGGCACGCTCAGCCCCGCCACCGTGCCGCGGCCCTCGGGGCCGGCGAAGTACGCACCCTTGGGTCCAAGCTTGATGACCACTTGTGAGGCGCCGCGCTCGAGATAGAAGCTGGCGATATCCTGCGCGCTCTCACATCCGGTCAGCAACTGGCCTTCGGCGAGCCCCGGCATCACAACGTCGGCATGCGTGGCGATCTCGTTGAGGGTGGCGATCATGACCTCGCGCGAAGGCCACAGGCGCGGCCGCAGGTTGGGATCGAACGAGACGCGGCGACCGGCCGCCCTGGCCTGAACCGCCAACTGGAATACCAGTTCGCGTGCGCTTTGCGACAGTGCCGGGCTGATGCCGGTGAGGTGCAGGTGGCGCGACGCGGCGCAGTATTCGATGTCGTTGTCGGCCGTACTCAGGCGGCTGGCCGCCGAACCCCTGCGGAAATACTCGACTGCGGGGTCGCTGCCGTCGGTTACCAGCGACTTGAGCATGAAGCCGGTGGGGCTGGTGTCGTCGATCACGACCCGGCTGCAGTCGATGCCCTCCGCGTCCATGAACTCGAGCAGGTTCTCGCCCAGACTGTCGCGCCCGAGCCGGCTGATGTATCCGACCCGGTGCCCCAGTCGACTCAGGCCGACGGCGACGTTCAGCTCCGCGCCCGCGGTCACGCGCTTGAAGTTCTCGACCCGGGACAAGGCCCCCGGCTGCCCGGCGATGAACAGCGCCATCGCTTCGCCCACGGTGACTACATCGAGGGCAGGTGTTTGATTCGCGGTCATTGCGGAATCCTTTTTGCGCGTCACGAGTGACGCAGGTTGAGTTCGTGGATGCGCATGCCCGAGTGGCTGCGCAGCTTCGTCGATTGGCCGTGCCGTGGTCGTCAACGCTATCCGATCAATGGGAAGAGTCGGCGTGGGCCTGGGTCTTCGCGAGAGCCATGTTCCGCTCACGCGGCGCGGCTCGCGCCGATGAGGGTGCGAGCCGCGCCTGGGCCGCGGTCGCCGGCGTGTACCAGAGCAGCGTTGCACCGCCACCCGTGCGAGCGTTGAAAACCGGGCGCGACAGCAGACCGAGCGGATCGCGGCCGAAACGGGCACGGTAGATCTCGGCCCATGCCTGATCGCCCCGCCCCGGCGCAAACGCCCTCAGATCGAGTTTTGCCTTGCCATCGACGCGCTCGCTGTCGCGGGCAGCAGGCAGGGTACGCTCAAGGTAGCCGACCGCGGCGTGCAGATCGCGGCCATTGGCCTTGTAGCCATACAGGTCGATGCCTTGCTGGGCCGCTATTTCGGCAATCACCATAAGCGGCAACAGCGCGTAGTTCTGATAGTGAAGCGCCTGTTCATGGCGGGCGACCTCGAGCGGCAGGCTGCCGTCTTCGGAGATCTGGTCGATCGCCAGCGCGTAACGGCCCAGCCCCCAGCGGAACAACTCCTGGTCGTTTGCGAGCACACCGACCATGGTGGCATGCAGGCCGCGCCAGTATGCGTGGTTGTTGCAGCAGGTATTCTCGCCGCCCGGATAGCTCGTTTGCTTGAGCGATACACGGTGCAGCCAGGCGATGACCCTGTCCACCGCGGCCGGCTCGAGCGACGGCTCGCGGACCACTTGCGAGAGCGCCAGCGCGGCCGCCGAGGCGGACCATTCGGCCTGGTACCAGGGCTGGTTCGATACACCGGGCGCGGTGCTGACCGTGTAGCCGGTCAGTGCGTTGGCGTCGGCCCAGCGACCCAGATGAGTCAGCAGGCAAGCCGCATACCCGGCCTCACCCGTGGCGACGTAGAGGTTGCCCAGGCTGGCGGCGGTATTCTCGAAGTCGCGGTAGAGCTTCACCGTCGTCTCGTAGGCCGGATTCACCGGGCCGTGGTTGCCACTGGCGTAGCGCGGCGGGATGACCATCGGCCCCTCGGGTGGCAACACCGGCTCGGCATTGGCGCAATCGCTCACTTTCGGAAGACTGGCGGCGAGCAGTGCGTCGCCCTTGCTCGTTTGCAGCAGCCTGGTACGCGAGGCCACGTCGATGAACGATGCCCGGGTGTCGCGCAGCACGGCCGCATCGAAGGGATTCGCAGCGGCCGGTTGCGCCATCGCTGCGCAGGCAAGCACCGCCGCGAGGCGACCGAGCCTGAGGCCGCTCGATGCCCATCCGAAGCGCGCGCAAGTGCCCGATACGATGCGGCCCGAAGCTGGTCGATGGACGGATTCCGGCGCGGCGAGCGCAGAACGAGCTTGCATGTTGTCTCCTTCATGGTCGTGCTTTCCGAAACGATTGGGAGCGCACATTGGTTTTATTTAGTGTATCGTTACAGTATCGAGTTTGTAAACCGATACACAAACAATTTTCCGGAGGCTGACCCATGACCACGTGCACGCCTTGCAGTCGCCCCTTCAACGCCGCCCGCCACCTGTCGCCTCGAGGCCCCATGCGGCAAGCCGCGCGCGACCGCGCCGTGCGCAGCGAAGCAGGCTGATGCCAGCGGCCATTGAGACGCCCGCCTTCGAGGTGCTCGACGCCCCGCCCTGTGCGGTCGGCGAGAGTCCCCTGTGGTGTGTCGAGGAGCAAGCCCTGTGGTGGGTCGACATCGACGGATATCGCCTTTACCGGCACGATTACACCAGCGGCCGGACGCGCGACTGGACGACGCCGGAACGACCCGCGTCGATCGCCCTGCACTGCGCGGGCGGCCTCGTGACCGCCATGGAGAGCGGGGTGTTCCATCTCCGGCCCGGCCCCGCGGGGCGAATCGGCTCACGCCTGCTTGCCGCCGCCTCGCACAAGCACAGCGGCATGCGATTCAACGACGGGCGCTGCGATCACGATGGCCGCTTCTGGGTGTCGAGCATGGTGCACGACATGTCGCTCGCGCTGGCGGACGGCGTCTTGCACAGCTTGAGTATCGACGCGGAGCTGAGGCCGCGGCTCGCGGGCCTCGTCACCGGCAACGGTCTCGCCTTTTCGCCCACCGGGGACCGACTCTATCTTTCCGATTCGCACCCGACGGTACGACGGGTGTGGGCATTCGATCTCGACCCGCAGGGCCGCCTGTCCGGCCGCAGGGAGTTCATCGACATGCGAGTTCATCCGGGTCGTCCCGACGGAGCCGCGGTGGATGCGGAGGGCGGCTACTGGATCTGTGCCAACGACGGTGGGATGGTGCTGCGTTTTACGCCCGATGGCGTGCTAGACCGGCAATTGCGAGTGCCTTTCGCCAAACCGTCGATGTGCGCCTTCGGCGGGCCCGATCTGGATCAACTCCATGTCACCTCGATCCGGCCCGCGGTGCCGGTCCCGGGGTACGACGCCGCCCTCGCAGGTGCCGTGGTACGGCTGTACGCAGGCGTGGCCGGGCTGCCCGAACCGGCATTTGGGCGCAGGCGAGAACCATGACGAAAATGCCCTCGCAGAGATACGTTAGAATATGCTAATGCCAAAGGCGTGGCGCGGGCACGGGTATCGGGCGCAGCAGCCGCTGGTCGGCAGCCCCGCGAGCTCGCCGTCGGGGCTCGATGAGAAATTGTTGCGACCGGCAGGCTTGCACCGAGAAACCCTCCAAGGAGTTCGAAATCGATGAGCACTATTCAGGATGTCGCAGCGCGGGCGGGGGTGTCGGTCAGCACCGTATCGAACGTATTGAACGGGCGCGAGGGGCGCATGCGGCCGGAAACCCTGAATCGGGTGCGCCTGGCCATCTCGGACCTGGGATTTCGTCCCAACCAGTCGGCGCGCCGGCTCAAGACCGGCCATGTGCCGATGATCGGGCTCATGGTGCCGTCGATCGCGAATCCATATTTCGGTGTTCTGGCGCGCTGGGTCGAAGCGGCTGCGCAGGAGCAGGGCTACGGGTTGCTGTTGTGCAACACCTATCGTGAGCCCGAGCGCGAGCGCGAATACGCCGAGGCATTCATGTCGCAGGGGGTCAAGGGTGTGATCCTGGGTTCGGCGCTGGCGGCACACGAGCACTTGCTGCCGCTGGTCGACGATGGCCTGGCTGCGGTGAGTCTGGACCGGGCACAGGTGAGCGACGGGCTGGTGCGGGATTTCGTTTCGGTCGACAACCGGCTCGCCGGCTCGATGGCGGTGGACTACCTGATCGGGCTGGGTCATCGCCATATCGCGTTCGTCAGTGCGCCCGCAAAGTCGATGAACAGGATCGCCCGCGTCGAAGGGGCAAAGGCCGCCTGCGAACGCGCGGGAGCGACGCTGGACGTGCATATCGGGGCGGTCGACGCCGACTACACCGAGAGCGAGATGGCGGAACTCGGCCGCCAGGCCGCCCACGACATCCTTAGCTCCGACAGCCCCGCGACCGCCTGCGTGGGCGTGAACGACATGATCGCCATTGGTCTTCTTGCCGGCTTCAGGCAGTGCGCGCAGCGGATTCCGATCGATGTCTCGGTGATGGGCATCGACGGGATCTATCTCGGCAACTATGTAAGCCCGACACTGACCACCGTGGGGCAGCCGATGGAGGCGATGGCCCGGGTTGCCGTTGACCACGTGTTGAAGCGCATGAAGAACCCCGAACTGCCCATGCAGGAATCGATCTTCGAGCCGCAGTTGATCGTGCGGGCCTCGACCGGCCCGATAGCCGGGTCCGCGCCCGATCATTCCTCCGCCCCCGCCTGCTCCAGAGTCTAGCCCGCATCTGCCGCACCATCGCGACTGCGGCTACCGATAGCCGCGTTGTGGCGCGAGCCACTCCAGCGGCCCGGCCCCGTCCGGAATTGCGACCTTCGCCGCATTGAGGTGTGTAGCTGGCGGTGCCACGTGGTGTATCGCTGCGCACTTCCGTACTGCCGCTGGCCGGCACCCGACACGAGCTTCGACGCACGATGCGCGCTCGATCGGCGCAGGGATGGGCAGCGTTGCGATCTTGGCTCGCTCATGCGTTCCGTCAAATGCGATGCGCTGGATGGGCACGCATCTCGCCACACCAACCTTGATCCACCAAAGCCGCCATTGAGGCGGTTCGGGTCGTCGAACCTTCGTTCTTGAGCCTGCCTTCCCGCCTCGGTCGGCTTGGCCACCTCCGCCACGCGCGAGCCCCGAGGCGGCTCGTCTTGCGTAGGATCCCATCCTGCCGGAAGCACCTGCACATGGCGGCGCGACACCTGCCCAACCCCGGCCGACGCCGTGCGCAGGCGATCATCCGGATGGGCAGCAGGTGTCGAAGCGGCATCCCCCGGGAACTTTTTGATGGGCACATAAAAAAAACCTTGTGTATCGGTAAACAGGCGTATATAGTTTGTGTATCGATACACCAGACCCAACAAAAGCCGTCATTCCTGGAGTGTACCGATACACAAATAGCTGGGCCGCCCAGCCTGCGAAACGACAAGAAACGATGCCCGGATTCGCAGGCGGCCCCCAAAACCAGATTGGATATGGAGACAATTCTCATGCAAGTTCACCGTTTGACGCTGCTGGCCGCAGCACTGATGTTGCCGACCCTTGGCATGGCCGACGATGGAGTGCGGATCTACGGCCGGGTCGACATCGGTCCGATCTACGAAAGCAATCCAACCGGCGACAGCAACTTTCGCATCGACGAGGTCTCCGGAAACCGTCTCGGCTTCATCGGTACCGAGACGCTTAGCAAGGACCTGTGGGCCTTCTACCGCCTGGAACATCGCTTCCATCTCGACGACGGCACCGAACGCAGCGGAAGACACGGTGGAACACAATTCTGGACCGACAAGGCCTGGGTCGGAATCGGCAGCAAGACCTATGGCGCCCTCTCCGCGGGCCGCATCCTGACGGTGGGGAACTCGATCGTCGGCGGCGGCGACACCGAGGCCATGACCGACAGTATCGGTGCGACCAACAGCCGCAAGGGCCGCATCGAGAACAACCTCGACAACGGCCTGTTCTACGAATCTCCCTGGTTCCAGCCCGGCAAGGGCATGAAGCTGCGCGTCAAGGCCCACTATGCGTTGGCAGAGGTCGACGGCATCCAGAATCCCTACGGCCTGGGCGTGCAATGGCGCTCCGGCAAGTTCCTGCTCGACACCGGCTACCAGCATGACGTGTACAAGGATGGCTCCGACCCCTCCAAGGAAGACCGCAAGTCCAACTCCTGGTTCACGGGCGCGGGCTACGATTTCGACAGCTTCGAGCTCAAGGGCACCTTCGCGACCTCGCGGGGCTATGAGGGTGACGTCAGCGACCACTCCCCCTACCGCATGAAAACCGCTCAGGTCAGTCTGAACAAGGACTTCGGGCCGTGGCGGCTCGGCGTGATGATCGGCCGCAAGACCGAAACCAGCACCAGCGGCACGAAGCAGCCGAACCTCGACAAGGTAGCGGTGGGCTATTGGTACAACTTCAGCAAGAACACCATGCTGATGCCGACCATCGCCTACGAGCGCAAATCAGGGTCGGCATACAAGGCCGGCAGCAACGGCTTCGGCGAGGACAAGGACAAGAGCGGCAACCTCTACCTCCAGCTCGGCCTGCGCCACGAGTTCTGATTTTCTTCCTCTCTGTCATGCGGGGCCTTCGCGCCCCGGCATTTTGCACCATCCCAACAAAGGACCAAACACATGTTCAAAGATCTGAAGGGCCGTCGCGTCCTGGTTACCGGCTCCACCTCGGGCATCGGCCTCGCAGTTGCCCGCCACCTGCGTGCCGCCGGCGCGCTGGTCGGCTTTCACGGTCACACTGCCGAAGCGCCGGAGACGATCGCTGCCGATCTGGCCGAAGCCGGCGAAAATGCCGCCTTCTTCAGCGCGGACCTTACCCGCACCGAAAACTGCCGCACCCTGGTCGAGAGCTTCGTGGCCCGTTTCGGCGGCCTCGACGTGCTCGTCAGCAACGCGGGCGGCCTGGTGGGCCGTCGCGGCCTGGAAGTGCTGGACGACGAGTTCTACGACAAGGTCATGGACCTCAACGCCCGTTCCGCACTGATGACCACGCGCTTCGCCATCCCCCACCTGCGCGCTTCGGTTCAGGCCACCGGCCAGACCAGCGCGGTGATTTCCACCGGCTCGATCGCCGGTCGTGAAGGCGGCGGTCCGGGCTCATCGGTCTATGCGGCTTCCAAGGCCTGGCTCCACGCCGCCCAGCGCAACTGGGTCAAGGAGTTCACCAAGGACCGGATCCGCTTCAACGTGGTCGCACCCGGCTCGATCGTCACCGCCTTCCACGACGACAAGGACCAGGCAACGCTCGACCGCATCTCCGGCACCATCCCGATGGGCCGTTTCGGCACCACCGACGAAGTCGCGCCGGCCTACCTGTTCCTCGCCTCGCATGCCTGCAGCGGCTACATCACCGGCCAGATCCTCGACGTCAACGGCGGCCAGATCTGCCCCTGACCCCAAACGGGGCCTGAAGGCCCCTCATTTTTCAAAGAACATATCAAGGAGACACCATGGCAGCAAACGTCAGCTTGCGTAACGTCGCCAAGCATTTCGGGGCGGTGAAGGTCGTGGATAACATCAGCCTCGAGATCGAACCCGGCGAATTCGTGGTTCTGGTCGGCCCGTCGGGCTGCGGCAAGTCAACCACGCTGCGCCTGGTGGCCGGCCTGGAGCAGATCTCGGACGGCACCATCTCGATCGACAACCGCGTGGTGAACAACCTCGCCCCCAAGGATCGCGGCGTGGCGATGGTGTTCCAGAACTATGCCCTCTATCCCCACCTCACGGTGCGCGACAACATCTCCTTCGGGCTGCGCCTCGGGCGCATGTCGAAGGCGGACATCGACGCTGAGGTGACGCGCGCCGCCTCCATCCTCGAGCTTGGCCCGCTGCTCGACCGCCGCCCGTCCGACCTGTCGGGCGGCCAGCGTCAACGGGTCGCGATGGGCCGTGCGATCGTGCGCAATCCCTCGGTTTTCCTGTTCGACGAGCCGCTGTCCAACCTCGACGCAAAATTGCGCACCCAGATGCGCGCGGAGATCAAGCGGCTGCACTCGCGCCTGCGCAACACGGTGATCTACGTCACCCATGACCAGCTCGAAGCCATGACCCTGGCCGACCGCATCGTGGTCATGCGTGGCGGTGTCATCGAGCAGATGGGCACGCCCAAGGAGCTCTTCGACGCCCCGGTATCGTCGTTCGTCGCCGGGTTCATGGGCTCGCCGCCGATGAACCTGACGCCCTGCTCGGTGGTTTCGAACGGCGATGCGACCTCGGTGACCCTCGGCGGCACCGAGAAGCTTTCCCTGCCGCCCGCCGCCCGCGAGGCAATCAACGGCACCGAGCAGTTGACCTTCGGCGTGCGACCGGAGGACATCCGCCTGCAGCCGCGCGAGGGCACGCAACCGATCAATGGCCTGGTCGAGCTGGTCGAACCGCTGGGCGGCGAGTCGCTGGTTCATGTGCGCGTCGGCGACGACCTCTTCGTCATGCGCGCCGAGGGTCGCACCACGGTCGAATCCGATCGGCCGATCACCCTTCACCTCGACATGCAGCGCATCTACCTGTTCGACCGCAAGGGCGGTCGCCGCGTGTATCACGACATGGAGGCCACGTCATGAGTGGTGCTATCGAGAGCCCCGCCACGTTCGTCAAGCAACCGGTGCGGGCGTCAAAATGGGGAGAGGTGATCGAGACCATGCGTCGCGACTGGATGCTCTACGCGATGCTTGCGCCGGCCCTGATCTGGTTCCTGATCTTCATGTACAAGCCGATGTACGGCTTGCAGATCGCCTTCAAGCACTTCAGCGCCTTCAAGGGCATCGAAGGCAGTGAGTGGATCGGCTTCGCGCACTTCATGACGCTGTTCCATAGCGACCAGTTCCTGCGTGCGATCAGCAACACCCTGGTGATCAGCTTCTATTCGCTGATCCTCGCTGCTCCGGTGCCGATCCTCCTCGCACTGATGATCAACGAGGTGCACTCGAAGGGCTTCCGCAAGACCGTGCAGACGGTGCTGTACCTGCCGCACTTCATCTCGGTGGTGATCGTTGCGGGTATCGTGATCGCCTTCCTGTCGCCGACCACCGGCCTCGTGAATACGGCATTGCGGGCACTGGGTCTCGAGCAGGTCTACTTCCTGACCCGTCCGGAGTGGTTCCGCGGGATCTACATCTCCTCCGGGATCTGGAAGGAAGCCGGCTTCGACTCGATCATCTACCTGGCGGCCATCATGGGCATCAACCCGGCCCTGTACGAATCGGCCCAGGTCGATGGCGCGACGCGCTGGCAGATGATCTGGCGCATCACCGTGCCCTGCATCCTGCCCACCATCGCGGTGCTGCTGGTGATCCGTCTCGGCCACATTCTCGAGGTCGGCTACGAGTACATCGTGCTGCTCTACCAGCCCTCGACCTACGAGACGGCAGATGTGATCAGCACCTACATCTACCGCCTCGGTCTGCAGGGTGCGCGTTACGACCTGGCTGCTGCAGCCGGCATCTTCAACGCAGTGGTTGCCCTGATCCTCGTCCTGACCGCCAACAAGATCAGCCGGCGCATTACGCGCACCGGCGTGTTCTGAACCCCTTCGGAGAGTGCACTCATGATCTCGACTCCTATCTATTCGCCCGGCGATCGCTGGTTCGGACGAATCAACACCGCGCTGCTGGTGGTGTTTGCCTTGTGCGCCCTGTATCCGATCGTCTATGTGACCTCGCTGTCGGTGAGTTCGGGCGATGCGGCGACCAGTGGCCGCGTCTGGCTGTGGCCGGTGGAATGGACCCTGTCGGCACACGCCCACGTGTTGCAGGACAAGTTGTTCTGGACCTCCTACGCCAACACCTTGTTCTACACCGTGGTCGGCACGCTGACCAGCCTGGCGTTGATCATCCCGGCGGCCTATGCACTGTCCAAGCCACGCCTGATGGGGCGGCGCTGGATCGGCTTTTTCGTCGCCTTCACGATGTGGTTCAACGCCGGCATGATCCCGTTCTACCTCAACCTCGGTGATCTGGATCTGCTCGACTCGCGCTGGGGCATCGTGATCGCCTTCGCGGTCAACGCGTTCAACATCATCCTGATGCGCAACTTCTTCGAGTCGGTTTCACCGTCCTTCGAGGAAGCCGCGCGCATGGACGGGGCGAACGATTTCCAGATCCTCTGGCAGGTCTACATCCCGCTGGCCAAGCCGGCCATCGCGACGGTCGCGATGCTCTGCGCGATCGCGCGCTGGAACGGCTACTTCTGGGCCATGGTGATGCTTCGCGACGAAAACAAGATCCCTCTGCAGGTCTTCCTCAAGAAGATGATCGTCGACATCAACCTGACCGAGGAAGCAGCCGGGGCGATGGCCACCCAGGCCTACTCGCTCGAAACCATCACCGGCGCGATCATCGTCCTGTCGATGATTCCCGTGGTGATCGTGTATCCCATGATCCAGAAGTACTTCACCAAGGGCGTGATGATGGGTGGCGTCAAGGAATGAGCCCAGCCAACCGGACCCACTGCACAAACCAAAAGCACAATCGGAGACACTCAATGAACAAGATCTGCATCACCGCCATCGCTGCTGCCATCAGCCTGTTCGTAACGGCGGCCCCCGCCCAGGCACAGGCTGTCCAGCCGATTTCGGCCAAGCCCCTGGATCTCAGCATCCACATGCACTTCCGCGACAAGTACGTGTGGAACGAAGACTGGCCGGTGGCCAAGGAGCTGACCCGCCTCACCAACATCAAGCTGGTCAATACCGCGAGCAAGGTGGCGACCAACAGCCGCGAGCAATACAACCTGCTGATGGCCTCCGGCAAGCTGCCCGACATCATCGGCGGCGATGGCCTGAAGGACGAGTTCATCCGCCGCGGCATGGAAGGTGCGCTGCAGCCGCTGAACAAGCTGATCGACCAGCACGCACCCAACTTCAAGGCCTTCCTGAAGGAAAACCCGAAGATCGCCAAGGCGATCACCGCGCCCGACGGCAACATCTACTTCTTCCCCTACGTGCCGGATGGCACCGTGTCGCGCGGCTGGTGGGTGCGCCAGGACTGGCTCGACAAGCTCGGCCTGAAGGCCCCGCAGAACGTCGACGAGCTCTACACCGTGCTCAAGGCTTTCCGCGATCGCGATCCCAACGGCAACGGCAAGAAGGACGAGATCCCCTGGTTCAATGCCAGCCCCAACGAGGTCTATCGCCTGGTGCTGCTGTGGGGTGCGCGCTCTTCGGGCTCCAATACCACGATGGACTTCCTCGAACGCGATGGCAAGGTGGTGCACCCCTTCGCCGAGGAGCGCTTCAAGAATGCGATCAAGAATGTGGGCAAGTGGTATGCCGAGGGCCTGATCGACAAGGAGATCTTCACCCGCAAATCGCGTGCCCGCGAGCAGCTCTTCAGCGCCGATCAGGGCGGCATGACGCATGACTGGTTCGCCAGCACCAGCACCTACAACCAGCCGAGCTCGATCCCCTCTCGCGTACCGGGCTTCAAGCTGGTAGCCATTGCCCCGCCGGCCGACATCAACGGCAAACGCTACGAGGAAGACGCGCGCAAGCTGGTGATGCCCGACGGCTGGGCGATGTCGTTCTCCAACAAGCACCCGGTGGAGACCGTCAAGCTGTTCGACTTCTACTACAGCCCCGTGGGCCGGCGCCTCTCCAACTTCGGTGTCGAGGGTCAGCAATACACCATGAAGGACGGCAAGCCGGTGTTTACGGAAGCGATCCTGACGAACGGCAAGCCGGTGAACAGCCAGTTGTGGGACATCGGCGCGCAGATCCCGCTGGGCTTCCACATGGACTACGCCTATGAGGCGCAATGGACCTTCCCCAGCGGCCTCGCCGGTCGTGACCTGTATATCAAGGAAGGCTACAACGTGCCGCAGTTCCCCGGCGTCAACATGACCGCCGATGAGCGCGCGGTGTACGACAGGTACTGGCCCGACCTCGAGACCTACATGTCCGAAATGGCGCAAAACTGGGTGCTCGGCACCAAGGACGTCGACAAGACCTGGGGCGATTATCAGGCGCACCTCAAGCGTAATGGCTTGCCCGAAGTCCTGGCAGTCATGCAGAAAGCCTACGACCGCCAATACGGCAAGTGACCGGCACAGCGCTGGCGCGGCGATGCCGTGCCAGCGCTCCCGGCAGCACCCCAACCCTACGGGCCAACACCATGAGCACACTCACTACCCTGGAGCGGCCGGCCGGCGGTCGCCTGACGATCCAGCCGACACCGCGTCCCGATGCAGCACCGATCGAAAACCCGCCGCGCTTCGCCTGGATTCCCGACATCGACGCAGGTGCACGATATGCATTGCGTCTGCGCCGCCTCGACGGTGACGGCTCCGCGGAGACCATCGCCACCGGTCTGCGCCTGAATTTTCACACCCCCGACCGCATCTTCGCACCCGGACGCTATGCCTGGAGCTACGCACTGTGGTCGGACGAACTCGCTGCCCCGGCCTCGGAATGGAGCGCCGAACTGGAATTCACGCTGGCCGAGGGCCTGGTCGAAGCGCCGGGTCTGAAGCGGGCGCAGCGCTATGCCAGTTGCGAACAGCAGCATCCACGGCTGTGGCTGGCGCCCGACGAGGTGCGCGCCCTCGGTGACGAGATCCGGGCCGATCCGCAGCACATTGGCTGGAACAGCTTTTTCGCCACCGCGGTGGCGCCCTGGGTCGATCGCGAGCCCATCCCCGAGCCGCAGCGCTACCCCGGCAACATGCGTACGCCGCCACTGTGGCGCCAGATGTACATCGACTGCCAGGAACTGCTCTACGGGGTGCGCCACCTCGCGGTGGCCGGCATGGTGCTGCAGGATGTCGAACTGATCGCCCAGGCGCGCCGCTGGTTGCTGCATGTCGCGCGTTTCGACGCGCTCGGCACCACCTCGCGGGCCTACAACGATGAAGCCGCATTCCGTGTCACCGGAGCGCTGGCCTGGGGCTACGACTGGCTGCACGACGAGCTCAGCGACGAGGAGCGCGCCGAGGTCCGCGAGGCGCTGGTGACGCGCCTCGAAGAGGTCGCCGCGCATGTGATCGACCATGCCCGCATCCACGTCTTCCCCTATGACAGCCATGCCGTGCGTTCGGTCGCCTCGGTGATGGTGCCGGCCTGCATCGCTCTGCTCGGCGAGCACCCGCGCGCCGAGGAGTGGCTGGACTTCGCGATCGACTATTACGACACCCTTTACTCGCCGTGGGGCGGCGCGGACGGTGGCTGGGCCGAGGGACCGCACTACTGGACCACGGCCATGGCCTACATGATCGATGCCGGCAACCTGCTGCTCAAGTTCACCGGTCATGACCTCTATCGTCGCGTGTTCTTCCAGCACACCGGCAGCTTCCCGCTCTACACCAAGGCGCCGGACACCGCGCGCTGCTGTTTCGGCGACGACTCCACGCTGGGCGATCTGCCGAGCCTGAAGGTCGGCTACAACGTTCGCCACTTCGCTGCCGTGACCGGCGACGGGCACCTGCAGTGGTACTTCGAGCGCATGTGCGAGCAGGCCAGGGGCACCGAGAACGAGTTCTACAACTACGGCTGGTGGAGCTTCGCCTTCGACGACCTGCAGTACCGTCACGACTGGCCGCAAGTGAGCGCGGTCGAACCCGGCGACCTGCCGCTGATGCGCCATTTCAAGGACGTCGGCTGGGTTGCCGTGCAGCGCCAGCTGGACGACCCCGACGAGCATCTGCAGTTCGTCACCAAGGCCAGCCGCTACGGATCGATCAGCCACAGCCATGGCGACCAGGGTGCCTTCCTGCTGTTCGCCCACGGCGAGGAGCTGGCCATCCAGAGTGGCTACTACGTCGGTTTCAACACCAGCATGCACCGCCAGTGGCGTCGTCTGACGAAGAGCAAGAACGCGATTCTCATCGACGGCTGCGGCCAGTATGCGGGCGCCGACAAGTCGCGCCAGATCCAGTCCGTGGGCAAGGTGCTCGAGGCCCGTGAGCAGGACGACGGTACGGTCTTCATCAGCCTCGACCCGACCCAGGCCTATCGTCACGAAGTACCCTACCTGCGCAGCTACCGGCGCGACTTCCACCTCATCCGCGGGCGCCACCTGGTGGTCGTCGATGAAGTCGAACTCGACCAGGAGGGCGACATCCAGTGGCTGATGCAGCTCATGGCCGCACCCAGGCTCGGCCAGAGCAGCTTCCGCTACGATGGGCAGCGTGGCGGCATCACCGGCGAGTTCCTCTTCAGCACCTCCGGACCGGTCAGCCTGTCCACGGTCGAGGGCTTCGACGATGTCGATCCGGCCGAGATCGAGGGCCTCCCGCGTCACCATCGGGTGATCGCGACGACGCCGCGTGCTCGTGCCCACACCCTGGTCACGCTGCTCACCCCTTATCGTCACGGCCACGTCGAGCGGCTGCACCACTTCATCGATGACCAGGGTTTCGCGGTGCATGTCTATTTCCAGGATGCCCAGGACCAAAGCTACTCCATCACGCTGCCGAAGCGCTTCTGAGCGGTCCATAGACGATGCCAAGCCACCCTTCGCCGGCTGCGATGCCGGCGTTCGACCCGCGCCAGGTGCTGCCACTGGTGTTCAGCCAGTTGGCGGTGAATGCGGCGATGGCGGGGCAACGCATGGCCGCGCCCTTGCAGGCACTGGACGCCGGCCATGCGGCCTGGTCGGTGGGCGTGCTGCTGGCATTGTTCACCGCCTTGCCGGTGCTCACCGCGATGGCCGCCGGTCGCCTGGCCGATCGTCGCGGCTATCACCACCCGCTGCGCCTGGCGGTCGCCCTGACCGTCTGTGGTGCAGCGCTCGCCCTGGCAGCCTGCTGGCTGCCGGGTGGCTGGCAGTTCGGTCTGTTGTGCCTGGCAGCCGCCGCCTCGGGCACCGGGGCAAACATCTGCGGCATCGCCACCCAGCGCACCGGCGGGCAGTTTGCAGTCGACACCACCTCGCGGCTGCGGATCTTCAGCTGGCTGGGCATGGCGCCGGCCTTTGCCAGTGCGGTGGGGCCGGTGCTGGCGGGGGTCATGATCGATGTCGGCGGCTACTCATGGGCCTACGCCGCGATGATGGGGCTGCCCTTGCTGTCGCTGTGGTTCGCGCGCGGCGTCGCGCAACAAGGCGCCAGCGTGGACCAGGCCTCCGCCGGGCCTCGCGGCACCGTCGCCGAGCTGCTGGCGGTGCCGGGCCTGCGCCGGCTGCTGTTCGTCAATTGGCTGCTGTCGGCGAGCTGGGATATCCACAGTTTTGCGGTGCCGGTGCTGGGCCATGCTCGCGACTTCAACGCCTCGACCATCGGCGTGGTACTGGCCACCTTCACGCTGGCAGTCACCGTGGTGCGCTTCATCGTGCCCCTGCTTGCCCATCGTGTGGATGAAATCAAGCTGCTGTGCTCGGCGATGCTGGTGACCGGCTCGATCTTCCTTGTCTATCCGTTTGCCACCACGCCCTTGCTGATGAGCGTGTGCGCCGCGCTGCTGGGGCTGACCCTGGGTGCGGTGCAGCCCACCGTGGTCACGGCGCTGTATCACCTTTCACCGGCGGGGCGCCATGGCGAGACCATCGCCTTTCGCTCGATGGCGATCAGCGTCTCCAACAGTGTCATGCCGCTGGCCTTCGGGGCCGCCGGCACGGTGCTGGGGCCGGGCGTGATGTTCTGGATCATGGGCACGCTGGTGGCCTCCAACAGCTGGGTTCCCCGCGGCCTTCGCGCCGGGCTGGGTCGCCCATGAAGAAATTCGTCTGCGACGCAAGGCTTCACGCCGCGTCCGTTTTCCCTGCACTGCCGGCGGCGTTTCGACCCTGCCCGGCCCCACAGACTCAATAAACGAAAACCCCCAAGGAGACTGCAAGTGGATATCCGTTCCGTTCTGGCCGCCAGCCCGGTGATGCCGGTGATCGTTCTCGAAGAGGTGGCCCATGCCGTGCCGCTGGCCCGTGCCCTGGTGGCCGGTGGCATCCGGGTGCTCGAAGTGACCCTGCGCACCCCGGTCGCGCTCGAGTGCATGCGCGCCATCGCCGCCGAAGTGCCCGAGGCGCTGCTCGGCGCCGGCACCGTGCTGAGCGCCGCCGACCTCGACGCGGCGGCCAAGGCCGGCGCCGTCTTCGCGATCAGCCCGGGCGCCTCGCCGGCGCTGCTCGAGGCGGCCCGCACCTCGCCGATTCCCTTCCTGCCGGCGGTGATGACCCCCTCCGACGTGATCACCGCGATGGACGCCGGCTTCGACACCTTCAAGCTCTTCCCGGCGGCCCAGGCCGGCGGCATGGCCATGCTCAAGGCCATGGGCGGACCTTTCCCGCAGGCCCGCTTCTGCCCCACCGGCGGCATCGACGCGGCCAGCGCCCCGGCCTTCCTGGCGCTGCCCAACGTGGCCTGCGTGGGCGGCTCGTGGCTGTGCCCGGCCGAGCTGGTGCGCGCCGGCGACTGGGACGCCATCACCGCCCTGGCCCGCGCCGCCGCGGCGCTGCGTCCGACCTCCCAGGTACGGGCCTAAGCCCCCCGCACCCCTGCCCCATCACCACGGTATCCCCCCATGACCCCCACCAAGTTCACCAAGATCCTGTCCACGCTGGGCCCGGCCAGTGCCAAGCCGGCGACCATCCGCGCGCTGGTCGAGGCCGGCGCCGACGTGTTCCGGCTCAACTTCAGCCACGGCAGCCACGAGCAGCACCGCGAGGTGCACGCCATGATCCGCGCGGTCGAGGCCGAGCTGGGCCGCCCGATCGGCATCCTCATGGACCTGCAGGGTCCCAAGCTGCGCCTGGGCACCTTCGCCGAGGGCAAGGTGTCGCTGCCGGCGGGCCACCGCATCCGCTTCGACCTCGACCGCACGCCGGGCGACGCCACGCGGGTGGCGATCCCCCATCCGGAGATCATCGGCGCGGTCTCGGCCGGCCATGAACTGCTGATCGACGACGGCAAGATGCGCCTCACCGTGGTGGCCAGCGGCGAGGGCTGGGTCGAGGCCCAGACCCAGACCGCCGGCGTGCTCTCCGACCGCAAGGGGGTGAACGTGCCCTCGGTGACGCTGCCGCTGTCGGCGATGACCGACAAGGACCACGCCGACCTGCTGTTCGGGCTCGGGCTCGGGGTCGACTGGGTGGCGCTCTCCTTCGTGCAGCGCCCCGAGGACCTGATCGAGGCGCGCGCGATCATCGGCGAGCGGGCCCTGCTCATGGCCAAGGTCGAGAAGCCCGCCGCGCTGGCCTGCCTCGAGGGCATCATCGCCGAGTCCGACGGCATCATGGTGGCGCGCGGCGACCTCGGCGTGGAGCTGCCCGCCGAAGAGGTGCCGGTGCAGCAAAAGCGCATCGTCGCCGCCTGCCGCGAAGCGGGCAAGCCGGTGGTGATCGCCACCCAGATGCTCGAATCGATGATCACCGCCCCGAGCCCCACCCGCGCCGAAGTCTCGGACGTCGCCACCGCGGTGTTCGACGGCGTCGATGCGGTGATGCTGTCGGCCGAATCGGCCTCGGGCGCCTACCCGGTCGAGGCGGTCTCGATGATGGCGCGCATCATCGCCCGCACCGAAGCCGACCCGCTGCAGCGCAAGCTCATGGAGGCGATCAGCTCGCGCGTCGCCGCCACCGGCACCGATGCGGTCGGCACCGCCATCCGCGCGGTCTCGGCCGCGCTGCCGGTCTCGGCCACGGTGGCCTTCACCGCCTCGGGCTCGACCACGCTGCGCATCGCCAACCAGCGCCCGCGCTCACCGGTGGTGAGCCTGTCGCCGCGCGCCGAGGTGGCCGGGCGCCTGGCGCTGGTGTGGGGGGTGCGCTCGCGCCGCTGCGACACCGAATGCGCGAGCGACGCCGAGATGGTGGCCGAGGCCACCGCCGCCTGCCAGGCCGAGGGCCTGATCAAGCCCGGCGCGGCGGTGCTGCTCACCGCCGGCGTGCCCTTCGGCACCCCCGGCAGCACCAACCTGATGCGCGTGGTGTGGCCGGACTGAGCCGCGCGCCCGCACCCCCCGCCCCAACACGCAATCACACCAACATCGACCCACAGAGACGAACGAGGAGATCCCGACCATGAACCCCACCGAACTGCAGCACTCGCTGCGCGAGTGCTTCCCCGAGGCGGACGCGATTCCGGAGGAATGCCGCATCCACGCCCCGATCCACCAGCGCTCGATCCTGCTCAACGGCCAGATGCAGATCTGGAAGGGCCAGACCCGCCCGGTGTTCTCGCCGGTGCGCACCCGCGCCGCCGACGGCACCCTCACCCCGGTCGAGCTGGGCAGCTTCCCGGTGACCGGCATCGAGGAGGCCGACGCCGCCATCGAGGCCGCCTGCAAGGCCTACGACAACGGCCGCGGCACCTGGCCCGCGATGTCGGTGGCCGAGCGCATCGCCTGCGTCGAGAACTTCACCAACCAGCTGGTCACCCGGCGCGCCGAGATCGTCAACCTCATCATGTGGGAGATCGGCAAGAGCCTGGCCGACTCGCAGAAGGAGTTCGACCGCACCATCGACTACATCAAGGCCACCGTCGCCGAGCTCAAGCAGCTCGACAACTCGAACTCGCGCTTCCAGATCGTCGACGGCACGATCGCCCAGATCCGCCGCTCGCCGCTCGGCATCGTGCTGTGCCTGGGCCCCTACAACTACCCCATGAACGAGACCTTCTGCACCCTCATCCCGGCGCTCATCATGGGTAACGCGGTGCTCTTCAAGCCGCCACGTTTCGGCGTGCTGCTCTACAACCCGATGCTCGAAGCCTTCAGGAGCGCCTTCCCGGCCGGGGCGATCAACATCGTCTATGGCCAGGGCAGCGTGGTGGTGCCGCACATCATGGCCTCGGGCAAGGTCAACGTGCTGGCGCTGATCGGCACCAGCAAGGTCGCCGACGGGCTCAAGAAGGCCCACCCCAAGACCAACCGGCTGCGCGCGGTGCTGGGGCTGGAAGCCAAGAACGCGGCGATCATCCTGCCCGACGCCGACATCGAGCTGACGGTCAGGGAGTGCCTGGCCGGCAGCCTGTCCTTCAACGGCCAGCGCTGCACCGCGCTCAAGATGATCCTGGTGCACCAGTCGATCGCCGAGCAGTTCCTGCGCCGCTTCAGCGACGAGCTCGCCAAGCTCAAGATGGGCATGCCCTGGGAGAAGGGGGTGATGATCACGCCGCTGCCCGAGATGGGCAAGGTCGCCTACATGAACGAGTGCATCGAGGACGCCGTGGCCAAGGGCGCCAAGGTGCTCAACGCGGGCGGCGGCACCTCGGTCGAGACGATGTTCTATCCGGCGGTGCTGTTCCCGGTCACCGAAGGCATGAAGCTGTACCGCGAGGAGCAGTTCGGCCCGGTGGTGCCGGTGGCCCCCTTCGAGGACCTCGAGGAGGCCCTGCAGTACGTCATCACCTCCGACCACGGCCAGCAGGTGTCGGTGTTCGGCAAGGACCCCGACCTCATCGCCAGGCTGGTCGATCCGCTGGTGAACCAGGTCGGCCGCGTCAACATCAACTGCCAGTGCCAGCGAAGCCCCGACGTGTTCCCCTTCGTCGGGCGCAAGGATTCGGCCGAGGGCACGCTGTCGGTGCATGACGCGCTGCGCTCCTTCTCGATCCGCACCATGGTCGCCGCCAAGCAGACCGAGGCGACCAAGAAGCTGCTCGACGAGATCGTGCTCGGCAACAAGTCGAACTTCCTGAACACCCGCTTCATCCTCTGATCCCCTTCGGGCCGGCACGCCTCGCTCCCCCTCTCCCCACACGATCGAGCGCGCCGGCCCTTTTTTTTCTACGGACACTGACATGGACAAGATCAAGCACCTCTCCGGGCTGGAAATCCTCGACTCGCGCGGCAACCCCACGCTGCAGGCCACGGTGCGGCTCGAATCGGGCGCGCTGGGCACGGCCTGCGTGCCCTCGGGCGCCTCGACCGGGGCGCGCGAAGCGCTCGAGCTGCGCGACGGCGACAAGGCCCGCTTCGGCGGCAAGGGCGTCCTCAAGGCGCTGGCCAACATCGAAGGGCCGATCGCGGCGGCGCTGGCCGGCGCCGATGGGCGCGAGCAGGCGGCGATCGATGCGCGCCTCATCGAGCTCGACGGCAGCGACGACAAATCCGCGCTCGGCGCCAACGCGCTGCTCGCGGTCTCGCTCGCCACCGCCCACGCCGGCGCGAGCTCGGCCGGCCTGCCGCTGTACCGCTACCTGGCGACCGGCTCGAGCAGCCTGGTCCTGCCGACCCCGCTGATGAACGTCATCAACGGCGGCGCGCACGCCAACAACAGCCTCGACATCCAGGAATGCATGATCGTGCCGAGCGGCTTCGAGCGCTTTGGCGAGGCGCTGCGCGCCGGGGTCGAGACCTTCCATGCGCTGCGCGCGCTGCTCGACAAGCAGGGCCTGCCGACCTCGGTCGGCGACGAGGGCGGCTTCGCCCCCAACCTGGCCGGCACCCGCCAGGCGCTCGAGCTGATCCTCGAGGCGATCGAGAAGGCCGGCTACAAGCCCGGCAGCGAGATCGGCCTGGCGCTCGACTGCGCCGCCTCGGAGTTCCACCGCGACGGCCACTACCACCTCGCCGGCGAAGGCGAGGTGCTCAGCCCCGCCGACTTCTCCTCCTACCTCGCCACCCTGGTGGGCGACTACCCGATCGTCAGCATCGAGGACGGCATGGCCGAGGACGACTGGGCCGGCTGGGGCATCCTCACCGACCGTCTGGGGCGGCGCACCCAGCTGGTGGGCGACGACCTGTTCGTCACCAACACCGCGATCTTCGCCGCCGGCATCGACAAGGGCATCGCCAACGCGATCCTCATCAAGCCCAACCAGATCGGCACCCTCACCGAGACCCTGGCGGCGATGGCCATGGCCAGCAAGGCCGGCTACGCCTCGATCGTCTCGCACCGCTCGGGCGAGACCGGCGACACCACCATCGCCGACCTGGCGGTGGCCACCGGCTGCGGCCAGATCAAGACCGGCTCGGCGAGCCGCGCCGACCGCGTCGAGAAGTACAACCGCCTGCTCGCCATCGAGCGCGAGCTGGGCAGCGCCGCGCGCTTCGCCGGCACCGCCAGCTTCGCCACCCGCTAGCCACGCACGAGGCGAAGCCCACACCACACCGCGACTCCTCTTGGCCGGCATCGGCCCCCCTGATGCCGGCCTTTTTTACACCCTGGATCGATACGCTCATGAACGACACCGCCCATCCTGCACCGGCCCCCGCGTCCCCAACCCCCGCCGAGTCCGACAAGGACGCGCCGCTGCGCGAGGACATCCGCCACCTGGGGCGGATTCTCGGTGACACGGTGCGCGCCCAGGAGGGCGAGGCGGTGTTCGAGCGCATCGAACACATCCGCCAGAGCTCGATCCGCTTCCGCCGCGACGACGACCTGGAGGCGCGCCGCGAGCTCGAGGCGACGCTCGATGCGCTCTCGCGCGACCAGACCCTGCACGTGGTGCGCGCCTTCAGCTACTTCTCGCACCTGGCCAACATCGCCGAGGACCAGCACCACACGCGGCGCTCGCGCGCCCACCTGATCGCCGGCTCCGCGCCGCGCCCGGGCAGCCTCGCGCACGCCATCGGGCGCGCCTTCGAGGCCGGGCTCGAGGCGCCGGCGCTGGCCGAGTTCTTCGCCAGCGCCCAGGTCAGCCCGGTGCTCACCGCCCACCCCACCGAGGTCTCGCGCAAGAGCATCCTCAACTGCCAGATGGCGATCGCCCGCCTGCTCGATGCGCGCGACCGCATCGCCCTCACCCCGGAGGAGGCGGCCGACAACGAGGAGGCGCTGCGCCGCGGCGTGCTGACCCTGTGGCAGACGCGCATGCTGCGCGCCTCCAAGCTGTCGGTGATCGACGAGGTGGCCAACGGGCTGAGCTTCTTCGAGGCGACCTTCCTCAGCGAGCTGCCGCGCCTCTACGGCGCCCTCGAGGACCAGCTCGCCGCGCGCGCACGGCTCGCTCGCCGGGCTCGAGCTGCCGCCCTTCCTGCGGGTCGGCAGCTGGATCGGCGGCGACCGCGACGGCAACCCCTTCGTCACCGCAAGGGTGCTCGACGAGGCGCTGGCGATGCAGTGCGCGCGGGCGCTGGGCTTTTACCTCGACGAGCTGCACAAGCTCGGCTCGCAGCTCTCGCTCGCCTCGCTCCTGGTGTCGCCTTCGGAGGCGCTCATGGCGCTCGCCGAGCGCTCGCCCGACACCTCCCCGCACCGCAGCGACGAGCCCTACCGGCGCGCCATCTCGGGCATCTATGCACGGCTCTCGGCGACCTGCCGGGTGCTGCTCGGCAAGGCGGCGCCGCGCCACCCGGTGGGCGAGGCCGAGCCCTACGCCGACGCCGCGGCGCTCGCTGCCGATCTCGAGATCGTGCACCGCTCGCTCGAGAGCAACGGCTCAGGGCCGCTCGCGCGCGCGGGCGGCTGCGCCAGCTGCGCCGCGCGGTGGCGGTGTTCGGCTTTCACCTGGCGCCGGTCGACCTGCGCCAGAACGCCGACGTGCACTGAGCAGGTGGTGGCGGAGCTGCTCGCGGTGGCCCGCCCCGGTGGACTACCTGGCGCTCGACGAGGAGGGGCGCATCGCGCTCTTGCTCGAGGAGATCGCCTCGCCGCGTCCGCTCTACTCGCCCTATGTCACGTACTCCGAGCTCAGCACCGGCGAGCTGGCGATCCTGCGCATGGCGCGCGAGGCGCACCAGCGCTACGGCACCGATTCGGTGCCCAACTGCATCATCTCCAAGACCGACGGGGTCTCGGACATGCTCGAGCTGGCGCTGCTGCTCAAGGAGACCGGCCTGCTCGATCCGCGCGCCGCCACCCTGGCGGTGAACCTGATCCCGCTGTTCGAGACCATCGGCGACCTGCAGGCGAGCGGCCCGGTGATGGACCGGCTGCTGGCGCTGCCCGGGTACCGGCGCCTGCTCGATTCGCGCGCCATGACCCAGGAGGTGATGCTGGGCTATTCGGACTCGAACAAGGACGGCGGCTTCCTGAGCTCCGGCTGGGAGCTCTACAAGGCCGAGATCGCGCTGGTCGAGGTGTTTGCCCGCCACGGCGTGCGGCTGCGCCTGTTCCACGGGCGCGGCGGCTCGGTGGGGCGCGGCGGCGGCCCCAGCTACCAGGCCATCCTCGCCCAGCCGGGCGGCGCGGTGCAGGGCCAGATCCGGCTCACCGAGCAGGGCGAGGTGATCTCGGCCAAGTACGGCAACCCGGAGGTGGGGCGGCGCAATCTCGAGGTGCTCGCGGCGGCGACGCTCGAGGCGAGCCTCTTCGCCGACGCCGAGCCGGCGCCGCGGCCCGAGTACCTGGCGGCGATGGACGAGCTCTCGGCGGCGGCCTTCAAGGCCTACCGCGCGCTGGTCTATGAGACCGAGGGCTTCGAGCAGTATTTCTGGGAGTCGACGGTGATCGCCGAGATCGCCCACCTCAACATCGGCAGCCGCCCCGCCTCGCGCAAGAAGACCACCGCGATCGAGGACCTGCGGGCCATCCCCTGGGTCTTCAGCTGGGCGCAGTGCCGGCTCATGCTGCCGGGCTGGTTCGGCTTCGGCAGCGCGGTAAAGCAGTACCTCGCCACCCACGGCGAGGCCGGGCGCGAACGCCTGCAGGCGATGGCCCGCGAGTGGGGCTTCTTCTCGAGCCTGCTCTCGAACATGGACATGGTGCTCGCCAAGAGCGACATCGCCATCGCCAGCCGCTACGCGGGGCTGGTGCGCGACGTGAAGCTGCGCGAGGCGATCTTCGGGCGCATCCGCGCCGAACACGAGGCGAGCGTCGCGGCGCTGCTCGAGATCACCGGCCAGCACGAGCTGCTCGACGCCAATCCGCTCCTCAAGCGCTCGATCCGCAACCGCTTCCCCTATCTCGACCCGCTCAACCACGTCCAGGTCGAGCTGCTGCACCGCCACCGCGAGGGCAGCGAGGACGCCCGCATCAAGGGCGGCATCCACATGTCGATCAACGGCATCGCCGCCGGGCTCAGGAACAGCGGCTGAAAACAACAAGCGCGCCGGCACCGCCGCGGCGCGCGGACCACGATGCGGGCTGCCCCGCCCTAGCCATACACATCTGAACTGAACAGAGGAATACCGCAATGAAGAAACTCGTGCTGCTGCGCCACGGCGAAAGCGTGTGGAACAAGGAAAACCGTTTCACCGGCTGGACCGACGTGCCCTTGTCGGATCAGGGCCGCGCCGAGGCGGCCGACGCGGGCCGGCGCCTGAAGGAGGCCGGTTTCTCCTTTGACGTGGCCTACACCTCGGTGCTCAAGCGTGCGGTCCACACCCTCTGGCAGGTGCTCGACCAGATGGAGCAACCATGGATTCCAGTGCATCCGAGCTGGCGCCTGAACGAGCGTCACTACGGCGCCCTGCAAGGCCTCAACAAGGCCGAAACCGCCACGCAGTACGGTGACGAGCAGGTCCATCTGTGGCGACGCAGCTACGACGTGCCGCCACCCGCGCTGGAGGCCGGCGACGACCGTCACCCCTCCCACGACCGCCGCTACGGCGCGCTGTCGGCGGCCGAACTGCCCCGCACCGAATGCCTCAAGGACACCGTCGAGCGCATGCTGCCGCACTGGAACGAGGTGATCGCGCCGAGCGTTGCCAGCGGCCAGCGGGTGGTCATCGCCGCGCATGGCAACTCGCTGCGCGCGCTGGTCAAGCACCTCGACCGGATCAGCGACGAGGGCATCCTCGAGCTCAACATCCCGACCGGCACACCGCTGGTCTATGAGCTGGACGACGCACTCACGCCGATCCGCAGCTACTACCTGTAGCGCCCTGCGGGCCTGAAGGCCGCTGCAAGGGACATGCCCTGGGCCCACAAGGCATTCGCCGACGGGGGTGCCTTCCAGAGGAGCCCGGCCTTGATTGCCGGCCCTCGCCCATCGAACAACACCTTGGAGAGAACAGCAATGAGCTACCCCGGAAAATCCTATCTCGAGCACGTCGCGGTGCGGGTACACGACATCCACTGGCATATCCGCTTTTTCCGCGAAGTGCTCGGCATGCCCCTGCGCGAATGCGACGGACCAACCGACAACCCCCGCCAGGTGTGGACCATGGGGGGTGTGCAATTGGTGGCAACACCGGGCTTCGAGGCCCCGCCGAGCAACGCCGAGGGCTGGCTGGCGCACTTCGGAATCATGGTCGAAGACCTCGAGGCGGTGCTGAAGGAAGCGGCCAGCTGGGGCGTCAAGGAGCTGCCCCAAGGACCCAACTGGCTGCAGCTGCCGGACGGCCTGGCGCTCGAACTCATGCAGGCAACCGGCAACGCCGTCGCCGAGGTGTTGGCGGTCGATCCGCGTGCCTGAGGTCTTGCCCGGGCGCCCCGGTCGACGCTGCCCTGCTTCATGGCGGGGCCGGGCGTCACGCTTCGGGGCGAAGTCGACCTCGTGCGTACAGGGCGACCTGGGGGCAGGCAGGGCAAAACTGTTACCCATGCCTGTACCGATCTGTTACCAAGGCGTTTGAACCGCCGCCAGGCCCGCTGGGGAGAGTCCCGGCCAATCACCGCCAGCCGAAGGCACGCCACGGACCCAACGGCAGGAGTCAAAGGCCTGGACCCCGGCCTGCGCCGGGGCGACGAATCGTGGCCGGCTGCCGAGCCCGAATTGGCGGCACGGCACGACAACCTCCCGGCAATGGCGAAGCCGAGCCGGCAGTGGCTTTCCGCTTCTGCAGCGCCGAGTGCAGCCCGCGGCCGGCGGGAATTGTCGCGTCGATGTCTGAGCCCGCAGGGCGAGTTTCGACGCGGCCCGCCGACTGCGGGCGGAGCGAGGGAACCGGCGAGAGCCGGCGCTGCGGCAGGGGGCGCTTCTTTGCCTCCTTTCTTTGTCGCCACAAGAAAGGAGGTCGCCCGCCGGGGCGAGACCCGGCCAATCACCGCCAACCGAAGGCACCCCAAGATCGAAGCAGCAAGGATCAAAAACACTGGACCCCGGCCTGCGCCGGGGCGACGAATCGTGGCCGGCTGCCGAGCCCGAATTGGCGGCACGGCACGACAACCTCCCGGCAATGGCGAAGCCGAGCCGGCAGTGGCTTTCCCCTTCTGCAGCGCCGAGTGCAGCCCGCGGCCGGCGGGAATTGTCGCGTCGATGTCTGAGCCCGCAGGGCGAGTTTCGACGCGACCCGCCGGCCGTGGGTGGAGCGAGGCACCGGCGAGAGCCGGCGCTGCGGCAGGGGGCGCTTCTTTGCCTCCTTTCTTTGTCGCCACAAGAAAGGAGGTCGCCCGCCGGGGCGAGACCCGGCCAATCACCGCCAACCGAAGACACGCCACGAATCCAACGGCAAGAGTCAAGATCGTGTCCCGGGACGTGGTGTAAAAAGCGGTCGGCCTGCGCCTCCGGCGACGAATCGTGGCCGGCTGCCGAGCCCGAATTGGCGGCACGGCAAGCGTTTCCAACCTCCTTCGGCAATGGCGAAGCCGAGCCGGCAGTGCTTTCGAGGCGCACGATCGCAGCCTCGTTGGGGAAGATACCGACTACATCGGTACGGCGTTTGATCTCGCCGTCGCGTCGATGTCTGAGGTGCTCGCGCGGCGAGTTTCGGCGAGCACGTCCTGCTCGGCATCCGTCATGAGTTTTTTGATCTTCGGCGAGGAAGTTGATCGGCCACCACGCTGCGGCAGGGCGCTTTCTTTGCCTCCTTTCTTTGTCGCCACAAGAAAGGTGCCGAGCCGGGCGCCGCGACCCGGCCAATCACCGCCAACCGAAGGCAGCCCCCAAGATCACCTTTCGCATCGCCGCCTTGAGTGGGCAAGGATCAAAACAGTCTGGACGCGCCGGCTTGCGCAGCGAATCGTGGCCGGCCACCTTCAGGCCAAGCACTTCACGGCGTCCCTGCGTGTTGGCGCCGATGGCGATGCGCCCGGCAATGGCGAAGCCGAGCCACAGGCGGCCAGTCGCCCTCGATCGCCAAGCTGCAGCGCCGAGCGATCGCGGCCCGCGTGGCCGGCTCTTGAATTCCAGTCATGCCGCCCGACTGCGGGCGGAGCGAGGGAACCGGCGAGAGCCGGCGCTGCGGCAGGGGGCGCTTCTTTGCCTCCTTTCTTTGTCGCCACAAGAAAGGAGCTCGCCCGCCGGGGCGAGACCCGGCCAATCACCGCCAACCGAAGGCACCCCAAGATCGAAGCGGCAAGGATCAAAAACACTGGACCCCGGCTTGCGCCGGGGCGACGAATCGTGGCCGGCTGCCGAGCCCGCAACGTTTTCCGCCGGCAGTCGATCCACACTCCTGAGGTCTTGCCCGGACGTCCCGATCGGCGCCGCCATGCTTCGTGGCGAGGTTGGGCGTCGCGCTTCGGAGCGAAGCCGACCTTGTGCGTGCAGGCCCACCTGGGGGCAAGCAGGTTGAAACTGCGGATTGCGCCATTTCGGTTTGGCGCAATGGTCATCCTGGGATTGGCCGATTCCGCCAATCCCGCATCTCCAGGGGCTTGTGGCCTTGTGCTCGCATCGGGACGACCGCTTTTCAGGAGACTGAGCCGATGCGCGAGTCGTCGGTGGGCGATGCGGGTGAGCTTGCGTGGCGGCATGCCTCGCGCCCAGCGCACCTCGACCAGGCCGCCCGACACGAGCCTGCTCCGTGCATTGCGCAGACTCTTCGCCCCGAGGCACAGGCGCTGCGCCGAGGCCTGGATCGGCAGATCCATCCAGCCATCCTGACTCGCCGCGGCGCAGCGCTCACCGCGCATCGCCATCGCGCGCATCGCCATGCACAGGTGGGATAGATACAGGCCGGCCGCCACACTGCCGCTGACGGTCGCCAGAGGCCGGAAGAAAGCGACCGGCCGGCCGAGCAGGCGACGAAGGCGCGCGTCGTCCCATTGCCATGCGGATTCCGGCTCACCCAGATGAACGGTCAGGCCTCGGCCGAGTTCGTCGAGATTCACCTTGAAATGAAGTCGAGCCGGCATTCCCGCGCGTTGCTGCAGGACCAGATTGCGCCCAACCAGCACGCGGCGCGCGCTCTCCTGCTCGCGGCGAGAAAGGCCCGTCGATTCGAGCCAGTCGCGCGCGGTGTGCCAGAACCAGCTCTCGCGTTCGGGATGCTTCGCCAGGGCATAGAGCGCATACGACAGCCACAGCGCCGCGGTGACGCTGCCCATGATATCCACGAATATGCGGTGAAAGACGATCGGCGCCTGGCCCAGGATCTCCAGCACCACGAGTTCACCGACCACGCCTGCATCGGCCAGGCAACTATCCGACGAGCGACGGGTGCCCGCCTCGAGGAGTTTCACAACACGAACGCGCATCGCACGACAAAGGGATTGTATGGGCTATATGGGTATGGAGTTAGCTCCACGGAGTCGGAGTGACTGTATATTTGTACATACACTAACCTCGATTCCCGGCTTCGACCCCCCCAGACCTGAAACGAGTTTTTGGACCAGCTCGCGAACGAAGAAATCGGCTTGACCTTCATCGAGCATTTCCGCTGGCAACATGACTTCGCCTGTTCGGCCTGCTGTGCGAAAGAGCCAACGTAAGGAGCTGGCCGACTCAGCTTATGGGTCGCCGTTGCCGGAATCAGGACTCGGACACGGCGGGCACCATCTTTGAGGAGACCCGCACGCCGTTGCGCGTGTGGTTGGCCGGTGCCTCGTATGTCGCCAACCACAAACTTGGGGTGCAACGCGCCCGGCTTGCAGCGGATGCTCGGTATGGCGTGTTGTCAGACCGCGTGAGCCATGTTTCACCGCTTTCGCCAAACCATGGTGCGGCCCGAGCGCGAGAGACTGCATGGTTTGGTCGAAGTCGAGGAGACCTATCTGGCCATCACCGATCGGCAATTACGTGCCGCTGGCAAAGGCGCAAGCGCCACACTGCCAAGGTGCCGGCCGTCCAAGGGGAAGACATCCATGAACCCAGCGGCTTTGAGCGCATTCGGCTGGAGCGTGTCCGGGGCGACAGCGCCACAAGCATGATTCAGCTCGCCCACGAAGGAGTGCTCGCTAACCGGTGGGCCCTCAACAATCCGATCTCCGGGGGCCAAGCGGCCGCTGGGCGGCGAGTTGAAAACACAAAGCCCACCAAAGTGGTGGGCTGTCTGGTGGGCTATGAACGAATGTTCATTTAAGTGCTTGATTTGAAATCAAATATGGCGGAGAGGGTGGGATTCGAACCCACGGTACGCTTGCACGTACGCCTGATTTCGAGTCAGGTACATTCGACCACTCTGCCACCTCTCCGCTCGAAGGTCGGCATTCTAGACGATTTGCCGGAAAAGTGAAGTACTTCGAACAAGATTCAGCTCTTCGGGGAGAACTCCTCGAACGCACGCACCGCTTCGGCCGCGTACATGAGGCTCGGGCCGCCGCCCATGTAGGTGCACACCGCGAGCGTTTCCATAAGCTGCTCGCGTGTCACGCCAAGCCGAATCAGCGCCTTGACGTGAAAGCCGATGCACGCATCGCAACGGGACGAGACGCCGATCGCCAGCGCGATCAGTTCCTTGTCGAGAGCCGACAGGACCCCTGCCTTGAGGGCCGCCTTCGAGAGTGCGTGAAACCCCTGCATGGTGTCGGGAACCTCCTTGCGCATCGTTTCCAGCGCGGATGAAACATCGGACGTAATCTGCACAAAAGATTTTTCAGCCATGGTCGCTCCAGCCAATACATTAGAGTTTTCAAATATACAGGACGCGTTCGCGATGGTCTTCCGCGAGACCCCAAATATTGCTGATCGAGTCAGTAATTGCTTGCATCGATCTACCGCCGACGACAGAATCCCCTGACCCATGTCGTCTGGCCCGCCCCGAAGCAGTGAAATACGGTCTCGCCATCCTTATGTTTGCATTGAGCCTGTCCGGTTGCGAGCGGGCTCCGCCGCCGCGTCTTCTCGGATACGAGGAGCTGGGCGAATTGCGGGTGGCAACACGCAGCGATGCGCTCTCCTATCGCATCGGCACAGACGGCAGGGAAAGCGGCTTCGAGCACGATCTATTGCTCGAGCTTGGGCGATACCTTGGCGTACCGGTGAAGTTCTCGGTGCTGCCCAGTTCCCTTGACTCGATCTACGCGGTGACCCATAACAACATGCATCTCGCGGCAGCCGGGCTGGTGCGCAACGAGCGCCGGCAAGTGATCTGGTCGGCGCCGATCCGTGAGGTCGAGTATGTCCTGGTGGGCCGCAACTTGTCGCGACAGCTCTCCTCCGAGAAGGAGCTTGCGAATAGACGGATCGGCGTTCGGCGCGGCTCGGTGCCAGCCGAGGCACTCGACGCGATCCGGAATCGCATCCCCAGCATGAGACTCACCTACCCGATCAGCGGTGGCGAAGCAGAACTGCTTGAACGCGTGGCGAGGGGCGAAATCGACCTTGTTGCGACCGACAGGGTCAATTACAACATGGCGTCGAACTTTCACCCCGAGCTATCGATCGCGATGCCACTGAAGATCAAGTCGGAGATCGCCTGGGCGCTGCCGCACAATGCCAGTAAGCGCTTCGTGGACGAAATCAATGCCTTCATCGCACGAATCCGCAGCAATGGTCTGCTCGCGCGTCTGGCAGACCTGCATTTCGGCCATGTCGAACGTCTCGACGACGATGACGTTACAGCATTGCTCCAGCGCATCCAGACCCGCCTGCCCCGCTACAAGAGCTACTTCATGGAAGCCGAACAGCTTACCGGCATCGATTGGCGGCTGATCGCGTCGATCGCCTACCAGGAATCGCAATGGGATCCGCTTGCCACGTCATACACAGGCGTTCGCGGAATGATGATGTTGACAGCCGAAACTGCGGATCGGCTGCGGGTATCGAACCGTCTCGATGCACGGGAAAGCATAAAGGGCGGCGCCCGCTATTTTTCGATGCTGCGCGATCAACTGGCGCGGGAGGTCCCGGAGCCGGACCGCACCTGGATGGCCGTGGCCGCGTACAACCTCGGCATGGGACACATGAACGGCGCCCGCGCCATCGCGCGGCGGCTCGGCAAGGACAACACTGCCTGGCTGCCCATGAAGTCGGTGCTACCGCTGATGTCCAGGCCCGCCTTCGCTGCGCAGCTCAAGGCCGGCCCGGCGCGTGGTGGCGAGGCGGTGATCATGACCGAGAACGTGCGCAACTACTTCGACATCATCAGCCGTTTCGAGCCGCCCCATCGAAGCTCGCTCGGGCTCGCCAATGTCGACAGCGAGCCCGGTCTCAAGCTTCAGGGCGCGAGCACTTCCAGCCCCCCCATGTAGGGTTGCAGCACTTCGGGAACCAGCACGGACCCGTCCACCTGCTGATAGTTTTCGAGCACCGCGACGAGCGTGCGCCCGACCGCAAGACCCGAGCCGTTGAGCGTGTGCAGCAGTTCGTTCTTGCCCTGCGCGTTCTTGAACCGCGCCTGCATCCTGCGCGCCTGGAACGCCCCGGTGTTGGAGCAGGACGAGATCTCCCGATAGGTATTCTGGGCGGGGAGCCAGACTTCGAGATCGTATGTCTTCGCCGCCGAGAAACCCATGTCGCCGGTGCAAAGTACGATCTTGCGATATGGGAGCGCGAGCTTGCGCAGGATTGCCTCGGCATGCGCGCACAGCTCCTCGAGCGCGGTCCATGAATTCTCCGGCGTCTCGATGCGCACCAGCTCGACCTTCTCGAACTGGTGCTGGCGAATCATGCCTCGCGTATCGCGTCCGTAGGAGCCCGCCTCGGAGCGAAAACATGGCGTGTGACAGACGAACTTGAGCGGCAGCGACTCCACGTTCAACAGTTCGTCGCGCACCATGTTGGTAACCGGGACCTCTGCAGTCGGGATCAGGTAGAAGCGGCCGCCGTCGGGTTTCGGCACCGCAAAAAGATCCTCCTCGAACTTGGGAAGCTGTCCGGTGCCGTACATGCTGGCCGGATTCACCAGGAACGGCACCGTCACTTCGGTGTAGCCGTGCTCACGTACATGGGTATCCAGCATGAATTGGGCGAGCGCGCGATGCAGTCTCGCCAGGCCGCCGCGCGTGATCGCAAAGCGCGCGCCCGAGATCTTGGCTGCGGTTTCGAAATCGAGCAGCCCCAAGCGTGCGCCGACGTCGACATGGTCACTCACCTCGAAATCGAACTCGCGCGGCGTGCCCCAGCGCATGATCTCGATGTTTGCAGACTCATCGGCCCCCACCGGCACGCTCTCGTGCGGCAGGTTCGGCAGCGCGGCAGCAAAATCGTTGATCCGCTCGAGCAAGCCCGACAAGGCCTGCTCGTTGCGCTTCAACTCCTCGCCGATTCCACTCACTTCGGTCATTGCTGCCGAAGCGTCCTCGCCCTTGCTCTTCAGTGCGCCGATCTGTTTGGACAGTGCATTGCGCCGGGCTTGAAGCTCCTGGGTACGGGTCTGCAACTGCTTGCGATCTTCTTCCAGCGTTTCGAAAGCCGACACGTCAAGATGCACGCCCCGTGTCGCCAGGGATTCGGCAACGAAAGGCATTTGATTGCGTAACAACTGGATATCTAGCATTGAAAGGTCCGGATTAGGCCGCGTAGTTGAAGCCGGCATTTTAAGCTGTCCCGGCGACATCCGCATGTCCGCTCACCACCCTGACGGACCGCCCGCGGAAACGGCCCCCTCCGATTGAACGAATCAATCGACCCGACGGTTTTTGGAAGTGGAACTTTTCTTGCCTGAAGCCATACTGTGAACTTGAGTGAATCAAGCAGAGAAACCCCGACAGAGGGATTCCTGATGTACAGACATTTGGAGGAGAACACCATGCTCTCGATGAGAGACTGTCTCGACTATTGCAACCTCACCGACGACGAGGTTGCCCTGATTGCCGAGCACGAAGACATACCCGATGCCGCCGCAGCCACGATTGCCTGCGGGCTCGTACAGACCCCCGAAGGCGTTCTCTTGCTGACCCAGTATCTGAGCGAAGCGCTCGAACGGGCCGAGCGCTCAGGGGACAGCGAGCGGGCCGCGCGGGCGCGTAGCGTCTGGCACCGCTTCCAGCACGATTTCCCGCAGGCACACTGAAGCACGGAAATCCCAGGCCAAGTCGGCGGGGAGTGCGGTCACTCCTCGCGCGTGCGCCTTTGCGCATCGGCGTCGTCGAGGGCACGCAGTTGCCGCAGCTTTTCGGCAATGCGGTTTTCCATGCCGCGATCGGTTGGCTGGTACCAGCGGGGTGCGCTCATGCCGTCGGGGAAATAGTTCTCGCCTGCCGCATATGCGCCCGGCTCGTCGTGCGCATAGCGGTAGCGCTGGCCGTAGCCAAGGTCCTTCATCAGCCTGGTCGGAGCATTGCGAAGGTGCATCGGTACTGGTCGCGACCCATCGCCCGAGACGAATTTCCGAGCCGCGTTATAGGCCTTGTACACCGCATTCGATTTCGCGGCGCAGGCCATGAATATTGTCGCCTGGGCTAGCGCGAGTTCTCCCTCGGGCGACCCCAGTCGCTCGAAGCATGCGCAGGCGTCGAGGCAGGTCTGCAAGGCGCGCGGGTCGGCAAGACCTATGTCCTCCACCGCCATGCGAATCAGGCGCCGCCCAAGGTACAAGGGATCGGCGCCGCCATCCAGCATGCGACAAAGCCAGTACAAGGCAGCATCCGGGTCGGAGCCGCGCACCGACTTGTGCAAGGCGGAAATCTGATCGTAGAAGGCCTCGCCGCCCTTGTCGAATCGGCGCAGACTGCGCGATAGCGCCTGCTCGACGAAATCGCCATCGACTTCGGTCCGGCCGGCCGTTTGCGCCGCGGTGCGCACCTGCTCGAGCAGGTTCAGGGTTCGTCGGCCATCCCCATCGGCAAAGCCGACCAGTCGCTGTCGCGCCTCATCGCTGAATTCCAGTCCGGGACAATGCCTTGCCCTTGCTCTCTCGAGCAGCGCCAGGAGATCTGCTTCGGAGAGGGTTTCGAGCACGTAGACCGAGGCGCGCGACAACAGGGCAGCGTTGACCTCGAAGGAGGGATTCTCGGTGGTCGCGCCGACGAAGGTCACCAACCCCTGTTCGACAAATGGCAGAAATGCGTCTTGCTGCGATTTGTTGAAGCGATGCACTTCATCGACGAAGAGGATCGTGTGCCGCCCCCTGGCACGCGCAATCTCCGCGTGCTGGATGGCCTCGCGAATCTCCTTGACGCCCGAGAACACCGCCGAAAGGGAAACGAATTCGGCATCGAAGGCGGCTGCCATGAGTCGCGCCAGCGTGGTCTTGCCGACGCCGGGCGGCCCCCACAGGATCATCGAATGCAGCTTGCCCGACTCGAACGCCAGTCGCAGCGGCTTGCCCGGCCCGAGCAGGTGCGCCTGACCCATGATCTCGTCGATGCTCGAGGGGCGCATCAACTCCGCGAGCGGCTGGGATGGCGCTTCGGCGGAGGCGAAAAGATCTTGCATCCCTGCCGGCTCACTCGCCGCCGATCACATCGGCACCGGCTGGCGGCACGAAGCGAAAATTCGCGGGATCGAGTTTGGGGTTCCTGTCGAAGCGCTCGAACACCAGCCGTGTATTCTGGCCGAAGTTGTCGCCAATCTCCATGACCTTCAGCATCGAGCCCGAAAAGCCGAGGCGCAGCGATGCGAAAGCGGTGTCCGTGGTCCTGGGTCTTGCCTCGACCCACTCCAGCCCGTCTGCCGGCGTGCCTTCGCTCAGGTCGAAGTTCTTCTCGAGGTCGGCCTTGCCGGCGATGATCGCCGCGGGCGTCGCACCGAGCGCATCGCCCATCGGCTTGACGGTGACCTGATTGAGATCCTTGTCGTAGGACCACATGCGCGACCCATCACCCACCAGCAGTTGCTGATAGGGCTGCTCATAGTGCCAACGGAAACGCCCCGGGCGTTCGAACGAGAAAGTGCCCGAGGCGATTTGCGGCTTGCGGCCCGAGCGCGCGATCACGGTTTGCGAGAATTCGCCGGCCCCACTGCTGGTCTGCGCCACGAACTGGCGCAGTTGCTCGAGCCCTGCGGCATGGAGATTCGAGTTGCCAAGGAGCGTTAGAGAGGAAATCGCGAGCGCCATGAAAGCGGAATTCGGCTTCATCTTGAATCCAGAAGTGGTGTGGCCGTTGTTGACCATCGGCGCCGCTGCGGCGTTCAGTCGGCTTCCTTGGCGGGCGCGAGCACCTCGCGATTTCCGTTGCTGCCCATCGAGGAGACCAGGCCCGAACGCTCCATCTGCTCGATCAACCGGGCGGCACGGTTGTAACCGATGCGCAAGTGGCGTTGAACCAGCGAAATCGACGGTCGCCGCGTCTTGATGACGACGTCGACAGCCTGGTCGTAGAGCGGGTCGGCCTCGCCGTCGGCCTCGCCACCGCCACCCAGCGCACCTTCCGCGTCGTCCTCGGGCGCCGCGAGAATGCCCTCGATGTAGTCGGGCGCGCCGTGCCGTTTGAGGTGGTCGACGATCTTGTGGACTTCGTCGTCGGCGACAAACGCACCATGAACGCGCACCGGCAATCCGGAGCCCGGCGGCAGGTAGAGCATGTCGCCCATGCCAAGCAGGTTTTCCGCTCCCATCTGGTCGAGAATGGTGCGGGAGTCGATCTTGCTCGACACCTGGAAGGCCATGCGGGTCGGGATGTTGGCCTTGATCAGGCCGGTGATGACGTCGACCGAGGGGCGCTGCGTCGCCAGTATCAGGTGAATACCGGCGGCGCGGGCCTTCTGCGCCAACCTGGCGATCAACTCCTCCACCTTCTTGCCGACCACCATCATCAGGTCTGCGAACTCGTCGACCACCACCACGATGTGTGGCAGCGGCTCCAACGGCTCGGGGCTCTCCGGGGTGATCGAGAACGGGTTGGTAAGCGGCACCCCCTGCTTGCGGGCCTCCTGCACCTGCTTGTTGAAACCCGCCAGATTGCGCACCCCGACCGCCGCCATGAGCTTGTAGCGTTTTTCCATCTCGCCGACGCACCAGTTCAGCGCATTGCCGGCATGTTTCATGTCGGTCACCACCGGGGCCAGCAAATGGGGGATGCCTTCGTAGATCGAGAGTTCGAGCATCTTCGGATCGACCATGATGAGGCGCACCCGGTCAGGCTCGGACTTGTAGAGCAGCGACAGGATCATCGCGTTGACCCCGACCGATTTCCCCGATCCGGTCGTGCCGGCAACCAGCAAGTGCGGCATCTTGGCCAGGTCGGCGACGATCGGCTGCCCGCCGATATCCTTGCCGAGCGCAACCGTGAGCGGCGAGCTCATGTCCTGATAGGCCTTGGAGGCAACGATCTCGGACAAACGCACCGTCTGGCGCTTGGGATTCGGAAGTTCGAGCGCCATGCACGACTTGCCGGGGATCGTCTCGACAACGCGGATCGATACGAGCGACAGCGCGCGAGCGAGATCCTTCGCCAGGTTCACCACCTGGCTGCCCTTCACGCCGGTAGCCGGCTCGATCTCGTAGCGGGTAATCACCGGGCCCGGATAGGCCGCAAGCACCTTGACCTCGACACCGAAGTCGGCGAGCTTGCGCTCGATCAGCCGCGAGGTGTATTCGAGCGTTTCGGCCGAAGGCGGGTCGACATCCCGGGAAGGTGGGTCGAGCAGCCCGACCGGCGGAATCAATCCCTCGGACATGTCCGCGAACAATGCCTGCTGCCGTTCCCGTTCGACACGTTCGGATTTCGGCACCTCGGTCACGGCCGGCTCGATGCGCACCGGCGCGGGCGGTGATTGCTCGGTCTTCTTGCGCTTGGTGCTGACCACGGCCTCACGCTTCTCGGCTACTTCGCGGCCCACCTTGCGGTCCTGCCACTCCTTCCACTTGTTCTCGATGAAGTGCCATCCTTCCTCGAGCCACAAGCCCATGCGCTCCGCAGCCCCGACCCAGGAGACACCGGTAAAGAGACTCAGCCCGGTCGCCGCGAGCGTCAGAAGGACCAGCGTTCCGCCCGTAAAGCCGAGGTACTTGAGCGCCATCTCACCGAGTTCGAAACCGAGCATGCCCCCCGCATTGAGCGGCAGATCGGCGGACGAGGAATGGAACCGCAGCGCTTCGAGCGCACTGCTGGACAACAGCGTGATACAGAAGCCGCAACACACGACGAGCAGCGAACGGTGGTCGGTGTGACCGGGGTGCCGCAGCCGCCTGTAACCGCTGACCAGCCCGAGCCCAAGGAAGAAGACCCACCACCAGGCGGACAGTCCGAACAGGTAGAGCATCAGATCGGACACCCACGCTCCGAGTCTGCCACCCGGATTCGCGACCCGCTCGACGGCCGCCGCATGAGACCAGCCCGGGTCGCCCTTGCTGTAGCCGAGCAACACCATGGCTAGATACACGGCCACCAGCCCGAACAGCAGCCAGCGCGCCTCCTGGAGACGCGCTGCAATCTTTTCAGGAAGTGGCTGGGAACGGGAGGAAGCGGAAGGCAGCATCTGATTTCACCGCGCCGGGCGGCTGCTCACAACAATCCGCGATTATAAGTCAAGACCGCAAAACTGCCCTGGCCCGTGAGCCGGGAGGATAAAGCCCACCGCTCACCAAAAATCAAAGATCGAGAATGCGCTCGCGCAGGATGATGCCCCGATCGGACTCCTCGATCAGGCCCCGCATGCCCAGGTCCTTCATTACCCGGCTCACCATCTCGCGCGACGCACCGATCATCTTGGCGATGTCCTGTTTGGATATCTTGCGCTGGACGATGCGCTCGCCCTCGACCTCTTCGGCCATCTCGAGGAGGAGCCTCGCGACACGGCCATAGACATCCATGAGCGCAAGGCTTTCGATCTTGCGATCGGCGGTGCGCAAGCGCTCGGCGAGGTTGCTCATGATGCGCCACGCAATGTCGAAGTTCTCCTGCATCATGCGGCGGAAGTCGGACTTGGCAATCACCACCAGATCCACCGGTGAAACAGCGACGACCGAGGCCGAACGCGGCTGTTCGTCGAAAACCCCCATCTCGCCGAACAGTTCGCCCTGCCCCAGCATGGTGAGAATCACCTCGCGCCCGTCCTCGTCGCTGACGAGCACCTTCAGATTGCCGGTGAGAACGAAGTACACGTAGTCGGTGCGGTCACCCGCGTGGACCACTGCCTGACCCCGCGGCACCCTGCGCATGAGAGCATGCTGCGCAATCGCAGCAAGCCGGTCATCCGTCAGCCCGTTGAACAGCGAGAACGTTTTCAGTGCGATGATGGATACGGCATTGGACAGGTTCATGGTACCTCCAGCGTGGAGCCAGTTGCGTCGACCTGTCGATGGTACCCGACAAATTCCCGCCACAGAACAAGACATCCGGATTTTCACGGATTCCCTCTCCGGCAAGTCCCTGCCCGTGCGGATCGATGGGTCCCGCGGCAAGCGCCCGGCACCAAAGCGCGGGAGCGGGAAGCTCTGCGCAGAGGCGGCTATAATTCGCACTTCAGCCCTGCCAGGAATCCGCATCACCATGCAAAACCGCCACGTACGCCTGCTCATACTTGGATCCGGCCCAGCCGGCTATACGGCCGCCGTTTACGCCGCCCGCGCGAACCTCGAGCCAGTCCTGATCACCGGCCTCGCACAAGGTGGCCAACTGATGACCACCACGGACGTCGACAACTGGCCCGCCGACGCCGATGGGGTGATGGGACCCGAGTTGATGGAAAGATTCCTCAAGCATGCCCAGCGCTTCAATACCGAGATCATTTTCGACCATATCCACACGACTCATCTGGCCGAGAAACCGATCCGGCTGATCGGCGATGCGGGCGAATACACCTGCGATGCGCTGATCATTTCCACCGGAGCCACCGCCAAGTACATCGGGCTGCCCTCCGAGGAGAAATTCATGGGTCGCGGCGTTTCCGCTTGTGCCACCTGCGACGGATTCTTCTATCGAAACCAGGAGGTGGCGGTCATCGGCGGCGGCAACACCGCGGTCGAAGAGGCGCTCTATCTCGCCAATATCGCCAGCAAGGTCACCCTGGTTCATCGACGTAACAAGTTCCGCGCCGAAAAGATCCTCATCGACAAGATGATGGAGAAGGTCGCGGCGGGTAAGATCGTGCTCGAGCTCGATGCCACACTCGACGAGGTGCTCGGCGACGATTCGGGCGTGACCGGGATGCGCATCCGCAGCATGACCTCGGACGACACCCGTGAGATCGCCCTCAAGGGCGTGTTCATTGCCATCGGTCACAAGCCCAACACCGACATCTTCGAAGGGCAGCTCGAGATGGAGGGTGGCTACATCATCACGACAGGCGGCCGCGAGGGCAATGCCACCGCGACCAGCATACCCGGAATCTTTGCGGCCGGGGATGTCCAGGACCATATCTACCGGCAGGCCGTTACCAGTGCCGGAACCGGTTGCATGGCGGCGCTCGATGCCGAGCGTTACCTGGATTCGCTCAAGCTCGCCTGAGCGCTTCGATGCCGCGTCGCCCACCCCACGCCAGGACCTTGCCCGCAAGCCCAGGCCGCAGGGTTGAACGGGGCGGCGGCTTCGACGCCCTCAAGGATCTGCGCGGCACGCTGCCGGCTTCGTCGATCACCGGAAAATCCGGCAAGGGCAAGCCGGAAGCCACGAATCGGCAGGCCGAGGCGCCCCCGACGGCGCTCTCCGAAGACGATATATCGCTCTTCAAGAGCGCTCTCGACGATGCCACGCCGCTGCGTCCCGCCAACAGGGTCGTTCTCGAACCGCCGAAGCCAGCGCCGCTGCCACGGACGCGCGTCAGCGAGGGCGAACCCGGGCCCAAGCGCACAAGCACGGCCCCTCGCGCAGACGAAGACGTATTCCGGTTCGAGATGCGGGATGTGCAGCCGATCAGGGACACCGGCCGGCTCGACCTCCGCGCGCCGGCTCACCGCCGCACGCGGGGCGATGGCCCGGCTGCCGAAATCCCGCCCTTCAGCGCCAGGACCATGCTCGAGCATCTGCCATCCGGGGTCGCCGCGGACGATCCCAAGGCCTTGCTCGACTGGGCACTGCAAGGCACAAGACCCCTCAAGGCCGACAATCGCGCGGTCGTGTCGACACCTCCGGCGGCGCCCCACCCTGTGCAGCGGCAAGCGGACGATCGATCGGTGCTCGCCGAAACCCTCGGAACCCCTCTCAGCCTCGAAGATCGCCTCGACACCGGGGATGAAACCGCCTTTCTAAGGCCGGGCATACCCAGGCGGGTGCTCACCGACCTGCGTCGCGGGCGCTGGGTGGTACAGGGACAACTGGACCTTCATGGCCTGGTCCGCGATGAGGCGCGCGCCGCGCTGTCGGCCTTTCTGGGCGAGAGCCTGCACCATGGACGCCGGTGCGTGCGACTCATCCACGGCAAGGGTCTCGGCTCGCCGGGGCGCTTCCCGGTGCTCAAGCACCTCTCGCGAGGCTGGCTCGCGCAACGCGAAGAGATCCTCGCCTTTTGCCAGGCGCCGCCCCACGATGGCGGCGGAGGCGCGTTGCTGATCCTGCTCCGCGCCAGTGGCCAGGGCGCAGGCCGGGCCATGTAGAAGCCCGCCGAAGCGGGCCTGTCGCCTGAACGAGCGGCCTGGCCCGGCCGCCTCCTAGATCGCCGACTCGTCGGTTTCGCCGGTGCGGATCCGTACCACCTGCTCGACTGCCGTTACGAAGATCTTGCCGTCGCCGATCTTGCCTGTACGTGCGGCCTTGACGATCGCCTCGATGGCCTGCTCGACGACCGCATCGCCGACCACGACCTCGACCTTGACCTTGGGGAGGAAATCAACCACATATTCTGCGCCGCGATAGAGTTCGGTGTGCCCCTTTTGCCGCCCGAAGCCCTTGACTTCACCGACTGTCAGGCCCGTGATGCCCACTTCCGAGAGCGCTTCGCGCACTTCATCGAGTTTGAACGGCTTGATGATCGCCTCGATTTTCTTCATGAGTCCTTCCTCTGTCTCTGATTCATGCTGGCTCCCGGTCAGTATTCGTCCTGGTAACGGGAGGTGATCGGATAACGCCAGTCCTTGCCGAAACCGCGTGGCGTGACGCGAACCCCGACCGGCGCCTGACGCCGTTTGTATTCATTGCGCTTCAACATGCCCACCGCCCGGCGGACCTCCGCCTCGGCGTAACCCCGTGCCACGATCTCCCGCGGCGAGAGGTCGTGCTCCATGTAGGCCTCGATGATCGCATCCAGCACCTCGTACGGCGGCAGCGAGTCCTGGTCCTTTTGGTCCGGCTTGAGTTCGGCAGAGGGCGGGCGCTCTATGATGTTACGCGGAATATCGGCCCGAACCGAGTTTCGCCATTCGGCAAGACGATAGACGAGCGTCTTGTAGATATCCTTGAGGACCGCGAATCCGCCCGCCATGTCGCCATACAGCGTTGCGTATCCGGTCGCCATCTCGCTCTTGTTTCCGGTCGTCAGAACAAGCCGTCCGGTCTTGTTGGAGAACGCCATCAAGAGATTGCCACGGATGCGCGACTGCAAGTTCTCTTCAGTGGTGTCCTCGGGCAATCCCTTGAAATAGGGCCCGAGCATGCTCGAATACACCTGCATCGCCGGTTCGATCGGAATCTGGTCGTACTGCACGCCCAGCCGGTCAACCAGCGCCTGTGAGTCGTCGAGGCTCATCTGCGCGGTATACGGCGACGCCATCATGATCGCCCGAACCCGGTCTGCACCGAGCGCATCGACAGCGATCGTGAGCGTCAGCGCAGAATCGATGCCACCCGAAAGGCCGATGATCGCTCCGGGGAATCCGTTCTTGCCGATGTAGTCGCGGACGCCGATGGTAAGCGCCGAATAGACCTCCGCCTCTTCACTGCGCAGTTCGGCAACCGCGCCGCCCCGCCAGCGCCCCGCCGACCACTCGAGCACATCGATCCGTGCCTCGAAACTCGGCGAACGGTAGGCGAGCGCCCCGTCGTTGTCGAGCGCGAACGAGGCACCATCGAAGACCAGCTCGTCCTGCCCACCCACCATGTTGACATAGAGAATCGACAGGCCCGACTCCGCCACCCGGTCCTTCAACACCTGCATACGGGTTTGCTGCTTGTCGATGTGATAGGGCGACGCATTGAGCGTGAGCAGCAGTTGCGCGCCCGCCTGGCGCACCAGCTCCACCGGCTCGGGCTCCCAGACATCGGCGCAGATATTGATTCCGCAGCTCACGCCGTTCACGACGAAGGTGGACGCCTCTTCACCAGGCTCGAAATACCTTTCCTCGTCGAACACCTGGTAGTTGGGCAGCCGCAGCTTGCGATAGGTCGCGGCCACGACTCCGTCGCGCAGGACCGAGGCGCCATTGAAGCATCGGCCATTTTCCGCATAGGGATGCCCGAGCACTACCACGATGCCTCGGGTCTGGGCCGCGATCACCCCGACCATTTCGGCGCAGGCGCGGTAAAAATCAGGCCGCAGCAGCAGATCTTCGGGCGGATAGCCGGACAACGCGAGCTCCGGCGTTACCATGATGTCTGCGCCGCGCCGGGCGGCCTCCTGCGCGGCCTCGACGATCTGGCGGGCGTTTCCCTTAAGGTCACCCACAACCATGTTGAGCTGGGCGACCGCAATTTTCAGAGGTTTATCCATAGCGGCGTAACTATAGCGTGATCGTGAGCGTTTTGCCCCCGCAAAGCAGGGCGTGACCTCACCAGGAGGGCCTCTTTGCGTCGCGGGGCTATCATTGCCGGACACGCTACGGGGCGGGTGGGCCGCCGATTGCGCTGGACTGCCGACCTGCCTCCGACTGGCCGGCCGGCGACAAGCTCGCTGGGATCGACATCGTCATATGCATTCAGACTTCAAACTGCTTCCGGCAATCTCCGAAATTCGGCCCGAGGCCTGGGACGCGCTTCACGAAGGTCACCCTGCCCTTCGTCACGCCTTCCTGCAGTCGCTGGAATCCGCTGCTTGCGTAGGCCAGCACAGCGGCTGGCGCCCCGCCCATGCGGTACTGTTCAGCGGCGGCGAGCTGGTCGCGGCGATGCCGCTTTACCTCAAGGAGCACTCCTACGGCGAATACGTGTTCGACTGGGCCTGGGCCGATGCATACCAGCGCAACGGCCTCGCCTACTATCCCAAGTGGCTCGCAGCGATCCCCTTCTCGCCGCTTCCGGGGGCTCGCCTGCTGGGCCGTTCGGCCTCACATCGGGCCGCTCTGCTCGATGCGACGCTCACAATGGTGGAAGAGAGCGGCGCCTCTTCGCTGCACGTTCTGTTTCCGGCGGCCGACGAGGCGGCCTTGATGCAATCACGCGGGATGCTGGTACGCGAAGGCGTCCAGTTCCACTGGCACAATGCCGGTTATGCCGACTTCGACGCCTTCCTCGCCTCCTTGAATCACGAAAAGCGCAAGAAGATCCGCCAGGAGCGCCGCAAGCTCGATGGCCTGGGGCTCGCCTATCACTGGCTGGACGGCCATCAGGCAACCGAAGAGCACTGGCGCTTTTTTCATGAAATCTATGCGCAGACCTACCACCTGCATCGATCGACCCCTTATCTGAACCAGGCGTTCTTTCGCCAGATCGCTCGTCGAATGCCGGACCAGGTCCGCCTGCTGCTCGTCGAACAGCAGGGCGGTGCGGTCGCCGGCGCGTTCTTCCTGTGCGACTCGAACGCATTGTATGGTCGCTACTGGGGCGCGACACGGCCGATCCCCAACCTGCATTTCGAGGTCTGCTACTACCGCGCGATCGATTACTGCATCGGCCATGGTCTGGGCCGGATGGAAGGCGGCGCACAGGGCGAGCACAAGCTCTCGCGCGGACTCACCCCGGTGAAGACCCGCTCGGCCCACTGGATTGCCGACCCGCGCTTTCGCGACGCGGTGGATCGCTTTCTGGCAAGGGAGCGCGAAGGCGTCGGCATGTATCTCGACGAACTGACCGAGCGCAGTCCCTTTCGCCGGCGCTCAACACCCTGAAAAAGCGAACGGCCCGCATCGAGCGGGCCGTTCAGGGTGACGCGGCGAAGAGGTTAGCTTACTTCGCGGCAGCGGCGATGCCGCTCATGATCTCTTCGCGCGCATCCTCAACGGTGCCCCAACCCTTGACCTTCACCCACTTGCCCGGCTCCAGGTCCTTGTAATGCTCGAAGAAATGCGAGATCTGCTTGAGCAACAGCTCCGGCAAGTCGTCGGTGGTCTGGACCTTGTCGTACAGCGGCGTCAGTTTCGAAACCGGAACGGCCACCACCTTGGCGTCGATACCGCTTTCGTCTTCCATCTTGAGCATGCCGACCGGACGGCAGCGGATCACCACACCGGGCTGCAGCGGAAACGGCGAAACCACGAGCACGTCCACCGGATCGCCATCGCCAGCGATGGTGTGCGGCACGTAGCCGTAATTGCAGGGGTAATGCATCGCGGTACCCAGGAAACGGTCGACGAATACGGCGCCGCTATCCTTGTCCACTTCGAACTTTATGGGGTCTCCGTTGGCGGAGATCTCGATAATCACATTGATGTCGTTCGGAACATCCTTGCCAGCTTTGACGAGGTCTAGACCCATGACTTCCTCCCTTTTGAAAGTGCCGGAATTATAGAGGGTTTTGCATGGCTTTCGGTGAGCGAATGCGCCGTGCATGCGACACACACGCTGCATTGCAGCAGATACGCAGCGCAGCACCTGCGACAAACCGCCGCAGCGCAGCACCGAACGCGCTGCCGCGCACGCGTATAATTCGCGCCGAATCGCAAAGGACATGCCGCTCACACAGGAGGCCGACTTGCTTGAATACCCGGGCGCTGCCGGTCGACGGACTGCGAGCCGCTGGAGTCGCAACGCTGCCATACCGGTTGGCGCCCGTCATCGGGCCGGAAGCCGATCCATTGCGAACCCGGTCGCCAGGGCCGCGACAACCGGGCAAGGGCGAGCCAACGATCGCCTGCGGCATATTCCGCGTCGCTTCGATCCAGACCGATCGGCCCCGCCGATGCGAAGAGGCTTATCGAAGCACTGCGGTGCGGGCAAACCGGCTAACGATGGCCATGCAAGAAACTGAGCCGGCATTCGAGCGCATCGGCATGCGCCTGCTGATATTCGCCGGCGTCACTTTGGTCCACCTGCTCGGGCTGGCGTGGGTATTTGCTCATGCCCCCGAGCGCCCTTCCACTGCCGAGCCGCCGCCAATCACGGTCCAGCTGCTTGCCCCGCCCCCGACCAGCGCAACGGCCACGCCGCCCCTTTCGGCCGCCCCTGCGCCCAGACCAGCCCCGCGCCGGCTAGAAAAGTCCATTGCTGCGCCGAAACCCGATCAGCCGCAGCAGTCTAAAAAACCCGTTCGCCCGGTCCGAAAAGCCGAAGCCACCAAGCCCCCAGCAATTCCGCGAACAGCCGAACTGGCCCCTGCAGCCCCTGCAGCCCCTGCAGCCCCTGCAGCCCCTGCAGCGCAGCCAAGCGACATTGCCGATGCGCCGGCCCCGGCTGCGCAAACCGAAGAGCCTCGGGTCGCCTCCCAGGCGGCAGCGTCGCCGGCTGTACGCGAGTCCGAAACGCCGGCGAGATTCGACGCCGCATACCTGCGCAATCCGGCGCCACGCTATCCGCCATTGGCCCGGCGGCTCGGCGAACAAGGGCGAATCATCCTTCGGGTCAGGGTGGATTCGGCCGGCAATCCGGCAACCATCGAGCTGTTCGAAAGCTCCGGCTCTGCCCGTCTCGACGCCGCGGCTCGACAGACCGTGGCTGGCTGGCGCTTCGTCCCTGCCAGGCGCGGCGGCAAGCCGATCGAAAGCTGGGTTCAGGTGCCCATCATCTTCAAACTGGAGAATTGAAAATGCCGCACGACACCAATTTTGGCCTCGGCAGCCTGTGGGCTCAAGGCGACGCAATCAGCCACGCTGTGGCGGTGTTGCTGCTGCTCATGTCGCTGGGCAGCTGGTATCTCATCGTGCGCAAGAGTCTGCGCCTGCTGGGCCAGCGAAGCAGGGCGGCCGCGGTCGATGCCTTCTGGCTCGCTCCCAGGTTGGCGGACGGACTGAACGTCCTCACCTCGCGTGCGCCCGGCTCCTCGTTCGACGAACTGGCACATCACGCCGACCTCGCGATCACGCACTTCGACAATCGCGGGACGCAGACACTGGGCGCTTCGCTCGAACGCGGCGAGTTCCTCACACGCGCGCTGCGCCAATCGATCGCGCGCAGCACCGCAAGACTCGAGAGCGGGCTCACGACCCTCGCTTCGATCGGCTCGACCGCGCCCTTCGTCGGGCTTTTCGGCACCGTATGGGGCATCTATCACGCGCTGGTGGGCATCTCGGTTTCGGGCGCAGCGACGCTGGACAGGGTCGCTGGCCCGGTCGGCGAAGCCCTGATCATGACCGCCGCGGGCCTGTTCGTGGCAATCCCTGCCGTGCTCGCCTATAACGCCTTCAATCGGGCAAACAGGGTCGAGCTCGCCGAGCTCGATGCCTTTGCACACGACCTTCATGCCTTCTTCACCACCGGCGCACGGCTCACCGGCGCCGCCGCGCGGCCCCGTGCGACAGAGGCGGCGCAGGGGCGCGATCGATAGGCCTGGGTTGCTTTGGCAATCGGGGTCGCAGGCAGCCCACCAGCGCTACCGACACCCCCGGCCGGCGCAAGGGATGGGAGTGTGCCGCTGGCCAGGTTCAGGATCACCATGATTCTGACCCTGCCGGGGCGCCTTCGCCCTGCCCGCCGCCCACCGTTCCCGTTAGCTGAGGCCCCGCTCAACTGGCATCGAAGCCCGCCTCTTCCACCACGGCGCGCAAAGCAGCCGGATTCGTCACGGCCGGATCGAACGACACCTTTGCCTGCGCGCGCTCGAGCGACACCTCCACCGCCTCGACACCGGCGGTCGCATTCAGCGCCGAAGTGACGCTGCGCACACAGCCCTGGCAAGTCATCCCCGCGATACCGATCAACGCTTGTTCCAATTTCACACTCCTTTCCTCAACCGCGCCGCCTGTGCCAGCGGCGCAATAACAATGAATTGCCAACGACCGACACAGAGCTCATCGCCATCGCCGCGCCAGCGATGACCGGATTCAGGAATCCGAGTGCCGCCAGCGGGATGCCCAACACGTTATAGACGAAAGCGAAGAACAGGTTCTGGCGGATCTTGCGCAAAGTGGCGCGCGAGAGTTCGATTGCGTCGCAGACGCCGGCCAGGTCGCTGCGCACCAGGGTGACGTCAGCCGCTTCGATCGCAGCGTCCGCGCCAGTGCCGATCGCGAACGAGACATCCGCGGCAGCAAGCGCAGGCGCATCGTTGATACCGTCTCCAGCCATGCCGACGAGCCCCTCGCCTGCAAGCCCGCGCACCGCGTCCGCCTTGTCGCCGGGCAGCACCCCTGCGCGATAGTCCTCGATGCCGCATTCCGCGGCAATCGCCGCCGCCGTGCGAGCATTGTCGCCGGTCAGCATCACCACCCGGACCCCGCTGGCCCGCAGGCGCGACACCGCCTCACGCGCGCCCGGGCGGAGTTGGTCGGCCACCCCGAGAACCCCAACCAGCGCTCCACCCTGGCTCACGGCCACAACCGTCCGGGCACGCTCGGCGAGGCTCTCGCCGATGCTCCCGGCAATGCCGAGCAATTCCGCGATGAAGGCCGGCGAGCCCAGCGCCACCTGCTCGCCGTCCAGGGTCCCGACGATGCCCCGGCCCGCCACCGCCTGCAGCCCCTCGGGGGCCAGTGCGGCGACGCCTCGCTCACGGGCCCCTTTTGCCACCGCCATGGCGATCGGATGGGCACTACCATGTTCGAGCCCGGCGGCGAGCGCCAGCAAGTGGACCTCGCCGACGCCCTCGGCGGGAACGGTCTCGACGAGAACCGGACGCCCCTCTGTGAGTGTGCCGGTCTTGTCGACCGCCAGCACCTTGATTCTCTCCGCACGCTCGAGCGCCTCGGCGTTTCGGACCAGGATGCCCGCGCTTGCGCCCTGCCCGGTGCCGACCATGATCGCGGTCGGCGTGGCGAGCCCCAGCGCGCAAGGGCAGGCGATCACCAGCACCGCGACCGCATTGACCATCGCCGGCGTGAATTCTCCGCCGATCCACCACCAAAGCACCAGGGTCAACGCGGCAATGCTCACCACGACGGGCACGAAGATCGCTGAAACCTTGTCTGCCAGGCGCTGCACCGGCGCCTTCGAACCCTGTGCCGCCTCGACCATGCGGACAATGCCCGCAAGCAGGGTTTCCGAACCCACGCCCGTTGCAGAACAATGCAATACGCCGGAGCCGTTGAGGGTCGCCGCATAGACCTTGTCGCCGGGACGTTTGCCGACCGGTGAGCTTTCTCCAGTCAGCAAGGCCTCGTCGACCGCCGACTCGCCGCGTTCCACCACCCCGTCGACGGGTATCTTGTCCCCCGGGCGAACCACGAAGGCGTCACCCTTGCGCAATGACTCGACCGGCACCTCGACCAACTCGCCATCGCGTTCGATCCGCGCGAGTGCGGGCTGCAGGCTGACCAGCGACTCGATGGCTGCCGAAGTCTTGGCCTTGGCCCGCGCTTCGAGCAGCTTGCCCATCAGGACCAGCGTGATGATCGAGGCGGAAGCCTCGAAGTAAACGTAGTGCCGGTCGAATCCACCCAGGGTGACGACCAGGCTGAAGAAGTAGGCCATGCTGGTGCCGAGTGCCACCAGCACGTCCATGTTGGCGCTTCCACCTCGCAAAGCGGACCACGCGCCGCGATAGAAACGGGCACCGATCCAGAATTGCACCGGGGTCGCGAGCAGCAATTGCAGCCACCTCGGCAACAGATCGTGATGCCCGCCCGCGCCGAGCATGGCCGGCATCTGCGCGAGCAAGGGCAGCGCCAGCGCCGCGGCGATCCAGAAGCGGCGCAGCTCTTGCCGGTACGCGGCCTGCTTGCGCGCTTTCTCGGCGGCACGATCCGCCTGTCCGCTCTCGACCGCGTCATAGCCCGCCCTGCGAATCGCATCGACGATGCCACTCCTGCTCGCCAGTCCCGGCTGGTAGCGGACGAGCGCACGCTCGGTCGCCAGATTCACCTGGGCATCTACCCCGGTCATGCGATTGAGCACCTTCTCGATCCGCGCCGAGCAGGCGGCACAAGTCATGCCGCTGATGGAGAGCTCCAGGACGCCCTCCGGAACCTCGAACCCGGCGCGACGGATGGTCTCGAGGATCTTCTCGCCAGTCACCGAGTCGTCGCTCATTCGCACGGCAGCACGCTCGGCCGCGAGGTTGACCTCGGCCTCCACGCCGGGAAGTCGACGCAGGACCTTTTCGATCCGCGTCGCGCAGGCTGCACAGGTCATGCCCGCGAGCGGAAGGTCAAGGCTGCGGTCGGCCTGGCCGGTTTGGCGATTGTCGTGGTTCATCGTCGTGCACTGTTTTGATGCGATGAATCGAGTGTAAACTCCGTACCCGACTACGGAGTCAAGCAATGAAAGCACTCACTATCGGCGCCCTGGCCAGAGCGGCCGGCGTCAGCGTCGAGACCATCCGCTACTACCAGCGACGCAAGCTGTTACGCGATGACGGACCGCGCCAGGGCGCATTTCGCGTCTATGAAAGCGCCGATCTGATCCGCCTGCGATTCATCCGCCGGGCACAGACACTCGGATTTTCTCTCGATGAGATCGCGGAGCTGCTGCGTCTCGACGAGATCGATGATCGCGTCGAGGCCCGTGCAATGGCGCAGGCACGGCTCGAAGAAGTGGAAAGACGAATCGGTCAGCTCAATGAGATACGCGATGCGCTTGCCAGCCTGGTGAGTTGCTGCGAGCACACCGAATCGCCGGCGCCATGCCCGATTCTCCACACCCTCCTGGACGATGGATTCCTGAGCCGCCCCCCACAGCGCTGATGCGCACACTCTGGGCCTGTGGGCTCAGATGTGGCACACCACGCCATTCCACAGGTTCGCCCCGAGCGACGGTGCGTTGACCAGTCCAAAGACGCCGAAGCCCAGCACCACAAGACCTGCGGCAAGGCGGATCGTCTTGCTGCGAGTATAGTCCCGCAAACGTTTCAGGAGCATGCCTGCAAGCAGCAGGTTGGGCAGCGTCCCGAGACCGAAGGCGAGCATCAACATCGCGCCTCGCGAAGCCGAGCCGGTCACCAGCGCCGTGGCGAGCACGCTGTACACGAGCCCGCACGGAAGAAACCCCCACAACATCCCGAGCGGTACCGCCTGGGAAACCGACCTGGCCGGCAGGAAACGCTTCGTGAGGGGCTGGATACGCGACCAGAGCTTGTGCCCGAGACGCTCCACCGGGGTCAGGAAACGGGTAAAGCCGGTCAGATACAGGCCCAGCGCGACAAGCATCAGGTTGGCGAGGACATACAGCCCCATCTGTATCGGAAGCACGTCGTTGAAGAGCATGCCCACCGTACCGAGTGCGCCCATCGCTGCGCCCGCGGCCGTGTAGCTCGCAATTCGCCCGAGGTTGTAGCCAAGATGCAAAGGCCAGTCACTGCGCGACTTGCCCGGCAACTGCACGGTGAGCGCGCTCACGATGCCGCCGCACATGCCGATGCAGTGCGTCCCGCCCAGCAGGCCGATCAGGAACACTGCGATGTAGCCGGTTTCAGGCATGGATCAGGGGCGTCTCGTAGTCACGGCCGGACATTGTCTCGCGACCGACGGGATGCTGCAATGCGGCGCGCTCAGATTACCTTCGAGTAGCGGGTGCGCTCGCGATCGGCGCGCAGGTAGCGATCGAAGACCATCGCGATCGCACGCACCAGCATCCGCCCCGCCGGTTGCACCGAGATCCACTGATCGTCGATCGTCACCAGGCCCGCCGCCTCCATCTCCTTCAGGTCCTCGAGCTCCTCGCCGAAGTATTTCCTGAAGTCGATGAGATGCGAAATCTGGATCGACTCGATCGACAGTTCGAAGTGGCACATCAAGGCCTGGATGATCGAGCGTCGCAGGAGATCGTCCGGGGTCAGCTCGATGCCGCGCATGATGGGCAACTCGTCGCGATCCAGCGCATCGTAGTATTCATCCAGCGTCTTGACGTTCTGGACATAGGTCGGGCCGACCTTGCCGATGGCCGAAACGCCGAAAGCCATCAGATCGCATTCCGCATAGGTCGAATAACCCTGGAAGTTCCGGTGCAGGCGCCCCTGACGCTGCGCCACGGTCAGCTCGTCGCCAGGCTTTGCGAAGTGGTCCATGCCGATATAGACGTAGCCCGCTTCGGTGAGTCGGCGAATCGCAAGCTGCAGGATCTGCAATTTCGCCTCGGGCGTCGGCATGTCGCCCACGGCGATGCGGCGCTGCGGCTTGAACAGCCCCGGCAGGTGCGCGTAGCTGTACAGCGAGATGCGGTCCGGCGAAAGTTCAAGGACCTGCTCGAGCGTGCGATTGAAGCTGATTACGTTCTGCTTGGGCAGGCCGTAGATCAGGTCCATGCTGATCGACTTGAAACCGACCTGCCTGGCCGAATCGAGCACGAGCTTGGTTTCCTCGAAACTCTGGATCCGGTTGACGGCCTGTTGCACGTCCGGGGAAAAATCCTGGACGCCGATACTCATACGGTTGAAGCCCAGTTCACCCAACAGCGCGACCGTCTCGAAGTCTACCTTTCTGGGGTCGACCTCGATGGAGTATTCGCCGTTCGGAACCAGATTGAAGGAGCGGCGTACGGCGCCCATGAGCTCACGCATTTCATCGTGCGACAGGAATGTCGGCGTGCCGCCACCCAGGTGCAATTGCAGCACGTCGCGCCCGCCGTCAAGGCTGGAGGCCTGGAGCTCGATCTCTTTCGCCATGTATTTCAGATACTTGGCGGAGCGCCCATGATCCTTGGTGATGATCTTGTTACACGCGCAGTAGTAGCAGATCGTATTGCAGAAGGGAATGTGAAAGTATAATGAGAGCGGTTTGTTGATACCGCCCACCGCGCGCCGACCAAGCCAGTGCTTGTAGGCATCGGCATTGAATGCCTCCACGAAGCGGTCGGCTGTGGGATATGAGGTGTATCGCGGCCCGTTTACATCGAAGCGCTTGATGAGTTGCGGGTTGAACAACGTGTCTCTGCTGTCGGTCATGTCGATCTTCTAGTGTGTATTGCGCCAAAGATCGCAAAATTCGACGCCAAAGGGGTTGACGTGGATCAAAGAGCTGAATACGGCGCAGAATGTGACTGGAGTACAGAGAAATTGGATATGAAAGCCTCGTTTGCGATTACGCCGCAATACGTCAAGGCCGCGTGTTCCCAGTGCAACCTTCGTGAACTGTGTCTGCCCTTCGGCCTCGCCGAACATGAGGTCGACCGTCTCGATGAACTCGTGGGCGCTCGCCGCAAGGTGAAACGCCAGGCGCAGCTCTACCGGGCCGGCGACCCCTTCGAAGCGATCTATGCGATCCGCACCGGGTCATTCAAGACCGACGTGCTCCTCGAGGACGGGCGCGAGCAGGTTACCGGCTTCCAGATGACGGGCGAAATACTGGGTCTGGACGGGATCAGTGCCGAAAATCACTCCTGCAACGCGACCGCGCTCGAGGACAGCGAGGTCTGCGTGATCCCGTTTGCCCGCCTGGAAGAGCTGTCGCGGGAAGTCGAATCCCTCCAGCACCAGTTCCACAAGGTGATGAGTCGCGAGATCGTTCGCGACCACGGCGTGATGATGCTGCTTGGATCGATGCGCGCCGAAGAGCGGCTGGCGGCTTTTCTGCTCAACATGTCCCAGCGCTTCATGGCGCGGGGATTCTCGGCGGCAGAATTCCACCTGCGAATGACCCGCGACGAGATCGGCTCCTACCTTGGCCTGAAGCTCGAGACGGTGTCGCGGGCCTTCTCGAAATTTCAGGATGAAGGCTTTGTGTCGGTGCAGCAGAAGCACATCCGGATCCTCGATATCGACGGACTCAAGCAACTGCTCGGCCGCTGCGCCCGCAACTGAAGAGCAGATGGCCAGAGGCGGACCCAATTCCCGGTCCGCCCGAAAACCGACCTTGAATACCCGCTCGGCAGGTCTATCCACCTTGCCCTCTTTTTTCTCTCAGGTTTCCCGCACATAGGTGCCGGGCGCCTCGGCGAGACTGGGGAAGGCTTTGGTCTCGGCCCCTTTCGCCTCCACCAGCTCCCCGCAGCGCGGCTTCAGCCAGCTCATCCAGTCTTCCCACCAACTGCCGTCTGCCGGGGCGGTGCGAGCGTGCCAGGCTTCGGCGGATTCGGCGCGGTGCGCGTCGCCCGCCCTGAAGCTGCGCTTGGGCGGTGAGACCGGCGGATTTATGATGCCGAGAATATGCCCGGAACTGGACAAGGTATAGCGCTTCGGTCCGGTCGCGAGATTGACGATGCGGAAGGTTTCGCGCCAGGGGGCAATGTGATCGTCCTCCGCCGCCACGGCGTAGAGTGGTTGGGTAATCCGGCTCAAGGCGATCGGCTGCCCCGCCACCTCGAGCGCATCATCGTCCTTGAGACGGTTGTTCAGATAGAGCTCGCGCAGGTACCACGCGTGCATCGCATAGGGCATGCGGGTGGTGTCCATATTCCAGAACAGCACATCGAAGGGCGCAGGCTTCTCTCCATAGAGCCAGCCGTGCACCACGTAGTGCCAGATCAGGCTGTTGGACCGAAGAAGGCGGAAGGATGCCGCCATGTCCTTGCCGTCGAGGTAGCCCTTGCGTTCCATCCCGTTGGTAATGTAGCGCACGCTGGCTTCGTCGATGAACACCTCGATGTCACCGGGTTTGTGGAAATCGACCAGGGTGGTGAGCAAGGTCCAGTCGCGAACCGGCACGTCCTCGGCAGCAAACTTGCGATTTGCCCAGGCCATGTAGATCGAGAGCGCGGTTCCGCCGATGCAATAACCCACCGCATGTACCTTCTCGGCCCCGGTGAAGGACCGCGCCGTCTCGACGATGGCGTGAACCCCTTCGCTCAGGTAGTCGTCGAAGCTCACGTCGCGCATGCTTTCGTCGGGGTTCTTCCAGCTCGTGATGAAGACCTCGAGCCCCTGCTCGAGCAGGTAACGCACCATGCTCTTCTTGTGGTTCAGATCGAGAATGTAGAACTTGTTGATCCACGGCGTGACGATGACCACCGGCTCCTTGTGAACCTTGGGCTGGCTCGGCGCGTAGTGAATGATTTCCAGCAGGCGATTGCGGAACACCACGGCGCCCGGCGTCGTTGCCAGATTCTTGCCGACCACGAAATCCGAGGGATCTGTCATGCGCACCGAGCCCGCTTCCATGTCGTCGAGGAAGTTGCGGAAGCCATGGGCCAGGGATTCGCCACGCGTCTCGATGGCCTTGCGCAGCGCAACCGGATTGGTCAGCAGGAAATTCGTGGGTGCGGTCGCGTTGAGCCATTTCCGCCACCAGAAGGCGGCCCGGCGACGCTCCTTGCTGGAGAGCCCGGGCGTTGCGTAAAGCATGTCCTGCATGTTCCGGGTAAAGATCAGGTAGCTCTCCTTGAGCACGTCCCAGCCAGCCGATTCCCGCCATACCGGATCGGCGAAGCGCGTATCGTCGGCATGCGGCTCGGCCGGATCCCGGCTCGACAGCCCGACCATGCGGCGCCAGTTGTGCCATTGCAGCTCCCACAGTTCCCCAGCGAGGCGCGTGCTTGCCTCTGCGAGTTCCTGCGGATGGGCCATCCATGCAAGCTGCGCATGGACGATCGGGGCCGCCATGCCGAGCGGATCGACAGCGCCTTCGACGGTATCGTGGATAGCCCTGAAGGATTTTCTCGCCATTTCACCGGGATTGAGACTTGGCGCGGAGGTGCGCCGTGAGCGAGTGGATCGGGTCGGTTGTTTGCTCATGATTCCTGTGTTCCTTGTTCGAGTCGCATCAAGGCCGCGTCGAGTGCGATGCACTCGCCTGCCGCAGGCATGGTGACGTTATTCCATTGCAGATCATGCTCGATGAGTTCGGCAAACGTTCTCGCACTGCTCTGCTCGCCATGAACCACAAACGTCACTTTCGGCGGAGAACTGAAGTGTCGCAGCCATGACATCAGTGCCGCCTGGTCGGCATGTGCCGAAAGGCCACCTATGGTATGAATGCTTGCCTTCACCACCACTGGCTCGCCAAACAGCCTGACCAGCCTTGCGCCGTCCACCAGGCGCCGACCGAGCGTACCAGCGGCCTGAAAACCAGCGATGACAATTGCACATTCCGGCCGGGAGAGATTGTACTTGAGGTGGTGCTTGATGCGACCGGCATCGCACATGCCGCTTGCCGAGATGACGACCGCCCCGCTTCGCACCTGGTTCAAGGCCTTGGATTCTTCCACGTCGGAGACGAATCGCACCTTGAAGCGCTCCGGATTGTCCCGCCACCAGGCCTGTAGCGCCTTGCTCTCGTCATCCCACAAATTCTCATGGCGCATCGTCAGTTCGGTCACCGCGGTGGCCATCGGCGAGTCGACATAGACCTGCAGGGGCTGCACATCGCCGCTCCTCACCAGTTCGGCCAGCACCACGAGGATCTCCTGGGTTCGACCAACGGCAAATGCGGGAATGATCACGTTGCCATGGCGGACCTGCAGCACATCGTGCAGCGCTTCGATGAGTTCGCTGCGGGTGGCGTCGAATGCACGGTGCAAGCGGTCGCCGTAGGTCGATTCGATCCACAGGCAATCGGCATCGGCGATCGGGGTCGGATCACGCAGGATGGGCCTGTCCGGCTGTCCGAGATCGCCCGAGAATACGAGCTTCCTGCGCACGCCGGAGGCCTCAAGCCAAATTTCGACGATCGCCGATCCGAGGATGTGCCCTGCATCGCGGAAACAGATCTCGACGTTCGAATCGAGTGTCAGCTTCTCGTCGTAGCCATGGCCTTCGACGTAGCGCAGGCAGTACTCGGCTTGCGCGACCGTATATATCGGTGCCGTTTCGACAATACGCTTGGCGCCGCGGCGACGCTGTCGCCTCAGTCGCCACTCGGCTTCCTTTTCCTGGATGTGGGCGGCGTCGCGGAGCATGACCTCCAGCAGATCCGCCGTCGCATCGGTGCAGATGACCGGGCCTTCGTAGCCCAGCGCGAAAAGCCGTGGCAGCAATCCCGAGTGATCGATATGGGCATGGGTGACGAGAACGAAATCGATCTGCCGGACGTCGAAGCCGAGTGCTCGTCGATTCTTTCCATCCGCTTCGCGGCCACCCTGGAACATGCCACAATCGACCAGAAAGCGCCCGCCATCATGGCGGACCTCGTAGCAGGAACCCGTCACTTCGCCCGCTGCACCGTGAAAGCAGATTTTCATGATCACTCCTGAAGCTCGACAACCCCAATGATCACCCGATCAACTGATCGCGGCTTGATCCTTGTCAATCGGCCCCTTGAAGAGTCGGCGCATATAATCGAGTGCGAGTCCCTTCCAATCGGAGGTTTCAATGTTCAAGAATATCCTCGTCCCAACGGATGGCTCTGACCTCTCCACGAGCACGGTCCGGCGAGCCGTTTCGTTTGCCCAGGAGGCCGGCGCCAAGATCCTGTTCTTTTACGCCCAGCCCGATTTTCCGATGCCGATCTATGGCGAAGGTGCGCTGATCGACCCAACCACGCCGGAGCAGTTCGCTGCATCGGCAAAAGCCGAGGCCGACCGGATCCTTGCCGAGGCCAAGGCGATGGCCGACGCGTCGTCGGTCGAATCGAGCTGCGACACGGTGGTGAATGAAGTCCCCTACGAGGCCATCATCGAAGCGGCAAGGCGCCATGGCTGCGACCTGATCTTCATGTCTTCTCATGGCCGCCGCGGTCTTGCGAGCCTGTTGCTTGGCAGCGAGACGCAGAAGGTTCTGACGCACTGTCGCATTCCCGTTCTCGTCTATCGTGAAGAACCCGCTGCCTGATCGCGTACTCCCGCTGTCGTGCGGCAAGCACGGCAGCGTGGATCAGGCGCCGTCGACGAAGGTCGCTTGCAGCTGAATGTGGCCCGGGTGATGGCAATACCGTTGAGCGGCGCGTCAGCGGGACGCGTTGAAGCGCCCGTCCGGCGGAATCGGGACGCATCAAGCGTCGTCGAGCTGCCGCGCGCGTGCGGCCGCTCGAACGCCTATTGCCCTACCCTGCAAATCACTGACAACCTATCGGCGCCAGCCTTTTGCGAGCGGGCCGTTCGCCCGTGGCGCGACGCGATTTCGGCCCTCGGCGCTCGCTCTCGAAACATGACTGTCGCGCCGAGTCTCCTTGCCTCGATCGCTGCAGGAGCGCCGCTTGGCACGGCCTGCGGGGACGACGAGTACGTCCCATCTGCCGCACTGCTCAATCAAGTTTCAGCCGCAATCCACTATAATTCGATGGGCTGCCGATGACCGCTTGTGCTGATGGCCGGGAAATCGCCCTCGCGACGCAAATGGCCCGAGGCGGCGACCGCCACTCCGGTGATCGCACAAGTCTCGCAACGCCGGTCTCGAGGATACTGCGAGTCTGCTCCTCGTAGAGAGAAGGAATGTGACCCATACCAACACCCTGATAGACCGCCTGGTCCAGGCACTTGGAAAAGAGGGCGTCATCGTCGCGGATGCGATCGAGCCACGCTATCGCAAGGATTGGAGCGGCGTTCCGCCGGGCGAGCCGATCGCGCTGCTGCGGCCGCGAAGCACCGAGGAAGTCTCCGCGGCGCTCGCCATTTGCCATGAGTTCAACACCCCGGTAGTTGCCCAGGGCGGCCTCACCGGACTTGCCGGGGCCGCCGTTCCAGCCGCCGGTCAGATCGCACTCACCCTCGAACGCATGAGCGGCGTCGAGGAGGTGGACTGTGCTGCCGCCACCCTCACCGCGCTGGCCGGCACGCCGATCCAGGTCGTCCAGGAGGCTGCCCGCGACCAGGGCTTTCTGTTCGCGCTGGACTGGGGCGCGCGTGGCAGCGCGGTCGTCGGTGGCGGCTTGTCGACCAACGCCGGCGGCAACCGGGTGATCCGCTACGGCATGGCCCGTGAGCACGTTCTCGGCCTGGAAGTGGTGCTTGCCGATGGCACGGTGCTCCCGATGCTCAACAAGATGCAGAAGAACAACTCCGGCTACGACCTCAAGCAGTTGTTCATCGGCAGCGAAGGCACGCTCGGCATCATCACTCGAGCGGTGCTGCGCCTGCAGCCCCAATCGGCTGCGCCATGCACCGCATTGTGCTCGGTCGCCGGCTTCGATGCGGCGGTGAAATTGTTGCGCCTGGCACAGCGACGGCTGGTCGGTGCGGTGGGTGCTTTCGAAGCCATGTGGCCGGATTACTACCGCGCCGCAACGAGCTATGGGAAGGTTCGGGCACCGCTCGGCGAGGCCCCCTTCTATGTACTCACCGACATGGTCACGGCCGATCCCGGGGTGGATGGAGAGCGCTTTCAGGCAATGCTCGAAGAGGCGATGGATCAGGGGCTCGTGCTCGACGCTGCAATTGCCCAATCCGAAGCCGATACCGCCTCGTTCTGGGCCCTGCGCGATGCCACGCCGGAGATCATGAGCCACCTGTCGCCGATGCTGGCGTTCGACGTGAGCATTCCGATCGGCAGGATCGGCGAAGCCGTCGAACGCATGCGCGGCGAACTCGAGGCCCGCTGGCCGGGCCAGGACGGGCTCTATTTCGGTCACATCGGCGACAGCAACCTGCATCTCATATACAGCCTGGCCGACGACAGGGAATCGACCGCACTCGAAGCCGAAACCCTCGTGTATCGGGTCGTGAGCGAATATCGCGGGGCGATCTCCGCCGAGCACGGGATCGGCACCCTCAAACGCCCGTTCCTGTCATTGTCGCGCAGCGCCAGTGAGATCGCGCTGATGCGAACCCTCAAGCAGGCACTGGATCCATGCGGAATCCTGAACCCCGGAAAGGTGATCTGAAGTGCCGCGACGCCCCTCCCGGGCAGCCCCGGATGCGATATTTGCAGCGCGGCATGCCACTGCTATCATGGCCGGCCCTGACGCCCCCAAGGCGCTGCAAAACAACAGAAGAGGTTAGACCATGCCGATCTACAGGCTGGGTGAGCGCGTCCCGCACATCGGCGACGCGTGCTGGATTGCCGACAACGCCACGATCATTGGCGATGTTCGACTCGGAGACCGCGCCAACATCTGGTTTGGCGCAGTGCTGCGCGGGGACAACGATCCGATCACCATCGGCGAAGGCTCCAACATCCAGGATGGATCGATCCTGCACACCGATGACGGCGTGCCGCTGACAATCGGCAGCAACGTCACTGTCGGACACATGGTGATGCTGCATGGCTGCACCATCGGTGACGGCAGCCTCATCGGCATCAATGCGGTCGTCCTCAACAAGGCGGTGATCGGCAAGAACTGCATCATCGGTGCGAACACGCTCATTCCCGAAGGCAAGGTCATTCCGGACCGTTCGCTGGTGGTCGGCTCGCCGGGTCGCATCATCCGCCAGCTCACCGACGATGACCTGCAGCGACTGATGGAGAACGCGGACGGCTATGTCGGCAACGCGCGCCGCTACGCCGCCGAGCTGGTCGACATCACCCCTGCCAGGGGCTGAAGCCGCGCGCTGATGGCGATGCGGCCGTTCACCCGGCCGCCGGTCGTTTCATGCCAACCGCCGCACCGCCTCGCGCGCGCGCCAGAACCACTACCGCGCAGAGGATGACGGCACCGCCGAGCAACTGCACCGGCTCGATCGCATCGCCGAGAAACAGCGCCGCGAGGACAATGGTGACGACGGGCTCGAGCGTCGACAAGGTCGCCGCATCGGCTGGCCCCAATCGCTGCATGCCCGCAAAGAAGCACACGATTCCAGCCACACTGCACAGCAATGCAATCAACACGATTGCCAGCCAGGCCGGGCCGGTAGCCGGAAAGCGCGCACCGGCGGTCAACACGATGGCGCCGAAACTGGCCCCTGCCGCGAGCATCACGATAGTCGCCGCGGCAAAGGGATCCTCCTGCCCGAGCACCCGGCTGCCGACCAGAATATAGATCGAGTAGAGCACCGCTGCGGCAAACCCCAGCAGGATGCCCAGCGGCTGCCCGCTGACATCGCCGCCGATGGTCAGCGCCGTTCCGAGCAGGGCCGCAAGGACGGCGCCGACTCTCAGCGCGCCCAGGCGATGACCGAACAGCGCCGAGCCGATGAGGGTCACCATGAAGGGATGCAGGTAGAGCAGCAAGGCCACCAGCCCGGCGCTCGCGTAATTCAGGGCCGCAAAGAAGCAATACGATTGCGCGACATAGCCGATGCCGCCCATGCCGACCAGCACCGCGAGGTTCCTGCCGCGTGGCCAGCGCCGTCGCGAGGCGGCCATCACGCATGCCATCGCCACCCCGGCGATCAGGAAGCGCAGGAACAAGACCGCCGTGACATCGGCGCCACCGGCATAGGCATGGCGTGCGAAGATTGCCATCGCACCAAAGGCGGTCGCGGAAATGGCAATATATAGTGCGCCAGTCAGACGGTTCGGTTGCATGATTTGTTTGCTGATGAGATCAGCCCGGGATCATGCCGCCCGCCAGGCCCGGCCGCAAGCCCGCACCGGCGGCCAGCTCGCTCGAGCACCGTGCGCCGGCCCACGACGATAGCCCGTCGTCACCCGGAGAACCCCGACTCCAGCAACGAAAGAGGTCAAAATGCCATTTCGATTTTCCTGCCCACTTCTCTTCAGTGTGCTCATGACCCTGCCCGCCCTCGGCGTATTGGCAGCGGAGCCGGTCAATGCGCTGCCCGCCGTTGACCTCGTCGCCGAAGGCAGCGCCGAGGCCGCCAACGATCTCGCCACGGCCGTCGCCTACTTCGAGGCGACCGACGCCAACCCCGCCAGCCTCGCGGACAAGGTCAATAAGGTCGTCGCCAAGGCGCTCGTGCTCACCAAGGACTTCCCGAACGTGAAAGTATCGAGTGCGGGCACCAATACCTACCCGGTATACAACCGCGATGGCCGCACGCTCGAGGCCTGGCGGATGCGGTCGCAGATCCAGCTCGAGAGTCGCGACGTGGCCGCAATGTCTGCGCTGATCGGCAAACTTCAGGCCTCGCTTGCGGTCTCGCAGATCAGCCTCCAACCCGCTCCCGAGACCCGCCGCGCGGCCGAAAACCAGGCCACCGTGGAGGCGCTCGCGGATTTCCGCCGACGCGCACAACTCGTGGCAGACACGCTCGGTCGCAAGTACCGTATCGCACGCCTGAGCATCAATCAGTCCGGCGGTCGACCGCCGGTCTACATGCGTGCGAAGGTCGCGATGGCATCGGCCGAAGTCGCACCGTCTCCGATCGAGGCCGGCGAAAGCACGGTTTCGGTGAACATCAACGGGACCGTGGAATTGATCGATTGACCGGACTCGACTAAGCTTTTTCGAACATGCACACAGCAAACCTTCCGACGGCCAGGCGCCTTGCGTGGCGAAGCGCATCGCGCTTCACGTTTGCAAGCGCGGCGCGGCGAATGCGGCCCACCAGCGGAGCGGCGCGATGATCGCGCTCATACAACGGGTGCGCAAAGCCAGCGTCATCGTCGACGATCGCGTAATCGGAGAAATCGGAGCTGGTCTGCTGGCATTGATCGGCGTCGAGAAGGATGACAGCGAACGCAACGCCGGCAGGATGCTGGACAGACTGCTCGGCTATCGGGTGTTCCAGGATGCCGATGACCGCATGAACCGCTCGTTGAACGACGTCGAAGGCGGCCTGCTGCTGGTACCCCAGTTCACCCTCGCGGCCGACACCCGCAAGGGGACCCGCCCCGGATTTTCGACTGCGGCGCCTCCCGCGCATGCCGAGCGCCTGTTCGCAGTGCTTGAAAACCTCGCCCGCGCGAGCTACCCGCGCGTGTCCAGTGGGCGCTTCGGCGCCGAAATGGAGGTTTCGCTGGTCAATCATGGCCCTGTCACCTTCTGGCTGACCGCGTGATGCCCGCCCCGACACGGCGAACCTTCCGCTTGCTGCTCGCCTTGCTCGCAGTGGCGTCGCTCGCGGCATGCGGTTCGGTGCCACATCGCGAACGCAGCTTCGGCGACCGCCCAGGCGCAGCTTCGGCCCCCGCGTTTACCCTGGCCTCGGCAGCACAGCGCGAGCAGATCGTGCTCTCGGCGTTCGGCCTGCTCGACACCGGATACCGCTTCGGCGGTCGCAACCCCGAGGCAGGCCTCGATTGCAGCGGCATGGTGAGCTACGTGGTGGAACAGGTCTCGGGCCAGCGGCTTCCCCACAACGCGGCGCAGATCGCGGCGCAAACGCGGCCGATCGCACGTGACGCGCTCGAAGCCGGCGATCTGGTGTTCTTCAACACCCTGGGTCGGGCGCATTCGCATATGGGCATCTACATCGGCGAAGGCCGCTTCATCCACGCCCCGAGCAGTCGCGGCAAAGTCCGGCTCGAGCGCCTTGACAACCGCTATTTCGCGAGCCGTTTCGATGGCGCGCGCACCTTGCTCGGAAATGCCACCCAGGCACGGCTGGACTAGCGACATCTGTGGCGCCCTGGCGCAAAGAGAAGGCACCTGGGAGGCGGTGGTACGGCACACGGAGTCCGCCGTGGCAAAATCGCCGCCGGCACGATATAGGCGGAGCACGCGAGGAGATCGCGCCACGGCCAACGGATACTTGGCTGTAGCCATGGCGGCGTGAGAAATGCAGGCCCGCTCTATTGCGAGGCGTTGGGCGTCTGCACGAAGATTTCGTCGGGCTTGGTGAGACCCAGTTCGAAGCGGGCGCGCTCCTCGACCGCGTCCAGCCCGGTTTTCAGATCTCGCACCTCGGCCTCGAGCGCGGCGTTGCGCTGCTCGAGTTGCTGGTTGACTGCCCGCTGCTCCTGGAGCTGGCGGTCGACTTCCCACACCCGCAACCATCCTCCCTTGCCGAACCACAAGGGGTACTGCAACACGACGAGCAATACGGTGAGAATGATGGTTGGCCAGCGCATCGCTTTCCGGGAGTGTTAACTGAAGCGGGCCGGCGCCTTGCGGCGGCCGACCCCGGGCGGGTTGTCTGGCAAGAGCCGGCCCGCCTCCGCTATCAGCGCTTACGCAGATTGTAGAAGGCGCTCAGGCCCGGATACACCGCCACGTCGCCCAGGTCTTCCTCGATGCGCAGAAGCTGGTTGTACTTCGAGATACGATCGGAACGGGACAGCGAACCGGTCTTGATCTGCATCGCGTTCAGGCCGACCGCGATATCGGAAATCGTCGAATCCTCCGTCTCACCCGAACGATGGGAAATCACCGCGGTGTAACCCGCGCGCTTGGCCATCTCGACCGCAGCGAAGGTTTCCGAGAGGGTGCCGATCTGGTTGATCTTGATGAGAATCGAGTTGGCGATACCCTGGTCGATGCCCTGTTGCAGGATCTTCGTGTTGGTCACGAAAAGATCGTCGCCGACCAACTGGACCTTTCTGCCAAGCGCATCGCTGAGATGCTTCCAGCCGGCCCAGTCGTTCTCGGCCATGGCGTCCTCGATCGAGACGATCGGGAACTTGTCGGCAAGCGTGGCGAGGTAGTCGGTGAAGCCTTCAGAGGAGAGGGTGAGCCCCTCGCCGGCGAGCACATAGCTGCCATCCTTGTAGAACTCCGAGGCGGCACAGTCGAGCGCCAGCAGCACGTCGGTTCCCGGTTCATAGCCGGCGTTGGAAATGGCTTCCTGGATCAGGTTCAGGGCTTCCTCGGTGCCGGTCACATTGGGCGCGAAACCACCCTCGTCGCCCACTGTGGTGGGGTAACCCTTGCGATCCACCAGCTTCTTCAGATGATGGAAAATCTCGGTACCGCAACGCAGCGCTTCGCGAAAGCTCGGCATCGACACCGGCATGATCATGCATTCCTGGATATCCAGGCTGTTGTTCGCGTGTGCGCCGCCATTGATGACGTTCATCATCGGTACCGGCATCGAAACCGCACCCATGCCACCGAAATAGCGGTACAGCGGCAGGCCGGCTTCGTCGGCCGCTGCCCGGGCCACCGCCATCGACACCGCCAGGGTCGCGTTGGCGCCCAGGCGGGACTTGTTCTCGGTGCCGTCGAGCTCGATCAGGGTGCGGTCGATGAAGGCCTGCTCCTCGGCATCGAGCCCCACCAGCCCTTCGGAGATTTCCGTATTGATGTTCTCGACGGCCTGCAGGACACCCTTGCCGAGATAGCGCGCGGCATCGCCGTCACGCAGCTCGATCGCTTCGCGCGAACCGGTCGACGCACCGGAAGGCACCGCGGCACGACCCATGACACCCGACTCGAGCAGGACATCGGCCTCGACGGTGGGATTTCCACGAGAATCGAGGATCTCGCGGGCAATGACATCAACAATTGCGCTCATAACATTTCCTTCAGCAGAAAACTCAAAAACCGACTCATTCAAATGCTCCGGCACTGCGGTGTTTCGAAATCCGCAAAACGAAGCTCCGCGACTTCGTACCACCGCTCGAGCAGGGCGACATGGGCCGGATGCTCGAAATAGGACTGCAAGTCGTCGCGGGACCGGAACTGCGCGAAAAGGCCATAATCCCAGGCGTCATCGTCTGCGGTAAGGTTACAGCCATGCTGCCAGCCGACGATCGCAGGAATCGCGTCGGGCAGCTCGTCCATCGCCTGCGCCATCTCGCGCAAGCGCTCGTCGGCTTGCCCGGGACCCGACTTGAAGCGAAACAGCACCAGATGCGCGATCACCCCTGGGTCGTTTCCAGCAGGCCTTGCTGCTTGACCAGCAGATCGATCTGCTTGAGGGTCGCCAGCAGCGCCTGCATCTGCGGCAGAGGCCAGGCATTCGGGCCATCGGACAAGGCCTTGGCAGGATCCGGATGGGTTTCCATGAAGAGTCCCGCAATGCCTACGGCGACTGCGGCGCGGGAGAGCACCGGCACGAACTCGCGCTGACCGCCCGAGGACGTTCCCTGCCCGCCCGGCAACTGGACCGAATGGGTGGCATCGAAGACCACCGGACATCCCGTCTCGCGCATGATCGCGAGCGAGCGCATGTCGGACACCAGGTTGTTGTAGCCGAAGGATGCGCCGCGCTCGCAGACCATGATGGTGTCCGCACCACCGTTGGCCTCGCGCGCCTTTGCGGCCACGTTCTTCATGTCACCCGGGGCGAGGAACTGGCCCTTCTTGATATTCACCGGCTTGCCGCTCGCCGCAACCGCATGGATGAAATCGGTCTGGCGGCACAGGAATGCGGGCGTCTGCAGCACGTCGACCACCGCGGCCACCTCGGGCACTTCGGCCTCGGTGTGCACGTCGGTGAGGACAGGCACGCCGATCTGCTTCCTGACCGTCTCGAGGATTCTCAGCCCTTCCGACATGCCATGGCCGCGAAAGCTCTTTCCCGAGCTGCGATTGGCCTTGTCGTAGGACGCCTTGAAGATGTAGGGAATCGCGAGTTCCGCACAGATTTCCTTCATCGTGCCCGCCACGTCGAGGCAGAGTTGCTCGGACTCGGCCACACAGGGGCCGGCGATGAGGAAAAAGGGCTGGTCGATGCCGGCCTCGAAACCGCATAACTTCATGCCGCAACTCCTTTCTTGGTCTTGACTGCACTCGATTGTCGAGCAAGCGCGGCGCGTACGAATGCGGTGAACAGCGGATGTCCCGCGCGCGGATTGGAAGTGAATTCGGGGTGGAACTGGCAACCCACGAACCAGGGGTGATCGGGAAGCTCGATCATCTCGCACAGATCTGTGCCCGGCGCCCGGCCGGAGACTCGCAGGCCTTTTTCCTCGAGTTGCCCGAGCAGGACGTTGTTGACCTCGTAGCGGTGACGATGACGCTCGACGATTTCGGCCTTGCCGTAGACTTCTCGCGCGAGCGAACCCTCGGCAAGCTTGCAGACCTGGCCGCCAAGCCGCATGGTGCCGCCCAGATCCGAGTCTTCGCCACGTTTCTCGACCTTTCCCTCGCGGTTGAGCCACTCGGTGATCAGGCCGATCACGGGATACTTGCTTTGCTTGTCGAATTCGGTGCTGTGTGCGCCCTCCAGCCCCACGACGTTGCGAGCATATTCCACCACCGCCAACTGCATGCCGAGGCAGATACCGAGATAGGGAATCCGATTTTCGCGAGCGTAGCCGATGGCCTTGATCTTGCCTTCCGTACCACGCTTGCCAAAGCCGCCCGGCACCAGGATCGCGTCCATGCTTCGCAACATCGCGCAGCCGCCTGTTTCGATATCCTCGGAATCGATATAGTGGATGCAGACCTTGCTTCGGGTATGCATTCCGGCGTGATTGAGGGCCTCGATGAGCGACTTGTAGGACTCGGTAAGATCCACGTACTTGCCGACGAACCCGACGTTGACGGTGTGCTCGGGATGTTCCAGCGCGTCGATGAGTTTCTCCCACACCGACAGATCGGCCGCACGGGCGAGAATGCCGAGCTTGTGGCAGACGATCTCGTCGAGCATCTGTTCGTGCAGCATGCCCGGAATCTTGTAGATCGAATCCGCATCCAGCGTCTCGATCACCGCTTCGGGCATCACATTGCAGAACAGCGCGATCTTGCGTCGCTCGTCGACCGGAATCTGGCGATCTGCTCGGCACAGCAGGATGTCGGGCTGGATGCCGATCTGGCGCAGCTCCTTCACCGAGTGCTGGGTCGGCTTGGTCTTGAGCTCGCCGGCAGTCGGGATATAGGGCACCAGCGTGAGGTGGATGAAGCAGGTGGCGCCGCGGCCCTCCTCGATCCCCATCTGCCGGATCGCCTCGAGGAACGGCAGCGATTCGATATCGCCCACCGTACCGCCCACCTCGACGATCGCCACGTCGGCGCCCTCGGCGCCTCGCTTGAGGTAGAGCTTGATCTCGTCGGTGATGTGCGGAATCACCTGCACCGTCTTGCCGAGGTATTCGCCGCGTCGCTCCTTCTTGATCACCGACTCGTAGATCTGGCCGGTGGTGAAGTTGTTGCGCTTGCCCATCTTGGCGCTGGTGAAGCGCTCGTAGTGGCCGAGATCGAGATCGGTTTCCGCGCCGTCTTCGGTAACGAAGACCTCGCCGTGCTGGAACGGGCTCATGGTGCCCGGGTCGACGTTGATGTAGGGGTCGAGCTTGAGGTGGGTAACCTTGATGCTGCGCGACTCGAGGATCGCGCCCAGCGACGCGGCGGCGATGCCTTTGCCCAGCGAGGACACGACACCACCGGTAACGAATACGTATTTGGTCATGGGAAAAGCGACTGCGGGAAAGCGCAATGATACCCGAAGTCCCGGCCGCCTCTCAACGCAAGCCAAGCAAAAGCGGCGCGGCCCGTTCAGCGGATGAAGGCGGTGTTGATGGCACGAAAATCGTCGCTTGCGGCGCGATGCAACCACTCGAAGGCGACCATCTCCCGCGATACGATCTCGATCCCGTGGGCGCGCATCCGCTCGAGCGCCAGAGACTTGTTGTCGGGCACTCTCGAGCCGACCGCGTCGGCAACCACGAAGACCTCCTTGCCCTGCCAACGCAATTCCAGTGCGCTCTGCTGAACGCAGACATGCGCCTCGGTGCCGCACACCACCACCTGACGGCGCTCTTCGACCGCCGACCCGACCAGACACCCGTCGGCGACGCAGGAGAAATGAAGCTTTTCGACCCACTGGGCGTCGCTGGCAGCGCTGCGCAGCGACGCCTCGGTGCGGCCCAGGCCTTGTGGGTACTGCTCGCTCACCACGGTCGGCACCCCAAGACGTTTCGCCACGCCCACGAGCCACACGCAGTTGGCGAGCACCTCGTCACCGCCGTGAATGGCCGGCAGCAAGCGCGTCTGCACATCCACGACCAGCAATGCGGATTTCTCGCGATGCATCAGCATGTTCGTCCCTCCTCAGTTTCCCGGCAGCTGCCGCCGCCGGGTTGGTTCGTCCGCCTCAGGAGGACAGTTCATCGCGGTCCCGGAACTGCTCGAGCGCTTCGGGGTTCGCCAGCGCCTCGACGTTCCTCACCGCACGCCCGTGCACGAGGTTGCGGACCGCCAGTTCGACGATCTTGCCGCTCTTGGTGCGCGGGATGTCCGCGACCTGGAGAATCTTCGCCGGCACATGGCGCGGTGTGGTGTTGTCACGAATGGTCTTCTTGATCCGCGCCACCAACTCCTCGTCCAATACCACGCCATCGCGCAGGCGCACGAACAGGACCACCCGCACATCCTTGTCCCAGTCCTGGCCGATCACCAGCGACTCGACCACTTCATGCAGCTTTTCCACCTGGCGGTAAATCTCCGCGGTGCCAATGCGCACGCCGCCGGGGTTGAGCGTGGCATCGGATCGGCCATGAATGATCAATCCGCCATGCGCCGTGATCTCGCAGAAATCGCCGTGACACCAGATATTCTCGAAGCGCTCGAAGTAGGCCGCGTGATACTTCGAACCATCCGGATCGCCCCAGAAGCCGATCGGCATCGACGGAAATGGCCGGGTGCAGACCAGTTCGCCTTTTTCCTCACGGACCGGCTTGCCTTCGTCGTCGAATACGTCGACGGCCATGCCGAGGCCCCGGCATTGGATCTCGCCGCTCCATACCGGCAGCACGGGGCTGCCAAGCACGAAGCAGGAGAGGATGTCGGTGCCACCGGAGATCGACGACAGGCACACGTCCGCCTTGATCGCGTCATAGACGTAGGCAAAACCCTCGGGCACCAGCGGACTTCCGGTCGACATGATGGCGCGCACCGTCGCCAGCGAGTGCGTGTCGCGCGGGCGGCGGCCGATCTTGGCGAGGTGGTCGATGAACTTGGCAGAGGTGCCGAAATGGGTCATGCCCTCGGCGTCCGCATAGTCGAACAGGATGTCGCCGGCGGCGGCGAACGGCGACCCGTCGTAGAGCAGCAGCGTGGCGCCGGCGGCGAGCCCGGACGCCAGCCAGTTCCACATCATCCAGCCGCAGGTCGTGAAATAGAAGAGCCGGTCGCCGGGTTTCACGTCGGTGTGGAGCTTGTGTTCCTTGAGATGCTGCAGCAAGGTGCCGCCGGCGCCGTGCACGATGCACTTCGGCACCCCGGTGGTCCCGGACGAATACATGATGAAGAGCGGATGATCGAAGGGCAGCTCTTCGAAGGGAACCTCGGACTCGAAATGGAACGGCGCCACGAAGTCCGCAAGCATGCGCGCGTGCCTTACCCCGGAGAGGTCATGCTCGGCATGCACATAGGGCACCATCACCACACGCTTCAGCGAGGGCAGCTTGTCGACCACCTCGGCGATCTTGGCGATGCAATCGACCGTCTTGCCGTTGTAGTAATAACCGTCCACCGTCACCAGCACCTTCGGCTCGGTCTGGCCGAAACGGTCCACCACGCCCTGCACGCCGAAGTCAGGCGATGCCGACGTGAACACCGCACCGATCGCCGTCGTGGCGAGCATCGCGATAATGGTTTCAGGCATGTTCGGCATGAACGCGGCGACGCGGTCGCCCTTGGCCACGCCAACCTCCTTGAGCGCCGCAGCGAAATGCGCAACCTGACGGTAAAGGTCGGCATGGGTGAGGCGATTCTGGACCTTGTCCTCGCCCCAGAAGACGATCGCATCCGTCTCGTCGCGGGAGCGCAGCAGGTTGCGGGCAAAGTTCAGCCTGGCCTGAGGAAACCAGCGCGCGCCCGGCATCCGATCGGCATTCTCCAGCACCGTGGCTCCGGGTTCCCCGATCACGCCGCCAAAGGCCCAGACGCTCTGCCAGAAACACTCGGGTGAATCCACCGACCACTCGTAGAGGGCGTCGAAGTCGTCCAGCTCGAGACCCCAACGGCGGTTTACTTCGGCAATGAAGGCCGTGACGTTGGCGTCGGCGATACGCTTTGCATCGGGTCGCCACAAGGGTTGATCGGAAGGGGCGTTCATATGCAGTCTCCTAGAACAAATCGTTTTGCTATTGTTTAACTCTCAACCAGCGCCCGAAGTGTATCCGGTAGCGGCACCGACTTTCCAGTCTGATGATCCATCCACACGACCTTGCTCGCGCCCTCCGCAAACAGTTGCTCACATCCCTCCGCGTGGAGCTCGTACCAGGTCATGAAGCTACTGCGGCCCGGCTCGCCGGCATAGAGCTTGACCACCACGGTTGCAGGATAGTTAAGCGGCACGAGAAAAGTACACGAAGCGTTGATGATGACCGGCGCTTCCCTGCGATCCGGACTCACCGGAAAGCCGGCTGCCTCGATCCACTCGACCCGAGCCTGCTCGCAGAAGCGGAAGTAAACAGTGTTGTTCAAGTGCCCATATGCATCCAGATCACCCCAGCGCACCGGAATGCGACTGGTGTACATGAGTTTGCGCTTGTCGCTCATTTGACGTTCTCCTTCGCCACAGCGGTGTCTTCCGGGGGACTCCCCAAACGATGAGAGGATAATGTAACATACGCATCCGTATGTTCATGCACGGCGGCGTTCTTTGCACGGCGGTTGACGCGACCCGGATCGCGTCCTAACGTCAAGCGCTGCACCGATGCTAACTCGCCGCCAGAACCCGGTGGTGCCAGAAAACAAGGACAGAGGCTGGAGAACAAATAATGGAACGCGAATCGATGGAATTCGACGTCCTGATCGTCGGTGGTGGCCCGGCCGGGCTTGCGGCGGCGATCAGGCTGAAACAACTGGCCGCCGAAAGAGGCCATGACTTTTCGGTGTGCCTGATCGAGAAGGCGGCCGAGATCGGTGCCCATATCCTGTCGGGCGCAGTGATGGACCCGAAAGCGCTTACCGAGCTCATCCCCGACTGGAAGGACAAGGGCGCACCGCTCGATACCCCGGTGTCCGAGGACCGCGTGCTCTTCCTCTCCGCGACAGGTGGGCGTGCGGTGCCGACGGGCCTGCTCCCCGACTGCTTCTTGAACCACGGCAACTACATCGTGCGGCTCGGCGATGTCGTAAAGTGGCTGGGCGAGCAGGCCGAGGCCGCAGGGGTCGAGGTCTACCCGGGCTTTGCTGGCGCCGAAGTGCTGTTCGACGACAACGGCGCGGTCAAGGGCGTGGCTACCGGCGACATGGGCCTCACCCGCGAGGGCGAGCAAGGCCCCGCCTACGCGCCGGGCATGGAACTGCACGCGAAGTACACGCTCTTTGCCGAGGGCTGCCGTGGGCACCTGGGCAAGCAGCTCGAGTCGCGCTTCAAGCTGCGCGAGGACGCCGACCCGCAGACCTACGGCCTGGGCATCAAGGAATTGTGGGAAGTCCCCGCCGCAAACCACAAGCCGGGCCTGGTGGTGCACACCGCCGGCTGGCCGATGGACAACGCGACGTACGGGGGCGGATTCGTCTATCACCTCGAAGGCAAGCTGGTGTCGGTCGGCTATGTGGTCGGCCTCAACTACAGCAACCCCTACCTGTCACCCTTCGAGGAATTCCAGCGCTACAAGACCCACCCGGAGATCCGCAAGTTTCTCGAGGGCGGCAAGCGTCTCGCCTACGGCGCCCGGGCGATCGCGGCAGGTGGCTTGCAGAGCCTGCCCAAGCTCACCTTCCCGGGCGGCGGCCTGATCGGCGACGACGCGGGCTTTCTCAACGCGGCGCGCATCAAGGGCAGCCACGCGGCGATCAAGAGCGGCATGCTTGCCGCCGAGGCGGCCATCGAGGCACTCGCCGCCGAGCGCCAGCGCGACGAGCTCGGCGCCTATCCGCAGGCCTTCGAACAAAGCTGGCTGCACGACGAGCTCTACCAAACCCGCAACTTCAAGCCCTACATGAAGAAAGGCCTGTACTGGGGCTCGCTGCTGTTCGGCGCCGAGCAGAAACTCTTCAAGGGCAAGGTACCTTGGACGCTGCACAATACCGCCGACCACACCGCCCTCAAGCCGGCCACTCAGTGCGAGCCGATCGATTATCCCAAGCCCGACGGCAAACTCAGCTTCGATCGGCTCACCAGCGTCTTCCTCTCCAACACCAACCACGAGGAGGAACAGCCCTGCCATCTGCAGCTCAAGGACGCGAGCGTGCCGATCTCGATCAACCTCGCCACCTACGACGCCCCCGAGCAGCGCTACTGCCCGGCCGGCGTCTACGAGATCGTGCGCGACGAATCTGGCGGTGAACCGCGGCTGCAAATCAACGCCCAGAACTGTGTGCACTGCAAGACCTGCGACATCAAGGACCCCACCCAGAACATCAACTGGGTGGTGCCGCAAGGCGGCGAGGGGCCGATCTACCAGGGAATGTGACCCGCCGGCAGTGACCTGCCCGCAGCGACGCTGCGGGCGGCCTGCACGGCTCACGCAGCAGTACGAAGAACGCCCCGCATGCTACGGGGCGTTTTTTGTGGCCGGGGGGACGCCCCTGCGCATTGCCCGGAGCCCAGACTTTCAGCCCGCGATCGGGCTGAGCTTGGCCGCTGAAACACCGCAATGATGCGCCCCAGCCCCGCTTCGCGACTGCGGCATGGGGTCGCACTCACGGCGGGGGTCACGCTCAAGCCAGCCATTTGCGCGCATTGCGGAACATCCGCATCCACGGAGAGTCCTCGCCGAGCCCGTCCGGCACCCAGCTCATCTGCACGCTGCGACGCGCGCGCTCGGGGTGCGGCATCATGATCGTGAACCGTCCATCGGGCGTCGTCAGGCCGGTGATTCCGTCCGGCGAGCCGTTCGGATTGGCAGGGTAGCGGTGCGCGGGCTTGCCGTTGTTATCCACATAGCGCAATGCCACATTCGCCAGGCCGATGTCTTCGGGCTGCTCGAACACGGCGCGACCCTCGCCATGTGAGACCACGATCGGCATCCTGCTGCCGGCCATCCCGGAGAGCATGATCGAAGGGCTTTCGAGCACCTCCACCATCACCAGTCTGGCTTCGAACTGCTCGCTGCGGTTGCGCTGAAAACCCGGCCAATGCTCGGCCCCCGGAATGATCGGAGCGAGGTGGGCCATCATCTGGCAACCATTGCAGACGCCGAGCGCAAAACTGTCCTGGCGCAGGAAGAAGGCCTCGAACTGTTCGCGCAAGGCCGGATTGAAAAGGATCGACTTGGCCCAGCCCTGTCCGGCGCCGAGCACATCGCCGTAGGAAAAGCCGCCGCATGCGGCAAGCCCCTGGAAATCCGCGAGCTTTCTGCGGCCGGCCTGGAGGTCCGACATGTGCACGTCATAGGGTGCGAAGCCGGCACGTTCGAACGCGGACGCCATCTCGGCATGCGAGTTTACGCCCTGCTCCCGCAGGATGGCGATCTTCGGGCGAGCGCCGGTCGCGATCATCGGCGCCGCCACGTCCTCGGACGGATCGAAGCCCAGCGACATCGACAGACCGGGATCCGTCGCATCGGCAAGCGCCTCGAATTCCTCCTGCGCACAGGCCGCGTCGTCGCGCAGCCGGGCGATCCGGTAGCTGGTTTCGGACCACGCCTTGAGCAGATCGATGCGCGAGGCGCCGAACATCAGCTTGGCGTTGCGCCACAGGCGGATCTCGTCGCGATCGTTGGGCTCGCCAATGAAATGATAGGCGAGGCCGGCGTCACGCAGTGGCCCGGTAATCCGCGCCCGATCATCGCGGCGGATCTGGATCACGGCGCCGAGCTCCTCGCTGAAGAGTCCGGCGAAGACCCGATCGTTGAAGCGTCCCTTGAGCGTATCGGGTTTCTTCTCGAGTCCGTCCACGTCGTTCATGTAGGGGTCGTAGCAGACCGTGTCGAGCACCAGCGAAAGGCCACACTTCGAAGCGAACGCCATTTCGCACACGGTGGCGAACAGACCGCCGTCGCCGCGGTCGTGATAAGCGAGTATCAGGTCTTCGTCGCGCAGGTTTCGCAGCACCGAGAAGAAGGCCTGGAGCGCGGCCGGATCGACGTCGGGCGCATGCTCGCCTACGGAATTGTAGGCCTGGGCCAATGCCGAACCGCCAAGCCGGTTTGCCCCGCCGCCGAGATCGATCAGCAGCAACTCGGTGGCGACGCCGTCCGGGCGCTGCAACTGCGGAGTCAGCGTCCGCCGTATGTCGCGCACCGGCGCGAAGCCGGTCACGATCAGCGACAGGGGTGAGACGACCTGCTTGTCCGTGCCCTCGTCCTGCCAGGCGGTCTTCATCGACAGCGAATCCTTGCCGACCGGAATCGAAAGCCCCGCCTGTTGGCAGAACCGCGACACCGCGCGCACCGTCTCGAACAGCTTGGCGTCCTCGCCACGGTGACCCGCAGCGGCCATCCAGTTGGCCGACAGCTTGATCTCCCCAAGCGCGGCAACGTCCGCCGCCGCAATATTGGTAATCGCCTCGCCGATCGCCATGCGCCCCGAGGCCGCGGCGTCGACGCACGCCAGCGGGGTGCGCTCGCCCATTGCGAAGGCTTCGCCACGGTAACCGTTGAAGCTCATCGCGGTCACCGCCACGTCGGCGACCGGCATCTGCCAGGGCCCGACCATCTGGTCTCGTGCCGTAAGGCCCCCGACCGACCGATCGCCGATGGTGATGAGGAAGTTCTTGGAGGCCACTGCCGGCACCCGCAGCACCCGCATGCAGGCATCGGCGAGGTCGATGTCGGTGACATCGAAAGGCGGCAGATGCACCGCACGGCGCGACACCTTGCGGGTCATCTTCGGCGGTTTGCCAAGCAGAACCCGCATCTCCATGTCTACCGGCGTGTTGCCGAAATGGCGATCGGTCACCGTCAGCCGACCGTCCGCCGTCGCTTCGCCAAGCACCGCGAACGGGCAGCGCTCACGCTCGCAGATCGCCTGGAAATCCGCCAGCCGATCGGGCGCGACCGCCATCACATAGCGCTCCTGCGACTCGTTGCTCCAGATCTCCCGCGGGCTCATGCCGGGCTCTTCGATATGCACCTCGCGCAGCTCGAAGCGTGCACCGAGCCCCGCCGACTCGGCAAGTTCGGGCAGTGCATTCGAGATTCCGCCAGCGCCAACGTCATGGATTGAAAGGATCGGGTTGGCTTCGCCCTGCTGCCAGCAGGCGTCGATCACTTCCTGGCAGCGGCGCTGGATTTCCGGGTTGCCGCGCTGCACCGAGGCGAAGTCGAGGTCCGCGGTATTGCTCCCGGTCGTCATCGACGAGGCCGCGCCCCCTCCCAGCCCGATCAGCATGCCCGGCCCGCCGAGCTGGATCAGCAGCGTACCGGGCGCAAACGGCACCTTGTGGGACTGCTGCGCCTGGATGCTGCCCAGGCCGCCGGCGATCATGATCGGTTTGTGATAACCACGCACCTCGCCCTGCACTTCCTGCTCGAAGCTGCGGAAATAGCCAGCGAGGTTGGGACGACCGAATTCGTTGTTGAAGGCCGCCGCACCGATGGGGCCCTCGATCATGATCTCGAGCGCCGAGGCGATGCGCCCCGGGCGGCCGTAGGGCCGCTCCCAGGGCTGCCGAAAATCAGGAATCTCGAGGTTCGACACCGAAAAACCCGCCAGCCCCGCCTTGGGCTTCGAGCCCCTGCCAGTCGCGCCTTCGTCGCGAATTTCACCACCCGAGCCGGTGGCGGCACCCGGGAACGGCGAGATTGCCGTGGGGTGATTGTGGGTTTCCACCTTGGCGAGGATGTGGGTCTCCTCCTCGTTGAAGCGCCACTCGCCGTCGGCACCGGCATAGAAGCGATCGATCACCGCCCCCGCAATGACCGAGGCGTTGTCCGAATAGGCAACGACGGTGCCCTGCGGATGCGCCTCGTGGGTCTCCTTGATCATTCCGAACAAGGTCTTCTCCTCCGGCCGGGCATCGATGACCCAGTCGGCGTTGAAGATCTTGTGACGGCAATGCTCCGAATTGGCCTGGGCGAACATCATCAACTCGACGTCGGTGGGGTTGCGACCTTCGCGGCTGAAATTCTCCACCAGGTAATCGATCTCATCCTCGGACAACGCCATACCCAGCTCGAGGTTGGCTGCCACCAACGCCTCTCGCCCGGTCCCGAGCACATCCACGGTGGCCAGCGGCTGCGGCGCATAGTGGTGGAACAAGGCTTCGCCCGCCTCCACCGCCGGCAGCACCGATTCGGTCATGCGGTCGTGGACCAGCCCATGAGCGGATTCCACCCTGCCGCGCGCATCCAAGCTGTAGAGGATGCCCCGCTCCACCCGCAGCACCTTGTCGAAGCCGCATTGGCGAACGATGTCGGAGGCCTTGGACGACCACGGCGAGATGGTGCCCAGCCGCGGGGTCACGAATACCGTCTCGCCCGCAGGCTGGTTTGGCGTCTCGGGGTGGGCGCCTAGAAGATCGACCAGCCTGGCGAGCTCGTCGCCTTCCAGCGGCGCCGAGAGTTCGACCAGATACCAGTATTCGGCGGCAAGGCCACGCAACTTGGGAAGCACGGCGAGCAGCGATTCGGAAAGCCTCGCATGACGGGAGGCGGACAGCGCAGGCGCGCCGCGTAGCTTGAGTATCTGGGACATGTCGGTCGAGGAAGGCGAAATCCGGATGCGGGCCGCATCCTGGCTGAAATTGGGAGCACGGATTATAACCGAGCCGCACCCACGCCCCGTGAGACATGCCGACGACACGCAGGCCGCAACTGCGCGGGCCACGCCGCACCGCCGCACGGGAACACGGCCCAATCGGCTAGAATGTGAGGTCTTCCCGATCTCCGGACCCCGTGACAAGAACACCTCGAGACCGACTCGCCACATTTTCAGTCGTCGCCGCCGTGCCGGTGGTGATCGCGGCGTTCGCTCTTCAGGCAGGTAGTCAGGACGCGAACCGCTCGCTGTTCATCCATGCCAATTCGTTCCTGCAGACGCTTCCGATGTGGATCTGGGCGGCCCTTAGCGCGCTCGGCTCGAGCCTTGGCGCGCTCGCCTTGTTTGCGCCGACGCTTCGTCTGCGGCCCCGTTGGAGCGCGGCGATGCTGCTCGGCATGCCCTTCAGCTGGCTCTACAGCCAAGGCTTCAAGTGGGCGCTCGATGTCCCCCGCCCGCCGCAGGTGCTCGATTCGACCACCTTTCATTTCGTCGGCACGCTGCCACCCGACCCGGCCTTCCCTTCGGGTCATGCGACCACCGCGTTCTGCCTTGCCGCGGTCATCGCGCTGCTGCCCTCGAAAAGCCATCGCGCCATCCTCGCGCCGGCAGCAATCGCGCTGGCGGTAGCGGTCGCACTTGCACGTATCGCACTCGGTGTGCATTGGCCATTGGACGTCCTTGCCGGCGCGGCCGGCGGCTGGCTCTGCGGGGTACTGGGGGTAACCCTTTCGAACCACTTCAGGTTCTGGGAGCGCAAGCAGGGCATCCGCGCGATGGCCGCAATACTTGGCTCGCTCAGCCTGGTGCTGGCTTTCCAGGATCCGGGCTATGCACCAGCCCGGCTCTTTCAATGGCTGCTTGCGCTCTGGGGCATCACCGGCGCGGCAATGGCCTGGCCTGCAAGTCGCGTGGGACACGGCGCATGAAGCGGCTGGTCGCGATACTCCTGAGCGTCGCCCTGTTGGGCTGGCTGCTCTCGGACGGGCGCTGGCGGGAGCTGGGGATCGCGCTCGAGCGCCTTTCACCCGGGGTGCTGCTCATCGCCGCGTGTGGATTCGCGGTCAGCTACCTGTTGCGGGCCCTCCGCATCCACGACGAATTCCGCGCCGACGCATCCGGCCGCTATCCCGCCTGCCTGCGCATCGTGCTGGTGCACAACGCAATGATCAACGTGGTGCCGTTCCGCGGCGGCGAAGCCGCTTTCCCCTTGTTGCTGCGGCAAACCTTCGGCACGCCGCTGGGGCGGGCGGTGGCATCGCTGTTCTGGCTTCGCCTCCAGGACGCCTTCGTGGTGATGGCCCTGGCGGCCATCGTGTGGCCTGGACTTCCTGCGTGGCTGCGGGCGCTTGCAGTGCTGGCGGTCATTGCCTTCGCCTGGTGGTTGCCCCGCTGGGCGAGCCGGCCCCACGATTGGCAGCAAGGCGGCACGCTGACTTCGAAACTCGCAAGGGTGCGCGATGCCTTTGCCGAAACCACCCGGCACGCCCGCTTCGGCTGGCTATGGACCCTCGCCAACTGGTCGGTCAAGCTGCTGGTGCAGGCCTACGTCCTTTCGGCGGCGCTGCCTGCGGTGCTGACGACCGGCGCCGCCGGTGCGCTAGGCGCCGAATTGGCCGCGATCCTGCCCATCCAGGGCGTAGCCGGCTTCGGAACCTACGAGGCGGGGGCGGCGGCGGCAATGCTGCCCGCGGGCGTCGCACTGTCCGACGGACTCAAGGGCGCCCTTGCGCTTCATCTGTTCGTGATCGCCAGCGCGGTGATTGCAGGTAGCATTGCCTGGCTCTTTCCGACCCACGGCCCCGGCCCGCAGCAGACTACGGAATCCACTCATCCATGACCCAATCCATGACCAAATCCCCACTGCCGCCGGCAAGCCCCGAGATTCCTGCCGACCTGCCGCCACACCGGCTTTCGCTGGTGGTGCCGATGTACAACGAGGCGGAGAACGTCGAGCCCTTGCTCGAGCGCGTCCATGTCGCGCTCGACGGCTACCCCTTTCCGTGGGAAATCCTGCTCGTCGACGATGGCAGCTCCGACTCCACGCCCGCCGAGCTCCGGCGCTGCGCGACAGCGTACGGACCGCATGTGCGGATCATCGAGCTGGTGCGAAACTTCAAGCAGACCGCGGCAATGCAGGCGGGCCTCGATGCTGCACGCGGTGACGTGATCGTGACCATGGACGGCGACCTGCAGAACGACCCGATCGACATTCCACGCATGGTCAATCGCCTGCTGAAGGAAGACCTGGACCTGGTGGCCGGCTGGCGCAAGAACCGGCAGGATGGATTGCTGCTGCGCAAGATCCCCTCCCGCATCGCCAACCGCCTGATCGCCCGCATGACCGGCGTGCACCTCAAGGACTACGGTTGCAGCCTCAAGGTCTTCCGTGGCAGCGCCATCAAGAACGTCAAGCTCTACGGCGAGATGCACCGCTTCATCCCGGCATGGCTCGCAACGGTGACCACGCCGCGCCGTATCGCCCAGGAGGTGGTCACCCATCACGCGCGGGTCTTCGGTGAATCCAAATACGGCATTTCGCGCACCTTCCGCGTCGTGCTGGACCTGCTGTTCGTATACTTCTTCATGCGCTTTCGCACCCGCCCAGGCCATTTCTTCGGAGGTATCGGCATCGGCCTCGGCGCAATCGGCGTGTTGATCCTCACCTACCTGATGGGCGTCAAGCTATTCCTCGGTGAATCGATCGGAACCCGGCCGCTGCTCTTCGGAGGCTTCTTCATGGTGATCGCCGGGGTCCAGATGGTGACATCTGGCGTGCTGGCCGAACTTCTCACCCGCGTGCTCTTCGAGTCCGGCGCATCGCAGGCCTATCTGGCACGTGGTCGCGAACCGCTGGATGACGCGCAAGCCTGGATGAGCGGCCCCCGCAAATGACCCCGCCCGTCGAGCAACGGCGCCATGAAGGATGGCTGGTCGCACTGCTACTGGCCCTGCCGCTGCTCGCCTTCCTGCTGCGACTCGGTGCCGCGCCCTTGTTCGATGTCGATGAGGGCGCCTTCTCCGAGGCCACGCGCGAGATGTTCGAGCGCGGCGACTTCCTCTCCACCTATCTCAACGGCGAACACCGCTTCGACAAACCGATCCTCGTCTACTGGCTGCAGGCCCTCTCCTATCTGGCGCTGGGGCCCACCGAATGGGCGTTCCGCCTTCCCTCGGCGCTGGCTGCGATCGGCTGGTGCTACGCGACCTGGCTGTTCGTGCGTCAGCGCTTCGGCCAGGACACCGCGCTGCTCGCCTTGGGAATCGCCGCGACGGCGCTCGGCCCCTTCGCCATCGGACGCGCCGCCACCGCCGATGCGCTGCTCAATCTGCTGCTGGCGCTGACGCTCTTCGATGCCTGGCGACATCTCGAATCCGGCCGCCGGACCCCCTTGCTGCGGGCTTTCGTATGGATGGGCCTGGGTGCCCTGACCAAGGGGCCGATCGCGCTCATCGTGCCATCGGCGGTCACCTTTCTTTACTGCGCGTCGCGTGGCGACTGGCGCCGCTGGGCCCGGGCGGTCTTCGACCCGCTGGGCTGGCTGATTCTCGCACTCATCGTCCTGCCCTGGTATGTGGCCGCCCTGTCGATACACGGCCAGCTCTTCATCGACGGCTTCTTTCTCAAGCACAACGTGCAACGCTTCGCCGGCACGCTGGAAGGACACGGCGGCAGCGCGCTCTACTACCTGATCGCCGTGCCCTTGCTGCTGCTGCCCTGGAGCGGCCCATTCTTTGCCGCACTGCGCAACGTGCGCGACGACAGCCGCACCAGCGTGCGTCGCTTCCTGTGGATCTGGAGCGGCTTCGTGGTGCTGTTCTTCAGCCTCTCGGGCACCAAGCTGCCGCACTATGTGCTGTATGGCATCACGCCGCTGTTCATCCTCATCGCGGCCCATCGCGACACGCTGCGCCGGGCATGGCTGCATCTTGCGGCGCCAAGCCTATTGCTGGCCGTGTTTCCCGCCCTGCCGTGGATCTTCTCGGCGCTGTCGAACTCCACCGCGGGCGACGCCTACTACCGCGCCCAGCTCGGACGTGCGCTCGAGCTCGCCGATGCCCGCTACTACATCGGCACGCTGGCCGCGCTGCTGATATGGATCGTCGTGATGCTGCGATGGCGGCAAGCGCTGTGGAAGCGGCTGGTCGTGGCGGCCGCGCTGCAGGTGACGGTGCTCGCCGCACTCGTCGTTCCCTACGCCGGCGCGCTCGTCCAGGGGCCGGTGCGCGACATGGCGATCAAGCTGCGCGAAATGGACGAGGCGGTCACCCTCAAGAGCTTCACCGCACCCAGCTTCAGCGTCTACCGCCAGGCTGTTACCCAGCGCGAGGAGCCGGCGCCGGGTGGTCTCGCGGTTACCCGCATCGACCGTATTCCGCAGACGGGCTACGACACCCTCGCCATCGAAGGTGGTGTCGCCCTGGTGCGCAGGCACACCGAATGACGGCGCGCCGGTCTGCAGCACTGCTGCTGGTCATCGGGCTGCTGGTCACCGCTTACCGCCTGTGGGTGATCCGGCACCTCGGTATCGATCTCTATGTCGACGAAGCCTACTACTGGGGCTGGTCGAAAGCGCTCGACTGGGGCTACTTCTCCAAGCCCCCGGTCATCGCGGCGCTCATTGCCGCCTCGACCGCGGCATTCGGTGACGGCATTCTCGCGGTCAAGCTGCCGGCGCTGTTGCTCTATCCGGCGACATCACTGGTACTGGCGGCGCTGGGCACACGTCTGTTCGATGCCCGGATCGGGTTCTGGTCAGGACTCGCCTTCCTCACCATGCCGCTTGTGGGCGCGCTCGGCCTGTTCGTCTCCACCGACGCACCGCTGCTGTTCTTCTGGTCGCTCGGCATGCTCTTCCTCCTTCGGGCGCTCGAGCACCAGCGCTGGCGCGACTGGCTCGGGCTGGGACTTGCCGTGGGGCTGGGCTTGCTGTCGAAATACACGATGGCGGCATTTCTGCCCTCGGCACTGCTGGTGATGCTGATGCTGCCGCGCGGTCGGCGGGCGCTGGCGAGTCCACGTCCGTGGCTCGCGCTGCTTCTGGCGCTCGCCGTCTTCGCCCCCAACCTGTGGTGGAACTGGCAGAACGACTTTCCCACCCTGCGCCACACCGCCGCCATCACCCATGTCGATGACGGCGTCTCGGACAGCGCCAATCTCGGCGAATTCCTGGTCGCCCAGCTCGCATCCTTTGGGCCCCTGCTCTCGATCGGGCTGATCTGGGCCTTGTTCAGCCTGCGCACGGTGTGGCGTGGCGCAGCCGCGTTCCAGCCGCTGCTCGCCTTTTGCCTCCCCCTGTTGTTGCTGGTCGGTGCTCAGGCGGCGTCGGGCGGCGCCAACGGCAACTGGGCCGCGCCCGCCTTCGTTGCCGGGACCATCCTGACGATTGCGTTCTGGATCGATTCCGGGCGCCGAACCTGGGCAATCTGCGCAGTGGCCCTCAACACCGTGCTGGTCTCGCTGATCTATCACTGGCCCGACCTCACCAGCCTCGCGGGCGTCGAGATGACGCGCTCCAAGGACCCCTACAAGCGTGCCCGCGGCTGGCACGAGCTGGCGAGCGGTGTCGCGCCTGCGCTGCGCTCACATCCGGAGGCAATCCTCGTCGCCGGCGACAGGGAGTTGCTGGCCCAGCTGATCTATTTCGACCGTCCGAAGGAATACGCGAGCTGGAATCCCGCGGGCAACGTCATCGACCACTACCAGCTCACCACCACGCTCAGGGACAAGGTCGGGCGCGATGTGCTGCTTGTTTCGCGAAGTCCGTCGATCGACGCCATCGCCGCGCGTTTCGCAAGCAGCGAGCTGGTGGGCAATGTCAAGGTGGACATCTACCGCGACTTCGGCCGCGAGGTCCATGTCTTCCTGCTGCGCGACTTCAAGGGCTACGAGTAGCGAAGCGACCGGCCTTCGCCGGGCCGCTCCTCATCCCTGCTCAGCGCGGCGCGGCGCCCGAGAACAATCCCCTGACCGCCTCTTGCAGATCACCCGGCAGCAGCACGATCTTGGCGTTCTGCGATACACCGAGGCTCTGCAGCGCGGTCACGTACTTTTCGCCGAGCAGGTAGTACATCGGTGCCGGTTTGTCGCCCACCGCGCTGGCCACTCTGCGGATCGCTTCGGCCGATGCCTCGGCCAGCATCACCTGCGCGTTGGCATCGCGCTTCGCCGACTCGAGACGCGCCTCGGCCTCAAGGATCGCCGATTGCTTCGCACCCTCCGAACGCGTCACCATCGCCTTGCGCTCACGCTCGGCGGCTGCCTGCATCTCCATGGCCCGCTGCATCGACTCGGAAGGATTGATGTCCTGTATCTCCACCGACTTGACGGTGAGGCCCCAGTCGATCGCCTCGTCGGCAATGCTCTCACGCAATCGCGCCTTGATCTTGTCGCGGGATGACAGTGCCGCGTCGAGATCCATTTCACCAATGATCGAGCGAAGCGTGGTCATGATCAAATTGCGGATCGCCTCGCCATAGTCGGTAACGCCATACACCGCCTTGACGGGATCGGTCACCTTGATGAAGGCCACCGCGTTGGTGAGAATGACTGCGTTGTCGCGGGTGATGACCTCCTGCTCCTGCACATCGAGGATGATGTCCTTGGTGACCAAGCGGTAGGCCACGCGGTCAAGGTAGGGAATGATGATGCGAAGCCCGGGCTTGAGCGTCGAGTGATACTTGCCGAGCCGCTCGACGACCCATTCCTCGCCCTGCGAGACGATCCTGACCCCTTTCGCAATCGTGACGATGACGAAAATCAGGATCGCCAACATCACCACCAAACCGTCCGTCATTCCCTGCTCCCGGCCAGTCAGGCCCTTGTTACCTTGAGAAAACTACCTTCCACCGAGACCACCCGGACCCGCTGCCCCGCAGCGATTTCCTCATCGGCGATGCACGCCCATTCCTCCGAGCCGAGAAGCGGCTTCTGGAAGCGTGCCCGGCCACGAGAATACGGAGCCACGTCGGCCACCAGCAAGCCGGCTTCGCCAATGATCTCGCCGTCAGACTGACCGATTCGGGTGCGCTGCAATCCTGGACGAAATACCCTGAACCACAATGCGAGCATGGCGATCGACGCGAGCGTCCACAGCGCGAGCTGGGCGGTGAGCGACAGCTCCGGCACCACCACCAAAAGGAGCCCGACCAACAAGGCGCCGAGCCCGAACCAGACAATGAAAAACGAAGGGATCGCGAGTTCGGCAAGCGTCAGTGCGATTCCGAAAACGACCCAATGCCACCACTGCAAGGCATTCAGCATGGAAGCTGAACGTTCACGATTGCTTGGCCGCCGCGGGCTGCAACTCGACCACGTTGCGCTCGACGAGTTCGTCGCCGATGCGGGTCAGCTTGCCGTCCACCGCAGCGCCGCAATCCATCTGCAACTGGCGGTAGCTGATGTCGCCGGTCACCCGTGACTTGGGCTGTAGCTCGACGAAGTGATCGACCGTGAGGTTTCCAATGATCGTGCCATTGACCACGGCATCGTAGACATGGACGTCACCCTCGATGCAACCCTGGTCACTCAGCACCAACAGGCCCTTGGAGCCTTCCTTGTTGCTGAGATTGCCACAGATCTTGCCGTCCACCCGCAGTCCCGCCGAAAAGGCGAGATCGCCATTGATCTCGACATTGTCGGCGACCAGGCTCGAAAGCTTGTTGATCTCGATAGACTTGCTCTGTTTCTTGCGGAACATGTTCGTCTCCTGCGTTGTTTGTGAGGACAGGTCTAACGACGTGCTGGCTGCGAACGTTTGAAAAAGCCCACTTCTTCCCTCAGGCGGCGCAGCTCCGCGTTGAGAGTCGAAAGCTGATTTTCAAGCTCGCTGCGGGTCGCCGCGTCCATTTCGGTCTGCAGACGAGCCTTCGTCAGTTCTTCCTGAAGCTTCGCGTTCTCGATCTCGAGTTCGGAAACCCGTTGCGACGGGCCGACGAAAGACTGGAAAAACCGAAATGCGCCGAACGCCGTTGCGGTCAGAGCGATTACCAGAAGCCCGAGAAACAAGGCTCTCTTTGCGCTCCCGCCTCGCTCCACCGAATAGGCAGGATCGGTCAGCCGTCTCGTCGGGGCCTGGCGAAACCATCCGAAGAGTCTCAAGACTGCGCGATTTTCAGGTAGGCCTCGGGATCGACGAACTCACCGTCCTTCAACACCTCGAAGTGCAGATGAGGGCCGGTCGAGCGGCCGGTCGATCCCACCTCCGCCACGACCTGGCCCGGAGTGACGATATCGCCAACGCTCACCGTGAGCTTGGAGGCGTGGGAATAGCGTGTGAGCAATCCGTTGCCATGGTCGATCTGCACCTGGTTGCCATAATCACTGCGCCAGCCTGCGAACACCACGCGCCCGCCCGCGCTCGCACGAATCGGCGTTCCGCTCGGGGCAGGAAAGTCGAGACCGCTGTGGAAGGCGAGCCGGCGATTGAACGGGTCGGAGCGATTGCCGAAGCGGGAGCCAATGCGCGAGTTGGACACCGGTTCCCTGCTCGGAAACGCCATGTAGCTGAGATTTCGCTGCAGGGCGATCTGGTCGATCGAAGTGAGGGTTTGCTCCAGGCGCTGCAGGTCCGACTCGAGGGTCGAAAGACTGTCATCGACCGAGTCCGCCATGAGGTGCGGACGAGCCAACCCGCCCCCCACCGGCGGGATCATTGGCCCACCCTGAGCCGACGCCGCCTTGGTGGCTGCATCGGGCTTGGCCGCCGGAGCCTTGCCCCGCTTTTCGAAATCCTTGAGCGCGCCGATGCGTTTTGCCAGTTGCACCGCCTCGGACTCGAGACGATAGAGGCGTCCGGCGAGCTCACCGACGCGGTTGATGACGAACTTGCTCTCTGGCTCGACCACGACCACCGGTTCGGCATTCGGCGTCTCGTTGCGGGCGACACCGTAGCCGATCCCCAAGCCCGCCAGCAGCGCGAGGCCCACTGCCGACAGCATTCCCAGGCCGAGCGCCCTTGCGCTCAAGGTCCTGACTTTGGAGCTGGTAGCAGTTCCGGCTGAAAGAATGACGAATGCCATCGCGATCGTCTCCTGTAGTCTCAAACGCCCCGAAAACTCGATTCGGAACAACCATGTTTCTCGCAAGATATCGGCAGCGAGCAACAAAACTTTTGCAGTATATCACCGACCGGTTCGCCCAAAACCCCGCGATTGGTATAAGCCGGCCGGACGCCGGGAAAAAAAAGCGGCGAGGCAAGCCTCACCGCTCCGTCCTGCGCGCAAAAGGCAGCCTTTATTCGACGCGGTGCGCCGCGAGCTTCAGCCAGGTGTCGACGACCGTATCGGGGTTCAGCGAGATCGTCTGGATACCCTCATCCATGAGCCATTCGGCAAAGTCCGCATGGTCGGACGGGCCCTGGCCACAGATGCCGACGTACTTGCCAAGGCGGTTCGCCGTCTTGATCGACATCGACAGCAACATCTTGACCGCCTCGTCGCGCTCATCGAAGGCATGCGCCACCAGGCCGGAATCCCGGTCGAGGCCGAGGGTGAGTTGGGTGAGGTCGTTGGAGCCGATCGAAAAGCCATCGAAATGCTCGAGAAACTGCTCGGCCAGCAGCGCATTCGACGGGATCTCGCACATCATGATCAGCTTCAGGTCGTTCACGCCACGCTTGAGACCATGCTGGGCGAGCAGTTCGACCACCCCGCGGGCCTCCTCGACGTTGCGCACGAAAGGCACCATGAGCTGGACATTGGTGAGCCCGAGCACGTTTCGCACCTTCTTCATCGCTGCCACTTCCATCTCGAAGCAGTCGCGGAAGGCCGGTGCGATGTAGCGCGAGGCGCCGCGGAATCCCAGCATCGGGTTTTCCTCTTCCGGCTCGTAGATCTCGCCGCCGAGCAGCTTGCGGTACTCGTTCGACTTGAAATCCGACATCCGCACGATCACCGGGCGCGGATAGAAGGCGGCGGCGATGGTGGCAACACCTTCGACGAGTTTTTCGATGAAGAATTGCTTCGGCGTAAGGTATCCGCGCGAACGACGCAGGATCTCCTCGCGCAGGCTGGCAGGCACCTGTCCCAGTTCGAGGATCGCCTTCGGATGAATTCCGATCATGTTGTTGATCACGAACTCGAGCCGTGCAAGGCCGACGCCGCCGTTGGGAATCTGCGCGAACTCGAAAGCGAGCTCCGGATTGCCGACGTTCATCATGATCTTGACCGGAATCTCGGGCAGGTTGCCCATGTCCGTGGTGATCACTTCATAGTCGAGCTTGCCGCGATAGACGTATCCGGTATCGCCTTCGGCACAAGAGACGGTAACCGAGTCGCCTTCATCGAGCACCTCGGTTGCATTGCCGCAGCCGACGAGCGCCGGGATACCGAGCTCTCGCGCGATGATCGCCGCATGACAGGTACGCCCGCCGCGATTGGTGACGATCGCGCTGGCCCGCTTCATCACCGGCTCCCAGTTGGGATCGGTCATGTCGGTAACCAGGATGTCTCCTGCCTGGACCCGATTCATCTCGCTCGGAGACTGGATCACCCGCACCGGTCCCGCACCGATCTTCTGGCCGATTGCACGCCCGTGGGTCAGCGACTTGCCGTACTGCTTGAGACGGTATTTCTCCATCACCGTGCCGGCACTCTGGCTCATCACGGTTTCGGGACGCGCCTGCAGGATGTAGAGCTTGCCGTCGTCACCGCTCTTGCCCCATTCGATGTCCATCGGGCGGCCATAGTGCTGTTCGATGATCACCGCATAACGCGCGAGCTCGAGCACATCCTCGTCGTTCAGGGCGAACTTGGTGCGTTCGGCTTCAGGGACATCGACCGTTGCCGTGGAGCGACCTGCAACCTTCTTGTCGGTGAACACCATCTTGATGAGCTTGGAGCCCAGATTGCGGCGAATCACCGCCGGCTTGCCCTGTCCCAGCGTCGGCTTGTGAACATAGAACTCGTCCGGGTTCACTGCACCCTGCACCACCGTCTCGCCAAGGCCATAGGATGCGGTGATGAATACCACGTCCTTGAAACCAGACTCGGTATCGATCGTGAACATGACGCCGGACGCGCCGATGTCGGACCGGACCATGCGTTGCACGCCCGCCGACAAGGCCACGTCGGCGTGTGCAAAGCCCTTGTGCACCCGGTAGGCGATCGCTCGGTCGTTGTACAGGGAGGCAAACACCTCCTTGATGGCATGCAGGATGTTCTCGTATCCATGGATGTTGAGGAAGGATTCCTGTTGCCCCGCGAAGGACGCGTCCGGCAAGTCTTCGGCGGTCGCCGACGACCGGACCGCGAAGCTGCCCTCGCCCTCGGAAGTGATCTTCTCGTAGGCCGCCTTGATCTCGGTTTCGAGCTGCAGCGGGAAGGGCGTGTCGACGATCCATTGGCGGATCGCCGTGCCGGTCTTCACCAGCGCATCGACGTCGTCGACATTGAGCGTATCGAGCGCCGCGTTGATTCGGTCCGACAGGCCCTCATGCGCAAGGAAGGCCCGATAGGCCGCCGCCGTAGTGGCAAAACCGCCGGGCACACGTACACTCGAGGGCAACTGGCTGATCATTTCGCCAAGTGACGCGTTCTTGCCCCCGACCTCCTCGACGTCGGTCATGCGCAGTGCTTCGAAAGGGATTACGTAACGGGTCATGGGAAATGGCCTTCCTTAAATGAATTTCACAAAGCAAAATGCAATTCTAGCTTTTGCTGCTCTGCCGCAAAGCAGGGTAAACCCAGAAACCCTAAATTTTGTCACACCAGCGATGACCCAGTCCAATACCCGAACCGTGTTCTTCATTTCCGATGGCACCGGAATTACTGCCGAGACCCTCGGACACAGCCTCCTCGCGCAGTTTCCCGACTGCCGCTTCCGCCAGGTCCGTCTGCCGTTCGTGGACAACCTGGACAAGGCCATCGACTGCGCCACCCAGATCCGCGAAGCCGCCGAGTCGGACGGCGTTCGGCCCATCGTCTTCAATACCCTGGTCAATCCTGACTCGGTGGACGTGATCCAAAAGTCCAACGCGCTGTTTCTCGACTTATTCGAGAAATTCATCGTCCCCCTCGAGAGCGAACTCGGCCAGCGCTCCACCCACGCTGTCGGACGCTTTCACGGCATCGCGGAAAGCCTCGAGTACAAGAAGCGCATCGAGGCCATCAATTTCACCCTCGCCCACGACGACGGCATCTCCAGCGCCGAGCTCGCCGAGGCCGATGTCATCCTGGTGGGGGTCTCGCGCTCGGGCAAGACCCCCACCAGCCTCTACCTGGCGATGCAGTTCGGCGTAAAGGCCGCGAACTACCCGCTCATCCCGGAGGATTTCGAGCGCAACAAGTTGCCTGGCGAACTGCACACCTATCGCTCCAAGCTGTTCGGACTGACGATTCTGCCGGAGCGCCTGGCGCAGATCCGCCAGGAGCGCAGGCCCAACTCACGCTATGCATCTCTCGAAAACTGCCGCTACGAGATCGAGGCCGCCCAGCGTCTGATGCGCCGCGAGGGTATCAAGTGGCTGGAGTCGACCACCAAGTCGATCGAGGAGATCTCCGCGACCATCCTCCAGGACGTTCATTTGAACAAGCACGTTTACTGAGATCGAACCCGCATCCGGCTACAATCTCGCAGTTCGGCGTCGCATTCGCTTCGCGGCGCAACCATCAGAAACGACAGGACAATCCATGAAACGCTCCCGATTCGCGCGTCGCAGCGGCCTCTCCCGCGACGCGGAAAGCCTCTTACGTCTCGCCACGGGTCTTGCCGAATCGGGCAGCAGGGCCGAGGACCGCTTCTGGGAAAGCCAGCTTACCGAAGTCATCGACAGACTGCTCGAGGAGAACGAGGAGGCTGCGTTCAACGACGCACTCGACCACCTCCTGTCCTCCAATCCCCGTGCCTATGACGAGCTCGCCGACTACATCGAGTCACGCGCCGAAACAGCGCTTCGCAGCGACAAGAAGCACGACATCCTGCTCATCGCCGCGCCCTTGCTGTCGTGGTCGCGCTTCAGGATTCCCTCCACCAGCATCGCACCTGCGGGCGTCGCCAACCTGCGGGTCCACCTGCAGGCACACATACTGGCGGACGACGTCAAGCTCGCCGTCGCCGACTTCCTGTTCAGCCCCGACCAGCTGCCGGCGGGCTATTGTGCAACCGCACAATTCGCCGACGCCCTCGGTCAGGCCGCGCTCGAACAACGCGACCTCCACATCGACCCGGCCATGCTTGCGGAAACGAATCAGTTCCTGTCCGACACCCGCTACCTGTTGGCGGCCGTCGCGGTTCCCCGGGGCGAGGCACTGTTCCGCTGGCAACAGCCGGGCTGTTCGCGCGAACTCGCCCTGGAGCAGTGGCGGGCGCAGGGCGGCGCCTGCGTGGCCCCGATGCTGCCCGGCTGTGCGCTTGAAGTCGTCCTGCCCGAAACCTATTTCGCCGCCAGCCGGGAGGCCGACCGCGACAGCCGCCCCTACTCGGTGCGCGCCTCGGTAGCCTTTCTCGGCACCACGCTCGAGACCCCGGCCTCGTCGCTGCGGGCGGTCGTGGCCCCCTTCCACGACCAGCAGCTAGAGGAATACCGTATCGGTTTTGCCCAGCGCGGCAAGGACGCCGTGGTGCATGGGGTGGTCTGGCCACTGCTCGGCGCGGAGGACGAAAACGCCGACGTCGTCGGGCAGATCGAAACCGTCCTGCGCGACTCGGGCGTCAGCGACATCACCGTCCTCGACCACCGCTATCCACTCGAATACTGCGACGATTGCGGCGCACCCTACTACCCTTCTCCGGAAGGCGAGGTGGTCCACGCGGAGCTGCCGGAAGATCAGGCCGACCAGGCACCGCGGCACCTGCACTGAGCGTAGCGTGGCGCGGCGCACTCCGCCCGGGGTCACGCGGCAGGCATCGCGAGCTGCCGCGATGTAGCGCTCAGCCGAGCAGGAAGCGTCGCACGATGCCGATCTGGCTCTCGTCGAGCAACATCGGCGCATGCCCGACACCGGCGATCTCGGCCACCTCCGCTCGCGGTCCGCGGCGCGACATCTCCATCAGGGTTTCGCGCATCAGCAGATCCGACTCGGCACCCCGGATGACCAATGTAGGGCAAGCGATCGCATCGTAGACTCCCCAGAGGTCCACGTCTTCATCCATCGGTGCGGCGCGGAAGGCATCCCCGATGGCGGGGTCGTACACCATCGCGAAACCGTCCTCGCCCTGCCTCACGGCGTGTCTGGTGAGATGCTGCCATTGATCATCGGTAAGTGGTCCGAAGGGTGCGCTTACCTCACGAATATAGGCCTCGGCGGCCTCCAGCGAGGCAAATTTCGGCGCGGTCCCCACATAGGGCCCGATACGCTGCAACGAAACCGCGGTCACCACCGGCCCGACATCGTTGAGCACCATTCTCGATATCGGCGTACCGGGCTGGCTCGCCAGCAGCATTCCGATCAGGCCGCCCATCGAGGTGCCGACCCAATGCACCTTTTCAACATCGAGGCGTGCGATCAGCGCCGCCATGTCGGCCATATAGGTGGGAAATCCGTAAGCCGCCTTGTTACGCAACCATTCGCTGCGACCGCGGCCCACGACGTCAGGGCAAACGACCCTGTAGCGATCACTCATCGCACGCGCGAGATCGTCGAAATCACGGCCGTTGCGCGTCAGGCCGTGCACGCACACCAACACCTCCGGATTCTGCGGGTCGCCCCATTCCGTGTAGGCCATGCGGTGAAAACCGCAGGAGCCGAGGCACGAGAGACTTCGCTCACGCATTTCACCCGCGGCGGGATTCGAATTCTGTCCGGTAATGGATCCGGGCGATCTGTTCATTTGCTGCGACTCCAGACGTACACGCAATCGAAGTGTATCCCGAGCGTGGCATTCATGCGGCAAGGCGGGGGTGCGGCGAATCTCGATGAGCTTTCGATACGACTTCGAAGCGTACTCATCTCCCATGCCAGTAACGCGGCCATCGCTCGCGCGCCGCCCCGATCACCGGCCCCCCTTGAACGAAATCAACGCTGATCGCACCCTGGCTGTCGGTCCGATAGGCCCGTGCGCCCGCCGCGCTCCAGCGCGCCCAGACATCGGGATGGGGGTGACCGAAGCGCGAACGGTAGCCCACCGAATAGATCACCGAGCGAGGCTGCACCGCCGCCACCCACTCGGGCGACGAGGATGAGCGGCTGCCGTGATGCGCGACCAGGAGCACGTCCGATCGCAGCCTGGAGCCGAGCTTCGCGACAAGCGCGCCCTCCACTTTCGACTCGATATCGGCAGTGAGCAATGCGCTCCCGTATGTACCCGTAATCTTGAGCACGCAGGAACGATTGTTTCCATGCGGCTCACGCTCGCCACCTTCCGCGGCAAGCGGGTGCAGCCATTCGAAGCGCACGCCATCGAGCAACTCGGTGCGTCCCGCCTCGCAGTATCCCCATCGCTCCGGCTCGGGCATCCTGTGTGCATCGCCCGGCGACACCAGGCGCCGGCGGCTCGGCACCGCGGCAAGCACCGCCGCGGCACCGCCCGCGTGGTCGAGATCGGGATGGCTGACTACCAGGGTATCGAGCCTCGCGACCCCCGTGGCACGCAGATACGGAACGACCACCCTGAGCCCGGCGTTGCCGCCACCCGGTATTGCCGGACCTGCGTCGAACAGCCAGTCCCTCCGAGCTGTCTGCAGATGCACCGCGAGACCCTGGCCCACATCGAGGACAACCAGCCGGAATTCCCCTCCATCGGGCCGTTCGGGGCTCCAGCCGAGCAAGGGCACGAAGGCCAGCAAGCCCACAGCGCGACCCGGCGTTCCACGCGGCAACAGCGACCAGACACCGCCAACAAGTCCCGCGAACGCCAGCGGCCACGGCGGCGAAGCCTGTTGCCAGACGGAAAACGGCAGGGCTGCGAGCCAGTCGAGCGGAATCATCGTCCAGCCCAGCAGGCGATCGGCGAGCGCACCGATGGGCTCGAACGGGATCGCTGCGTAAAGCAGTGCCAGCGGAGTGATCAGGATGCTCACCACCGGAATCGCCAGCGCATTGGCCAGCGGCGCGATCAGCGAGAACTGCTGGAACAGGATCAGCAGCAACGGCACCATCAGCAAGGTGATCGCCAACTGGGCGCGCATCAGGCCACGCCACCCAGCGAGCCTGCCAAGCTCTCCGGACGAAATGTAGAGCAACACTGCCACCGCGCCGAAGGAAAGCCAGAACCCCGGCGACAGCACCGCCCAGGGGTCGACCATCGTGACGACCATCACGGCCCAGCCCAGCACCGTTGTGGGCGCAAGCTTTCGGCCCAGCAACTGCGCCGCCGCGACGACCAGCAGCATGATCAGACTGCGTTGCACCGATACGCCCATTCCGGCGAGCAAGGCATAGGCGCTCGCACTCAGCGCGCCGACAATCGCGGCGAAGTGCTGGGAAGGCAGATAGAGGCTGCATCGGCTGCGACGCCACAGGCCTCCTGCAAGGGACCACGCCAATGCGCCGATCAGGGTCACGTGCAGGCCGGAGATGACGACCAGATGCACGATGCCAAGGCGGCGGAAACGGTTCCACTGTTCATCGCTGATCGCCTGCTGGTCACCCACCGCCAGCGCCACCAGCACGCCCGCCCAGGTCCGGTCGTGCATTCCTTGCAGCATTCGCGCCCGGATCTGTCCGCGCAATCGCGTCACCATCTGGGACAGACCCGCTGCGGCCGCATCGATACGCCGGTTGGTGGGCGCCTCGCGCACATATCCGCTTGCTCTTGTCCCTTCTTCGAGCATCCGCAAGGTGCGGTCGCTCCCGCCAGGGTTGACCCCATCATGAGGACGCTTGAGGCGAACCAGGAGCGCCCAGCGTTCCCCGGGCTGCAGGTTCGGCACCGGCAGACCCGCACGGCGCGGGAAGTACCAGGCGAGCGATACCCGACCCGGCAACCACGAAGGTCCGGATTCGACCAGGAAAGGAAATCGCACACCGCTCGCGGTCTTCGCGGGCAGCCCGTCGATCACCCCGAGGACCGACACGTCGCGCCCTTCCTCGCTCATCGGCAAGGCCTCCGCAAGGCGCAGCTCGGCTCGCCACCACCCCCACCCGAAGCCCAGCAGGGCGCACAGGATCAAGACCGATGCGCGGCCCCAGACGGGCCGGCTCGAGAGCAATCGCCTGGCGGCTGCCAACAACGGGCAGGAGACACCCAGCAGCATCCCGACCCAGCCAGGGGGCAATTCCGGCTGCATCTGGAACGCGCCAACGCCAATCGCGAATGTAATGACGATGGAATTCATTGCCACAACTATATCCTGCGTCGTCGCGAATGCGTAAGCCACTGGTCTCAAAGCAGCCTCGGTTACAATCGAGTCCGAACCGCCATGAGAAACCTGCTCAAAAGCCACCTCCCGGATGCCGAGACGATTCGCTCGAATCGTTGGCTCGCGCCGTTCGGCAATACTCTGCTGCATCCGCGGCTTTGGCACCTCAATCGCCACTCCGCGGCCGGCGCCGTGGCGGTCGGCCTCTTCTGCGGCCTGATCCCCGGGCCCTTCCAGATGCTCGGCGCGGCAATCTGCTGCGTTCTGTTCCGCGTCAACCTGCCGCTGGCGCTGCTCTCCACGCTCTACACCAATCCCTTCACGATCGTGCCGCTCTACCTCGCCGCGTTCGGGATCGGCGAATGGTTGATCGGCAGCGGCAGTGTCTTCACCCCGCCTCCCGAGCTTGGCGCCTTGCCGATGTCGAGTTGGGCGGGCGTCCTGATCGACTGGATGGCCGGGCTTGGCAAACCGCTCGCGCTCGGCCTGGTGGCGATGGCCGCGGCGCTCGCGAGCACCGGATACCTGGTGGTACGCGGCCTGTACCGCTGGCACTTGATCCGCGCCTGGCGTCGACGCGCGATTCGGCGCAGCCAGGCATGAGACTCTCGCGCACGCGGCCGACTCCGAGGACCGCTGCACGCGGACACCCCACACAGCTGCGGCGCATCCTGACGCGCATATACGTGGCGCTGGGCGTGCTCGTGCTGCTGTTGATCACCGGCACCTGCGGCTTTCTTGTCGTCGGCAAGGGCAAGGCCGATCTCTCGGACGCCTTCTACATGACGCTGATCACGATCACTACCGTGGGCTACGCCGAGGTCGTCCCGATCGAAGGCTTTCCGGCGCGCTTGTTCACCGGCGCCATTTCACTGGCAGGCTTCGGCGCAGTCACCTTTCTGTTCACCAGTCTCGCCGTATTTTTCCTCGAGCGGGACCTCGACTACACCCTGCGGAGACGACGCATGGAAAAGCAGATCGGTAAGCTCAGGCAGCACTACATCATCTGCGGCTTCGGCCGTGTCGGGCGCAACGTCGCCCATGAACTCAAGGTTACGCATCGGCAGTTCGTGGCGATCGACATCGACGAGGGCATCTTCGCAGACCAGCGCGAAGCCTTCCCGGATCTGCTCTTCCTGCAAGGAGACGGCAGCGACGACGATCTGCTGGTCGCAGCCGACATTACGGACGCCGCGGGCGTGTTCGCAGTCACCGGCGACGACAGCCGCAATCTCATGATCGCGCTTACCGCGAAGCAGCTCAATCCGCGACTCCGGGTCGTGGCGCGCTGCCAGGAACTGCGCAATGTGCAGAAGATCCGCAAGGCAGGCGCCGATGTCGTGGTGTCACCCGATTTCACCGGTGGCATGCGGATCGCCTCGAGCATGCTGCGCCCGCACGTGCAGTCCCTGCTCGACGAAATGCTGCGCTCGTCAGAGGGCTACCGGCTCGAAGAGCTCACGGTGCCCGATGATTTCGAGCCCCGAAGCCGCGCCCGGCTGCGCCTCGACAGCGAAGAGATCATCGTTCTCGGCGTAAGGGTGGGCCACGAGTTCATATTCAATCCGCCCGCGGATTTCTTCATCGAACCGGGGCAGGTCATCGTTGCGATGTGCTCGCCGGCCGGACGGCTCGCCTCCGACGCCCTGCTCAACAAGGGCTGAGCGACAAGGCACGCGACCTGCGGCCGCGGGCTCAAGCGACCTTGAAGCGTTCCACCTGGCCTTGAAGTTCGCGCGCCAGCGTCTCGAGGCCTTCGGCAGTCGATGCCGTGGCACGTACCGCGACGCTGTTTTCCTCGGCCATCTGGGCAATGCGCTCGACGCTGCGGGCAATCTCATTGCTGGCGCTACTCTGCTCGCGCAGCGCATTGCTGATGTCATTGACAGAGTCGACCACCTTCTGAGCGCCATCGTTGATCTCATGCATTGCGTTGCCGGCCTTGCTGGTCAGCGCCACGCCCTCGTGCACCCGCGCTACGCCCTGTTGCATGGTCAACACCGCCTTGCCGGTACCCTCCTGGATCGCCGACACCATGGCGGTAATCTCCCCGGTCGCCTTGCTGGTGCGCTCGGCCAGCTTGCGAACCTCGTCGGCCACCACCGCGAATCCCCTGCCGGTCTCGCCCGCACGTGCCGCCTCGATTGCCGCGTTGAGCGCCAACAGATTGGTCTGGTCGGCGATTTCCCGGATCGACTGGACGATATCGCTGATGCGAGTGGACTCCGCGCCGAGTTGCTCGATCACGCCCGCGGCTTCGTTGACCGTTGCTGCGATACGTTCCATCTCGAGCACCGAGCGTCGCACCACCTCCTGCCCTTCCGACGAGAGCTGGCCTGACTGCTGAGACTGATCCTGGGCGTCACCGGCATGACGGGTGATCTCGTCGATCCCCACGGTCATCTGCTCGATCGCCGCGGCCATGCTGGAGGCCGCCTCGCTCTGTTGCTCGGAGCCGCGCGCAACCTGGGTCGACGAAGCCGCCAGGCGGGAAGCCGCTTCGCCCACGCTCATCGCGCTGCGCTGCACCTGCCCGACAATGCCCGCCAGGCTCGCCGCCATCTCATTGAATTGGCCAGCGACCATTGCCAATTCGTCACGCGCGGAGAACGACACCCGCGCGGTGTAGTCACCGCGGGCAAGCTGCGAGGCGCCGGCCGACAATTCCTTGACCGAGGTGAGGATCGACAGATAAGTGCCAACAAAAAGATAGCCGACCAGCACCAGGGCAACGAGCGCGCCCCCGACCGTCAGCCACAGTTCCCGCTGGCTTGCGGCCTTTCGCGCCTCCAGCAGAGCCACCGCTGCGGGACGGATGTCCCCCTCGAGATTGCGTAGTACGGTATCGATCGCTGCAGTTCCGATGTCGAAGAAAGCGGCCGGGGCGAGTCCGAAGCGCTGAGACAGGATTTCATCGTTGCTTGTCTCTCGAACCTTGCTGACCGCCGCCGAGATCTCCGCCTTTGCGCGATCGAGCGCTCCGGGCTCGAGCGTCGCCTCGCGCGCGGCACGACCAAGGCGGTCTTCGATCACCGCGCGGGCGAGATCGAGTTCGGCCATCTGCGATATGAGTGCCACTTCGTCCGTCCGCTCGAGCGAACCCTTGGCAATGATGCCGGTTCCCTTGCCACGGAGCTTTCCAAGCCGTTCGGTGATTTCGGGAATGACCCGAAGCATCGGCTCGATCAGGTTGTACGAGGACGCTTCGGGATCGAGCGAGAGCTTCGACTGGTCGCCGAGATCACCGATGAAGGTGAGCATCCCGTTGATCATCGCGGTGTGGGTACGGAAGTTGTCGCCCTGGGCCAATGTCAGCCCCTCGCTGCGAAGTCGCGTCCACTGCTGCGCGAGCGTCGCCCAGGTCTGGTCGAGTCCGAAGCCGCTTCCCGGCCCGGCGAGCGCGCGCTCGAACTCGGTGATCGCCGAATCGAGTGCCGCAGCCTTCGTGGCAACCGCCGGGCGCAGCGCCTCGCTGCCTCCAAGCAGCCCGGATGAAAGGCCGCGATGCTGCTGCATCAGGGTGAGCACCTTCATCGCCGGGGCAAGCACCTCCACGCCCCTGAGCTCCGATTCGACAAAGTGCACTTCTCTTTGAACCTGAAAGAACAACTGCGCGATGAGAATCCCGCTGGCAAGCAGCAGCACGCATCCGATCAGCAGGAATTTGGCGTTATAGCGCAGCCGGTTAAGCAACGCGATAGCTGGCGAAAAAAGTGTATTCACGATCGACTCCGGAACGCGTGCCTTGCGACCGCGCTTCACTCAGGACATGCAGACCCTCCCGGTAACGGCCGCTTGGATCAGCTCTTGAGCAAAAAAGGCGCGGCAGGCTTACCCCCGCTCCCACCGGGTCGACAGGTAGCCGGCACGGCACGGCTCAGGCAAGCCTGCCGTCGTCGAGCCGCAAGGTGCGCTCGGCCCGCCGCGCAAGACCCTCATCGTGAGTGACGATCACGAAGCTCGTGTTGAGCCGTTGATTGAGCGACAGCATCAGGTCGAACACCACCTCGGCGGTACGCCGGTCGAGGTTGCCGGTCGGTTCGTCCGCCAGCACACAGGCCGGCTGGGTCACCAGCGCACGCGCGATTGCCGCTCGTTGGCGCTCGCCGCCCGAGAGCTCTCCCGGCGCGTGATCGAGACGATGGCCGAGCCCCACCTCCTGGAGCATCGCCCTGGCCTTGGCATCGGCCTCCAGGCGCGGCATGCGCCTGATGTACAGCGGCATCGCAACGTTCTCGAGCGCGCTGAACTCGGGCAGCAGATGATGGAACTGATACACGAAACCGAGGCACTCGTTGCGCAGGCGGCCGCGCTCGGCGTCGCGCACCTTGCCCAAGTCCCGCCCCATCAGCCTCACCGCCCCGGAGCTCGGCACGTCCAGCCCCCCGAGCAGGTGCAGCAGCGTGCTCTTGCCCGAGCCCGATGCGCCAACTATGGCGACGCGCTCGCCGGCACCGAGCCTGAGCGATACCCCGCGCAGCACCTCGACGGCGTCCGCACCCTCCCGAAAACTCTTGGACAGATCGACGCACTCGAGGACCGGTGCGATCTCCTGCTGGAGAAGACGTTCACTCATAGCGTAGCGCCTCCGCCGGATTGACCCGCGACGCGCGCCAGCTTGGATACAGTGCGGCGATCAGGGTCAGGCAAAACGAGACGCTGGTGATCGAGATGACGTCGGAAGACAGCACCTTGGATGGCATTTCGGTAATGTAGTAGATCTCCTTGTTCCACAGCGTGGTGCCGAGCACCTGCTCGAGCGCCGGAATGACCACATCGAGGTTGGTTGCCAGCAGCATGCCGCCAAGCGTTCCCACGGCAAGCCCCACCAAGCCGATGATCGTGCCCTGCAGCACGAAGATCGCCATGATCGATCCCGGCGAAGCCCCCAAGGTACGCAGGATTGCGATATCGGCGTATTTCTCCTGTACCGCCATCACCAGGGTAGAGACGATATTGAAGGCGGCCACCGCGACGATGAGGAAGAGAATGATCGCCATCATCTTCTTTTCCAGCGCAACCGCACGGAAGAAGTTGGCATGGCTGCGGGTCCAGTCGGTAACCCGCACGTCGCCCAGCGAAGCCGCAAGCTGCGCGCCCACGCGCGGCGCCGCGAAGAGTTCGTCCAGCTTGAGGCGCACGCCAGAGACCCGGTCACCCATGCGATACAGCACCTGCGCGTCACGCATGTGGATGAGCGCGAGGCCGGAATCGAACTCGAACATCCCTGCCTCGAACACCCCGACCACGGTGAACTGCTTCACCCGCGGCAACACCGCAGCCGGCGTGACCAGGCCTTGCGGCGCGATCAGCGTCACCTTCTCGCCGAGGCGCACCCTCAGCGCCTGGGCGAGTTCCGCACCGAGCACGATGCCGAAAGCACCCGGCTGCAGGTCATCGAGCTTGCCCGCGCGCATGTAGGAGCCGAAATCGGCGACCTTCTCTTCTTCGGCGGGAAGCACGCCACGCACGATCACGCCGCGAACCGCATCGTCCAGCGAGAGCATGCCCTGCTCCTCGACGAAGGGCGCGCTGGCGACCACATCGGCGTTCTTCAGCGCCGCTTCGGCAACCTGTTGCCAACTGTCGAGAGCGCCGTCGTAGCCTGAAATCTGGACATGGGAGGCGACCCCGAGAATGCGGCTGCGCAACTCCTCCTGGAAACCGTTCATCACCGACAGCACCGTGATCAAGGCCGCCACCCCAAGCGCGATGCCGAGCATCGACACCAGCGAGATGAAGGAGATGAAACGATTGCGTCCCTGGGCCCGCTTGCGCGAGCGCGTGTAGCGCAGTCCGACGAGCCATTCGTATCGCATGATCCCGGGCACAAGGGGCCCGCCAGTCCGAAAGAAGCCGCTATTGTGCCGTAACTGCCCCGGCGCTGCCGCTGCGGCGCGCAAAGCGTGGGCCATGGCAGCGCGTGCTAAGATCGGCGCCTCCGCGAGAACTCCCGATGCCGCATCACCTGATCATTCCCGACCTGCTGTGGCCTGCCGCGCTCACTCCCAACCCCTCTGGCGGACTTGCCTTGCCTGCTCTCGAGAGCATTCTCGGTCGTGCGCGGCTGGAGACCGCCCCACCCCAGTCGCTCGAGCGTTGTCTCGGCGAGTTGTTCGGGCTCGCGAGCGGACCCCTGCCGCACGCCGCAATCCGCCGCGCGGGCGAGGCGCAGGTGGCGCCAGGCGGTGGCGCGGTGCTTTGTGCCGATCCGGTCAACCTCCATTTCGCCCGTGAACACCTGCTGCTCGCCGATGCCAGCGGCCTCGAGATCAGCACAGCGCAGGCCGCGCAGGTTGTCGACGGGCTGAACGAGACGTTTTCCGACGTGGGCCGCTTCGAGGCAGCCGCGCCGGACCGCTGGTACCTGTGGATCGCCGCCCTGCCGGAGCTCAGCTTCACCCCCCTCGCGGAGGTGGCCGGCAGGCCGATGGGGCCTTTCATGCCGGAGGGCCCCGATTCGCGCGAGTGGCACCGTCTCAGCAACGAGATCCAGGTCTGGCTCCACAACCACCCGGTGAACGCAGCGCGTGAAGCGGCCGGATTACGCCCGATCAACAGCCTCTGGTTCTGGGGCGCGGGCGCCCCGCCCGGCACGCTGCGCAGTCCCGCCGCTATCGTGCATGCCGAAGGCACACTCGCACGCGGGCTGGCGACGCTGGCCGGCGTCGCGCCGAGCTGCGCCGAACATCTCGACGCAGCGGCCGGCAGCGACGTCCTCGCAGTCCTTGAACGACTTCAGCTCCAGGCTCGCTACCTGAACCTGACCGACTGGCGTACCGAACTTGCCGCCATCGAGCGCGACTGGCTCGCCCCTGCGCTCGAGGCACTGAAGGCGGGCCACATCGACGAGCTGCGCATCACCGCGCCATGTGAACGGGCGACGCTTCGCCTCACGCTGCGCGCGGGCGGTTGGCGGCACTTCTGGAAGCGACCGCGCGCACTCGACACCTTGCACAAGAGCATTGCATGACCAGGATCGTTACCCGAAGCACGCCAGCCGGCAACGCCCAGCGCCTCATCGACGCCGGCGTCTCGCCTCTGCTTGCCCGCATCTACGCTTCGCGAGGCGTTTGCGCCCGCAGCGATCTCGACTACGCGCTCAAGGCCCTGCTGCCCCCGCAGCGGCTGCGCGGCGTGCGCGATGCGGCACAACTGCTCGCCGATGCGATCGAGGCGGGCGCACGCATGGTGATCGTCGCGGATTACGACTGTGACGGTGCGACGGCATGTGCGGTCGGCATTCGCGCGTTGCGGGCATTCGGCGCCGAGGTCGATTACCTGGTGCCCAACCGCTTCGAATACGGCTACGGCCTGACGCCCCCCATCGTCGAGCTGGCCGCACGCATGCAAGCCGAGGTGCTGATCACGGTGGACAACGGCATTGCCAGCGTCGACGGGGTCGCCGCAGCGCGCGAGCTTGGAATCGCCACCGTCATCACCGACCACCATCTTCCGGGCGACACCCTGCCGCAAGCCGACGTGATCGTGAACCCCAACCAGCCGGGCTGCGATTTTCCAAGCAAGTCGCTTGCCGGGGTCGGGGTGATGTTCTATACCATGCTCGCGCTGCGTGCCGAGATGCGCAGCCGCGGGGCCTTCGAGAGCACCTCCGAGCCCAATCTCGCCGAATTGCTCGACCTCGTGGCACTGGGCACGGTCGCCGACGTGGTGCAGCTCGATCACAACAACCGCGTGCTCGTCTCGCAAGGGCTGCAACGCATGCGGGCCGGTCGTGTGCAGGCCGGCATCCGTGCACTGTTCGCAGCGGCAGGCCGGGAACCCGAGCGCGCCAGCACCTTCGATCTCGGTTTTGCACTGGGGCCGCGACTCAACGCCGCGGGCCGGCTCTCCGACATGTCGCTCGGCATCGAATGCCTGATTACCGACGACATGGGCAGGGCGCTGAACATTGCCCAGGAGCTCGATCGCCTGAACCGCGAGCGACGCGCCATCGAGGCGGACATGCAGGAAGGCGCGCTCCTCCGACTCGAAGCCTTCGACCCCGGACAGTCGGCCTCGGTCTCGCTTTTCGAGCCGGACTGGCACCAGGGTGTGATCGGCATACTCGCGGGTCGCGTGAAAGAGCGGCTGCACCGCCCGACGATCGCTTTCGCACGTGGCAGCGACGGCGAACTGAAGGGATCGGGGCGATCCATTCCGGGGGTACACCTGCGCGACGCGCTCGATCTCGTCACCAAGCAGCAACCCGACCTGATCCTCAAGTTCGGTGGCCACGCGATGGCCGCAGGGCTCACCATTCGCGAATCGGACTTCGAGCGCTTCGGCGCGATCTTCGAGGCCGTCGTGGCAGCCTTGGTCGACCCCGCAATGCTGACCCGCACGATCGAGACCGACGGCGCGCTGGAGAGCGCCTACATGTCGCTCGAAGGCGCCCGCCTGCTCGAGAAGGAGGTCTGGGGACAGGGCTTCCCGGGCCCGGTGTTCGACGACATCTTCGAAGTCGAGAACCAACGCCTGCTCAAGGATCGCCACCTCAAGCTGCGGCTGCGCAAGGGGCGAGACGTCTTCGACGCGATCCAGTTCAATTTTTCCGGCAACGCGCCGGGCCGCATTCATGCGGCCTACCGGCTATCGGTCAATGAGTACAACGGGCAAAGCAAGGTCCAACTGATGGTGGACCACTTCGAGCCGGCCTGAAGCGAGCCGCGCCCTATTGCCCCACGACGGCGCCAGCCGCCCCGGGGGCCGGCCCCGAAACTTCAGGCTCCAGCCGCAGTGCCGGCGCCGCGACCGATCCGGAGACGTCGATCGGCATCGAGAGCGTACGATCGCCGGCCCGCACAGAGCCCTGTACCCGGCCCCGCAGCGATCCGTCGACCGGAAACACGAGCGTGCCCGCGGCGTCCAGCCCGCCCGCATCGAGCCGGCGAATCTCCACCCTGGCCTGCCCGTCCGCCGCCCTCAGCCGCCCCTGGACAGTCTCGAAGCGCGTGGTTCCGCCCTGCACCGCACCGCCACCGCGCTCACGCATGACGCCGCCCAGGTCGGCACTGCCAAAGTTTCCCCGCACGATCCTGAAGTTGCCATCCAGTCGAGCGTGAGCACCGAGCTCGCTCATCATGGCGGCAACACTGACCAGCTTGAAGCGTCCCGAGACACTCCCCTGCGCCTGCGCATCCGGCATCACCGCGAGCAACAGTCGCTCGAGCTGGACCCCGTCCAGCCACAGCGTCCCGTCGAATCGAGGCGAAGGATTCCAGTACAGGGTTCCGGAGCCCGAATAGCGCCCGCCATGTGCCGCGGCGCGCATCTCGGTGAGCCTCAGATGGTCGTCCTGGAGTTCCCCATCCATCTGCGCCTGCTCGAAGCGGAGCTTGTCCAGCAAGGGAGAAGCCCAGCTCGAGGCTGCCATCGAAACCTTTAGAGGCATCGAATCGAGCCCGTTAACCTCTATTCGCAGCAGGCCCGACGCATCGCGCAGGCGCAGTTCGCCAAGGTAGGCGCCGGAGACGCTCGCCTCGCCCTGCAACACTGGCGCAAGGCCCTCGGCAAGATCCACCCTCAAGTCGTCGAAGACGATGCGGTCGGCATTCAATGACTCCAGATCCAGCCGCGCAAGCAAGCGCTGCAAGGCCGAGGGACGTCCTCGCAGCCCTTCGATGCTGAGGCGCGTCGACAGCCGCCCTCGCGCCGCGACACCGTACCAGTCGGGTGCCACGCCCACACCGGCGATCCTCACGGACGGATCGTCGGCAAAGCTCACTCCCTTGAGCATGAGTACGGGGCCGCGCTGCCAGCCGACTCCTAGCGACTCGATACGCAGCGCCTGACCACCGACCTCCTGCGCGCGTGATTCGATCTCCTCGCGGTACCACTCCGGCACCTTGAGGGCCAACGCAACCAAGGCCACCGCCAATATCGCAAGCAGCAGGTAGCCAAACCCGCGAACCGTCCTGACCAGGTGATACCGCGCCCGATCGGCGGCGAGTACCACCCGCGAGGGTTCGCGCCACTCCTCGGGTTTCGGCGTGCCGGATTCGGTGGGAGGCGGCAGGTCCTCGTCAGGAAAGACCGAATTCTTGCCCAGGCTGGGCTCGATACGCCCATCGTCCGGAGGCAGACCCGAGGGATCGACGACATCGCTGGACGCCAGGGGCAATACGGTAGGCGGCCCGCTATCGTCATCGACCGCGGAATTCGCAATCTCGCCCACCGCTACGGACTGGGGAACGGGATCTTGCATCACCCCTCCCGAGGCATCGCGATCCGCTACCAGACCCTGGGCGATCAGTTCTCCCATCGCGGCCTCGACGTCCAGCGATTCGCCGAATCGGCGTTTCAGCTCGCCGATCGTCAGCACGCCGTCAAGCAACAAAAGCGCCGCACGCGCGCGCGACGAGGCTATCCGGCGCGGCCGCCGCGCAGCGTTATCCCCCGCTTCCGTCCTGACAAGGACTAGCTCGTCTCGCAATTCGATCATGCCGACCTACCCGGAACCCTTCAATGACGCCATTGTGGCTCATATCTTATAGAAAGTGGTTGACAGGTAAAAAGCTCATTTCTATAATTTTGGCTTCTTGATTCCCCGATAGCTCAGTCGGTAGAGCAACGGACTGTTAATCCGTGTGTCCCTGGTTCGAGCCCAGGTCGGGGAGCCAAAGAAGCCAAGCCTCAGCTGAAACGTTGGGGCTTTTTTGCGTCCGGCCTCCTGCTCGGGCCTGCGCCCGCAGGGGTGCCGATGGGTCCACTTTGCGAATGATACCGCTTCGCACACCCATCCACCGAATCGATCTGCATCGGCGCTGCGCAGCGGTCCGGCTCGAGACCTTGCTGGGCAGCCTCTTCCCGCCCGATCGTGGCGTCGTCTGGACGCACTTGCTCCAGCACAAGGAACCGGCCCGGCGTAGGATGTCAAATCACCCATACAAGACTTAAATATCACCGCCATGTCGAGTGAGCGCATCATCCCGATCGTGAATCTTTCGCAATCATCCCCTGCAACGCCGCCGGCGGAGGAAACGCCAACAGGTTTGCTGCTCGATAGCCGCGGCCGGGCAATGCACGACCTTCGGATTTCGGTTACCGACCGCTGCAACTTCCGCTGCGTCTACTGCATGCCCAAGTCGGTGTTCGGCAAGGACTATCCCTTCCTCGGCAGGAAGGAATTGCTGAGCTTCGAAGAGATCGAACGGGTCGCTCGCAGCTTTGTACAGCACGGCGTCCGCAAGATACGCATCACCGGTGGCGAGCCGCTTCTGCGACGCGGCGTGGAGGACCTGGTCGCCATGCTCGCGAACATTCAGGACGTGGAGCTCACCCTCACGACGAACGGGGTGCTGCTCACGCGCATGGCGGCGCGACTCAAGGCTGCGGGCCTGGATCGGGTCACCGTGAGCCTGGACGCACTGGACGATGCAGTCTTCAAGGCCATGAACGATGTGGACTTCCCGGTTTCGGATGTCCTCGCCGGCATCGACGCCGCCGCCGCGGCCGGTCTTGCCCCACTCAAGATCAACATGGTGGTCAAGCGGGGTCTGAATGATCACGGCATCCTCGCGATGGCACGACATTTCCGCGGTTCCGGACATATCCTGCGGTTCATCGAATTCATGGACGTGGGTGCATCCAACGGCTGGAAGATGGATGCGGTCGTGCCCTCGCGCGAGATCGTCGAGCTCATCGGCACCGAGTTTCCGCTCGAGCCGATCGATCCGAACTACGAGGGCGAAGTGGCCGCGCGCTGGCGCTACCTTGATGGCGCGGGCGAAATCGGGGTGATCTCTTCGGTCACCCAGGCCTTCTGCTCGAGCTGCAGCCGTATCCGTCTATCTACCGAAGGCCGCCTCTACACCTGCCTGTTCGCCCAGCACGGCCACGACCTGCGCGCCCTGTTGCGCGGCGGTGCGAACGACGCCCAGCTTGCCGGCTTCATCGGCAACCTATGGCGCGGACGCAGCGACCGCTACTCCGAGATCCGCACTGCCGAAACGGCCGCGCTGAGAAAGATCGAGATGTCCTATATCGGCGGCTGAGCGCGGACTCAGCGCCCAGGGCCCTCGATCACGCCCGACTCCGCCCTCAGCTCGTCGAGCTGCGCGGATTCGATCTTCTGGAAGTGCGCCGAGATCTTGCGGCTCGAGACATGCACCTCCTGGACGTCCTTGCTGGCCTGTTCGATGTGCGTGGCAAGCTTCTGCATGCGCTCGTCGAAGCGCGAGAAATCCTTCGACAGCCTGCCCAACGCGTCCTTGATGACATGGATCTGCTTGCGCGTCTCCACATCCTTGAGCACCGCGCGGGCGGTGTTGAGAACCGCCATCAGGGTCGTCGGCGAAACGATCCAGACCCGACGCTGCTGCGCGTAGGCGACGATCTCGGGATGGTAGGCATGGATCTCGGCAAACACCGCTTCTGCCGGCACGAACATCACCGCCCCGTCGGAGGTGACGCCAGGCAGCAGATACTTCGATGCGATCGCGTCGACGTGCTTCCTGACGTCCGAGCGGAAGGCGTTCTGGGCCGAGCGGCGGTCAAGGTCACCGAGGCTGCCATCGAACATCCGGTGATAGTTCTCGAGCGGAAACTTCGAGTCGACCGCCACCTGACCGGTCGGCTCGGGAAGCCGGAGCAGGCAGTCGACCCGCGCACCGTTCGGCAGCGAAGCCTGGAACTCGTAGGCATCGGGCGGCAGCGCATTTGCGACAAGGGCCTCGAGCTGGACTTCACCGAAGGCGCCCCGCGCCTTCTTGTCGCCGAGCAATTCCTGCAGGCTCACTACATTCGTGGTCAGGCCGTCGATCTTCTTCTGCGCCTCGTCGATCGTCGCCAGCCGCGCCATGACGCTGACGAAGGTTTCGTTGGTCTTTCTGAAGCCCTCATCGAGGCGCTCGCTGACCCTGCCCGATATCGACTCGAGCCTTTCGTTGATGGTGCGCGTGAGCGACTCGATGCTGGCCGACAGCTGAGCCGAGGAGCTGCGAATGCCACCTTCGAGCAATTCGCGGTCGGCGCGCGCGTGTTCGGACAGGGTCATGAGCATCTTCTCGAGCAGTTCGCTGCGCAGCTTCTCCTGTCGGCTCGCGATCGCCGTCCCCAGTTCGGCAAGGCGCAGCGCGTTTTCCTCGCGCTGTCCGGCAAGCGCCGCCTGCGAAGAAAGCTGCTGGCTCTGCATAACCTCGCGCAACCCCTGCAGGTCGCTCGAAATCCGCACCTTCACCCGCTCGGCGGCCTCTGCGGAATGGCTGTTCAGCCGATCGCCCTGGCGTTCCAGCGCGAGATGAAGATTGCCGAGCATCTGCCGGTGTTGCGCCTCGAGCAGCGGCTCGAGCCGTTCCGCAAGCGCCTCGGCAAGCACGGACTGCGCGCGCCGCAACTGCGTCACGCTCAGCAGCAGCCAGGCGAACGCCAGCAACACCAGCGCGGCGACGCCGGCGAGGTAAGGCCACCATGGCTGCAGTTGCAGGATGAGGCTTTGGAGCGGGATTTCTGGCATGGCCGCGAGTATAGCGCGGCCCCTGCCAAGGGGCTCTCAGGCGAGCGCGCGCAGGCTCGCCAGCGGCGCCCGCTTGAGCAGCGCCCTGGTTCCCAGCCAACCCGCGAGCACCACCCCGAGGCCACCAAGCAGCGCACCGAAAAGCATCGCCGAGGCCCCTGGCACATAGTCGGCGAGCTTGAACGCCTGGCTGCCGAGTACCCAGCCGATCGCCGTCGCGCCCGCCCCGGCCAGAACACCGGCGATCACCCCCAACACGGCAAATTCCGCCAGCAAGGCATGGCGCAGCTGCCTGTTGCGGGCGCCCAGGGTGCGCAACATGGCGAGCTCGTATTCACGTTCGTCATGCGTGGACTGGAGCGCCGCCCACAGCACCACCAGGCCGGCCAGCACCGCAAAGCCGAACACGAACTGCACCACCGCGATCAGCCGGTCCATCATCGACTGCACCTGCGCGAGGACCGCCGTGACATCGATGACCGAGAGGTTTGGAAAGGCGCCGACGAGACGGGTCGTGAAATCGTGGTTCGAGGGTGCGAGATGGAAACTGGTAATGAGGCTGGCCGGTCGCCCCTCGAGCAGCCCCGGTGACGCGATGAAGAAGAAATTCACCCGCATCGAGTCCCAGTCGAGTTCGCGCACGCTGGTGATCGGGGCATCGATGCGCTCGCCCGCCACATCGAAGCTCACTCGATCCCCCAGCTTGAGCCCGAACTCCGCGGCCAGGCCCTTCTCCACCGACCACTGCGCAGCGCTGTCCGATCCATGCCAGCGACCCTGGGTGATGCGGTTGCCCTGTGGCAGCCCGGCACCCGAAGAGAGGTTGAACTCGCGCTCGGCAAGTCGGCGCGCGCGATCGTTCGAATACGAATCGGGACTTACCGGGATCCCGTTGATCGCCACCATCCGCCCCCTGATCATCGGCATCAGCACCGGCCGTGGCAGGCCCGCCTGGACAAAGAAGTCCGCCACCTCCTTCTCCTGGAAGGGCTGGACATTGATGACGAAGCGGTTCGGCGCATCGGGTGGCGCGGTGCGGCGCCAGGTATCGAGCAGATCGGCGCGGATCACCGTCAGCAGCAACAAGGCGCTCAGGCCGATACCGAGCGCCACCACCTGGATCACGCTGCCCCCCATGCGCCGGCGCAGGCCGGCGATGCCATATCGCCAGCCACTGCCCATCGCCGATGAGCGAAGCCGCCCAAGCGCGCCCAGCACCGCCCAGGCGGCAAGCGCGAACACCCCGAGCGCGACAGCGAAGCCGCCGGCCACCAACGCCCCGAGGCGAAGATCCGCAGCGATCCAGAGCAGCATCCCGAGCAGCACCGTTGCCCCCATCGCCCATGCCGTTCCGGCTGCCGGTTCGACCGAGCCCCACTCGCGGCGCAGTACGCGCAAGGTCGGCACCCTGCCGAGACGCATGAGTTGCGGCGCGGCAAAGCCGATCAGCAGCGCGAGCCCGACCAGCAAGCCATGCCCGAATGGCAGCAGCGATGGTGCCGGCAGCCTTGCCCCGAGCACCCCCGCGAGCATGCTGCCGAGGCCCCACTGGAGCGCCCATCCCAGCACACCGCCGGCCAGCGACACCGTCACGCCGAAGGCGAGAAATTCGAGCAGGATCAAGGTCGTCACCTGCCGCGACGGCGCCCCGAGGCAGCGCATCACCGCGCAACCGTCCACATGGCGCTGCATGAAGCGCCGCGCCGACAAGCCGACCGCCACCGCGGCGAGGATCACCGCCAGCAGTGCGGCCAGGCGCAGGAAGCGCTGCGCCTGATCGAGCGCGTTGCGGACTTCCGGACGCGCATTGTCGACCGATTCGATGGATTGGCCGCGACCCAGGCGCGGCTCGGCCCACCTGCGGAACGCGGCCAGCGCAGGTTCATCGCCCGCCAACTGCAAGTGATAGCTGATGCGGCTGCCCTCCTGGATCAGTCCGGTGCCGTCGAGGTCCTCGGCGTTGATCATTATCCTCGGCAGCAGGCTGAAGAAATTCGCGCCGCGATCCGACTCGAAACTGATCATCGCGCTGGCCACGAGTTCGAGCTTGCCCAGACCCACCTTGTCGCCCGCCTTGAGCGCCAGAGCGGCGAACAGCCTTTCGTCGAGCCAGGCCTCGCCACGCGGAGGCACGCCCGGTGCCAAGCGGTCCGCTTGATTCGGCCCGGCGGCGATGCGCAGACTGCCGCGCAGCGGATAGCCCGGCTGCACCGCCTTGACGCCCGCAAGCTGGGCCGCCTCGGCAGTGCTTGCCATGCTGGTGAACTGGGTGGTGGTGACGAGCCTGAGGCCACGCGACACCGCGCCGTCGACGATCTCCGGCGACCATGAACGATCCGCCTTGAGCAGCAGGTCGCCGCCCAGCAACTGGTTGGCTTCGCGGTTCAGCGCCTGGCCGACACGATCGGTCAGGAAGCCGACGCTGGTGAGACTCGCCACCGCGATCATGAGCGCGAGGGCCAGCAGATGAAGTTCGCCGGCACGAAGATCGCGCAGCAGCATTCGAAGGGAGAGGCGCAGCTGTGACATGGGGATTCCGACAGATTGCGTGGAGCGAGGTTCGCCGCGCGATGAACATGGCGCGCCCCCGCCAGCGGGCCGATGCGGCCCGGCGAGGCGCCACGCCGCGGCAGCCGTAGGGTCTCGCGCAGGGGATTCTACCGCGCTAGGCGTTCTGCCCTTGCTGGACCTCGTCCAGCCCCAGCGCGGCCAGTGCGGCGAACGCACTCATCGCAGCGAAAACGAGCAACACCACCTTCGCGCCAAAGGTCTCGGCCAGCAGGCCGAAGCCGCTGGCGGCAAGCAGGAGGACCCCGATGGCGGAATTCGAAAGCGCCGTGAAATCCGCCCGCCGCGCTTCGTCCGCCATATCGACGATATGCGTCGAGCGCCCCAGGCGCACCCCCTGGTGCGACACCATCAGCAGGAAGAAAATTGCAGCCTGGACCCACTCGCCGCCGGGCCCGCCCGACGGCAGATGCGGCAATCCCACCGCGAGCGCGAGCGCCGAGGCGGCCAGCAGCGCGGCCGCCACGAGCACCCTGCGGCTCGATGCGTCCGACATGCGGCCCCACACGTAGGCGCTCGATACCGCGGCAAGCGAAGATGCCACCACGAAGGGCCCGATGCCGGCCCCGCCGCCGGCGTTGCTCATCATCAGCAGCAGATAGGGCGGGGCTAGCGCCGTACCGAGCAGCAGCGCACGAACCAGGATGAAGTGTTGCAGCTTGCGGTCACCCAGTAGCAGCAGAAACTGGCCGCGCAACACCTCGACGGCGCTGACACCCCCCTCGGCCGCCCCGGGCGCCTCATCGAGGGCAACGAAAACCACCGCTGCGAGGATCCACAGGACCCCCGCCAAGGCCAGCACGATCGCCATCGAGCCGGGCGTGCGGGGAATCCAGCCGAGGCTTAGCGACACCCCGAACAGCAACACCAGCAAGGCCGCCACGCTGCCCGCCGCACCCGTGGCCGAGCCGCGGCTGGCCTTGGCAACGGTCTTGCCCAGCACGTCCTTGTAGCTCACCGAACAGGCACCGCGACACAGCGCAAACACCGCAAGCAGCGCGATCACGATCCAGCCGGCGCTCCGGCCGTCGGCAATCGTCACGGCAGCCGCCATGCCCAGCACCGCGAGACCCTGGCCGGCGCTGCCCACGGCCCAGATCCATTTGCGGCGGGCCTGGCGCCGGATCAGGCCGGCGATCGCGAGTTGGGGAAGCAGCGAACCGGCCTCGCGCACCGGCACCAACATGCCGATCGCGAATGCGGGTGCGCCGATGGTCGACAACAACCAGGCCAATACGAGCTTGGGATCGGCGAGCCCGTCACCGGTCTTGCTGGCAATCAGCGCCAGCACATGGCGGAGAAAATTGCCGGGCTGGGCCTTGCAGGCGGACTCAGGGATGTCCTTGCACAGACGGCCCTCGTCGTCGTCGGCGAGGAGTTCATGCACCCGCTGCGCGAGCTGCGCCGGCATGCCTCAGGCCGCGAGCAGTCTGGCCACCAGGCGCACCCAGTAGGCGACGCCGACCGACGCGATATCGTCGTTGAAGTCGTAATTGGGATTGTGCAGCATGCAGCCGCCCTCGCCCGCACCATTGCCGATCCATACGTAGGCACCGGGTCGCTCCTGCAGGAAATACGAGAAATCCTCCGCGCCCATGCTCGGCTTCATGTCGGTGCGCAGCATTGCACTGCCGGCCACCTCGGCGGCCACTTCAGCGCACAGCGCTGCCTCCTTGGGGCTGTTGATCGTGGGCGGGTAGCCGCGGCGATACTCGAAATTGACATTGGCCCCGAAGGCCGCCCCCACTCCCGCGCAGATCCTCTGCATGGTCTCTTCGACGCGCTCGCGAACCTCGGGGACGAAGGCGCGCACGGTGCCCGAGAGGATCGCGCGGTCCGGAATCACGTTGTACGCCTCGCCGGCATGAAACTGGGTTACCGACACGACCACCGCGTCGGTCGGGTCGATGGTGCGGCTCGAGACGGTCTGCAAGGCCTGCACCAGCGCAGCCCCGGCGGCGACGGGATCGACGCCCAGATGAGGCATCGCGGCATGGGCGCCATGGCCGCGGATCTCGATGTCGAAGCGATCGGCGCAGGCCATCACCGGTCCGTCGTGCACCGCGAACGAACCCGCTGGCAAGCCGGGCCAGTTGTGCATCCCGTAAACCGATTCCATTGGAAAGCGTTCCAGCAGGCCGTCCTCGATCATCTCGCGGCCGCCGCCATCGCCCTCCTCCGCCGGCTGAAAAATGAGATGGACGGTGCCGTCGAAATCGCGATGCTTCGCCAGATGCGTGGCTGCGCCCAAGAGCATCGTGGTGTGGCCGTCGTGGCCGCAGGCATGCATCCGCCCGGGAATCCGCGAATGATGCGGAAAGGTATTGCGCTCCTGCATCGGCAGCGCATCCATGTCGGCGCGCAGGCCGATCGAGCGCGCGCTGCTGCCGGCGCGCAGCACCCCGACGACGCCGGTGCGCCCGATCCCGCGATGCGTTTCGATGCCGAGCGCCTCGAGCCGGGTGGCAACGAGCTCGGCGGTGCGGTGCTCGGCAAAGGCCAGCTCCGGGTGGGCGTGGATGTCCTTGCGGAGGGTGGCAAGATGGGAAGCCTGTTCCTGGCGTATCTGTTCGACGATGTTCATGAGTTGCCTCAGCCGGCGACGCACCGCTTGAAGTGGTTCGATGGCGCAGTGTATCGCGGGTTCCGACACCCGGGAACGCACCAGTAAGGCGCACACCATGCATCGAAGCGGTGCAGCGTCGATCGCCGCCACATCGTTTCGCGTTTTTCTGGCGAGTATGGTCCGCATCGGATAGGCTGGCGCCTGTTGGCCTGCTCTTTGCTAACGATCTACCAAGTCGCCCTACCGGAGTTCACTAGATGTCCATTCATGTGGCCCTGCACCACCTCACCCAGTACAAATATGACCGACCGATCAATCTCGGTCCGCATATCGTACGGTTGCGCCCCGCCCCGCATAGCCGCACCCGCATCCTCAGCTACTCGCTGAGGATTCTGCCGGAACCACATTTCATCAACTGGCAGCAGGACCCCCAATCAAACTACCTTGCCCGTCTGGTCTTCCCGGAGAAGACCACCGAGTTCAAGGTCGAAGTGGACCTGGTCGCCGAGATGGCGGTGTACAACCCCTTCGATTTCTTCCTCGAAAGCTACGCCGAGGAATTTCCGTTCGCCTACGAATCGTGGCAGAGCGAGGAACTGGCGCCGTTCAGAAAGTGCCTGCCCGCAACCCCGGAGTTCTCCAAGTACCTTGCCGGCATCTCGCTTGAAAAACGCCGCACCATCGACTTTCTCGTCGATCTCAACAGCAAGCTTCAACAACACATCGGCTACCTCATCCGCATGGAGCCGGGTGTCCAGACCCCCGAGGAAACACTCACCAGCAAGTCCGGGTCGTGCCGCGACACCGCCTGGCTGCTGGTGCAGTTGCTGCGCCATGTCGGCCTCGCGGCGCGCTTCGTTTCCGGCTACCTGATCCAGCTCAAACCCGATGTCAAGTCGCTCGACGGCCCGTCGGGAACCGAAGTCGACTTCACCGACCTGCACGCGTGGACCGAGGTATATCTCCCCGGCGCGGGCTGGGTGGGGCTCGATCCGACGTCCGGCCTGCTCGCTGGCGAGGGCCACATTCCGCTCGCGTGCACCCCCGAACCGAACTCCGCCGCACCGGTGACCGGGGCCCTCGAGAAGTGCGAGGTCACATTCGAACACGAGATGTCCGTGACCCGCGTGTGGGAAGCCCCACGGGTCACCAAGCCATATACCGAAGAGCAATGGCAGGCGATCGAGTCGCTCGGCCATGCGGTGGATGCCGATCTCGAGCGCATGGACGTGCGTCTCACCCAGGGCGGCGAACCGACCTTCGTCTCGGTCGACGATCCTGACGGCGCCGAATGGAATACGGCAGCCCTTGGGCCAACCAAGCGCCTGCTGTCCGCCGACCTTTACCACCGCATGCGTGACAAGTACGCACCCAAGGGCCTGGTGCATTTCGGCCAGGGCAAGTGGTATCCGGGCGAACAACTGCCACGCTGGTCGCTCAATTGCTACTGGCGCAAGGACGGCGAGCCGATCTGGGAGAATGGCGAACTGATCGCCGACGAGCGCAATGGCGGTCATGCCGACGAGCAGATTGCGGGTGAATTCCTGCAAGCCCTCGCGATGCGGCTCGAACTCGACGCCAAGTACGTCTTCCCCGCCTATGAAGACGTCTTCTACTACATGTGGCGCGAAAGTCGCCTGCCGGTAAACGTCGACCCCTTCGATTCGCGCCTCGATGACGAGATGGAACGCGCCCGCCTGAAGCGCGTGTTCACCGCAGGCCTCGACAAAGTCTCGGGCCACGTGCTGCCGATCACCCGCAATCCGGCCAGCGGCAAGTGGCAAACCGGACCATGGTTCCTTCGCGAGGCGCGCTGCTACCTGGTACCCGGCGATTCTCCAGTGGGTTACCGCCTGCCGCTCGATTCGCAGCCCTGGACCGGCGCGACCGACTATCCGTGGATCCATCAACCGGACCCGTTCAACGCCTTCCCCGCGCTTCGCCGACATGCCGAGATCCGCGCCCAGGCCACCGCGGGCGGTCCGCGCAATCCCATGGGCGAGCCGGTCGCCGCCGAGATTGCCGCGGCGGCACGCATGAAGGCCGCAGCCGATTCTTCGGCTTCGACAAGCACCAAGCCATCCTTTGGCCAGTCCGCGGCATGGGTCACCCGCACCGCGATGTGTGCCGAAGCACGCAACGGGATCCTCTACATCTTCATGCCGCCGCTTGCCGCGCTCGAAGATTATCTCGAGCTGACCGCGGCGATCGAGGCGACGGCCGAACTGCTGAATCAACCCGTCATGCTCGAAGGCTACGAGCCCCCCAGCGACCCGCGTCTGTCGCAGTTCCGCATCACCCCCGACCCAGGTGTGGTCGAAGTCAATATCCATCCCGCAGCCAGCTGGGACCAACTCGTCGATCAAACCACCCACCTCTACGAGGCGGCCCGTCAATCACGGCTGACGACCGAGAAGTTCATGCTCGACGGCCGCCACACCGGCACCGGCGGCGGCAACCACTTCGTCATGGGTGGCGCCACGCCCGCCGATTCGCCCTTCCTGCGACGTCCCGACCTGCTGCGCAGCCTCATCAGCTACTGGCACAACCACCCCAGCCTGTCCTTCCTGTTCTCTGGCATCTTCATCGGCCCGACCTCGCAGGCCCCACGCATCGACGAGGCCCGCAACGATTCGGTGTACGAGATCGAAACCGCGTTCAAGGAACTCGAACGGGTCATGGCAGAGAATGGCGACAACTGCCCGCCCTGGGTGATCGACCGGGCGCTGCGAAACCTGCTTATCGACTCCAGCGGCAACACCCACCGCGCCGAGTTCTGCATCGACAAGCTTTACTCGCCCGACGGCCCCACCGGACGCCTCGGGCTGCTCGAGATGCGGGCGTTCGAAATGCCGCCGCATTCGCGCATGAGCCTGACCCAGCAATTGCTGCTGCGCGCCCTCATCGCGCGCTTCTGGCAAACCCCCTACAAGCCCGCCAAGCTGGTTCGCTGGGGTACCGAACTGCATGACCGCTTCATGCTGCCGCATTTCGTCGCGCAGGATTTCAACGACGTCATGGAAGAGATGCAGGCCGCGGGTTACCCGATGATGGCCGAATGGTTCGCGCCTCACCTCGAGTTCCGCTACCCGAAATACGGCGATTTCGCGGTCAAGGGCATGGAAATCGAAGTGCGCGCGGCGCTCGAGCCATGGCATGTGATGGGCGAGGAAGGCGCGGTCGGCGGGACAGTCCGCTATGTCGACTCCTCCCTCGAGCGCGTGCAGGTCAAGGTTACCGGCATGGCTCGGGATCGCTATCGCCTGACCTGCAACGGCCAGACCGTTCCGCTGCAGCCGACGGGCGTCGCCGGCGAATTCGTTGCCGGCGTACGCTACAAGGCCTGGGGACCGCCTTCGGCATTGCACCCAACCATCGGGGTGGACAATCCGCTCACCTTCGACCTGGTCGATACCTGGATGGACAGAAGCCTGGGGGGCTGCCAGTATCATGTCACGCACCCGGGTGGCCTGAGCTACGACACCTTCCCGGTCAACGCCTACACCGCTGAAAGCCGTCGCCTGGGTCGCTTCTTCCGCCATGGTCATACGCCAGGAAAGATCAAGGCCGGAGAAGTTCGACACAATCCGGAGTTCGCTTTCACGCTAGACTTGCGCAACCGGTAAACGACAGGCGCCGGCCCTTGCGGGTCGGCGCCCCCACTTGATGCCCTCCTCGCTGTTGCAAGACTTCCCGCGCCTGCCTCAAAGGTTCGACGAGATGCGTCTCGACGAAGGCGATGTGCGTCCTCAATGGGCGCCCTTCGTCGATCGCCTCGAGCTGCTGCCGGCGGACACCCTGCAGCGTCGTGCCCGCTATGTGCGCGAGTCGATCGAGGCGGATGGCGTCACCTATACCGTCTACGAAGACCCCAAGGGCCTGAAGCGCCCGTGGCAACTCGACCTGCTGCCACTGATCATCGACGCGGGCGAGTGGGACAGCCTCTCGGAAGCGCTGGCACAGCGCGCCCACTTGCTGAACCTGATCCTCGCCGACCTTTACGGCCCGCAGCAACTCATCGCCGACGGCCTGATTCCGCCCGCGCTGATATACGGACAGCTCGGCTTCAAGTGGCCCTGCCGCGGCATCGTGCCGCCGGGCGGAATCTTCCTGCACCACCATGCTGCAGATCTCGCACGCGCGCCGGACGGACGCTGGTGGGTCCTTGGCGACCGCACCCAGGGTCCCTCCGGAGCGGGCTACGCGCTGCAGAATCGCATCATCCTGTCGCGCACCTTTCCCGACTCTTTTCGCGAATTGCAGGTGCGGACCCTGGCGAGTTTCTTTCGTGCCAGTCAGGACACCCTGTCGCGACTCGCGCCGACCGAGGGTGGCGAAGCCCCGCTGGCGGTCCTGCTGACGCCGGGCCGATTCAACGAAACCTATTTCGAACACGCTTTCCTGTCGCGCTACCTGGGCTTTCCGCTGGTCGAGGGGCAGGACCTCACGGTGCGCGACGACACCGTGTTCCTCAAGACCCTGCGCGGCCTGCGCCGCGTGCATACCATCTACCGCCGGCTGGACGATGATTTCTGCGATCCGCTCGAACTGCGATCGGACTCGGCCCTCGGTGTCCCCGGGCTGCTGCAGGCAGTGCGCGCGGGCCGCGTCCTGATGGCCAACGCGCTGGGCAGCGGCGTGCTCGAAACCGGCGCCCTGCTGGGCTTTCTGCCGGCCATTGCAGAACGACTGCTGGGCGAGCCGCTGAAACTGCCCGCCGTGGCAAGCTGGTGGTGTGGCGAGCCGCCGGCGCTCGAGCATGTGATCGAACACCTCGATGAACTGGTCATCAAGCCCACGTTCCCCAGCATGCGGCTGGAAACGGTATTCGGCTACCAGCTCAAGGGTGAGGCTCGCACGCGGATGATCGAGCGCATCCGGGCCCAGCCCCACGCCTACGTGGCCCAGGAATGGGTCCGCCTGTCGCAGGCCCCGGTCTGGAGTCGTCGTCACGAACGACGCCTGGTGCCGCGTTCGGTGGGATTACGGATGTTCGCGGCAGCCACGCCGAACGGCTACACGGTGATGCCCGGCGCCCTCACCCGGGTCTCGCCGCGCGAAGGCGACGAAGTGGTCTCGATGCAGCGCGGCGGTCTCTCCAAGGACACCTGGATCCGTGCCGCTGCACCGGTTGCCCGCAGCAGCCTGCTGAAAACCCGCCTGGGCGTCATCGACCTGGTGTGCTCGGGGACCGAGATCCCGTCCCGTGTGGGCGAGAATCTTTTCTGGATGGGACGCTACGCCGAGCGCTGCGAAGGCAGTGCGCGGGTCCTTCGCGCGGCGCTGATCCGGGTCGCCGACACCGACCCGGAGGCCCAGCAGACGCTGCCCGGTGTCGAACTGGCGGCGCGTCGCATGGGACTGCTGCAAGTGCAGGACGAGGACGAGCCGGTCAAGGAAAGCGAAGAACTCCTGCTCGCTGCGGTTTCCGACCTGCGCCATTACGGCTCGCTGGCAGCCTGCCTGCAACGCCTCTCGGGCGCCGCAAGCCAGGTACGCGAGCGCCTGTCCTCGGACAACTGGCACGCGCTCAACCGCTTGTCCCAGTTGCTTGTCGAACCGGTCGATGACGTCGAGCAGGCACTGCTGGCGGTGGACCGCGTAATGCAGTCCTGCATCGCCCTGGCCGGCTTCGCAATGGACGACATGACCCGCGACGAGGGCTGGAGTTTCCTGATCGTCGGCCGTCGCCTCGAGCGACTGGCGATCCAGGCCACGCTGATTGCCGGCGTCATGCGCGAGGAGCCACGCGTGCGTGGCCGCTCGCTCGAATGGCTGCTCGAAACCGGCAACTCGATCATCACCTACCGCGCCCGCTATCGGCGTGCGCCGGAGTTGTTGCCGGTGCTGCACCTGCTCGCCTTCGACGTTTCCAATCCGCACTCGGTCGCGTTCCAGCTCGACAACCTGCGCCGCTACCTGCAGCGCAATGCGCGCGAACTCGGGCAGTCACGGCCGATGCAGCTCGATCACCTGGCGGACACGATGCGCAGCTTCGACCTCACCCGCTTCGAGGCCGACAACTGCAGCGACGCCTGCGAGGAGCTCGCCAACCTGCTGTTCGAGTGCGAGGCCGCCGCCTACCAGGTGTCCGACGAGCTTCAGCGCCAGTATTTCGCCCACACCGGCCGCACCGCCCGCATGGGGGGCTGGCAGTGAGCGAACTGCGCTACCACATCCGCCACGACACCCGCTACGAGTACGACCAGCCGGTCGGCGAATCGCGGCAGATGCTGCGGCTCACGCCGCGCGACCTGCCCTGGCAGCGCTGCCTCAGTCATCGACTGGTGGTTGAGCCACAACCCACCCGCAGCAACGATTTCGTCGACGACTTCGGCAACCGGGTGCGCACCCTGCACCTTCAGAGCGATCACGACGCCCTGATCATCCGGGCCGAGTCCTGGGTCGCGCTCGAGCCGCGCAACTGGCCCGCGCTCGAAGACTCGCTCAACTGGGAGCGGGTTCGAAGTGCGCTTGCCTACCAGGCCGGCCGGCACTTCCCCCCCGACCTGCTGGACGCCAACCGTTTCCTGTTCGAATCACGCCATGTGCGGGTCAAGCGCGAGTTTGCCGACTACGCCGACGAATGCTTTCCCGAAGGCGTACCGATACTCATCGGCGCAAAGCATTTGATGAATCGGATCTTCGACGAATTCACCTTCGACCCCGAAGCCACCACCGTGTCGACCCCGGTCACCGAGGTTTTCGAGAAGCGCCGGGGCGTCTGCCAGGATTTCGCCCATTTCATGCTGTCCTGCCTGCGCTCGATCGGTCTCGCAGCGCGCTACATGAGCGGTTACCTGCTGACCCGTCCCCCCGAAGGCAAGCCCCGGCTCATCGGCGCCGACGCAACCCATGCCTGGATTGCGGTGTACTGTCCTGAATCGGGCTGGGTGGATTTCGATCCGACCAACAACGTGATGCCCGACCTGCAGCACATCACCCTGGGCTGGGGCCGCGATTTCGCCGATATCTCGCCGCTGCGCGGCGTGCTGCTGGGTGGCGGCAGCCACGACCCCGAGATCGAGGTCACAGTGGTACCCGAAGGTGAATTCGATGAGGTCTATGCCGAGGTCGAAGATGCGCCAAGCTGGCTTCCCGGCCTGGCGCCGACGGCCGACGAGCACTGAGCGGGCCGCTGCCCAGCGCCCCGGCCTCGACGAGCGCCGCCGGCGGCGACGAGCCACCACCGCACCTCACCTGCGTTCGGCGACGAGCGAGGGGCGCGACAAGTGATCGGAGAGTCATTTGAAGAAAATCGGCAAGATCTTTGCGACCGGATTGCTGACGGTGCTGCCACTGCTGGCAACCTTCTACCTGCTCGCCTGGATATTCGTCACCGCGGAATCGTTCTTCGGCCGCATGCTGGCTTGGCTGCTGCCACCCGAAAGCCGTCTGCCGGGAATGGGCATCGCCCTTGCGGTCGTGATCGTTTTCGGCGTCGGCATCCTGATGCGCGCGTGGGTGATTCGCGCACTGTTCCACAAGATCGAAACCGCCTTGCTGAGGATTCCGCTGGTCAATTCGGTGTACTCGGCGCTGAAGGACTTCTTTGGCTTGCTGAGCAGCGAGGACAACAGCGAGAACCTGCAGGTCGTCTCGCTCACCCTGCCCGGAAGCTCGCTTCGCCTGATGGGCTTCGTGACCCGCAGCGAGTTCTCCGGCTTGCCCGATGAACTCGCCCGCGACGGCGCCGTAGCGGTCTATCTTCCGATGAGCTACCAGGTCGGTGGCTACACTGTTTTCGTGCCCCGCAAGGAGCTCGAAGCAATCGACATGCCCAAGGAAGCGGCAATGCGCTTCATCCTCACTGCAGGCGTGAACGCCGGCGCGCGCAAACCGCCCGATCGCGAACTCTGATTCCGTACGCTCAGGGTTCGCCGGCAAACTTGCGAAGCCGCCAGTAGCTTGCAAAGCGCGGCAGGCCGGTGGCAGTCAGGCCCCGGTAGCGATAGGTCACCAGGCTCCCGAGAGGCGGCGGCTTGCGCCGCAGGGCGTCGCTCAGGCCGCTGCCAAGACGAAAGCGCCGCCCGTCCGCCATCTCGACCAACAGCGCCCCGACCATCCCCTTGTATCGACCCTTGCCTGGCAGATAGGCCACCACCCGGGCCTCGGCATCGTCCACCATCTTCAGCTTGAAGAGGGCATCGGCGCGACCCGTCAGATACGGTGCGTCGGCGCGGTGAAGCATCAGGCCCTCGCCGCCGGCCGCCACCACTTCGCGCAGACGGCGGTCCAGCGCGGGCGCATCCGCGACCCTGAACTGCGGCACGGCCGATAGCCATTCGACGTCGGCCGCCGCGACGAGCTCGGCGATGCGTGCCAGACGCGCGCTGAAGTCGCCGCTCGCCCCCGGCAGTTCGAACACCATGTAGCGAACCGGACGCCACTCCTCATCGCGCGGCAGCTGTTTGCGAACGATTGCCGAGAGCGCCTCGAAGCGCCCCCGGCCAAGCCACAGCTCGCCGTCGAGCGGCACCCCCGGCAATGCCGCGATGAACCAGGCGGGCGCGGCAATCGGCCTTCCGCTGCGACTGCGCAGGCGCTTGCCGTCCCACAGCGCGCGCACCCCGTCGAGCTTCTCACTGACCCAGTAGCCCGTCGGATCGCCGCTCGAGTCCCACTGCCGTGCCAACAGCACATCGTCGCCTGCGAGCGCCCGATTCGCACAGCCGCATGCGACGAAAACGCAAAGCAACACCGTCAAAACCGATCTCATCGATCCAGCCCAAGACTCCAGAACATGCATTTTGCATCAATCGGAGGGATCGCGGGCGGTGCTCACGGGGCCAAGGGATGCAGCCGGCTTTATTCGAGCGCACCGGGCAGGCCGGCGATAGAATCGGGGTTCGACGCCCCATGAGCACCGCGAAACCGCGCCATGAAGCTCTTCTACGCAGATCACTTCGTCCTGCCACTGCCCGCAGGACACCGCTTTCCGATGGAAAAATACTCGATGCTGCGCACTACACTGCGCAGCTCGGGCCGCTTCGCAGAGGCGGATTTCCTCGTCCCGGCCGCGGCCTCCGATGCCGAGATCCTGCGCTGCCACGACCGCGATTACCTGCAGCGGGTCGCGAACGGCTTGCTCTCCGCCGAGGAAACGCGGCGCATCGGCTTTCCGTGGTCGGCCGGGATGGTCGAGCGTTCCCGCCGTTCGGCCGGCGCCACCCTTGCCGCCTGCCGCACTGCCCTCACCGACGGCTGTGGCGTGAATATGGCGGGCGGCACCCATCACGCCCACCGAGATTTCGGCGCCGGCTTCTGCGTCTTCAACGATGCCGCGATTGCGGCGCGAGCGATGCAGGCCGAGGGGCGCGTGGGCACGGTGGCGATCATCGACTGCGACGTCCATCAGGGCGATGGCACCGCCTCGATTCTCGACGGCGACGCCAGCATCTTCACCTTCAGCATGCACGGCGCAAGAAATTACCCCTTCCGCAAGGCCCGCTCGGATCTCGACATCGAACTCGAGGATGCAACCGGCGACGCAAGCTATCTGGCCCATCTTGGAGAAGGGCTGGAGCGGGTCTTTGCCCACTGCCGCCCCGAACTCGTGATCTACCTTGCGGGCGCGGATCCGTTCATCGACGACCGCCTCGGACGCCTCGCGCTCAGCCGCGACGGACTATTGGCGCGTGACCGCATGGTGCTCGAAACCTGTCGCAGGCATTCCGTCCCGATCGCCATCGCGATGGCGGGAGGCTATGCCCGCAACATTGCCGACACGGTTGCGATTCACGCAGCGACGATTCTCCTCGCCAGCGAGCACCTGGCATAGAATCATCCTGCCCTGCGCCCTTGCGCAGCGGCCATTACAGAGTCCACGCAAAGCGCCGTTGACACCGACTTGTTGCCAACTCGCCCCGAGACGACACCACGATCCGCAATGTTCCGTCGATTCTGTACATCCCTCCTGCTGCTGTGCCTCATGCTGCCGCCGGTCATGGCCCGCAGCGAGGAGCGGACGGCCGCCGCGCAGCCGGCGCCGAAACGTGTTCTGGCGATATTCTTCGGGCAACGCGACACCCCTTATGAACGGACCCTGGAAGACGGACTGCGCAGCGCCTTCGCGCCCGCCGCGGGCAAAGCCGCGCTAAGGCTCGAAACGATCTACCTCGACATGTTCCCGCTCTACCAGCCGGAGCGGGCCGCGCTGATCGCCGAGCAGGCCCGCCGCCGTTTCGGGGCTACGCCCGGGTTCGACGCGGTACTGCTCTCGGGCTTCAGCGCGGCCCGCTATTTCGAGGACTTCGGCCGCGAGCTCACGAGTGGCCCGGTGGTGCTTGTCAAGTCCGCGCAAGCCGATGCAAACGTACTGGATCTTCGTGAACCCCTTCGGATCGCCGACAATCCGCTTGCTGTCGACCAGACCCTCGAGCTGGCACTGCGACTGTTCCCGCAGACCCGCGAAGTGCTGGTGATCAGCGGCACCGGGCCGGAGGAAGTGCAGATGATGGCGTCCGCGCGCAAATCGCTGGCGCGGTTCCAGGAGACTCGCCGGATCACCTTCATCGACGACTTCGACGCCGACACCCTCCCCGCCCGTCTGGCCGCCGCGCCGCCCGACACGATCGTGCTGACGCTGCGAATTTCACGCGACAGCAAAGGCCGCAGGCTGTTGCCTTCGTCCGACTATGTGGCACGACTCGCGCGCGCCTCGCGGGCGCCGCTGTTCTGCACCCTGGAGCCCGCTCTCAGGGCAAGCGAGTGCATCGGCGGGGTTGTTTCGGCGGGCGTCCCCGCCACCATCGCCCTGGCCGAGGCGCTGCGCGAGGTGGTGGATTCCCCCGCGAGCTGGCCGGCGGGCAAGGTGCTCGAACTGCCCAGCGAGCCGATCTTCGATGCCAGACAGATGGCGCGCTGGAAGCGCCCGCTCGAGTTGCTTCCAGCCGAGGCGCGGCTCATAAACTACAACCCGACTCCCTATGAGCGCTTCAAGACAGAGATCTGGATCGGCGCCGCGGTGCTCGGCCTGCAAACGCTCTCGCTCATCGCCATGCTCGCCATGCTCAGCCAGAACCGCCGTCAGCGGGAGAGCCTCGCCAACCTCGAGCAGCGCTGGCAACTTGCCCTTGAAGGCTCCGGCCACGGCGTGTGGGACTGGGACATCGCTTCCGACCAGGCCTACTACTCGCCCGAATGGCTCGACCTTCTGGGCGTGGACGGCCCGCCCGGCGGACCGGAGTTCCGCCTCGAGCGGATTCACCCCGAGGATCGCGATGAGGTCCAGGCCCTGCTCGGCGCGCATCTCGAAGGCCGCACCCCGAGCTTCGAGAGCGACCATCGCATGGCACGCAGCGACGGCAGCTACCTTTGGGTGATGGAGCGCGCAAAAGTCGTGACTCGCGCGGCGGACAACTCACCGCTGCGGCTGGTCGGGACGCTGTCCGACATCTCCGAGCGCCGCAATGCCATGGCACAGATCGAGTATCTCGCGACGCACGACGGCCTGACCGGCCTGCCCAACCGCAGCCTCCTCAATGACCGCCTCGAGCGCGCCCTCGCCCGCGCCCGCCGCGAAGGCAACCAGGTCGCGGTGATCTTCATCGATCTCGATCACTTCAAGACCATCAACGACACCCTCGGTCACCAATGCGGCGACCTGGTGCTGATCGCGGTCGCGGGACGGCTGATGAAGCACCTTCGCGAGGCGGACACGATTACCCGCCATGGCGGCGACGAGTTCGTGCTGCTGCTTCCCGAACTGCGCAACGCCTCCGACGCGGTACATGTCTGCGAGAAGCTGCAGAAAGAGCTCGCCGAACCGGTCGCGCTCGATGGACGCGAACTGCGCATCAGCGCATCGATGGGCATCGCGATGTTCCCGGACGATGGCGAGCTTGGCGATCAGTTGCTGCAGAAGGCCGATGTCGCGCTCTACAAGGCGAAGAACGCGGGACGCCGGAATTTCTGCTTCTTCTCCGAAAGCATGAACGTGGCGCTCAACAACAAGCTCGAGCTCGACGCGCGGCTCGCCGATGCGCTGCGAAACGGCGAGATCCACCTGTGGTACCAGCCTCAGTTCGATCTGCGCAGCGGCAAGCTCTTTGGCGCCGAGGCGCTGATGCGCTGGATCCTGCCCGACGGCACCCACATTGCGCCCGACCAGTTCATTCCGGTTGCCGAAGAGTTCGGCCACATCCATGCGCTTGGCGACTGGGCCCTCGCCGAGGCTTGCGCCCAGTCGCTGCGCTGGGCACAGATCGCCGGGCGGCCGATCCCGGTCGCGGTCAACCTCTCGGCGGTCCAGTTCCGCCGCGACGGCCTCATCGAGAGCATCTCGCGCACCCTCGCCGACACCGGCCTTCCCGCCAGCAGCCTGGTGCTCGAGATCACCGAGTCGGTGATCATGGAGGATGCCGCATCCACGCAGACCGCCCTGTCGGCATTGTCAAGCCTTGGCCTCAAGCTCGCCATCGACGATTTCGGCACCGGCTACTCGAGCCTCGCCTACCTCAAGCGCTTTCCGGTCAGCCATCTGAAGATCGATCGAGCCTTCATCAAGGACCTGGGCGTGGACCCTGACGACGAAATCATCGTGCGCACCATCATCCAGCTCGGTCACAGCCTCGAACTCGAGATCGTCGCCGAGGGGGTCGAAACCGAAACCCAGATAGATCTGCTTACGCAGCACGGCTGCGAGTACGCGCAAGGCTACCATTACAGCCGCCCGCTGCCGGCCGAGCGCTTTGCCGCACTGCTGGCACCCCAGGATTTGTCGCAACGCAACATGGATGAATAACATACGGTAACTTGGCGACCGGCGACAAAAGCCTCATCATCGCGCCTCACCACGGGAGGAACATCCGCGATGGAGACGGAAAATCGAATCGCACTATTGATCGATGCCGACAACTGCCCGGCCTCGAAGATCGAGGTGATTCTCGATGAGCTCGCCAAGTACGGGGTCACCAACATCCGCCGCGCATACGGCAACTGGAAGAGCCACGGCCTCAAGAGCTGGGAAGAGGTGCTGCACGACTACGCCATCCAGCCGGTGCAGCAGTTCGCCTATACGAAGGGCAAGAACGCCACCGACGCGGCGATGATCATCGACGCCATGGACCTCCTATACACCCAGCGGCTCGATGCCTTTTGTCTCGCCTCCTCGGACTCCGATTTCACCCCGCTGGTGATGCGCATTCGCGCCAACGGACTCAAGGTATATGGTTTCGGCGAGAAGAAAACTCCCATGCCCTTTGTCAATGCGTGCTCCAAGTTTCTCTACCTTGAGAACCTCGGCGTGCCGCAAGACACAGAGCAAGAGCCGCAGAGCAGCGAAGAAGTGCCACGCTCCGGCAAAGACCTGCGCGGCGACGCCAAACTCGTCAACCTGCTGCGTAATGCAGTGGAGGCGTGCGACGAGGGCGACGGCTGGGCGCCGCTGTCCGGCGTCGGCTCGCATATCGGCAATCAGGCCTCGTTCGACCAGCGAAATTTCGGCTACCGGAAACTGGGCGACCTGATCGAAGCAACCGGCCTGTTCGATACCGAACGGCGCGGCAATCACCTGTTCCTGCGCGACAAGCGCTGCAATCGAAAACAAAACCAATGAGTCATCTCGAACCGATCCTGCGCCCGGCGCGCGAAAGCGACGCGGACGCCATTGCACAGCTTCACGCCAGAAGCTGGCGCGCCAGCAATCGCGGCATCATGCCCGATGCCTACCTCGACGGCCCGGTGGTCGAAGAGCGCCTTGCCCTGTGGCGCCTTCGCCTTGCCGAACAGAACCCGCGCCATCTCACTTTCGTCGCCGAAGCCCGCGACGGCCTGCACGGCTTCATCTGCTTCGAGCTCGATGCAGACCCGGTGTGGGGCACGCTGCTCGACAGCCTGCACGTCGATCCACGGCTATGCGGTCGTGGCCTGGGCGCCGCGTTGATGCGGGTCGGGCTCGCTCGGGTGCTGGAAGTGGCCCCGGAGCAACCGCTGCATCTGCTGGTCTTCGAGGCCAATGCCGGTGCGAGGCGCTTCTACGAGCGACTCGGCGGTCATGCCGAGAGTTGCGTCCCCGAGCCCCTGCCGGACGGTTCGGGCACGGCACCCGCAATCCGCTATGTGTGGCCGGCGCCGGTCACGCTTCCCGACAACTGACGATCGACGACTGCGCAGCGCAATGCAGGACCGGCACTGGGCCACCGACGGCGCCATCGAACACGCTCTGCCTGGTTTGATCGGTGTCGATTTCACCTCGGCACCGGGCAAGCGCAAACCCATCACCGTGGCGCGCGGTCAACTCGTCGATGGCCTGCTGCGGCTCGACGCTCTGGAACGATGCGAGGGCTGGCCGGACTTCGAAGCGCTGCTGCAGCGCCCCGGCCCATGGCTCGGCGCCTTCGATTTTCCCTTCGGCCTGCCGCGCGAGGCGGTGGTCGATCTTGGCTGGCCATGCAACTGGCCCGATCTCGTGCAGTATTGCAAGAAGATCGGTCGAACTGAATTCCGTGCCGCCCTGGATCGCCACCGCGAAGCACGCCCCAGCGGCGATCGCTATGCCCACCGCGCGACCGATCGACCGGCCCGCTCGCACAGCCCGCTCAAACTGGTGAATCCACCCGTCGGGCTGATGTATCTCGAAGGCGCACCGCGCCTCCTCGATGCAGCTGTCACCATTCCGGGAATGATCCAGGGTGACCCCGAGCGAATCGCCGTCGAGGCCTACCCGGGCTTCGTTGCCCGCGCCATCGACAGGCGCAGCTACAAAAGCGACACACGCGCACGCCAGAGCCCCGCTCGGGAGGCCGTCCGCCGGCACATCGTCGACGCCCTGGAGCGCGGCGTCCATCCCCTCGGGCTGGCTGTTCGCATCGATCCGGCGGCCCGCGAGATGCTGATCGGCGACCCGCGGGGCGACCACCTCGACGCGCTGCTCGCATTGCTCCAGGCCGGCTGGTGTGCCCTGCGCAGCGAGCGCGGCTTCGGCCTGCCTGCGAACTTCGATCCAATCGAAGGCTGGATCGCCGGCGTGCAGGTGCCATGCTGATAGCCACCGTGGCTGTCCTGGCAGCCCTGCTGGGGCTGATCCACTGGGGCCTGCACCGCAGCCTGCGGGCCCCGCGCGAGCCGGAAACCAGCGACCCGGCCAGCTTCGCGCTGCCATTCGAAACCGTCCGCATCCCGACCCTGCGCGGGCGCTCCTTGTTCGGCTGGCTGATCCTCGCGGATGGCGCAGCCCCCTCGCCGGCGGTGATCGTGCTGCACGGCTGGGGCGGCAATGCCGGCATGATGCTGCCGCTCGCCCCGCCCCTGCACGCGGGCGGCTACTCGGTGCTGCTGATCGATGCCCGCAACCATGGCAACAGCGACGCCGACTCCTTCTCGTCGATGCCCCGTTTCGCCGAAGACCTCGAAGCCGCGTTCGCCTGGTTGGCCAGCCGCCCCCGGATCGAGGCCGCCCGGATCGCGGTGCTCGGCCACTCGGTCGGCGCTGCGGCCGCCTTGCTCGCCGCGTCGCGCGAGCCCCGCATCGCGGCGGTGGTCAGCATTGCCGCCTTTGCCCATCCCCGCGAGATGATGCAACGCTGGCTCGCTCAGCGCCGCATCCCGTTCGTGCCGCTGGGCTGGTATGTGCTGCGCTACGTGCAGTGGATCATCGGCTACCGTTTCGACGACATCGCCCCCGTCAACTCGGCCACCCGCCTGCGCTGCCCGCTGCTGCTGATTCATGGCGAACAGGACCAGACCGTGCCGCTTGGCGACGCGAGGCGGATCCTCGACGCCGTCGCCGCGGCCAATGCGGAACTGATGCTGGTCCCGGGGCGGCACGACGAGCTTGCGGCACTCGACCACCACTACGAAGCTTTGCTGCGCTTTCTCGATGATGCGATGCGGGCGCTGCGCGCAAACGTTGAAGCGCGGCCGGGTCTTGATTAGAGTGGGAGCCCTTGAGAACACACAGGAGCATTTCCATGGCTAGCGAGGGCTATCACGAGCCGATCGGCGAACTCAGCGACGAAACCCGCGACATGCATCGCGCAATCGTCTCGCTGATGGAGGAACTGGAAGCGGTCGATTGGTATAACCAGCGGGTCGACGCATGCAAGGACCCGGCCCTCAAGGCCATCCTCGCGCACAACCGCGACGAGGAGAAGGAGCACGCGGCGATGGTCCTAGAGTGGATCCGCCGCAAGGATCCGCGTTTCGATCACGAACTGCGCGATTTCCTGTTTACCGACAAACCGATCGCTCACGAATAAGGTCGCGGCCGTCAGGTCGGCGTCTCGGGCACCGGCTCGAGGCCGACCATCGGCAAGCTTGGCGTGGCAGGGTCCGCGTCTGCAAGGCCACGGCGATCCACCAGCCAGTCGGTGAGGCCCGCGCCGAGCCACATCGATGCCAGCGTCACCCACGCGGTGACCGTAAACACCGCAGCCCCCGACACCCCCGCCCCGACCGCGCAGCCGCCTGCCAGCATTCCGCCCATTCCCATGCACAGCGCACCAGCGATATAGCGGCGCATGCTCGCACCGCCCTGGAATCCCTCCAGCTTCAGCTCGCGGGCCATCCAAGCCGCGATGAAGGAGCCGAGAAACACCCCCGGAACCAGGCCGAGATCGAAGTTCCAGGTCTGGTCGGGCGGGGTCAGCACCCTCATCAGCAAACCCGCCGAAGGCCCGGTGAAGGAGAGACTCTGGACGCCTATCGGTTCGAAGGCGCGTACTGACATCTGGAAGGTGAACCACCAGCCGGCGGCCACCATCAGCCCGACCCCGATGCTTCCGAGCCAGCCCCACAAGCTCAGTCGGTGGCGAATCGCCAGCGCCACCGCGAGGGCCAGCCAGGCAACACCGAACACCAGGCCGCCCAGGTGGCCGGCGCCGACCCACGCCAGCATGTCGCGGGCCGTGCCCTCGATGGTCCACCACGAGCTGATCGCCTCGCGCAGCGGCGCCAAGGCACCGTCCAGCGCGGACTGGGCGGTGACCGCGAACACCAGGCCGGACAGCAACGCGCGAAGGTTGCCATTGGCGGCAAGGACCAGCAGGCGGCTGGCGCATCCGCGTGCAAGCACCATCCCGATGCCAAACAGCAGGCCGCCGATGGCGGCGCCCGAAAGACTGCCGCGGGCGGTGAGCTGGCGCGCGGAGGAAACGTCCAGGTTGCCGGAGAGCATCATCGCCTGGCTTGCCACGAGGGCGGCCGAGAACGCGAACAGCCACACCGCCAACTTGACGCCGAGCACCCCTCGGCTCACCTCGATAACGGCCGAACGCAGGCAAAACCGGGACCGCTGCGCGAGGTAGCCGAAAAATAGGCCGATCAGCAGACCGCCGGCGGCAAGCAAATGCTGCTCGCCAAGAGTCTCCATCAGCGTTATCCAGTCCATGTCTCACTCCAGCGCCCTGGTACGAATGTTCTGTGTCTCCTGGCCCCCCTTGCTGGCAGCCCCGATGCAACACGCTTCGTTACCAACGCCATGCAGGCACGGATTCCGGGCATGCCCTCCCGCCGTGGTCAGAAAAACCACTAAGTTAGTACATTCTTATACACTCCGGGCTCGCACTTTGGGTTGACCACGCTCAACTCGCGCAGATGGTGCTCGGACGGATTCCCACGGTGCAAAGTAAGGCGTCGCTTGTTTGGCTTGACCTGTGACTCCGTTATAGTGCCCACGCCCACCCGAATCCACGACCTCACATGTCCAGCCCGACCCGATTCATGCAGCTCTCGATCGCCGCGGCGATCGCTACCATTGCGCTCAAGATGCTCGCCTGGTGGTTGACCGGATCGGTCGGCCTGCTCTCCGATGCGATGGAGTCCTTCGTCAACCTGGCGGGCGCAAGTTTCGCGCTGTGGATGATCTCGGTGGCACGCACGCCCGCCGACGACGAGCACCCCTTCGGCCACGGCAAGGCCGAATATTTCTCTTCCGGCTTCGAGGGGCTGCTGATTCTCGGCGCGGCCGTAGCGATCATCTTCACGGCAGTCGATCGACTGCTCAACCCGCAACCGCTTGAAGCGCTCGATATCGGACTCGCTTTCTCCCTCGTATCGACGATGATCAATTTTGGCGTCGCGCAGACCCTGAGGCGAGCCGCGGTACGGCATCGATCGATCGCCCTGGAGGCGGATGCACGCCATCTGATGACCGACGTATGGACCTCGGTCGGGGTCGTGCTCGGACTGGCCGCGGTGGCGCTCACCGACTGGCTGTGGCTCGACCCGCTGATCGCCATCGCGGTGGGCCTGAACATCCTGCGCGAGGCACTGCATCTGGTACGTGGTGCAACCGACGGCCTCATGGATCGAGCGATCCCCGCCGAAGAGGAGCAAGCGCTTCGGCAAGTGCTGGACGGTTTTGCCGGCGAACAGGTCAGCCACGCCAACCTGCGTACCCGGCTTGCGGGGCATCAACGCTTCGCTGCGGTCGACCTGCGTGTCCCCGACGACTGGTCGGTCCGCCGGGCCCACGACATGGCCGACCGGATCGAGGCCGCCGTATGCGAGAGGATTCAAGGCATCGAACTGGTCACCCATGTGGAGCCAAACTCTTCGTCCCCCGCTTCGGGCAAACGGGCTGCGGCGAGGGCCTCGTCCGCAAGCGCGCCGCAAGAGTAGAATCGGCGGCGTCGCAACCCGGGAAGAACGCCATGTTTGCAGCTGCGAGGCCGATCTACCGTGTCGATGAAATCCGCAGGATCGAAGCGGCATTTCTCGACAGCGCCGAACCACCGCTCATGGAGCGCGCCGGCGAAGCGGCCGCCGAGCTTGCCGCCGAGCTGATCGGCAAGGATCGCCGGGCCATCCTGGTCGTTTGCGGCCCGGGCAACAATGGCGGCGACGCACTGGTGCTCGCCCGCCTGCTGCGCGCGGCCGGACGCGCCGTGTGCGTGGTCCTCGCCGGTGATGCCGGGCGGCTGCCCGCAGACGCGGCAAAGGCGCATGCCGCCTGGCTCGACGCAGGAGGCGGCTGCGAGAGCGAACTTCCTCCGTCTCCAACCGAAGGCTGGAGCCTGGTGGTGGACGGGCTCTTCGGCATCGGCCTGCAGCGACCGCTCGAAGGTCGTCTGGCCACCTGGATCGGGCATCTCAACAGCCTCGATGCGCCCCGCCTGGCGCTGGACATTCCAAGTGGCCTCGAGGCCGATTCCGGGCGCGTGCTCGGCTGTGCCTTCGACGCCACGCACACCATCACCTTCATCGCACTCAAACCCGGGCTGCTCACCCTCGACGGTCCGGACCACTGCGGCCGGATCCACCTCGCCCCGATCGGCATCGACGCCGAGGCGAGCTTGCCGGCGAACGCGCATGAAATCACCCCGGCGATCTTTTCCTCCTGCCTCGCCCGGCGTCGCCGCAACAGCCACAAGGGAAGCTACGGCGACGTGGTGGTGATCGGCGGTGACAAGGGCATGACCGGAGCCGCCTTGCTGGCCGGACGGGCGGCACTGCATCTTGGCGCCGGCCGGGTATTCGTCTGCCTGCTGGCCGGCGAGGCGATGCAGGTGGATCCGATCCAGCCCGAACTCATGCTGCGTTCGGCCGACGAGGCCTTGTGCCTTGGCGGCATCGCAGTGGCCGGTCCCGGCCTGGGCCGGAGCCCGCAGGCGCACAGCCTGCTCGCGGCCTTGCTGGAAAGCGCCCCGGCCCTGCTGCTCGACGCCGACGCCCTCAACCTCGTCGCCGCCCGGCCTGCGCTCGCGCAAAGCCTGCGCGCGCGGCAGGTGCCCGCGATCATCACGCCCCATCCTGCCGAGGCAGCCCGCCTGCTCGGCGCCGACACCGCGCGGGTGCAGGCCGACCGCGTCGCGGCCGGGAAGGCGCTCGCCGCCCGCTTCAATTGCATCGCGCTGCTCAAGGGTTGCGGAAGCATCGTCGCTTCGCCCGATGGCCGCTGGTGGATCAACCGCAGCGGGCATCCGGGGATGGCCAGCGCCGGCATGGGCGACGTGCTCAGCGGCATCACCGGGGCCTTGCTCGCGCAGCACTGGCCTGGCGACCTGGCCCTGATCGGCGCGACCCATCTTCATGGCCGGGCGGCCGAGCAACTCACGGTGGAGGGCATCGGCCCGGTCGGACTGCTTGCCGGCGAACTCCCGGGCGCGGCACGCCGCGTGCTCAATGCCTGGCTCGCCGGCGACGAGCCAGCCCCTGGCCCCCCAACCTGAATGCATCGAGGCTGCGCCGGCACACACGATGCAGCCGTCGAGATGGCCTGCAGCCCAGGGGAGCCGCGGTATTGCCTGCAGACCATGAAACCATTGCGCAGCATCGTCGCCAACCCTGCGCATAGCGCCGCGGCCAGGGCCGATGCTGCGCGGTCTGTCGGCAATATTCACTTGCATGGGTGCATGCGGCACCGGCATCATCGTCGACCAGGGTCAGGCCGCACGGCCGGCCACCGATATCCTCAAGAACGCGTCCATGCCCCCCGACACCCAGAATCCCCTGCGCGGGATCGCCCTGCTCATGGGCGCTCTCGTGCTTTTCGTCATGCTCGACACCACGGCAAAACACCTCGGCAGCCGCTGGCCGGTTCCGATGCTGGTGTGGGCACGCTACCTCACGCACTTCCTGCTGATGCTGGTCGTGCTCGGGCCGAGCATGCGCTCCCGGCTGGTGGTGAGCAGCCGCTGGCGCTACCAGATCGTGCGTGCCCTGCTGCTGCTCGGCACCACCTTCTTCGCGATGTCGGCACTGCAGCACATGCCGATCGCGGAGACCACCGCCATCATCTTTCTGGCACCGCTGCTGGTAACTTTGCTGGCGGGGCCGATGCTGGGTGAAAAGGTCGGAGCAAAAAGCTGGATAGCGATCGCCATGGGCTTCGGCGGGGTGATCCTCATCGCGCGCCCGGGCAGCGGCCTGGTCCTGGAGGGCATCTTGCTGGCCTTCGGCGCAGCGGTCTGCTATGCCTTCTACCAGCTCACCACCCGCAAGCTCTCGCCGACCGAGCACCCGGTGACGATGCTCTTCTACACGGCACTGGTCGGCACCGTGTGCATGAGCTTCGCCTTGCCCTGGATATGGGGAGGCCCCGGCCTGACCCTGCTCGACGGGGCCCTGCTGTTGTCACTTGGCCTCTATGGCGGTACCGGACATTTCCTGCTCATCAGGGCGTTCAGGGAAGCATCGGCGTCGACCCTGGCGCCGATCCTGTACGTGCAGCTGGCCTGGGCAACGCTCGCCGGCTGGCTGGTATTCGGTCATTTTCCGGACGGCATGGCCTTGATCGGCATCGGCGTGATCGGCGTTGCCGGCGCGATGATCGCGCTCGACGGAAAACGCCTTTCACGCCACAAGGTCTAGCGCGGGCAAGCGGAACGAACCGGCTGCCCGCCATTTCATCACTGCATGTGCTGACCGCCGTTGATGGCGATGTTGGCGCCCGTCACGAAGGCCGCCTCTTCCGAGGCGAGGTAGATGATCAGCCCTGCCACCTCGGCGGGCTGCCCGAGCCGGCCGAGCGGGATCTGCGGCAGGATCTTGCTGTCGAGCACTTCCTTGGGAATGGCGGTGACCATCTTGGTACCGATATAGCCCGGCGAGATGGTGTTGACGGTGACCCCCTTGCGCGCCACTTCCAGCGCCAAGGCCTTGGTGAAGCCATGAACCCCGGCCTTCGCCGCCGAGTAGTTGGTCTGTCCGAACGCGCCCTTGGAACCGTTGACCGACGAAACGTTGATGACCCGACCCCAGCCGCGCTCGACCATGCCGTCCGCGACCTGCTTGGTCATGTTGAACAGGCTGTCGAGGTTGGTGCGCCGCACTGCATCCCAGTTGGCCTTGTCCATCTTCCTGAAGGTCATGTCGCGAGTGATGCCGGCGTTGTTCACCAGCACATCGATCTCGCCAAGCCCGCTGCGCACCTCGCCGACCGCCTTCGCACAGGAATCGAAGTCGGCCACGTCGCAGGCCACGGCAACAACGTCATAGCCATTCGCCTTCATTCCGGCAACCCATTCGGCGTGCTTGTTGTTGCCCGGCGAGTAGGTCACCGCAACCTTGTAGCCGGCATCGATCATCTTCGTCGTGATTGTTTCGCCAAGGCCACCCATGCCGCCGGTAACCAGCACCACTCTTTGCTTGTCGCTCATCCTTGTCTCCATTCTTGGTATATTTCTGGGCGCTGGCGCGCATGCACCAACGCAGCGCAACTGCCTCTCAAGGCGCACGCGGAGCACGCACCGCGCAGCGAATCCGGACAAATGCCCGCCAAGCATACGACAGTCAGCCGCAAACGGGGAGCACCTGGCGGCATTTCGCCGCCCGCAGCGCGAGCGCCATCACTTCAGAGTCTCGCAGGGCCTGGCAGGATGTGCCGAGCCGAGCGGTAGAAGGCGAGCACCCGTTTTACGTATTCGCGCGTCTCGGAATACGGCGGCACGCCGTCGTAGCGCATCACCGCACCTTCTCCTGCATTGTAGGCTGCGGCGGTCAGCGCGATGTCGCCGTCGAAGGTGGCGAGCAGCCAGCGCAGATAGGCGAGACCGCCGCGCACGTTCTGCTCCGGGTCGAGCCGGTCCGCGACCCGGAAACGCTCGGCGGTCTCGGGAATCAGTTGCATCAGGCCCAGCGCATCCTTGGGCGAACGCGCAGCCGGATCGAAACCGGATTCATTTCGCACGATGGCCAATGCGAAGCGCGGATCGACCCCGAAGCGCGGAGCGAGCCGCTGCACCAGACGGGCGTGCTCGCGTCTCGACGAAGGCAAGGCGGCGACGTAGCGCCGCACCTCGCGCGGCGAGATCACCTTGTCGAGCGGCGGCAAATCGGTCAGGTCGAGTGGCGCATCGAAGCACGAAGGCGTAACGATCTTTCCGACGCGGTGGGTGGCGAGCAAGGCTTGCGCCTCGCGATGTCCGCGCTGCGCCGCAAACGACAACAGCGTGGTCGCGATTTCGACCGCCGCGCCTCGCGGGGACGTTCCCTCGAGGTAGAACCTGCCGAGGCGGTATTGTCCCTCGACGCTGCCCAGCCTCGCCGCCGCGCAGAAGCGGGCCTCCGCGCCCGCTTCGCTGCCGAGTGCCTGCGCGGCCAAGCCATCGTCGAGCAGGCGGGCCACCGCCGGCGCCTCGTCGGGAAAGAGGCTGCCGGCCTGCGCCATGGCCAGCGACGGCAGGCACAGCATGAATAGACACAGGCGCAGGATGCTCACACGCAGAAGGCCTCGCCAACGAAAAAACAGGGGACCAGTATAGCGGTCCCCCGTTGCTCTGCCTGCGCAGCCTTAACGTTCGCCGGCAGACTTGACGAACTGGAGCGTCCCGTCGGCGGCATCTACCCGGATACAGTCCTTGGCCGCGAACCGGCCTTCCAGGATGGCCTTGGAAAGCGGGTTCTCGATACGCTCCTGAATCGCCCGCTTGAGCGGACGCGCACCGAACACCGGATCGAAGCCGGCTTCCGCCAGCAATGCCAGTGCGCCGTCGCTCACCTCCAGCTTCATGTCGAGGCGCGCCAGGCGCTTGTCGAGGTATTGCAACTGGATCCGCGCGATATTGGCGATGTGCTTCTCGTCGAGGCTGTGGAAGACCACCACTTCGTCGATCCGGTTGATGAACTCGGGCCGGAAGTAGGTCTTCACCTCTGCCATCACCGCCAGCTTGATCACCTGGTAGTCGTCGCCCGACATCTGCTGGATCATCTGGCTGCCGAGGTTGGAGGTCATCACGATGACGGTGTTCTTGAAATCCACGGTGCGCCCCTGCCCATCGGTCATCCGGCCGTCGTCGAGCACCTGCAGCAACACATTGAAGACATCCGGGTGTGCCTTCTCGACCTCATCGAAGAGGATCACGCTGTAAGGCTTGCGGCGCACCTGCTCGGTGAGGTAACCCCCCTCCTCGTAGCCGACGTAGCCCGGCGGGGCGCCGATCAGGCGGGCCACCGAATGCTTCTCCATGAACTCGCTCATGTCGATGCGGATGAGGTGCTCCTCGGAATCGAAGAGGAATTCCGCCAGGCTCTTGCACAGCTCGGTCTTGCCCACGCCGGTGGGGCCGAGGAACAGGAACGAGCCGTAGGGCCGGTTCTCGTCCGAAAGGCCGGCACGGGAGCGCCGGATCGCATCCGATACCAGCCGGGTCGCCTCGTCCTGGCCGACCACCCGCTGGTGCAGGTAATCCTCCATCTTGAGCAGCTTGTCGCGCTCGCCCTGCATCATCTTGCTGACCGGGATCCCGGTGGCACGGCTGACCACCTCGGCGATCTCCTCGGCACCGACCTGGGTGCGCAGCAGCTTGTTGGGCTGCGCGCCCTCGCCCGCCTGCTCGGCGCTCTTGAGCTGCGCCTCGAGCTGAGGCAGCTTGCCGTACTGCAGTTCGGCGACCTTGTCGAGCTGCCCCTTGCGCTGGAAGTCGGCCATCTGGGCGCGCAGCGAATCGATCTCCTCCTTGATGTGCGCGGAGCCGTGGGCCTTGGCCTTCTCGGCCTTCCAAACTTCGTCGAGATCCGAATACTCCTTCTGCAGCCGGCCGATCTCTTCCTCGATCAGGCCGAGCCGCTTCTTCGAGGCTTCGTCCTTCTCCTTCTTCACCGCCTCGCGTTCGATCTTGAGCTGGATCATGCGGCGATCGAGCTTGTCCATGACCTCGGGCTTGGAGTCGATCTCCATCTTGATGCGCGCCGCCGCCTCGTCGATGAGGTCGATCGCCTTGTCGGGCAGGAAGCGGTCGGTGATGTAGCGGTTGGAGAGCTCCGCGGCGGCGACGATGGCCGGGTCGGTGATGTCCACGCCGTGATGGATCTCGTATTTCTCCTGCAGGCCGCGCAGGATCGCGATGGTGCTCTCCACGCTCGGCTCGTCCACCAGCACCTTCTGGAAGCGCCGCTCGAGCGCAGCATCCTTCTCGATGTACTTGCGGTACTCGTCGAGCGTGGTCGCGCCGATGCAGTGCAGTTCGCCGCGCGCCAGCGCCGGCTTGAGCATGTTGCCGGCATCCATGGCGCCCTCGGCCTTGCCGGCCCCCACCATGGTGTGGAGCTCGTCGATGAAGACGATGATGCGCCCCTCGTCCATGGCGATCTCCTTGAGCACCGCCTTGAGCCGCTCTTCGAACTCGCCGCGATACTTGGCCCCCGCGAGCAGCGCGGCCATGTCCAGCGACAGCACCCGCTTGCCCTTGAGGGTTTCGGGCACTTCGTCGTTGATGATGCGCTGCGCCAATCCTTCCACGATGGCGGTCTTGCCGACGCCCGGCTCGCCGATCAGCACCGGGTTGTTCTTGGTCCGGCGCTGCAGGATCTGAATCGCACGGCGGATTTCGTCGTCACGGCCGATCACCGGATCGAGCTTGCCCATGCGGGCCCGCTCGGTGAGATCGAGGGTGTATTTCTTGAGCGCCTCGCGCTGCCCCTCGGCCTCCTGGCTGCCCACGTTGGCACCGCCACGCACCGCCTCGATCGCCGCTTCGAGCGCCTTGCGGTTCAGGCCGTGCTCCTTGAGGAGGCGCCCCGCCTCGCCCTTGTCCTCGGCCAGCGCGAGCAGGAACATCTCGCTGGCGATGAACTGGTCGCCGCGTTTTTGCGCTTCCTTGTCGGTGACGTTGAGGAGGTTGGCGAGATCTCGCCCGACCTGCACCTCGCCGCCGTGCCCCTCCACCTTCGGCAGACGCTCGATGGCCTTCTGCAGGGCGGTGCCGAGCGGACCGGTATTCACCCCCGCGCGCTGCAGCAGCGACTGGGTGCCGCCATCGTCCTGGCCAAGCAATGCCGCGAGCAGGTGCAGCGGCTCGATGAACTGTTGATCGTTGCCCACCGCAATGCTTTGTGCATCCGAGAGGGCCTGTTGGAACTTGGTGGTGAGCTTGTCGAAGCGCATGATCGAAAATCCTTGTCAAGGTCAGGGTTGTTTCCGAAGTGGGGGCTGCGCGAAGGCTTTTCAATGGCCACGTCCATGACATCCCGAAGTCGGCCATTCAAAATGGCGCCCCGGACATTGTTTTCGCACCGCAACAAACAGCTGTTTGAAATCCGGACCAACCCTAATTTCTTGCCCGCACGAACTCTTCGATGTGCTATGTTCCACGCAGAGGCTGTGACAGATCCTTGCATATTGCGGTGCAAGGCACCGGGTCTGCAAAACAGGGAGTGGCGCCTCGTTCAGACACCAAACCGAGTACGGAGGGCAGTAAATGGCTACCAAGCAACAGGATCAGTTCAACGAGCTTCAGAAGAAGAACCTTGAGGCGGCAATGCGTCTCGCCCAGATGTCGATCGAGAATTCCCAGCGCATCATGGAACTCCAGGTCAAGACCGCCAAGGACCTGTTTGAAGAAGGTGTGCAGAACGCCCAGGCGCTGACCACGGTCAAGGATCCCCAGGACGCCCTGAGCCTGCGCAGCAAGTATGCGCAGGTCACCACCGAGAAGATGCTCGCCTGTGCGCGCGAGATCGCTGAAATCACTACCAAGACCCAGTCGGAATTCGGCCGTCTGGTGAGCGAGCAGCTGACCTCCGGCGGCACCGATGCCTTCGAGGCAATGCAGAAGATGTTCAAGGGCATGCCGATCACCGATCAGAATGCCATGGGCTCGATCCAGGGCGCCATGGAAACGGCCCGCACTGCCTTCGAGCAGATGACCCGTGCCCAGACCGAGGCCTTCCAGGCCTTTTCGAGCATGACCGCTCCCAAGGGCAAGAAATAATCAGTCTGCGCGAGCCGGCACAAAGCGCCCTGCGGGGCGCTTTTTTTTCGCGCTCCTTGCGGCTTGGCAGAGGTGGGAACCGACGATACGTCAATTGACTGTTCAACAAGCCCGGGGCGAACGGTGCCATGGTCCGGCACGACGAGATCCTTATGCTGTGAGTGTCGGAACGGCCGGCAGGACAGCGCAGGCAGCAGCTTGCAATTGCAGCTCGTTCCGATTTAACGGTTTGCGATCACGGCAGATGTCCACCATGCCTGCGCGCGCAAATTCACCATCGACCCGACCAATTGGAGCTTGCCATGACCATCTCATCAAACGAAGTACGGATACTTGATCCGCAGGACATCTCCGCGGTGTCCGGCGGGATTGTCGAAAGAATCGAGAAGGGGGACGAATTCGATACCATCTGGGACATGATCACCGACTCGATCAACAAACATCTTTTGTTCTGGGATGCGCCCGGAACAGGATGGAATAAATACCCGTGAAGTACCCGTGAGCGCATCGGCGGACCCCTTTGGAGGGATCCGCCTTGCCCGCCTGCAGCATTGCAGACAGTGCGCATCCGGATTGTTTCTCATACGCCCGCTGACGGTGCTCGAAATGGCAGGGCGCAAAGGTGTGGCAGTTCGCGCATGCCTCGTCCTGCCTTGATTCTCCAACCCGTTGAATCAGACCGGCATACAGCGCATTGCATCCCTGATATCAAGCGACACTCGGATTTGACCCCCTGAGGGTCGATTTACGGTGTCGCCAGACACCTCATGGGACGAAGCCGATACCGCGTGAGCACAGCACCCGCGAGCTCGAGACACGCGCCGGGCGCTTCGGCGGCCCCACGAAGTTGGCAGGCCGAAGTGGTTTGCACCTGATCTTGGTGCGCCTGGTCACGGCACATTGACGCAAATCCAGGCTCCGGCGGCCTGCCGTCAGTCAAGCGGGATCACCTGCAGAACAGCTCGCCCCCTGAGCAAAACCCGGAACGCCTCAAACGCAGCCTGTGCGAATCGCCTTCCGGAAATCGATGGCCCGGGCTCGGGAGTGTTAACGCATGCCCTCAGCGAGAATTCGGAAAAGTCAGACGACGCCCGGTTCAGCGCCGATAACTGTCGACAAATTTTACATTTCTTAACGCTCAGAGCTTGACCTCAGGCTTGAAGCATTCCAAATCAATGGCTTGGCGACGTCGGCCCGAAATATGCAGCGCAACTTGCGCATGGCCGGGAACGCTCGCATGGATGACGGTGGCCGGCCAGCAGTCCATCTATCCGAGAAGGAGATCAGAATCATGAAATCGTTTCTGCTTAGGCGCCTTCGGAAATCCGGGATCATTGTCGGCTCGCTAGCGGTGCTTGCGCTGTCGTCTGCCCCGGCTGCCCTGGCGCAGTCGCCCTCGTTTGCAGGTCCGTCCGTCATCAAGCTCGGAGCCAAGGCAACGATCACGGGGAGCAATTTCACACCCAGCAGCATCGTACGGGTTCGCACCGAAGCCAGCGGGGAACCTGCCCGGAATGCCAATATTCGCGTCGCGGCAGACGGTTCCTTGAGTTTCGAGATCCACCCAAGCTCAACGGGCCAGCTCAAGCTGACCGTTCTTACCGAGAGCAACCAGCCTCTCGCGCAAACCGCAATCACGGTCATGCAGTAGGCGAGGCACCCGCAATGAAGAAAGAGCTAAGCAAAGTCTCGCACCTTGCCATCGTCGCCGCGATGCTCTGTGCCCCGTTCGGCCAGGCGCTCGCCGATGCCAAGGCGAAGGACCCGATCGCATTCGTCTCGCTGCGCAATGGCGATGCACACATATTCATTGCCGACGGCGCTGGACACGACCAGGCGCTCACTCATGGCAAGAGCGTAAACACACAGCCGGCCTGGGCTGCAGACGGCACTCGCCTGGCGTTCACATCCAATCGCGAAGGTCTCACCAAGATCTATCTCATGGACGTAGACGGATCGAATCTGCGGCGATTGAGCACCGACACCCGCATCGAATCGGCGCCGTCCTGGGCCCCTGACGGAAGTGCCGTCGCCTACTACTCGCGATCCGTGGATGGTGCCGACGTCGATCTTCGCATCACTGAAATAGCATCCGGAAAGACCGTCACGATCCGCGGGAACGGCCTCGACAAGGGACCGGAGGCAGCCGTCTGGTCCAATGATTCGGCGCGGCTTGCCTTCAGCGGCGCAAACGAGCACGGCAAGACGGAGATCTGGATCGCGAACCGGGATGGCACCGAGCAACGGGAGATCAGCAGCAAGGTGTCGACTCGCCACAAGGGCCACGCCTCGATATCGCCGGACGGCAAACAGGTCGTTTATGTGGCCGACATGAGAGGCTCGGTCGCCATTGTCGCGACCGATCTCGAGAGCGGGAAGAGCACGATTCTCACCGAAGGTATCGAGGCTGCACACGAGAATCCGCGCTGGTCACCCGATGGAAAACAGATCGCGTTTGCCAGCAGCCGTGACGATCCGCAAGGAACCCGTCTCGACATTTTCGTAATGAATGCAGACGGAAGTGGCGCGCGCAACCTCAGCCGTGACCCGCATGAGGACTTCAACCCTCAATGGAGCGCGGACGGCAGTCATGTCGTATTCAACAGCCTGCGGACCGGAACCGCGCAGCTTTTTTCCGTTGAGCTTGAATCGGGAACGACCGAGCGGATCACCAACAATGGCTCGCACGACATGGAGCAGTCTCCACGTCCGCTTGCGCTGCACTGAACGCGTGTTCTCAGATGGTTTTAGTCAAATCTTCAGGAGCTGACAAAATGAAACTGAACAGAATCGGGTCCCCGTCACCCTTCCGTTGCGGTCGCTCACTCATCGCGGCTGGCATCTCCCTGTTCGCGATCCAGGCCTGGGCCGCAAGCACCACCTATACCTTCGATGCCGACTTCGACCAAGGCACCCTGGACGGCGTCAATCATGATGCTCCGGGCAACGACCAGCTTCAGCTGAATGCCGTGGGCACGACCTTTCCGGTGGCATGGATCGCCAACGCCGGCGAAGACTCTGTGTCCAAGTTCGATACCAGTCTCAACAAGGAAGTCGCACGCTACCGGACATGGTTCGGACCGGCCGGCCAGACCGGGCACTTCAGCCACCTCGGCAACGCGTACAGTGGGCCTGCGCCCTCCCGGACGGCTGTCGACATCAGCGGTAACGCCTATGTGCTGAACCGGCACTTCAGCCAGGGCACGAATGCCGCTGCGGTGCTCCTGAAGATCCTCGCGGAGGGCTTCATCGATCGCAACAGTAACGGCGTCATGGACAGTTCGTCCGATCTCAACAACGATGGCGTCATCGACGCATCTGAGATGAAAGATCTCGCCGACAGCAACGGCAACGGCATCATCGATCAATCCGAGATCCAGGACGAGCGCATTGCATGGGCGGTGCGGGTTCCGGACGGCGTCGGCGCACCATTGCGTCCGACCGGGGTACTTGGCCGCTCGCTGTGCATCGGTACCGATGGCAACCTCTGGGTTGGCCTCTACAGCGACCGGACCTACTACAAGGTACGTTCGTCGGATGGCGGCACCATCGCCGGACCGATATCCACAACGCCGAGCGCCGGCCAGCCGAATGCCGGATCACTGACGCCATACGGATGCCTGATCGATTCAGGCGGCACCCTGTGGAGTGCATCGCTCAGTAGCATCCTCGGAAAGATCGAGAACACCCAAAGCGATACCGGCCCATACACCGTATCCTCCTTCAACAGCGGTCGCAGTTTCTACGGTATCGGCCTGGGGAACGGCAAGGTCTACATGGGCCAGGGGAATCGCCAGTTTGACCCCACCACCAATACCTTTTCCGACATCCCGAACATGTCGGTAGGCTCGCTGGGTATCGTCGTGGACGGCGGCGGCAACATCATTGCTGGCACATCTTCCATCCGCAAGGTATCGCCGGCCGGCACATTGCTCTGGAGCGCACCGCTGCAGGCCGGGGGTAGTTCCTCGGTCGGCATCCAGGTGGATTCCAACAACGACGTTCTGCAGATCGGCTTCACCAGTGCCGGGCGAATCCAGAAGTACCGGGGTTCGGACGGCGCACCACTCGGTGTTTTCCCGGTTGGGAACATGCCCTACACCTATAGCGATGCAACCGGCCTGGTCGCCCGCAACGTCACCAGTCCGACGGGAACTTGGACGCTGATCCACGACAGCGGCACCGCCGGTACCGATTGGGACAAGGTGAGCTGGACCGAGAGCATTCCGGCGGACACCTCCATTCAGGTCTTCGTGCGCGCGGCGGACGCAGTTGCGAACTTGCCGCTCCAGCCCTACCAACCCACAACGAATGGCGCCAGTCTGCCCTTGCTCGGACGCTTCATCCAGGTACAGACCCGCCTCAATGGCAATGATCAGGGTACTTCGCCGATCCTGTTCGACCTCACGATTGCCAGCGCCAGCGCCAGCACCAGCTGCGACGTCAACGGCAGCGGCGCAACCGATAACGTCGACGTCGGGCTGGTCCGTGCGGCAATCGGGCTGACAGTTCCTCCGGGCGACATCCGCGACCAGGATGGCAATGGGGTCATCACCATGAACGATGCGCGCGCATGCGTCCTGCTTTGCACCAAGCCGCGCTGCGCACCGTAAGCAGAATCGATTTACAGAAGAGAGGAAAACACCATGAAGAAACTATTAACCGCTCTCGGATGTGCGATGGCACTGGTCGCCCTTCCGGCATCGGCGATCACGCTCAGCATGACGCCGAGTACCCAGCAGACGACGGTCGGAGGTTCCGCGAGCGTCGACGTGGTGGTATCGGGTCTGAGCGCAGCGGGTGAAATTGTCTCAGGCTGGGACATCAACATCGGTTTCGACCCGGCGGTGCTCGGCAATGCTTCGGTGACTTTCAATGACGCACCGTTTGGCGGGGTCGATTTTCTGGGCTTCGACAATGTTTCCACGCCGGGTGATGTCGCGGCAGAGGGCCTGTCCTTCTTGTTGGATGCAGATTTGGGCCTGCTCCAGGGTGACAGCCTTACCCTGTTCTCGGTTTCGTTCGAGGGCCTCAGCGACGGATTCAGCCTGCTTAGTTTCGGTGCCGACCCCCTGTTCGAGCGCAACGTCGTCGGGCGCAATGCCCAGAGCCTTGCGCTCACCGTCCAGGGCGCGTGCATCGGTGTCGGCACGGGCTCATGCGCCGTCAATCCGGTGCCCGCACCCGCTACGATCGCCCTGCTCGGGCTGGGGCTGTTCGGTCTGATTCCGTTCTATCGCCGCAAGACCTGACCGACAACACTTTGGAACCAAAGAACTCGGGCGGCCGCAAGGCCGCCCGTTCTCGTTGCGGCACAAGGCCGTCAGGTGCCCGTGTCGCCGCTCCATCGGTCTGCCGCCGCATCGTCGCTGTCGCGCGCGTCAACCCAGCGCCCGCCTTCGGCCGTGTCTTCCTTCTTCCAGAACGGCGCGCGTGTCTTGAGGTAATCCATGATGAACTCGCACGCGGCAAAGGCCTCGCCGCGGTGCGCGCCGGCCACGCCGACGAAGACGATGCGCTCGCCCGGCGCCAGCCGGCCGACGCGGTGGATCACGCGTACGCCGAGTACGTCGGGCCAGCGACGCCGAGCCTCGGCAACAATGGCTTCAAGCGCCTTCTCGGTCATCCCGGGATAGTGCTCCAGGGTCATCGCCTGCACCCCGCTGCCGTGGCCACCGTTGTGCTTGTCGGCACGCACCAGTCCGGTGAAGGTCGCCAGCGCGCCGACGTCGTCGCGGCCCGCCGACAGCTTCTCCGCCTCGCGCCCCGGATCGAAATCCGCTTGCTGCACACTGACGCTCATCTCAACCTCCGGTTACCGGCGGAAAGAACGCGATCTCGTCACCTTCCGCGATCGCGGCGTCACCCGCCACCATCTGCTGATTCACCGCGGCGCGAACGTTGCGGCCGGCCGCCAGCGCCGGCACGCCAGCCCCCCGGGCGGCGAGAAAACCGCGCAGCGCGGCAACGCTGGCAATTCCCGGCGGCACCTCGACGAGTTCTTCGGCGCTGCCGAGCGCTTCCCTGAGGCTTGCAAAGTAGAGCACTTTCAATTTCATGACGGTCAGTACAGCAGTTCGGAAAATGGGATGAAGCGTACCATCTCGCCCGCCGCGATCGTGGTGTCCGGCGGGTTGTCGACCAGCCCGTCGGCCCACACGCAGGAGGTCAGCACCCCCGAACTCTGGTTCGGATAGAGCTCGAGCCTGCCTTCAGCGTTGAGCCGGGCACGCAGGAACTCGCGCCGCCGGTCTGGGCGTGGCCAGTCGAAGGCTGCGGCGACCGAGTGCGCGCGTGGCACCACCTCGAGGACCCCCTGGCTCCTCAGAATGAAGGGCCTGACCAGCATCTGAAAAGTCACCAGCGCCGATACCGGATTACCCGGCAGCCCGATGAAGGCGGCCGCTTCGCCGACCCTGCCGAAGGCAAGCGGCTTGCCCGGCTTGATCGCGATCTTCCACATCTCGAGCCGTCCCTCGGCCTCGACCGCAGGTTTGACATGGTCTTCCTCGCCCACCGAAACCCCGCCCGAGGTGACGATCAGATCGCAGGCGGCGGCGCGGCGCAAGGCAGCGCGGGTTGCCTCGAGGGTGTCTTCGACGATACCAAGGTCTTCCACTTCGCAGCCCAGATTGCTCAGCAGGCTGCGCAGCACATAGCGGTTGGAGTTGTAGATCGCACCATCGCGCAAGGGCTCGCCGGGCATCGCGAGCTCGTCGCCGGTCGAGAACACGGCGACCCTGAAGCGTCGGAATACCGGTACCCGCGCAAGCCCCACCGAGGCAAGCTGACCGGACTCGGCGGGCCCGATCCGGGTGCCGGCCGAAAGGATCACCTGCCCGGTGGAGATATCCTCGCCGCGCAACCTGATCGCTTCGCCAGCATGCGGACGATGATTGACGATCACCTCGTCGCCATCGCGCTCGCACAACTCCTGCATCACCACCGCATCGGCACCCGCAGGAACCGGCGCGCCGGTGAAGATGCGCGCCGCCGAACCGGGTTCGAGCGAGTGCCCCACGCTGCCGGCCGGGATGCGTTGATCGACGCGCAGGCGCACGCCCGCAGAGGGCAGGTCGGCAAGACGCACCGCGTAGCCATCCATCGACGAATTGTCGTGCGGCGGCACATCGATGGCGGACATCTGGTCGCGCGCCAACACCCGGCCGTTGGCATCGAAGGTATCGACCTCCTCGATCGCGGATAGCGGCTGCGCGCCGGCCAGCAGGCGGGCCAGCGCTTCATCGAAACTGAGCATTGGGGGCTTCATCATGCGGGCTCTTGGTATGAGAGGATGAACTCGGCAATCGCCTCGGGATCGTTTAGATCAAGCCGCGGTAGCGGCAGTTCCAGCGGCGCATCGGTCGCCACCGCCACCACGTGGGGATTGTCGGGATAGATCGGCGGCTTGCCGTGGGCCGGGCGATGCACCTCGACCTTGGGCACCGGCGCGGCCTTGAAACCCTCGATCAGCACCAGATCGCAGGGCGAGAGAATCGCCAGTTGCGCATCGAGGCTGGGCTCCTCGGCATCGCGCAACTCATGCATCAGCACCCAGCGGTCCGACGACAGCATCATCACCTCGCTCGCACCCGCCTCGCGGTGGCGCCACGAGTCCTTGCCGGGGCGATCGAGGTCGAAGCCGTGATGGGCGTGCTTGATGACTGACACCTTGAGGCCGTGTCGATTGAATACCGGGATCAGCTTCTCGATGAGGGTGGTCTTGCCGGAATTCGAGAAACCGGCGATGCCGAATACTTTCATGCCGTCAGGGCGACGCACGGCCGCATTGGTTGATCAAGCGAGCGAGGATACAACAAGCCACGACCGCAAGCCCACGTACGGGATCAAGGAAACACCACGCAGGCCGATCAGCCCTTCGTCGGGCTGGCCGGCGCCGGCAAGCTCGCGAGAAAGTCCACCACCTCCTCGGTCACGCGGCTGCGCCGCATCGGCGGCAGGCTGCGCCACACCCGCTTGCCATAGGGCTTGTCGATCATGCGCGGGTCGCAGATGCACAGCACGCCGCGATCCTGCTCGGTGCGGATGAGCCGGCCGGCGCCCTGCTTCATGTTGATCACGGTGCGCGGAAGCTGGTAGACGAAGAAAGGATTGAGGCCCTTCTTCTCGAGATAGTCGACGCGCGCCGCGAGCACCGGATCGTCGGGCGGCGCGAAGGGCAGTTTGTCGATCACCACCACCGAAAGTGCATCACCCGGCACATCGACCCCCTCCCAGAAACTCTGGCTCGCCACCAGCACCGCATTGCCGAGCCGGCGGAAGCGGGCCAGCAGTTCGCTGCGCGAGCCCTCCCCCTGCAGCAGTATCGGCAGCGCTAGGCCCTCCCGGGCAATTCGCTCGGCGAGCAACTCATGGATGCGACGCATTGCCCGCAGCGAGGTACACAACACGAAGGTGCGCCCCTGCGCCGCACGGATCAGCGGAAACGCCACCTCCGCCACCCGCTCCGGATAGTCGGGCGAATTCGGGTTGGGCATGCCCTGCGGGGCGAACAGCATCGCCTGCTCGCCATAGTCGAAGGGGCTGCCCCATACCGCGGTCTCGGTCGGCGGATCGAGATCCGAAAGCCCCATCTCATTGAGGTAATGCGTGAAATCCGAACCCACCGCGAGCGTTGCCGAGGTGAAGATCCATGCCTTGGGCTGATTGCCCATCTGGCGGCGGAACACATCCGAGACATGCAGTGGGGTCGCGTTGAGCGCCAGCGACTGGGTGAACACCTCCACCCAGCGGACCACCTCTGGCGCCTCGGGAGCACGCCAGGTCACGAGGCGCTCCTGGATCTCCTGGGTGCGGCGCAGGCAGTTGGCGAGTCCTTCGGAGCGCTCGGCCTGGCTCTCGACGAGTTGATGGAATTTGTCGAGCTCGCCGCCAAGGGCCTCGAGGGCGGCCATGAATTCATCGTTGCCGAGCATCTGCGTGTAGCCGAAGCGGGCGTTCTCGGCCTTTACCGCGAGGCGCAGGTCGCGAGCCGCTTTCTCGAGCGCGCGGGTGGCATCGATGAGGGCCACGAAATCGCGCGCCGCGGCAACGGTTTCGGAGCGGGTGTCGCGTGCCAGGTCGAGCAGTTGCGAGGTGGTGACGTTCTCGCCGAAGAACAGGCTGGCGGTCTCGGGCAGCTGGTGTGCCTCGTCGAAGATCACCGCATTGGCGGCCGGCAGCAACTCGCCCATGCCTTCGTCGCGCAGCATTACGTCGGCAAAGAACAGGTGATGATTCACCACCACCACGTCGGCCTCCATGGCGCGCTTGCGGGCCTTGAGCACGAAGCAGTCGTCCTTGTAGTACTGGCACTCCTGCCCAAGGCAGTTGTCGCGGGTCGAGGTGGCGGACAGCCAGGCCGCGGAATCCTCGGGCACTTCGGGGCATTCGGCCTTGTCGCCGCTCTGGGTGATCTCGGCAAAGCGTGCGATCAGCCGCAGGTCGGCCGCATCCTGCGGGCTCTGGAAGCGCCCCTCGCGACCGTTGCGCTCGAGATGATAGGGACACACATAGTTCGCACGCCCCTTCAGCAGCGCCACGTCGACCGGCACCTTGAGCGCTGCGCGAACCGTGGGCAGGTCGCGATTGAAGAGCTGGTCCTGCAGGGTCTTGGTACCCGTCGAGATGATGAGCTTGCCGCCGGCCAGCAGCGCCGGCACGAGATAGGCGAAGGTCTTGCCGGTTCCGGTGCCCGCCTCGGCCACGAGCACCCGGTGTTCGCGCAGCGCATCGCCGATCCGCGCGGCCATCTCCACCTGCTGCGGGCGGGCACTGAAGCCGGGGATTGCGCGGGCCAGGGAGCCCCGTTCAGAGAAGTGGTCCGCAAGATTCGACATGACAGGATCCGTTCAGATGCGCCGCGGATCATATCATCGCCCGCGCCCCGCACGGAAAACGGGCTCGCCTTTCGACCGCCCCGGAAAGCTGCTGCGCGGCATCCGCGCCCCCGCGCGGGGCGCTGCCTTGCGCCGTGGATCAGCCCAGTGCCGGCATGCCGGTGATGTAGCCCACGGCGGCGCCACTGCGACGCTTGTAGTTGGCATCGATCAACGGCCCGACGCTCGCTCGGACCACCGCGTGGATCGAGCCCCAGTCGCCGGCGTGCTGGAAATTGCTGTTGATGTAGGTGAAGCCGTTGATCGAATGCACGGCCTGCAGGCCGGTGGATTCGGCTCCCGCCGGACAGGAGAGGATGCGCGAAAGGCTGCGGCTGTCGACGTTGTAGGCCCACAGGAAGTTGTTGACGTGCTGGCCGCTGTCCTCGCCGACGAACAGGGTGCGCAACTCTTCGGAGAACTTGAGGTTGTCGGGGTTGGAGACCCTGTCCGCGTTGGCTCTATTGCCAAGCGCGTCGGGCGCGGCGAGATCCTCGCCCACCAGTTCAGGCACCGCGGCCATGTCTACCGGCACCCAGGCGCTGTCGATGGCGACACCCTCGGTGTCGGTCTGGCTAGCGGCAAGGCTGAGTTCATAGACCGCGCCGGCGGTGATCCTGGCCACGTGAACATCGGTGCTGCCGTCGGTCATGGTCTTGTCGATGCGGCTCATCGCAAGGTAGGCCTTCCTGTCGGCCACGTTCACTGTCACGCCTTCCATCTTGGTGAACGCCAGGCTGCCACCCTTGAAGGCCGCATAACGGTGAGTCTCGAGAAAGGCCGCAGCCTTTTCCTGACCCGCGACGAACTTCACCCAGTTGCTTCTGCCACCGAAACCGATCTTCGTATGGCTCGCATCGGCCGGATCGGCCGTCCGTACGTCGACGATGTCTCCAGCGCCGAGCGCGTCGGCCAGGGTCTTGATCTCGGTGCTCGTCGCGTGACCGAGCCTGACCCACTTGAGCGTGCCGGCTCCGCCGCCGGGTCCGCCGGCGGGCGAGGTCTGGGTCCATCTGGCGACGTAGAGCACTCCCGCGGAGAGATCCTTCGCGGCATCGGCGATGAACATGAACAGGCCCGCGTTGGTGGTGTCGTCACCCATGAGCACGGTGCGCTCATCAGGCATCACCTGCACCAACTCGTGCGAGATGCGGCCCATGCAGTAGTGCTTCCTGATGCTGCCGGTGCCGTCGGGATTGACCGTCACTTCGGGCATGTGGCCATAGTGGTAGGGATTGGCAACGGCCGACGCATTGGCGTGGAGGTTTCGGCTGTAGGCGAGGAACTGCGGATCGGTCGCAGCAGTGGTGGCATCGGGCTCATATTCTTCGCTCGAGAGGTGTGTTCCCCACGGCGACAGGCTGGCGCCGCAGGTGATCCACAGGCCATTCACGCCGCCGGTGTCGACGTTGTGGTACTTGACCAGCTTGAGCTGGCCAGTCTTCCTGTCCTGGTCGAGGGTCAATACCGCGACCGGCGAAGGAAGCTTGCCGTACATCGAATCGCCGGCGGCATTGCGGCTGGTGTATTCGAACTGCACCACACAGAACACGGCATTGCCGGTAACGCCGGAAACCGTCGGATTGTCGAGGCTGAGCAGACTGGTGCCGTCCGGGCAGTCGGAATAGAACTGCTCGCCGTTGGCATCCTTGATCGGGTTTCCGTCGATATCGTAATGGCCGCCGGCAAGCGTCGTGCCCCCCGCGCCGTCGGGAACCATGTCGCCGGTGACGAAGAAGGTCTCGTAGCCAAGCGCGAAGGTCTTGCTGCTGCCGTCGGCGTACTTGACCACCATGCTGGACCTTACACTGGTGGTCGCCATCGCGGCCGCATCGGCCAGCGTCGGGGCCGCCATCGGGGTAAAGCTCACCGAATCGACGACCAGCGCAGCCGACGAAGACGAACCACCCCCGTCGGGCGCGAGCGACATTGTCGAAGCGCGGGCAAGACTGGAGGCCATCGGCAACAGCCCGGCGCCGGCGAGAAACTGCAAAGCGCGACGACGGCTCGTATCGATCTGTTGGCTCATGTAGTGAAAAATCCTTGTGATGTCACGGTAATGGGGTCGAGGCCAGCCTGTCGCAGATCATACGGAAATGCTCGTCCAGGACACCGCGCCGCGATGCTGCGACGACGACGCGCAAGCCTGGGCAGGCTTCATGACAGCGCCTTGATGCAGGCTTGACAAAACCTTGACAGGCGCAGCCATTGCATCGAATGGTCGACCAAAGAACGATTCGAGCATCCTTGCGCATACAATCGGGTGCGTTTCTGGTATTAACATCCTTTTCCAGCCATCCGGCACCAATCGCCCTACATATCGATTTCATGACCTTGCGCACAGGCTCCCTTTTCACGCGCATCCTTAGCGGTGGCGCGATGCGGCGTGCCGTGCCAGCCATTGCCTGGCTTGCGGCGCTCGGATTCACCGCCTGGGTCGGAGCGACGCTGTTCTGGCGTTTCAGCGCACCCGAAGGGGCTACGCTGCCGATCAGGACGGATACCGACCCACGCGCCACGGCCCAGCGCATCATCGGCCAGCAATTGCTCGGTGGCCGGCCCACCCTTGCATCCGGCGCCACGACGCCCGGGCCGGCGCTCCCTGTCGAAGTGGTTGGGCTTGCGACCGGCTTCGAAGGCGGCAGCGGATTCGTGATCCTGAAGAGCGGTGGCAAGCTCACCACCTTTACCGTTGGTGACGAGATCAGCCCGGGCAGAAAGCTGCAGGGAATCTTTGCCGACCGAATCCGCATCGAGCGCGATGGCACGACGGAAGAGATCCGCCTGCCGGTTGCATCGCTGAGCGGTATCGTCCCCTCGGGTAGCGAAGACGCGCCCCCACAACCCCTGAGGCCCGAAGTGCCGCCCCAGGATCCCGAACAAGCGGCCCGCGCCGCGCTCTACGAAACCGAAAAAGACTGATGCCGATGAACCACCCCCTCAAGCGTTTCAGCGCCCTGCTGCTCGCGGCCACCCTGGCCATGCCGGTTGCCGCCCAGACGGCCGCCGACGGCGACACGGTATCGCTGAACTTTGCCAACGCGGAGATCGAGGCGGTCATCAAGGCGATCGGCAAGATCACCGGGCGCAATTTCCTCATCGATCCGCGGGTCAAGGGCAATCTCAACATCACCACCAATACGCCAGTGGCGAAAAGTCTTACCTACGACATCCTGCTCTCGGCGCTGCGTCTGCAGGGCTACACCGCGGTCGAGTCCGCGGGCGTCACCAAGATCGTACCCGAGGCCGACGCCAAGCTGCACGCGGTGCCGGTCGCCAGCGGCAAGGGGCGCAACACGGGCGCAGGCATCGTCACCCAGGTATTCACGCTGCAGAACGAATCGGCCGCGCAGATGGTGCCGGTGATCCGCCCTCTGATTTCGCCCAACAACACGGTTTCGGCCTATCCCTCCAACAACGCACTGGTGGTGACCGACTACGCCGACAACGTCGAGCGCATCGCCCGCATCATTGCCTCGGTCGATGTGCCCCAGGGCGACCTGCAGGTCATCGAGCTCAAGCATGCGGCTGCGGCCGATATCGCGGGCACGCTCGCCAAGCTGCTCACCGGAGGCTCCCGAATCTCGGTGCCTGGTGCTGCGGCCGACCCCGGCAATGATGTTTCGATCGTGGCTGATGCGCGCACCAACGCGCTGTTGGTCAGGGCATCCAGTCCGTCGCGCCTGTCCGCGGTGCGACAACTTGTGGCCTCGCTCGACCGACCCGGCGCGGGCGGCAACATCCACGTGGTGTATCTCAAGAACGCCGAAGCGACAAAGGTTGCCGAAACCCTGCGTGCGGTACTGTCGGGCGACACCTCCAGCCCCTCCGCCGAATCCAACCGGCCACTTTCCGCTTCGGAGAACACCAGCGCCACCACCGGGACGTCCACCCGCAGCGCGTCCACCGGCACGCCTGCCGTCACCAGTGGCGGCGGCATCATCCAGGCCGACGCCTCCAGCAACGCGCTCATCATCACCGCGCCCGAGGCCATCTACAACAACCTGCGCCACGTCATCGAACAGCTAGACCGGCGCCGTGCCCAGGTCTATGTCGAGGCGCTGATCGCCGAGATCACCGCCGAACGCGCAGCCGAATGGGGCATACAGTGGCAGAGCGCCAACACCCCGACCGGCACTGGCAAGACCACCGTGTTCGGTGGCACCAACTTCGGCAGCAAGACCGGCGGCGCGAACATCCTGGGTATCGCGGCCGACCCCACCAGCGTCGGCGGCGGCCTCAATTTCCTCGTCGGCAGCGGCACCATCACCCTGCCAAACGGCACCGAGATCCTCAATCTCAGCGTGCTGGCGCGATTCCTCGAATCGGACGCAAAGACAAACATTCTGTCCACACCCAACCTGGTGACCCTCGACAACGAGGAGGCCAAGATCGTGATCGGCCAGAACCTGCCCTTCATCACCGGTCAGTACACCCTCAACTCCGGCAGCGGCGATGCGGTCAGCAACCCCTTCCAGACCATCGAGCGGCAGGATGTCGGCCTCACCCTCAAGTTCAAGCCGCAGATCACCGAAGGCGGCGTGGTGCGGCTGCAGATCTACCAGGAAGCCTCGAGCGTGGTGGGCAGCATCGACAATGCCGGCCCGATCACCAACAAGCGTTCGATCGAATCCACGGTGCTGATCGACGACGGCGCGATCATCGCGCTCGGGGGCCTGGTGCAGGACAGCTACGAGTCCGGCGAGGAAAAGGTCCCTTTGCTGGGAGACATCCCGCTGGCCGGCAACCTCTTTCGCTACGACAGCCGCAAGCGCAGCAAGACCAACCTCATCGTCTTCCTGAGGCCGGTGATCCTGCGCAGCAAGGACAGCTATTCGGGTATCACCAACGCCCGCTATGACTACGTGATCGGCCAGCAGCGCGGCATCGTCGGCGACGACACCCTGCTCAGGGGCGAGCGCACCCCGCCCGAACTGCCGCCGATCGATTCGCCCGCACCCGCGGTGCCCCGCACCCGGGACCTGACGCCACCCGGCAAGGACCGCGCCAGCGCACCCACCCCGGCCGAAGAGCGCACCAGCGTCCTGCCATGAACGGCGCAATCCACCTCCCCTACGGCTTCGCCAAGGCCCACGGCGTGCTGCTCGCCGCAGTCGGCGGCGAGAGCGCCGAGGTGGTGCTGCGCGAAGACGGCAACCTCGCCGCGCTCGCCGAGCTTCGCCGTACCCTCGGCCTGCCCCTCAGGGTCGAGTCGGTGAGCCGCAGCGCATTCGAGACACGGCTCGCCGAGGCCTACAGCCAGCAGGACGGCAACGCCGCCGAGGTAGTGGCCGACGTCGGCCAGGAAGTCGACCTCTCGCAGCTCATGACCGAACTTCCACCGGTCGAGGACCTGCTCGAATCGCAGGACGACGCGCCGATCATCCGCATGATCAATGCGCTACTCACCCAGGCGGTGCGCGATGGCGCCTCGGACGTACACATCGAACCCTACGAGCGCAGCTCGGTGGTGCGCTTTCGGCGCGACGGCGTGCTGCACGACGTAGCCAGGCCACACCGCGCGCTGCACGCCGCGATGGCCTCGCGAATCAAGATCATGGCGAGCCTCGACATCGCCGAGAAGCGCCTGCCGCAGGATGGGCGCATCACCCTGCGACTCGCCGGCCGGCAGGTGGACGTGCGCCTGTCGACCCTGCCCACCACCCACGGCGAGCGCATCGTGCTGCGCCTGCTCGACAAGGGCGCCGCGCAGCTCGGCCTCGACGCGCTGGGCATGGCCGGAGACACCCGCACGCGATTCTCGGCGCTGCTCGGCCAGCCCCACGGCATCGTGCTGGTGACCGGCCCCACCGGCTCCGGCAAGAGCACCACCCTCTATGCCGCGCTGCAGGGAATGGATGCCGGCCGGCTGAACATCGTCACCGTCGAGGATCCGGTCGAGTTCGATCTGCCCGGCGTGGGGCAGATTCACGTCAACAGCAAGATCGACCTGTCATTTGCCAAGGCCCTGCGGGCCATCCTGCGCCAGGACCCGGACGTGATCATGATCGGCGAGATCCGCGACCTCGAGACCGCCCAGATCGCGGTGCAGGCGAGTCTCACCGGGCACCTGGTGCTCGCCACCCTGCACACCAACGATGCTGCCTCGGCGGTGAACCGCCTGGTGGACATGGGCGTCGAACCCTTCCTGCTGTCTTCGACACTGCGCGGCGTGCTGGCGCAGCGGCTGGTGCGGCGGCTGTGCCCCGGTTGCCGCGAATCGCGCCCCAGCGACGATGCCGACCGGCAACTGTTCGGCCCGCACACGCCGGCTTCGATCTACACCGCGGCCGCCTGCCCGGCCTGCGGCCAGACCGGCTATGCCGGACGCACCGGCATCTACGAGCTGATCACCGTCGACGATGCCTTCGGACGGCTGATCCACAACCGGGCCGACGAGAGCGAACTGCGTGAGCACGCCCGCGCCTCGGGCGCACGCAGCCTGCGTGACGACGGCCTGCGGCTGCTCGCTGCGGGCACCACCTCGGCCGAAGAGCTGCTGCGCGTCACCCGCGACTGATCACCACCATGCACAACCGCCCATGACCGCGTTCCGCTATCGTGCCCTGGACAATGCCGGAAAGGAAACTTCGGGGGTGCTCGAGGCCGACACCGGCCGCGCAGCGCGTGGCATGCTGCGCGAGCGCGGCCTGTTCCCGATCGACGTCGCCAGCGTCAGCCACAGCGCCAGCAGCACCGTGCGACGCCGGCGCCTGCGCGATTCCGACCTCACCCTGCTGACCCGCCAATGGGCCACCCTGCTGGCCTCGGGCCTGACCGTCGAGCAAGCCCTCGCGGCACTGATCGAGCAGTCCGAAACCGAAGGCCAGCGCCAGCTGCTGGCGGGCGTGCGCTCAGAGATCCTCTCGGGCTACAGCCTGCGCGCCGCGCTCGACCGCTTCCCGCAGGCCTTTCCGATGATCTATCGTGCCTCGGTCGCTGCGGGCGAGAAATCCGGCGAACTGGCCAAGGTGATGAACCAGTTGGCCGACTACCTCGAGCGGCGCAGCGGCCTGCGCCAGAAGACCCTGCAGGCGCTGCTCTACCCGGCCATCGTGGCCGCAGTGGCGATGCTGGTGGTGATCGGCCTGATGACTTATGTGGTGCCCCAGGTCGTCACCGTTTTCCAGCAGAGCAAGCAGGCCTTGCCCTGGCTCACCCGTGCGCTGATCCTGCTCAGTGATCTGCTACGCAACTGGGGCTGGTTGATGGTGCTCGTCGCCGCAGGCGGCGCGCTCGCGGCCCACTTCGCGCTGCGCAGCCAGGCGGTGAGGCGCCAATGGCATGTGCGCCTGCTGCACCTGCCGCTGATCGGTCGCCACCTCAAGAGCCTCGACGCGACCCGCTTCGCCGCCACCCTGTCTATCCTCGCCGGCAGCGGGGTCGCCCTGCTGTCGGCGCTCGACGCGGGCCGCCAGGTGCTCACCATGCTGCCGCTGCAGGACGCCGTGAGCGCCGCCACCGACAAGGTTCGCGAAGGCCAGTCTCTTGCCAGGGCCCTCGGCGCGACTCGTGAATTCCCGCCACTGCTGGTGCACATGATCGCCAACGGCGAAGCCACCGGCCGCCTCGGCGAGATGCTCGACCGCGCCGCGCGCCTGCAGCAACAGGAAGTCGAGAACCGCACCGCCACCCTCACCGCACTGCTCGAACCCCTGCTGCTGCTCGCCATGGGCGGCATGGTGCTGATCATCGTGCTGGCAGTGATGCAGCCGATCATCGAGATCAATACCTTGCTTCGGTGAGGGGTGAGGGGTGAGGGGTGAGGCGGAAACGGCCCGCCCACTCGCATCGAGTTCAGATTTTCGGACACAGGATATTCATATGTACAAGCATGCAGACGGGCACGGCGCCCCAACCCCACACCCCTCACCCCTCACTCCTCACGGGCCCGCTCGCGCGGGCCGCGGCTTCACCCTCATCGAAGTCATGGTCGTCATCGTCATTCTCGGCGTGCTCGCTGCGCTGATCGTGCCGCGGGTGCTCGGGCGCCCCGACGAGGCGCGGGTGGTGGCTGCGAAGCAGGACATCGGCGCGATCATGCAGGCTCTCAAGCTCTACAAGCTCGACAATCGACGTTATCCCAGCGCCGAGCAGGGGCTGCAGGCGCTGGTCCAGAAGCCCACCACGCAGCCGGTCCCCGAGAACTGGAAGGCCTACCTCGAGAAACTGCCCAACGATCCTTGGGGCAGCCCCTACCAGTACCTGAACCCGGGCATCCAGGGAGAGGTCGATGTATTCAGCTACGGTGCCGACAACGCCAGCGGTGGCGAAGGCGTGGATGCCGATATCGGTTCATGGAATCTTTGATCCTGCAAGGATCGCAATGCCGGAACGCCTGAGCCGCGGCACCGCGCCCCCGCACCGCCGCCCCCTCACCCTTCAGCGCCCCGCCGGTGCGGCCCAGGGCTTTACCCTGATCGAGGTCATGGTTGTGCTGGTCATCATCGCCCTGACGGCCACCGGGATCAGCGTCGCGCTCGACGCGGTGCAGGGACGCGAGGCGAGTCGTGCCGTCGAACGCCTGCGGCTGGTGCTCGAGGCGACCGCCGAGCGTGCCTCGGTGCGGGGCCAGCCGATCGCGGTCGAATTCATTGCCGACGGCTACCGCTTCTCGGCATTCGAGACCGACGGCAACTGGCGCCCCCTGATCGACCCACCGGTTTTCGCAGAAAAGCTGTTGCCCGACGACGTCGTTCGTGGTCGGCTGCTGGTCGAGGGGCTCGACCAGTCGGCCACACCCAGGCTGGTATTCGGCACCACGCCACCGCAATTCACGCTCGAGCTGGGCACCCCGGAGGGCCGGGTGACCCTTGCCGGCCGCCCCACCGGGGCGGTCACCGTGCGCAACGACGCGAAGGCCATACCATGAATCCCGCACGCCTGAGCCGCGGATTCACCCTGCTCGAGACGCTGGTGGCGCTGGCGATCCTGGCCATTGCCCTGAGCGCCGCATTTCGTGCCGTGGGCGCCACCACCGGCTCTGCCGAAGGCCTGCGCGACCGCCTGCTCGCGGACTGGGTGGCGCAGAACCGTCTTGCCGAACTAAGGGCGGCCGGGAGCTTTCCGCCCCTCGGGCGCGACCAGGGCGAACAAGAGCAGGCGGGTCAGCAGTTCCAGTGGCAGGAGGAAGTGAAGGGCACGCCCAACCCGCTGTTCAGGCGGATCGAGGTGACGGTGTTCGACGCCGACGGCAAGCGCGCACTGAGCACCCTGTCGGGCTTTGCGGTGCAGCCCCTGCAATGACGCTGCGCCGCTCGCGGGGTCTCACGCTGATCGAGCTGATGGTCGCTCTCGCGGTCTTCGCGGTGCTCGGGCTGCTCTCCTATCGTGCCTTGAGCCAGATGACCATTCACGAGCAGCGGGTATCGGCGGAGCTCGAGCGATGGCGGATGCTTGGCCGGGCAATGCAGCGGGTAGAGAGCGACCTGCTCCAGAGTACCGCGCCGGAAACCCTGGCGAATTCCGGCGCCACGCCAGCGATGCAACTGATCCGCCTGCCCGGGCTGGACAACGAGCTGCGGATGCTGGTCGCCGACGGCAGTCGCCAGCGGGTGATGCGAGTCGGCTACCGCTTCACCGAAGGCCGACTCGAATGGTTGCGCTGGCCGGCCCGTATCGCCGACGGCGCGCCTGAAGTCGATACTCTCATCGATCAGCTTCGCGAGGTGCGCTGGCGCTTCGTCTTCCAGGGTCGCAGGCTCGATGCCTGGCCGCCTGACAATACCCGCACCGACCTGCTGCCGCAGGCCGTGGAACTTGAACTGGAGCTCGACCATGTCGGCACCGTCAGCCGCCTCTTCGCGCTGCGCTGAGGCCGCACGCTGCGCCCCCCAGCGTGGCGCAGCGGTGATAACCGCGCTGCTGACGGTGGCATTGGTAGCCGGCATCGCCTCGGCGATGGTCGGCAGCTACGGGGTGAGCCTCGAGTCGCTGGCCGGCCGGCATGACCAGGCGCAGGCCCGCTGGCTTGCCCGCGCTGCGGTCGATTGGGGCCGCAACGTGCTGGCCGACGATTTCAGCAGCAACACCGTGGACCATCTCGGCGAGACCTGGGCGGTGAAGGTGCCGCCAACGCCGGTCGAAGAGGGCGAGGTCAGCGGCGAGCTGCGAGACGTTTCGGGGCGCTTCAACCTCAACAACCTGGTGGTCGGCGAAGATGCCGACGAGGACGCCGCCGCGGCCTTCGTGCGGCTGCTCGAATCGGTGGGCGTGTCGACCAGTGAAGCGACCGCCGCGACCCTCAACCTGCTCGACTGGATGGATACCGATTCCGTCTCGCGACTCACCCGCGGAGACGAGCGAAGCGCGACCGGTGCGGCCGGCGCACGCGCGATTCCCCCCAACGGCCAGCTCGCCCATGAAGACGAACTCGTGCAGGTGCCGGGGTTCGACGCGCAGTTGGTGGCGCGACTCAAGCCCTTCGTTGCGGCCCTGCCCGGTCCTTCCAAGCTCAATGTCAATACCGCCTCGGCCGAAGTGCTGCACGCGATGCTTCCGGACCTGCCCCTGGATGCGGCACGGATCCTGGTTGCCGAGCGGGAGCGCGCCTGGTTCAAGGATGTGGCAGACTTCAACGCGCGCCTGCCCGAGGGCGTGCAGGGTTTCGACCCTGCCGTCGCCGATGTTCGCAGCCGCCACATCATCGCCACCGGTCGCGCGCGTTTCGGGCTTGCCGTGGCCCGCATGGAAGTGCTGCTCGATCGGCAGCAAAGATGGCCCACCATTGTCTGGCAACGGATCCTATGAGTAATCGTTTGCTCCTCCTCATCGACGAAAACTGGCCGCAGTCGCCGGCCGCGCCCTGGGTGCTGCTGGACGATGCGAACCGGCCGCTTTCCGAAGGTCGATCGGAACCACGACACTGGCCTGCCGCCGACCGCTGCGAGGTGATCCTTGGTGGCGCGCAGTGCGTATGGCATCAGGCGCGCCTGCCCAAGGGTGCGCGGCGCGACGAGGCCCGACTGCTCGGCTATGCGCTCGAAGACCGGCTGCTGCGCGAGCCCGACAGCCAGCACCTTACGGTCATCGCCCGCGACGCTGCCGACGACGGCGTCGTCGCCTCGGTGCTCGTTGTCGCACGCGACCGCCTCAGGGCCCTGCTTGCCCAGCTCGAGGCAATCGGCCGCTCGCCCGCCGCCGTCCATGCGGAGATCGAAACCGCCCCCGCCAGCGAAGGCAACTGGTGCCTGTCGTCGCGCGACTCGATGCTGCTGCTGCGCCGCGCGGGTGCGGGCGAAGTGATTGACGGCCCACTGCACGAGGCCTTGCCGATCATCGAGCACGCCCTGGCCGTTGCCCGTGCCGCGAACCGTTCGCCCACTGCCCTGGTGCTGCACATGCCCCCCGGCACCGAGCATGTCGAATCCGATCATGACACGGCCCTGCCCGGCACCACCATCCGCAGTGGCCCGCCCTACCTGTGGTGGCAGAGTGCCACCGCTGCACACAATCTCCTGCACGACGAGTTCGCCTCACGTGCGGGCGGCGGAACACTTCTGTCAGGGCTGCGCAAGCCCGCCCTGCTTGCCGCGATTGCCGCGACGGTGCTGCTCGGCGCCAGCCTTGCCGAGGTGATGTGGAAAAAGTCCCGCCTCTCCGGCATCGAGGAGCGCATGCGCAGGATCTTCAGCACCGCGATGCCGAACACCCCTGCGATTGCGCCGGCCGCCCAGCTCAATCGGCAGCTCAACCTCAAGCGCAGCGAGAATGGCCGCCTGCGCGACGACGATCTGCTGGCCTTGCTCGCAATCTATGGCGAGGCACGGGGCGTCGAAGCGCGCAGTTCGGTGACGACCCTGCGCTACAACGATCACAAACTCGAACTGACCCTGCCTGCACTCGATGCGCAGCAGCGGGCAGTGCTCGCCGAACGGCTCGCGAGCCGCGGTTTGAGGCCGGCCTTCCTCGAAGGCAAAGCGCTGCGATTGATCTTGAGCCGCGAGGTGGCACGATGATCGCGCCCCTCAAGACGCGCCTTGCCGCCCTCAACCCACGCGAGCGCAGGCTGGTTCTCAGCGCCGCGCTGCTGATCGGCGCAACGCTGCTGTACCTGCTCGGAGAGTGGACCTTCAGCGAACGCAATCGACTCGACAGGCGCTTGCCGATCGCCGAAACCGAGCTGACCCGGATGCAGACCGAAGCCGAGGAGCTCGCCCAGCTGCAGCGCCTGACTCCGCCGCCTGCGACGAGCCTGATGGTTCGCGCACAGGCCGCTCGCGCGGCAGCCGCCGCGCGCCAGCTCAATCTGATCATCGACGCCGACCGCAGCGGTTTGCGCGTTACCGGCAGCGCGCAGCCGGGCCCCCTGCTCGACTGGCTCGCCAGCATGCAGGCCCAGCAGCAGCTCCAGCCGGCAGAATTCAGCCTCGAGGCGAACGGTGAGAGACTCACGGTCCAGGGGGTGCTCACCCCGGTCTCGGATCGCTGAAGCACGGCCCGATGTGGAAACGGATTCTGCTCGTCGCTGCGCTTGCCATTGCGCTGGCAACGCTCGTGGCACCGGCGAGCCTCATGGACAGCCTGCTCGCCAACGCCACAGAAGGACGCCTGCGCGTGATGCACACCAGCGGCACGCTGTGGCACGGCAAGGGGCTCTTTGTAAGCCTCGCTGCGGACGGTCGCAGTGCCCAACCCTGGCTTTCCGGAAATTGGCAGAGCGAGTTCGATCCGAGCGCCGCACGTGTCGCCTGGCGCCTTGAAGAGGCGGGACAGATCGTGCTGCGGCTTGCGCTCGAGCCGCGGGGCATTTCGATCACCCGCGCGGCCCTGGACACGCCGCTGCGGGCACTTCTCGATTCATTACCCTCACCGATCGCCCGCGCCGGCTGGAGAGGTATGTTGAGGATCGCCAGCGAGGGTATCGACTGCGACTGGAACCAGGATTGCCACGGCACTGCGCAGCTCACCTGGCTCGATGCCGGCGTGGATCTCTTGCCCCAGCAGCGCTTTGGCGACTACGAAGTGCTCGCCCGGGCCGAAGGCCACGACGGTCGATTCGAGGTACGCACCCTTGGCGGCGAGATCCGCATCGGTGGCAAGGGCGGCTGGAGTAGCGACGGCCGCCCGTATTTTCATGGCGAGGTATCTGGCCCGGAAGCAATCGTCGGGCGCTTGCCGAATGTCATGGACGGCTATGCGTTCGCGACCGGCGATAGCGGACGGGTGAGCATTGAATTCGACTAGCCCGTATGTTTTCGACCGGCGCGAAGCGAGGGCGTGACGACGCCGTAGTGTAGCGACGGCACAAGACGTCGCGACGGCGCACACAGCCCCCCTCAGGCTGGGCGGCGCAGGCGTGTCGCGCCATGGCGAGCATATCGGGGGCCGCAGCCGTGTCGGCGTCTGAAATGCGAGCCGGATGTGCCGTGTGTGGTCGCGGGCCTCAGTCCATCCGGTGCGGCTCGGCAAGGTATTCGCGAGAGCGCATCTCGATCAGGCGGCTCACCGTGCGCGCGAACTCATTCGCGTGATGGCCTTCGCGGTAGAGATCGTAGGCCTCGACAGCCGCACTCATCACCAGCTTGACGCGGTGATCGTACAGCACATCGATCAGCCAGGTGAAGCGCCTCGCCTCCGAAGCTTCGCCGGCGCTCATTTTCGGCACACCGGAGACCATTACCGTGTGGTGCTCGCGGGCGATCTCGAGATAGTCGTTCTGTGAGCGCGCACTGCGGCACAACTCATCGAAATGGAACCATGCCACGCCAGGCGCGATGCACTTCACCTTGATGTCGCGCCCGCAAACGCTGAGCACGCCCGCCTCGCCATCGATGGCCGCGATCTGCCTGAAATCGGCGGCCATCTTGCGATCGGCCTCGTCATCGGCCGGAACCAGGAAGGTTTCCATCTTTTCCATGGTGCGCAGGCGGTAGTCGATACCGTGATCGAGTTCAAACACCTCGAAGCGCCGCTTGATCATGTCGATCGTCGGCAGGAAATTGACCCGCATCAGCCCGTTCGGATAGAGGCCGTCCGGCGGGTAGTTGGACGTCATCACGAAAATCACGTCGCGCGCCAGCAGCGCATCGAGGAGACGGCCAAGCATCATCGCATCGGCGATGTCCGAGACATGGAATTCATCGAAGCACAACAGGCGGGTATGGCGGGCGATGCGCTCGGCCACCCGGATGAGCGGATCTGCCTCCTGGCTGAATTCCCTGAGGTCGCGATGGACCTCCTGCATGAAGGCGTGAAAATGGACACGGCGCTTGCGCTGGTAGGGCACCGCGTCGAAGAAGCAGTCCATCAGGAAGCTCTTGCCGCGGCCGACCCCGCCCCAGAAATAGAGGCTGCGGGGAACGCCGGGTCGTTTGAACAAGCGCCGGATGGTGTTTTGGCGGGCGGCCTTGAAGCCGACCAATTCGGTATACATGCCCTGCAGGCGCTGGGCTGCCGAGCGCTGCGCGGGATCGGACTTGTAGCCACGGGTCTTGAGCAATGCCTCGTAGGCGTCGATCATCCCATGCTCGGGAACGTTCAGAGTGCGGTGTGGCATTTTTCCAAGACAATCTTCTGCTGATCGACGGTTGAGTGGTTGCGGTCGCGAGTTCCACAGGAACCCGGGACCGCTCCCTGACTACAAATCAGCGACCACGAACTCCCGCCCGGTCAGAAGTGCAGCGAACGCTTGTCGACTGCCAGCGCTGCTTCGTGGATCGCTTCGGAAAGCGTCGGGTGGGCATGGCAGATACGAGCCAGATCTTCCGAAGCGCCACCGAACTCCATGGTCACGACGGCCTCGCCGATCAGCTCGGACGCATTGGCGCCAATGATGTGCACACCAAGGATGCGGTCGGTCTTGGCGCAGGCCAGCATCTTGACGAAACCCGTGGTGTCACCGGTACCCAGTGCACGGCCGTTCGACAGGAAGGGGATCTTGCCAGCCCGGTACTCGACACCGTCTGCCTTGAGTTGCTGCTCGGTCTTGCCGACCCAGGCAATCTCGGGGCTGGTGTAGATCACCCAGGGCACGGTGTTGAAGTCGCAGTGACCTGCCTGGCCGGCCATGATCTCGGCAACCATGACGCCCTCTTCCATCGCCTTGTGCGCGAGCATCGGGCCACGCACCACATCACCGACCGCCCATACGCCGTCGAGATTGGTCTTGCAGTGATCATCAACCACCACGAAACCCCGCTCGTCGATCTTGAGACCCACGGCCTCGGCATTGAGACCTGCCGTGTTGGGGACCCGCCCGACCGAGACGATGAGCTTGTCGAAGACCGCCTTGGTGGCACCGTCCTTGTTCTCGTACTCGACAGTGACCGACTTCTTGTTCTTGGCCGGCGTGACCTTGCCGACCTTGACGCCCAGCTTGACGTCCATGCCCTGCTTGGCAAAGACCTTCTGGGCTTCCTTGGCGACGTCCTGGTCGGCCGCGCCGAGGAAGCTGTCCATCGCTTCGAGGATGGTCACCTCGGCACCGAGTCGACGCCACACCGAGCCCATTTCGAGACCGATGACGCCCGACCCGATCAGGCCGAGTCGCTTGGGTACCGCGTCGAGATCGAGTGCGCCGATGTTGTCGCAGACAAGCGTGTTGTCGACCGGCACGCCCGCCAGATGACGGGCGCTCGAGCCGGTCGCCACGATGACCTGTTTCGCCTCGACGGTTTCATCGCCCACCTTCACCTGCCAGCCGCCGTCGCTCTTGCCGACAAAGCTGCCATGGCCGGGCAGGAAGGTGACCTTGTTCTTCTTGAACAGGAACTTGACGCCGCTGGTGAGCTGGTCGACCACCTTCGACTTGCGATCGATCATGGTTGGCACATCGATCGATACTTCGCCCTTGACCTTGATGCCCTGAGCCGCGAAGGCGTGCTGGGACTCTTCGAAGAGGTGGGAGGTGTGCAGCAGCGCCTTGGACGGTACGCAACCGACGTTCAGGCAGGTGCCGCCGAGACGCGGCTCGCCCTTGGGGTCGGCGTAGGGGTTTGATTCTGCACAGGCGGTCTTGAAACCGAGCTGTGCCGCACGGATCGCCGCGACGTAGCCACCCGGGCCACCACCGATGACGAGTACATCGAATTGCTTGTCAGCCATTTCGTTCTTCCTTTGCTTGGCGAAAAGGGGAAGTGCGCCGCACGGACGCCTGCCCGCGCATTCGCACACCCCCTTCTCTTGTCAAGATGAAATCAGACGTCGAGGATCAGGCGGGCCGGATCTTCAAGCGCTTCCTTCATGGTGACCAGACCGAGCACCGCCTCGCGACCGTCGATGATGCGGTGGTCGTAGGACATGGCGAGATAGTTGATCGGACGGATCACGATCTGGCCGTTCTCGACCACGGGACGATCCTTGGTGGCATGGATGCCGAGAATCGCCGACTGCGGCGGGTTGATGATCGGGGTCGACAGCATCGAGCCGAACACGCCACCGTTGGAGATCGAGAAGGTGCCGCCGGAAAGCTCTTCCATGGTGAGCTTGCCGTCTTTCGCCTTGGTACCGAATTCGGCGATCTTCTTCTCGATGTCGGCAATCGACATCTGGTCGGCATCACGCAGGATCGGCACCACCAGGCCCCGCGGCGAGCCGACCGCGATACCGATATCGATGTAGCCGTGATAAACGATGTCGCTGCCGTCGACCGAGGCGTTGATGATCGGGAACTTCTTGAGAGCAGCGACAGCTGCCTTGACGAAGAACCCCATGAAGCCGAGACGCACGCCATGTGCCTTCTCGAACTTCTCGCCGTACTGCTTGCGCATCGCCATCACGGGCGCCATGTTCACCTCGTTGAAGGTGGTGAGGATGGCATTCTCGTTCTTCGATTGAAGCAGGCGCTCGGCAATGCGGGCGCGCAGTCGGGTCATCGGCACACGCTGCTCGGGACGCTCGCCGTCGATCACCTGGGCGGCAGGGGCGCTCTTCGGCTGGGCCGAGGCAGCGTCCTGCTTGGTGATGCGGCCGCCGCGACCCGAACCTGCCACGTCGTCGGCAGCGATGCCTTTCTCGGCGAGGATCTTGCGCGCTGCCGGGCTGGCGGCGCTTTCGGCAGCAGTCGGTGCCGCGGTTGCCGGTGCCGGTGCCGGTGCGGGTGCTGCGGCGGGCGCGGCTGCGGCAGGCTTCTCCGCCGGGGCCGCGGCGCCGGCGGCGGCCTTGGCTTCGGTGTCGATCTGGGCGATCAGCTCACCGGAGGTGACGCTGTCGCCGCCCTGCTTGACGATCTTCACCAGCACACCATCCGCGGGCGCGGGCGTTTCCAACACAACCTTGTCGGTTTCGATATCGATGAGGTTTTCATCGCGGGAAACAGCGTCGCCTTCCTTCTTGTGCCAGCTGACCAGCGTGGCTTCGGAAACGGACTCGGACAACTGCGGCACTTTAACTTCGATCAGCATTTCTTCTCCCTCTTGTGCATTGGGCTTTGGTTATTGGACTGCTTCAGGCCTTGATTTCGCCAAAGGCGTTTTCGATAACCGCCTTCTGCTGCAAATTGTGCATCGCGTAGTAGCCGACTGCCGGCGAGGCCGCGGCCGGACGCGAGACCAGCAACAAGCGGCGCTTGGTACCGATCACGTTGTCCAGATGCTGGCGCGAGGAAAGCCAGTACCACATGCCCTGGTTGCGGGGCTCTTCCTGAACCCACACGATTTCCTTGGCATTGGGATACTTCTCCATCTCCGCAGCGAACTCCTCGGCCGGGAACGGGTACATCTGTTCCAGACGGATGATGGCCATATCCTTGATATTGTTGGCACGGCGGTGCGCAAGCAGTTCGTAGTAGATCTTGCCGCAGCACAGCAGCACGCGCTTGACCTTCTTCGCGTCGACCTTGTCCACCTCGCCGATCACGGTCTGGAAAGTCCCCTTTGCCAGTTCATCGAGCGAAGAGGTCGCATCCTTGTGGCGCAGCAGCGACTTGGGCGTCATCACCACCAGCGGCTTGCGCTGCTTGCGAACCATCTGACGACGCAGCACATGGAAGATCTGCGCCGGTGTGGAGGGTACGCAAATCTCCATGTTCATCTGCGCGGCAAGGTTCATGAAGCGCTCGGGACGGGCCGAAGAGTGTTCAGGACCCTGGCCTTCGAAACCGTGCGGCAGCAGCATTACCAGGCTGCACTGACGGCCCCATTTGGCTTCGCCGGAACTGATGAACTGGTCGATGACCACCTGCGCGCCATTCACGAAATCGCCGAACTGGGCCTCCCAGATCACCAACTGGTCGGGTTCGGTTGTGCTGTAACCATACTCGAATGCCAGCACTGCCTCTTCGGAGAGCACCGAGTCGTACACGTGGAAATCGGCCTGGCCGTCGCGAACGTGCTTGAGCGGCACATGGATACCGTGGTCGTATTTCTCACGATTCTGATCGTGCAGGACTGCATGACGGTGGAAGAAGGTACCACGGCCAACGTCCTCACCCGACAGGCGCACACCAAAGCCCTGGACCACCAAGGTGGCGTAGGCGAGGTTTTCACCCATGCCCCAGTCGAGCGGAAGCTTGCCTTCACCCATTTCGATGCGATCTGCATTGATCTTGGCAACCCGCGGATGCAGGGTAAAGCCTTCCGGCATCGTGGTAATGCTCTTGGCCAGGCGTTTGAGTTCGGCCAGCGGCACCTTGGTGTCGGCGCTGGCGGTGTATTTCTTGTTGAGATACGGTGTCCAGTCGACTGCGAACTTGCGCTTGTGGCCGGGCAGCACCGGGTTTGCCAGCAGCTCGCCGCGATCGAGATGGTCGCGGTAGCTGCGGATGAACTCTTCCGGTTCGCCCTCTGCGCAGACCGACTCTCCCACCAGACGATCCGCGTAGAGCTTGCGGGTACCCGGATGCTTGGCGATCTTCTTGTACATCAGCGGCTGGGTGACCATCGGTTCGTCAGCTTCGTTGTGGCCCAGCTTGCGGAAGCAGATCAGGTCGATCACCACGTCGCGCCTGAACTCCTGGCGGAAATCCAGCGCCAGCTTGGTCACGAAAGCCACCGCTTCCGGGTCGTCGCCATTGACATGGAAGATCGGCGCCTCGACCATCTTGAAGATATCGGTGCAGTAGAGCGAGGAGCGGTAGTCGCGCGGATCGGAGGTGGTGAAACCGATCTGGTTGTTCACGACGATATGCACCGTGCCGCCGGTGCCGTAGCCACGGGTCTGCGAGAAGTTGAGCATCTCCTGGTTCACGCCCTGTCCGGCTACCGCCGAGTCACCGTGGATCAGCACCGGCAGGACCTTGGCCTTGCCTTCGTCGATGCCGCGGCGCAGCTGACGCGCGTAGACCGAGCCCTCTACGACCGGATTGACGATCTCGAGGTGAGATGGGTTGAAGGCCAACGTGAGGTGAACCGGGCCGCCGGCCGTCATCACGTCGCTGGAGAAGCCCATGTGGTACTTGACGTCGCCGGCGGTCAGGTCACCGCCCGCCTTGCCTTCGAACTCGGCAAACAGCATCTTCGGGAGCTTGCCGAGGGTATTGACCAGCACGTTGAGGCGACCACGGTGGGCCATGCCGACCACGATCTCTTCAACGCCGCCCGCACCTGCGACGCGGATCAGCTCATCCATGGCGACGATGGTGCTCTCGCCACCCTCGAGCGAGAAACGCTTCTGGCCAACGTATTTGGTATGAAGATATTTTTCCAGCGTCTCGGCTGCAGTCAGGCGCTCGAGGATGCGTTTCTTCTGATCCGGCGAGTAGCTCGGGGTTCCGCGCACCGATTCGAGTCGCGCCTGGATCCAGCGTTTCTGGGCGATATCGGAAAGGTACATGTATTCCGAGCCGATCGAGCTGCAGTACGTCTGCCGCACCGTCTCGAGGATCTCACGCAGCGAGGCCTGATCCCCCGCAAAACCACTGAACGAGCCGACGTTGAAGGTCGCGTTCAGGTCGCCCTCGGTGAACCCGTAATAGGACGGTTCGAGCTCCTGAATCTCGGGTCGCTCGGTGCGCTTGAGCGGATCGAGATTGGCCCAGCGGTTGCCGAGAAAGCGATAGGCGTTGATAAGCTGCAGGACGCTGACCTGCCGCTTGTCGGTGCCACCCGCTACAACGCGGGTGGGCCCGCGCTTTGCCATGTCCGCAAACGCATTGATGACCGGATAGTGCGCAACGTCGCGCTGCGCGCCGCCCGGCGTGTTCTGCAGACTGTCGAAGTATTGCTGCCATTCTTCGGAAACGCCATCCGGATTCTCGAGGTAGGTCTCGTAGAGTTCCTCGATGAACGGGGCGTTGCTACCGAAAAGATGAGAGCTGCTGAAGAGTTGCTTCATCATGAAAGCCACCTGGATTTCTTCATGTACATGTTGTTGTGTACCCGCGAATGCGGGCCGGAAACACTCGTCCGACGCGTGCTACAAGAAAAAGGGACGACCCCCCAGGGGCCATCCCGCGTTGCGCGTTCCGGACTTGTCTCCTCCCCCCCGCCGGCCCTTTAGGCGCGCTGCTCGATCGGTGCAACGTCGCGTCGTGCGGCGCCGATGTACAGTTGCCGCGGACGACCGATCTTGTATTCCGGATCGGTAATCATCTCTTCCCACTGGGTAATCCAGCCCACCGTCCGTGCCAGCGCGAAGATGCAGGTAAACATCGAGGTCGGGATGCCCAGCGCCTTCTGCACGATGCCGGAGTAGAAGTCGACGTTCGGATAGAGCTTCTTCTCGACGAAATAGGGATCTTCGAGCGCGATCTTCTCGAGTTCCATCGCGAGCTTGAAGAGCCGGTCGTTCTCGAGGCCGAGTTCGGTCAGGACTTCGTAGCAGACCTTGCGCATGAGCTTGGCGCGCGGATCGAAGTTCTTGTAGACGCGGTGGCCGAAGCCCATCAACTTGAAGGGATCGTTCTTGTCCTTGGCGCGGGCGATGAACTCCGCGACGCGCGACACGTCGCCGATCTCCTCGAGCATGTTGAGGCAGGCCTCGTTGGCGCCACCGTGAGACGGGCCCCAGAGACAGGCAATGCCGGCCGAGATGCAGGCGAACGGGTTGGCCCCGGAAGAGCCGGCCAGACGCACGGTCGAGGTGGAGGCGTTCTGCTCGTGGTCGGCGTGGAGCGTGAAGATCACGTCGAGGGCGCGCACCAGAACCGGGTTCGGTTCGTACTTCTCACACGGCGTACCGAACATCATGTGCATGAAGTTCGCCGTGTAGTCGAGGTCGTTGCGCGGATACATGAACGGCTGACCCATGTTGTACTTGTAGGCCATTGCAACGATCGTCGGCAGCTTGGCGATCAGACGGTTGATCGAAACGTTGCGGTGCTCGGCGTCGGAGAAATCGAAGGCGTCGTGGTAGAACGCAGACAGCGCGCCAACCACGCCGACCATCACCGCCATCGGGTGCGCATCACGACGGAACCCGGAATAGAACTTGGTCATCTGGTCGTGCACCATCGTGTGATTCTTGATGGTGTCCTCGAACGTCCTCTTCTCGACAGCGTTCGGCAGCTCGCCGTTCTTGAGCAGATAGGCGACTTCGAGGAAGTTGCATTGCTCGGCAAGTTGCTCGATGGGGTAGCCGCGATACAGCAGCTCGCCCTTGTCACCGTCGATGAAGGTGATCCTGGACTGGCAGCTCGCCGTCGATAGAAAGCCGGAATCGTAGGTAAAGAGACCGGTCTTGCCGCCCAGCGTGCGAATGTCGATCACATCATTGCCGTGGGTGCCGCTGAGCACCGGGAAATCGACGGTCTTGCCGTCTACAGAAAGCGTGGCCTTACGTTCAGTCGTCATGATTCGTCCCTATGTTTCCCCGTTAGTGACTCTTTCTTGTCTTGCTCCCTGGCGGTGGCACTGCAGCGTCACGCCTGACGCAGCAGTGCCACCAAACCTTTCCATCGCTCCACCTCGCAGGGCTTGCTGCCATTGACCATGGCCCAGAGGTCATAGTCCTCGAGCTGCAGCAGATCCACGAGGTCGGCGAGTTGATCGTCGCCCAGACGATCGAAGTCTCGCGCAAGGAAACGTTCGAATACGATGTCCAACTCGAGCAATGCCCTGCGGCAATGCCAGCGAACGCGTCCCCGGTTGATACTCATATGGCCCTGCGCAACATCATGTCCTTGATCTTGCCGATCGCCCGGGTCGGATTGAGATTCTTCGGGCAGACATCCACACAGTTCATGATGGTGTGGCAGCGGAACAGGCGATACGGGTCCTCGAGGTTGTCGAGGCGCTCCGAGGTTGCCTGGTCACGCGTATCGGCGATGAACCGATAGGCGGCCAGAAGACCGGCCGGTCCCACGAACTTGTCGGGGTTCCACCAGAACGACGGGCAGGAAGTCGAACAGCAGGCGCAGAGGATGCACTCGTAAAGCCCGTTGAGTTCTTCACGCTCCTCCGGGGTCTGCAGGCGCTCGCGCTCGGGGGCCGGTTCGTTGTTGATCAGGTAAGGCGTGATCGAATGGTACTGCTTGAAAAACTGCGTCATGTCGACGATCAGATCGCGGATCACGGGCAGCCCCGGCAGCGGACGCAGCGTGATCGGCTGCTCCAGGCTATCGACATCGGTGAGGCAGGCAAGGCCATTCTTGCCATTGATGTTCATCGCGTCGGAACCGCAAACGCCCTCGCGGCACGAACGACGGAACGACAGGGTGTCGTCCTTGACCTTCAGGCGGGTGATCGCGTCGAGGAGCTTCTTGTCCGCAGCCTCCAGTTCGACGCTGATGTCCTGCATGTAGGGTTTGTCGTCCTTGTCCGGATCGTAACGGTAGATCTTGAATTGAACGGTACGTTTGGTCATCGTGAATTCTCCCCGCGCATCAGTATGTGCGCTTGGCGAGCGCGATCGGCTCGACATCGTCGGACATCGGCTTGAGGTTCACCGGCTTGTAGGCCAGGCGGTTGTCCTCGGAATACCACAAGGTGTGCTTCAGCCAATTGGCATCGTCACGCCCATTGGGCGTTTCGGCATTATCGAGCGCATCGTCGCGAACGTGGGCGCCACGCGATTCCTTGCGCGCCTCGGCGGAGATCATCGTCGCCTTGGCAACCTCGATCAGGTTGTCGAGTTCCAACGCCTCCATGCGCGCCGTGTTCCAGACCTGGGACTTGTCCGCGATCTCGGTGTTCTTCGCCCGCTCGGCGACCGCCAGGATGGCGTCAACGCCTTCCTTGAGCAGCGTGTTGAAGCGGAAAACACCAGCATGCTTCTGCATGGTCCGCTGCATTGCCAGGCGGACCTCGTGCACGCTCTCGCCGTTCTTCTGGTTCTCGAGACGGGCGAGTCGCGCCAGCGAGGCATCCGCGGCATCTTCGGGCAAGGGCTTGAGCGACAGATCGCCGCGCTCGAAGTCCTCGACCACGGTTTCGCCGGCTGATTTGCCGAACACCAGCAGATCGAGCAGCGAATTGGTCCCCAGCCGGTTCGCGCCATGCACCGACGCACACGCACATTCCCCCGCCGCATAGAAGCCGCGCACCGGGGCGTTGTTGTTCTCACCCTGCGGCACCACCACCTGGCCCTTGTAGTTGGTCGGAATGCCGCCCATCTGGTAGTGGCAGGTCGGCACCACGGGAATCGGCGCCTTGATCGGGTCGATCCCGGCGAACTGGATCGAGATCTCGCGAATCCCCGGCAGGCGCTTCATGATGTTCTCTGGCGCCAGGTGGGTGATGTCGAGCAGCACGTGATCCTTGTCGGGTCCACAGCCACGGCCCTCGTTGATCTCGGTGGTCATCGCCCGCGAAACGACGTCGCGAGAGGCAAGATCCTTGAGGTTCGGCGCATAGCGCTCCATGAAGCGCTCACCTGCGCTGTTGCGCAGAATGCCTCCTTCACCGCGCACGCCCTCGGTGATCAGCACGCCGGCGCCGGCGACACCGGTGGGGTGGAACTGCCAGAACTCCATGTCTTCGAGGGGAACGCCCGCACGTGCCGCCATGCCCACGCCGTCACCGGTATTGATGAAGGCATTGGTTGAGCTGAAGTAGATTCGACCGGCGCCTCCGGTCGCGAAGATGGTCGCCTTGGCATGGAAGATCGAAACCTCGCCAGTCTCCATCTCCATGGCAGTCACACCCAGCACGTCACCATCCGCATCGCGAATCAGATCGAGTGCCATCCACTCCACGAAGAACTGGGTGTTGGCGCGCACATTGCGCTGGTAGAGCGCATGCAGCATCGCATGTCCGGTACGGTCGGCAGCAGCGCAGGAGCGCATCACCGGCGCCTGCCCGTAGTTCATCGAGTGGCCGCCGAAGGGCCGCTGATAGATCTTGCCGTCGTCGGTGCGGTCGAAGGGCATGCCGTAGTGTTCGAGTTCGACCACGACTTCGTTGGCCTTCTTGCACATGAACTCGATGGCATCCTGGTCGCCCAGCCAGTCCGACCCTTTCACGGTGTCGTACATGTGCCAGTGCCAGTTGTCTTCGGTCGAGTTTCCGAGCGAGGCAGCGACCCCACCCTGAGCGGCGACCGTATGCGAGCGGGTCGGGAACACCTTGGTGAGTACGGCCGTCTTCATGCCGGACTCGGAGAGTTGTAGTGCGGCACGCAGTCCAGCACCACCAGCGCCGACGATTACGGCGTCAAAAGTACGCTTGGCGACTTTCACTTACAGCCTCCACAGGATTCGGGCAGCCCAGCCGGCGTAACCGATGAGCAGAAAGAGGGTGATCGCATGCAGCGCGAGGCGAATGCCAACCGGCTTTATGTAATCCATGTAGATATCACGAATGCCAACCCAGGCGTGATAAAACAGCGCGAGGAAGAACAGGAAGGTCATGAAACGCATGAAGCCACCGGCAAACATGCCGCTCCAGGCCTCGTAGCTCATCTCGGGCAGCGTCAGCGCGTTGAACGCGAACAGGACAGTGTAGAGCGCCATGAAGACCGCGGTCACACGCTGGCCCAGCCAGTCGCGGAAACCGTAGTGAGCGCCGACGACGATACGGCTTACCATAGCTTGACTCCAATGATCAGGGTCAGCGCAATGCTGACAACGAGAACGACCTTTGAACTCTTGCGTGCAGCAGGCAGATCCAGGCCCTTGTGCATGTCGAGCAGCAGAAAACGGATGCCCGCACAGAAGTGATGGAGGTAGGCCCAAAGCAGTCCGAAGAGGATCAGCTTCATGAAAGGATTACCAACGGTTTCCTTGTACGCCGCGAACGATTCCGGAGAACCGACGCTGTTGCCGAACAGCGCGAGCAACAACGGCAGGCACAGGAACAGGCCCGCACCACTGATCCGGTGAAGGATCGAGACAAAGCCCGGCAATGGCAGCCGGATTTCATTCAACGCCAGATGCTTCGGGCGCTGTTTTCTCACAGTCACTTCTGACATTTATTTTCCCCCTCAAAGTCCGCGGAAGAGCTTACTCCGCTTCACTCCCACATAAAAACTTAAAGTATAAACGCTTACCACAGCCTTACTCGACACCAATCAACTCAGCTCATTCAGATAGAAATGGTTAGCCGTAAGGTACAGACCCCGACGCCATTCGACGGGTTTGTCGCCATACGTGTAGGTCACCCGCTCCACCGAAAGAAGCGGCGTAGACTCGCCAACGCGCAACATTTCGGCGGTTGTGCGATCGGCGGCGACGGCGCGGATTCGCTCCTGTGCGCGAATCATGCGCAACCCGAATCGGGACTCGAAGAGACTGTACAAGGAGCCACTCCAGCTCTGCAGCAGTTCGAGGGAGAGGCCCTGGAAGATCTCGCCTGGCAGGTAGATTTCGTCCACCACGACGGGGACGCCCGAAAATTTCAGTAGTCGCCGCACGATGATGATCGGGGCGCCGGGGTCGACGCCAAGCATGCGCGACGCCTCATGCCCGGCCTTGGCCTTCCAGCATTCCAGGGGTACGCTATCGGGATGAGAAAGATCGCCGTCATTCGGGACGAGACGCAGGAAGCGGAAGAGCGAGCGAGGGTCATTGTGCGAGGCGACGAAAGTCCCCTTCCCCTGCTTTCTGACCACCATGTTTTCGCCGGCCATTTCGTCAATGGCCTTGCGCACAGTACCCTGGCTCACGTTGAAGCGCAGGGCCAACTCCTGCTCGCTGGGGATCGCCTGCCCGGGCCGCCATTCACCCGCCTCAAGCGCCTGGATGATCAGGTTCTTGATCTGGCGGTAAAGTGGGCTGAAGGTTGGCGACTCTTGGCGCATCGCAATATTTCAGCACAAAAATCCGAGCGAGTCCATCGTCACTCATATATCTTATATAAGACAAAATACATTAATTGACAGGACATTTCTTTGCTCCTAACATCCTTGCGCCGTCCGCGTCGCGGTGCAATATTTCCGTCTTGCCATTGCGTCCATCGCCAGCATATTTTCATGCCACCGCTTTTTGAGAGAGGGAGTACCACAATATGAGTAAAGCCCCCGTTCGCGTTGCCATCACCGGCGCTGCCGGCCAGATCGGCTACAGTCTGCTGTTCCGCATTGCCAGCGGCGAAATGCTCGGCAAGGACCAACCGGTAATTCTCCAGTTGCTGGATCTGCCGCAGGCACAGAAGGCAGTCAAGGGCGTGATGATGGAACTGGAAGACTGCGCTTTCCCGCTGCTCGCAGGAATGATCGCCACCGACGATCCGAACGTCGCCTTCAAGGACGCAAACGTCGCCCTGCTGGTGGGCGCTCGTCCGCGCGGCCCGGGCATGGAGCGCAAGGACCTGCTCACCGAGAATGCCAAGATCTTTACCGTTCAGGGTGCTGCGATCGGCCAGTACGCCGACCCTGACTGCAAGGTGCTGGTTGTCGGCAACCCCTGCAACACCAACGCATACATCGCCAAGGAAACCGCCAAGAAGTTCGGCCGCGTGTCCGAGAAGAACTTCACCGGCATGTTGCGCCTCGATCACAACCGCGCCCTGTCGCAGCTTGCCGGCAAGACCGGCCGCGCGGTATCGAGCCTCAAGAGCCTCGTCGTATGGGGCAATCACTCCCCCACCATGTACGCGGACTATCGCTTCTGCACCTCCAGCGGCGACAGCGTCAAGAACCTGGTAAACGACGAAGCATGGAACCGTGACGTCTTCCTGCCCACCGTCGGCAAGCGTGGTGCAGCCATCATCGAGGCGCGCGGCCTGTCTTCCGCCGCCTCGGCGGCCAACGCCGCGATCGACCACATCCGCGACTGGGTGCTGGGCTCGAACGGCGAGTGGGTCACCATGGGCATCCCGTCCGACGGATCCTACGGCATCCCCGAAGGCATCATCTACGGCTTCCCGGTGACCACCGAAAACGGCCAGTACAAGATCGTCCAGGGGCTCGAGATCGACGATTTCTCTCGCGAGCGCATGACTCATACGCTCAACGAACTGCTCGAAGAGCGCGAAGGCGTGAAGGACCTGCTGGCCTGATCCTGCGCTAACGGAGCTTGAACTCGACGGGGGCGGCAACGCCCCCGTTTTTCATCCTCGCGAACCAGGCTACCGAAGGAGTCGCCATGTCAGACCGGATGCATCCCGAAGACATCCTTTTCGAGGGAGAGTCTCCGTTCCCCATCCTGCCCGCAGTGGACCACTATGCAGGCAGCGAGAAGTTGATTCGCAAAGCCTTGCTGCTGCAGGAGGAGATCGGCCCCTACTTCGATATCACCTGCGACTGCGAAGACGGTGCGCGGGCCGGCGCCGAAGCCGAACACGCCCGGCTTTGCGCAGAGCTGATCGCCGGCGCCGAGAATCGGTTCGGCCGAATGGGCGCCCGAATCCACGATGTCACCCACCCGCACTGGGAAGCCGATCTCGAGATACTCCTCGCCGGCGCCGGCGAGCGACTTGCATTCCTGACGCTGCCGAAACCGCGCAGCGCAGCCGACGTGAGCCGACAGATCGCGGCACTGCGCTCACTCGAGGCGCGGCAAGGGCAGCAAGGCCGGATTCCGGTGCACGTCCTGATCGAGACCCATGGTGCCTTGCGGGAGGTGTGGGAGATTGCCGCCATGGAAGGCGTCGAGTCGATCGACTTCGGCCTGATGGATTTCGTCAGCGCCCACCACGGCGCGATTCCCGGCTCGGCGATGCGCAGCCCCGGGCAATTCGAGCACCCGCTCGTGGTCCGCGCGAAGTGCGAGATCTCCGCCGCCGCGCTCGGCGCCGGCGTCGTGCCCTCGCACAACGTGACCACGGAGCTCAAGGATACGGATTACATCCGCCACGATGCCGAACGGGCACGACGCGAGTTCGGATTCATGCGGATGTGGAGCATCCATCCGAATCAGATTCGACCGATCCTGGAAGCGATGCGACCGGATTTTGGCGAGACCAGCGAAGCGGCCGCGATCCTTTGCGCCGCCCAGGATGCCGACTGGGGCCCGATCCAGCATGCCGGCAAGCTCCACGATCGCGCCTCCTATCGATACTACTGGGAGTTGCTCAAGCGTGCCCGCGCCACGGGCGCCGATCTCGATCCGGTCGTGTCCGGGCGATTCTTCGACTGAACGCTGCCGCAGCGATCCGGGGGCGAAGCTTTTGCGCCCCGCAATGAAAGAACGGCCCCGCTCTTGCGGGGCCGTTCTCTATTGCTCGAACCACGGCTATTTCTTCTTGGCGCCTTCCTTCAAGGCATCCATCAGCATCTGGTTCGGATCCGGCTCGGCCGGCGCGGCGCTCTCCTCCTGAGGCGCCGCAGGCGGTGAGTCTTCCGCTCCGGGAATGGCAGGCTCCGGCAAGGCGAATCCCGGCGTGCCGCCGCCATAGCCCGCGCCGTACCCGCCGCCACCGCCGGTATCGTAGCTGTCCACATTGATCTCGATCGTATCCAGATCGATCTTCTTCTTGGGTTCGAGTTCAGCCGACACCAGTTCCGGGAAAATGAAGATCACCGCAAGCGCGATCAACTGGATCACGATGAACGGAATGACGCCCCGGTAGATCATCGTCGTCTTGATACCAGCGATGCGCTTGCCGGAAACGGCGTCATCGTAGTCCGCCACCGGCGCCACGCTTCGCAGGTAGAACAGCGCGAATCCAAACGGTGGCGTAAGGAACGAGGTCTGCATGTTCATGCCGATGAGCACCAGGAACCACACCATGTCAATGCCCAGCTTCTCGGCCACCGGACCGAACAGGGGCAGCAGGATAAAGGCGATCTCGAAGAAGTCGATGAAGAAGCCGAGCACGAAGACCAGCAGGCTGACGACGATCAGGAAACCGACCTGGCCGCCCGGCACCAGACTGAACAGGTGTTCCACCCAGAGGTCACCATTCACTGCCCGGAAGGTCAGCGCGAACACCGTCGAGCCGATCAGGATGAACATCACGAAGGTCGCCAGCTTTGCAGTGGTCTCGAGGGCACCACGCACAACCTCCATCGACAGCCGGCGTCGCACGCCCGCCAGGATGAGCGCGCCCGTCGCGCCCATTGCACCGCCCTCGGTCGGCGTCGCAAGGCCGATGAAAATGGTGCCGAGCACCAGGAAGATCAGCACCACTGGCGGCACCATCGCGATCATGACGCTTTTGAACAATGCGGCACCGCGCAAGGTTCTCGCCTCGGGCGGCAAGGCCGGCACCATCTCGGGCTTGAAGATCGACAGGATCAGGATGTACCCGACGAGCATTGCAACCAGCATCAGCGAAGGGAGGATTGCCCCTGCGTAGGCATCGCCGACCGACACGCCCAGCACATCCGCCAGCACGATCAGCACCAGCGAGGGAGGAATGATCTGAGCAAGGGTTCCCGAAGCACAGATGACCCCCGAAGCGACCTCGCGCGAGTAGCCGTAGCGCAGCATCACCGGAAGCGAGATCAGGCCCATCGAAATCACCGAAGCGGCAACCACGCCGGTCGTGGCGGCGAGCAGCGCGCCGACGATGATCACCGCGTAGGTGATACCCCCACGGATCGGACCGAACAACTGCCCTGCGGATTCAAGCAGATCCTCTGCCATGCCGCTGCGCTCGAGGATGATGCCCATGAAGGTGAAGAACGGAATCGCCAGCAAGGTATCGTTGGCCATGATCCCGAGGACGCGCTCAGGCAGGGCCTGCAGCAGGGCCGGCGTCAGAAGCCCGAGTTCGATCCCGATAAACCCGAAGAAGAGTCCGTTGGCGGCAAGTGCAAACGCAACGGGGAACCCGCTCAACAGGAAAAAGATCAGCGACCCGAACATCAGGGGCGCCATATTGTCGATCGCGAACTGCATCATTTCGAGGCTCCCAGTTGTTCCGGGATCTCGATCGGCGAGTGCCCACTCAATGCGATCGGGTCAGGTCCATGACCAGTCAGAAACGCCGCCCGCTTGATCAACTCGGAAATTGCCTGGAGGCCGAGCAGCGAGAACCCGACCGGGATCAGCAGACGCACCGGCCAGCGAACGAGCCCTCCCGCATTCGAGGATTGTTCTCCGGTCACGTATGAATCCACGAACGAGGGCCAGGACATCCACACGATCATCGAAGCCACCGGCAACAGGAACACCACGATTCCGACAATATCCACCCAGTTGCGCCCCCGTGCGGACAGGCGGTTCGAGACCAGATCGATCCTCACGTGCTCATTGCGCATGAAGGTGTAGCCGGAACACAGCAGAAAAACTGCCGAGTACAGGTACCACTGAACCTCTAGCATCGCATTCGAGCTCATGCTGAAGCCATAGCGGCTGAAGGCGTTGCCCGCGCTTATCAGGGTGGCCACCAGCACCAGCCAGATCGCGCTCCGGCCGACGAGGTCATTGAGCCAGTCTATGGCTCTGGAAAGTCCAAGAAGGAATGACACTGTTTGAGTCTCCTCTACCGATTACAATGGCCGCCTCGGGCACGGGTCGTTCCCCGACTGGCCGCTTGGCTTCGCATTATGGACGCCCCGCCGATTCGATAAATCAGGGGAAACGCTTAACGCCCCAAAATACTTGGTGCACAACAGCGCCTTTCGGACGTCGTTGCGCACCGTGGAGCAATCGATGAGGACACGTCTGTGTCTCGTCCGGCACGGGGAAACCGGCTGGAACGTCGAGCGGCGCCTCCAGGGGCACCTCGACATCGCACTCAACGCACGCGGGCGCGAGCAGGCACTCGCCACCGCCGATGCGCTCTCGGGACACCGTTTCGAGGCGGTCTACAGCAGCGACCTCGTGCGAGCCAAGGCAACGGCGGCACTTGCGGCCGAGCGCCTCGGTCTGCGATTGCAAACCTCGGAAGCACTGCGGGAGCGCAATTACGGCGCCTTCCAAGGTCTCACCTATGGCGAGGCAGAACTGCAGCACCCGCAAGCCTACGCGCGCTTCAAGGCCCGCGAACTCGCATTCCCGATTCCCGGCGGGGGTGAAAGCCTCGACACCTTCTCGCTGCGGATCGTCGACGCTCTGTGCGCCCTCGCCCAACGCCATCGTGGCAAGAGCATCCTGGTTGTCACGCACGGTGGGGTGCTCGATATCGCGCATCGCCTTGCCGCGGGCAAGCCGCTCGGAGCCCCCCGGGACTTTTCGATCCCGAATGCAGCCCTCAACTGGATCGCCTGTGAGAACGGCTCCTGGCAACTCGAGGCCTGGGCCCAGCAAGCCCATCTGGATCAAGCGCGCGATGAACTTCCCAACGCCTGAAGCACCTTCCGGCAGGCCCTTTGCAGCGTTTGCGCATGATATTATTCGCATTTATCCCTGCCCCATTCGAGAGCACCATCCATGTTTTCCAGACAGAGCACCATTGCCCAGGCCGATCCGGAACTCTGGGCTGCCATTCAGTCCGAGAACCGCCGCCAGGAAGATCACATCGAACTGATCGCTTCCGAGAACTACGTGAGCGCGCCAGTGATGGAGGCCCAGGGCTCCCAGCTGACAAACAAGTACGCTGAAGGCTACCCCGGCAAGCGCTATTACGGTGGCTGCGAATACGTGGATATTGCCGAAACGCTGGCAATCGCAAGGATCAAGAAGATTTTCGGTGCCGAAGCCGCCAACGTGCAGCCGAACTCCGGTTCGCAGGCCAACCAGGCGGTACTGATGGCCTTTGCCAAGCCCGGCGACACGATCATGGGCATGAGTCTTGCCGAAGGCGGTCACCTCACCCACGGCATGCCTCTCAACATGTCGGGCAAGTGGTTCAACGTCGTCGCCTACGGTCTCAACGCAAAAGAAGAGATCGATTACGACGCGATGGAGCAGCTTGCCCGCGAACACAAGCCGCGCATCATCATCGCCGGTGCCTCCGCGTATTCGCTGCGCATCGACTTCGAGCGCTTCGCCAAGATCGCCAAGGAAATCGGTGCGATCTTCTGGGTAGATATGGCGCATTACGCAGGGCTGATCGCGGCGGGTTACTACCCCAACCCGGTCCCCCACGCCGACGTCGTCACCTCGACCACGCACAAGACCCTGCGCGGGCCGCGCGGGGGCATCATCCTGATGAAGGCGGAGCACGAGAAGGCAATCAATTCGGCAATTTTCCCGGGCCTGCAGGGCGGCCCCCTGATGCATGTCATCGCTGCCAAGGCGGTGGCCTTCAAGGAAGCGCTCGAACCCGGCTTCAAGCGCTACCAGGAACAAGTCATCGCCAATGCACGTGTGATGGCCCGGGTGCTCGGCGAAGAACGCGGATTGCGGGTCGTCTCGGGCCGCACAGAGAGCCACGTTTTCCTTGTCGATCTGCGTGCCAAGAAGATCACCGGCAAGGAAGCCGAGGCGATCCTGGGAAGTGCCCACATCACCACGAACAAGAACAGCATCCCCAACGATCCCGAGAAACCGTTCGTCACCTCGGGCATCCGCATCGGTTCACCGGCCATGACGACGCGCGGCTTCACCGAGATCGAAGCGGAGAAAATCGCACATCTTATCGCCGACGTGCTCGACGCGCCGCACGATGAAGCGGTGATCTCAGGCGTTCGCGCCAAGGTCGCTGAGCTTTGCGCCCGTTTCCCGGTATACGGCAAGTGATCGGCAACTCGGGGCGGTGATGGCTATCCGGACCGCGTTTCGCGCCCCCCTAACGGAACGGCTCGGATGAAGTGCCCTTTCTGCGGAGAACTCTCCACCCAGGTGACCGACACTCGCGAGAACGAGGAAGGGGACACCGTCCGGCGCCGTCGCCGGTGCATGCGCTGCGACAAGCGATTTACGACCTACGAGCGTATCGACCTCAAGATGCCGCAGATCATCAAGCGCAACGGCAGTCGCACCGAGTTCGACCGCAACAAGCTGGTGGCAAGCATGAAGCTCGCCCTGCGCAAGCGCCCGGTGATGGCCGAAAGCGTCGAGGCGGCGATCAATCGTATCGAGGAGCGCCTCCTGTCTTTGGGTGAGCGGGAGCTGCCTTCCAAGCAACTCGGCGAACAGGTCATGCGCGAGCTGCGCAAGCTCGACAAGGTCGGTTACATTCGCTACGCCTCGGTCTATCGAAATTTCGAGGATGTGGATGAATTTTCCGAAGTGATCCGGGAGATCTCACGTCCTCGGGCAAGCCGCACAACGAAGAGCTGACGCCTCATCATGCCGGGCTTTTCCGCTTCCGACCACGCCCATATGGCCCGTGCGCTGCGTCTCGCCGAGCGGGGCCTGCTCACCACCTCACCCAATCCACGTGTAGGTTGCGTCATCGTCCGGGACGGCAAGATCGTCGGCGAAGGCTGGCATCGGTTCGCCGGCGAACCGCACGCCGAAGTCCATGCCCTGGCTGAAGCCGGCGACAAGGCGCGGGGAGCGACGGCCTATGTCACCCTCGAACCGTGCGCCCACCATGGGCGCACGCCGCCCTGCGCCGATGCCCTGATCAGGGCCGGGATCCACGCCGTGGTAAGCGCAATGCAGGATCCAAATCCAAAGGTCTCCGGACGGGGGCTCGAGCAACTCCGCGCAGCCGGGGTCGAGGTTCGCAGCGGCTTGCTCGAAGACGCGGCCCGCGAACTCAACATCGGCTTCGTCTCACGCATGACGCGCAGCAGGCCCTGGGTGCGGCTGAAGACTGCCGCCAGCCTTGATGGCCGTACCGCCCTCGCAAACGGCAGCAGCCAGTGGATAACCGGGCCTGAGGCGCGTCGCGACGGCCACCGCTGGCGCGCTCGAAGCTGCGCCATTCTGACCGGCATCGGCACGGTTCGGGACGACGACCCTCAGCTCACCGTGCGCGCGATCGAGACTCGACGCCAGCCGCTGCGGATCGTGATCGATGCCCGGCTCGAAACGCCCCCGCAGGCACGGATCCTGGATGGCGGCGGGACGCTGATCGCCTGCGCCCAGGCAGACCCACGTCGGCGCGCTGTACTCGAGGCGCATGGCGCCGAGATCATCGAACTTCCGAACCCCAGCGGCAAGGTCGATCTGCCGCGCCTCATGCAGCGCCTTGCCGAGCGCGGAATCAACGAATTGCTCGCCGAGGCGGGCTTCAGACTCAACGGTTCGCTCGTCCGCGAAGGCTGTGTCGATGAGCTGGTGCTCTACCTGGCCCCATCCCTGCTCGGCCCTGACGCGCTCGGGCTGGTCAACCTGCCAGCAATCGAATCTCTCGCTGCCGGTCGGAAAATGCGCTTCCACGACGTGCGCCAAATAGGCCAGGACCTGAGGCTCGTGACGCGCTGGGCAGACTGACGGATCGCGTCAGCTACCCCGGCACACCGGGCACTCGGGATCCCGAGCCAGACGAATGCTGCGCCACTCCATCGACAGTCCGTCAAGCAGCATCAAGCGGCCGACCGCCGGATCGCCGAAACCGCCAATCAACTTGAGTGCCTCGGCCGCCTGACTGGTACCGATAATCCCGGTCAGGGGAGCGAACACACCCATCACTGCACAGCGCACTTCATCCACATCGACGCCTTCGGGAAACAGGCAGTGATAGCAAGGGCTGTCCATCCGGCGCGAGTCGAACACCGCGAGTTGCCCGTCGAAGCGTATCGCCGCACCGGACACCAAGGGCTTGCGATGGCGAACACAGGCTCGATTGACCGCATGGCGGGTTGCAAAGTTGTCACTGCAGTCCAGCACAAGATCGGCGCGACCGACTGCCTCCTCGAGCGCCTCGCCCTCCAGACGCGCGGCCACCGCCTCCACCCTGACGTGCGGATTGAGCCGTCCGAGGGTTTGGGCCCCTGAAAGCACCTTGCTCGTACCCACCGACTCCTCGGTATGCAGGATCTGCCTCTGGAGATTGGTGAGATCCACCGTATCGCCATCACAGAGGACGATCGTGCCGACTCCTGCTGCCGCCAGATACATTGCCGCAGGCGAGCCCAGGCCGCCGGCGCCGAGCACGAGTACGCGAGCGTCGAGGATTGCCTGCTGGCCTTCGATGTCGATCTCCGGCAACAGGATATGCCTGCTGTAGCGAAGCAGTTCCTGGTCATTCATCTTGTAGGCGTCTCGACGGGGAAGCGGGTTCTGGCTGCTCGCTTCGGCCAGCGCAAGGGTTACTTGTAGTCGCGCAATTCCTGCGGGGTGTCGTCATGGTCGCCGTGGGGGTGCTGGTCGTAGACCTTGATGTACACCTCGTTCGACTTCTTGATCAAGCGCTCGGGCGAGCTCAGATTGTGCCTTTGCGTACTCTCGACGTAATAGACAAGGGCGCGGACAAGCTTCGTATACAAGGAATTGTCCAGATGAAAGCCTGCATCCGTGAGCGACTGTTCGATCGACTCCAGTGAGTAGTCGAGAATCGAGTAGGACACGATCAGGGACCTGGTCCTGGCCCCCTCCCGCACCGTCAGGCCCCGCAGCGCTCGCAAGGCAAGCGCAGCCTGCTCGACCTGATTCGGAGGCAGGGGACGAAAGCGGATTTCACGCTCCTTCTGCAGCCCCGACACGACCGCACCGTGATGCTGGTCGTGTCGCCGTCCCGCTAGCTTATAGGCCGTCTCGCGCCGCATCGTCGTCCCGCCTCTTGGTCAATGCAACTCACCGCTTATTCTGGATGATCTGGAGCCCCTTGAGAAGACTGACCGCCTGTGAGAGCTGCCGGTCGTCGGGGCCCGCAAACTCGAAACGCACCGCCGGCGCATCCGCTTCGTCCTGCTTGGAGTCCGACGCGGGTTCTTTCGGGTCCCTGGCTTCCGCTTCCTTGTCGTTGGTCAGATGCCCGACCAGGTCAGCTTCTCGGACCCGCTCCGGCACCGGACCGTCCGGCGTTTCGGCCACCACGATATCGGGCTCGATGCCCTTGGCCTGGATGGAACGACCGCTCGGCGTGTAGTAGCGTGCCGTCGTCAACTTGATCGCCGTGCTGTTGTTGAGTGGCAGGATGGTCTGCACCGAGCCCTTGCCGAAGGTCTGGGTACCCATTACCACCGCACGCTTGTGATCCTGGAGGGCACCGGCGACGATTTCCGATGCAGACGCCGAGCCGCCATTGACCAGCACCACCATCGGCACATTCTTGACCCCTTCGGGCAAGTCCCTCAGGACGTCGGTACGCGAGCCGCGCAGATAGTCATCCGGAGAGGCGAGGTAGCGGCGCTTGGCATCGTCCGTTCGCCCATCGGTGGACACGACCAGTTCGTTCGCAGGCAGGAACGCTGCCGAAACCCCGACCGCGCCATGCAACAGGCCACCTGGATCGTTGCGCAGATCCAGAACCAGACCCTTGAGCGCTCCTTCCTTGTAGAGCTTCTCGAGATGCTGGACGAGATAACCCGTCGTGCCCTCCTGGAACTGGACCACTCGCACATAGCCGTAGCCAGGCTCGACCATCTTGGACTTGACGCTCTGCACCTTGATGACTTCGCGATTCAGAACCACGATCAGGGGCTTGCTCTCGCCCTTGCGCGCGATCGTGAGCGTTATCTTGGTATTGGGTTTGCCACGCATTCGCTTGACTGCATCGCCCAGACTCAAGCCTTTGACCGGGGTGTCATCGAGCTTGACGATCAAGTCACCCGCCTTGATCCCGGCACGAAACGCGGGCGTATCCTCGATCGGCGAGATCACCTTGACGAAGCCGTCCTCCATGCCGACTTCGATCCCGAGACCGCCGAATTGCCCCTGCGTCCCGACCTGCAATTCCTTGAAGGCGTCGGCGTCGAGGTAGGCGGAGTGCGGATCCAGTCCGGACAACATGCCACTGATCGCGCTGGTGATCAGTTTCTTGTCCTCCACCGGTTCTACATAGCCCTGCTTGATCGCGTTGAACACATCGGCGAATGCGCGCAACTCCTCGACCGGCAAGGCCACCGGCGCAGGCTTGTCGGCGTTGGCCGAGAAATTAAGGCTGATGAGAATACCGGCACACAATCCTGTGAATACCAGACCAGCTTGTTGCAGCTTGCTACCCATGAACGCTCCGTCGGAGTTGCCGCCCGTTTCGAGTCGGCAGGAATTCTTGCGACTACCTCAGCCGCACCCATTTCAGCGGATCGACCGGTTGGCCTCGATGTCGAATTTCAAAGTATAAACCCGATTCATCACTGCTTCCGCCGGTCCCCACACTGGCGATTGCATCTCCGCCGGCGACACGTTGCCCGGTGGATCGCATTAACTGCTCATTGTTCCCGTAAATGGAAAGATATCCATCCCCGTGATCAAGGATGATGAGATTACCAAAACCTCGCAACCAGTCCGCAAATACCACCTCGCCGGCCGCCACCGCCTTCACTTGAGCCCCGGCCCCTGCGCGTATGAAGATCCCCTTCCATGAGGTCCCGCCATTCGCGCGCTGAGTGCCGAATCGACCGATCAACTCACCGCTCAACGGCGCCTTCAGCCGCCCCTTGAGGCGGTCGAAGGCAATGCCCGCGGGCACCGGGCCCGCCACCTCGTCCGCGCGCCCGATTACAGGCTCGTCGACTTTCGCCCGCTCGCGCACCGCCGGGGTTTTCGAGCCGTCCGCTCTTTCCCGGGCTGCAGCCTCCGCCTCTGCGGCCCTTGCCTCGCGACGCCTGCGCTCCAGTTCGGCGCGTCGGCGAGCCTGCTGTTCCCGAGCGACACGCTCAAGGCCCGCAATCAGGCGCTCCATGCGTCGTTCATCCTGCTGCAGGGTGCTGACCTGTGTTCGCTGTGCTCGCAACTGGCTATTCAAGGCCGCCAGTTTGGAGGCGTGCTCGGCCCGCACCCGCGCCAGCTCTTCCTGCTGCTCCTGCTGTCGCAACACCAGCGCCGCAAGTCGATCGGTTCGTTCGCGAATCGCCTTCGCCAGCGTGAGCTGCTCTGCGAGGTCAGTGCGCTGAGCCTCGATCAGGGCGAGATTCGCCCGACCGACGTGGCGCAGATACTCCGCATCCCGGGCCATCTGGCTAGGGTCTCGTCCGGCCAGGAAATGCACCACCCGTCGATCTGCCCCGCTGACGTAATGCTCACGCAACCAGCGGCCCAGTCGCGCGTGGCGGGCACCGATCCGCGCGCGAAGGTCCGCACCGCGTCGCTCGTACTCCTGCAGCTCCTTTTCGGCAGCGATCCGCTCGGCAATCGTTCGACGCAGCCGTCGCCCGCTCGCGGCAATCGCCTTGCCGGTGCTGGCCAAGGCGTCGGCCGCGTCGCTACGTGATTCCTCGGTGTCGGCGATATCCTTTTCGAGTTCGCGAATTCGTTGCTGAACCTCCTTGAGGTCGGAACGCGTCTCGCCGATCTGCGATGCCGCCATGGCGGAGGGAACTTCCCACGGCACGGAAAGCCAGGACTGCACGACGAGCAGGGCCAGCAGTGGCAATCGATGCCGCCGCTGGCCGGAGATCGACTTCATGAGGAACGAATCCGTCCGGATTACTTCGCCTTGCCCTGACTTGCCACCGCCGCCTGGGCAGCGCGAATCGTTTCCTCGTCAGCCAGGTAGTAGCTGCGAATCGGCCTCAGCGCTGCATCGAACTCATAGACGAGGGGCTGCGCCGTCGGAATGTTCAGGCCAACGATCTCCTGGTCGGAGACGCCGTCGAGATACTTGATCAGGGCACGCAGGCTGTTGCCATGCGCGGCCACCAGCAGCCGCTTGCCGGACAGCAGCTGGGGCACGATCATGGTCTCCCAATAGGGCACCACGCGCGCAACGGTATCCTTGAGGCACTCGGTGCGGGGGAATCGCGCCGCCGGCAGCTCGGCGTAGCGGGGATCCTGGTCTGCGATCCGCTCGTCGCCATCCTCGAGCGCCGGCGGAGGCGTGTCGTACGAACGGCGCCACACCAGCACCTGTTCGTCACCGTACTTGGCAGCGGTCTCTGCCTTGTTAAGGCCCTGCAGCGCACCGTAATGGCGCTCGTTCAGTCGCCATGAGTGCGTCACCGGCAACCACAGCGCGTCGAGTTCCTCGAGAACGATATTCAGGGTCTTGTTGGCGCGCTTCAGGACCGAGGTAAAAGCATGGTCGAAAGCGAAGCCTTCGGCCTTCAACAGCCGGCCCGCTGCGCGGGCCTCGTCGACGCCAAGCTCCGTCAGGTCCACATCGGTCCAGCCGGTAAAGCGGTTTTCCTTGTTCCAGAGGGATTCACCGTGACGCAATAGAACGATCTTGTACATGATGGTTACTGATAGGTGGATGAAAGCGGACTCCGGCAGCCCGTCCACGCGAGTGGCGGCCGCACGCGCGCGCCGGAGAAAGATGGTATTTTATAGCATTACGCTAACCCGACACGTTGACTGAATCTTGGCCCACGCAATCATTGACCTGATAGACAAGAAAGAGCAGATCGAAATGGCTGCTCGTGCACTCAAGGCGATTTCTCATCCCTTGCGGCTCAAGATCCTCTGCGTGGTCGGCGATGCGGAAGCCTGCGTGCAGGAAATCGTGGAGGCCGTCGGTACCTCGCAGAGCAACATCTCGCAGCACCTGGCCATCCTTCGCGACAAGGGCGTCCTGCTTACCCGCAAGGACGCCAACCGTGTCTACTACCGTGTCGGCGATCAGCGCACCTTGCAGCTGATCGTCATGATGCGCGAGGTATTCTGCGGCATCCCCCCCGAACAGCAATAACCGGAGTTCGAAATTGGAGTTTCTGCAGCAGAACTGGCAATGGGCGGCCCTGGCCGCGGTAAGTGGCGGCATGCTGCTCTTCTCGATGGCACGTGGAGGTGGCAAGAACACCCTCAATGCGGTCGAGGCCACACTCAAGATCAATCGCGAAGATGCTGTGATCGTGGATGTGCGCACCGCAGACGAGTTCAGCAGCGGCCATATTCCGAATGCCCGCAACATCCCGCTTGGCGACCTCGAGCGACGCGCCGCCGAGCTTGCAAAATCCGGCAAGCCCGTAATCCTGTGCTGCGCGTCCGGCGCCCGATCGTCCGCTGCCTGCGATACCCTGCACAAGGCGGGTATCGAGCAGGTCTTCAATCTGAGCGGTGGCATGCAGGCCTGGCAGCAGGCCGGACAGCCGGTCAGCCGCAAGAGGAAGTGACCGTGGCAGCGAAGATAGTCATGTATGCAACCGGCAGCTGCCCCTACTGCATCCGTGCCGAAAGCCTGCTGCACAGCAAGGGCATCCGGGATTTCGAAAAAATCCGCGTTGACCTCGAGCCCGCACGGCGCGAGGAAATGATGACCCGCAGTGGTCGGCGCACCGTCCCGCAGATCTTCATCGACACTTACCATGTTGGTGGCTGCGACGATCTTTTCGCGCTCGACCGTTCCGGAAAGCTCGACCCGCTGCTCAAGGGCCACGGCGCCTGAGACAGCACACCACAACATCAACCACACCCAGGCATTCAAATGACCGAAAACACCCAGCCCGTATTCACGATCGAGAAGCTCTACGTCAAGGACCTTTCACTCGAGGTTCCAAACGCACCGCAAATCTATCTCGAGCGTGAAACGCCGCAGATCAATGTGCAGCTCAACACGACGGGCAACCAGATCGACGAGGGCATCTACGAGGTCGTACTTACCGTCACCGTGGCGGCAAAGCTTCCGGAGGACCGTACCGTATTCCTGGTGGAAGTGGCCCAGGGCGGCATTTTCCAGATCCGCAACGTCCCGGCCGACGATATCGAGCCGATCATGATGATCGGTTGCGCAAACATCCTCTTCCCCTACGCCCGTGAAGTCGTTTCGGACGCGGTGACGCGCTCGGGCTTCCAGCCGGTTCTTCTTGCCCCGGTCAATTTCGAGGCGCTCTTCCAGGCGCAGAAGCAACAGGCCGGGAGCGAAACGGCCCAATAATGGCCACCAAACGCTCCAACCGTGCCGGGAAGGCAGTGCTGCTGTCGCTTGCGCTGGCGCTTGCCGCGCCTGCCGCGAGGGCAGTGGATTATCGCTCGGTCGCCGCGCCGGCGATCCTTTTCGATTCGCCTTCGGTCCAGGGAAAGCGGCTGTTCATCATTGCCAGTGGCACGCCGGTAGAACTGATCGTGTCGCTCGACAAATGGTACAAGGTGCGCGATTCGGCCGGTACCATCAGCTGGATCGAACGCAAGGCGCTCAGCGAGAAACGCACCGTCCAGGTAACCGCCGAACGCGTTGCGGTTCGCAGCGCGCCGGATGACAAGGCCCCAATGGCTTTCGAGGCGGTTCGCGACGTCGTCCTCGAAGCGGTCGAGATGCCCAAGATCGGCTGGATCAAGGTCAGACATCGGGACGGCGCGACAGGCTACATTCACGTCAGCCAGGTGTGGGGCATTTGAGGACCGGACAATGAAAATTGGCGTATTCGGTGCAGGGGCGTGGGGAACGGCGCTTGCCGTGTCCTTCGCCCAAACGCACCGCGTGGTGCTGTGGGGTCGCAATGCCGACGAAATGAACGAGATGTCGATACGGCGTGAAAACCGCCGCTATCTTCCGGAGATCAAGCTGCCGGACTCGCTCGAGCTTTGCCCGTCGTTCGCAGAAACCGCAGCCGATGCCGATCTCCACCTGGTCGTCACACCGCTCGCCGGTTTGCGCGAGGCAACCCGCAGACTGCGTCAGCTGCACCCGGGCGTACCACTTCTCTGGGCCTGCAAGGGGCTCGAGAAGGACTCCGGAAAACTGCCGCACGAGATCGTGTTCGAGGAACTCGGTGACGATGCGCCGTGCGGCGTCCTCACCGGCCCGAGCTTCGCCGTCGAGGTCGCGCGCGGTCTTCCCACCGCCATCACCCTCGCCTCGGCTGACACCGCGTTCGCCGAACATTGGGTTTCCGCACTCCACCAGCCGTTGCTGCGCATCTATGCGAATACGGACGTGGTTGGCGCGGAAATCGGCGGTGCGGTGAAGAACGTGATTGCCATCGCGGCGGGCGTCTCGGACGGCATGGGTTTCGGTCTCAACGCCCGTGCGGCCCTGCTGACCCGTGGCCTGGCCGAGATTTCGCGCCTCGGGGTCGAGATCGGCGGTCGCCAGGAGACCTTCATGGGCCTCGCGGGCATGGGTGACCTGATCCTCACCTGCACCGGCGACCTTTCACGGAATCGGCGCGTTGGCCTTGCGCTTGCAGAAGGGAAGTCGCTGGCACAGATCCTCACCGATCTCGGTCATGTCGCGGAAGGCGTCAGCACCGCACATGAGGTTGCCGTGCTCGCCAGGCGAAGCGGTGTGGAAATGCCGATCTGTGCCGCGGTGGATGCCCTGCTCCACGATGGCGTCGATGCGCGTCAGGTGGTGGAGCAGCTACTCTCGCGCGACCCCAAGCACGAGTAGCCTCGCAAGACCCGCGCTGCTTGGCTGGTGCGGAGCAGGTACGGCCGTGAGCCGAGCCCGCAGGAACATTTCGCACCACCGCCTGCATCTGGCTGGCCGCGACCTTCGCGGCGCGAGACATGCGGGCCTGAGTCAGGCGCCCCCGGCAAAGTCGCACTGTCTCCACGCCTCGTAAACCACCACCGCGACGGAATTCGACAGGTTGATGCTGCGATTGGCCGGATACATCGGCAGGCGCAACCGTCTCGTGGGAGGGACCTCGTCCATGATCTCCCGAGGCAGGCCGGCCGTTTCGCGGCCGAAAAGAAACGCGTCCCCGGCGTGAAACCGCTCGTGATCGTAACGCTGCGATGCATGGGAGCTGAGCGCGAAGATCCTCGCGCTACCGAGGGCGCCCTTACACGACGTCCAGTCTTCGTGGATCGAGACCCGGGCAAGGTCGTGGTAGTCGAGGCCGGCACGGGCGAGATGCCGATCGTCGAGACTGAACCCAAGGGGCTTGACGAGGTGCAGATGCGCCCCGGTATTGGCGCACAATCGGATCGCATTGCCCGTATTGGGGGGAATCTCGGGCTGAAAGAGGATGACATGAAACATGAGGCGGCATTCTGCGCGCAGGCGAGTCCGGATTCAACGTCCGAACGGTGTCCTCGCGAGAACCAGATTCTCGACCCGGGAAACGCCCGCCGTCTTGAGGGTGCGCGCGAACTCATCGAGCGTCGCGCCCGTCGTCATGACATCGTCGACGACCAGCACCGAAACCCCGCGAAGCGGGCGCACGCACCTGAATGCACCCCTGAGGTTTCGCCGGCGGGCGACGGGATCCAGCCCGGCCTGCCGAACCGTATCCCGTTCACGAACCGCCGCATCGACGATCAGTGGCAGGCCCGTTCGACGCGCCAGCGGCCGGGCCAGTTCGATGGCCTGATTGAAGCCGCGTTGTCGCAGACGCGCTCGATTGAGAGGAATCGGAACGATCGCATCGATTCCTTCGAGGCTTGCAAAACTCGCCAACATGCGGCCGAGTTGGCCGGCCAGGTAGAGGTCCCCGTGGTACTTCAGCCGGAGGATCATGTCCGACACCGGAAAGCGATACAGAAATGCGGACCTGCTCGCGTCGAATGCGGGCGGCCTGGACACGCAAGCCCCGCAGACGCCTGGATGCGGCATCGGCAGCGCACAGCGCACACAGCGCGCCCCTCGGAGCACCGGCAGCGCGCTCCGGCATGCCGCGCAGAGTGGCCCACCAGCGCAAACCTCGCTGCACATGAAGCACGGCTGGGGAAGAAGGAAGTCAGTCAGCATGCCTGCAATGCGGCTCATCGGGGCCACCACTCCAACAGAATTTGACAAAAAAAGCGTCGATCGACGAACATCGGCAATTTTGCATTACAGCAACCGGAAAACTATCACAATGTCATCCCACACCGCGATCCCGCTCGAAACGCTTCGGCCCCGCCCAGGCAAACCCATGCGCTGGCGCATCGACGAAGTCGAAGCGCTCTTTGCCCTGCCCTTCAACGATCTGCTCTTTCGTGCCCAGCAGGTCCATCGTGAGAATTTCGATCCGAATGCAGTGCAGCGCTCAACCCTGCTTTCGATCAAGACCGGCGGCTGCTCCGAAGATTGCGGCTACTGCTCCCAGTCTGCGCGGTACGACACCGGACTCGAACGCGAGCGCTTGCTCCCGCTCGACGAAGTCCTGGCCAATGCGCGTACCGCCAAGGAAAAGGGGGCTTCCCGTTTTTGCATGGGCGCAGCCTGGCGCGGCCCCAAGGACAGCGACCTCGAACCGGTGCTGGAGATGGTGCGCGAAGTCAAGAAGCTCGGCCTCGAGACCTGTGTGACCCTCGGCATGCTTCGCGATGGCCAGGCGGAGCGCCTCAAGGACGCTGGGCTTGACTACTACAATCACAACATCGATACCGCGCCGGAGCACTACGGCAAGGTCATCACCACCCACACCCTCCAGGATCGCCTCGACACGCTCGACAAGGTCCGTAACGCAGGCGTGAACGTATGCTGCGGCGGCATCGTGGGCATGGGAGAGGGACCGAAGAGCCGCGCCGCCCTGGTCGCGGAACTGGCCAACATGACGCCACCACCCGACTCCGTCCCGATCAACAACCTGGTGGCGATTGAAGGCACGCCGATGGCCGGCGTGGAGGCGATCGATCCCTTCGACTTCGTGCGCACCATCGCCGTCGCGCGTATCACCATGCCACACAGCCACATCAGGCTCTCTGCCGGGCGCCAGCAGATGAGCGACGAGATGCAGGCGCTGTGCTTCCTGGCCGGCGCAAATTCGATCTTCTACGGCGAGCGCCTGCTGACCACCGCCAACCCCGATGCCGGAGGCGACGAGGCGCTGTTCGCACGCCTTGGAATAAAAGCCGTCTGACATGGCGCTGCCCGCAGACTTCGAGATCGACCGCAAGGCGGTCCGGCGCAATTTTTCACGGCACGCCGCAAGCACGGATTCGGTCTCGGCGCTGAATCGTGAAGTAGCTTCCCGGATGGCAGAGCGGCTCGACTATATCCGCCTCGAGCCGACCCGGGTGCTCGATATCGGCTGCGGAACCGGCGCCGACCTCGCCGCACTGGCCGGCCGCTATCCTGCGGCCGAGATCATCGCAGCGGATTCCGCGTTCGCTGCCCTGCATCGGGCAAGGCCGGCACGCAGCCTGCTCTCGCGCGTCAATCCGTTTTCCCGTGGCGGCGGGCCGCTGCTGACCTGCGCCGATATCGAGAAACTGCCATTCCCTGCCGCGGCGATGACGCTGGTGTGGTCCAACCTGATGCTCAATTGGCTGGACGACCCGCTTGCAGGCTTGCGCGAGATGGCCCGGGTCCTTGAAGTCGGCGGCATGGTCATGTTCTCCACCCTTGGTCCGGATACCCTCAAGGAGCTTCGATCCAGCTTTCCGAAGGAAGATGGAGACCGTGTTCACCGCTTCATCGACATGCACGATCTAGGCGATGCGCTGATCAAGGCCGGATTCGGCGACCCGGTCATGGACATGCAGATGATCACCCTGACCTACTCCGACCTCGACGGACTGCTGCGGGACTTGCGTCTGAGCGGCGCCGCGTCGGCCGCCCGGAGCCGTCCCGCCGGACTTACCGGGCGGAGCACCTGGCAACAGGTACGGCAACGCTACGAGACCCTGCGTCGCGACGGTCGCCTGCCCGCAACCTTCGAAGTGGTGTTCGGCCACGCCTGGAAGATTCCGGCCCGCACCACGGCCGACGGTCGCTCGGTGATCCAGTTCAGGCCGCGCGATGACTTCGAAGGGAGCCCGCGATGAGCCGCCAACCGGTGTGGTTGTTCGACCTGGACAACACCCTGCACGACGCCAGCCCGAAGATCTTTCCGCACATCAATCGCTGCATGACCGCGTACCTGCAGACGAATCTCGGGCTATCGCGCGAGGATGCGGACGGACTTCGCATGCACTACTGGCACCGCTACGGCGCCACCCTGCTCGGTCTGGTTCGCCACCACGGCACGAATCCAGGCCATTTCCTGAGCGAGACGCATCGTTTCGAAAGCCTCGACCAGATGGTGGTGTTCAACAACGCAGTCAAGGCCATGCTGCGAAGACTGCCGGGACGCAAGCTGGTGTTCTCGAACGGCCCGCGCGACTATGCGGAATCGATCGTTCGATACATGGGCATCCGCCAGTCGTTCGACGACGTCTTCGGCATCGAGGACATGCGCCTGCAGCCCAAGCCCCGAATCCAGGCCTACCGCTATCTGCTGCGCGAGCACGACCTCAGGGCATCGCAATGCGTCATGGTGGAGGACAGCGCCGAAAACCTGCGTACCGCCAAGCGCCTGGGTATGCGCACGGTGTGGATAAGCCGCAGCCTGCGACGCCTGCCCTACGTCGACCTCACGCTTGGGAGCGTGCTCGAGCTGCGTCGCGCCGTTTCAAGACTTCGCCCCCTCGCTGAGGCGGGCCCGCACCATGCACGCGGCGCCGGCACCATAGGGTGACAGCTTCGCCGCCAGCGCGGCATCGTCGGGCAAGCGCTCGAATCCGAGACGGGACCAGAATCCACCCGCCGCGCCGACGGCGACCAGCATCGACCGTCCGAGGCCCTTCGCGCGGCACCAGCGCTCGAAGCGTTCGAAAAGCCCCATCGCCGCGCCGCCCCCGCGCTCGCCAGGCAGCACCGCAAGATCGTGCAGGTAGGCAGTATCGCAATCCGCCGGCAGGGCCTCGACGACGCAGTTCAGTGCGGGAGGCGTCCGCCCTTTCCAAGGATGCGCGAAAAGATACCCCACGACGAGGCCTTCACGTTCGGCCACCCATGCAGCATCGGGGGCAAATTCGAGCCTGGACTCGAAAACCTCCGCATTCTCCTGAAACGCATCGCCATGCGCCTGCCGCTGCACCGCCAGAACGGCCGGCAGATCGCTGCGGTGAGCGGGCCGGAAGGCAAACCGGTCGTGCATCGATCCGGGCCCGGGTTCCTCAGGACTGCCTGAGCGCTCGCGCCGCATCCAGCGCGAAGTAGGTGAGGATGCCGTCGGCCCCGGCGCGCTTGAAGCACAGCAGAGCCTCGAGCATGCAGGCCTCCTCCGCCAGCCAGCCATTGGCGGCAGCGGCCTTGAGCATCGCGTACTCGCCGCTCACCTGATAGACGTAGGTCGGCACCTGCAGCTCCGATTTAACCCGCCGCACGATGTCCAGGTAGGGCATGCCTGGCTTGACCATGAACATGTCCGCGCCCTCGGCGATGTCCAGCGCCACTTCGCGCACGGCTTCGTTCGAATTTGCAGGGTCCATCTGATAGGTATGCTTGTTGCCCTTGCCGAGGTTTGCCGCCGAACCAACAGCATCCCGAAAAGGACCATAGAAGCTGGAAGCATATTTGGCCGAGTAGGCGAGGATTCGGGTATGGATGCGGGCGTCAGCGTCGAGTTCGGCCCGAATCCGGGCAACCCGCCCGTCCATCATGTCCGAGGGTGCCACCACGTCGGCACCGGCCTGCGCGTGGCACAGCGCCTGCTTGGCGAGTACCTCCAGGGTTTCATCGTTGAGAACGTAGCCGCGCGGATCGTCGGGGTCGATGAGTCCGTCCTGGCCATGGCTGGTGTACGGGTCGAGCGCCACATCGGTAATGAGCCCCAACTCCGGAAATCGTGCCTTCACGGCCTGCAAGACCCGCGGAACGAGACCCTCGGGGTTGTAGGCCTCCTCCGCCAGCGTCGATTTCCTGTCCTGCTCGACCACCGGGAACAGCGCCAGTGCCGGCACCCCCAAGGATGCAGCCTCCTCCGCCACGCGCAGCAGCCCGTCGAGCGAATGGCGGCTGACCCCGGGCATCGAGGCGACCGGTTGCGCCTCGCCGGAACCTTCGACCACGAATACCGGGTAGATCAGGTCGTCGGCAGACAAGCGGTTCTCGCGCATCAGGCGACGCGAGAAATCATCGCGCCGCATGCGGCGCATCCGTGCGGCGGGAAATCCAGGGGTGGGTCTCATGCTGTTCCTGCGTCCTTGCGAATTAACATCGGGATACATATTGTCGTGGGAACTTCCCGGAGCGACCTTGATCTGAGCAAGCAGACGGTGATGAGCCGTCTCCCGCTTCACCTCCCTGAGCGGGTGCCTTGACCATTTTGAGGCGTTTTAACCCCCGGCATTTTTCCCCTTTGGCCGGGGGATTGTTTTTTCTTCGACAGGCGTTTCCTGCGAACGAGTGGCAGCGAAGGCAGGAGCGCAGTCGGCGAGCCAGCCTGAGACTGTCCTCTCGACCTCGTCCATCCCCTGCTTCTTGAGACTCGAAAACAGTTGCACCGTCACCTGCCCGCCCCAGGCGGCCAGATCACGCCTCGCTTCGAGCAAGGTCTTCTGTGCCTCGCCCCGCGAGAGCTTGTCGGCTTTGGTCAACAGCACATGCATCGGTCGTCCCGTCGGCGCAAACCAGTCGAGCATCTGGCGGTCGAGCTGCTTGAGCGGATGACGGCTGTCCATGATCACCACAAGGCCGATCAGGTTCTCTCTGGTACGCAGATAGCGCTCAAGCAGTCCCTGCCATTGAAGGCGGACCTTTTCCGGCACCTCGGCATAGCCATAGCCGGGCAGATCGACCAGCGCCGCGCCACATTGCATCCTGAAGAAATTGATCAACTGGGTGCGGCCGGGCGTCTTCGAGACGAATGCAAGCCGGTTGTGGTCGGTAAGGGTGTTGATGGCGCTAGATTTGCCGGCGTTGGAACGTCCCGCAAAGGCAATCTCGGCACCGATCGGCGGCGGCAAGCCACCGGGCTTGGCAATGGAAATCTCGAATGTGGCGTTCTTGAACAGGGGCATCTGGGGTCTTCGTGGCACCGGACGACGGCGCAAAGTGGGTCAGGAGGCGCGTCTGCGTGCTGCGCACGCATATTCCGGTCGCGCATCCCCCGGGCACTGGTATAGAATATCAGGTTTGAAATATCCACTCACGGCTTCCGAGGACACCATGATCAAGCGTTCCCTGCTGCTCTCGCTTCTACTTGCCGCCGGCAGCGTCCAGGTTCGGGCAGAAACCGGCTCCCAACCCGATCTCGCCAAGGCCAAACAGGTCGCTGAAGCGGTTTGCGCTGGTTGTCACAGCGCTGATGGCAACAGCCAACTGTCGGCAAACCCAAAACTTGCCGGCCAGCATCCCGAATACCTCTACAAGCAACTGGCCAATTTCAGTTCGGTTGATGGCAAGACACCGGAACGGGTCAATGCCGTGATGAACGGCATGGTTGCCATGCTCACCACCGAAGACGACATGAAGGCGATGGCTGCCTACTTTGCAGGACAGGAGCTCAAGCCCGAGTCGGCCAAGAACAGCGACACCATCGTTCTCGGCCAGAAGCTTTGGCGCGCGGGCGACGCAAGCAAGGGCCTGCCGGCCTGTGCCGGCTGTCACGGCCCCGCGGGTGCCGGCCTGCCGGCTCAGTACCCGCGCCTGTCCGGACAGTTCTCGGAATACATCGAGGCGCAGCTGAAGCTGTTCCGTTCGGGGGAGCGTGCGAATGATCCGGCCAAAATGATGCGCATGATCGCCATCAAGATGACCGACCCCGAAATCAAGGCCGTATCGGACTACGCCGCCGGCTTGCGCTGAACCTGGCGTTTCCGGCAGCAATGGCAGAAAGGGCGGCTAAGGCCGCCCTTTCTGTTGATGGCCCCGTGCGAGCGATTGCCTCAACGCGGTCTGGACAGCCGCGCGATCTCCACTTCACTGAATCCCGCCTCGAGCCTTGCCTCGACGTGGAGCGGTGGGTTGGGCCAGGGCGCAGCGAACTGCTCGATAAGCGCCAGATATGCGGATTCCGGCTCAAGCCCGGCCTGCCCGCAGAAATGGCGGAACCAGAAATCCCCCAGCGCCACATGGCCAACCTCGTCGCGCAATATGATCTCGAGCACTGCCACAGATTCCAAGTCACCGATGCTGCGCAACTTGTCCATGATGAGCGGTGTCGCGTCCAGGCCCCTGGCCTCCAGCACGCGCGGCACCAAGGCCATGCGGGCGAGCGGATCGTGGGCCGTCTTGACCGTCATCTCCCACAAACCGTTGTGTGCCGGGAAGGACCCGTATTCATAGCCAAGGGCGCGCAAGCGCGCGCGGATGAGTCCGAAGTGATACGCCTCCTCCGCGGCCACCCGAACCCAGCCGGCGTAAAAACCTTCCGGCAGCCCCCGAAAGCGGAAAACGCAATCAAGCGCGAGATTGATCGCGTTGAACTCGATGTGTGCGATGGCGTGCAGCAGCGCGGCATGACCGTCACGGCTGCCCACGCGCCGCCGCGGCACGTCCTGCGCGGGGACCAGCAGCGGGGCTTCAGGCCGCCCCGCCTCGGCGACCGGCCGCGGAAGATCGTCCGACACAACCGCAAGACGACCGGCCAGCCAGTCCTCGCTTAGTGCCTGCGTAAGGCTGACCTTCTCGTCGGGGCAGGCACTGAGCAGCGCCTCCAGCGCCCGCCCGAAGATCGACTCGGTCATGAACGCAATCCGCGGGGTGCTCAGCGCATCCCGGGCAGCATCCCCTTCATGCTCCGCATCATCTTCTGCATGCCGCCCTTGGAGAACTGCTTCATCATCTTCTGCGTCTGCTCGAATTGATTGAGCAGGCGGTTCACCTCCTGCACCGACACCCCGGCGCCCGCGGCGATGCGGCGCTTCCTCGAGGCCTTCAGCAGTTCAGGCTTGCTCCGCTCGGCCGGGGTCATCGAATTGATGATCCCTTCGATGCGCCCGACCGTCTTTTCTTCCGCCCCCCCCTGCAACTGGCCAGCGGCCTGTGCGAACTGCGCAGGGAGTTTGTCCATGAGTGCCGACATCCCGCCCATCTTGCGCATCTGGCCGATCTGCTCCTTGAAGTCATTGAGGTCGAAACCCTTGCCCGATTTCAGTTTCTGGGCGAATGCCTTGGCCTTGTCTTCATCTACGCCACGCCGGGCTTCCTCGACCAGACCGAGTATGTCGCCCATGCCGAGGATGCGCGACGCCATGCGCTCCGGATGGAACTCCTCGAGCCCACTGAGCTTTTCGCCGACACCGGCGAACTTGAGCGGCTTGCCGGTTACCTGGCGGACCGACAGCGCAGCACCGCCACGGGCGTCACCATCCAGTTTGGTCAACACCACACCGGTCAAGGGGAGCGCCTCGTTGAAGGCGCGTGCGGTATTGACCGCATCCTGTCCAAGCATGGCGTCGACGACGAACAAGGTCTCGACGGGCTTGATACCTGCGTGCAGGGCCTTGATCTCATCCATCATCACTTCATCGATGGCGAGTCGTCCCGCGGTATCGACCAGCAATACGTCGAAGTAGTGGCGCCGCGCATAATCGAGCGCGGCGCGCGCGATCTCGAGCGGCTTCTGCGAGATGTCGGACGGGAAAAACTCCATGCCCGCCTGCCCCGACACGGTCTGCAACTGCGCGATCGCCGCCGGCCGATAGACGTCGGTCGACACCGCCAGCACCTTCTTCTTCATCCGTTCGCGCAGGAGCTTGCCAAGCTTGCCGGTCGTCGTGGTCTTGCCCGCACCCTGAAGACCCGCCATGAGAATGACCGCGGGCGGTTGGGCCGCGAGGTCGAGGCCTTGATGGGAGCCGCCCATCAAGGCGGTCAGCTCCTTGTGCACAACGCCCACCAGTGCCTGCCCCGGCGTGAGCGAGGCAATCACCTCCTGACCGACGGCCTTTTCCTTGACCCGAGCGATGAAATCCTTGACCACCGGCAGCGCAACGTCGGCTTCCAGCAGCGCGAGCCTGACCTCTCGCAACGCCTCCTGGATGTTGTCTTCCGTCAGGCGGGCGTGCCCCCGCAGGGTTTTGACGACACGTGTAAGGCGTTGAGAGAGATTGTCCAGCATGTTCAGTCCGCAATCAGGGGCGTTGGGGTAAACTTCGCAAATGCCCGGTATTTTACTCCATCTGCTCCCCGCCTCCATGTATGCCGCCCTGGGCGTACATTTCTGGCGCTCGCGCTGGCGCGATGCGACGCTCGCCAAACGCAGGGGCCTGAGCAACTGGGAACGCGGTGCCTTGTTGCTTGCCCTGGCGGCACACGGCCTGATACTTCACCGGGAACTGTTCGCTGCCGGCGGCATGCGATTCGGATTCAGCATCGCGATGTCGCTGATGGTCTGGCTCGCAGTGCTTTTCTACTGGATCGAGAACCTTTACGCGCGCCTTGACGGGCTCCAGACGCTGGCCATGCCTGCCGCGGCCATCTGCTCCTTGCTGCCCGGACTGTTTCCCATCCAGCACCAGTTGCCGAACGCGGATTCTCCGGTATTCCGCGCTCACTTCGTGGTCGCGATGTTGGCCTACAGCCTGTTCACGCTGGCCGCACTCCACGCGCTGCTGATGTCGGTCGCCGAGAAGCAGCTGCACAGCGCCCGCCTCAGCAAGGCGCTGGCCAACCTGCCGCCGCTGCTCACGATGGAAACCCTGTTGTTCCGGCTCATCGGCATTGCCTTCGTGTTGCTGACCCTGACGCTGCTTTCCGGGATCATGTTCTCCGAGGATCTCTTCGGTCGCGCCTTCATCCTCGACCACAAGACAGTGTTCGCGATCATCTCCTGGGTGATTTTCGGCACGCTCCTGGTCGGGCGGCAGATTTGGGGCTGGCGCGGAAAGCTCGCCCAGCGCTGGACACTCGTGGGCTTCGCAGTGCTGCTGCTGGCTTACGTGGGCAGCCGCTTCGTCATGGACGTGTTGTTGCACCGCGCCGGTTGAATCGCATTGACATGCGAAAGTTGGCCCCTAATACTCAAGCCGGTTCTCAACTCCTCCCCAAGCCGTGACTGAACTTCCTATTGCGACCAAAGCGGTCGCGCTGGCGTTACTCCTCATCCTTTCAGGTCTGTTCTCCATGGCAGAAACAGCGATGATGGCGGCCAATCGCTATCGTCTGCGCTCGCTCGCGGCGACAGGCCACCGCGGCGCCAAGCTGGCCAACGAGTTGCTCGGCCAGACCGATCGGCTGCTCGGCGTGATCCTGCTGTTCAACAATCTCATCAATGCCGCCGCGGCGATGCTGGTCAGCGTGATTACCATCGAGCTATTCGGCGACAAGGAATGGGCGCTGGGGGCTGCAACGCTCGTCGTCACATTCCTGATTCTGGTGTTCTCCGAGATTACCCCCAAGGTCATCGGCGCCAACTATGCCGATCGACTCGCAGTTGTGGTCTCGTACGTGCTCGCCGCACTGCTCAAGATCACGAGTTTCGTGGTCAGCTTCATCAACCTGTTCGTTTCCGGCCTGCTCGGCCTGATGCGCCTGAAGCCCGGCAACGATGAAGGGCAGCATCGCCTCAGCCCGGAAGAACTTCGCGGGATGGTGCTCGAATCAAGCCATTTCATCCCTCAGAAGCACCGCAGCATACTGGTCAATCTGTTCGAGCTCGAAGACATCACGGTCGAGGACGTGATGACGCCACGAGGCGCGATCGAAGCGCTGGATCTTGGGATGCCGGCCGACGAACTGCGTCACCAGATCGCGACCAGCTACCACACCCGTCTACCGGTTTTCGATGGCGAAATGGACAACGTAATCGGCCTGCTGCATCTGCGCCGCATGCTGGGCCACACGCTGGACTCCGGATTTGACCCCGCCGAGATCCGTGAGCTGCTGAGCAAGCCCTATTTCATCCCGGCAGACACGCCTGTTTACTCGCAGCTGCGCTTCTTCCAGGAAAACAAGCAGCGAATGGCACTGGTGGTGGACGAATACGGTGAGTTGCTGGGACTGGTGACGGTGGAAGACATCATCGAAGAGCTCATCGGCAAGTTCACCACCAGCACTCCGGACAGCGGAGACAAGCTCGCCTGGGGGGACGATGGGAGCGTTCTGGCGGACGGCGGGCAGAGCCTTCGTGACCTGAATCGCAAACTGGGGCTAAATCTTCCGCTTGACGGGCCGAAAACATTAAATGGGTTGCTACTGGAATACCTTCGCGAGATTCCGGAAACCGGACTCTCGGTCCGGATCGCCGGGGTCCCGATCGAAGTCATCCAGACACAGGATCGAATGGTGCGCATGGTGCGGATTTTCCGCCCGACCGAGGAGTAGTTGCGCCCACAAGGCAAATGTCTGCAAACCCGCTTTACAGGCCCCTGAGGGGGGATGCACTATCGAGCAGTTTGGCTAGAAAAGAGAGAAATGGCAGCTAATCCGCAGATCGCAATGAGCGGTCTTGCCCGGGCGCTGGTCCAACAGGGCCGTATCACCGAGCAGGATGCACTCGAATGCACGGCCTCCGCCAAGGGCGGACATCGTGCATTCGTCAGCGAGCTGGTCGAGCGCAAGTTCATCAATGGCCGTGACTTGGCACGCTTTTGCGCGCTGACCTTCGGATATCCGCTGTTCGACCTGTCGTCGATCGACCCTGCACACCTTCCCAAGGATGCCATCGACGCGAAGCTGTGCACAAAGCACGAGGTCGTTGCCCTCGGCAAGCGTGGCAACCGCCTCGCCGTGGCGATGGCAGATCCGACCAATCTGCGGGCGCTGGATGAAATCCGCTTCCAGACCGGCATGTCGGTCGACCCGGTGGTGGTGGAACAGTCGAGGCTGGCCCAGCTTCTGCACACGCTCGCCGAATCCACTTCGGATGCGCTGCGCGACCTCACCGGCGAAGACTTCGACATGGACCTGCTCGACCAGGGTGTCGAGGAAAAACCGGAAGAAGACAACTCGGGCGAGGTCGACGACGCGCCCGTGGTCAGGTTCATCCAGAAGATGCTGATCGATGCGATCAACGAGGGCGCATCGGACATTCACTTCGAACCCTATGAAAAGTACTACCGGATCCGTTTCCGCACCGATGGCGTGCTGCGCGAGATCGCCCAGCCACCGCTGATCCTGCGCGAAAAGATCGCGGCCCGGATCAAGGTCATCTCAAGGCTCGACATCTCGGAGAAGCGGGTTCCGCAGGACGGCCGGATGAAGCTGGTGCTGTCGAAGAACAAGGCCATCGATTTCCGGGTTTCCACGCTGCCGACCCTGCACGGCGAGAAGATCGTCATGCGTATTCTCGACCCGACCTCGGCGATGCTCGGCATCGAGGCGCTCGGCTACGAACCCGACCAGCGAAAGGCCATCGAGCACGCCATCGAACGGCCCTACGGCATGATCCTGGTGACCGGGCCGACCGGTAGCGGCAAGACGGTGTCGCTCTACACCTGCCTCAACATCCTCAACAAGCCCGGCGTGAACATCTCGACCGCGGAAGATCCGGCTGAGATCAACCTTCCGGGCATCAACCAGGTGAACGTCAACGAGAAGGCCGGCCTGACCTTCGCGTTCGCCCTGCGCGCCTTCCTGCGCCAGGATCCGGACGTCATCATGGTCGGCGAGATCCGTGATATCGAAACGGCGGAAATCTCGATCAAGGCCGCGCAGACCGGTCACCTTGTGCTTTCGACGCTGCACACCAACGACGCGCCGAGCACTTTGGAGCGCCTGCGCAACATGGGCGTGGCGGCATTCAACATTGCTTCGTCCGTCATCTTGATTACCGCCCAGCGTCTCGCCCGACGCCTTTGCACCTGCAAACAGCCGATGGACATTCCACGGGCTGCGCTGCTCGACGCCGGCTTCACCGAAGAGCAGCTCGACGGCAGCTGGCAACCCTACGGCCCGGTAGGCTGCGATCGATGCAAGAACAGCGGCTACAAGGGTCGCGTCGGCATCTACCAGGTCATGCCGATCTCCGAGGAAATCTCGAAGATCATCATGGAAAACGGGAACTCCATCGAGATCGCCGAGCAGGCGGACAAGGAGGGCGTGCGCGACCTGCGCCGCTCCGGTCTGCTCAAGGTGATGCAGGGCGTCACCTCGCTGGCGGAAGTGCTCGCCACCACAAACGAATGATTCGGAAAACGAGAGTCTGACCCATGGCCACAGCTACCCGCACCGCACGCCGACCGGCAACAGGGCCAAAAGAAGTCCTGTACTCCTGGGAGGGAAAGGACAAGACCGGCAAGATGATCCGTGGCGAGATGCGCGCTGCCGGCGAGAAGGTGGTCCAGGCCACGATGCGCCGCCAGGGCGTGATGATCACCAAGGTCAAGAAGCAGAAGCTCTCGCGTGGCTCGCGCATCACCGACAAGGACATCGCCCTGTTCACCCGCCAGCTCGCGACCATGATGCGCTCCGGGGTGCCGCTGCTGCAGGCCTTCGACATCGCCATGAAAGGCTCCGGGAACCCCTCGCTCGCGCGCATGCTCAACGATATCCGCAACGACGTGGAGACCGGCAGCAACCTTTCGCACGCCTTCCGCAAGCACCCGGTTTACTTCGACGCCCTTTACTGCAACCTCGTGGAGGCCGGCGAACAGGCCGGTATCCTGGATTCGCTGCTGGACCGTCTCGCCAACTACAAGGAAAAGATCCTCGCCATCAAGAGCAAGATCAAGTCCGCATTGTTCTACCCGCTCGCCGTTGTCGTGGTCGCGGCGATCGTGATCTCGGTGATGATGCTGTTCGTGATACCTGAATTCAAGAACGTGTTCGCCTCGTTCGGCGCCGACCTGCCTGCGCCGACGCTGGTCGTGGTGGCCATGTCGGACTTCTTCGTCGATTACTGGTACCTGATGTTCGGGATCGTGATCGGCACCGTGCTCATCATCTCCTATCTCTACAAACGCTCACCGAAGATGCAGATCTTCGTCGACCGCGCCACGCTTCAGCTGCCGGTCATCGGCGATGTGGTCCGCAAGGCGACCATCGCGCGCTGGACCCGAACCCTGTCCACGATGTTCGCGGCCGGGGTGCCGCTGGTCGAAGCCCTGGACTCCGTGGGCGGCGCATCGGGCAACTACATCTACCTGATGGCGACCAAGCAGATCCAGACCGAGGTCAGCACCGGCACGAGTCTTACCGTCTCGATGCAGAACGCCAAGGTCTTTCCGACCATGGCGGTTCAGATGGTGTCGATCGGCGAGGAATCCGGCCAATTGGACTCGATGCTCGGCAAGGTTGCGGAATTCTACGAGCGCGAGGTCGATGACGCCGTGGCTGGCCTGTCGCAGTTGCTCGAGCCGCTCATCATGGTATTCCTGGGGACGGTGATCGGCGGCCTGGTGGTTGCCATGTATCTGCCCATCTTCAAGCTGGGCGCGGTCGTCTGAGATCCACCCCCGAAAAACCACTCGGCAAATCATGTTCGAATTCCTGAACGAACCCGTCGCCCTGACGGTGACGACCGCGCTGCTCGGCCTCTTCGTGGGCAGCTTTCTCAATGTTGTGATTCACCGCCTGCCGAAGATGATGGAACTCGAATGGCAGGCCCAGGCGGCGGAACTGCGTGGCGAAGCGATCACCGAGCCGGCGGTGCGTTTCAACCTGGCCACGCCCAGGTCGCGTTGCCCGCACTGCGGTCATCAGATCACCGCGGTCGAGAACATCCCCGTCGTCAGCTTTCTCGTGCTGCGCGGACGTTGCCGCCACTGCAAGGCCCCGATCGGGGTCCGTTACCCGATCGTCGAAATCCTTACCGGCGTCCTTTCCGCCTTTGCGGCCTGGCGCTTCGGCTACAGCATGGCGCTGCTCGGCGCCTTGGGCTTCCTGTGGGCCATGGTGGCACTGACCTTCATCGACCTGGACACGCAACTGCTGCCCGACAACCTGACCCTGCCGCTGCTTTGGCTGGGCCTGCTGTTCAACCTGCCGGGCACATTTACCGAACTTTCGTCGGCAGTCGTCGGCGCCGTCGCAGGCTATCTCACGCTGTGGTCGGTGTACTGGCTCTTCAAGCTGGTCACCGGCAAGGAAGGCATGGGATATGGCGATTTCAAGCTGCTCGCAGCGATCGGCGCCTGGCTCGGCTGGCAGATGCTGCCGCTGACGATTCTGCTCTCGTCCGCGGTAGGCGCGCTGGTCGGCATTTCGCTGATCGTGTTTGCGCGCCACGGGCGCAATGTCCCGATCCCTTTCGGCCCCTATCTCGCGGCGGCCGGCGTTCTCGCCCTGTTCTTCGGCGAAGATCTCACCACACGCTATCTGGCGCTGCTTTGACGGCTCTTGAATTCGGCTCGCTCCGCCCCCAAATCGGGGCTGGATGCATGTGGCGCAGGAAGGCCTGGTCGCCGACCCGCGCTTTCCGCAAATGTTGCAATGCGCTAGACTCAGGCGCTTGATTTTTCGGAGAGTGAGATGCCGATTTACGAATATCGCTGCGAGAGCTGCGGTTTCCAGAAAGAACATCTGCAGAAGATGAGTGACGGCCCGATTCCGGCCTGCCCGTCCTGCGGCGCAGGCAAGTACACGCGGCTGCTCAGTGCAGCGGGCTTCCAGCTCAAGGGTTCGGGCTGGTATGCGACCGATTTCAAGGGCGGCGGCTCCGGCAGCAAGCCCGCGAGCACGAGCACGGCCACGGCGGACTCGTCCAAGAGCGACAGCCCCCCCGCTGCCGGCTGCGGTGGTTCGTGCGCGTGCCACTGACAGCCTGCTGAATGAAGAAATACTTCATCACCGGACTGCTGATCTGGATTCCGCTGGTCATCACCTTCATGGTGCTCGCCTGGATCGTCGGCACGCTCGACCAGCTGCTGCTGCTCATTCCCCTGCATTTTCGTCCCGACAGCCTGCTGGGTTTCCACGTGCCGGGTTTCGGGGTCCTGATGAGCCTGCTCATCATTTTCGTCACCGGCCTGGTCACCGCCAACGTCCTCGGCCAGCACCTGGTGCGTTACTGGGAAGCGCTGCTGTCGCGGATTCCGGTGGTGAAATCGATCTACAACAGCGTCAAACAGGTGTCGGACACCCTGTTCTCGACCAATGGGCAAGCGTTCCGGAAGGCCTTGCTGGTCCAGTACCCCAGAGAGGGCGCCTGGACCATCGCCTTTCTTACCGGGCGCCCCGGTGGCGCCCCGGCCAGGCATCTGAGCGGTGACTACGTCAGCATCTACGTGCCGACCACGCCCAACCCGACCTCGGGTTTTTTCCTGATGGTGCCAAGGCAGGATGTGATCGAACTGGAAATGAGCGTCGATGAGGCATTGAAGTACATCATTTCCATGGGCGTGGTGGCGCCAACGGCCCGAAAAAACTCTCCACCGGGCGCCCTGCTCCAACAATAATGCCTACCCGCGGCCGTGCCGCCGCCATTCGTAATTCCGGAATTTGAGCCATGCGAACCAACTACTGCGGTCTGGTGACCGCCGAATATCTTGATCAAACCATCACACTTTGCGGTTGGGTGCATCGCCGGCGCGACCATGGCGGCGTGATCTTCATCGATCTGCGCGACCGCGAGGGCCTGGTGCAGGTAGTCTGTGACCCCGATCGCGCCGAAGTGTTCGCCATCGCTGAATCGATCCGCAACGAATACGTGGTGAGCATCACCGGCAAGGTGCGTCGCCGTCCCAGCGGCACCGAGAACGCCGCCCTCACTTCCGGCCAGATCGAAGTGCTGTGTCACGAACTCGAGGTTCTCAACGTTTCGGCAACGCCTCCGTTCCAGCTCGACGACGAGAATCTCTCGGAGACCACCCGACTCACGCATCGCGTCATCGACCTGCGCCGCCCGCAGATGCAGAAAAACATGATGCTGCGCTACAAGACCGCGATGGCCTTCCGTCGCTTTCTGGATGCAAAGGGCTTCATCGACATCGAGACGCCGATGCTCACCAAGAGCACGCCCGAGGGCGCGCGCGACTACCTGGTGCCGTCACGGGTTCATCCGGGCCACTTCTTCGCCTTGCCGCAGTCGCCGCAACTGTTCAAGCAACTGCTCATGGTGGCCGGCTACGACCGCTACTACCAGATCACCAAGTGTTTCCGCGATGAAGACCTGCGCGCTGACCGCCAACCCGAATTCACCCAGGTCGATATCGAGACCTCCTTCCTCGGAGAGACCGAGATCACGGCGCTGATGGAAGAGATGATCCGCAGCATCTTCAAGGAAGTCCTTGCCGTCGATCTGCCCAACCCCTTCCCCCGCATGAGCTACGCCGAGGCAATGTCGCGCTTCGGCTCGGACAAGCCCGACCTGCGGGTAACGCTCGAGATCACCGAGGTCACCGACGCAGTCAGGGACGTGGCGTTCAAGGTCTTCTCGGCTCCCGCGAACTCCGACAACGGCCGTGTCGCGGCGATCCGGGTGCCCGGTGGCGCGCAGCTCACGCGCGGAGAGATCGACGAGTACACCAAGTTCGTCAGCATCTATGGCGCGCGTGGTCTCGCCTATATCAAGGTCAATGACGTCACCAAGCTCGGCGAAGAAGGCCTGCAGTCGCCAATCGTGAAAAACCTTCACCAGCAGGCACTGGCGACCATCGTAGAGCGCACCGGCGCGCAGAACGGCGACCTGATCTTCTTCGGCGCCGACAAGGCCAAGATCGTGAACGACGCGCTCGGTGCGCTGCGCACCAAGCTTGGCCACGACAAGGGCTACGTCAATGGCAAGGCCTGGGAGCCGCTGTGGGTGGTCGATTTCCCGATGTTCGAGTACGACGACGAGGACAAGCGCTGGACCGCCTGCCACCATCCCTTTACCAGCCCCAAGGACGAGCACCTCGCGCTGCTGGAAACCGACCCCGGCAAGTGTCTCGCCAAGGCCTACGATCTTGCGCTCAACGGCTGGGAGCTCGGCGGTGGCTCGGTGCGTATCCACCGTGCAGATGTTCAGAGCAAGGTTTTCAGTGCCCTCGGCATCGGCGAAGACGAGGCCCAGCTCAAGTTCGGCTTCCTGCTCGATGCGCTCAAGTACGGCGCCCCGCCCCACGGCGGCCTGGCCTTCGGCCTCGACCGCATCGTGACCATGATGACGGGCGCCGAGTCAATCCGCGACGTGATCGCGTTCCCCAAGACACAGCGTGCCCAGGACCTGCTGACCGACGCGCCCTCGGGAGTCGACGAACGCCAACTGCGGGATCTGCACATCCGCCTGCGCCACAAGGTCGACACCCAGGTCGAGGTGGCAAAGGACTGAGTCCTGCCAGCGCGAACCCTGGAGAAAGAACGTGCGCTGCGGCGCACGTTTTTTTTGACAGGCCAGAAGCGAGAAAGGCGCAGCCGCGGCTTTGCCTTTCTCGCCGTATTGCTCGCGCGGCTACCTTGCGCATCAAGATCGGCCTATATTGGTCGATAACAGGCCATTACCTTCTTTCCCCGGATCCGCGATGTTGCCCACTGCAGCAAGCATATCGACGCTGATCATCGAGCCTCAGGCGGGCATGCGCGGCCAAGTGCGCAACATGCTCGCGCTGTCCGGTGTGCAGACCGTCGAGTTTGCCGTGAGCGCGGGCGCAGCGGTCCGGAAGCTGCGGGAGCGGACCTTCGACCTGATCCTTTGCGAGTTCCATCTCGGTGAAGGACAGGACGGACAACACCTGCTCGAGGACCTGCGCCAGAACGCCATCATCCCGCTCGGCACCGTCTTCATCATGCTCACCGGCGAACGCCATTATGGAAAGGTCGTCGGCACGGCGGAACTCGCACCCAACGACTACATTCTCAAACCTTTCACGGCCGAGTCGCTGTTCCGCAGAATTGCCAAGGCAATGGAAAAACGCGATGCCCTGTTGCCCGCCTACCGCGCCATCGAGCGTCAGGACGCGCCCGCAGCGATCGCCGCCTGTCGCGAAGGCAGAATCCTTCACCCCCTGTGGGAGCTCGACTTCATGCGGCTCGAGGCGGAGCTGCTCATCACCACCGGCGAGGCGGCGCAAGCCGAGCAACAGTACCGAAAGATACTCGAACTGCGCGCTGTGCCATGGGCGAAACTGGGCCTGGCGAAGTCGCTCTATGCCCAGAAGCGACTCCCCGAATGCGACCAGATTCTCGAAGGGCTGGTGCAGGAGAACGATCAATACATCGATGCCTACGAGCTTCTGGCAAAGGCACGCGAGAGCGCCGGGCAACTCGAAGCCGCCCGCGACGTCCTCGCACGAGCCCACAGCATTTCACCCCACAGGGTCAGCCGGACACGCAAGCTCGGCGAACTCGCCCTCGAGCTTGGCGACGCCCGGCAGGCGGAAGTGCATTTTCACGAGGTGGTCCGACTCGCGAAGTATTCCGATTTCCGGAATCCGGAGGACAACGTCCAACTCGCCGCCACTCAGCTTGCCCAAGGAAAGCTTGCCGACGCCGAATCGACGGTGCGGGATCTGGAGCGCTCGATGATGGGTCTGCCGGGCTCGCGCGCATGCCTCGAACTGGCCAACGCAATGTTGCTGGGACAGAAGGGTGCGCGCGACAAGGCCCACAAGGCGCTGGCGCTGGCATTCGAGGATCGGGAGGGCATCAGTGGTCTCTCGGCCGGCCTCAAGAAGCGTCTCGCGGACACTTGCCTGGAGAACGACCTCGACGACAAGGCGTCGCAAGTGGCACTCGAGATGATCCGTAGCCGCGGCGACGCCGAAACCCTCCAAGCACTTCGCAAGATCTTTTCCAGGCATGACAAGACGGCTCTTTCGGGCGACCTGGAAGCGCAGGTCCAGCAAGAGGTGCGAGCCCTCGTTTCGACCGGCGCCCAGAAGGCACGGGTCGGCGATTTCAACGGCGCGGTGAGCGAAATGATGAACGCGGTACGCCGACTGCCGGGCAACCCGCACGTGCTCTTCAACGCCGCACTTGCCCTGTTGCGGCACATCGAAAACTGCGGCTGGAACGAGCAGTTCGCAGAGCAGGCGCGCCGACTGGTCGAGCAGGTTCGCATCCACGACCCTGAAAATGCCCGCCTGCCTGCCTTGAAGGAGTTCAGACGAAGCCTGCTGAAGAAATACGGGATAGCGGCGCAGGACTGATCACCGACGCAGCGAGACGGTCGTGACATGCGCACGAACCAACGCAACGCGGAGCCGGTCGACAGCGCTAGAATATCCACTCGGACTTTTCATGGGAGACACATGCTGAGAAGGCTGCTATTGCTGCTCGCCATCCTGCTGGCCATTCCCGCCTGCAGCCGCGAGGCCGCCCCCCCCGACAACGGTCACCTCGCTCCAGCACCCGCTGCAGCACAGCCGCGCGATGTCGCGGGCCTGCCTCCCGAGGCCCTGGAGACGCTCGCATTGATCAGGGCCGGCGGTCCGTTTCCCTACCGCAAGGACGGATCGGTGTTTCAGAATCGTGAGAAGCTGCTGCCACGCATGCCCCGTGGCTATTACCGCGAATACACGGTCGCCACGCCAGGAGCGAGGGATCGTGGCGCACGCCGGATCGTTGCCGGCGGAGAGCCCGCCGAGGTCTTTTACTACACCAGGGACCACTACCGCAGCTTCAAGCGAATATCGCCATGACTCGCACCCTTAAGGAAATCGCCGCTTTGTTGCGCCGGCCCACCGCGGCGGGCGTCTACAGCATCCCCCGGGTCGATTCCGACGCCTTCGCCCGTGTCGCACCCGAGATGCAGCTTCACCTGGTCGAGCTCGAGCTCGACGGGTGCGTCGACAAGGCATCACTCTTGAAGCGACTTTCGAGCGCCTATCGACTGCCCGACTGGTTCGGTTTCAATTGGGATGCGCTGGCCGACGCGCTCGGAGATCTGAGCTGGCTGCCGTCCGACGGCTATCTCACCGTCGTCAGGGGTATCGGCACCCTGCCCCGCTCGGCGGACGCCGACGTGCGGACCTTGCTCGAGATTCTGCGCGAAACGGCCGGGGACTGGACGGCCGACGGGATCCCGTTCTGGATCCTCATCGAGGACGGCACGCCCGACATCGCACCGCCTCCCCCGTACGGCTGAAGCGAATGCAAGCCAAGCGGCCGGTATCCATCCTGGCGGTCATTCACACACCCGCGCTGGAGGTTCTGCTGCTGGAGCGCGTAAAGCCTTCGCAATTCTGGCAATCGATCACCGGGAGCCAGGAGGACGATGAATCCCTCGCGCAAACCGCCGTGCGCGAAATCCGTGAAGAGACCGGCTTTCGCATCGCCTCGCGGTCCCTCGTCGACCACCGCCTGAGCAACCGTTACCTCATACCTCCCGCGTGGCGGGCACGCTACGGCGCAGGGGTCAGCCACAACACCGAGCACGTTTTCAGCGCCTGTATCGAGTCGACAGCGGAGCCCCTTCTCGACCCTGCCGAACACCAGGCCTGGCGGTGGCTTCCATGGCAGGACGCCGCACGCTGCGTGTGGTCATGGACCAACCGCGATGCGATCAGGCTTGTCGGTCGAATGGCGGAATCCGCAGCCTGAGTTTGCTGCTGCCCATCCAGCCACGCGCTCTTGCCCGCGTCGCCAGGATATCGAAGCGTCCGCCGAAAGCCGCTTCAAATGATGCGATGCCCCCTTGAAAACGCTGCGCCCGACCCTAGATTGAACATAAGCAAACAGTGATTTGCTAACTCAACGGTCTGAAGGAGGCAATCATGAACAATCTGGTCAGAAACGATCCACTCGACGATTTCTTCCGCGGCTTCTTTGTCCGTCCGGTCGAGTTCGGACAGGGCGGCGAGGCCCCGGCGATCAAGGTGGACATCAAGGAGAACGCCGAAGGCTACGCGATCCACGCCGAACTGCCGGGCGTGCGAAAGGAAGACATTCACGTCAGCATCGACGGCCCGGTGGTTTCAATCTCCGCCGAGCGGCAGGAGCAGAAAGAGGTCAAGGAAGGCGAGCGGATCCTGCGCACCGAACGCCGTTTCGGCAAGGTATCGCGGAGCTTCCAGCTCGGCCAGGAACTCGATGAGAGCCGCGCCAGCGCCAAGTACAGCGACGGCGTACTCGAATTGAGCTTGCCACGCAAGGAAGCCGTCCAGGCCAAACGGTTAACGATCGAGTGATCCTCATCGCCTGCAATCGAAGGCTTGCCGCGCGCAGCGGATAATGGCCCGCACTGCGACACCAGCCAGCGGACGCCTCGCGCAAGCGGGGCGTCCGCTTCTTCGGGCTCATGCGATCGCGGGCGACATCTGGCCCGCGCGCTCCCTCGCGATCCGGCGAGCGCCCTGCGTTTTAAGCCGTCGATCGATATCGTCAGCGCCGTGTCGATCCTGGCGCCGCGTCGATCCCCCGGAAGCCGGCCGCTCGCGGCAGTCCCCATGGTCCCTGGATCGACGGCAGTGCTCAGGATTCTGTGGCCGGCGTGTTCTTTGCACGGCTGGTGCGCCACCCTTCTCCATGTCGCGGCATCAGGCAGGGTAGGATTGAGGCTCGCAAGGCCCTTCGGTGGCGCAACACGAAATCAGGGACCCGGCCTCCTGCGCCCATCCAGATCCTTATACGTCGTCATTTTTCCTCGCATGCAGGCATCGGCAGCTCGCCTTCAATGATCCTCCCGCAGAACGCCCGCCATACCCGTACCCGCTGCGGCTGCCTGGCCGGCGTTCACCGGCGCCTGCTCGGGGCTGCACTTTCGTTGGTCTTTCTCCTTGTTGCGGACTGCGCAAATGCGAGAATCTGGATGGTCGGCCCCTATCCGGAATCACTATCGATCGACGAAGTGTCGCAACGAGCACAGGACGGCGATACGGTCGAAATCCTGGCCGGCGAGTATCGCGGCAGCGTCGCCGTGTGGGCGCAGAAGCAGCTCACCATCAGGGGCATAGGCGGAAGGCCGGTGATCCGTGCGGACGGGCGAAGCGCCGAGCGCAAAGGCATCTGGGTCATTCGTCAGGGCGATTTCACGATCGAGAACATCGAGTTCAGGGACGCGCGCGGAGCGGACGCAGTCGGCTCGGGCATCCGCCTGGAACGCGGAACATTGACGGTTCGCGGCTGCGTCTTCCTCAACAACGAAATCGGCCTCATGACTGCCAACACGCCAGCCACCCGGCTCACGATCGAGGACAGCGAGTTTGGCAATGCCCCCACGGACCGGGGCGGCTTGCATCATCTCCTCTATGTAGGCCAGATCGAGAACTTCGAGGTCCGCGGGAGCTATTTCCACACCGGTCACGTTGGCCATTTGCTCAAGTCGCGTGCGCGCAAGAGCACCGTCAAATACAACCTCCTCGCTGACGGCCCGCTTGGAGAGGCATCATACGAGATGGATTTTCCCAACGGCGGCGACGTCCTGCTGGTGGGCAACACCGTGGTGCAGAGCAGGGCCAGTCGCAATCCGGTGGTGATCGCCTTTGGCGCCGAAGGCAATACCTGGAAAGACAGCCGGCTGCGCCTTGGCCACAACACCCTGAAGAACGAGGGCCTGGTACCAGCCTGGTTTCTAAGGGTCTGGCGCAACAGGTTCACATCCCCGCCGCAAGTCGTCGCGATCAACAACCTTACAATCGGGCTGGGCATCTTCGAGCTTGGCACCGATGGTGTCTTCAGCGGAAATGCGAACAGCGTTCTCGAATCTGGCAACACGGTTGAGGAGCCGTATTTGCCCGGCGATCCGGCGCGGCAGACACTCGATCCTGTCGCGGCAGCGCCTGACCCCGACCTCCGTCCCGACTCGGAGTTTTCCTCTCCCACAGGCACGGTGCGGCTCGATTTTCCGGAAACCTGGCTTCCTGGCGCATTCCAGGCTGTTGCTCAACCCCACCCTTGAGGGCGCCCGGCGCCGGTGGCGACTTTCGCAAAACTCGCGGCGCCATTAGAATCCAAGGCTAATTCATGGAGCTTTCAGATGTCGATTCGCGACGATGCACTAAAAACCCAACCCGCCATAAAGGCGGAAATCCTTGCCGAGGCATTGCCTTATATCAAGCGCTTCTTCGACAAGACGATCGTCATAAAGTACGGCGGGAACGCCATGACGGACTCGCACCTCAAGGACTGCTTCGCCCGCGACGTCGTACTTCTGAAGCTCGTGGGCATGAATCCGGTCATCGTGCACGGCGGCGGCCCCCAGATTGAAAGTCTGCTCAACCGGGTGGGCAAGAAGGGAGAGTTCATCCAGGGCATGCGGGTCACCGATGCCGAAACCATGGAAGTGGTCGAAATGGTACTGGGTGGTCAGGTCAACAAGGAAATCGTCGGCCTGATAAACCAGCACGGGGGAAAGGCCGTCGGCCTGACCGGCAAGGACGCATCCTTCATTCGCGCCAAGAAGCTCCGAATGCAGCGCAAGGACGCGCCGCCGGGAGATGTCATCGATGTCGGTCAGGTTGGCGAAATCACCTCCATTGATCCGAGCCTGATCTCCTTTCTCGACGACGGCGACTTCATCCCCGTGATTGCTCCGATCGGTGTCGGTGAGTCGGGCGAGACCTACAACATCAATGCGGACGTGGTGGCGGGCAAACTGTCCGAGATTCTCAAGGCGGAGAAGCTCGTTCTGCTCACCAACACACCTGGCGTTCTCGACCAGCAGGGAAATCTGCTTACCGGGCTCACGCCACGACAGATCGACGAGCTCGTCGAAGACGGCACGCTTTCGGGAGGCATGTTGCCAAAGATCGGGTCGGCGCTCGACGCTGCCAGAAACGGCGTGAAGTCAGTTCACATCATCGACGGTCGTGTCGAGCACTGCCTGCTGCTGGAGATTCTTACCGATCATGGCGTAGGCACCATGATCAAGAGCAAATAGGGCGCTGGGCGCCCCTTTTGCGACCCCGGCGCGCTATCGGGAGGCCCGCTGCTCGAAGGAGGTGTGCTTTTGACGAACGAAATCGACCAGCGAGCCCACTGTCTCGAACGTCTCACCGTCGATCTCATCGTCACCGATGATGAAATCGAACTGCTCCTCAAGCGCGTTGATGATTCCGATTACGGCCATCGAATCGAGTTCCGGAACCGCCCCCAGCAGTGGGGTCGAAGCGGTGAATTCAAGCCCACGGCCTTCCAGCGCCAAGACATCGTCGATGAGCAGCAGTACTTGTTTTTCGATTTCCAACGTCGTGTTCCTTTCGTGCGCATACAGCCCAGGACAACCCTGACTGGGCCGCCATTATAGGATCCCTTCAAGCCGCCACGGAAGAGCCGCCCGGCGGCGTCATCATCGGCGGAGCAGAACGCACTCCCGCCGAATCGATCCAGGGCCTATCTCACCGACCACCGACTTGCGAAACACAGGATGAACCACACCCACCTGCTTCACCACCTCCTTGAGAACGCCGCATCCGGATCGCCCGATGCCGCAGCCCTCTCATACCGTGGCGAATCACTCGCCTACGGTGAGCTTGCCGAGGCGTGCCGTCGTTTTGCTGGCGCCACCGCAGGGTCGGGCATGCGCCGTGGCGACCGTGTCGCCATCTACATGGAAAAGCGCTTCGAGGCCGTCATTGCGTGCTTCGGAGCCGTTTGGGCGGGTTGCACCTTCGTTCCGATCAATCCGCTCCTCAAGCCCGAGCAGGTGGCCTATATCCTTCGCGATTGCAGCGTACGCCTGTTGCTGACCACACGGGAGCGGTTCGCGGGGCTCGCCCCTGTCCTCGCCGCATGTCCCGAGTTGCACCAGGTCGTCGTGACACCCGGGCTGGACGACGAGCACGCATCCGCAGGGCCCCAGCGACGATATGGATGGGACGCCTTCAACGATCTCGCGGGCGCGCCGCTGCACCGCGTGATCGACAGCGACGTTGCAGCCATCCTGTACACCTCGGGCAGCACCGGCAAGCCAAAAGGCGTTGTGCTTTCGCACCGAAACATGGTCACCGGCGCCAAGAGCGTTGCGAGCTACCTGGAGAATCGGGCCGATGATGTAATCCTTGCGGCACTTCCCCTGTCGTTCGATGCAGGTTTCTCGCAGCTCACCACCGCCTTTCATACGGGCGCCCGGGTCGTGCTCCTGAATTATCTGTTTCCCAAGGACGTCCTCAACGCGATCGGGCAACATGGCGTCACCGGCCTCACCGCGGTGCCGCCGCTCTGGATACAGCTCTCGCAGACGCCGTGGGCCGAGGGTTCGTATCGAACACTGCGTTACCTTGCCAATACGGGCGGCAGAATGCCGAAGAACACGCTCGATGCACTTCGCTCCCGTGCGCCCCAGGCCAAGGTCTTCCTGATGTACGGCCTCACCGAAGCCTTCAGGGCGACCTACCTGGACCCCTCCCAGCTCGACCTGCGGCCGGACTCGATCGGCAAGGCCATTCCCAACTCCGAAATCCTCGTGCTCCGCAAGGACGGCACACCGTGCGAACCCGACGAACCCGGAGAGCTCGTGCAGCGAGGGCCG